>NZ_JBHTIB010000008.1:0-779487 GCF_042676825.1 Mariniflexile aquimaris
ATACATATTCTACTTATACAGCAGGAACGGTAACGGCATACATAAAAGATGCTAATGGATGTCCTATTCCAGCACCAATAGATGTTGTGGTACCGGCTTTAAATCCACCAACGGATTTAGATTTTTCATCACCAGCAGTCACCTGTATAGCAACAACAACGGATGTTACGCTAACTACTACCAATGGCGATGGACCGTTAAGTTATGCGATATTATCGCCAGCAAGTGCTACAGGAAATGCAACTGGCGCAAGTAGTGGAGTATTTACAGGCTTAGCACCAGACACCTATATGTTTGAAGTAACCGATGCCAATGGATGTACGTATCAGGAATCCTATACAGTTGTACCGGTAACGAATATTACCATAGCAGGATTAAAATTAAATGATGTTTATTGCTTTGGCCAAAATACGGGTGCGATAGAATTTACGGTAAGCGATTATGCAGGTACTTATACAGCAGTACTACTTACTGGAACAGGTACTATGGTTCCATCAGGAAACACGATAGATTTAACAGATTTAATTGCCGACACATATACTGTTGAAGTTACAGACGATATCACAGGCTGTACAGCTACAGAAACAATTACCATCACCGAGCCAGCAAGTGCGTTAGCGTTTACTGCGACTACAACGCATGTATATTGTAGCAATGATGAATCACAGATAACCGTGACAGCATCAGGAGGCACAGTGAGTTATACTTATGCAGCAGTAGTATCTGGAGCAGGAGCCCCAGCAGTTTATGGAACCAGTAATGTGGTAACCGTAGATACCAATTCGGGAGCAGACTTAGTTTGGGATGTCTATGTAAGAGATGCAAATGGATGTACTGAAATGAATACCGTTACGGTTATATTAGATCCGTTACCATCAGTTACGGTTCCAGCTATGGCTTCAAACCAATGTAATTTGGCTGGAGATCCTTATACATTTACTATCACAGGTAGTTCAGGTGTTGCTCCTTTAACTTATTCTGTAGGAAGTGGTTTCCAATCAAGCGGAACATTCACTGGCTTAACACCTGGTAATTATTTCGTAACAGTAAAAGACGCAAATGGTTGTGAGGCCATCAGTCCAACTTCTGTAACGATATATGCGCATTTAGATTTTACACCAACAATTACGGCTTTACCAACATGTGCTGATAACGACGGCGTAATTACAGTATCACAATCAGGAGGATCTGGTAGCTATAGTTATGCTATTAGTCCGAGTGTTGGGTCGTTATCTGGTAATGTATTCTCTGGTGTGCCATCAGGAACGTATACCATCACCATTACCGATGCCGTTACGTCTTGTACAAAAGATGTAAGCATTACATTAATAGCGGCTACTCCGGTAATTTTCACAACTTCGGTTGATGATGTAAGCTGTAATGGCGGTAATGATGGTATCATCACGGTAAATTTACCTGCAAGTAATGATAATCCAGTTTATACTTATGAGATTACAGCAGGCCCAAGTACAGTGCCAGCACAAAATTCTAATATATTCTCAGGATTGGTTGCGGGAACTTATACTGTTCAGGTAAATTCTGGAAGAGGCTGTTCAGCTACAGCAAATGTAATTGTTGGAGAACCAACATTATTAACAGTTTCTGGAACCGCTACAGATTTTGGATGTGCACCTGATAATTCAGTAAATACCTCGACAGTTACCATAACTGAAGCGGGTGGTACGGCGCCTTATGTGTATAGTATAGATGGTATTAATTATTTAACTACCAATACATTTGATGTTATTGATACAGGAGTTTCTCAAACTATAACCGTATATGTTAAAGATGCTAATGGTTGTTTAAATTCAAACACTGTTGTTATAGCACCGCTTCCGACATTAACGGCAGCTACAGTAGCGATGGCTACACCTATAGATTGTAACAACACGGGATCAGTTGCTATAAATGTATCAGGTGGATCAGGTAATTTTAGTTATCAAATGTTACCAAGCGGAGCAGCTCAGGCTTCTAATACATTTAGCATAACACTGCCTGGAGATTACTATTTCCAAGTAAACGATTTAACCACAGGATGTACAATTGCAACCTCTGCGTTTACAGTTGCACCGTTCGATACGATCGATGTGGTGGCAACAGCAACGGTGCCGGTTACTTGTTTTGGTGATAATAATGGTGCGTTAGAAATAAATGTAACTGGTTATTCCGGAGCCTATAATTATGAAGTATTTGATAATTCAGGTGCTTCAGTTGGAGGTGTGGTTAGTGCAAATACGTCAACAAATCCGCAAGTAATTACAGGATTGCCCGCAGGTAATTATACTGTAACCGTTACAGAAACTGCGAGTCCTTATTGTACTACGGTATCGAATATGGTTACGATTGCATCGCCAGCTTCAGCCTTAACACTTTCAGCTTCTGAAACTTCCAATGTAACCTGTACCAACGATAAAGGTACTATTACAGCAACTGCTACTGGTGGTTGGGGAACTTATGAATATGAATTAACAGGTGCATCTACAGTGGCGTATTCTGCTAATGGAACATTTACAAACTTATCAGCTGGAAATTACACCGTAAATGTAAGAGATGCTGGTGGATGTATAGTTTCAGCAAATGTAACGCTTGTTATTCCAGCACCAATTAATGCTACAGTTACCCCAAGTACAACCTTATTGACTTGTTTTGGAGATACCAATGCATCAATTACAGTGAGTGCTGTAACAGGTGGACAAGGAAGCAATTATTCTTATACACTTAACACGGTTTCACCAACAGTAAGTGCCTCAGGTCCTCAAGCCTCCCCAGTATTTAGTGGTTTAGGAGCCGGAACATACAATGTGGTAATCACTGATGGATATAATTGTTCCTTTACTTCTGCGAATATTGTGATACAACAACCTACTGTAATACAGGCGGAATTAGTAAAAACAACATCGCAAACATGTACAACGGGTACAACGCTTACCTTAAGTGCATCAGGCGGAACAGGGCCATACACATATAGTGATGACGCTAATTTCACTGCAGGTCCGTTAGGTTCATTCGTGTCATCAACAACAATTACTGTGGCACCAGGAACATATGTTTATTATGTAAGAGATGCTAACGGTTGTGTTGCGAATGCTACGAATCAAATCAAGATTGATCCATTACCAACATTGGTGGTGAATTTAGATGTAGCCAATGCCTTTATTAATTGCGCTGGCGATAACACTGGTGTTATTGTAGCAACGGCTCAAGGTGGTTTAGGAAATTACGTTTACACTTTACAAGATGCTGCAGGAAATACAATTCCCGCAGTACAATCTAGTCCAGGTAGATTTACACAGCTTTATGCTGGAGATTACCAAGTGCGAGTAGATAGCGGCGATTGTAATACAACGTCTGCGCTTGTAAGTATTACCGAACCTGCGTCTCCATTAATAGCGCCATACACAACTAGTAATGTAACTTGTAATGGAGCAAATAATGGTACGCTTGTAGTCAATGCGTCTGGTGGAACAGGGCAAATTAAATATGCTATTTCACCACAATTGAATCAATTCTTTGACTCAAATACATTTAATAATCTGGCGGCTGGAACGTACGACGTGATAGCTCAAGACGAATTAGGTTGTTTTGTTTTAATCAATTTTACAATTACAGAGCCAAGTCCATTAATGCTGAGCATAGTTCCAGGATCATTAATTCCTGAAGTTTGTTCTGGAGATATGGATGGGGAGTTTAGTATTGATCTTTCTGGAGGTACAGCACCATATAGCGTGAGTTTAGATGATTATAACGGGGTTTACACAACAGGAACTTTAACTCAAACTCAATTTGATTTTACTGGTTTGAGAGGAGGCGACCATGTAGTTTATGTTCGAGATAATTTTGGTTGTGAATCTGAATGGAATATTACATTCCCAGAATCTGTAACTATTAATCCTGAAGCTTCAGTAGCATATGGATGTACTAATAATATTTCAACCAATACGGTAACAGTTACTGTAGATGCAAGTATTACGAATACTTCCGATTTAGATTATTCATTAAATGGTGGTGCATACCAAACAAGTAATGTGTTTGTAAATGTGCCGTCTGGAATAGGTCATTATATTGATGTTAGACATACCAACGGTTGTATTCAAAGAACTGCAACCTTCGATATTGAACAATATGATGCATTAGCCTTGGCGATAGATACTGGTGAACTGAATCAAATAGTAACAGCTACTTCAGGTGGTGCTGGCGATTACGAATACAGCTTAAACGGCGAATCGTACGGTAGTACTAATACATTCATAATCTATAAATCGGGTGATTACACAGTAACAGTAACAGACCAATTTGGTTGTTTTGCCTCTGCTACCCAATACTTTGAATTTATTGATTTATGTATTCCTAATTATTTCACACCAAATAGCGACGGTGTTATAGATACTTGGGGACCTGGATGCGCATGGCAATATAAAGACATAGCTATAAATATATTTGATCGCTATGGGCGTAAAGTAAGCACGTTAAGAGCAGGACAAAAATGGGATGGAAAATACCAAGGAAAAGAACTGCCATCGGGTGATTATTGGTACGTTATTAAGCTAAACGATAAAAAGTACGATCGTGATTTTGTTGGACATTTTACATTATACAGATAAATGATAATTAGTGGATTTAATCACTAAATAATAAAAATAATATGCAAAAATCTCTCATATATATACTTCTTGTAATCATGGCAAACAGCTATGGTCAAGAACTTAATTTGCCTGTTTTTACTCAGTATCTGGCCGACAATAATTTTGTGGTTTCTCCAACCTATGCTGGTATTGGCGATAATTTAAAAATTAGAGCAAACGGACTAACGCAGTGGGTGGGCATTAAAGATGCACCAGATAACCAATCGCTTTATGCCGATTTTAGAATTGCCAGTCGTTCTGGTGTTGGATTGTCACTTTATAATGATAAAAATGGTAACACCATTCAAACGGGAGCTAAAGTTTCTTTTGCGCACCATCTAATTTTAGATTATTATTCAAAGCAATATCTATCCTTTGGAATTTCGTTTAATATGAATCATTTCAAAATCGATATAAATAATTTTAATACTACCTACGAGCAAACTTTTATCGATCCTTTTGTTACCGATAATAGAGCAAGTACTAATTACAATTTTGATGTAGGTGCGTTGTATCGATTCAAAGGCTTTTTTGCAAGTTTTAATGCGAATAATATTCTTGAGAAAAAGGTTGATGATGATATTAGAGTGTCAGAACCTAGTACGCTTTTAAACTATCAGATATATTCTGGATATACCTTTAAAGGTCCGAAGCATAGTAGAATAGAGTATGAGCCATCCATTTATTATCAAATGTTTAGCAGCGATAATCGATCAAGTACCGATGTGAATTTTAAATACAGAAAGTTTAATAAAAATGAAGATTACTATTGGGCTGGGATATCATACCGCTATTTAAACGATCAGTTTTTAAAACCGTTAAACGTAGGTCCGATGGCTGGGTTTAAAAAGAATAATTTTTATTTTGGATATGCGTATCAAATAACCACGAACCAATTGGCGGGGTATAATTCTGGAACCCATGTAGTAACTATAGGAATCGATTTTCTACAAGGTATTAGCAATTGCCCATGTACGCAAAGCCCTATTCATTAATACATGTTTAGGAACTTTTAAAACAATAAACTACCCGAATTTATTAGTTAAATTCGGGTTTTTTGTTTTTTAATTGAAACACTAAAGTTTTAAATAAGTGGTGATTTTTGTAACAGCCCCGGTGTTGTTTTTAATATAATCGGAATTAGTTTTACCAGAAGACAAGCGTTTTTCTGAATCGAAAATTAATGCGTTTAAGATGTCGTTAAAAGCCATTTGATTTGAAACTGCAAACATGCCTCCGTTGTCAATCATTTCTTGGGCTTCAGGAAATTTGGAGTGGTTAGTTCCAATTATAATAGGTACACCAAAAACAGCTGGTTCTAAAGTGTTGTGTAAGCCAGTGGTTCCCATCGCACCTCCAACGTACGCAATATCGGCATAGCTATAGATTTTGGAAAGTATACCTATAGTGTCAACAATAAACACCTTGGCGTTTTCTAATTGTTTGTTGTCTTTTTCAGAAAACAAAACACTTTCAACCGAAAGTTTATCCTGAATATGTTTAATTTGAGAAGCTTTAATATTATGTGGGGCAATAATGAATTTCAAATCTTTTGAAACTTCAGAATTAATATAATTTACAAATAGAATTTCATCTTCGGGCCATGAACTGCCTGCAACTATACATAATTTATCCTGTTTAAATTTTTGTATAAAATCTAAAGAATTATCAATATTTAATTGGCTGAATACTCTATCAAAACGTGTGTCGCCAGAAACAGTAACATTGGTGTAATTAATTGATTCGAGCAGCTTTTTTGATGCTTCATTTTGGGTGAAAATATAATCAAAAGCAAATAATGCTTCGCGCAATGGTTTTCCATAAAATTTAAAAAACGACTGATTTTCTCTAAATGCTGCCGAAATTAAAATAGCCTGTAATTTTCTGTGTTTTAATTCCTTTAAAAAATTGGGCCAAATGTCATATTTAACAAAAACAGTTAACTCCGGATTTACATAATCTAAAAACCGTTTGGCATTTTTTTTCGAGTCTAAAGGAAGGTAAACAACCACATCTGCAATTGGAGAATTTTTCCGTATCTCATAGCCAGAAGGAGAAAAGAAACTTAATACGACTTTATGGTTTTTATAATGATCTCTTAATACTTTAAAAACAGGAAGCCCTTGCTCGTACTCACCTAATGAGGCACAATGAAACCAAAGTGTTTTGTTATTTGGTTTGAGATTTTCTTTTAGCGTATTAAATGTGGTTTCACGACCCACAACCCCTTTTTTGATTTTTTGGTTAAAAACGGACGCACATTTTAAACCAAAATGTGTGAGATGAATACCAATGTTATAAATAAAACTCAATTCTTAATTATTTTAACGCTAAAATACATTTCTTTAAAATAATTTCATTGGTTACCGCGTACTAATTTCGTAATTTCGTGACTTATAAATTATAGTATAGAGGTACGTAAATTAAGCGTTTCTTTATTTTATAGCGTTACATTTTTTTACATGAAAAAAATTCAAATGGTCGACCTTAAAGGTCAGTACGAAGACATTAAAGAAGTAGTTAATACTTCAATTCAAGAAGTTTTAGAAACAACCGCATTTATAAACGGACCGAAAGTTCATCAATTTCAAAAAAATTTAGAGCAGTATTTAGGTGTAAAGCATGTGATACCTTGTGCCAATGGTACCGATGCCTTGCAAATTGCTATGATGGGTTTAGGATTAAAACCTGGCGACGAAGTCATAACTGCCGATTTTACTTTTGCGGCAACCGTAGAGGTTATAGCGTTATTACAGTTAACACCAGTTTTAGTTGATGTTAATGAAGATGATTTTAATATTAATATTGAAGCCATAAAAAAGGCCATTACACCAAAAACAAAAGCCATTGTTCCGGTACATTTATTTGGGCAATGCGCTAATATGGAAGCAATTTTGGAAATTGCCGAAGCTCATAATTTATTTGTAATAGAAGACAATGCGCAAGCTATTGGAGCTACTTATACCTTTAAAAATGGTAAAAAGGCACAAGCAGGAACGATGGGTCATGTAGCATCAACATCTTTTTTTCCTTCTAAAAACTTAGGATGTTATGGCGATGGTGGTGCGATTTTTACAAATGATGATGATTTAGCTCATACCATTAGAGGTATTGTAAACCACGGTATGTACGAGCGTTATCATCATGATGTGGTAGGTGTGAATTCAAGATTGGATAGTATTCAGGCTGCAGTTTTAGATGCTAAACTTCCACATTTAGATACTTACAATAAGAAGAGAAGAGAAGCAGCCATAAAATATAACAAAGCGTTTGAAGGCAATAAAAATATAGTGACGCCTAAATTATCAAATGCTTGTGAAACTATTTGTGAGTCTTGCGATTGCCACGTGTTTCATCAATATACTTTAAGAGTTAAAGGGGTAGAACGCGATGCTTTGGTTAAGCATTTAAACGAAAACAATATTCCGTGTGGTGTTTATTACCCAATTCCGCTTCATTTGCAAAAAGCATATTTAGATGAAAGATATAAAGAAGAAGATTTTACGGTTACCAATCAATTAGTGAAAGATGTTATTTCGTTGCCAATGCATACCGAATTGGATGACGATCAAATTGAATTTATTACATCAACAATTATAAAATTTGTAAATGGATAAAATATTAGTTACAGGTGGCTTAGGATTTATAGGGTCACACACCGTTGTAGAATTACAAAACGAAGGCTACGAAGTTGTTATTATAGACGATTTATCAAATTCTTCAATCGATGTATTAGAAGGCATTACCGCAATTACAGGTAAAAAGCCATTTTTTGAAAAACTCGATTTGAAAGAGAAAGCAGGTGTTGAAGCGTTTTTTAAAAAGCATAACGACATAAAAGGTGTGATACATTTTGCGGCAAGTAAAGCTGTTGGAGAGAGTGTAAAAGAACCGTTGCTGTATTATGAAAATAATATTAGCACCTTGGTCTATATATTGAAGGAATTAAAAAAACTGCCTTCTGCAGCATTTATCTTTAGTTCATCATGTACCGTTTACGGACAAGCAGATGAATTGCCAATTACAGAAAACGCACCTGTTAAACAAGCTGAATCTCCTTATGGAAACACTAAGCAAATAGGTGAAGAAATAATAAGTGATACCTGTAAAGTAACACCAACACTTAAAGCTATTGCGTTGCGTTATTTTAATCCAGTAGGAGCACACGAGTCTGTTAATATTGGTGAGTTACCAATAGGAGTGCCACAAAATTTAGTGCCTTTTATTACACAAACCGCTATTGGGTTACGTGAGCAATTATCCGTTTTTGGTGATGATTATCCTACCCCTGATGGAACCTGCATTCGCGATTATATTCATGTAGTCGATTTAGCTAAAGCCCACGTTGTAGCGTTGGAACGTTTATTAAAAAATAAAAATAAAGCCAATTACGAAACCTTTAATTTGGGAACGGGTACAGGAAGTTCTGTGTTAGAAGTAGTGAAATCTTTTGAAAAAGTCTCTGGTAAAAAGTTAAATTATAAGATTGTTGGAAGACGAGAAGGCGATATAATTTCTGCTTATGCCGATACTAAGAAGGCTAATGAAGAATTAGGTTGGAAAACAAAGCTAACATTAGATGATGCCATGCGCTCTGCATGGAACTGGGAACAAAAAGTAAGAGCAAAAAACTAACTTATTTTGATATAAAAAGGTTGCTAATTTTATTTAGCAACCTTTTTATTTTTTATGAAATGAAGTTTAAATAGATTTTTTAAACTGTCTTTTCTAAATTGTCATTTTCCTTCTTCTTTTTAAAACTGACTAGTAGAAGGATAATCATGCCAGTCGTAACAGAAAGATCTGCCATGTTAAAAATGCCTGTTCTAAATACGCCACCTAAATCAATAAAGAAAAAATCGGTAACAGAACCATAAACAATACGGTCGTATACATTAGCAATACCACCACCTATAATACTGGCAAATGCAAAAAGCGACCAGTTGTCCAAAGATTTTTCTTTTAAAATGTAGCGTAGAACAAATCCTAAAACCAGTATTGGTAAAATAAGTAATAGAATGATTCGTAATGTCGGATTCAAATCACTTCCCATTCCTAAAAAGGCACCAGCGTTTTCAACATTCATCATAATGAAGTTGTCGCCAATTAACGAAATTCGCTCGCCTAGATTAAATTCTGTTCGAGGTTGAATATGAGTCCTAACAAGTGCTTTTGAAATTTGATCGACAGCAATAGTAGCAACAATTACCACTAAAATAAATAACGAACGTTTGGTTACTTTCATTTAAAAATTATAAAGTTGCCGAAGCTGTTTGCGCTTCTCTGTCAATCTTTTTCACCAACCCTTGTAGTACGTTACCAGGGCCAACTTCAGTAAATAATGTTGCCCCATCTTTTATCATTTGTTGTACAGATTGTGTCCAACGTACAGGAGCTGTTAATTGTAGAATCAAATTATTTTTAATGTCACATTCGCTAATAACCGCACTCGCCGTAACATTTTGATATATTGGGCAATTTGGTTTGCTAAATGTGGTATTTTCTATAGCTGCTGCTAATACTTCACGAGCAGGTTCCATTAAAGGTGAATGAAATGCCCCACCAACCGGTAATACTAAAGCGCGTTTAGCACCCGCAGCTTTCATAGCTTCACAAGCTCTATTAATGGCATCAACATCGCCAGAAATCACTAACTGACCTGGGCAATTATAATTTGCAGCAACCACAACACCTTCAGTTTCGGCGCATACTTTTTCAACAATAGCGTCATCTAATCCTAAAACAGCAGCCATTGTGCTTGGTTGTAATTCACACGCTTTTTGCATTGCTAAAGCGCGCTGAGATACCAGTTTTAATCCATCTTCAAAAGTTAAAGCGCCATTAGCAACCAATGCCGAAAATTCGCCAAGGGAATGTCCAGCAACCATATCTGGTTTAAAGCTGTCTCCTAAAGTTTTTGCTAAAATTACCGAATGTAAAAATATAGCTGGTTGCGTTACTTTGGTTTCTTTTAAGGCCTCAGCAGATCCTTCAAACATAATGTCTGTAATATGGAAACCTAAAATAGCGTTTGCTTTTTCGAATAACTCTTGAGCCAAAGGTGAATTTTCGTAAAGGTCTAAGCCCATTCCTGTAAATTGTGCCCCTTGTCCTGGAAATATGTATGCGTTCATAGTTGGTTAAAATTTTTGTTGTGCAAAAATAGGAATAAATCTTTTAAAGTGGGTTAATCAAAGTGTTTTTAGACTTTTCAAAAGTTGATAAAAAAATGAACGAACTGTTTTTTGTAAGGGCGTTACCTTTATCCTGAAAAAAGTTCAGTATAAAGGTCGGGCTTTACGCTATATCTTTTTGCACCATAACCAAGTAAATGCTAATTTTCTGTGGCAGTTTCTTAATCCGTATAAATTACGTCGTCGTTCCTCCTAGTAATTGGTAAGTTTAAAAAGGCAAAAAGGATGCCGCTTCAATCCCTAACGCGAGCCAAATCGCAGGTTTTGTCATAGTAAATGATGTTTTGGCTAAAACTCCTAAGCTTTAAATTTACAGCCCTTTTATGGCAGCTTCGGCACATCGTTCGCCATCCATAGCGGCAGAAACAATGCCTCCAGCATATCCACCACCTTCGCCACAAGGGTATAAGCCTTTTATTTGAGGATGTTCTAAATCGTCGTTTCTTGGAATGCAAACGGGAGATGAGGTTCTAGATTCCACACCAACTACATTGGCCTCATGTGTGTAGTATCCTTTCATTTTTTGTCCGAAGGCAGAAAAACCTTTTCTAAGTCTGCTTCCTAAAAACTTTGGTAATAATGAATGCAATGGCGCCGAATTTAATCCGGGTTGATAGGAGCTAGGGTTTAAATCTACAGATAAGCGCCCTTCAACAAAATCCGTTAAGCGTTGTGCTGGCGCTACTTGACTGCGTCCGCCTGCGGTAAACGCCATACGCTCTAGATTTTTTTGATATTCTAATCCTTTTAATGGACCAAACTGTTCGTATTTTGGTAAGTCACGGTTTACGTCAATTTCAACCACAATACCAGAATTGGCATATAAGTTGTTTCGCTTAGATGGCGACATCCCATTCACAACCACTTCACCATTAGCCGTGGCGGCAGGTACAATAAAACCGCCAGGGCACATACAAAAAGAATACACACCTCGTTCGTTAACTTGCTGTACCAAACTATACGAAGCCGCTGGAAGTAACTCATGTCGCGGACCACTACAATGGTATTGGATGGAGTCTATAATATGTTGCGGATGTTCCACACGAACCCCCATAGCAAACGATTTAGCTTCTAAAGCGATTTCTTTTTTATGGAGTAAATAGAAAATATCACGAGCCGAATGTCCTGTTGCCAAAATAACTCTGTTAGCAGTCATTTCTTCACCATTTTGCAATTGAATGGCTTGTATTTTGTTGTTTTTTATGGTAAAATCGGTTACCCGGGTTTCAAAATAAATTTCGCCTCCGTGTTTTAAAATGGTTTCACGAATGTTCTGAACTACTTTTGGGAGTTTATTAGTACCAATATGAGGATGCGCATCAACTAAAATCTGATCGGTAGCGCCATGAAACACTAAATTTTCGAAAATTCTGCGAACATCACCACGTTTTAAACTTCGTGTGTAAAGTTTTCCATCGCTGTAAGTTCCTGCACCACCTTCACCAAAACAGTAATTAGAATCTTCATTCACAAAATGATCCTGGTTGATGGCTTTTAAATCGCGTCGACGATCCTTTACATTTTTGCCACGTTCTAAAACAATGGGTTTAAATCCTAGTTCGATACAACGCAAAGCGGCGTACATGCCGGCAGGTCCAAACCCAATGATGTGCACAGGTTTCGCTTTTGAAACATCTTTATAATCAAATTTATAGTCTGATGTTTTTGGTAAAACTTCTCTAATGTATACAGCGACTTTATAATTAATAATAATTTTTGGTTTGCGCGCATCAATAGATTTACGAAGCACTTTTACACCTGTGATATCTTCTTTATCGATATCTAAAGCCTGCGCCGACTTTGTTATTAAAATATTGTCGTACTCTTCTTCTTTGAGTGTAACCCGAAGTTGTAATTCTTTTACCATGCGACAAAATTAATCAAATAGCTGCTACCTAGCATTTTTTTTAAGGATTTCACAAATAATTTAAGTCAAAACCCATATTCTCAAGTCAATTAAAATATGATTTCCAAAGATATTTTGGTTGTTTTATAAAAATAAAACACTATAAATCAGTACAATAAAATATTATTTTTAATTAATCTAAATAAAAATTGTGAATATTATTTTTGTTATATAGATTTGCTCGCAATTTAAAATCAATCTAAATAACAATGAAAAAATCAATTCAATTTATATTATTCGTCTTATTATTCTGTAGCCAATTAAGCGCTCAAGAAACAAAAAGTATTCAAGGAAAAGTCATGACCATATCAAAACAACCTATTGAAGGTGTTACTGTAATGGTAGATAATTCAAAGAAATATGATATCAGTGATGCTAATGGAAACTTTAAAATTTCAGATTTAGTTCCGGGGTTTTATAAGCTTATTATATCGCACATTGGCTATAAAACAGATTTTGTAAAATTCGAAGTAAAAAAACAAACCATCCTGGAACTTCCAATTATTTACTTGCAGGAAGCCGATAATGAGTTGCAAGAAGTGTTTATCTCTGGCAGTATTTTTAATAAAACGCCTAACGCCGCTAAATCTGGTATTAAGCCTTTAGATTTACCACAAAGTGTGGCTGTAATTTCAAACTTAACGCTCGAAAATCAAATGGTTCAGTCGTTAGGCGATATTTTAAAAAATGCCAATGGTGTTTATGTTATGGGTACTACCGGTGGTTATCAAGAAGAAATTGCTTCGAGAGGTTATAGCTTGGGGAGTAATAATACCTTTAAAAACGGAGTTCGGTATTTTAATGGAATGACTGTTGAAACTAGCGGACTTGAAAGCGTTGAAATTCTAAAAGGAAGTGCAGCCATTTTATTTGGAAACGTTGAAGCTGGCGGAATTTTAAATTTAATAACAAAAAAACCTCGTTTTGATTTTGGGGGTGAAATTGATGTTACTTTGGGAAGTTTTAATCTGATAAAACCCACGTTCGATGTTTATGGAGCGGTAAATGAGTCTAAAACCACAGCCTTTCGATTAAATGGATCGTACACTTCAGCCGATAGTTTTAGAAGGTATGTGTCTTCAGAAACATTTTATTTTAATCCGTCCTTACTTTTTAAATTAAGTGATAAAACAAGCTTACTTGTTGAAGCTGATTATACCAACGACCATAGAACACCAGATTTTGGTGCGGGAATTATTAATTATCAAATTGTTGATATGCCAAGAAATCAATTTGTTGGTGTTAAATGGGGCTATTATGATGCCGAACAACTATCGGCTACAACCACGTTAAATCATCAAATTTCAGACGATTGGGCATTAACCTTTATCAATTCCTTTCGCCATTATAATACCGATTTGTTTACTAATGCAAGACCAAATAGTGGTGGTTCAACCGTACAGGAAGATGGTACATGGCAACGAAATCTTCAAAAAAGAGACTATAACGACAATTATATTTTAAATCAATTAGATTTAAAAGGGTTGTTTAATACAGGAGCGTTAAAGCATCAATTATTAATAGGTGCCGATGTAGAAAATTATTCAACAAAAGACACCCGATATTTTGCTTTAACTGCAGCGAATAACAATGGGCAGGCTTATTATGATGAAATCAATATTTTTAATCCGGATTATGATAATTTCAGCAATGATATTCCTGTTCTAAATAAAGACCGATTAACAACAACGCCCGTTTCTAGATTCGGAATTTATATTCAGGATTTAATCGAAATAAACAACTATTTAAAATTGTTGGCTGGAGTTCGATACACGTATCAAGATACAAAGAGTGATGTTTATACGTATTCGAGTCAAACTACAGCAGTTACTAATTTATACGATGATGCATTTACCCCGCGTTTCGGAATCATCATTCAACCAACAGAGCATATGTCTATTTTTGGTAGTTATGCTAATTCTTTTGAAACGAATACCGGCATCGATATTAGTGGAAAGGCGTTAGAACCTTCTTTAATAGATCAGTTTGAAGTTGGCGTAAAAAATGAGTTTTTAAACAGCAAGCTATTCCTCAATGTTACAGGGTATATAATAAATAACAGCAATTTAGCACAAACCTCTTTTGCCAATGGGAATACCGATAGCAATATAAAAGAAATGGCAGGAGCTACCGAAAGTATAGGTGTAGAAATAGATTTTACAGCATATCCGGTAACAGGATTGCGTTTAATGGCGGGGTATAGTTTTAACGAAATGACGTATACAAAATCTAATACTTATGTTGTTGGAAGTTTATTAAGATATAATCCTAAACATACGGCCAATTTTAGTGCTAACTATGATATTGAAACGGGTTCATTAAAAGGATTAAATCTTGGAATACTAAGTACTTATTTTGGTGAACGCTTTGCAGGTAGGTCGTTCTTAATAACATCGCCAAATAGTGGAAGACAACTTATCCCACTTTCAGATTATTTTCAATTAGATGCTACTGTAAGATATCAATTTAACCCAAAATTAGGCGTAAGTGCCAAATTAGCAAACATAACAAACGTATTAAACTATAATATTCACGACGATAACAGTGTAAATCCTATTGCTCCAAGAAATTATACGGTATCTGTAAATTATAAATTTTAAAAATGAAAGCAAAAACACTTAGAGCCATTCATCGCGATTTAGGTTATTTATATGTAGGTTTAATTATATCTTTTGCCTTTTCGGGTATTTTAATGAACCATAGGGAATCGTGGCATCCCGATAAATATGTTATAGAAGCTAAAGCTATAGAAGTTTCGTTGCCAAAAAACAAACATAGTATTGATGATGCTTATGTTGAAAAACTAGCCGCTTCTTTAAATGTTGATGATAAACTAAAACGTCATATGTTCAGAAAAGGCGAATTACGTATGTCTTTTGAAAATACCGAGATTTCAATAGATGCGAAAACAGGAAAGGGTGAAGTTATTTCATTTATAAAAACACCGCTAATTAGTCAGACCATGACTTTGCATAAAAACACCTCCAATTGGTGGATTTATTATTCAGATATTTTTGGGATATCACTTATAGTAATCGCAATAACAGGAATGCTTATGATTACTCATGGAAAATATACCTTTAAAAAGCGCGGATGGAAATTGGCTGTTGCAGGTGTTGTTGTTCCTGTGTTGTTTTTATTGTGTTTTGTGTAAAAAAACCAATTTGTTATGGCTATATCTATTAAATAGATTGTTCTATATATCTTACTATAAGCTAATAATAAATTTTAAAAATATGATATTCGTTAGTTTTTATTATAAATGTTAAAGATAAATTTATCCCTAATAAAATATAATGAATTATGAGCAATGACAATAAGTGTTTGGTTTGCGAAAAATCATCCGATGAAACACCAGTTACAAAATTTTATTACCAGAAGAGTGAATTTTATATTTGCCCACAGCATATTCCTGTGTTAATACATAAACCTCAAGAATTAGTAGGGCTGTTAGATGGCGCCGATAAATTACAAGGAGGATAAATACTTAATTTAGTACGCTATAAATAGCGAATCATTTATCTTCTTTCATAGGTTAAAAACGAATAACTATAGTCGTTTTTGTCGCTTTTTTCATGAAAAACATTGGCTGTTTCTTTCCAAACAGCAGGATCAATTTTAGGGAAGAAGGTGTCGGCTTCAAAAGATTCATGTACACGGGTAATTTCAATTTTATCTGCAATTAATATGGCTTGTTTGTAAATTTCACCACCGCCAATTATAAACGGTTGCGAATCCTGCGAACAAGCCTTAATAGCATCTTCTAAGGAGTTCACCAAAATAACACCTTCAGGAACTTGGTAATTTAAATTCCTAGTAATTACTACGTGAGTTCTGTTTGGTAATGGCTTCGGGAAACTTTCAAAAGTTTTTCTTCCCATTATTATATGATGTCCGTTTGTAAAACTTTTAAATCGTTTTAAATCGTCGCTTATATGCCATATTAATTTGTTGTGTTTGCCTATCGCATCATTGTCGCTTGCAGCTACAATAATGGTCAATTCTTGCTTTTTCTTTTCAGAATTAATAGCAACAGACGCTTGGGCTTTTTCAATTAAAGCCTCATCGCTAGGAAGTGATTTAATTAATTTTTCAATGCGTGCTTTCTGTTTTGCTACCAGCTTGTTTAGTTGTTGGGTTTCCCATTCTTTCCCCATAAACTTATAGGTAATAAAGACATTAAATGCGTGGTATAAGAATAAAAATAACCAGAATAGAATAGCAAAAACAAACCAATGAGTTTCTAAAGGTTTAAAATCTTTACCAAAGCCTAAGCCTAAATTAAATAGAATTAAAAATACCGATCCAATTAAAAAAATAACAAAATGAATGTATAATTTTTTCTTTTGCTTAATTCTTTTTTGTGCATTTTCTATAAGCTCTAACTGCTCTTTATCTATCTGTGGGACGCTTTTTTTTCTTCCGAACATATAACATGAAATATTACGGTAAAGTTAATGCTTTTTAATGAAAATTAAAGGATAATTATATCCGTTCGAAACAACTTTAATTTGGGAAGTCTTTTTAAGTAAAAGTCACTGATAATCAACAAAAAGTGGGGTATTATGATTGATAATTATACAATTAATTCGCACAATTTATAGTTTAGTTTAAATAATAATGAATTGATATTGTTAAATTGATAATTCTTAATGGTTTACCACTTTAAAAGGTAAAAACTGACAATTAGTTTTATAAATTTGCAGTATAAACAACACAAAAAATTTAAACTATGGCTATTTCAAAACAATATTTAAAAAGCAAACCAGTTTGTAAAGTAACGTTTTCTATTCTTGCAGAGGATGCAAAAAAAGTTGGACTTGTAGGGAGTTTCAATAAATGGAAAGCAACCCCACTTAAGAAATTAAAAAATGGAACATTTAAAGGAACTGTAGATTTAGATACAGGTAATTCTTATGAATTTAAATATGTAGTTGACGGTGCATTCGTTAATGATGATGCTGCCGATGCTTATGCTTGGAATGATTTTGCTGCGGCTGATAACAGCGTAGTAAACGTTTAATAAAGGTCAGATATTTAACAAAAAAAGCGCTTTCAAATTTTGAAAGCGCTTTTTTTGTTATACCGCAACGACACCTTTTATATGTGGGTGCGGGTTGTAATCTTCTAACGTAAAATCTTCAAAGGTAAAGTCGAATATATCTTTAATTTCGGGGTTTAGTTTCATTTTAGGAAGTGGTCTTATGTCTCTTGAAAGTTGTAATTCCAATTGTTCATAATGATTGCTGTAAATATGTGCATCACCAAATGTGTGAATAAATTCGCCAGCTTCATAACCACAAACTTGTGCCATCATCATAGTGAATAGTGCATACGACGCAATGTTAAATGGTACTCCTAAAAACACATCGGCACTGCGTTGATATAATTGACACGATAATTTACCGTTAGCCACATAAAACTGAAAAAATGCATGGCAAGGTGGTAATGCCGCTTTTCCGTTGGCTACATTTTCGCTAAAACTTTTAGAGGTATCAGGTAAAACCGATGGATTCCACGCAGAGACCAACATGCGTCTGCTGTTTGGGTTGGTTTTTAAGGTTTCAACCACTTCTTTTATTTGGTCTATCTCATCGCTGTTCCAGTTACGCCATTGGTGCCCGTAAACCGGACCTAAATCGCCTTTTTCGTCTGCCCACTCGTTCCAAATACGAACACCATTTTCGGTTAAATAATTAATATTCGTGTCGCCTTTTAAAAACCACAGCAATTCGTAAACTATCGATTTTAAATGGAGTTTTTTGGTTGTTACCATTGGGAACCCTTCACTTAAATCGAATCGCATTTGATACCCGAAAACACTTTTTGTTCCAGTACCCGTGCGGTCTCCTTTTTCATTGCCGTGTTCTAAAATATGTTTTACTAAATCGTGGTATTGCTTCATAAATTGTCTCCACTTTGTGGAAATTGCTTTAATTAAACTTAATTTTTCTGAAGCTAAAAATAGATAAAAGCACCAAAACTTAGTTGCTGATGCTTTAAATAATATAATAAAGTTATTAACTAAACTGGATGAGAATTATATTTTCCGCCAATAAATTAGCCGATAATCATTCCAGCAATAGTTGCAGAAAGCAATGACGCTATGCTACCGCCAATAAGTGCTTTAATACCGAATTCTGATAAGGTTTTTCGCTGTCCGGGAGCTAACGAGCCAATGCCGCCAATTTGAATTCCAATGGATGCAAAATTCGCAAAACCACAAAGCATATACGTTGCCATTATGATTGATTTTTCAAATTTGAGGTGTGTTAAATTTGCAACATTTTTAAGTTCAGCAAGCTGAATATATCCAACAAATTCACTAGCTGCCAGTTTAATACCTAATAATTGACCCATAAGTGCCATATCTTCTTTGGCAACGCCTATTAGCCACATAACTGGTGCAAAAATATAACCAAGTATAAATTCTAAAGAAAAACTGCTATATGGGGTATTTCCAGAAATCCAGCTGTTTAATCCAGATAAACTACCCAATTTATTAAAACCATAATTTATCATGGCAATAAACGCTATAAATACAAGCAACATAGCTCCTACATTAGCCGCCAATTTTAATCCTTCGGTGGTGCCATTAGCAATAGCGTCCAAAATATTTGAACCAATATTGTCTTGGGTTACTTCTAAATTGGCATTAATTTCTTGGTCTTGAGGATACAGCATTTTAGAAATAACAATAGCACCCGGTGCCGCCATAACAGAGGCTGTTAACAAATGTTTGGCGTAGAATATTTTTAGCGCAGGATCCGTTCCTCCTAAGAAACCAATATACGCAGCTAAAACACCCCCTGCTACTGTAGCCATACCGCCAATCATAACCAAGAGTATTTCAGACTTGTTCATTTTTTCTAAATACGCCTTAATCATTAAAGGAGCTTCAGTTTGGCCTAAAAATATATTTCCTGCTACACTTAAACTTTCGGCGCCAGAAACCCCTAAAAGTTTGGTTAATACCCAAGCTAGTCCTTTTACGATTTTTTGAATAACACCTAAATAAAATAATAAGGAAGTTAAGGCAGAGAAAAATATAATGGTTGGCAATACTTGAAACAAAAATATAAAGCCATAGCTATCCATGTTCATTAAGCCACCAAGTAAAAACTCGCTCCCTGCTCTAGTAAAATCGAGGGTTTTTACGAACAATTGACCAACAAAAGCGAAAATACTTTGTACAAAAGGAATTTTTAAAACACCTATAGCCAATAATAGCTGAGCCAAAAGACCAAAGCCTATTGTTTTCCAATTAATTGCTCTTCGGTTTTTACTTAAAATAAAGGAAATTAAAAGCAACACAAACATTCCTAAAACACCGCGCCATAAGCTGTCTATTGAGAATCCTTGACTTGGTATTATAGGGGTAGAAACTGTTGTGGCTGCTGATGTGTCTTCAGTCTTTATATCATCAATATTAGCTTTTAATGAATCCGTATTGGGATTAAGAGCTGAAGCTTCCTGAACAATTTCACTGGGTGTTTCTTTATTTATATTTTTATCGGTGTCTTGGGCTGATATTGGTGAGTAAAATGTGATTAAAATAATGACAATTGACAAAAATATTTTTTTCATACAGAAGACGTGGGTTATGATTTGTTATTCTCGTTTAGAGATTTCATCACGAATACGAGCAGCCTTTTCGTAATCTTCGTTTGCTACTGCTTCGTTTAAGAGGTTGTGTAATTCTTCAAGTGTTTTGCCTTTAAAACTTTCCTTTGGTTCGCTTGGTTCCATCTCATTAGCGATGAGTTCATCCATCAAAATACTATCTTGAGTATCTTCATCTTCTTCCTTTTTAGGATTTACTTTTAAATAAATCCCAGCTTTATCAAGAATGTTTTTGTAAGTGAATATAGGGGCATCAAAGCGAAGTGCCAAGGCAATGGCATCACTAGTTCTGGCGTCTATAATTTCTTCAATTTTGTCGCGTTCGCAAATTAAACTAGAATAAAAAACACCATCAACCAATTTATGAATAATAACTTGTTTGACAACGATATCAAATCGGTCGGCAAAATTTTTAAATAAATCGTGTGTAAGTGGTCGTGGAGGTCTTATTTCTTTTTCTAAAGCGATAGCTATAGATTGAGCTTCAAAAGCACCAATAACAATAGGGAGTTTCCTATCGCCATCTATTTCGTTTAAAATCAATGCGTAAGCGCCGTTTTGTGTTTGACTATAGGAAATTCCCTTTATATTTAATCTTACTAAACTCATAATGTATTAAAACGCAAAGAACTGTTTAAATTAGGACTTTACCAAACCGCAAAATGCAGAATTAAAAAATTTTAAGCTAATTTAAGCTTGTTCTTATTACAATACAATTTAAAAAATAAAAATTTATTGTTGCGCTTTAAACGCTTTTAATTTTTCAATAAGTTGTGGAACCACTACAAAAGCATCTCCAACAACACCATAATCGGCTGCTTTAAAGAAAGGTGCTTCGGCATCCGTATTAATTACAACTTTTACTTTTGAAGCATTAATACCTGCTAAATGTTGAATGGCTCCCGAAATTCCGATTGCAATGTATAAATTAGATGCTACAGGTTTTCCTGTTTGTCCAACGTGTTCGCTATGTGGTCTCCAACCTAAATCGGAAACAGGTTTAGAACAGGCAGTTGCTGCGCCTAACACAGAGGCTAATTCTTCAACCATACCCCAGTTTTCAGGACCTTTTAATCCGCGTCCACCAGAAACTACGATGTCTGCATCGGCAATACTCACTTTATTAGATGCTTTGTCTACAGATTCTACGGTTACTCCTAAGTCTGAAATGGAAGGCGAAAATGCTTCCGCGGAAGCGCTACCATTAGATTCTACCAAGCCGAAAGCATTGTTAGAAACTCCAATAATTTTAACATCGGTGTTAATGGTTGTCATTTCGAATGCTTTATTGGTAAACGCAGTTCGTTTTACTGTAAATGGAGCGGTGTTAGATGGTGCTGCAATAACGTTTGAAGCATATCCTGCATTTAAATGTACCGCTAATAAAGGTGCCAAATATTTACTATCGGCACTAGAACTTAGTATAACGACTTTAGTTCCTTCTTTCTCTGCGGCTTGTTTAATGGCTTGGGCATATCCGTTGGCATTAAAGGCGGTAAGTTTTTCGTTTGAAACGTTTAAAACTTTATCGACACCATAGGTTCCTAAAATAGAGGCGTCGTTTACATTAAATGCGATGGCTGTTACCGTAGTTCCTAATTGTGTGGCTACGGCCTTGGCGTATGATGCTACTTCTAAGGCCGCTTTTTTAAATTTTCCTTGTTCTGATTCTGTATATACTAAAACTGACATAATCTTTAATTTTTTTCTTCACTCCAATTCCTTTCCAATAAAAAGGGTTTGGGAGCAAACTGTTTATATTTTTTTCGCACCTAAGGCCTATTTTTTAGGTTTAGGAAAGGCTTTAAATCACTTTAGCTTCGTTGTGAAGTAAATTTATTAACTCATCTAAATTATCTGGCGCTACTAATTTTACAGCCCCTTTAGGCGCTGGTTTTTCAAATTTAACCGAAGAAGTTTCATTCGTTGCCTCTATTGGATCTAAAACAGTTAGTGGCTTTTGGCGTGCCATCATAATGCCTCGCATATTTGGAATGCGTAATTCGCTTTCTTCAACCAAACCTTTCTGACCACCAATAACTAAAGGTAACGATGTAGAAAGTATTTCTTTTCCACCGTCAATTTCTCTAACGGCTTTAACAGAAGTGCCATCGATGTCTAAGCTAATACAATTATTTACAAAGTTGGCGTTTGTTAGGGCTGCCAGCATACCTGGAACCATCCCGCCATTATAGTCGATTGATTCACGGCCTGCAATAACCAAATCGTAACCACCTTCTTTAACTACATGAGCCAATTGTTTAGCAACCGAAAAACCATCGGTAGCTACCGTATTAACACGTATGGCAGCATCGGCACCTATGGCCAAAGCTTTGCGTAAAGTAGGCTCGGTTTCGGCACCTCCAACATTAACAACGGTAACATTAGCGCCTTGTTTTTCTTTAAACCACATGGCTCTTGTTAATCCAAATTCGTCGTTAGGATTAATAACATACTGTACACCGTTGGTGTCAAATTTTGTATCGTTTTCGGTAAAATTTATCTTAGATGTGGTGTCGGGAACGTGGCTAATGCACACTAATATCTTCATAATTTATCAGATTAAATAAATATTATTTCTTTAAAGCTACGAAGTTAATTATTTTATTCTGAATATTTACTATGCATGCATAGTAAATATTAAATAATTCTTTTTTACGTATGTATTTTATTTATTCTTATTTTTGCTTTTCGAATTAAAATATATTTAATGAAGACAATACAATTTAGAGAAGCTATTTGTGAAGCAATGAGCGAAGAAATGCGTCGCGACGAAAGTGTTTATTTAATGGGCGAAGAAGTCGCAGAATACAATGGAGCTTATAAAGCATCCAAAGGTATGTTAGATGAATTTGGTCCAAAACGTGTTATTGATACCCCCATTGCAGAACTTGGGTTTGCAGGTATCGCAGTAGGGTCGACTATGACTGGCAACAGACCGATTGTAGAGTTTATGACTTTTAATTTCTCTCTTGTTGGAATTGATCAAATAATAAATAATGCTGCAAAAATCAGACAAATGTCTGGTGGGCAATTAAAATGTCCGATTGTATTTAGAGGCCCAACAGCATCTGCAGGACAATTAGGGGCAACGCACTCGCAAGCCTTCGAAAGCTGGTTTGCCAATACACCTGGTTTAAAAGTTATTGTGCCATCAAACGTATATGATGCTAAAGGTCTTTTAAAGGCTGCTATTCGCGATGACGATCCAGTTATTTTTATGGAGAGTGAGCAAATGTATGGCGATAAAGGTGAAGTGCCAGAAGGTGAGTATGTAATCCCGATAGGAGTTGCCGATGTTAAGCGTGAAGGAACTGATGTGACTATAGTTTCATTCGGAAAAATAATCAAGGAAGCTTACAAAGCAGCCGATGAGTTAGCAAGAGAAGGTATTTCTTGTGAAATAATCGATTTACGTACCGTTCGTCCTTTAGATAAAGAAGCTATTTTAAAATCTGTTAAGAAAACGAATAGATTGGTAATTTTAGAAGAAGCATGGCCTTTTGGAAATGTTTCAACCGAAATCACTTATATTGTACAAGCAGAGGCATTTGATTATTTAGATGCGCCAATTGTTAGAATTAATACAGCCGATACCCCTGCGCCATATTCTCCAGTGTTGTTAGAAGAATGGTTACCAGACAGCAAAGAAGTTGTTAAAGCGGTAAAAAAAGTATTATATAAATAAAATTAGAATTATTACGTTATATAAACTTCATTAGCATAATTGCTAATGAAGTTTTTTTGTCTTATGAACCCAAAACTATTATTATCACTTTTTTTCTTAGGAATATTTTTATCGCAAGCACAAACCAAAGTAAGTGGGTATGTGTTTGATGAGTATAATGAACCAATCTCCTTCGCAAATGTTATTTTTAAAGGCTCCAATCAGGGCACAATTACCGATGAAAACGGGAAGTTTTATTTAGAATCTTCTGGCGTTTGGAATACCTTACGCGTATCATTTATTGGCTATGAAACTTTAGATGTTCCACTGGTTAAACGAGTGAATTATGATTTAAAATTTATTTTAAAAGAAGAGGCTGCTCAATTAAATCAGGTTTTAATCGTATCGGGGAAACAACCCAAAAAGAACAATCCCGCGATTGATTTATTGCGAAAAATATGGGAACATAAGCGTACAAATGGTTTAAAACATTTTAAACAGTACGAGTACAATAAATACGAAAAAGTAGAATTCGATATTAATACGATAGACAGTGCGCTTATAAAAAGTAAGCTGTTTAGGGGAATGGAATTTGTTTTTAATGAAGTAGACACCTCTAATGTTACCGGCAAAACCTATTTGCCTATTTTTATTAACGAAGCGGTTTCAACGGTTTATGGCGATAATATTATTAAGAAAGAAAAAAAGGTTTTAAAAGGAAATAAAAACTCAGGGTTTAGTGATAATCAGATGGTTATAGATTTTGTAGATGATTTATATTCCGATTTCGATGTTTATGATAACTATTTAAAATTTTTCGATAAAAGTTTCGTGAGTCCTTTATCCAGAACAGGAATTGGGACGTACAATTATGTTTTAAACGATAGTGCTTTTATAGATAAAAAATGGTGTTACAATATAATTTACTATCCAAGACGTAAAAATGAGCTAACTTTTAAAGGTGATTTTTGGGTAGCAGATAGTACCTATGCCATTAAAGAAATTAACCTGCAAGCATCAAAAAGTGCCAATATTAACTGGGTTAAAGATATTTATATTGAACAGGAGTTTGAAGTATTAAACGATTCTATTTTTCTTGTAAAACGGGATTACATGATGTCTGATTTTGCTTTGAATAAAAAGGAAAAATCTAGAGGCCTTTACGGAAAACGTACCACGTTGTACAATAATTATACGTTTGATAAGGAATTAAATAAAAAGTTCTACGAAGAAGAAGTTTATAATTACAATCAGGATGTTTACGATAGGGATGACACGTTTTGGAAGGAAAACCGTTTAGAAGATTTAAATAAAGACGAACAAGGTGTTTATAAAATGCTAGATACTTTAAAGACAGTTAAAAAGTTTAAACGCCTTTATAATCTGGGGAGTATTTTAGCTTCTGGTTATATTGAATTTAATCAATTACCGTTAGATTACGGACCCATTTTTTCTACTTTCGGATTTAACGAAGTCGAAGGCTTGCGACTACGAGCTGGAGGCAGAACCTATTTTGGTAAAAATGATTTATGGCGTTTAGAAGGGTTTTTGGCCTATGGTTTTAACGACGATAAGTTTAAATATGGCATCTCCGGAAAATGGTTAATCGATAAGAAAAATCGTTTTATTATATCGGGTGGAAACAGGCGTGATGTAGAGCAAATAGGAGCTAGTTTAACAACCAGTACCGATGTTTTAGGGCGTAGTTTAGCATCTTCGGCAGTAGTGGGAACTGGCGCCAATGATAAGCTTACGAATATTAATTTAACAACCTTAGCAGTTGAGTTAGAACCATGGCGTAATGTGGTTTTTAGATTGGGCGGAAATTACAGAACCTTAGAATCGGCGTCACCAACCTTTAGTTTAGATTATAACACGACAGATGGAGAAGAGTCTGTAATTAAACAATACGAATCTACGTTTTCGGTGCAATATTTTCCAAAACGGAAAATGACAGGTTTTGGGGTAGAACGCAGAGAAGCTAACGATGATTTTGCTCGTGTTTTTGCACAAGTTAGCCATGGTGATAAAAGCATTTTAAATGGTGATTTTGATTACACCAAATTACAAATGTCTTACATACAACCAATGCAAGTTGGTGGTTTTGGTAGATTAACTACTAGTATTGAAGCTGGTAAAACTTTTGGAGAGGTGCCACTTGGGTTGCTGAGTGTAATTCCGGGAAATCAATCTTATTTCTCTATTTATAACACCTTTTCTCAATTAGATTTTTACGAGTTTGTGTCTGATACGTATGCGTCAGTACATTTAGAGCATAATTTTAATGGACGATTCTTTTCAAGAATTCCGTTTTTAAGAAAATTTAATCTTCGCGAGATTGTTAGTTTTAAAGGTGTTATGGGTGATATTTCTGAAGAAAACATTGCTTTAAATAGTACAACCAATCCGAATGCCATTTTGTTGAAAGCACCAAATAAAAAACCTTACTACGAATATAGTGTTGGTGTTGGAAATATTTTTAAAATATTTAGAATAGACTTTAATTTTAGAGGCAATTATTTAAATAAAGTAGAAAACCCCGATGCCAGAAAATTTGGGGTAACCGGATCTTTCGGATTCCATTTTTAATACTGTTTGAGGCTATATCGGACTTTTATAAAACAAAAAAGAGGCTTTTAAAAGCCTCTTTTTTGTTTTATATTGTTTCGTGATGTATTAAATTACATTTTTTTGTTGCCTCTTAACTTTTTAATGCCAAAAAAAGCAGCTGCTGCTAATAAAATTGAAAGTCCACCGTCCAATGGAATAGTGTCATTGCTACCTCCAGCGGCTCTTCCATTCGGGTTGCCATTACTGCCTTGGTTCCCATAAGGGTTATTTCCAAGCCCATTGCCTTGGTTTCCTTGACCGGCATTCCCATTATTGTTAGGGTTTACATTGGCTGAATGTGTAACACTAGCTCCGTTATTTCCTCCAATACCGTTGCCTTGATTGCCGTTATTTTGTTGAGCATTCATAGTAGTGTTAAATGAAAAGGCTAAAATAGCGATTAGCATAGCTAAGGGTCTAAAATAAATTTTCGTTGTTTTCATATTCATGAAGATTAAGTTGATTAATAGCAAAGCGAAAGTAAATCGAAATTGCTTTCAATCAAAACATAAACGATATAACTGATTATTTCATCGTTTATCGATAAAAATGTTGTGAATTACAAAAGTTTTGTTGCCGTTATTTATTATTCTGTTTTTTCTTAAAGGATTCAAAATCAGATTGATGTTCTGCTTTAGGAAAGCTATTATTTGATGTGTCCGTATCCGCAAATTCGAAATTTGGGTCTAAGGTCACTTTCTGTACTTCTTTTGCTTTAATAAAGGTTTTTTTAATTTCATATTCGTTGCTTCTCCACACTTCAGCAGGTAACCGGTCTATTTCTATGCTGCCATCGGTAAATTGCCATTCTATAGTAACAGGCATTACAAGACCGCCTATATTTTTTATGGTCACTTCATAAATATTTTTTCCAGACAGCTGTTTTCTAACCTGATTATCATCTAAACGCGATAAATAATCGCCATAGGCATTTTCTGGGGTGTTTATCATGGTGATGACTTCGGCTCCTTTCGAAAAATCTTTCGGGTCTACATTGCTGTTTCTATCGGTAGTAGCAATTTTGATTTTTTTGCTTCTTTTCTGGTCTTCAATATTGCTAGTTTTTTCGTCTACTTTAAACCATTTAACATGGCTTAATTCCATATCAACATGGTCTGTTGTAAAAAACCATCCTCTGTAAAACCAATCTAAATCGGTTGCAGTGGCATCTTCAAGCGTTCTAAATAAATCACTTGGGTTAGGGTGTTTGTATTTCCAACGATTGGCATATTCTTTAAACGCTTCATCAAATAATTCTTTTCCAATAATGGAGTTTCTCAACATTTGTAATCCAGCAGTCGGTTTTATGTAGAAATTGGCACCAAATTGGTTGAATAATTCGTTGTCGGAAGTCGTCATGATTGGACGCATTACATTTTTATCGCCACTCATAAAAGGTACAATGCTTTTAGGGGTTGTACTATTAAATCCGGGGTATCTTTCGGCCACTGTGCGTTGGTGTAAAAAGGTGTTTAAGCCTTCGTCCATCCACATCCATTTGCGCTCGTCTGAACTTACTATCATAGGAAACCAATTGTGGCCTACTTCATGAATAATTGTTCCAATCATGCCTTGTTTAGCGGCATCACTAATTTTGCCATTTTTCGGTCGTCCACCATTAAAACTAATCATTGGGAATTCCATACCTATGTTTGAAGTATTTACCGAAATTGCCACTGGATAAGGATAATCGAAGGTTGCTTCAGAATACACTTCTAAAGCGTGTTTTATAGCTTTTGTAGATTCTTCTTGCCATACTGGTAATCCTTCTTTCGGATAAAACGACATCGCCATAACGGTATTGGTTGGGAGCTTTACAGCTTGGGCATCCCACAGAAATTTTCTCGATGACGCAAATGCAAAATCACGAACATTAGTGGCATTAAATTTCCAGGTTTTTAGTTTCGTGGCTTTCGTTTTTTCGTTAGCTTCTGCTTCTTCTTTCGTGATAATCATTACGGGTTTGTCAAATGATTTTTTGGCACTTTCTAATCGGTTGCGTTGCGTCTTAGAAAGTACTTCTTCGCTGTTTTGTAATGTGCCAGTTGATGCTACTATGTGGTCTTCAGGCACTGTTATTTCAACATCGTAATCGCCAAATTCTAATGCGAATTCACCCAATTTTTGAAATTGCTGATTTTGCCATCCTTCGGTATCATTATATACCGCCATCCGTGGAAACCAATGCGCTATTAAGTAAACCGTATTATTATCTTCCGGAAAATATTCGTATCCTTCTCTAGATAATAAAAACATACTTCTATCAGTAATCGGGTAATACCAGGAAATGGAAAAGCTTATTGATTCACCCGATTTAAGGATTGTATTCAGTTTTACTTTCATCATGGTATTATTAACCATAGTTTTCATGTTATTTCCCTGGCCATCCTTCACATTTTTAATGGTATAACCAGCAGGAAAATCTATGGCTCTGGTAAGATATTGCATTTGTTTTGCAGAGATAGAATCCTGTATGTCATTATTAAAAGAACCGAAATCTTCATTTCCTTTTTTATTCACATTCTGTTCTAATTGAATCCATAAATAACTTAAATCGTCGGGCGAATTATTAAAATAGGTAATGGTTTCTTCGCCAGAAATGCTGTTGTTTTTTTCGTTTAAAACAACTTTTATCTTATAATTTGCACGTTGTTGCCAATAGTCTTTGCCAGGAGCGCCACTGGCAGTTCGGTAAGTATTTGGAGGTGCTATTAAATTATCTATAGGCTCAAATTTTCCTTTCCATGGTTGAGTTTGTGCGTTAAAAGATGGCAGAACAAAAAGCAGTGATAAAGCTAAGAAGCAGTGTCGCATAATCTTAAGATTGTTTATTTGAATTAGTCTTGAACAAGATACTAAATATTAATATAAAACAAACTCAATTTTAATTGCATGAAGTTATGGGGTTAATTATATTTGCTTTATAAATTAAACAAGACTATGAGCCAAGAAAAAGGAGTAACTTTTGATGTATTGATAGAAATACCAAAGGGAAGTAGAAATAAATACGAATACGATTTTACCTTACATAAAATCCGTTTTGACCGAACGTTGTTTTCATCGATGATGTATCCTGGTGATTACGGTTTTATTCCAGAAACGCTGGCATTAGATAAAGATCCATTAGACGTATTGGTGTTAGGTATAGAGCCTACATTTCCTATGGTTGTTATGGAAGTAAAGCCAATAGGCGTTTTTTATATGACTGATGAAAAAGGACCAGATGAAAAAATAATTTGTGTTCCTGTCTCAGACCCGGTTTGGAGTAATAGAGATGATATTTCAGAATTAAATCCGCACAGATTAAAGGAAATAGAACACTTTTTTCAAGTATATAAAGATTTAGAAGAAAAGAAAGTAGATACAGGAGGATGGGGAAATGCTGCAGAAGCTATTAAAATTTATCACGAATGTGTCACTAGGTATGAAGAAAGTGAACACAAGAAAAAAAGAACTTTTACTATCTAATTATTAGATTCTTAGAAAATTAAATTTAAAATGAACCATCTTTAATAAAAGGTGGTTTTTTTTATCACTTATATTTTACTATTTTTAGCTTCTTTAAAAAAAAATTAATCTCAACAAACTAAATCTATATGGAATTATTAGTGAAAATTTTGCCGCTTTTTGGAGTTTTGGCATTGGCATTTGTATTTGTAAAAAGTGCATGGGTTACTAAACAGGAACAAGGTACGGATAAGATGATTCGTATTGCCAAAAATATTACCGATGGCGCAATGGCTTTTCTTAAAGCAGAATATAAAATACTCTCCATATTTGTAGTGGCGGTTGCCATATTATTATTTTTTAAAGGCACAGCTGAAGCAGGGTCGCACGGAATGGTTGCTATTTCTTTTATTGTTGGAGCTATTTGTTCTGCATTAGCTGGATTTATTGGGATGAGAGTCGCTACCAAAGCGAATGTAAGAACCACACAAGCCGCAAGAACGTCGCTTGGAAAAGCTTTAGAAGTAGCTTTTGCTGGAGGAGCAGTCATGGGCTTAGGCGTTGTAGGTCTTGGTGTTTTAGGTTTAAGCGGACTGTTTGCTATTTATCAAGAAATATGGCCAGGTGAGGAAAATGTATCAATGGTGCTTAATGTACTATCAGGATTTTCATTAGGAGCATCATCTATTGCGCTTTTTGCACGTGTAGGTGGTGGTATTTATACAAAAGCCGCCGATGTTGGTGCCGATTTAGTTGGTAAAGTCGAGGCAGGTATTCCTGAAGACCACCCGTTAAATCCTGCTACCATTGCAGATAATGTGGGTGATAATGTGGGTGATGTTGCCGGAATGGGTGCCGATTTATTTGAATCTTATGTTGGTTCTATCATAGGTACAATGATTTTAGGCGCATTGATTATAACACCCGATGTTGCTGGCGGAATGGGTGCCGTGTATTTGCCATTGGTTCTTGCTGCCGTTGGAATTATCATGTCTATTATCGGAACATTTTTTGTGAAAGTAAAAGACGGTGGGAATCCGCAAACAGCATTAAATATTGGAGAATTTGGTTCAGCTGGATTAATGGTTGTGGCCTCATATTTTATAATTACCGCTTTTATACCAGAAACCTATACTTTTAAAGGTGTGGAGTATGGCGCTATGGGTGTGTTTTGGGCAACCATTGCAGGCTTAGTGGCAGGATTGGCAGTAGGTAAAGTTACCGAATATTATACTGGTACCGGAAAAGGACCTGTTAATTCAATCGTAAGACAATCAGAAACAGGAGCAGCAACTAATATTATTGCTGGTTTAGGAATAGGAATGATGTCTACCATGATTCCAATTTTATTAATCGCAGCGGCCATCTTGGTGTCACATTATTTTGCAGGTTTATATGGTATTGCAATTGCAGCGGTTGGGATGTTAGCAAATACAGGTATTCAATTAGCTGTAGATGCTTATGGTCCAATTTCCGATAATGCTGGAGGTATTGCTGAAATGGCAGAATTACCTAAAGAAGTTCGAGAGCGCACAGATAAATTAGATGCTGTTGGAAATACCACGGCTGCTATTGGAAAAGGCTTTGCTATTGCATCGGCTGCATTAACAGCCTTGGCGTTGTTTGCGGCTTTTATGGAAACAGCGAATGTGCGGTCTATAGATGTTTCAAAACCCGATATTATGGCTGGACTGTTAGTTGGAGGGATGCTACCATTTGTGTTTTCGGCATTATCAATGAACGCTGTTGGTCGTGCGGCCATGGCTATGATAGAAGAAGTGCGTCGCCAGTTTAGAGATATTCCGCAATTAAAAGCGGCTTTAGGAGTGATGCGTAAGTACGATTCTGATATGACTAAAGCAACTCCGGAAGATAGAGCAATTTTTGATGCGGCCGATGGTTATGCTGAATATGATAAATGTGTTGATATTTCAACAAAAGCATCTATTAAAGAAATGGTACTTCCGGGCGTATTAGCCATTGCGGTTCCTGTAGCTGTTGGTTTTATTGGCGGAGCTGAAATGCTAGGAGGCTTATTAGCAGGCGTTACAACTTGTGGGGTGTTAATGGCTATTTTTCAATCGAATGCTGGAGGTGCTTGGGACAATGCAAAGAAAACCATTGAAGAGCAAGGTAAAAAAGGTACCGACGCGCATAAAGCGGCTGTAGTTGGCGACACTGTTGGCGATCCGTTTAAAGATACTTCCGGACCGTCATTAAATATCTTATTAAAGTTAATGTCGGTAGTAGCATTGGTGATTGCGCCAAGTATTGCTTTAGATGCAGAGGATGTTTCGGCTTATGCAATTAATAATACACCAGAAGCAGTTGAAGTAACAAAAGAAGTGAAAGTGGAAATGACCAAAGGTGAAGACGGTTTATTTCAAGCGGTAGTTACAACAATAACCACCGAAAATGACCAAAAACAAACAAGCTACGAAACTTTTAAAGGTACTGAAGCCGAAGTTAAAGCAAATATTGAAGCATTAAATACTGATGCGACCAAGTCAAAAAAAATAATTAAAGAAATTATTGAAGAAAAACAGAAACATTAAGTAAATACTTTCATATTCCGATAAAAAACCACGTTTAAAGCGTGGTTTTTTATTTTATAGCTATTTTATAGTTGGAAATTTCTAAAAGTTATTATATTTGAATTGGTTGACCAATTTGGTTATCCAATTAAATGCTGAATACAAAATGAGAAAACTGGTACTTATTATCGCGATGTTGTTTGCTTATGTAGCACAATCACAAATTGTTAGCAATAACACCGAACTTCAAAATGCCCTTTCAAATGCCACAGCGGGTAGTACAATTATTTTAGCTAATGGGGTTTGGAGCAATACTGTTATCAATATTAATAAAACAGGAACAGCTGCAAATCCAATTACAATAAAAGCTCAAAATGCTGGACAAGTTTTTCTGGAAGGAAAACCGCAAATCAGTTTAGGTGGTACATATATTGTTTTTGAAGGTTTTACGTTTCGTAATCCTTCAAATTTAGTTTCGGTGGTAGGAACTAGTAAAACAACTATAGAGCCAATTATTGAGTTTAGAGATGCCAGCAATAATGTTTGTAATAATTGTAAAGTAACTAATATAAAAATTGATAGTTTTAACGGAACAAGCGCGCAAGCCACCGATACTTTTAAATGGATTATTATTTACGGACAGTATAATGAAATTAGTCACAGTTCTTTTATAGGAAAAAATGGTGTAGGTAGTATTATTAATGATAATCGTGATAATGCAAATGCTAATTATTCAAAAATTCATCATAACTATTTTGGAGAGAGGATTCCTGTAGATAATAACATTAATGGATTAAACGACCAAGATGCTATTAGAATTGGAAATAGCGCAACCTCCTTATCAGATTCGTACACAGAAGTTTATAACAACTTTTTTTATGACTGGAGTGGCGAAATAGAAATAATTTCTAATAAAAGTGGAAAAAACAAATATTACAATAACACGTTTAGAGATTATCAAGGCACATTAACATTGAGACATGGCAATAATTCCGAAGTTTATGGAAACTACTTTTTCGCAAACAATAACGAGTTTTCAGGAGGTATTCGGGTAATTGGTGAGGGACATAAAATATATAATAATTATATTGAAGGTACAAATTATAAAAAACCGGGAGGCTCAGGATCGGATGCTACTGGCGGAATTAATGTTTCAAACGGCACCGTAAATTCAGCGCTTAATGAATATTATCAAGTTAAAAATGTTCAGATTACAAATAACACGTTAGTAAACTGCGATTTGGCGATAAGAATAGGTACGACTATTAATGGTACAACATTGGCGCCTGAAAACTTGATTGTAGCAAACAACATTATGCTAAATTCTAGTATTAAAGCGGTTTCTATAGTAACGGCACCAATTGGAACATCCGAAATTAAAGGTAATATAACTCAAAATGGCAGCTGGGATTTAACAAATAATGTAAATTCTAATAAAACCGTAACTTCTGGATTATTAACAAGCGGAACAAGTTTTTATAGATTGCTAGCCGCAAGTGCCGCAATAGACGCAGGAATCGATACCTATAGTTTTTTAACCGAAGATATTCTAGGAAGTTCAAGATCTAACACTTCTTTTGATGCAGGCGCTGAAGAATATGGTGGTAGCGGAACAAATCTTCCATATGTTGTTGAAGATGTAAGCGTTAAAATTGGGTTTCTTTCTAATCCGAATCCATATATTTCATTATCCACTAACAGACTCGATTTTAACAAAGCTGAAAATAGCGGAAGTTTTGATATTAGTTCAAATGTTAGCTGGATTGTTTCTGATAACGCTTCTTGGGTAACATTTAACCCTTCAAGTGGCAGCAACGGGGGAACAATTACTGTTAATATTGCAGAAAACACAACAGGTTCAGATAGGACAGCAACCATTACCGTTTCACAAAATGGAGGCAGTGAAAGTTCAACACTCACCATTAATCAATCTAGCAGCACATTTAACCCTAATAATGCGGTAAAACTTACAGGGATTACTGTAACCGGGGTTGGGACTCAAGTAAACAGTGAAATTAATCCTGAGAATACACTTGATGGCATTACAACCACAAGATGGTCTGGAGAATCTACAACCGGTTCTGCTTATTTAACCTATAATCTACAATGTTTAAAAACAGTTACTAGTGTGAAAATTTATTTTCATAAAGGTAGTGAAAGAGCCTCTTACTTTAAAATTGCAACTTCAACCGATGGTGTTAATTTTACAGATGCTACAGTTTTGTTAACAAGCTCTGGAACAACAGTTGGATTTGAAGATTTTCCTTTAACAGCAAACCCTCTTGCACAATATGTTAGAATTTTAGGTTATGGAAATTCTTCACCTGGTGGTTGGAATAGTTATGAAGAAGTAGAAATTTATGGAGATAATACCTGTTCATCATTAAGTGTGAACAATGCTGTTTTAAAAAGTAATGATATGCTGTTATATCCAATCCCTACCATAGATGGATATGTTACCTTGAAATCTGATAAAAACGTTATAGGTGAAATTAAAATATTTGATTTGTTAGGTAAATTACTTTATACCCAAAACATAAAATTAAATACAGAAAAAATTGATGTAAGCTTTTTATCTAAAGGTGTTTATATATTAAAAACAACTTCAACAACGAAACGATTTGTGGTTAATTAAAGTTAATTAAAGAATTGCTAAAACAACCCATTTATTTCAGCATCAATGGTATTAATAACAAAGCCTAAATCTTCAGGATTGTCTACAAAATCTAGTTTGTCTACATCTATAATTAAAAGCTTTCCTTTGTTATAACCATGAATCCAAGCTTCGTATCGCTCGTTTAATCTGCTTAAATAATCAATGCTAATGGAGTTTTCGTAATCGCGACCACGTTTGTGAATTTGTGATACTAAATTTGGTATGGTGCTTCGTAAATAGATTAATACATCTGGTCCTTTAACTAACGATTCCATTAATTCGAAAAGCGATTTATAGTTTTCGAAATCGCGATTCGTCATTAAACCCATAGCATGTAAGTTAGGAGCAAATATATGCGCATCTTCATAAATGGTTCTATCTTGAATAATGTCCTTCCCGCTTTCGCGAATTTGCAAAACTTGTCTAAATCGGCTATTCAAAAAATAAACCTGCAAATTAAAACTCCAACGTTCCATTTGGTTGTAAAAATCATCTAAATACGGATTGTCTACAACGTCTTCCAGTTGCGGTTCCCATTTATAGTGTTTTGCTAATAATTTAGTGAGGGTTGTTTTTCCTGCGCCAATATTTCCGGCTATCGCAATGTGCATAATTTAGAGATTTTTTAATTGGAATTGCTGAAGCGTTTCGTCGGTGTAAAGATACAAGGTTTCGTTGGTTGCAGAAAACTGTTTTATTAACAAATTAGGCAGCCTAATTGGGATGATCACCTCTGAACTTTTTTTCAAATAAAACAAGGCATTCTCTTTTTTTAAGATAACATTCTCATTGTCTACCTCTATCGAGGTATAGCCATCATTTTTTATTTTCTTTACTAAGTTGCCAAAATAATCATAAATAATAAGTTGCTTTTCAGTAAGTACCCAGCAAAAATTATAATTGCTTTTTAAATCTAAAACAGGACTTTGAATAGGTAAAGTCTTAGCGCGTGTTGTATTTGTTTTATAGTCGAAAAGCTCTATTTGCTGTGTGTTTTGATTGAAAATCCATAAGGTATTATCCGACCCGGTTGATACATGCGATACGTTTTTGTAATCGGTTTGCGAATTAAAATCTATTTTAAATATTTCGGCTAATCGATTATCAAGAACTATAACGGTATTAAAATCTTTGTAAAAAACATTGATTTTTAAAGGATTAAACGTGTTTACCGAAGTAATATTTCCTAGTTGAAAATTATTGTATCCAATATCGATACCTTTTAGTTCTTTACTGTTTTTAAACAATACATTTTCTAAAATATAAAATGTAGTTTCAAAGTTGTTCGTGCTCACAAAAGTATCGGCAGTTAATTCTGTTTTTTTAACAAAACTGGCCTCAATAAATTCTTGCGAATTCATTGCTATCGAGCATAAAAATAAAATTAAATGTAAACGTTTCATACAGGGTGGAAAAATACAAAAATCAAATTAGTTTCGGCAGAAAAATTTTAACATATAAATAGTGAACGAAATTTTAAAATTTAAGAACACTTTAACATATGCTAGGTTAAACTAATTATCATGTGCGTAGTCTAAGTTCTATTTAAACATATATTTTTACACGAACCTAACTACAATTTTATATATGATGCGATTTAATTTAATTAAAAGAAGTGTTTATTATTTAGCGCTTTTTGTTTCGGTGTATGCATTTGCACAAAACGATTTTCAGGGTAAAGCTTATTATTATTCTAAAACATCTGTAGATATGAGCAATTTTGGAAGACCCGGAATGAGCGAAGACCAGAAAAAGCAAATGGCAGAGCGCATGAAATCCATGTTTGAAAAAACATTTATTTTAACCTTCAACCAATCAGAATCAATATATAAAGAAGAGGAAAAACTAGATGCACCAGGGGATAACAGTGGCCGTTTTGGTATGATGATGAGTAGTTTTAGTGGCGGACCGCAATATAAAAGCATAAAGAGTCAGTTGTTATTACAAGAACAAGAATTTTTTGGAAAGCAATTTTTAATTAAAGATTCGCTTCCAAAATTAAATTGGAAGATGGAAGGCGAAACCAAACAGATTGGGCAATATACCTGTTTTAAGGCTACAGCTACAAAAACGGTTGATGCGGCAGATATTACCAGTTTTAGAAGACCTTCAGATACTGAAGAAAAGGAAGCGGAAACCACTAAAGAAATTCAGATAGTAGCTTGGTACACCATGCAAATTCCAGTGAGTCAAGGTCCTGGGGACTATTGGGGGTTGCCGGGTTTAATATTAGAAGTTAGTGCCGATAAAACGGTTATTTTATGTTCTAAAATAGTTATGAATCCAGAAGAAAAGGATGTTATAAAAGTACCATCAAAAGGTAAGGTGGTTACAAAAGTAGAATATGATGAAATTGTTAAAAAGAAAACCGAAGAAATGCGTGAAAATTTCAGGTCGAGAGGAGGCGGTCCTGGTGGCGGCGGAAGACGATAATATCAGTTTTTAAATATTCTTACAATCTACTCAATGAAAATAAAATTAACTACCCTTTTAATGTTAATTGTCTGTTCTTCTTTTGCTCAAATTAAGCTAGAAGGCGTTATAAAAGACAGTATTGGCAATCCGTTAGAATTAGCGAATGTAATTGCCATCAATCAGGTAACAAAATCTTTAGATGCCTATGGTATTACTAACGACCAAGGGCGATATAAGCTCGTTTTGAAAAAAAATGCATCCTATAAAATTCAGGTGAGTTATGTTGGTATGAAAACCAATGAATCGCTTTTAGAATCTAAAGAATCTGATGTCACAAAAAATTTCACGCTGCACGAAGATAATAGACTAGATGAAATAAATTTAGTTTATGAAATGCCTGTCGTTGTGAGAGGCGATACATTAATTTATAATGCCGATTCGTTTAATAAAGGCACCGAGCAAAAGTTAGGAGATGTACTTAAAAATTTACCGGGTGTTGAAATAAATGATGACGGACAAATACAGGTTGAAGGAAAGGTAGTAACAAAAGTGATGGTTGAAGGTAAAGAGTTTTTTGATGGCGACTCTAAATTAGCCACGCAAAACATCCCTTCGAATGCCGTTGATAAAGTTCAGATTCTTAAAAATTATTCGGAAGTTGGTCAATTAAGCGGTGTTACTAACAACCAAGATAATGTAGCAATCAACATAAAATTAAAGGAAGGTAAAACAAATTTTTGGTTTGGTAATGTTACTGTTGGTGGCGGTGCTTCCTCCCAAAATGAACTGTATTTATTGCAACCAAAACTGTTTTATTACAGTCCAACATACAGTATTAATACCATAACAGATTTAAATAATATAGGTGAAGTTGCTTTTACACGTCGCGATTATTTCAATTTTACAGGCGGTTTTAGAAGTCCGAGTAGAAGCAGTGGTACCAATATAAATTTAGGAAGCAACAGTTTAAACTTTTTAACGGTTCAAAACAACCGTGCTAAAGATATTAACACCAAATTTGGAGGTGCTAATTTTAGCTGGTCGCCCAATAAGGCTTTAGATTTAAGTGGTTTTGCCATTTTTTCGAGCAATAGAACCGATTTAGCCGAAAACAAGGACGTACAATATACCGATTCAGATTTAGGAATTCCAGATGAAAGTACCGAGAGTAACACCACCCAACGAAGCGATTTGGGGATGTTAAAACTATCGGCCAAATATAAACCAAACACCAATAACCAGTTAGATTATGATATTTTAGGTCGTATTTCGAAAGAATCGCAAGATCAAAATGTGAATTCTACTCAAATTGGTGCTATTACTGAGTTTGAAAGCTCAAGTCCCTATAGTATTAGTCAAAATTTAAATTATTATTACACCTTAAATGCTACTAATATTTTTGCTTTGGAGATTCAGCATTTATTGCAAGATGAAGATCCGTTTTATAATGCCATTCTAGAGGATAAGGAAAATTATGAAGATACCGCAAATAATTTAGGACTTGATGGTGCCCAAATAGATTATAATATTGCCCAAGATAAACGTGTCAAGTCTAATCAAATGGACGCGAAACTTGATTACTGGAATATTTTAAACAATAAAAGTGATATTAATTTTACTTACGGAACCATTTTAAGCAATCAGCAGTTTAATTCTAATATTTTTCAGTTTTTAGATAATGGTTCAGAGTTTAATACAACGCCAACTATTAATGATGGGTTAGATTCTAATGATATTACTTATAATTTTAGCGACATTTATTTAGGAGTTCATTATAGGTTAAAATCTGGAATTTTCACTTTTACACCGGGTGTTTCGGCGCATGCTTATAGTGCCGTAAATAAACAGTTTAACACGAAAGTAACCGATAATTTTTTCCGATTGTTGCCAGATTTCAATATGATTATGCAATTAAAAAAGAGCGAACAAATTAATTTTAACTATAAGATGCAAACACAATTTACCGATGTTTCTAATTTTGCAAGCGGTTTGGTGTTAAATAGTTATGGTTCGTTATTTTCAGGTAATCCAGATTTGGAGAGTGCATTATCACACAACCTTAATTTGTCTTATTTTAGTTTTAATATGTTTAACTATACAAACGTTTATGCGAGTTTAAATTATACAAAAAGTATAGATAACATCCGAACGACTTCAATTTTCGAACCAGGAAGCGTTGTGCGTATTAGTACACCATTTAATTCTGGGCTTGCCGATGAAAGTGCCAGTGCTAATGGTCGTTTTCAACGTGCGTTTGGTAAAGTGAGAGCTTCGGTAAGTGGTAATTTTAATTACTCTAAGTTTAACCAGTTTATACAAAGCATCGTGTCGGTAAGTGAAAGTTTTTCGCAAACATATAGAGGTGAATTGCGGACTAGTTTTAAATCGGCACCTAATTTTGAGCTTGGGTATCGTTATAGCATTCAAGATAATAATCAAGGGGATAGGAATACAAAATACTATACAAAATCGCCTTCTTTAGAAGTTGATGCTTTAATTTTTAAAACGATAACTTTTAAATCGGACTATTCTTATAATAATTTTAGTGATGCAGACAAAACAATAAATAGTTACGAGTTTTTAAACGCATCGTTATCCTATAAAAAAGACAAAGATGCGAAGCTTGAATATGAAATAAAAGCGACTAACTTGTTTAATACCAAATCACAAAACACCAGTAGCACCGGAACTGTGTCTGTAAGTGCTACCGAATATTTTATACAACCTTTGTTTGTATCGTTTAGATTGCGCTACGAATTGTAAAATAGCGCATTTTTATTTTGCATAGTTGAGAAACTATAATATATTTGCCGTCGGTTTTGGGGAGATACTCAAGCGGCCAACGAGGGCAGACTGTAAATCTGCTGACTACGTCTTCGCAGGTTCGAATCCTGCTCTCCCCACGAAATACTAAAAAAGCAAGCTAAAATTTTAGCTTGCTTTTTTTATTTGTGTTGTTTTGGTTTGTTAAATTTAAAAGAGATGCCTTATGCAAGCTCTTTTTGGAAGTATTTTTTCCGCAGCCAAAACGATACTCTTACCAATAGAATTAATGCGGGCACTTCAACTAAAGGTCCAATAACGCCAGCAAATGCTTGTCCGGAGTTTAATCCGAAAACAGCAATAGCAACTGCAATGGCTAATTCAAAGTTGTTTCCTGCAGCTGTAAAAGCAACCGAAGCTGTTTTATCGTATTCTGCACCCATCGCTTTCGTAAAGAAGAAGCCAATAATAAACATGAGCGTAAAATAAATTAGTAACGGAACCGCTATAATAAGAACATCCATCGGGATTTCAACAATTAATTCACCTTTAAGTGAAAACATAACTACAATTGTAAATAAAAGAGCAATTAATGTTAGTGGCGAAATAGTGGGTATAAATTTCTTTGTATACCATTCTTCTCCTTTTTGCTTCACTAAAATCAATCGGGTTAAAATGCCCATTAAAAAAGGAATTCCTAAATAGATGGCTACACTTTCAGCAATGGTAGCAATAGAAATGTCTACAATAGCACCTTCAAATCCAAAATAAGGCGGTAGGATGGTTATAAAAATCCAAGCATAGAAACTATACGCAAATACCTGGAAAATACTATTAAGAGCCACCAAGCCGGCACCGTATTCGCTACTGCCTTCCGCAAGGTCGTTCCATACCAAAACCATCGCAATACAACGTGCTAAGCCAATTAATATTAAACCAACCATATATTCCGGATAATCGCGCAAAAATGTAATGGCCAAAATAAACATTAATACGGGGCCAATGATCCAGTTAAGAATTAATGAAATCGATAAAATTTTTGTGTTTCTAAACACTTTTGGTAATAACGAATAATTAACTTTCGCTAATGGCGGATACATCATTAAAATTAATCCTATAGCAATAGGAATGTTTGTCGTGCCGCTATTAAAAGAATTAATGATGTTAGGAAATGTTGGAATAAAATATCCAATACTTACACCAAATGCCATGGCAACAAAAATCCATAACGTGAGATTCCTATCGAGAAAACTTAATTTTTTTTCAGCCATTTTTAAGATTTGATTTGTGAGAAAACATAAAATAATTCGGTGGCAATCTGCAGACTCCTTTCGTTATATTTTTCAGCCTGTTGCGGAGTGTTATCAAACGCTTTCGGGTCTTCAAAAGTTATAGGAATACGTTTTTCTGCTCCTGCAATAAAAGGACAACCATTATCAGCTTGCGAGCAGGTCATAACTGCGGCGAAGTCTGATTTGGGATTAAACTCAGCATCTAGTTTTTTAGAAAATCCAATAATAGGATGTTCATTTTCTGAATATTTAATGCTATATATGGGATTGTTTCCTTCCGAAATGGTTTCTATTTTAAAGCCAGAATTCTGTAATGTTTTGGCTGCCATTTGAAAAAGGGCTGTGCTTTCTGTACCACCAGAATAGCAAAATACATTTTTAATATTAAAATAATACGCCATCGTTTGTGCCCAAATTTGGGACAAATGACTTCTTCTCGAATTGTGTGTGCAGATAAAGTTGATTCTAATTTCTTGATTGCTATCAACTTTTGATTGGATAAAGTGAATGAGTGGTTGCAAAACAGTTTTTCGCTCTGCAGTAATGCTTTCCGGTTTTAAATTAGCAATTAATTTTTCTATTTCTGGGAATAGGGTTGATTGTGTTTTTATCATGTTTTTTTAAGTTTAAATTTTAGCAACAATTTCCATCAGGCGAGCAACATGGCTCATTTTTTATATCAGATAATTTTAATTTGGTTTTTTCGTTAGGAACACCACATTGGTCTTTCGCCAAACAGTCTGTTTGTTTAGTGGTTAACAGAAAATGCGTTCCGTCAAAATCAAGTCCGAATTTCCCAATAGTTTCTGCTTGATATTCCACTTCAATTTCTAAATTCGGAATTCCTAAAACTTTTTCAGAAAGTTCGATGATACTCAATAATTTTTCGGGATGCAGTCTATGGTCATAGTCGTTTGCATTCCATAATTGAAAGTTTACAACTTCCTCATGGCGCACAGTTCCACCACAGTCAATAAAATGTTTTGTAATTTTTCCAACTTCGGTAACATGAAAGTGATTTGGCACTAGTTGCCCGTTGGGTAACTTAAAAGTTATCTTTTCAGATTGCTTCAGTATGTTTTTTGCTTCAGATAGTTTCATTTTTATATATGTTTATTGCGTTTATACGATTAGAGGATAATATTTTAGCAACAATCTCCTTTTATAATGTCTTGGTCTAAAAATCGCGAAATCACTTCCTTCATTTTTGTCCATTTTTCGCCATTTATACAATAGCAAACACTAGTACCTTCAACATTACCTTTTATTAAGCCTAACAGCTTTAATTCTTTTAAATGTTGTGATATGGTTGGTTGCGCCAGCCCAATTTCATTTACTAAATCTCCGCATACACAACTGTCTGTTTTAAACAATTGTTGAAGAATTGCAACTCTTGCAGGGTGTCCAAATGCTTTGGCGAATAACGAAATTTCGTTTTGTTCGTCGCTAAATATTTCGGTTTTTGTTATTCCCATAATCTTTCTATATTATTACATTGCAATATTACGATGAATAAAAGTATTATCAAAAATAATTTTCATTTTGTTGAACATTTAAAATTATGAAGATTGAGTCGTTAGATCTTTAAAAAGAAAAAGACTGCCCAACAAGGCAGTCTTTATGTTTATTTCAGGATACGTATTTTTTACAAGCCAAAAGCTACTTTTACTTTGTCTACGTAGTCAAGTTTTTCCCAAGTAAATAACTCAACATCTAAGCTTATTGTTTCGCCATAAGGCTGACTAAAGGTTTTGGTAACTATTTCATTTTTACGTCCCATGTGTCCATAAGCAGCGGTTTCGCTGTATATAGGGGCGCGCAGTTTCAGGCGTTCTTCAATTGCAAACGGACGCATATCAAATAATTTCGATACTATTTCGGCTATTTCGCCATCTGTCATATTAAAAGGGCAGGTTCCGTACGTGTTTATAAAAATACCCATTGGCTCTACTACTCCAATAGCGTAGCTAACTTGTACTAATATTTCATCTGCAACTCCAGCTGCTACTAAGTTTTTGGCAATGTGTCTGGTTGCATACGCAGCACTTCTATCAACTTTACTTGGGTCTTTACCCGAAAAAGCACCACCGCCATGTGCACCTTTACCTCCGTAAGTGTCAACTATTATTTTTCTTCCTGTAAGCCCGGTATCGCCATGCGGTCCTCCAATTACAAATTTCCCTGTTGGGTTAATATGATATTTTATGTCGCTATTAAATAAGGCTTGTATGTTTTCTGGCAATTTAGCCATTACTCTTGGTATAAGAATGTTTACAATATCCTTTCTAATTTTGGCTAACATGGTATCGTCATCAGCAAAATCGTCATGTTGGGTAGACACTACAATGGCGTCAATACGCAATGGAATATTATCGTCGCTATATTCTATCGTTACCTGACTTTTAGAGTCTGGTCTTAAATAGGTAATCGCGTCGTTTTCTCTTCTTAAATCGGCAAGTTCTCTTAAAATTCTATGCGACAAATCTAAAGCCAATGGCATAAAATTTTCGGTTTCATTTGTTGCGTAACCAAACATCATACCTTGGTCTCCAGCACCTTGCAATTCTTTGCTAGCTCTGTCTACACCACGATTTATATCATCAGATTGTTCGTGAATTGCAGATAGTACACCGCACGAATTTCCATCAAACATGTATTCGCCTTTAGTGTAGCCAATTTTGTTAATGGTGTCTCTTGCAATTTTTTGAACATCTAAATAGGTGGTAGATTTTACCTCGCCTGCTAAAATAACTTGACCCGTTGTTACCAAGGTTTCACAAGCTACTTTAGATTCTTTGTCGAATGCTAAAAAATTGTCTATTAAAGCATCACTAATTTGATCTGCTACTTTATCAGGATGTCCTTCAGAAACACTTTCTGACGTAAATAAATAAGCCATTTAAATATATATTAATAAGGAGATCTGACGAAAATATCGAAGGGAGTATACACTGCCTTTAGCATTTTTATTTATACCTTTTTTTTGCGGTATAAAGAGGTTGCAATCAGTCAAATCTTTCCTCTGTTATTTAGTTGGCAAAAGTAAAAAAATAAAAGGGATAGTAAATATTTTTTTGAATTTTTAACAAAATAAAAAATAAGTACTACAACCAATTTTTTATCAAAATTTGTTGTATTTATTATTTAGCGAAACGTTGTTAATCTAAAAACATCATAAAATTTGGAGACTTTCAAAGACTTGATTTTAATTTTTACTGAATATTTTGAGTGTTTTGAACATCATAAAAAATAGCAATTAATCGACTGTAAAACAATGAGTTATCATATTTTTTAACCTTGTGGATTTAACCTTAAATAATAAATTTTAGATAATGTAAAATCCTAATAATTTAATTTCGAGCATTAATTTAGGAAGATTGAGGAGTTTGTAACTAAAATCCTAAACGCATTAAAATATCATATTAAAACAAGGTAAAGCTTAAAATTATCTATAGTAAAAATGAAGGAACTTAATAAACACAGCAAAAGGTTAACACAAGATCAATCTCAGCCAGCCTCTCAGGCCATGTTATACGCGGTCGGTTTGACTGATGAAGATATGAAAAAAGCGCAAGTTGGTATAGCTAGCACGGGGTACGATGGAAACCCTTGTAATATGCATTTGAATAATTTGGCTGCCGAAGTGAAGATTGAGTGTAAAATAGCTGGTTTAGTAGGTTTAGGGTTTAATACCATTGGTGTAAGTGATGGTATTTCTATGGGAACTTCTGGGATGAATTATTCATTAGCTTCTCGTGATGTGATTGCCGACTCGATAGAAATAGTAATGCAGGCTCAAAGCTATGATGCACTTATTTCTGTGGTTGGCTGCGATAAAAATATGCCAGGAGCTGTTATAGCAATGTTACGTTTAAACCGTCCTTCAATCATGATGTATGGTGGTACTATAGCATCGGGTAAATACAAAGGAAGAAAGCTAAATATCGTTTCTGCTTTTGAGGCCTTGGGTCAAAAAGTGGCGGGCGAAATTAATGAAGAAGAGTATAGAGAAATTATTAAAAGCGCGATTCCAGGTGCGGGTGCTTGCGGCGGTATGTACACGGCAAACACGATGGCTTCAGCTATAGAATGTATGGGGTTTGCATTACCTTATAACTCATCAATACCAGCCGAAAACCCAAATAAATTGTCAGAAAGTGAGCGTCACGCTTTTGCTATTAAAAATTTATTGGAGTTAGATTTAAAGCCATTAGATATTATTTCGAAAAAATCTATCGAAAATGCCATTGCACTAGTAAACGCCTTAGGTGGTTCTACAAATGCTGTATTGCATTTCTTAGCAATTGCACATGCTGCCGATATAGAGTTTACATTAGAAGATTTTCAACGAGTAAGTGATAGAACGCCTTTAATTGCCGATTTAAAACCAAGTGGAAAATACTTAATGGAAGATGTTCATGGTATTGGAGGAACTCCTGCTGTAATGAAATATTTGTTAGATAATGGCTATTTACACGGTGATTGTTTAACAGTTACAGGTAAAACATTAGCTGAAAATTTAGCAGATGTCGAGCCACTTACGTTTGAAAATGAACAAGATGTGATATATCCAAAAGATAAAGCATTAAAGTCTTCAGGAAACCTACAAATTCTTTACGGAAATTTAGCGTCTGAAGGTGCTGTAGCAAAAATTTCTGGGAATGAAGGTTTATTGTTTGAAGGAAAAGCGGTAGTTTATGATGGCGAACAAGCTGCAAATACAGGTATTTCTAACGGCGAAGTGAAACGTGGTGATGTGGTCGTGATTCGTTACGTTGGTCCAAAAGGTGGTCCGGGAATGCCAGAAATGTTAAAACCAACCTCTTTAATTATGGGAGCAGGTTTAGGTAAATCGGTAGCATTAATTACCGATGGTCGTTTCTCTGGAGGAACTCACGGATTTGTGGTTGGACACATTACTCCAGAAGCGCAAGAAGGTGGTGCCATAGCATTATTAAAAACGGGAGACCGTATTAGAATTAGTGCAGAAGATAATACCATTAATGTATTACTTTCTGAGGAAGAATTGGCAGAAAGAAAATCAAAATGGATTCAACCAGAATTAAAACATAAAAAAGGCATATTATATAAATATGCAAAATCGGTATCCTCAGCGTCAAAAGGCTGTGTTACTGATGCCTTTTAAAAAGTAATAGTTAGTCATTCCTTCCAAAGAAGGAATCTCATCATTAAACGTTGAGAATATGAATACAGAAACAGCAAATAAAAAACAAGAAGTGGCACAAGAAACCGTTCGAATTACAGGAAGCGAAGCAATAATAAGATGCTTAATGGCAGAAGGAGTCGATATTCTTTATGGATATCCAGGAGGGGCAATTATGCCTGTCTATGACGAGTTATACAAATTTAGAGATCAGATTCATCATGTATTAACACGTCACGAACAGGGTGCCGCTCATGCTGCTCAAGGTTACGCTAGAATTTCTGGAAAAGTAGGTGTCGCGATGGCAACTTCCGGACCTGGTGCAACGAATCTTATAACAGGAATTGCCGATGCACAAATAGATTCAACGCCTGTGGTGTGTATTACTGGGCAAGTGGCTTCACATTTATTAGGAAGCGACGCGTTTCAGGAAACCGACATAGTGGGTATTTCTACGCCAGTTACAAAATGGAATCATCAAGTAACAAAAGCATCAGAAATCCCTGAGGTTATCGCAAAAGCGTTTTATATAGCAAGAAGCGGACGTCCAGGACCTGTTTTAATCGATATTACAAAAGATGCTCAATTTGGTGAGTTAGATTTTAAATATGAAAAATGCACAGGAGTAAGAAGCTATGTGCCAGTGCCAAAAACGAAACCAGAAGCTGTTTCGGCTGCAGCCGAATTAATTAATGGAGCCAAAAAACCATTGATTGTTTGGGGTCAGGGTGTTATTTTAGGAAGGGCCGAAAACGAATTAAAGGCGATCATCGAAAAGGCAGGAATTCCTGCGGCATGGACCATTTTAGGAGCTTCGGCAATACCTACATCTCATCCTTTAAATGTTGGTATGGTAGGAATGCATGGTAATTATGCGCCGAATAAATTAACTAACGAATGCGATGTGTTAATTGCTATTGGTATGCGTTTTGACGACCGCGTTACTGGAAATTTAGCCACCTATGCTAAACAAGCTAAAATTATTCATTTTGATATCGATCCTTCAGAAATTGATAAAAATGTGAAAACAGATGTGGCCGTAATAGGAAATTCTAAAGACAGTTTAGCAAAATTATTACCCTTATTAAATGAAAATTCACATCCAGAATGGATGCAGAAATTCAAAGATTTATATACTATCGAATTTGAAAATATAATCAAAAAAGATCTTACTCCTACCAAAGAAGGGTTAACCATGGGTGAAGTAATAAAGCAAATAAATCTTGAAACCGAAGGGAATGCAGCAATTGTGTCCGATGTTGGTCAGCATCAAATGATCGCTTGCAGATATGCAGAGTTTACAACTACTAAAAGTAACATTACTTCTGGCGGTTTAGGAACCATGGGATTTGCGTTGCCAGCAGCAATAGGTGCTAAAATGGCCGCCCCAGATAGGGAAGTTGTAGCCATCATTGGTGACGGAGGATTTCAAATGAATATACAGGAATTAGGAACTATTTTTCAGCAAAAAGCGGCTGTTAAAGTAGTAGTTTTAAATAACGGATTTTTAGGTATGGTGCGCCAGTGGCAGCAATTGTTTTTCGATAAGCGCTATGCGTCTACCGAAATGACAAACCCAGATTTTGTAGCCATCGCCAAAGGCTATTACTTAGAAAGCAAGCGTGTTACAAAACGCGAGGAATTAGCCGATGCTATTAAAGAAATGATAGCGTCTAAAAGTGCTTATTTCCTTGAAGTTTGTGTAGAAAAAGAAGACAATGTATTTCCAATGATTCCATCAGGAGCATCGGTTTCAGATATACGATTAAGCTAAATAATTTAAAGAACATGAAGGAAGATATAAAATCATACACGATATCTATTTATACCGAAAATAATATCGGCTTGTTAAATCGTATCTCTGCTATTTTTCAGCGCAGACATATTAATATTGAAAGTTTAACAACGTCGCAATCTGAAATTGAGGGTGTTAATCGATTTGTAATCGTAGTGAATATATGCGAAGATCAAGCTAAAAAAATTATTGGTCAGTTTGAGAAGCAAGTCGAAGTGATTCGTGCATATTATCACACCGAAGAGCAAACTATTTTTACAGAATCTTGTATGTTTAAAATTAAGTCGTCTTTGTTGTTTGATGAACCTCAAATTCAAAACATCATAAAAGAAAGCGACACTAGAATTGTTACTGTAAATAGAGAGTTTTTTGTTTTGGAAAAATCTGGAAGAAGGAACGAAATTGAAGCATTACGTCGCGATTTAAACGTATTTGGCATCATGCAATTTGTGCGCTCAGGTCGTATTGCAGTAACTAAAGATGAAATGAAAGTAACCGAAGCGCTATTAGCCTTCAATAATCATAATAACTAAAATTAAAAATGGGAAATTATTTTAACACACTATCGTTAAGAGATAAATTAACTCAATTGTCGAAGTGTAGATTTATGGACTCTTCTGAGTTTGAAGATGGTGTAAATGCATTAATAGGTAAAAAAATTGTAATCGTAGGATGCGGTGCTCAAGGGCTTAATCAGGGATTAAACATGAGAGATTCTGGATTAGATATTTCTTATGCATTACGTGCCGAAGCTATAGCAGAAAAGCGTAAATCTTTTGTAAATGCAACTGAAAACGGATTTAAAGTTGGAACATATGAAGAGTTAATTCCAACAGCAGATTTGGTATTAAATCTTACGCCCGATAAACAACACACTAGTGTAGTAAAAGCGGTTATGCCTTTAATGAAAAAAGGTGCTACATTGTCTTATTCTCACGGTTTTAATATTGTTGAAGAGGGTACACAAGTACGTGAAGATTTAACGGTTATTATGGTGGCGCCAAAATCTCCAGGTTCTGAAGTTCGCGAGGAGTACAAACGTGGTTTTGGTGTGCCAACACTTATTGCCGTGCACGAAGAAAACGATCCTGAAGGAAAAGGTTGGGCGCAAGCTAAAGCTTATGCTGCCGCTACTGGAGGTGATAAAGCAGGGGTGTTAGCGTCTTCTTTTATTGCTGAGGTGAAATCTGATTTAATGGGAGAGCAAACCATTCTTTGTGGGTTATTACAAACAGGTTCTATTCTTTGTTTTGATAAAATGATTGAAAAAGGAATTGATCCAGGATATGCTTCAAAATTAATACAATACGGTTGGGAAACTGTTACCGAAGGTCTAAAATATGGTGGTATTACCAACATGATGGATCGTCTATCAAACCCAGCAAAAATAAAAGCATTCGAACTTTCTGAAGAATTAAAAGACATCATGCGTCCATTATTCCAAAAGCATATGGATGATATTATGGAAGGTCGTTTTTCTAGCGGAATGATGGTAGATTGGGCTAATAATGATAAAGATTTATTAACCTGGAGAGCAGCAACTGCTGAAACAGCTTTTGAAAAAACACCTGCTGGAAATGTTGAAATTTCAGAACAAGAATATTACGATAATGGCGTTTTAATGGTAGCTTTGGTTAGAGCTGGTGTAGAATTAGCTTTTGAAGCGATGACGGAATCAGGAATTATCGATGCATCAGCATACTATGAGTCTTTACACGAAACACCACTTATTGCAAACACCATTGCAAGACGTAAATTATACGAAATGAACTCTGTTATTTCTGATACAGCTGAATATGGTTGTTATTTATTCGATCATGCATGTAAGCCATTATTAAAAGATTTCATGGCGAAGATTGATACCGATGTTATTGGAAAAGCCTATGCTAAAGATAACGGTAAAGCGGTAGATAATGCAAAATTAATTGCGGTTAATAAAGCTTTAAGAGAGCATCCAGTTGAAAAAATAGGTGCATTTTTAAGAGCCTCTATGACGGCAATGAAGCCAATAGTTTAATTAAGAATAAATTATCCTGCAAGGTTTATAGAACCTTGTAGGATTTAATAAAAAATCATTAATGAAGGAGAAGCATACATATTTTCCTAGTATTAAAGATATAAAAGTAGCTGCCGATACCATTCAAAAAGTATCGGCAGTTACGCCTTTAAGCCCTAGCCTCAGATATTCGAATCAGTTTAAAGCAACTGTACTTTTAAAGCGTGAAGATCTTCAACAAGTACGGTCTTATAAAATAAGAGGCGCCTATAACAAAATAAGTTCGCTAACCAAAGAAGAATCTCAAAATGGCGTAGTTTGTGCAAGTGCTGGGAATCACGCGCAGGGTGTCGCACTGTCATGCAAATTATTAAAAATTAAGGGTACTGTTTACATGCCAGCACCAACGCCTAATCAAAAAATTGAACAGGTAAAAATGTTCGGCGAAGATTATATAGAAATCAAGTTGGTTGGCGATACGTACGATGATGCCTATCATGCTTCTATGCTTGAATGTGAAAAGTATAGCAAAACCTTTATTCATCCTTTTGATGATAAGAAAGTAATTGAAGGTCAGGCAACTATAGGATTAGAAATTCTAAAACAGGCAACCGAACCAATCGATTATGTTTTTATTGCTATTGGAGGTGGTGGTTTAGCTGCTGGTTTATCTACCGTTTTTAAAGAGTTATCTCCAAACACAAAAATTATCGGGGTTGAACCCGAAGGTGCGCCATCAATGGCTGTTTCCATAAAAAACAACAAAAATACAGAACTGGAGTTCATCGAAAAATTTGTAGATGGTGCTGCGGTAAAGCGTGTTGGCGATTTAACCTTCCCTATTTGTAAAGCTAATTTGCATACTGTATTAACAGTGCCAGAAGGAAAAGTTTGTGAAACAATTTTAGAACTTTATAACAAAGATGCTATTGTTGTAGAACCAGCAGGAGCGCTTAGTATTTCGGCTTTAGATTTTTATGCCGATGAGATTAAAGGTAAAAACGTGGTCTGCGTTGTTAGCGGCAGTAATAATGATATTACGAGAACCGCTGAAATTAAAGAACGAGCCCTTTTATATGCCAATTTAAAGCATTATTTTATTGTAACTTTTCCGCAACGTGCGGGTGCTTTAAAAGAATTTGTGGTTGATATTTTAGGACCTAATGATGATATTACACATTTTCAATACACAAAGAAAACCAATCGCGAGAATGGTTCTGCAGTGGTAGGGATACAGCTAAAATCTGCTGCCGATTTAGAGCCTTTAATAGCTAGAATGAAGCAGCATAATTTTTATGGCGACTACTTAAATAATAAACCAGAATTGTTTCAGTTTTTGGTCTAAAAAAGTGTTGTTTTAGATTTGTTAGCCGAAATCGTTTGAGTTTTATACATTTTAATTAAATGTATTTTGTAGATTAAGAATATGCTATTTTTTGTTTCATGCCATTTGATTCAAACAATTTTCACTTATATTATAAGTATCTTAGCTTTGTTTTTTAACTAAAAATCTATTTAAAAATGAGTACAAGTTTTATGGAAATTCCAGACCTATATAAAATCGATTCACTTCTTCATCAAAAAACATATTTATCAGACGGTAAATTAATTGAATGGAAAGGTGAAACAGCAGAAATATATTCAACTATTTCATCAACAGAAGATTATAAGCCTACACTCCTAGGGACCATTCCGCAATTAGGAGAAAAAGAAGCTTTAGAAGTTTTAAATTCTGCCTTAACTGCTTACAATAAAGGTCAGGGATTATGGCCCACTATGAAGGTGGTAGATCGCATTGCGTGTATGGAAAAGTTTGTAAATCAAATGAAAACCAAGCGCGAGGAAATTGTAAAACTTTTAATGTGGGAAATTGGAAAAAATTTACCCGATTCGCAAAAAGAGTTCGATAGAACCGTCGATTATATTTACGATACCATCGAAGCCTATAAACAAATAGACCGAGATTCAGCCAAATTTGAAAAAAACGAAGGGGTTTATGCCCACATTCGAAGAGGACCAATAGGGGTTGTTTTGTGTTTGGGTCCTTATAATTATCCGTTAAATGAAACATTCACATTATTAATTCCTGCCTTAATAATGGGGAACCCAGTAATTTTTAAGCCTGCTAAGTTAGGTGTGTTATTAATTTCACCATTATTAGAAGCCTTTCAAAACAGTTTTCCAAAAGGGGTTGTAAATGTTATTTATGGTCGCGGACGTGTCTTGGCAACACCAATTATGCAATCTGGAAAAATAGACGTGTTGGCTTTAATTGGGAATAGTAAATCTGCCAACGCCTTGCAATCGCAACACCCTAAGGGAAATAGATTGCGCATGGTATTGGGCTTAGAAGCTAAAAATCCAGCCATTGTATTGCCTGACGCCGATTTAGATTTAACCGTCGATGAATGTATCGCGGGTACCTTATCTTTTAATGGGCAACGTTGTACAGCGTTAAAATTAGTATATGTGCACGAATCGATTGTAGATGAATTTAACAAGCGCTTTGCAGCAAAAGTAGATACTCTTAAGTTTGGAAATCCATGGGAGTCTGGTGTTAAATTAACACCGCTACCAGAAGTTGAAAAGCCAGGGTATATTAAAGATTTAATAACCGATGCCTTAAGTAAAGGCGCCAAAATATTAAACAAAAAAGGTGGTGAAATGACTGAAAATTTCATTTACCCAGCGGTGTTATATCCTGTTAATAAGGATATGGATGTGTTTAATGAAGAGCAATTTGGTCCTGTAATACCTGTAATTCCTTTTGAAGATATTGAAGAACCGTTGCATGATATGGCAGAATCTAATTACGGACAGCAAGTAAGTTTGTTTGGTAAAAATATTTATACACTTTCGCCTTTAATTGATACACTGGTTAATTTAGTGTGTCGTGTTAATTTGAATAGTTCTTGCCAAAGAGGACCAGACGTATATCCATTTACGGGTAGAAAAGATTCGGCTTATAGTACTCTAAGTGTTCATGATGCGTTGCGTTCGTTTTCTATAAGAACCTTTGTGGCGTCTAAGGATAACGATTATAATAATGCTATATTAAAAGAATTGTTAGATAAGAAAACGTCTAACTTTATAAGCACCGATTATATATTGTAAAAAACGCATAAAATGGCAAGAGATTTCATTGAATTTTATTTTAAAATATTCAATGAAATATATTTATAATGAGTTATTTATGAGAAAAGGAATGTAATTAGACGGATATTGATAATTTTTTTAAAAAAGTATTTGCTTTTTTTAATTTGTATTAAATAAAATTATAGTTTTACAATATGAAAACTTTAAAAAATAAAATACGTTGTTCTATACCCGGTTTGCCAGCGCACAATCGCCGCCGCTTTTAATCTTATTATAATAGCAAAACCAAAACGTAATTTTAATTTTTATTCTTAGTGTACAAAATATCATTTATAGCATTTCAAAATTTAGTTAGTTATTTAATTAACAAGCGTTTCTTTGGCTATATTTTTCCTCGTCGCCCGTAAGGGTGTACTTCATTTTAAATGTACTAGCGAAGTCTAGAAGATAAAAAAACTCTAATTTTTAAATCATTTTATAATTATAATGGAAATTGTAATTGCCGATATATCACATTCAAAATACGCAGAAATTATTTGCGAAACTATAGCAGAGTCTGCAGCTGTTAGAGGTACTGGTATTGCTCGAAGAACGCCAGAATATATAACTAAAAAAATGGTCAATGGAAACGCTGTTATTGCTTTAGATGGCGATACGTTTGCAGGCTTTTGTTATATAGAGCTGTGGGGTCATGGTAAGTATGTAGCTAATTCGGGATTGATTGTACATCCAGATTATAGAGGTGTTGGATTAGCAAAAAAGATTAAGCATAAAGTGTTTAAGCATTCTAGAACAAAATTCCCCGATGCCAAAGTATTTAGTATCACAACAGGTTTAGCGGTGATGAAAATGAACTCTGATTTAGGATATAAACCCGTACCATTTTCAGAATTAACAGACGATCCGACGTTTTGGGATGGTTGTCAAACCTGTAAGAACTACGATGTATTAACACGTACCAACAGAAAAATGTGTTTATGCACAGGGATGTTATACGACCCGAGTGCTCAAAGTAAAATAAAGCCTAAAAAAATTAAAGAAAAGGTCTTTAATAGATTAAAACATATTAAAGAAACCATGTTTTTAAAAAAAGATAAAAAGTAATATGTTTTCGTTTTCACGGAAATAAAAAAAGTAATTCAATGAAAAAATTAGTAATAGCATACAGCGGCGGATTAGATACTTCGTACTGTGCAGTAAGTTTATCAAAAAAATTCGATGTTCATGCAGTAAGCGTAAATACGGGTGGATTTACAAAAACCGAAATAGAACACATAGAATCGAACGCCTATAAAATGGGCGTTTCAACATATAAGAATATTGATGCTGTTGCCACTTTTTATCAGAAGGTAGTAAAGTATTTGATATTTGGTAACGTTTTAAAAAACAACACCTATCCGTTATCGGTAAGTGCAGAACGTATTATTCAAGCTATTGAAATTGTTGAGTACGCTAAAAGTATAGGTGCAGAATACATCGCGCACGGAAGTACCGGAGCCGGTAACGACCAGGTACGTTTCGATATGATTTTTCAAACCTTAGCGCCAGAAATTCAAATCATCACGCCTATTAGAGATGAAAAATTAACGAGACAAGAAGAAATCGATTATTTAAAAGCCAATGGCATCGATATGTCTTGGGAAAAGGCGAAATATTCTATTAATAAAGGACTTTGGGGAACCAGTGTTGGAGGGTCTGAAACTTTGACTTCTGATAAACCATTACCAGATAGCGCATATCCTTCGCAATTAAAACATACAGAAAACGAAAAGGTAAAATTAACTTTCGAAAAAGGTGAATTGGTAGCCGTAAACGGTATTGAAAACGACCCTGAAATTAATATAGAAACTTTAAATAATTTAGCAAAAGCCTATGCTATTGGTCGCGATATTCATGTGGGCGACACGATTGTGGGGATTAAAGGACGTGTTGGTTTTGAAGCTCCTGCGGCATTAATTACTATTAAAGCGCATCATTTATTAGAAAAGCATACGCTTACAAAATGGCAATTGCAGCATAAAGAATATTTAGCGAGTTTCTATGGCATGCATTTACACGAAGGTCAGTATTTAGATCCCGTAATGCGTAACATTGAAGCCTTTTTACAAAGTAGTCAGGAGATGGTGAGTGGTGATGTAACGGTAACTTTAAGACCATATCATTTCACTTTAGATGGTATTAGCTCTGAGCACGATTTAATGAGTGCGAAATTTGGAAGTTACGGTGAAGAAAACAAAGGTTGGACAGCCGATGAAGCGAAAGGATTTATTAAAATCTTCGGAAATCAAAACAAAATTTATCATCAAGTTAATTCTTAATTTGAAGTGAAACTTAGACCTGCAAGGTTTTCAAAACCTAGTAGGTTTAAAAAATGAAACTTTGTAGTTTCAAAATTAAAGTAAAAGAGTAAAATGAAAAACATTAAAGTTGGAATTATAGGAGGCGCAGGTTACACTGCAGGAGAATTAATTAGATTGTTAATTAATCACCCAAACGCAGAACTTGATTTTGTGTACAGCACTTCCAATGCGGGAAACAGCATTAACAAAATTCATCAGGATGTGATTGGTGATTTAGATATGAAATTTACCGATACCATCAACCCCAATGTAGATGTGCTGTTTTTATGTTTAGGACATGGAAATTCGGTTAAGTTTTTATCGGCTAATACGTTTTCAGCTACCACTAAAATTGTCGATTTAGGAAATGATTTCCGACTAGAAAAAGATAAAGTTTTTAACGGGAAAACCTTTGTATATGGCTTGCCGGAATTACAAAGAGATGCCATTAAAAAAGCAGATTATATTGCAAATCCGGGATGTTTCGCAACAGCTATTCAATTAGGGTTGTTGCCGCTTGCGGAAAAAGGATTGCTTACAAACGATGTGCATATTAATGCGGTTACAGGTGCTACGGGTGCTGGAACCTCGTTGTCTGAAACCTCGCATTTCCCTTGGAGAGACAATAACTTTTCGTATTACAAACCGTTTACGCATCAGCATTTAGGGGAGATTAATCAATCGGTTAAACAGTTGCAAAGCAGTTTTGCTTCCGAAATTTTGTTTATGCCGAATCGCGGGAATTTTTCGAGAGGGATTTTTGCCACCTTATACACCGATTTTGAAGGTAGTTTAGAAGACGCTAAAGCCATGTTTAAAGCCTATTATAAAGATGCTAAATATACCTTTGTTTCTGATGTGGTGTTGCATTTAAAGCAAGTGGTTAATACCAACAAGGGTTTAATCCATTTGCATAAGCATAACAATAAATTACTAGTAACCAGTATGATAGATAATTTATTAAAAGGTGCTTCTGGACAGGCGGTTCAGAATATGAATTTGATGTTTGGATTGGAAGAAACCACAGGATTGCAATTAAAAGCGACTTATTTTTAAAGCCCCACCTAACCTCCCCAAAGGGGAGGAATAGATTGCGGTAAAAATATTATAATAATGAATAATCACGCCCCAAATTCCCCTCCTTTGGAGGGGTTAGGGGAGGAAAAAGATATAGCGGAAAGCGCGACCGAGAGAGTTCCTGCAAGGTTTTGAAAACCTTGTAGGTATTAGCGGAGGGAACGTCAAAATGAATAAGCAAGAGTAATCACACCCTAGTTTTCCCCTCCTTTGGAGGGGGTTAGGGGAGGAAAAAAGAACATATTATGAAAATAGCCATTATAGGAACTGGAAATTTAGGAAGTTCTATTGCAAAAGGACTTATCAATAATAAGTCGTTTTCATCATTGCATTTGGCCGATAGGAATACGGCGAATGTTGATGTTTATAAAAATGAGGACAATGTAACGATTACCAATGATAATGCCTTGGCGGTGGCTCAAAGCGATATGGTGATTTTTGCACTGCAACCTAAGCATATTAATGCGGTTTTAGAGAGTGTATCGTCTATTATTACCGAAAAGCATATTATTATTTCGGTGGCTGCTGGTGTTGAAATTCCTAGAATTGAAGGTATTATTGGAAAAGATAAAAACATTATACGTGTGATGCCTAACACAGCGATTTCTATTGGTAAATCCATGACCTGTATTGCGGCTAATAATAAAGCCCAAGACAAGGTTGGTTTAGCGCAAGAGGTGTTTAACCAATTGGGAACTACCTTGGTAATTCCTGAAGATTTAATTCAAGCAGCAACTGTAATTTGTGCTAGTGGAATAGCGTTCTGGATGCGCCTTGTGCGTGCCACGACTCAAGGAGCTATTCAATTAGGTTTTGAAGCCCACGAAGCACATCAATTGGCAACACAAACTTGTTTTGGTGCTGCGAGTTTATTGTTAGAATCTGGGAGACATCCAGAACAAGAAATAGACCGCGTTACCACACCAAGTGGTTGTACTATTGAAGGGCTAAATGCTATGGAACATCAAGGTTTAAGCTCTGCTTTGATACAAGGTATTGTTGCTTCTTTCGAGAAAATTAATCAAATTAAAAAGAATTAAAATGCCATTATTTGACGTTTATCCATTATATAATGTAACACCAGTTTCAGGTAAAGACATGCATGTCTACGACGAAAATTGTGTTGAATATTTAGACCTTTACGGAGGTCATGCCGTAATTTCTATTGGGCATTCACACCCAAATTATGTGGAGGCTGTTACAAACCAAGTGAAGACTTTAGGGTTTTATTCCAATGCCATTCAGAATCCGTTACAAGTTGAGCTGGCCGATAAAATTGAAGCGCTTTCTGGTTGTAAAGGCTACGAATTATTTTTATGTAATTCTGGTGCAGAAGCTAATGAGAATGCTTTAAAATTAGCATCCTTTAAAACAGGAAAATCCCGTGTTATTGCGTTTAACAATGGGTTTCACGGACGTACATCGGCAGCGGTAGCGGCAACCGATAATAAAAATATTGTGGCACCTATTAATGCACAGCAACAGGTGACTTTTTTAGCACTGAATGATATTGAAGGTGTTAAAAGAGAATTGGAAAAAGGTGATGTTTGTGCGGTTATTGTAGAGTTTATTCAGGGTGTTGGTGGCTTAGACCAAGGTACAGCTGAATTTTTTGAGCAAGTTGATAAACTTTGTAAAGCAAACAATACTTATTTTATTGCTGATGAGGTGCAATCGGGTTACGGACGTTCAGGTAAATTCTTCGCGTTTCAGTATTACAACGTAACACCGGAAGTGATTTCCATAGCTAAAGGCATGGGGAATGGGTTCCCAATTGGAGGAATTTTAATTCACCCAGATATTGAAGCGAGGCATGGTATGTTAGGCACTACATTTGGTGGTAACCATTTAGCGTGTGCTGCTGGTTTAGCAGTATTAAACACTATTGAGGAAGAAAATTTAATTGCTAATGTGAATGAAATTTCAGACTATTTTATTTCTGTAGCTAAAACCATTCCTCAGATAAAAAATATCAAAGGAAAAGGGTTGATGATTGGTCTGGAATTCGACTTTGAAGTTGGCGACCTAAGAAAAAAACTTATTTACGAACATCACATATTTACAGGCGGTGCTTCTAACAAAAAACTGATTAGAATTTTACCACCATTAACTATTAAAAAAGAACACGTCGATCAGTTTTTCAAGGCTTTAAATGAAGTTTTGAAAACGGTCGAAAAATAAAAATGGAGAAACAAAGCAGCAAAGTTTTAAAGCGTAGAAACTCTGAAACTTTGCAGATTTGTAAATCAAAAAATCTGGAATTAAAAAAAATTCTGAAAAATAAGCGCATAACTGAAAACTGTGACTGCGACTGAAAACTAAAATTTATGAATACCTTATTAAACATAGAAACAAGAAATGCTGTATTACTTAAAATGGCAGCCCTTTTAGAACGAGAAAGAGCTGAAATTATTAAAATTAATAAAGCCGATTTGGATGCTTATGATGGCGATGATATTTCTATGTACGATCGATTAAAAGTAGATGATTCTAAAGTAGATGAAATGATTAAAGCTGCAACACATTTGGCGTCGCAAGATGACCCAGTTGGTGTAGAACGTTTCAGCTTTAAACACGATAATGGCATGCAGGTTTATAACAAAACGGCTTCATTTGGAACCATTTTGATTATTTATGAATCGCGTCCAGATGTTACCGTGGAAGCTGCAGGAATAGCTTTTAAATCGGGAAATAAAATTTTATTAAAGGGCGGAAAAGAGTCTTTAAAATCAAATTTAAAAATAGTGGACCTTTGGCATCAGGCGCTAGAAAGTCAGAATGCCTCAAAAGAATGGGTTGAATATTTACAATTCAACAGAACCGAAACTCAGGCATTTTTAGAAAAACCAACACAAAAACTCGATTTAATTGTACCACGTGGTGGCGAACGCTTAATTGCGTTTGTAAAAGAGCATGCATCGTGTCCGGTAATCATCAGTGGACGTGGTAATAACTTTGCATACGTGCATAAAGAAGCGGATTTAGACATCGCTCTAAAAGTTATAATCAATGCAAAAACAGCAAAAATTTCAGCATGTAATGCCTTGGATAAAGTGTTGATTGATGAAAATCTTCCGAATAAAGAAGCCTTCATAAAGACATTAATTTCGAAATTAAAAGAATATAAAGTACAAATTTTAGGCGATGAAGCCATTTCAAAATTTGAAAGCGTTGAAGCTATTGAATCGGACGATATCTGGTGTCAGGAGTTTTTAGATTATAAAATTGCCATCGCAGAAATAGCGTCGAATGAGGCAACTATTGCGATGATAAACAAATATTCTGGTGGTCATTCGGCGACAATCATCACAACAAATAATGCGGTTGCCGAAGTATTTATGGCAAACGTAGATACGGCGGCGGTTTATCATAATGCCTCAACGCGTTTTACCGATGGTAGCCAAATGGGATTAGGTGGAGAATTAGCCATCAGCACCGATAAATTACACCAACGAGGCCCTATCGGGTTACAACATTTGGTTACAAATAAATGGTATGTTCATGGTAATGGACAAATAAGATAAGCTAATAATGGGCATTTAATAAAAAGCGAACGCCTGTAGCAAATTAAAGAGCGAAGTTTTAAATAGATGAAGAAAAAACGCATATTACTTAAAGTTGGTTCTAATACCCTTACCAAAGAAACCGATAATATTTCTTGGGGTAAAATTGAGGATTTGGCAAATCAAATGGCAAAACTTCAAGATACTTGCGAGTTTATTATAGTAAGTTCTGGGGCTATTGCTGCCGCTAAACAGTTTGTAAAACTAGAAAGTAAAGGCAAGGAAATTAAGGTAAAACAAGCGTTGGCATCTATTGGTCAGCCGCATTTAATTCGTATTTATCAAGATATTTTTAGGGAATGTGGTTTGGCAACATCACAATGTTTACTATCGTATTCCGATTTCGAAAAGGAACAGAGCCGAACAAATATTGTAAATACTATTAATGTGTTGGTTGCTAATAATTTCATTCCTATTATCAACGAAAATGATACCGTAGCAACCGATGAAATTAAATTTGGTGATAACGATAAATTAGGAGCATTAACAGCGTCTCTTTTGAAAGCCGATTTATTTATAATTGCAACAAATACCAATGGTATTTACACCAAAGAATCCATGGAAAATGGCACGCCAGAAACCATTGAACTGGTAGCGGATTTTGAGGAATTAGCAAAACAGGTGGTAAATTCAAAATCATCACACGGCAGCGGTGGTATGCAATCTAAAATAGAGGCAGCTTCGGTAACTAGAAAGGCAAATATAGAAACATGGATTGTAAACGGTTTAGAAGATAATTTCATTTTGAATGCCTTCGATAATAAAATTCCGTTTACCAAAATAAAATAAATTATCCTGCAAGGTTCTACAACATTGTAGGTCTGGGAACAAGTTATCCTGCAAGGTTTCAAAAACCTTGTAGTATTATAAAAAAATATATTAATGGTTTTAATAACCAATCAAGGCTAAAAATAAGTTATCCTACAAGGATTCAAAAACCTTGCAGTTTTTAAGAATAATATTAAAAAAATGAAACATTACACCTCCATAAAAGATATAGATGATATCACTATTTGGATTCAGGAAGCTAAGGCATTAAAGAGAAATCCGCTTAATTATAAAGAGCTTGGAAAAAATAAAACCTTAGGCTTATTATTTTTTAATTCCAGTTTACGTACGCGTTTAAGTACTCAAAAAGCAGCTTTAAACTTAGGGATGGATCCTATTGTAATGAATGTGTCTGGTGATGCTTGGGGTATTGAATTTGGTGATGGCACCATTATGAACGGTAACACTGCAGAACACATCAAGGAAGCTGCCGCTGTGGTATCACAATATTGCGATATTATTGCAGTAAGAGCATTTCCAACCTTAACGGATAAGGAAAAAGACGAAAGCGAACAAGTATTAAATGCCTTTGTTAAATATGCGTCTGTGCCCATTGTAAATATGGAAAGCGCTACGGGACATCCGTTGCAAGCATTAACCGATGCAATTACAATTTCAGAATTTAAACAAAAGGATAAACCAAAAGTAGTTTTAAGTTGGGCACCACACATCAAAGCCTTACCACATGCTGTGGCAAATAGTTTTATTCAAGCCATGCAAAAAATGGATGTGGAGTTTGTGGTTACCCACCCGGAAGGTTACGATTTAAGTCCGGACATAATGAGTAATACCAAGGTGAATTACAATCAAACCGAAGCTTTAAAAGATGCCGATTTTGTTTATGTGAAGAACTGGAGTAATTATAAGGATTACGGAAAAGTAACGAATACCGACCCAAATTGGATGATTACAAAAGAGAAAATAGGCGATGCTAAATTTATGCACTGTTTACCGGTGAGACGAAATTTAATTGTTGAAGATGCGGTGTTAGATAGTGATAGTTCTATCGTTATACAGCAAGCAAACAATAGAACCTATGCAGCACAATTGGTGTTGAAAAAAATACTTGAAGATTTATAAAATCTTTGAGATGCTGAACTCGTTTCAGCATCTCAACCAAAAAAATGGATGCTGAAATAAATTCAGCATGACAAATAAAATGAAAGAAAAACTATCCATAGTAAAAATAGGAGGAAATATCATTGAAGACGATGCCGCTTTAAAAGACTTTCTAAAGTTGTTTTCCAAATTAGAAGGCAAGAAAATTTTGGTGCATGGTGGTGGCAAACGCGCTACGGCAATTGCTTCAAAATTGGGCATAGAATCTAAAATGGTAAATGGCAGACGTATTACCGATGCCGAAACTTTAGAAGTGATTACCATGGTGTATGGTGGTCTGGTAAACAAAAATGTTGTGGCACAATTGCAAGCTTTAAACATTGATGCTATTGGATTAACTGGTGCCGATATTAACAGCATTGCTTCAGAAAAAAGACCCGTAAATGAGGTGGATTTTGGTTTTGTAGGCGATGTTAAAAAAGTGGCACACAAGTCTATCGATAAATTAATTCAGGCCGATTTTACACCCGTGTTTTGCGCCATTACACACGATGGCAACGGACAATTATTAAACACCAATGCCGATACCATTACGTCTCAATTAGCCGTTGGTATGAGCAAACTATACGAAACTTCCATCTATTACTGTTTCGAATTAAATGGCGTTTTAAAAGACATAAACGATAAAAATTCAGTAATAAAACATATAACTACCAAGCTATATTCAGAATTGCTGGCAGAAGGTATTATTGCCGATGGGATGCTTCCAAAACTGGAAAATTGTTTCGATGCTCTTAATAACGGCGTAAACACCATCAATATGGGAAACACCAATATGTTAACCCAAGAAAACGATAATTTTACAAGAATAACATTATAAAATGGCTTTACAAGAATTAACAAACGATGCGATTTCACTATTAAAACAGTTAATAGAAACGCCTTCTTTTTCTTCGGAAGAAGATCAAACAGCATCGCATATAGAAGCTTGGTTGAAGCGATATGATATAGCATTTAAACGAACAGGTAACAACGTTTGGGCAACCAATAAATACTTTGATGCGAGCAAACCCAACATGTTGCTTAATTCGCACCACGACACCGTAAAACCAAACACAGCCTACACAAAAGACCCGTTTAAAGCCATTGTAGAAGATGGTAAATTATACGGTTTAGGGAGTAACGATGCCGGTGGCGCTTTGGTGTCTTTAATTGCAACCTTTGCCTATTTTTACAATCATAAAGATTTAAAGTATAATTTAATTTTGGTCGCTTCCGCGGAAGAAGAAAGCAGCGGACCGAATGGTTTAAACTCCATGTTGAAAATCATTCCTAAAATTGATGTAGCCATTGTAGGCGAGCCTACTTTGATGCATTTAGCTGTAGCCGAAAAAGGCTTGGTTGTTTTTGATGCTAAAGTAAAAGGAACTGCGAGTCATGCGGCACATCCAAATGATGATAATCCAATTTATAAAGTTATTGAAACCTTACAATGGTTTAAAGATTTAAAGTTTGAAAAAGGCTCAGATACTTTAGGAGATGTAAAATTAACAGTCACTCAAATTAACGCTGGAAAACAGCACAACGTGGTGCCTGCCGATGTAGAATTGGTGATTGATGTACGTGTAAACGATAAATATACCAATGCTGAAATTGCAGATTTTTTACAACAAAACGCACCATGTGATAGCATTGTACCGCGTAGCTTAAATTTAAACTCGTCGTCTATACCAGTAGATCATGCATTGGTAAAAGCCGGAATTGCGATGGGAAGAACCACATATGGCTCACCAACATTATCAGATCAAGCATGGTTATCATGTAAATCATTAAAATTAGGACCAGGCGATAGCCCACGTTCACATTCAGCGGATGAATATATTTATTTACATGAAATTGAAGAAGGCATAAAAATTTATGTTGAATTGTTGAATCGGGTATTAATTCCTGCGTAGGCAGGAATCTCAATTGTCTGGTCTAGACAGAACGAATCAACGCATAAACAAATAAACAAGAGATTCCCGTCTTCACGGGAAGAAAAGTATTAACTAAAACTGAAAGTAGAGATTTCTGCTTTCGCAGAAATTTATGAAACTCTGGGATAAAGGCATATCAATCGATAAAAAAATAGAACAATTCACCGTTGGAAACGACAGAGAAATTGATGTTCATATAGCAAAATACGATGTTATCGCATCAAAAGCGCACGCTAAAATGCTTCAAAAAATTGGCATTTTAACTACTAATGAATTGGTTGAATTATTGGGAGGTTTAAAAAAAATTGAAACACAGATTGCTAATGGAACCTTCGTGATTGATGCCCAATTTGAAGATGTACACTCTAAAATTGAGTTTGAATTAACAAAATCTTTAGGGGAAGTCGGCAAAAAAATACATACGGCACGTTCAAGAAACGACCAAGTTTTAGTGGCTTTACAATTGTACTACAAAGAAAATTTAGGCATTGTAAAGGAGAAAACGCAAACCCTTTTTGAAACCCTTTTAGGATTAGCCGATACATATAAAGACAACGTATTACCTGGTTACACACATTTGCAAGTTGCTATGCCATCATCATTCGGATTGTGGTTTTCGGCCTATGCCGAGGTGTTGATTGATGATGTGTATTTACTAGATGCTGCCTTAAAAACGGTGGACCAAAATCCGTTAGGGTCTGCCGCAGGTTACGGTAGTTCATTTCCTATCGATCGAGAAATGACTACCAAAGAAATGAATTTCTCAACCTTAAAATACAACGTTGTGGCTGCTCAAATGAGTCGTGGTAAAAGCGAACGTACCATTGCCGCTAGTTTAGGGAGTTTATGCAACACCATGAGCCGTTTTGCAATGGATGTGTGTTTGTATATGAGTCAGAATTTCGGATTTATTTCATTCCCAGATGAGTTAACCACCGGAAGTAGCATCATGCCGCATAAAAAGAACCCCGATGTTTTCGAACTAATTCGTGGTAAATGTAATAAAATACAAGCGTTGCAAACTGAAATGTTGCTAATTACCAATAACTTGCCAAGTGGATATCATAGAGATTTTCAGTTATTAAAAGAAAATATGATTGCTGCTTTCGAAGACGTAAAAGATATTCTCGATATTTTTAATTACTCAATTCAACAAGTCATTGTTAAGGATGTAGATATTCATAATGATTTGTATAAATACCTGTTTACAGTTGATAATATCAATACTTTAGTTGTTGAAGGGCAAAGTTTTAGAGAGGCATATCAAAAAATTGGCGGACAAGTTCAAGACGGAACTTACAAACCAGATACGTCTAAAAAACACACACATGTAGGTAGTATTCATAATTTGAGTTTAGATAAAATTAGAGCGAAGTTTCCACTTTAAATTGAAAAACATGTGAATATGGTTATGAGCAGAACCTTTTTAAATTTATGTGCTTATTTTGTTATGCTAATTGGTTTTTCTCAAAACGAAATAATTCCGTTATGGAATGGCGACATTCCCAATAGTCAAAAATCCGCAGATAAGGAAGTTATTTTAAGCACAGACGCAACGCGAATTTCGTTGGTGCAAACACCTACTTTAGAAGTGTTTTTGCCCACCAAAAAAAGCAACACAGGGAGAGCTATTATAATTTGTCCAGGTGGTGGCTATCATAATGTTGTTTACGATTGGGAAGGAACTGATATTGCAAAATGGTTTAATTCTAAAGGGATTGCAGCTTTTGTTTTAAAATATAGGCTTCCCAATACAAAATCGGTAAAAGTGTCTTTTGAAGCACCGTTGCAAGATGCACAACGTGCTTTAAGAATAGTTCGTTCACAGTCAGAGAAATGGCAGATAAACCCAAACAAAATTGGTGTTATGGGGTTTTCGGCGGGAGGTCATGTGGCTTCAACTTTAGGCACGCAATTCAATAATCCAAATAAATTTAAAGAAACGACTATCGATTCCATTTCTGCAAGACCAGATTTTATGATATTGGTATATCCTGTTGTTACCATGAAACTTGATTATACACATAAGGGATCTCGATTGAGTTTATTAGGAGAGCATCCGAGTGAGGCTTTAATTAATCAATATTCAAACGAATTGCAAGTAACTCAAAATACACCGCCGACTTTTATAGTGCATTCTGGCGACGACACTGCTGTGCCGGTTGAAAATAGTTTGAATTTCTATAAAGCCTTAAAGGACAAAGGCGTTAAAACCGAGATACATATTTATCCAGAAGGTGGCCATGGTTACAGTTTGGCTTTAGGTAAAGGCTATTTGCAAACATGGACCGATAGGTTGTATGATTGGTTGCAAAGTCTATAAATATATATACTACGGATTCAATACCTTCTTAAAATCTGTTTAATTGCCGTTAGATTCCAACCAGTTATAATGCATTAAAAAAAGCGTATTTAAAAAATACGCTTTTAAGGACATTCCAGTAATTTTAATAGGTTGGTGACTAACTCAAATAATTATATGATTGTGGATTGTCCTAAATGTATGTTGGTAAAGTTTAAGTTGGTTTCGTCTGGATGATTAATAAAATCTTCTATAAAATCCCCAACTTTTGTGGTGGTAATATTATCGTATTTGGTGTTTAAGTCTGGTGTTGTGATATGAAGTTTTAAGGCTTTATCAACACCCTCTCTCACCAAGGCAGCTTCATCGTCCAGTCCAAAATGGTCTAACAACATGGCCGCAGCTAAAATAGATGCAATCGGGTTTGCGATTCCTTTATTGGCAGCTTTTGAATATGCGCCGTGAATAGGTTCAAACATAGCATGTTTTTCACCTAATGACGCCGATGCCAGCAATCCGATAGATCCAACTATAACGCTTGCTTCTTCAGATAAGATATCACCAAACATATTTTCGGTTAATATAACATCGAATTGTTTCGGATTCATTACAAGTTCCATGGCAGCATTATCGATATACATAAAGTTTAATCGAACGTTTGGATATTGTGGTGCCATTTCTTGTACCACGCGACGCCATAAACGAGAGCTTTCCATAGCATTGGCTTTATCTACTAAGGTTAATTTTCGTCTTCTAGATTGAGCCGCTTTAAAGGCTAAATGTGCAATGCGTTCTATTTCAAATCGGGTATATTCACATATATCGGATGCGGTATTACCATCATCACTTAATTTTTTTTCACCAAAATAAATGCCCCCAGTAAGTTCTCGGTAAATAAGAATATTGGTGTTGTTTATTTGTTTTTTCTTTAAAGGAGATTTGTTTAATAAATCTTCATAAGCTATTACCGGTCTAATATTGGTGTATAAACCTAACGATTTTCTAAGCCTTAATAATCCTTGTTCTGGTCTAATCTTAGCATACGGATCTAAATCGAACGCCTCATTACCAATAGCGCCAAATAAAATGGCATCGGCTTTTTCGCAAATTGAAACGGTTTCTTCGGGTAGTGGATTGCCTGTTTTTTCAATTGCACAGGCACCAACCAAAGCATGCTGAAAGGTAAAAACGTGGTTAAATTCCATAGCGATAGCTTTCAAGACCTTTTCGGCTTGAGCTATTACTTCTGGTCCAACACCATCACCCGGTAAAACAGCAATATTTAATTTCATTTCAATTGGTTTTTAGACATTTCCTTTAAAACGGAAATATAATCTATTATGCTGAAATTATCTCCTTATATAGCTTACTATTTTCTATAATATAATGAATATCATCATCGGTTACTTCTTTCTTTTGGTCTGCGAAGTCTAAGAAATTAAGATAAATTTCATCTAACTGAAGTTTGGTTAATTCGTAACCCACATTTTTTGCTCTATAAGCCAATGCAGCACGACCACTTCTTGCAGTTAATACAATCGCAGATTCTGTAACACCAACATCTTTAGGATCGATAATTTCGTAAGTTTCACGATTTTTAATCACCCCATCTTGATGAATTCCAGAGCTATGAGCAAATGCATTAGCACCAACAATAGCCTTGTTTGGTTGTGTATAAATACCCATGCTATCAGACACTAACTGGCTAATACCATACAACATTTCTGTTTTAATATTGGTATCTAATTTTAAATAAGGATGTTGTTTTAAAATCATCACCACTTCTTCAAGGGCAGTATTACCAGCACGTTCGCCTATACCATTAATAGTACATTCAATTTGGCGTGCACCATTAATAACTCCTTCAATAGAATTTGCTGTTGCTAAACCTAAATCGTTATGGCAATGGCAAGATAAAATGGCTTTTTCAATACCTTTTACGTTTTCTTTTAAGTATTTAATTTTAGCACCATATTCATGTGGTAAACAATAGCCGGTGGTATCTGGAATGTTTAAAACGGTAGCGCCTGCTTTAATAGCGGTTTCGCAAACACGAGCTAAATAGTCGTTGTCGGTTCTTCCTGCATCTTCGGCGTAAAATTCTACATCATTTACAAAAGATTTTGCGTAACTTACAGCCTTAAAAGCGCGTTCAAGAATAGCTTCTCTTGTAGAATTAAATTTGAATTTTATATGTGAATCAGAGGTTCCTATACCAGTGTGTATACGAGGGGTTTTAGCATATTTTAATGCTTCGGCAGCTACTTTAATATCATTTTCAACAGAACGGGTTAAACCACAAACTGTTGCATGTTTTACAATTTTAGAAATAGCTTCAACCGATTTAAAATCGCCAGGACTTGAAACAGGAAAACCAGCTTCAATAATATCAACACCTAATAAATCTAGCTGTTCGGCTATGATTAGTTTTTGTTCGGTGTTTAATTTGCAGCCCGGGACTTGCTCGCCATCGCGAAGCGTTGTGTCAAAAATTTGTACGTTAGAATTAGACATTTAATAAAATAAATTTTTCTTTTGTGATACGAATTTATATTTTGGTTTGCTTAAAAGATAATGCAACTCGCTTTTTTTACGATGTTTAACTTGCTTGCTAACTTGTTAAACAGCTAATAATCAGTTAATTGATACTGTTTTTATAACTATGACAAAAGAGCAAAAAGATAATTTGTTTGTATTGGTAAAATCGCTTTCTAAGTCAGAAAAGCGTCAGTTTAAGCTATACGTAGGTCGCTTGGGTGTTAATGAAGATTCAAAGTTTTTGACGCTGTTTAATATACTCGAAAAACTGTCTGTTTACGATGAATCTGCTATTTTAAAAAAAGGAATTGTAAAAAAAGAACAATTATCTAACTTAAAAGCACATTTATATAAGCAAATTTTAATCAGTTTACGATTAAATCCATCGCATCAAAATATAAGAATTCAAATTCGAGAACAACTCGATTTTGCAACTATTTTATACCATAAAGGGCTATACAAACAAAGTTTAAAAATATTAGACAAAGCAAAAAATTTGGCCATTGCTAACGAAGAGAAAAATGTGGCTTATGAAATTGTTGAGCTCGAAAAAATTATAGAATCTCAATATATCACCCGAAGTTTAAGTAATCGCGCCGATGAGTTGTCTGTTCAGGCAAAAGAATTAAGTCAGCAAAATGTGTTGGCAAGTAAATTATCCAATTTATCGCTTCAGTTGTATGGCTTGTTTTTAAAAACAGGTTATGTAAAAAACGACAAAGAAAGCAAACGGGTTATCAAGTATTTTAATGCCAGACTTCCTAAGTACGATATAAACACTTTAGGTTTTCGCGAAAAACTTTGGTTATATAAAGCGTATTTATGGTATAGTTTTTTAACGGTCGATTTTTTATCGTGTTATAAATACGCATCCAAATGGGTGGATCTTTTTTATGAAAACAAAGATCAAATTATTTTAAATCCGGTCTTTTTTTTAAGAGGAAATCATTATTTGTTAGAAGCGCTATTTTACTTAAGGCATTATGATAAGTTTAAAGAATCGCTTATTAGATTTGAGACCATAACTAAAGAAAAATGGTTTCCATTTGACGATAATATCGATGGACTAACCTTTTTATATATTTATAACAATAAGTTTAATTTATACTTTATGGAGGGTAACTTTAAAGAAGGTTTGCCCTTAGTTGATGAGGTTTTAGAACGCTTAAAAGATTATAGTGATAGAATTGACGAGCACCACATTATGGTGTTTTACTATAAATTTGCTAGTATGTATTTTGGTGCCGGCGAACATAAAAAGTGTATTGTTTATTTAGAAAAAATAATAGACAATAAGTCGCTGCAAATGCGTGAAGATTTATTGTGTTTTGCTAGAATTTTAAATTTAGTGGCACACTACGAAGCAGGGATGGATTACAACTTGGATGTTTTGATTAGAAGCACGTATAAATTTTTAATTAAAATGGAAGACCTGTACGATGTTCAAAGAGAGTTTATTAAATTCTTAAGAGGTCTCGGAGATATTTATCCACACGAAGTTAGAAATGAATTTATAAAATTACATAAAAAGCTAAAAGAATTTGAAAACGACCCATACCAAAGTCGTGCCTTTTTATATTTAGATATTATATCGTGGTTAGAATCGAAAATTCAAAATAGAGCCATAAGTTTAGTGATTCAAAACAAATTTTACGACATGCGTTTTAACAAGTGATTCGCAGGGATTTAATGTGCGATTTCAGATATATTTTAAAAAATTCTTTAAAAAAAATTAGGATTTTAAATTTTTCTAACTGAATATTTGCACTCACAAAGTTCAAACACTTACTGAAATGTTATCAAGAAAGGTGGAGGGATTAGACCCTTTGAAGCCTTAGCAACCCTTTAAATTTATTAAAGAAGGTGCTAAATTCTACTTGATTTTTAATTCATTTATTAAAAATTGGATAGATAACCCAAAGCTATTTTTTAATTATAGTTATATTTTCTTTTTAACATTTTTCTATTTTAAGTACGTCAGTAACATGATGCATTTGGCTTTTGGTTTAATCAATTTATTAACTGAAAAAAAACAGAAAAATGAGTACACAAAAATTAGCAACTAACGCATTACACGCAGGACACGATTTTAAAGCACATGGCGGCACCAGAGCAGTGCCTATTTATCAAACATCATCGTATGTGTTTAATAATTCAGATCATGCGGCCAACCTTTTTTCATTAAAAGAATTAGGGTTTATTTATACCAGACTTAACAATCCAACAAATCAAATTTTACAAGAACGATTAGCTGCTGTTGAAGGCGGTATTGGAGCCGTTGTTTTTGCTTCTGGAACTGCCGCAATTTCTACAGGCTTATTAACCTTATTGAAGGCAGGCGATCATATTGTCGCATCTAGTAGTTTATATGGAGGAACTTATAATTTATTAAAAGTTACCTTACCTAGATTGGGAATTACAACCACTTTTGTTGATGCCGATAATCCTGATAATTTTGCTGCTGCAGTTCAAGATAATACGAGAGCTTTCTTTGTAGAATCTTTAGGAAATCCGAAGCTGGATGTGTTAGATTTAAAATCGATTTCAGTGCATGCAAAAGCAGCAGGTGTGCCTTTTATTGTAGATAATACGGTAGCAACTCCCGCACTTTTAAATCCTATTGAACATGGCGCGAACATCGTTATTCATTCACTTACAAAATATATTGGCGGACAAGGAACATCCTTAGGCGGCGCTATTGTTGATGCTGGAACTTTTGACTGGTCAAATGGTAAATTTTCAGAATTTACAGAACCTTCAGCAGGGTATCATGGTTTAGTGTATCATGAAGCTTTAGGTGCTGCGGCGTATACATTCAAATTAATTTTAGAAGGCTTAAGAGATTTTGGAGGTGCTTTAAGTCCGTTTAATGCATTTCAAATTATTCAAGGATTAGAAACTTTACCTGTTAGAATAAAACAACATAGTCAGAATGCTTTAGAATTGGCAAAGTGGTTAGAGCAACAACCAGAAGTGGCTTGGGTAAATTATCCAGGGTTAGAAAGCAGCAAATACAAAGCACTATCCGATAAATATTTGCCAAAAGGTCAAAGTGGAATTGTTACCTTTGGCGCTAAAGGTGGATTTGATGCCGCCAAAACCATTGCCGATGAAACGAAGTTGTTCTCTTTATTAGCAAACATTGGTGACACAAAATCACTTATTATTCATCCAGCGAGTACAACCCATCAGCAATTAACAGAGGCTGAACAAGCGGCTGCTGGTGCGCCAAAAGATTTAATTCGTTTGTCTGTTGGAATTGAAGATATCGACGATTTAAAAGCCGATTTAAAAGAAGCTTTTAGCAAAATATAAATTACAAATTACTCTTGAAAAAAGATTTGCGACATATCATCATTAAAGACTTTACTACAGAAAGTAAGGTTGTTAATCCTGTAATAAACTTAAGTTATCAGGTATTTGGCAATCCCATTGGAACAGCACCAGTGGTGTTGGTAAATCATGCTTTAACAGGAAATAGTAATGTAGCTGGAAAAGATGGCTGGTGGCAAGACTTGGTTGGCGACGACAAAGTTATAGACACCAAACTTTACACAGTGTTGTCGTTTAACATTCCAGGAAATGGTTTTGATGGATTTGTAATCGACAACTATAAAGATTTTGTAGCCCGCGATATTGCAAGTTTGTTTTTAATTGGGTTGAAGGAGTTGAAAATCGACAAACTTTTTGCAATTATTGGTGGCTCATTAGGTGGCGGTATTGCATGGGAAATGGCGGTGTTAAATCCAGACATTACAGAGCATTTAATACCCGTAGCAACCGATTGGAAATCTACGGATTGGTTAATCGCTAACTGTCAGATTCAAGAGCAATTCTTGTTAAATTCCAGAAATCCTGTACACGATGCCAGAATGCATGCCATGTTATGCTACAGAACGCCAGAATCATTTAACGAGCGTTTTCAGCGTTCAAAAAATGAAGAATTAGAGATTTTTAATGTAGAAAGTTGGTTGTTACATCATGGTGAAAAGCTGCAGGAACGTTTTCAGTTATCTGCTTATAAATTAATGAATCAGCTTTTAAAAACTATCGATGTAACTAAAAACAGACCAACCGATTTTAATGTATTAGAGAATATTCACTGTAACATTCATATTATAGGAGTAGATTCCGATTTGTTTTTTACAGCCGAAGAAAATAGACAAACACACAAACAATTGGCGGTTTCAAATCCGAATGTCACGTATAATGAGATAAACTCGGTACATGGGCATGATGCATTTTTAATGGAGTACGAGCAATTAGAGAAAATAGTAGAAGGCATTTTTGTGCCAAATTCGAAAAAAAGAAGAATGAAAGTATTAAAGTTTGGAGGAAAATCTTTAGCAAATGGCGACGGATTAAACACCGTTATTTCAATTATTGAAAATAAAGTAAATGCTGGGGAGAAAATTACTGTGGTAGTTTCGGCAAGAAGTTCTGCTACAGACGATTTAGAAGATATTTTAAATAAAGCCGTAAAAGGGCATCCGTATAAAGAAGTTTTACAAGTTTTTAAAAACTATCAAACAAAGCCATTTAAAGAAGTCGATTATTCAGCTGAATTTGCAACTTTAGATAAATTATTTGAAGGTGTTAGCTTGTTGGGCGATTACAGTAAAAAAACCAAAGACGAAATTTTAGCGCAGGGCGAATTGTTATCGGTTAAATTAATTGCAGCCATATTAAACAGCAAAGGAATTAAAGCGAATGCTGTCGATTCGAGAGAATTAATTAAAACCGATGGCGCTTTTGGTAATGCCCAACCCATTTTGCAACTATCAAAAGAGAACGTTAAAAACTTTTATAAGAAAAACGGTGGCGATGTTATAAATATTGTAACAGGTTTTATTGCGTCGAATTCTAAAAATGAAACCACGACTTTAGGTAGAAATGGCAGTAATTATACTGCGGCGCTTATTGCCAATTATTTAGATGCCGAAGAATTACAGAATTACACGCATGTAAATGGCATTTATACGGCAAATCCAGAATTAGTTGAAGACGCGAAACAAATAAGAGAATTGTCGTTTAGCGAAGCGAACGAACTCGCCAATTTTGGCACTACTGTGTTACACGCAAAAACCATTATTCCGCTAGTTGAAAAAAATATAAACCTGCGAATTTTAAATACCTTCAATCCAAAAGACGAGGGTACCTTAATTACCGCCAAACCAAATTCTAAAGAAGTAACCTCGCTATCGGTTTTAGATAATGTGGCACTTTTAAATTTAGAAGGTCGTGGGTTATTAGGTAAAAGCGGGGTTGATGCTCGTATTTTTGGTGCATTAGCAAAACAAAATATAAGTGTTAGTATTATTTCGCAAGGCTCTTCAGAACGTGGTATAGGGTTAATTATTGATGCAGACCAAGCAACCCAAGCAGTTATCGCCTTAGAACGCGAATTTGAAAACGATTTCTATTCACAAGACGTCAATAAAATAGGTGTGGTTGACGATGTTTCGGTTATTTCCATAATCGGAATAGAGTTAAGTTCATTTCATAAACCATTTAATGCCCTTATAAAAAACCAAATTACGCCGTTACTATTCAATAATACAGTAACTGGAAAAAATGTGAGTTTGGTGGTTAAAAAGGACCAACTTCATAAAGCTATGAATGTGATTCATGGTGAAATTTTCGGAATTTCAAAGAAAATTAATATTGCCATTTTTGGTCACGGTTTGGTGGGTAGTGCTTTAATTAATCAGATTTTAAAATCGAAAGATGATATTGAAAAACGCAAAGGAATTAACCTGAATGTTTTTGCCATTGGAAATTCTAGAAAACTACTTTTAAACAAAAAAGGTGTTGATAAAAACTGGAAACAGGCTATTGAGTCGTCATCATTAGAAAGCTCTATTCAGCACGTTATAGATTTTGCTAAAACGCATCATTTAGAAAATTTAATTGCGGTCGATAATACAGCGAGTTCTGGTTTTTACACGAATTATGTTCCGCTTGTTGAGGCTGGTTTCGACTTAGTGTCTTCTAATAAAATAGCCAATACCATTTCGCATCAATTTTACACCGATTTACGCGAAAAATTAAAAGAGCAAAACAAGCAATATTTATATGAAACCACGGTTGGCGCGGGATTACCTCTAATCGATACCATTAAATTGCTGCATGAATCGGGCGAAAATATTACCAGAATACGCGGTGTATTCTCGGGCACATTAAGTTATTTGTTCAATAATTTTTCGGTTCAAGACAAACCGTTTAGTAAAATCATTAAAGAAACTATTGATAAAGGTTTTACGGAGCCGGACCCTAGAGAAGATTTTTCTGGAAACGATGTGGCTAGAAAATTGCTAATTTTAGCCAGAGAATTAGATTTGCAAAATGAATTTGAAGATGTTTCGGTTCAGAATTTAATTCCGGAAGCATATCAAAACATTGCTGTTACTGAATTTTTAAGTCAGTTGCATGTCTTAGATGATGAATTTCAAAAACTAAAAGAAGCACAAAAACCGGGGCATGTTTTAAGATATATTGGCGATTTGTCGGGCGATTTATCTCAAGACAAAGGCAATTTAGAAGTAAAATTAGTATCTATTCCAGGAGATAGCACATTGGGTCAAATTAAAGGATCGGATGCTATTTTTGAAATATTTACCGAGAGTTATGGCGAACAACCCATAGTAATTCAAGGTGCAGGCGCCGGTGCCGAAGTAACAGCACGAGGTGTATTTGGCGATATTTTAAGATTGTCTAAACATATAAATTAAGTTTCAGAGTCGCAAAGTTTCAAAGTTTTAAAGTCGTTAAGAGAGGGGGCTTTTTGTGTATAAAAGAAATCTAATAGCGCTGTAACTTTGTAACTTTGCTGCTTAGAAGCTTTAAAATAGAATGATAAAAATGCCTTGGCGTGGTTTAGGTAAAATAAAAAAATATGAGTAATAAAAAATTCGAAACATTAGCGATAAGAACACAGTCTGAAACCACACAATTTTCAGAGCATTCGGTTCCTTTATATTTAACATCAGGATTTGTTTTTGATGATGCCGAAGAAATGCGTGCCTCTTTTGCAGAAGAAAAGCAACGCGATTTGTATAGTCGTTATAGCAATCCTAATGTTAACGAATTTGTAGATAAAGTTTGTTTAATGGAAGGTGCCGAAGCAGGTTTTGCTTTTGCTAGTGGAATGGCTGCTGTGTTTTCAACCTTTGCAACATTGCTAGATGCGGGCGATCATGTGGTGTCATGTAGCTCTGTATTTGGTGCTACCCATGGTTTATTTACCAAATACTTTCCAAAATGGAATATAGAGTGTTCTTATTTTAATGTAAACGATGTTGAAAGTGCAGAGGGGTTAATTAAACCTAACACGAAGTTTCTGTATGCCGAAACACCAACAAATCCCGGAGTAGATGTGTTGGATTTAGACTATTTAAGTGCTCTTTGTAAAAAACACAATATACTCTTAGTGATCGACAACTGTTTTGCGACACCTTATTTGCAAAACCCTATAAAACATGGTGCCGATTTAGTAATTCACTCCGCCACTAAATTAATGGACGGACAAGGGCGTGTACTCGGCGGTATTACCGTTGGTAAAGCAGAATTAATTCGCGAAATATATTTGTTCTCGCGTCTTACGGGTCCTTCAATGAGTCCTTTTAATGCTTGGGTTTTATCGAAATCTTTAGAGACGTTAGCGGTTAGAACAGAAAAGCATTGTGAAAACGCTTTAAAATTGGCGACTTATTTAGAAGCGCATCCTAAAGTAAAATGGGTAAAATATCCTTTTTTAAAGTCACATCCTAAATACGATATCGCAAAAAAGCAAATGAGATTGGGCGGTAATATCGTTGCCTTTGAGGTAGAAGGCGGAATAGAAGGCGGGCGACAATTTTTAGATGCGATAAAAATGTGTTCCTTATCTGCCAATTTAGGAGATACTAGAACCATAGTAACGCACCCGGCAAGCACCACGCATGCCAAGGTAGAGCAAGAAGTGAAAGCAGCAGCAGGAATTACCGATGGAATGGTGCGAATTTCGGTGGGTTTAGAGCATGTAAATGATATTATTAATGATTTGGAGCAAGCCCTAAATTAACTATATTAGCATCATGCTATCTAAAAAAACAAAATACGGAATAAAGGCGCTTACTTTTATCGCTAAAAAAGAAGGGAGTCAACCCGTTCAGGTAGGCGAAATATCTAAAGGCGAAAACATTCCACAAAAATTTCTTGAGAGTATTTTACTTTCTTTAAGAAAGGCGGGATTTTTAGGCTCTAAAAAAGGAAAGCATGGCGGTTATTATCTTATAAAAAAACCGGCAGATATTCAAATGGCAGACGTTATGCGTATTTTAGAAGGTCCAATTGCCATGGTGCCCTGTGTGAGTTTGAATTTTTATGAGAAATGCGATGATTGTCCAGATGAACATGCTTGTGGTGTTCATAAACTTATGATTCAGGTTCGTGATAATACCTTAAAAGTGCTAAGAGAGAATACTTTAGAGGATTTATCGGGCTCTTCATAATTGAGGTTTTCTTAAAATACTAGACTTTTTTTTATTTTTTTTAACTTAAATAAGTAAAACAATGCGTTTTCTTAATTTTTTTACATTATAGTTTGATTTAAAATAAAAAGTTCTAAATTTGCAATTCCTACTAAATCGATAGGATTAATGTAATACTAAGTAAAAATGATTGAGCAAGTGTTAATAAATTCAAATCAAAGCGAGAAAACCACCTATAAATCAGATGCTGCTAAAGAAAAGCCGGCCAGAAGTGTTGTTAAGTCAATTAGCTGGAGAATAATCGGAACTTTAGATACTATTTTAATTTCATGGGTTATTACCGGACAGCTAACGTTGGCATTTTCAATTGGATCTGTAGAGTTAGTGACAAAAATGGTTTTATACTTTTTTCACGAACGAATTTGGAATGGCATTAAATGGGGAAAATAACATTGAAGATGATAACACAAGAAAAAATAAACGAATTAAATACGCTTTATAAAGATAAATCGCCTTCTGAAATTATCAAGAAGGCTTTTGAACTTAATAATGAGGCTGTTGTAACAACAAATTTTAGACCTTACGAAGCGGCTATTTTACATGCAGTAAGTGTGGTTGAAGCTAATATACCAGTAGTTTGGTGCGATACAGGGTACAATACACCACAAACCTATAGACATGCAGAGCAAGTAATAAAAGATTTAAAGTTGAATATCTTTTTATACGTGCCTAAACAAACTACAGCACATAGAGATGTGGTTTTGGGAATTCCCAGTGTAGATGCACCAGAACACGCATTATTTACAGAACAAGTTAAGTTGGAACCGTTTAGACGCGCTATGGAAGAGCATAAGCCAAAAGTTTGGTTTACAAATTTACGTCAAGGGCAAACAGCGTTTAGAGACAGCATTGGTATTTTTAGTGTTAGTAAAGATGGCGTATTAAAAGTGAGTCCGTTTTACTATTGGTCTGATGCCGATTTAGATAAATATTTAGAAGAAAACAAGTTGCCTAACGAATTTAAATATTTCGATCCCACAAAAGCTTTAGAGAACAGAGAGTGTGGATTGCATGCTTAATTGAGTTATAAAGTTATCAGGTTAAAAAGTTATAAAGTTGCGATTTGTGTTTTTAGCAAATAGCATAAAAGATTAAAATATAAAACAACAAAGATTCTTATTCCGCCCGAGTAAGAATTCCTCCCCCTTCGGGGAGGTTAGGTGGGGCCTATTATGAAGAAAGATACATCAAAAATAAATTCATTAGAAAACGAAGCGATATACATTATTAGAGAAGTTGCTGCACAGTTTGAAAAACCTGTATTGTTATTTTCTGGTGGAAAAGATTCAATTACTTTGGTACGTTTAGCGGTTAAAGCATTTTATCCTGCTAAAATTCCATTTCCTTTAATGCATATCGATACAGGGCATAATTTCCCTGAAACTATTGAGTTTAGAGATCGTTTGGTGAAAGAGTTAGGGTTGGAATTAATTGTTAGAAATGTGCAAGATTCTATCGATCAAGGTAAAGTAAAAGAAGAATCTGGTAGATATGCTAGTAGAAATCAATTGCAAACAACAACGCTTTTAGATGCTATTGAAGAATTTAAGTTTGATGCTTGTATAGGTGGTGCACGTCGCGATGAAGAAAAAGCAAGAGCAAAAGAGCGTATTTTTTCGGTACGTGACGATTTTGGTCAATGGGACGAAAAAAACCAACGCCCAGAGTTATTCGATATGTTGAATGGTCAAATTAATTTAGGGCAAAACGTACGTGTGTTCCCAATTTCAAACTGGACAGAATTAGATGTTTGGTCTTATATAGAACAAGAAAACATCGAAATTCCTTCTATCTATTTTGCACACAAACGTAAAGTATTCTTAAGAGATGGAATGATTTGGTCTGCAGAAGATGAAGTTGTTTACAGAGATGATAACGAAGAAGTGATTGAAGAAATGGTGCGTTTTAGAACTGTAGGCGATATGAGTTGTACCGCGGCAGTATTGTCAGAAGCATCCACAATTTCTAAAGTAGTAGAGGAAATTAGAGATAGTACTATTTCAGAGCGTGGTGCGCGTATCGACGATAAACGCTCTGAAGCAGCCATGGAAAAACGTAAACAACAAGGTTATTTCTAGCAGTAAGCTTCAGGCTTTAAGCCGTAAGCCAAATTAAAATTAAGATAAGTTTAAAATGCTTAAAGCGTAAAGCCTAAAGCATAAAGCAAAATATAAAATGGAAGTATTAAAAATTGCAACAGCAGGAAGTGTAGACGATGGAAAAAGCACCTTAATTGGGCGCATACTTTACGATACAAAATCATTAACCACCGATAAATTAGAGGCTATAGAAAAAACAAGTAAACAAAAAGGATACGATTACTTAGATTTTTCTTTAGCAACAGATGGTTTGGTAGCCGAAAGAGAACAAGGAATCACCATTGATGTTGCTCATATTTATTTTTCAACCAAAAAGAAAAGTTACATAATAGCAGATACGCCTGGTCATGTGGAGTATACACGTAACATGGTTACTGGCGCATCCACTTCACAAGCATCTATTATTTTAATTGATGCTAGGAAAGGGGTTATCGAGCAAACCAATCGTCACTTCTTCATCAATAATTTATTAAGAATTAAAGATGTTGTTGTAGCTATTAATAAAATGGATTTGGTGGATTATTCTGAAGATGTTTACAATAAAATCAAAGCAGATTTCTCTGAATTAATGAGTAAGAGAGATTACCAAGACCAAAAAATAACGTTCATTCCTGTAAGTGCTTTAAAAGGTGATAATGTGGTAAACCGATCAGGAAATATGCCTTGGTATAAAGGTGAAGCCTTATTAGAACATTTAGAGCAATTAGATAAAAAAGACATCTATAATGTGGGTACACCACGCTTCCCAGTACAATTTGTTATTCGCCCAAAAACGGAAGATTTTCACGATTTTAGAGGTTATGCAGGCAAAGTGTATGGTGGCGAATTAAGTGTTGGCGACGATATTTTAGTATTACCATCAAAAACAAGATCTAAAATTAAAGACATTTATTTCTATGATGAAAAGTACCAGACGGCTTCAAGACGTTCTTCGGTAACCATCACCTTAGAAAATGATATTAATGTAAGCAGAGGTGATATGATTGTAAAAGAAGGGGAATTACCAACCATCGATAAGCAATTTACAGCTAATATTTGTTGGATGGATTCAACACCTCTAGAAGCGGGATCAAAATATGTAATACAACATGGTGTTAATAAAGTTTTAGCACGTGTTGAAACAATCAACCATAAAATTCACCCAGATTATTCAGGTATAGAAAAGAATGTTAAAGGTCTAGGCGTAAATGATATCGCTTCGGTTACTTTTAAGTTTAATAAACCATTATTCTTTGATCAGTTTAAAAATCACAGAACAAACGGATCATTTATTTTAATTGATACACAATCAAATAATACCGTAGGAGCGGGATTTATTCAATAATAGCAGATTGATTTAAATATAAACACTAAAAAAAATTCCTTCTGCACAAGAAGGTCAGGTATGAGATGCAAAGTTTTAGAACGGAAATAGAAGATCCTATTGTCGAAAGGGATATTATTGAATTAGCCAAAAAAATTGAGCTATTCAATAAAGGTAAAATCGACGAAGAAAAATTTAGAAGTCTGCGTTTAGCACGTGGTGTTTACGGTCAGCGTCAAGAAGGCGTACAAATGATTCGTATAAAATTACCTTACGGAAAAGTAAAGAGTAACCAATTAAGAAGAATTTCTGATGTATCAGATGAATATTCTCGTGGGCGTTTACACATTACAACACGTCAGGATATTCAAATTCATTATGTAGATTTAAATAGAACACCAGAACTTTGGCAAGAATTAGAAAAAGATGATGTTACCTTACGTGAAGCTTGTGGAAACACGGTTAGAAACGTCACAGCATCAGAACTTGCCGGAATCGATGTTAACGAACCGTTTGATGTTTCGCCATACGCAGATGCCTTATTTCGTTTCTTCTTAAGAAACCCTATTTGTCAGGAAATGGGACGTAAATTTAAGGTCTCTTTTTCGTCTTCAGATGAAGATACCGGACTTTCGTACATGCACGATTTAGGTTTTATAGCTAAAATTCAAAATGGCGTTCGTGGGTTTAAAGTAATGATTGGTGGTGGCTTAGGGTCGCAACCACGTCATGCCGATGTACTTTACGATTTTATTGAAACCGATAAAATAATTCCAACCATGGAAGGTGTTTTAAGAGTTTTTGATCGTTTTGGCGAGCGTAGATCTCGTGCCAAAGCCAGATTAAAATTCTTAATTAAAGATATTGAATTAGATGCTTTTAGAGACTTAGTAAACCAAGAGCAAAACGCTATCGAATTTAAGTCGGTTGCTATTGATGCCGATGCTTATGTGGCTTCAAAACCTGTTTCGGTTGAAGCACCAGAGGTGGATATTAAAGATCAAAAAGCCTTCGAATTATGGAAATCTACTAACCTCATTCGGCAGAAGCAGGCAGGTTATGTGGCCATCGGAATAAAAGTGCTTTTAGGAGATTTTTATACAGATAAAGCAAGATTATTAGCAGATTTAGTTGATAAATATGCTGCTGGAGAAATTCGCTTAACCTTGCGTCAAAATATAGTAATTCCATTTGTAAAGGAAGATTTAGTACCATTCTTTTATACAGAATTAGAAAAATTAGGTTTCTCTGAAGCTGGTTATAATAAAGCCGTAGATATTACTGCTTGCCCTGGTACCGATACCTGTAATTTAGGAATTGCAAGTAGTACGGGTATTGCCGGAGAATTGGAGCGCGTAATAAAAACAGAATATCCTCAGTATTTAGAAAACAGCGACGTCGTAATTAAAGCGAGTGGTTGTATGAATGCTTGTGGGCAACATAATATGGCGAATATCGGGTTTCAAGGGATGTCTGTTCGTACGCCAGATAAATTAGTGGCACCGGCCTTACAAGTCTTAATTGGTGGAGGAAATTTAGGTGATGGTAATGGGCAATTTGCCGATAAAGTAGTTAAAGTACCAAGTAAAAGAGGGCCAGAAGCTTTACGTCGAATTTTAAATGATTTTCAAGCTAACGCAAATGGTAAATCGTTTGTAGAATATTATAAAGTAACTGGAGAACGTTATTATTATGATTTATTAAACGACCTTCAAGATGTAACGAACTTAACTCAGGAAGATTTTATTGATTGGGGTTCTAATGAAAAATACGAAAAAGAAATTGGTATTGGCGAATGTGCTGGTGTAGTAATCGATTTAATTGCAACACTGTTTTTTGAAAGCGAAGAGAAAATAGAAAACGCCCAAGAAGCATTTAACAATAAAGTGTATTCTGGCGCTATCTATCATGCGTATACGTCTATGGTGAATTCTGCGAAAGCTATGTTATTAGCAGAAAACAAAAGCACGAATACCCACGCCGGTATAGTAAGTCAGTTTGATGAATTATTTGTAGCTAGCGAAAAAATAGATTTAGGAACCTCGTTTTCAGAGTTAATTTATCAAATAAATAAATTCGCGCCAACCGAAGATTTCGCTTCTCGATATATCGATAATGCCAATGCATTTTTAGCGAAAGTAAGAGCTTTTAGAGGCGAGGATACAAAATTGAATCAAACTACGATTTAGAATAGGAGGTACAAATGAGTATTAAAATTCCAAAATTAACAGTAGTAGGAGCAGGACCAGGCGATGCAGATTTAATTACGATTAAAGCTATTAAAGCGATTGAATCTGCAGACGTGATTTTGTATGACGCACTTATAAATGAAGCACTTTTAAAATATGCTTCAAAAGATACCGAGCTTATTTTTGTAGGCAAACGTAAGGGGTGTTATGCCTATCAACAAGAGCAAATTAATGAACTTATTGTTTCAAAAGCTAACGAAAAAGGACATGTGGTTCGATTAAAAGGTGGCGATCCTTTTGTTTTTGGAAGAGGTGCGGAAGAAATCGATTATGTTAAACAATTTGGTTTAGAAACGTTTGTGGTTCCAGGAATTTCATCGTCAATTGCTGTTCCAGCATATCAAGGGATTCCACTAACTAAACGCGGAGCCGCAGAAAGTTTTTGGGTAATAACAGGAACGACTAAAGAGCATCAATTGTCTGCAGATGTTGCCATTGCGGCAAAATCTTCGGCAACCATTGTAATTTTGATGGGCATGGGCAAATTAGAAGAGATTGTGCGTATTTTTTCAGAAGAAAACAAACAAGAATTACCTATTGCAATAATACAAGAAGGCACTACCGAAAACGAAAAATCTGGTTTCGGTACCATTAATACGATATGCGAAATTGTCAAGGAAAAGCAATTATCAAATCCAGCCATAATCATTATTGGCGAGGTCGTAAAAGAGCGGGTTCAATTAACTTCAATAGTTAAAGAATTTCATAAAGTATAATCTCAATTGAAATGATGGAAAGGAATAATTTATACCCTATTTTTTTAAAGCTAGGGCATCTTAATGTGCTTATTGTGGGCGGTGGACACGTAGCCGAAGAAAAACTAACATTTCTCTTAAAATCGAGTCCAGACGCCAAAGTAACCATGGTGTCGCCAATGTTTCGAGAAGGTACCATAGAATTGGCTAAAAAAGGCGATGTTAAATTAATTAAGCGTCGTTACAGCAAGCGCTATCTAAAGGGCAAACATATTGTTATCGCCACGACCGATGTTCCTAAAGTCAATATTAAAGTACATAAACACTGCAGAAAAAGAAGCATATTGGTTAATGTTGCCGACAACCCACCGTATTGCGATTTTTATATGGGTGGTATTGTCACAAAAGGCAATGTAAAAGTGGCTATTTCAACCAATGGGAAGTCACCAACTACAGCTAAACGTTTACGCCAGTTTTTCGAGGATGTGATTCCAGAAAATGTAGACGATTTAGTTAAAAATTTAAATGAATATAGAAAAACAATAAAAGGTGATTTCGAACAAAAAGTGGAAACACTAAACGAATTTACTAAAGGATTAATTGAAAAGAAAAATGATTAAAACAGATATACTTATAATAGGAGCGGGACCAACAGGATTATTTACCGTTTTTGAAGCAGGATTGCTAAAATTAAAATGTCATTTAATAGATGCCTTACCACAACCTGGTGGACAATGTTCAGAGATTTACCCTAAAAAACCTATTTATGATATACCAGGATTTCCAGAAATATTGGCCGGCGATTTAACAAAAAACTTGTTAGAACAAGGCAAACAGTTTGAGCCAGGATTTACCTTAGGCGAACGTGCCGAAACTATTGAAAAGCAGGAAGACGGTTCTTTTATTGTAACAACTAATAAAGGCACTAAACACCAGGCGCCAGTGGTGGTAATTGCTGGTGGTTTAGGATCTTTCGAACCCAGAAAACCAGGATTGGATAACTTAGAAATCTATGAAGACAACGGGTTGGAATATTTTATTAAAGATCCTGAAGTTTATAGAGATAAACGTGTGGTAATATCTGGTGGTGGCGATTCTGCCTTAGATTGGAGCATTTTTCTTGCCGATGTGGCATCAGAAGTTACTTTAATTCATAGAAGAAACGAATTTAGAGGAGCGCTTGATTCAGTCGAAAAAGTGAGTGAATTAAAAGCAGCTGGAAAAATAAATTTAATCACTCCTGCCGAGGTAACCGAATTACATGGTGATGGAAAAATTGAAGCGCTAACCGTAAATAAAGAAGGAGAAGATTTTCGTTTAGAAACAGATTATTTTATTCCGTTATTCGGCTTGTCACCAAAATTAGGTCCTATCGCAGATTGGGGATTAGAAATCGAGAAGAATGCTATCAAAGTAGATAATTCACTTAATTACCAAACGAATATTCCGGGAATTTTTGCCATTGGTGATGTAAATACCTATCCGGAAAAATTAAAATTAATACTTTGTGGGTTTCATGAGGCAACTTTAATGTGTCAGGCGGCTTATCGAATTATCAATCCAGGGAAGCGATATGTTTTAAAATATACCACCGTAAGTGGTATTGATGGATTTGATGGTTCACGTAAAGAAGCGCCAAAAGCTGTAGTACAATCTATCTAATAAATAATTATTTATTGCGTATTTTTACGGCTTCAATTGTGATACCTAATCATGAAAAATTACAACATACGATTAAAAGAGGTTATCAAAACATTTACAAAACGACTGTTTTATAACTTGTTTGATGAGCTGGAAGACGAAACCATATTTTTAAAAAAAACGTTTATAGAAATAACATCCAAACTTGCTATCGAAAACGGTGAAGGGTTATGGAATGAGTTTCAAGAACAGTTTCCAACAATCAGAAAAAAGCTCGATTTAGATGCGGCGTCTTTTCTGAAAAACGACCCTGCTTCAACCTGCATTGAGGAAGTCTATTTGGCATATCCCGGATTTTATGCTATTTCGGTATATCGATTAAGTCATCAATTATATGTCTTAAAAGTGCCTATTATTCCACGTATGATGAGTGAATATGTACATGGTATTACGGGTATCGATATTCATCCGGGAGCAACTATTGGCGAATCCTTTTTCGTGGATCATGGAACAGGTATCGTTATAGGCGAAACCTCTATTATAAAAAGTAATGTAAAAATCTTTCAAGGGGTTACGCTGGGAGGTATTCAGGTGAAAAAGGAAATGAAATCGAGCAAGCGTCACCCAACCATCGAAGATAATGTTACCATTTATGCTAACGCAACTATTTTAGGTGGCGATATTGTAATTGGAGCAAATAGCACCATTGGAGCAAACGTTTGGATTACGCAATCGGTCCCAGAAAACTCGTTAGTGACCTATCAAACCGAAATAAAAATCAGACCCAAAAAAAATGGCATCAATTAAAGGTATCTTAGATCAAATAGGAAACACGCCACTTGTTGAGGCAACGCATCTCATTTCAAAAAAAGGTGTAAAACTGTACTTGAAATTAGAAGGCGATAACCCAGGAGGAAGCGTAAAAGATCGTGCGGCCTTTAACATGATTAACGAAGCTGTTAAGCGTGGTGATATTAAAAAAGGCGGTTATCTTGTAGAAGCAACAAGCGGAAATACAGGTATTGCCTTGGCGTTCATCGCTAATTTATTTGGTTTAAATATGGTGTTGATTATGCCTGAAAACTCTACGGTAGAACGGGTAAAAACGATGCGTGCATATGGTGCCGAAGTTATTTTAACACCTGCCGATGCTGGTATAGAAGGTTCCAGAGATTTAGCGTTTCAGTTACGTGATGAAAAAGGATATACCTTACTAAATCAGTTTGAAAATGACGATAATTGGAAAGCACATTATAAAACCACCGGTCCAGAAATTTGGAATGACACCGATGGTAAAATAACGCATTTTGTGTCGGCTATGGGAACAACAGGAACCATTATGGGCGTTTCAACTTATTTAAAAGAAAAAAATAAAACAATATCTATAGTTGGAGCACAGCCAGAGGATGGTGCTAAAATACCTGGAATTCGAAAATGGTCACCAGAGTATGTACCCAAGTTTTTTAATCGTTCCAAAGTAGATGTTGTGGTAGATGTTAGCGAACAAGATGCTAAAACTACAACGCAACGACTAGCTAAAGAAGAAGGGATTTTTGCAGGTATGAGCAGTGGCGGTTCGGTGTATTGTGCATTAAAAATTGCCGAAACGATTGAAGAAGGAGTCATAGTGGCCATTATTTGCGATAGAGGCGATCGTTATTTGTCATCTCCATTATTTGAATAGAATATTAAATCCTGTAAGGTTTTAAAAACCTTGTAGGTATTTATTTTTAAATGATAACAACACCTACAAGGTCAAAAAAAGACCTTGCATGATAATGAAAACAAAAATATTGTTAGTATTTTTGCTCGCTAGTTCATAAACGTATTAATAGTGTTATCAAGAAAGGTAGAGGGAATAGACCCGTTGAAGCCTTGGCAACCCTTTATGCTATTAAAGAAGGTGCTACGTTCTACTAATATTCCATAGAATATTGGAAAGATAACGAAAAGTGTTTTTTTTACTTTTCTTGATGACATACAGAGATAAAAAAATCAATATGTCAAACATACAAAAAGCTTTACAAGAACGTATTCTGGTACTCGATGGTGCTATGGGAACCATGCTTCAGCGCTATAAATTTACCGAGGCAGATTTCCGTGGTGAACGCTTTAAAGATTACCCAACACCATTACAAGGAAATAACGATTTGTTGTCCATAACCCAACCAGAAGCTATTAAAACCATTCACGGTAAATATTTTGAAGCTGGGGCAGACATCGTAGAAACCAATACCTTTTCGGGTACTACTATTGCTATGGCAGATTATCAGATGGAAGATTTGGTTTACGAACTAAATTATCAATCGGCTAAAATAGCAAAAGAAGTTGCCGATGAGTTTACAAAAAGAGAACCCAATAAGCCGCGTTTCGTAGCGGGGTCTATCGGGCCAACAAATCGTACCGCAAGTATGTCGCCAGATGTTAACGATCCAGGCTTTCGAGCGGTAACCTTTGATGAATTGCGCATAGCCTATAAACAACAAGTTGAAGCCTTAATAGATGGTGGTGTCGATTTACTATTAGTTGAAACGGTTTTTGATACGTTGAATGCTAAAGCAGCATTGTTTGCTATTGAAGAAGTAAAAGAAGAAAGAAATATCGATATTCCTATCATGTTAAGCGGCACGATTACAGATGCTAGCGGTCGTACCTTATCAGGACAAACAGCTGAAGCATTTTTAATTTCGGTGTCTCATATTCCGTTATTGTCCATAGGTTTTAATTGTGCGTTAGGAGCTAATTTATTGCAACCGCATTTAGAAGCCATCGCGAATAAAACCGATTTTGCTATTTCGGCGCATCCTAATGCCGGTTTACCAAATGCTTTTGGTGAGTATGATGAATCTCCAGAAGACATGGGCGAGCAAATTGAAGAATATCTAAAAAAGAATTTAATAAACATTATTGGCGGATGTTGCGGAACCACGCCAGAACATATTAAAGTTATTGCAGATATAGCAGCTAAATATAAACCACGAACTGTCACCCTGAGCGCAGTCGAAGGGTCACATTAAGAGTTATGAAAATTAAACAAACAAAATACATGCGTTTATCTGGATTAGAGCCTCTAGTCTTGAATGAAAACAGCAATTTTATCAACGTTGGAGAACGTACAAACGTTGCTGGCTCTCGTATGTTTTTAAGACTTATTAAGGAAGAGAAATTCGATGAAGCTTTGCAAGTAGCACGTCATCAAGTGGATGGTGGTGCGCAAATTATCGACATTAATATGGACGACGGACTGATAGACGGCAAAGAGTCTATGGTGCGTTTTTTAAACCTTATTGCTGCCGAACCCGATATTTCACGAGTTCCTATCATGATTGATAGTTCTAAATGGGAAATTATCGAAGCTGGACTTCAAGTTGTGCAAGGGAAGTGTGTGGTAAATTCTATTTCTCTTAAAGAAGGTGAAGAGAAATTTATTTGGGAAGCAAAGCAAATAAAACGTTATGGTGCTGCTGTGATAGTCATGGCCTTTGATGAGGTTGGACAAGCCGATAATTACGATCGAAGAATAGAAATCGCAAAACGTTCTTACGATATTCTAGTCAATAAAGTAGGATTCCCTTCAGAAGATATTATTTTCGATTTAAATATATTTCCTGTGGCAACAGGTATGGAAGAACACCGCCGAAATGCTATCGATTTTATCGAGGCAACACGATGGGTTCGACAAAATTTACCCAATGTTTCTGTAAGTGGTGGTGTAAGTAACGTATCGTTTTCATTCAGAGGAAATGATGGCGTTCGCGAAGCGATGCATTCGGTGTTTTTATATCATGCCATCCAAGCGGGTATGAATATGGGGATTGTAAATCCAGCTCTTTTAGAGGTGTATGATGATATTCCCAAAGATTTATTAGAGCATGTTGAGGATGTTATTTTAGACAGACGCGATGATGCCACCGAACGCTTATTAGATTTTGCCGAAACCGTAAAAGGTTCTAAGGTTGAAAAAGGAGTCGATTTATCATGGCGAGAAGGCTCGCTTCAAGATAAAATTACCCATGCCTTAGTAAAAGGGATAGATGCCTTTATTATTGAAGATGTTGAAGCTGCCCGATTAGAAGCCCAAAAACCCATCGATGTGATTGAAGGCCATTTAATGATAGGGATGAATGTAGTAGGCGATTTGTTTGGAGCAGGAAAAATGTTCTTGCCTCAGGTAGTTAAATCGGCGCGTGTAATGAAGAAGGCTGTGGGCTATTTGAATCCATTTATTGAAGCTGAAAAAGGTGAATTTCAAGAACCAGTAGGAAAAGTGCTTATGGCTACCGTGAAAGGTGATGTGCACGATATTGGAAAAAATATAGTAAGTGTTGTACTGGCTTGTAATAACTACGAGATTGTCGATTTAGGGGTGATGGTACCACCAGAAAAAATTATTGCAGAAGCGAAAGCGCACAATGTAGATGTGATTGGTTTGTCGGGGTTAATTACACCTTCGTTAGATGAAATGGTGTATTTGGCTAAAGAAATGGAACGTCAAAATTTTACAGTGCCCTTGCTTATTGGAGGAGCAACTACCTCGAAAGCACATACAGCAGTTAAGATAGATCCACAATATAAAAATGCCGTGGTTCATGTAAATGATGCCTCGAGAGCAGTTACTGTTGTTGGCGATTTACTGAATAAGAAAACGGCAATCGATTATGTGGCGAATATAAAAATGGATTACAATGAGTTTCGTGAGAAATTTTTAAAGCGTGGTAAAGAGAAATCATATATTTCGATAACCGAAGCCAGAAAACGTAAGTTTAAAATCGATTGGGAAACCACTGAAATTGTAAAACCTAAAGAGTTAGGCATTCAGATGCTTAAACAATTAAGTTTAAAAGAACTGGTACCGTTTATAGATTGGTCTCCGTTTTTTAGAAGCTGGGATTTACATGGTAAATTTCCAGATATTTTAAAAGATGATTTGGTGGGCGAACAAGCAACAACGATGTATGAAGAAGCTCAAAAAATGATTGAAACCATCATTGCGAAACAACTATTAAAGCCTAGGGCAGTTTTCGGATTGTTTGAAGCTAACAGCATTAATGATGATGATATTTCGGTTCAGAAAAAAGGCAAAGAAATAGCTGTTTTTAGAACCTTACGTCAGCAATTAAGCAAGCGTGAAGGGATTCCAAATATCGCGTTAGCAGATTTTATAGCACCAAAAGACAGCGGGAAAACCGATTATATGGGGGCGTTTTGTGTGGCCATTTTTGGCGCGCAGGAATTAGCTGATAGTTATAAAGCGAAAGACGACGATTACAACGCCATTATGGCTCAAGCCATTGCCGATAGATTTGCCGAAGCATTAGCCGAATATTTACACAAGCAAGTGCGCACCAAACATTGGGGCTATGCTGAGAATGAAGATTTAACAAACGACGATTTAATTAAAGAAAGTTATAAAGGCATTCGTCCGGCACCAGGATATCCTGCTTGTCCAGATCATTTAGAAAAGGAAACTATTTGGAGTTTGTTAGAGGTTGAGAAAATTATTGGTGTAACCTTAACCGAAAGTTTAGCCATGTGGCCAGCAGCTGCTGTTTCTGGATATTATTTTGGTAACCCAGAAGCGAAATATTTTGGTTTAGGAAAAATTACAGACGACCAAGTAACAGATTATGCGGTACGAAAAGGCATCACCAAAGAAAAAGCTAGCAAATGGTTGCATCCAAACATTGCAGAAGTATAATTTAACCTGCAAGGTTTTTAAAACCTTGTAGGTTTAATGAAGTCCAGATCTCCCCGAAGGGGAGGAGCCAATGCGCAGTTAAGACCTCACAGGTTTTCAAAACCTGTGAGGTCTGGTAAAAAAACAATATGAAAGATAAATTTATAGAATTAACATTGGGAAGCTATATAATTTCTCATGGGTTTAGTTCCAAGAATAAAGAAATAATGGAGCCTATAACTTCTGAAAATTTCGCAAAAAAATTGATTCCTGTTTCAAGGATTAAATCTATTAGCGAAAAGTATATTTTAACCGACTATGTTGATGGTAGATGGATTTATTGGGAGTATGCAGAAGACTATGATGCCGTGAAAAAACTATTGGTGTAGCCTGCGTTAGCGATTGAAGCGGCATCCTTTTTACCATAGTAAATTGGCGTTATTACGAGGAGGTACGACGACGTAATCTCTTCAGATAAAGAGATGGCCACAGAAAATTAGAAATTTTCTTCGCCATGACGTAAAAAGATATAGCGAAAAGCGCTCCCGAAGCTTCGGGATTGTGGTAACGCTAAAAATAAATAGATAAATATTGATGAGATTCCCGCCTTCGCGGGAATGACAAAAGGTAACTGATGAAAGTAACAGATCACATAAAAAAAGCAGACGGAAAAACCTTGTTTTCGTTTGAAGTTATTCCGCCGCAAAAAGGAAAAAACATCCAGGATTTATATAATAATATAGACCCGTTGATGGAATTTAATCCACCATTTATTGATGTAACAACCTCGCGCGAAGAGTACGTGTATATTGATAAAGGTAACGGCCTTTTAGACAAACGAATTACCCGTATGCGCCCGGGAACGGTTGGTATTTGCGCCTCTATTATGCATAAATATAAGGTAGATGCGATACCACATTTATTATGTGGCGGGTTTACGAAAGAGGAAACCGAATATGTTCTGGTAGATTGTCACTACTTAGGTTTGGACAATGTGATGGCTTTACGTGGCGATTCTATGAAAGATGAACCCTATTTTAAACCCGTGCAGGGTGGGAATGCCTATGCGAGCGAATTGGTAAAACAAATTGCCGATTTAAACCGAGGCAAATATTTGCACGACGATGTGGTTGTGGAGCATAATTCTGATTTTTGTATTGGTGTAGCAGGCTATCCTGAAAAACACATGGAAGCCCCATCGCTCGTTACCGATTTAAAACGTTTAAAAGAAAAAGTAGATGCTGGCGCCGACTATGTGGTAACGCAAATGTTTTTTGACAATAACAAGTTTTTTGAGTTTGTAGATAAAGCGAGGGCTATAGGCATTAACGTCCCAATAATTCCCGGGATAAAACCAATTGCGATAAAACGCCATTTACAAATTTTACCTCAGGTTTTTAAAATAGATCTACCACAAGAACTTATTGAAGCTGTAGAGGCTTGTAAAGATAATAATGCGGTAAGACAGGTTGGGATTGAGTTCGCCATTCAACAATCGAAAGAGTTAAAGGCGGCCGGAGTTCCAGTGTTGCATTATTATTCTATGGGTAAAAGTGATAACATAAAAGCAATTGCATCGGCATTGTTTTAAAAAATCAGATACTTTTATAGCTTAGGAAATTTGTTAATGAAATCATTTTTAACCTACACCTTTTTAATATGTTCGGCCATTGTTTTTTCACAGGAAAAACAATACACATCGACTTTTGATGTTAACTATTTTAAAGGAAATATAGCCTTGCATAATAATGATATTCTGCATTTAATTAATGGGCATCCGGAAGGTGCCGTTTTAAGTTGGAATAAAAAAACTTACGGCTTTGAAGATTGGGAACAGCGGTATAATTATCCCGATTATGGTCTAACTTTCGCCTACCAAAACTTAAAAAATGAGGTTTTAGGAAATAGCGCGTCGTTATATGCACATTATAATTTCTATTTCTTCAATCGCAATTTAATGTTTAAAATTGGACAAGGAATTGGATATACGTCAAAACCCTACGATAAAGAAACCAATTACAGAAATATTGCTTTTGGAACAAAATTATTAAGCAGCACCTTAATGATGCTTAATTACAAAAAGGAACGTGTAATAGATAACTTTGGACTGCAGGCTGGAGTATCTTTAATCCATTATTCCAATGCCAATATAAAGGCACCAAATGCAAGTGTTAATACAATTGCTTTAAATTTAGGCGTCACGTATAGTTTGGACACGGAAGAACCAACGTATATCACTACAATAGCCGGTGGTGAACCAGAAAAATTCACCCAGCCAATAAAATACAATCTCGTTTTTAGAGGCGGGGTAAATGAAAGTGATGTGGTTGGAAGTGGGCAGTTTCCGTTTTATATTCTTTCTGGGTATGCCGATAAGCGCATTAATGTTAAAAGCGCTTTGCAATTCGGGACCGATGTGTTTTTTTCCAACTTTTTAAAAGAACTTATTTATTATAAAAGTGTGTCGTTTCCCGAAGAAAACGTATCAGGAGATGAAGATTATAAACGCGTGGGTATTTTTGCAGGGCATGAATTGTTTATCAATAAAACGTCTTTAGAAACACAATTAGGCTATTACGTGTATTATCCATTTGATTTTGAAGGACGCGTTTATTCAAGAATTGGGTTAAAGCGATATGTCTCAGAGAAATGGTTTGGCGCCTTAACTTTAAAAACGCACGGCGCTAAAGCCGAAGCAGTTGAAATAGGGGTTGGAATTCGATTGTAATGAAAATGAAAAAACTAACATACATACTAATTTTAGTGCTCCTGTTTTCATGTAATAGTGAAAATACAAGCGATTGTTTTCAATCTACAGGAACAATGATTCAGCAGGAAATTACGGTTGACAGTTTCGATAAAATATTAGTAAATAGAGATATTGAATTAATACTGAAAGAGGGTTTAGAGCAAAAGGTTGTGGTTGAAACAGGGAAAAATCTGTTAAACGATGTTGAAGCAGAAGTTGTTGACGGGCAACTGATTTTAACCGATAATAATTCGTGTAATTATGTGCGTAATTATGGGGTTACAAAAATATATGTAACGGCACCAAATATTACTGAAATTAGAAGCTCAACCCAATACGATATTAGTTCTGAAGGTGTTTTAACTTACCCTTATTTGGCTGTTTTGGCAGAAGATTATAGCGCGCCCGATACCTTTACAAGTGGCAATTTTAAACTGGAAATTGACAATGATGCTTTTTATTTGGTTTTCAACAATTTATCAAACTGCTTTATTTCAGGAAAAACCAATAACCTAAATATTACATTTGCTGCAGGAACCTCGCGTTTTGAAGGTGAAAATCTTATAGCGCAACATGTGGTGTTGTGGAATAGAAGCTCTAACGATATGATTGTGAATCCGCAACAATCTATAACTGGCAAAATATCAGGAACAGGCAATGTTATTGCTGTGTCATATCCGCCAGTTGTAGATGTGCAAGAATTATATAAAGGGCGATTAATTTTTAATTAATTCCACCGATTGTTTAGCAATTTCTAACTCTTCGTTTGTTGGAACTACTAATATTTGAACTTTAGCGCCTTCTTTATTAATGGCTCTGATGTCTCTTTCTTTAGAATTGTTTTTGTCGTCATCTAAATCAATACCTAAAAAGTCTAAATTTTCGCAGATTAGTCTTCGCATATATTTAGAGTTTTCGCCAATACCAGCGGTAAATACAATAGCATCTACACCGTTTAATACAGCAGTATAGCTTCCTATGTATTTTTTAATACGATACGCATTCATTTGTAAAGCAAGAATACAATCTTTATCACCTTTAGCAGCTTCATTTTCAATATCTCTTAAATCGCTATAACCTGTAAGACCCAGCATACCACTTTTCTTTTGTAAAAATGTGTTTATATCGGTTAAAGAATAGCCAAACTTATCTGCTAAGTAGAAAATAATAGCAGGGTCTATGTCTCCAGAGCGGGTTCCCATAATTAATCCACTTACTGGAGAAAAGCCTAACGAATGATCCATACTTTTACCATTATTTACAGCGGTAATACTACAGCCATTTCCTAAATGAATAGTTATAATTTTAGATTCTTTTTTACCTAAATAGTCGATTGCTTTCTCTGAAACATATTTATGACTTGTTCCGTGGAAACCGTATAAACGAATATGTTTTTTAGTTAAAAACTCATTCGGAATCGCGTATTTATAAGCAACTTCGGGAATCGACTGATGAAATGCAGTATCGAAAACAGCTACTTGCTTCGCGTTAGGGAAAATATCTTCGGCAACTTCAATACCTTCTAAATTCGCAGGGTTGTGCAATGGTGCTAAAGACGATAATTCTTTTATTTTTTCTTTAACCTCATTGGTTATTTCTGTGGTATTACTAAAATAAATACCACCATGAACAACTCTATGGCCAACAACAGCAATGTCGTCTGGCGATTTTATAATGCCGGTGGTTTTATCTAAAAGATGGTCGGCAACCAGTTTTAATCCTGCTTTGTGGTTTGCTATATAAGATTCAAATTCAATGGTGTTTTTTTCAGTTTTAAATTTGAAAATGGCATCATCAAAACCAATACGTTCAATAATTCCTGAACATAAAATGGTTTCACTAGGCATTGAAAATAACTGATACTTTAGAGATGAACTCCCCGAGTTTAATACTAATACTTGCATGTTTAAATTTCTTGTGCTTGAATTGCGGTTATAATTACAGTGCTATAAATATCGTCTGCGGTACAGCCTCTACTTAAGTCGTTTACTGGTTTGTTTAATCCTTGTAAAATTGGTCCGATGGCTAATGCGCCTGTTTCTCTTTGTACAGCTTTATACGTATTGTTTCCTGTGTTTAAATCTGGGAATATAAGTACACTTGCACGTCCGGCAACTTCAGAATTTGGTAATTTACTTTGACCGATGCGCATATCTACTGCGGCATCATATTGAATTGGACCTTCAATTTTTAAGGTTGGAGCTTGTTTGTTTACAATTTCGGTGGCTTCTCTAACTTTTTCAACATCGGCACCTTTTCCTGAAGCACCAGAAGAATACGATAGCATTGCTACTTTAGGTTCAATTCCAAATTCTTTTGCTGTTTGAGCAGAAGAGATAGCTATTTCGGCTAATTCTTGTGCATTCGGATTTGGGTTGATGGCGCAATCGCCAAAAACAGAAACGCGGTCTTCTAAACACATAAAGAATATAGAAGATACAATGTTTACCCCAGGTTTCGTTTTTATAAACTGTAATGCTGGAAGTAAGGTATGCTGCGTGGTATTAACTGCTCCAGAAACCATACCATCGGCATGACCTTTATAAATCATCATGGTTCCGAAATATGACACATCAGCCATAGCGTCTCTTGCCATTTCTAAGTTTACATTTTTATGTTTTCTAAGTTCATACAAGGTATTCACATAGTCTTCAAAATGAGGCGATGTTTTTGGATGTACAATGTTTATGTCGTTGATATCTAGTGCTATATCGTATCTTTCAATACGTTCTTTGATTTTTTCTACTTCACCAATTAATGTTAATTCAACAACCTGTGCATTTATTAATCTTGCTGCAGCTTGTAACACACGTTCGTCATAACCTTCTGGTAACACAATGTGTTTTTTGTTTTTAAGTGCGCGTTGTAATAAATTGTATTGAAACATTCTTGGTGTGAAAATGTCCGATTCAAAAGTAATTAACTGTTCAGCCAATTTATCTGAATTTACATTGAGGTCGAAAGTTGAAATAGACGTTTCAATTTTCTCTACGTTTTCAGCATAAATTTTAGATTTTATATTACCAATACTATTGGTTACCGAGTAAGTACCACCTTTTACGCTAATAATTGGTACAACGCTAGATAGACCTTCAATTAATTTTAAAATAGGTTCTTCTGGAATTAAACCACCCGTTAAAATAATACCCGATATTTTTGGGTAATTTTTAGAAATATTAGCTTGTAACGCCCCTAAAATAATATCGGCTCTATCGCCTGGAGTAATAACTAAAGCGTTTTCTTTTAAATAGGTTAAATAGTTACGCAATTGCATGGCGCCAACACTAAAGTTGTCTATTAAATTATTTAATAAATCTTTACCAAAAAGTACTTTTCCGTCTAAAGATTTTATAACTTCTTTGATTGTTGGACTCGATAAGCTGTGAATTTTAGGAATCACCGAAATATCGGTGTTATTATTAATTCTGCTTTGTAATAATTTTTTTAGTGTGACCGTGTCTTTCGGATCTACTTTGTTAGTCATTATAGAAAGCACATCTACCTCACTTCTAAACGTATCATACGCTAATTGAACACCATCAACGATTTCGCGATGTTCTTTTTTGTCGCCCTGCATTACTATAATAACTGGAAGGCTTAAGTTTTTGGAGATTAGAATGTTTAAATCTAATTCTATACTCGAGTTATCATGCGAAAAATCGGTTCCTTCAACTAAAACAAAATCAAAGCGCTCTTCAAGATATTTGTATTTTTTAATAATTTCATCAATTACTTCACCAGATTTTCCTTGGTTGTATAAGTCCAACACTTCGTTCCTCGTAAAGGCAAATGTTTTTTTGTAATTGATATCAATTTCGAAATGCGATAGAACAGTGCTAATATGGTTGTCCATTTCACCAGATTCTAAATCTTCGATAATAGGTCTAAAATAACCTACTTTAGCTGTTTTACCTAAAAGCATACGCATTAAACCTAACACCACAACAGATTTTCCGCTGTTCGGTTCAATAGTAGCTACATAAATTCCTTTACTCATTTTAGTGTTTTTGTAGTTCCGCAATCGTTATCGTATTTCATGTTTAAGATAGCGTTGCTTTTAATTATTAATGATAAAATATAATTTGATGCCGCAAAATTAGCATCTACATAGTTTAGTAAAGATGATATTAGTCATGTTTTCGCCACAAAATTAATAACTTTTATAAAGTTTTTTTAATCATTTAAAAGTATTGATGCTTTTTTATGATGATGTTAAATCTCTAAAAAGCGATTCTAAGCTTGCGTTTTTTTGATTAAGCTGCAGGATTTTCAATTTATTATCGTGCGCAAAGTCAAAGACGTGCGATCTCATATCGTTAGAAGTAGAAAACGTGATTTCATAAACAAAACCATGGGTGTTTACTACATTTTTAACCTTAGGTAATTTATTTAAAAAGGCGTCTTCAACTCTATAATCGAATTCTACTATTACAGTTTGTTCTTTGCTGTCCCGTAATTCGTTTAATTTTTTATCGGCTACAATTTCACCTTTATTAATTACAATGACGCGGTCGCAAATGGCTTCAACTTCCTGCATAATATGAGTGGATAGAAATACAGTTTTAGTCTTCCCAATGGTTTTTATTAGGTTTCTAATTTCTACCAATTGGTTGGGGTCTAACCCTGTTGTAGGTTCGTCGAGTATTAAAACATCCGGATTGTGTAATAAGGCGTTCGCTAACCCAACACGCTGCCGGAACCCTTTAGAAAGTTGCCCGATTTTTTTGTGCGCTTCGGGGGTTAATCCGGTAAGTTCTATAACCTCGTTTATTCTTTGTTTAGTCACATTATATATACTGCCGTTAAAAGAAAGGTATTCTTTAACAAACATCTCTAAATATAAGGGGTTGTGTTCGGGTAAATAACCAACGCTTAATTGTACTTGTGGTTTTTCTTGAGTTACATCAAACCCATTTACTAGTGCAGTACCTTCGTTTGCACTGATATACGTCGTTAAAATTTTCATCATGGTAGATTTGCCAGCACCATTGGGGCCTAAAAACCCAACAATCTCTGGTTTTTCAACCTTAAACGTAATATTGTTTAATGCTTTTTGATTTCCGTATAGTTTGGTAATGCCTTCTACCTGTATAGACATGTTAGTTTTTTTTGGTCAAAAATAATGATTATCTAATGTAAAGTAAGTTTTGCTGTAAAATATTTAAAACTTTTAATAAAAATAAAAAAAAGGTTTTATCATATTTTGTATTCTTAAAATATTAATTACTTTAGCCTCATAATTATGAAAGCAACAGTAAGTTATACATATTTTAGCAATTTTTATTTTTTCTTTAGCAGAAAAAACGAGGCGTTGTATGTGTAATTTATCATTATAAATTTAAAATATAAGGTCTCGATGAAAATCGGGACTTTTTTTTGTATATGATTAAAACAGTAGCAATACAAGGTGTAAAAGGATCGTTCCATCATATTGTTTCTCAGCAGTTTTTTAAAAAACCTGTTGATGTTCTTGAGTGCTTAACATTCGATCAGGTAGTCGATTTTCTGATTACCAAAAAATGTGACGCCGCTATAATGGCTCTAGAGAATTCTATTGCGGGATCTATCATTCCTAATTATGCCTTAATCAATAAATTTGGGCTACATATTGTGGGAGAGCATTATTTAGACATTCAGCATAATTTAATGGCATTGCCAAAACAAAATATCATGGAGATTAAGGAAGTGTACTCACATCCCATGGCATTATTGCAATGTATTGAATTTTTTAAATTGTATCCGCATATTAAATTGGTAGAAGATAAAGATACCGCTGAGGTTGCGCAACGTATACAAGAAAAACAGTTAAAAGGGGTTGGTGCGATTGCAAGCACAATGGCTGCCGAGATTTTCGAGCTCGATATTTTAGCCCGTAGCATTCAAACTATAAAACATAACGAAACGCGTTTTGTGATTGTAAACCGCGTTAATTCTGAAATACCAGAAAACGAAATAAATAAAGCTTCTGTAAGATTTGAGGCAGACCACAAGCGTGGTAGTTTAGCGGCTATTTTAAATGTTATGAGCGATTGTAAATTAAATTTAACTAAAATACAATCGTTACCTATTGTTGAAACACCTTGGAAATACGCCTTTTTTGTGGATGTTACTTTTGAAACCTACGAAGATTTTAAGAAGGCAAAATCTATTATAAATATTATGGCTCAAGGATTTAAAGTGTTGGGCGAGTATAAAAACGCAAAGTTATGATTGAGGCAGCTAATAGATTAAATACTGTTGAAGAATACTACTTTTCAAAAAAATTAAGAGAAGTAAATCTTCTTATCGCCAGTGGTAAACCCATTATTAATTTGGGTATTGGTAGCCCAGACATGCAGCCACCGCAAAAAGTGATAGATGCATTAAATGAAGGATTTTCAAGTCCGAATGCCCATAAATACCAAAGTTATCAAGGACTTCCAGAATTAAGAGAAGCCATGGCAGGTTTTTATAAAGAACATTTTCAGGTGCATTTAAGTCCATCTACCGAAATTTTGCCGCTCATGGGAAGCAAGGAAGGTATTATGCATATTTCTATGGCATACTTAAATGAAGGCGACCAAGTTTTAATACCAAATCCTGGATATCCAACATACCAATCGGTAACAAATTTAGTAGGGGCGGTACCTGTGTTTTATGAGCTTGACGAAGCGAATAACTGGATTCCAGATTTAAAAGCCTTGTCTAAATTAGATTTAAGTAAAGTAAAATTAATGTGGGTAAATTATCCACATATGCCAACGGGCGCTCAACCAAGTAAATATGTGTTCGAAGAGTTGGTTGCTTTTGGTAAAAAACATAATATATTAATTGTTAATGATAACCCATACAGCTTCGTTTTAAACGATAATCCAAGAAGTATTCTGGAGGTTGAAGGCGCCAAAGAGGTTTGTTTAGAATTGAATTCGTTAAGTAAAACCTTTAATATGGCTGGATGGCGTGTAGGCATGGTTGTGGGCGATAGCACACACATTAACAATATTTTAAAAGTAAAAAGTAATATGGATTCGGGAATGTTTTACGGCATTCAAAAAGGCGCGGTTGAAGCTTTAAAATGTTCTAAAATGTGGTTTGTTACGTTAAATAATGTCTATAAAAAACGACGCGATTTAGTGTGGCAGTTAGCCGATGCTTTAAATTGTACGTACGACAAAAATGCTACAGGATTGTTTGTATGGGCAAAATTACCACCATTTGTAAAATCTGAAGAGTATATAGATTTGGTGCTTAAAAATAATCATATTTTTATTACTCCGGGAACCATTTTTGGTAGTCAAGGAGAAGGGTATATTAGATTTTCGTTGTGTGCATCAACCGAAGTTTTAGAAGAAGCAATAGCAAGAGTCAGATGAAAAATATTTACATGATAGGTGTTGGGTTAATAGGCGGAAGTCTGGCTATTGATATTAAAAAGAAGTATCCGGATGTGGTTATTCATGGTATTAGTAGAAAAGATTCTACGCTCGAAGAAGCCTTAGCACTAAATTTAATCGACAAGAAAGCAAGCTTAGATGATATAGAAAATGCCGACATGGTTATCATTTCTATTCCTGTTGATGCTACGGTTAAATTGTTGCCATCGGTTTTAGATAAAATTTCTGATACTGGGCTGGTAGTAGATGCCGGATCAACAAAAGCAGCGATTTGTGCATGTGTAGAAAACCATCCGAAGCGCAGAAATTTTTTAGCAATGCATCCCATTGCAGGTACAGAACATTCGGGACCAAGTGCCGCCATTGAAGGTTTGTTTGTGGGGAAAACAAATATTGTTTGCGAAGTTGAAAAAACAACTTTTAAACTTCAGGAAAAGGCATTAGAATTGTTTAAAAGTATCGGTATGCGCATTCGCTATATGCATCCGGTGGCACACGATAAGCATATTGCTTACGTATCACATTTATCGCACATAAGTTCGTTTATGTTAGGTAAAACAGTGATTGATAAAGAAAAAAATGAACGCGATATTTTTGATATGGCTGGAAGTGGATTTGCCTCTACAGTAAGATTAGCAAAAAGTTCACCAGAAATGTGGACACCCATTTTTAAACAAAACAAAGATAATGTTATTGAAACCTTAGAAGAGTATATTATCAACCTAACTCATTTTAAGGAATTAATGAAAGAAGATAATTTTGATGCTATTTTTGATGAGATGAAAAGCACCAATTATATAAAAGATATTTTAAAAGGAATTAGTTAAGAATAAACAAAATGGAGAACAAAAAAGAAATGAGAGCGTGGTTAGATGATTTAAATTTAAGTCATCCCTTGGTAATTGCAGGACCTTGTAGTGCCGAAACAGAAGAGCAAGTTTTAAAAATAGCACATGAGCTAAAAAACACAGATGTAAGTTATTTTAGAGCAGGAATTTGGAAACCAAGAACACGACCAGGAATGTTTGAAGGTGTAGGCGCATTAGGCTTAAAATGGTTACAAAAAGTAAAGGCAGAAACGGGCATGAAAATTTGTACAGAAGTTGCGAATGCAGCTCATGTAAAATTAGCTTTAGAACATGATGTAGATATGTTATGGATCGGTGCACGTTCAACTGTGAGTCCTTTTATCATGCAAGAAATTGCAGATGCACTTCAAGGAACAGATAAACCGGTACTTATTAAAAATCCAGTTAATCCAGACTTAGCATTATGGTTAGGTGGTATTGAAAGAATTTACGAATCGGGAGTTAAAAATATAGGAGCAATTCACCGAGGGTTTTCAACATACGAAAAATCAAAATACAGAAATAATCCGGAATGGCAATTAGCTATCGAGTTTCAAAATAAATATCCAGACATCCCTTTAATTAACGATCCGTCGCATATTACAGGAAAAAGAGATATGATTTTTGATGTGTCTCAAGAGGCCTTAGATTTAAATTTTGATGGCTTAATGATTGAAACACATTTCGATCCTGATAATGCATGGAGTGACGCTTCTCAACAAGTTACACCAACAACATTAATTCAGATTATGAGAGATTTGAAAATTAAAAAGGAAACAGATCCAGAAGCAGAATACAATAAGGAACTGAATAATTTAAGAGCACAAATTGACGTAGTAGATAATCAAATTATTGATTTATTAGGAAAACGTATGAAGGCTGCCGATGGTATTGGAGCGCTTAAAAAGTCTAAAAACGTTGCTGTTTTACAAAGCAAACGTTGGAACGAAATTTTAGGAAAAATGGTTTTAGAAGGCGAGTCTAGAGGACTTAGTGAAGAGTTTATTTTAAAAATGTTTAAAGCTATTCACCAAGAATCTATTAACCATCAAGAGAAGATTATTAACGGATAAAATTAAAAACGCCTCACAATTTGTGAGGCGTTTTTGCTTATTGTTTATTTCTCTTAAAAATATAACGGGTAATAAAAATACCTTGTCCGTCGTCTTTTCCAGAATCACTCTCAACAGCACTGGTAACAAAGGCTAAATCCCAGCCTTCTTCAACCATAGTGTTTATTTTTGAAGTAATAAGGGCATCATTGGCTGCGATATTCTGAAACCGAATTCCGGCTATATTGTAAAAGTTTAGCAGTTTGGTTTCGTCAAAATCTTTCACCCGAATATCACCACGGTCCGATTTATTTCTGCTGTTGTCATCATCCGTTTGGGTGGAGGTGTAATCTTTGTAATTTTTGTCTTCGTTGGCGCTAATAATTCTAGAGCGTCCTAGTCCGCTAGGCACAATAGATTCTACGCTTGTAATGACTTTGTATTCTACTTGAGAAAATGAGTCGAGGCATAAAATCAGCCCTAATCCAATAAATAATAATAATTTTTTCATAATTGTTTTTGATTTTTGAAATTATGCACCTAATATACATTTTTTGTTAAATTGAAAAGTTGTTAATTTGTAACGCTTAAATTAATTGAATGACAGGACTCGTTTATAAATCTACTGGAAGTTGGTACACCGTTAAGACAGAACTAGGTGATACTTACGAGTGCCGTATTAAGGGCAAATTTCGATTAAAAGGCATTAAAAGCACGAATCCGATAGCGGTAGGCGATTATGTGGATTTTGAGTTAGAAACAGATAATAATCAGGTGTCTGGAGTTATTCATAACATTCACGACCGAAGAAATTATATTGTTCGTAAATCGGTTAATCTTTCAAAGCAAACACATATTATAGCCTCTAATATAGATCTGGTTTTTTTAATGATAACTATTAATAATCCACCAACTTTAACCAGTTTTATCGATCGGTTTTTAGTAACGGCTAATGCGTACTCCATAAAAACCATCTTACTTTTCAATAAAATTGATGTTTACGACGAGGAAACTCTAAATGAGGTAAAATATTTAGCACATATTTACAGGCAAATTGGCTACGAATGTATTGGTGTATCTGCTTTAACGGGTAAAAATATTGATAAAGTAAAAGCGCTCATGCACGATAAAGTGAGTATGTTTTCTGGTCATTCTGGTGTTGGAAAATCCACCTTAATTAATACTATAGAACCGACTTTAGATATTAAAACCAAAGAAATATCAACGCTTCATATGCAAGGGCAACACACCACAACCTTTGCCGAAATGTTCGATTTAAGTTTTGGTGCCAAAATTATCGACACGCCCGGAATTAAAGGTTTTGGCGTGGTAGATATGGATAAAGAAGAAGTGGGCGATTATTTTCCTGAGATTTTTAAACTAAAGCAAGACTGTAAGTTTAATAATTGTTTACATGTGCACGAACCGCATTGCGCTGTAAAAAAAGCCTTAGACGAAGATAAAATAGCGTTTTCAAGATACAGAAGTTATTTGCAAATTATCGAGGGCGAAGATGAGCATTACCGAACCGATAACTGGGAAAAAGAATGAAACATCTTTGTCAAAAATGATTGTACTAGAACAGGATATTGAATAAAGATGTTGCATGCAACAAATAAAAAGCACTGAATAAAAACACATGAAAGTAGTAATTCAAAGAGTTTCTAAAGCCCATGTTACTATCGACAAAAAAATAATGGCATCCATATCACAAGGCTTGTTAATCTTTTTAGGCATTGTTAACGATGATACTATAGAGGATATTAGCTGGTTAGCAAACAAAACCGCTAACCTTCGCATATTTGCAGACGAAAATGATGTAATGAATAAATCCTTATTAGATGTAAATGGCGATGCGATTGTGGTGAGTCAGTTTACCCTGCATGCCGCCACGAAAAAAGGAAATAGACCCAGTTATATAAAAGCAGCAAAACCAGATATTGCTATTCCATTGTATGAAAGCTTTGTAAAAGAATTAGAGTTTGTACTTGGTAAGACGGTACAAACTGGCGAATTTGGCGCCGACATGAAAGTGGAGTTAATAAATGACGGACCTGTAACCATCATCATAGATTCTAAAAATAAAGAATAATGGCTTCTATATTTGGGCATGCTATTGTTGGATATACCTTAACAAACGTTATAGATTCTAAAAATACCAAGTGGCTATTAATTGCGGCTATTTTTTCAGCTATATTACCAGATTTTGATATCATAGCCTTCCGTTTTGGTATCCCGTATGAGCACCCATTGGGGCATCGCGGATTTACTCATTCTATTTTATTTGCGGTTTTGTGGGCATTACTTTTAATGTTTTTGCTTGGTAGAAAAAATAAACTCATATGGTTTTTAGTTATTTTTTTATCTACCGTTTCTCATGGGGTATTGGATGCGATGACTTCTGGCGGAAAAGGCATTGGTTTTTTAATTCCTTTTAATAACCATCGGTTTTTCTTTCCTTTTAGAGGTATTCAAGTTTCGCCTTTAGGTGTAAGTAAGTTTTTATCTGAATGGGGTGTTCAGGTAATTTTAAGTGAAATTAAATATGTTTTTCTTCCTTGTTTTATTATATTAGTTGTAAGATTTTTATATGCTAGGTTAAAAGTTATACTTTATGATAAAATATGATTTTTCTCATGCAATATGATTTTTAGAAATTTTATATTTAGTCTTTTAACTTTACTTAAACTAAAATATGAAGGTAAAGAACGCCCTGTATGCGCTTGTTTTATTCGTAATTACTTCAAGTTTTTCACAAAACATCTCCCATTCCAGTCTATTAATACCCGCTAGTCTCAAACAGCATGCAAATGCTGTAATTAGAAATCAGCAAACAGAGATTATATTAAAATCTTCTAACGAAATGGAAGTCTCCGATAAAAGGATTATTACCGTTTTAAATAAAGAAGGCGATAAAAATGTTGATGCGTATTTACATTACGATTCTAATGTAAAAATAAAAGACTTAGAGGTTTTGGTTTATAATCAAATAGGAGCGGTAATAAAAAAAATAAAGAAAAACGATTTTAAAGATGTTAGTGCCGTAGATGGTGGAACCTTATATTCCGATTCTAGGGTAAAAGTATTAGAATATACCCCAATTTCGTATCCGTACACCATTGAGTTTAATTACGTAATTAATACCAGCAATACGGCTTTTATTAGGTCGTTTATGCCAGTTTACGATTTTTTTGTAAGCGTTCAAAATAGTTCGTATGCTATTAGTTTTCCTGCAGATTTATCCATTAGAACTAAAGAGAAGAATTTTGAAAATATTGACTTCACAAAAGAAGAACTTCCTAATAAAATTAGTTTTAGTGTTAAAAATATAGAAGCCTATAAACCAGAACAATTCAGTCCGTCTATAATCGATATAATACCTAAAGTCTTAGTGTCGTCTAATAAATTTTCCTTAGAAGGTGTTCAATCTCAAGCAGAAAATTGGGAGCAATTTGGTAAATGGATATATAATGATTTATTAAAAGATACCCACGATTTACCAGCAAGTACCATAAATACGATTCAGGAATTGGTTAAAGACGAAACGAATGATATTGAAAAAGCAAAAAAAATCTACCAATATGTACAAGATAAAGTTCGTTATATAAGTGTGCAGGTAGGGATAGGAGGTTGGAAACCTTTTAAGGCTTCAGAGGTAGATAAATTAGGTTATGGCGATTGCAAAGCGTTAACCAATTATACCATGTCGCTTTTAAACGCCGTGGGGATAAAGTCTAATTACACGGTGATATATGCCGAAAGTTCGCAAAGAAATATTGATTACGAATTTGCATCGATGCAAGGAAACCATGTTATTCTAAATATTCCGTCAGATAACGATGAATCTATTTGGTTGGAATGTACCAATCAAAAACTACCATTTGGATTTATAGGTGATTTTACTGATGATAGAGATGCCTTAGTAATTACGCCCGAAGGTGGCAAAATTCAGCATACAAAAAAATATACTACCAACGAGAATTTACAAATCATTAAAGGAACATATAACGTTTCAAACGAAGGCGATATAGATGTCGTAGTTAATGTAAATTCAAAAGGCATTCAATATGATGATAAGTATTGGCTAGAAACCGAAACTCAGCGGGATTTAGACTCCTATTATAAAAAACGATGGAAGTATATAAACGGTATTAATATCAATACCATGCGTATTAACAATGATAAAAATGCCATAGAATTTATTGAAGATATTAATTTTCAAGCAACCAGCTATACTAAAAAAGCGGGCGACAGAATGTTACTTACCATAAATGCTTTAAATAGAAGTTTAGATATTCCAGACAAATACAAAGACCGAAAATTACCATTAAAAATTAAACGAGGTTTTAAAGATATTGATGAGGTTGAAATAAAATTACCATCAGATTTTAAAGTTGAAACAGCGCCAAAAAACGTGCTAATAGAAAATAAATTTGGAAGCTATAAAGCGGAATTGGAAACGATTGATGAAAACACATTAGTGTATAAAAGAGAATTTATAGTAAATGATGGCGAGTTTCCTAAAGAAGATTACGACGCATTTAGAGATTTTTATAAAGACGTTTCTATTCAAGACAATTCAAAAATAGCATTAATTAATAAGTAACATTCCATGAGATTCATCGTATTATTATTTAGCCTTTGTTTTTCGGTTTCAGTATGCGCTCAAAATTTCGATTTCGGCAAAGTATCAAAAGAAGAACTTCAAGAAAAATTTAACCCGTTAGATTCCTCGGCAAGCGCCACTTATTTGTATAAATACAGAAAGACCTTCTTTGAATACCGACAAGAAAAAGGATTTGAGTTAGTAACCGAAATTCATGAACGCATAAAAATATACAATAATGAAGGTTTTAATTACGCCACTAAAAAAGTTAATCTATATAAAAGTGGAAGTGATGAAGAAAAATTAAGCGGTTTAAAAGCATACACTTATAATTTAATAGATGGAAAAATAGAAGAAACAAAGTTGGATAAAAATGGCATATTTGAAACAGAACAGTCAAAGTACCTTAATGAAACAAAATTTACTATGCCTAATATTAAACCAGGATCGGTTATTGAATATAAATATGCAATTAGTTCACCATTTTTTTGGAACGTAAATGATTTTGTATTTCAGCATGATATTCCAGTAAAAAAAATTGAATCTAAGTTTGAAACCCCCGAATATTTTAATTTTAAGATTAATACCAAAGGCTTTTTATCCATTAGTCCAAAAATAGAAACCAAAAGGGATAAAATAAGATTTCCTGCCAAAAAAGAAATAAGAGAAGGTTTAGTTGTTGTACAGTATGCCCAAAATGAATCATTTTTAGAGTTTGCAAAAAATATTACTACTTATGATTTAACAAATATTCCGGCATTAAAGGAAGAGCCTTTTGTGAATAGTATTAATAATTACAGGTCGGCCGTTCAATTCGAATTGTCTTATACAAATTTCCCTCAATCACCCATAAAATATTACTCCACTACCTGGGAAGACGTTGTGAAAACTATTTATCAAAATCCGAATTTTGGAGGAGAACTAGATAAAACAGGTTACTTTGAAAAAGATATCGATGCCTTAATAGGGAGTATATCAGATCCTGTAGCAAGAGCTTCTCTTATATATAATCATGTAAAAGCTCAAGTGTAATGGAATGGCTATTATGGTAAGTATGCCGATGATGGGGTGCGTAAGGCCTATAAAGATCAAGTTGGAAATGCGGCCGAAATTAATTTGATGCTCACATCTATGTTGCGCTATGCAGGAATAAAAGCGTATCCTATTTTGGTTAGTACACGACAAAATGGAATTCCTATTTTCCCAACACGAGAAGGTTATAATTACGTGGTTACCTATGTGAACTTACCAACAGGCGTGATGCTTTTAGATGCTACTAATAAATATAGTGCACCCAATGTTTTACCGTTTAGAACTTTAAACTGGCAAGGTCGCGTTATTGCAGAACATGGTGGGTCTGAATTAATTGATTTATTCCCAAAAGAAGCATCAAAAAACACAACCTATCTAATGGTTAATTTGGACGATCATGGCGCCGTTAATGGCGATTTCCGAACCATGAAAACCAATCATAGCGCCATGCTATACAGAGAAGAATATATAGAAACTAATAAAGAGCAATATCTAGAAAAACTTGAAAACAAGTATAAAGGCATGGAGATTTCAGACTTTAAAGTGGACAATGAATCAGACTTGTCAAAACCAGTTATGGAAACTTATAAATTTGTAAAAGAAAATCAGGCAGATATTATTGGAGATAAAATTTATTTTTCACCGCTTTTATTTTTAAAAACCACCGAAAATCCTTTTAAACTAGAAAAACGAGAGTTCCCAGTCGATTTTGGTTTTCCAACCTTTAACAAATACATGATTGTTATAAACATACCAGAAGGATATAAAATTGAAACGTTTCCAAAACCTACGGTTTTAGCGCTGCCAGATCAACTAGGAAGCTATAAATATAATTTATCATTCACCGATAATAGAATTCAGGTAATTATAGAATCAGAAATTAATCAACCCATTATATCTTCTCTTTACTATGAATCATTAAAAGCTTATTTTAGCAAAATAATTGAAACGGAAGCGGAAACAATTGTTTTAACTAAAGCATAAATGGACATAAAAAACGCACAACTTATAGTAGATAACTGGATAAAAGACCACGGTGTTCGTTATTTTAACGAACTTACTAATATGGCACAACTTACCGAAGAAGTGGGTGAAGTAGCTCGTATTATAGCCCGTCGTTACGGCGAACAAAGCGAAAAAGAAAGCGACAAAGACAAAGATTTAGGCGAAGAATTGGCCGATGTAGTTTTTGTAGTATTGTGCTTAGCTAACCAAACAGGTATCGATCTTCAAGCGGCGTTTGATAAAAAAATGGATATAAAAACCAATCGCGACCACGATAGACACCATAATAATGAAAAATTAAAGTAAATTTGCTGCTTCTAAAAAAATAGAATTTATAAGTATGCATATTACGCTTCAAAAATCTGCAATAGCAAAGGAATCTTCAGTTCAAATTACGGGCTCAAAAAGTGAATCAAACAGATTATTACTTTTAAAAGCCTTGTATCCAACTATCCAACTTGAAAATGTTTCAAATTCAGACGATAGTGTTTTAATGACTGAAGCTTTAAAATCAAATTCTAATTTTGTTGATATTCATCACGCAGGAACCGCTATGCGATTTTTAACCGCGTATTTCTCTATTCAAGAAGGACGAGAAGTTACGCTTACTGGTTCTAAACGTATGACAGAGCGTCCTGTGCAAATATTGGTTGAAGCTTTAAAAGAACTTGGTGCAGAGATTAGTTATGTAGAAAACGAAGGCTTTCCGCCAATAAAAATAAAAGGTAAAAAGCTAACAAATAATAAAGTATCGCTTCAAGCCAATGTGAGTAGTCAATATATTTCGGCGTTATTACTCATCGCTTCAAAACTTGAAAATGGTATCGAGTTAACTTTAGAAGGCGAAATCACGTCGGTGCCTTATATAAACATGACACTTAGTTTGTTAGATGAAATTGGTGTAGCATCCTCTTTCGTAGGTAACACCATCACCGTAAAACCCAACCCCCAAGCCCCAACCCCTAAAACCTTAACGGTAGAATCCGATTGGTCTTCGGCATCCTATTATTTCAGTATTGCTGCTTTAAGCGAGGTTGGTACAAAAATAACCTTATCGTCTTACAAAGAAAACTCGTTACAAGGCGATTCAGTGTTAGTCGCTATTTATAAGCATTTTGGAGTACAAACTAGTTTTAAGAATAATACCGTGGTATTAGAAAAAATTAGTACCGACCTAAAACCGTTTTCCTATAACCTAACTAACGCACCAGATATTGCACAAACCATCGCTGTAACCTGTTTTGCATTAGGAATAGCCTGTGATTTAACCGGACTTCATACCCTAAAAATTAAAGAAACAGATAGGTTAGTGGCTTTAAAAACCGAAATTGAAAAATTAGGAGGCAGTGTTAAAATAACAGATAAGTCGTTACACCTTTCAGCATCAAATAAGATTAAAGAATTAGTGCCTATTGCAACTTACAACGACCATAGAATGGCCATGGCTTTTGCGCCAATAGCGCTTAAAACGCCAATAATCATTGAAGATGCCGAGGTGGTTTCAAAATCCTATCCAACCTTCTGGAAAGACCTCGAATCTATTGGTTTTAAAATAACTAAATAATAATCACGTATTTACTTGACAAGGCCTACTTTCAGATTGTATATTTGCACCCGTTTATAATTATAAGAATTGTTTTATAAACGAATAAACAAATAAACATATAAACTCTTTTACATGAAGTTATCAAACTTTGGTTTCAATTTGCCAGAAGAATTATTAGCAGAATATCCTGCAGAAAATAGAGATGAATCTCGTTTAATGGTTTTAGATAGAAAAAAACAAACTATCGAACATAAAATGTTTAAAGACATTATAGACTATTTTAACGAGGATGATGTTTTAATTCTTAATAATACTAAAGTGTTTCCTGCCAGATTATATGGTAATAAAGAAAAAACAGGCGCAAGAATAGAAGTATTTTTATTAAGAGAATTAAACGAAGAACAACGTCTTTGGGATGTTTTGGTAGATCCAGCTCGAAAAATTAGAATTGGTAATAAATTATACTTTGGCGACGATGATACGTTAGTTGCAGAGGTTATAGATAACACAACCTCTCGTGGTCGTACATTGCGTTTTTTATATGATGGGTCTTACAAAGAATTCCGTAGAAAATTAAATGAACTGGGCGAAACACCACTTCCAAAATACATAAAAAGAGAAGTACAGCCAGAAGATGAAGAGCGTTACCAAACCATTTACGCAAAAAACGAAGGGGCTGTAGCTGCTCCCACCGCAGGACTTCATTTCTCAAGACATTTATTAAAACGTTTAGAAATAAAAGGTGTAAAATTTGCTGAAGTTACCCTGCATGTTGGTTTAGGAACCTTTAACCCTGTTGAGGTAGAAGATCTTTCTAAGCATAAAATGGATAGCGAAGAGCTTAAAATAGACCAAAAAGCCGTAGAAATTGTAAATAAAGGGATAAGAGATAAAAGACGCGTTTGCGCTGTTGGTACTACCGCCATGCGAGCTATCGAAAGTTCGGTGTCATCAAACGGCGAATTAAACGAAGTAGAAGGATGGACTAACAAATTTATTTTCCCTCCGTACGATTTTAGTATCGCTAACTGCATGATTACCAATTTCCACACACCAAAATCAACTTTGTTAATGATGGTGTCTGCGTTTGCAGGTCACGATTTTATTAAAAAAGCATACGAAGAAGCTGTAAAAGAAAAGTACAAATTCTACAGTTATGGCGATGCCATGTTAATCATATAAATTCCAAAAAAGCCTTGTTAATTCAAGGCTTTTTTATTCTTACAAAGGCTGGGGTCTATTTTTTTTATTTGGGCATTCCCCTTAAGGGTCGCGCTTTCCATTGCAAGTCCTCGCTCCCCCGAAGCGTCGGGGTCGCTGTGGGCTTTCCATTACAATCGCTAATGCAAATCACAACTTCAATTCATAATTCGTAATTCATAATTCATAATTAGAAAAACGTTTCACTATTTTTGCAGCACTTATGGCAACAACAAAAAAAGACATTCGGGCACTTACTAAAGAACAACTTAGAGAATTCTTCGAAAAACAAGGCGATAAAGCCTTTCGGGGTAATCAGGTTTACGAATGGTTGTGGCAAAAATCGGCACACACTTTTGAGGATATGACGAATCTTTCAAAAGAAACCCGACAAATGCTCGAAGAACATTTTGTTATCAATCACATAAAGGTCGATACCATGCAGCGCAGTAAAGATGGTACCGTTAAAAATGCCGTGCGATTGCACGATGGCTTAATTGTAGAGTCGGTGTTAATACCAACTGCTACCAGAACCACGGCCTGTGTTTCCAGTCAGGTAGGTTGTAGTTTAGACTGTAAATTTTGTGCCACGGCACGTTTAAAACGCATGCGTAATTTAAACCCCGATGAGATTTACGACCAAGTAGTTGCCATCGATAACGAAAGCAGATTGTATTTTAATCGGCCATTAAGCAATATTGTTTTTATGGGCATGGGCGAACCACTCATGAACTATAATAACGTTTTAAAGGCGATCGATAAGATTACTTCAGATGAAGGCTTAGGCATGTCTCCAAAGCGTATTACGGTTTCAACCTCTGGCGTGCCAAAAATGATAAAAAAAATGGCCGACGATGAGGTTAAATTTAATTTAGCCGTGTCCTTGCATTCGGCGATTGATGAAGTTCGAACCGCTATCATGCCGTTTAATGAGAATTTTCCCTTAGAAGACTTGCGAGAAGCTTTAGAATATTGGTATGCGAAAACAAAGCGTAAAATTAGTTACGAATATGTAGTTTGGAAAGGTATTAACGACAGCCAAAAAGATATCGATGCGTTTGTGAAATTCTGTAAATATGTACCTTGTAAGGTGAATATTATTGAATACAATCCTATTGATGACGGAGAGTTTCAACAAGCATCAAACGAAGCCTTAGAAAATTATATCGCTTCATTAGAAAAAAATAGAATCGTGGTTAATGTACGCCGAAGCCGAGGAAAAGATATTGATGCAGCGTGCGGACAATTAGCAAATAAAAGTTAAAATTTAAGTTGTAAAACTTATATTTGAAACTTATAACTCAGAAATTTGAAAGTAGTAGAGCAAATAAAACAACCTATAGATTTTGAAATGGATCTTTTCGAGCAAAAGTTCCTACTCTCAATGTCTAGTAAAGTCGCTTTACTTAATAGAATCACAACTTATATTGTTAACCGTAAAGGCAAACAAATGCGACCCATGTTCGTGTTTTTAGTTGCTAAAATGGTATCGAATGGCGAGGTAAGCGAACGTACTTACCGTGGCGCTTCGGTGATTGAATTAATACATACCGCAACCTTGGTGCATGACGATGTGGTAGACGATAGTAACCGTCGCCGAGGTTTCTTTTCAGTAAATGCCCTATGGAAAAATAAAATAGCGGTTTTAATTGGCGATTATTTATTGTCTAAAGGCTTGCTTCTAAGCATTGATAATAACGATTTCGATTTATTAAAAATAATATCGATTGCAGTTCGCGAAATGAGTGAAGGCGAGTTGTTACAAATAGAAAAAGCCCGTAAGTTAGATATTACCGAGACGGTTTACTACGAGATTATTCGCCAAAAAACAGCCACCTTAATTGCAGCCTGCTGTAGTTTAGGCGCTGCCTCGGTAAAACCTGAATCAACCCACGTAGAGGCTATGCGTAAGTTTGGTGAACTTATAGGTATGGCATTTCAAATTAAAGATGATTTATTCGATTATAGCGACGATCAAATTGGAAAACCTACAGGCATCGATATTAAAGAGCAAAAAATGACCTTGCCTTTAATTTATGTGCTCAATCAAGCAGAAAAAAAGGATAGAAATTGGTTAATTAATTCTATTAAAAACCACAATAAAGATACAAAGCGTGTTAAAGAAGTAGTGGCTTTTGTAAAAGACCATGGCGGGTTAGAGTACGCTATTTCTAAAATGAAAGAATTTCAAGAACAAGCATTACAAATACTTAATACGTACCCAGAATCAGAATATAGAAATTCATTGGAATTAATGGTGAATTACGTGATTGACAGAAAGAAATAGTGCTTTATAATTCAAGGGTTTAGCCTGCTAAAGATTCTTTTTTCGATGACTTTTTATAAATAGAATTTCCACTAAAACAAAAGGAAGCGTAATCATGCAAATAATGCCTAGACTTAGCCATACAGAATGGTTTATATTGTAATTAATTTTAAAAACTATCGGACTAAACCCTAGCGCAATTAAGATAAATAGTATTCCGCCAATATATTCCCATTTCCAAGCTATCATGAGTATGGCAATTAAAATAAATGATGGTATAAGATGAATTAAAAACCCAGTCCATTGTTGCCAAAAACTTAGTGTAGAATTAAAAGAATCAAAAGCAAATAAACTAATAAATAGGATTGCGATGATACATATAATTCGAGGTAACCAATGATAAACCTGGACAGACTTTTTCATGTTAATTAAATTTTGATTAACAAACACTTACTTAAGGATTGGGTTTTGCTCCAAACAGATCATCTAAATTAACTACAAATAAACTATTGTCTTTAAAGTCGTAAAATGTGTTTCCAACAATAACAGAATTATAGGATAAATCTAACCTTGCCATTTCTTGATTTGTTTCGTCCAAAATTATGGTTTGATCGTCTTTAGCTAATAACAAACATTTATTGATTGTGCCGTAGCTGTAATAGAGATCATCAAAATCAAATTGCTTAGTAATAGTTAAGTTTAAATCCAGCATAAGCGCCTTTCTATTGCTGGTTTGAATAAAATAGTTCGTTGAATCTAATGTTATAAGTTGGCTGAAGCTGTTATTGTTATCTTTTATGTAAATGTGATTGCCAATAAAATATTTAAGCTCTCCAAGGTTATCAGTATCAAAAATCTTTGAATTTATTTCAGAGCCGTCGCGTAAGGAGTATGTGCTTAGTTTGTTTTTAAATGAAATTACTAAGGTGTCATGATGGGTTTTAAAATCAGAAATGGGCTCGTTTTTCTCGCTTATGGTGTTATAAAAAATTTGTTCTCCAGTGTTTTTGTTCACACCCATAATAAACGGAACGCCAAAATCTATTTTTTTATTACCCCAATACGCATAACCATAATTAACCATATATAACAAACTGTCTTTAATGAATATAGAAGATTTACTGGTTGCGTCTTCAGGCAACGGATTTGTCCATGCTATTTCTCCGTTGTGCTTATAAATGTTAGAAATGCTTTCTTTGGAAGCAACATAAATAGTAGAACTATCAATAATGATATTAGAGACTACATCTCTCACAACATTGGGTCCAGATGATGTTACATAGGTACCAGTTAAAATTCCTAAAGTAACACCCGTAATATTTTTAGCAATGGTTTCTGTATAGTCTTTTTTCCCGGTTACCGTGGTATAATCCCAACCAGAACCATTGTTTAAATTAATGCTGTGTAATCCTGAAGATGCAATAAGTAAGGTAGAATCATTTAATTTTATTATTTTGTTCCAACCAAATGTTCTGTTCAATTCTTTCTCCCAAAGGGCATTGCCATTCGTTAAATTTATTGCTTCAAGCGTATGGATATTTCCTGCTAAACCTTTGTATTGATAACCAATGCCAATTTTTTTAATAGGGTCCACATAATACAAGTCGTTTTTTATATCCCAATTATGTTCTCCGGTATTGTTGTTTAAGTTTATTAATTTATTTCCAACATACTGGGTAATAATAGTGCCATACTGATGGATGTTACCTTGAGAAAAATCAACTTTTTTATCCCATTTTACCTGCTTGTTGTTAAGGTCAAAAACCAAAATGTCTCCAGTGGTACTTAGTATTTTGCCATTTTTGCTAAGTTTTCTCAACTTTAATGTCATGTAATTCGATATCGTGTCCAGATATATTTCATGAATTCTATTTGGAAATATATATTCTTTCGCAATGATGTTTTTTTGAGATTTAATATCGAGGCCAATAGCCTTGTCATTATAGGACACCTTAACCTTTGAAGACTGAGCCATAGATGTTATGGCAATCAGAATCAATAACCCAAATAATAGTCTATTTTTCATAATGCTAAATTTTACTTGTTTAAAGGGTCAATTTTAATAAGGCGTATGGACCATTAATGAGAAAAATTAAAACTAAAATCCCTAATACACAATGATATAAATCATTATGCATCAGGGATTTTCTAGTTGTTTATTACCGCTAAAGTTATTGCTGCTGCTGCTGGTTTTGTTGAACCTGCTGTTGCTGATGCTGTATGCGGTCTAAATTACGCTGATAACTGTTGTTGGTTTTAGAGCCTGTAAAAGTATTAGGTGGCACTTCAATAGCTTCCTTAGTTTTTGTAGAACTAATTTCTACATTAACAAACAGGTCAGATTCTACTTTTCTTTTAAATACACCTTTTACGGGCGAACAATCGGCATAGCTTCGTCCGACGGCTAAGCGCACATGGTTTCCGTTAGCAATGGCATTGTTTGTTGGATCGACTCCAAACCAGCCATAAAACGGGATGTAGGCTTCAATCCACGCATGGGTGGCGCCTAAACCTCGTGTATTATCTTCTGCAGGGCATATATAGCCACTAACATAACGCGCAGGAATACCAGCCATTCTTACCATTTGGAGCAAGATATTTGTAAAATCTTGACAAACACCTGCTTTTAATTCCCAGACCTCGTCTAAAGTAGAATCTACATTAGTGACGCCTTTAGTGTATTTAAAGTTATTATAAACATAATCGCAAAGTTCTAAAACGACTTTATAAGGTGTTTTTGTAGCGAGATTTTTTGAATTTATTAAGTTTAACACTTCTTCAGAGCCACTAAAAGGCGCGGGTTTTACAAAATCGATAATATCCGCATCGTATTTTTTAGTTTTTAACTCCTCCCATTGTGTAGTTGCGTCAACGGTATCTTCAGGAAATATTTTGTCGTAAATTATTACTTCAACATCCGAAGTGATTGTTAATTCGTCATGAGGTTCCGTAATCAAAAAAGTGCCAACGCGATTGTTATAAAAATCGTTAAACGTTTCTACATACGGATTGTTTGTAACCGAAATAAAATGGGATATAACTTTTTGATACTCATCATTTATAGGGTGCAATCTAATTAAATTGGCACCGTCAATTACAGTATTGCTATAACTGAATTTAGTAACATGTTTGATAAAAAATGTTCGCATAATTTATTTTTAAAATCAGTTAATGTTTGAAAGGTATACGGCATTAATATTCATAGATATATTTCTAATATCTTGTTTAATACCATCTATATAATTATGTAAACCTTGTTCTTTTATACTTTCAATAGTGGTATATTTAATAGTACTTTCGAGCTTCCCGATTAAAAATTCCAGATTGGTTTTTTCAAGTTCATCGGCATCAATAAGTTTTTCAATATACCAGCTTAATTTTTTTACACAATAATAAACCGATCTGGGGAATAGCTTATCTTGAAAAACCATGCGAATAACGTGTTCTTCGTTGAACGTCGATTTATGAGTTTTTAAATATAACTGATATCCACCAATAGAAAGTAATAGGTTTTTCCAGTAGAAACTTTTTTCTAAGCTATCGGAAGAACTTCCAATTTCCATAAGTTTAAAAGATGTAAAATCTGATATTTGAATAACACGTTCTAAAAATTTACCAATACTCATAAAATAATAGGAAGGCCCACGTTCTTGAGTTACTTCAGAAGTGCCATAATATATTAAATGATGTTTTCTTAAGTCTTCTAAAAACTGCACAGGATCTTCTTCTCTTAACCTTCTGGGTAAATCTTTATCTGTAAGGTATAAATAGTAATTATTAATACAGAGCCAAAGTTCTCTCGAGATGTGTTCTTGCACACTTCGGGCGTTTTCTCTTGCTTTTGTTACAATATTTAAAATGGAATTAGAATTTCCAGTATTAAACACCATAAAGTCGATACACTCAATAGCATCTTCAGTATAAAATTCGTTTTCTGAAGTGGTGAAATTTTTAATTATTGGTGTCCATGAAAATAGTTCGGGAGAGTCTTGATTTGCAATAAAATTTACTTTTAGTAAACTTAAAATTCCGTTGCCTCGCTCCATATATCGGTCTAACCAAATAAGGTTATTTGCTACTCTACTTAACATATTTTAAATGTTTTTTTAAATTATTGTAATACCCATGTGTCTTTACTGCCGCCTCCTTGTGAACTATTTACAACCAACGAGCCTTTTTTAAGGGCGACACGGGTTAAACCACCAGGACAAATATCGATACCATCTTTTCCAGAAAGCGCAAACGGACGTAAATCGATGCATCGAGGTGATAATTGACCGTTTATATAACACGGCGCTGTAGATAATCTTAAAATAGGTTGCGCTATAAAATTTTCTGGTTTCTTTTTTACATTATCCAGATAGTCCTTTATTTCAGCTTCACTCGCTTCATGCCCCATTAACATACCATAACCACCGCTGCCATCGGTTTTTTTAATTACCATATCTTTTATGTTTTTGGTAACATAATCTAACTCGTCTGGTCTGCCTAATTGGTAGGTTTCAATGTTTTTTAGTATTGGTTCTTCGTTCAGATAATATTTTATCATGTCTGGCACATAAATATAGATGGCCTTATCATCTGCAATTCCAGTTCCAGGAGCGTTTACAATATTTACGTTGCCTTTTCTGTAGGCAGCCATAATACCTGCGACACCTAAAACACTCTGTGCGTTAAATTCTAAAGGGTCTAAATAATCATCGTCAACACGTCTATAAATAACATCCACTTGTTTTAAGCCGTTAGTGGTTTTCATGTAAACAAAATGATTTTTCACAACCAAGTCACTTCCTTCAACCAACTCTATACCCATTAATCGGGCTAACGTGGTATGCTCGTAATACGCCGAATTATAAATACCAGGAGTTAAAAGCACAATATTTGGGTTTTCTTTATTAGAAAGCTCTTTTAACTTTTTATAAAGCATGTTGGGATAATTGGATACCGATCGCACCTGATTTTTTGGTAAAATACCAGGAAATAGTCGTTTAGATATTTCTCGATTTTCGAGCATGTAACTAACGCCAGAAGGTGTTCTTAAATTATCTTCAAGTACATAAAACTCCCCATCGTTATTTCTTATTAAGTCTACCCCAGAAATATGCACATACACATCATAAGGCACTTTTACGCCTTTCATTTCCCGTAAAAAATTAGGGCACGAATAGATTAAATCGGCAGGAATAAGGCCGTCTTTTATAATGAATTGCTCATTATAAATATCTTTAATAAATAAGTTTAAAGCTTTAAGACGTTGCTTGATGCCGCGTTCAATTTTATCCCATTCTTCGGCAGTTATTATTCTAGGAACAATATCGAACGGAAATATTTTTTCAATACCTTCATTGTCATTATAAACTGTAAAGGTAACACCTTGACTCATGAATAATTGCTTAGAAAGGTCTTCTTTTTTTGTTAGTTTTTCTGGTGATGTTTTTTTTAGATACTCAATAAATCCTGAATATTGACTTCTAAATTCTTCATTGTCAGAGTACATTTCATCCCAAGTGCTTGGAAGTTTTTCGTAAGTAGAGAATAGGTCAGTGTTTTTCATATGTTACAGCTATTAAACCAAATATAGTAAATTGTTAAAAAATATTGATTGATTTAACTTTTTAAGTAAATATAAATTAAGCTTTATTTTAATTTGTTAAAAATTATTCGAAATTTTATTAAGAAACTCTTTTTTTTGGTGTTTAATTGTGTACTAAATAATTTGTAGGATTAAATGTGCGTGATTAATTTACTGTTTTTTTTAAAATTAATAGAGTATCAGGCAACCATGCGCATAAAAATAGCGTCTTTACAAGTAGAAGGTTAAATGAAACATTCCTAATTAAGAATTGTAATGACAAAAGAAATAACGACATGAATGTTAATTCTAACCTATGAAAAGCAATATTAATCAACAGATAAAATCATTTTTGAAGGTTATACAACTCCATAACAACGAATCGGCTCTCATAGAAAGAGCCATTAAAAACGATCGAGAAGCACAACGCGTTTTGTATGACATGTATGCATCAAAAATGTTGAGTGTTTGCCGGTATTATATTAAAGATATGCAACATGCTGAAGAGGCGATGCTAAACGGATTTTTTAAAGTATTTTCAAATTTAGGGAGTTTTAGATTTGAAGGAAGTTTTGAAGGTTGGATACGACGTATTATGATACGCGAATCTATTTCGTTTTTGCGGCAACAAAAACATATTGAGTTTCCTGTTGAAGATATTGAATATAATAACGATTACGATAACACGCTACAAATAAATGTTGAGGTAGACCAATTACAACACCTTATAGATTCACTTCCTGAAGGCTATAAAATGGTGTTTATAATGTATGCCATAGAAGGGTATAAGCATCACGAAATTGCGAGTGTGTTACAGATTACAGAAGGTACCTCGAAATCGCAATTGTATAAAGCGCGAAAAATGCTTCAGGAAAAATTACAGCAATTAAATAAAACAAGCTATGGAACAAAATAAATTTGATGAACAGGTAAAAGCAAGTCTAGAAAACAGGAGGTTGCAGCCATCAACCGATGCTTGGGAAAAACTTTCAAACCGTTTAGATGCAGGCGCTAAAAAGAAACATAACAATGCTTTCTGGTATATAGGAATTGCAGCAAGTATTATTGGAATTTTATTAGTAGCACTTCCCATTTACAACACAAAGCCGGTGGTTGTACCTGTAATAGTAGACACGCCGCTTGAAAAACAGATAAAGCGTTCAGAAGTTGCCGTTGAAGCTATTCAAGTTGCAAACGATGTTTCAAAATCAACAAAACCAATAGAGCAGGTAGATAGGGTTAATGATAATTCGGTTTTGAATGAAAGTGAAACTACTAATGTAGTCACCAAGAAAACAGTATTGAAGCAGGAAGTTTTAACTTTTGAAGACCAAAAAATAAATGAAGTGGTAGCTAAAGTTGAAGATTTAAAATCAAAAAATCAAGTAGTTACAGACGAGGTTATTGATGCCTTGCTACTTGAGGCTCAAAAGCAAATCAGGTTTAAAAAATCATATAATAATAGTACTGGAATTGTGGATGCTAACATGCTGCTACAAGAGGTGGAAACCGATTTAGATCAATCGTTTAGAAGCAAAGTTTTTGATGCTATAAAAGCCAGTTTCGGAACCGTAAAAACAGTAGTAGCACAACGCAATGATTAGTTGTCATTCCTACGAAAGCAGGAATCTCATTAATAAAAAATAAAAATTTTCATCAATAAATCAATCATTAATTAACACCCGAAAGGGCAAAAAACGAACAGTTATGCAAACAATTATTAAGTATTTAGCTTTAATCACGCTAATTTTAAATGTGCAACTAATCAAGGCGCAAGACTCGATTCAGAATCCAAACAATAAAAACAAAATTGAAACTTTACAGAAAATTAAGGAGCAAATTCAAAATGAAGAACGCGACTATTTGAAAGTAGAAGTAGAGGCTATAAACAGTCGTTTGGAAAAAGGCGAAATTACGAACGCAGAAGCAGAACTATTAAAAAAAGAAGTGGCGAAAAAGCGTGCGTTAAATATTGAAAATAGAATTGCTATTATAGAAAATAAATATGCGCTTTCAGAACGTAATGAAGAAGGCTATGAATTTGTAGGTGAGCATGCTATTAATGGAATTGTAAGAGTTGGAGGCGCTAACGAGAACACAAGCGAAAGCTTCATTTTTGTCGGTGATAAAGCAAAAGACAAACCAAAAAATTTAAAATATGATCGACGTACTACCAGCGATTTTGTGCTAGCCTTTGGCCTTAACAACGCCATAATAGAGGGCGAAAAGTTAGATGATTCTCCCTATAAATTTGGAGGTTCACGCTTTTTCGAAATCGGGTGGGCGTGGAAAACCCGCGTGTTTAACGAGTCTAATTTCATGCGTTTAAAATATGGATATTCATTTCAGTTTAATGGATTAAAACCAACCGACAATAATTATTTTGTGCAAGATGGAAACCAAACGATTTTACAAGAATTTCCCGAAGAACTAAAAAAATCAAAATTGGCAATTACCAATTTAGTATTTCCTGTTCATTTTGAATTTGGACCTTCTAAAAAAACAGAAAAAGACACCTATTTTAGATATTCAACCGATAATCAATTTAAAATTGGTATTGGTGGGTATGGCGGATTTAATATTGGAACCCGTCAAAAATTAAAATACGAGTTTGATGGCGAGCGCATTAAGGAAAAGCAAAAACAAAGTTTTAACACCAGTAATTTGGTATATGGTTTAAGTAGTTATATTGCTTTTGACGATGTGGCATTGTATGTTAAATACGATTTGTCGCCCATTTTTAAAGACCAAGCAATTAAACAAAATAACATATCAATCGGGTTAAGATTTGATATGGATTAGTAATCAGTAAGTAAAAAAGAGACTGTCTGAAAGGAATTTTTTCAGGTGGTTTTTAATATTTTGAAGTTGATTTTTGGGTTCAAAAGTGTAGCTTAAAAATTGTTATTTGAACCTAGATGTTTTTTTTCATATTCTTTCTAATTCATGCTATATTGAATGTTTTAAAATTAACGATGAAAATAGTTGATTTTAGTGTTTAATTCCCAAGTTCAAGTTGATTTTTAACAAGATTATAATATTCAGTCTTTTTGTTTATTAACGTTTGATGTGAACCTTGTTCTACTATTTCTCCTTTTTTAAGCACTACAATATTATCTGCATTTTTGACAGTACTAAGGCGATGTGCAATAATGACTACAGTTTTATTCTTAAAAAATTCTTGTAAATTGTCATGGATTATTTTTTCGTTTTCGGCATCAAGAGCAGAGGTTGCTTCATCAAAAAATATAAAATGTGGATTTTTGTAAACAGCTCGTGCAATGAGTATTCTTTGTTTCTGACCACCTGAAAGACCATTTCCTGCGGCTCCAATTTTTGTATTATATTGTAAAGGTAATGTTTCTATATATTCTTTAATATGAGCAATTTTAACTGCTTTGTTTAATTTTTTATTATCAATTTGTTTGTCTTTTGTGGCGATATTTCTTTCTATAGTGTCTGAAAATATAAAACCATCTTGCATTACTATACCTGTATTTTTTCTGATGCTCTCTGGAGAGAGTGTTAAAATATTTTCTTTGTTGTAGTAGATTTCTCCCTGAATAGGATTGTAAAACCTTAGCAATAGTTTCATGAGGGTTGTTTTTCCACTGCCACTGGCACCGACAATAGCCGTTATTTTACCATCGGGAATGAATAAGTTAATGTTTTTTAAAACAAAAGGAGAATTAGGTCCTTCGTATTGAAAGGAAAGGTTTTTTAAAGTAATTCCGATTTTATTGTCTTTTTTTGGAAGATCATTTTGAATACTTAATTGTTTTAATTTTTCTGATTCTTCCAGTTGATGATTTTGAACTTCATTAAGTCGCTCTAAACTCAATTTGGCATCTTGTAATGAACGAATAAAGCCGATTAGTTGATTGACCGGAGAGTTCATCTGTCCAATAATATAAGATATGGAAAGTAACATACCCAAAGTCATTTTACCTTGTACTACATAGGTTGCAGCAAGAAATGTAACTAAAATGTTTTTGAGTTGATTGAAAAATTCAAATCCTGATAATTGAATTTGGTCAAGTTTTAAAATTCTTGTGTTAAGTCTGAATAGTTTTTGTTGGATATTCTCCCATTCATTTATCTTAAATTCTTCAAATTGATTCAGCTTCATCTCTGTAACACCGTTGAGCATTTCGTAGATAGATTCTTGATTTTCACTACGATGTTGAAAACGAAAATAGTCTAAAATTTTTCTTTTTCTCAACCAGTAGAATGACCAAATAATTGAAATGATAGTTAGGGTCAGATATACAATCAAAATTTTAAAGTCATAATACCATAATACTCCAAAAAAAACTGAAAAGGTAATAATGGAAAAAAAGGTTGTTAAACTTTGTGAAGTAAGAAATTCTTCTATACGGTCGTTATCTTGAATGCGTTGCTGAAAGTCTCCCATTAATTTTGTGTCAAAGAACTTGATAGGGAGTTGGAGCATTTTTTTAAGAAACTGTGAAATAATAGTAATACTCAAATGAGTACCTACATATAACATGAGCCAGTTGCGAAATATATTAATAATAATTGACCCGAGAAACAAAGTAAGTTGAGCTAAAAGTATTAGGAAAATAAAATGGAGGTCTTTTGCATTTACTCCTTTATCTATCAATGCTTCTGTAAGAAATGGAAAAATTAAGGTTAAACCACTTCCCAATAAAAGCAACAAAAACATGATGATAAGTTGCTTTTTATAAGGCTTTAAGTAATTAAGTAGAAATTTTATTGTTAGTTTTTCTTCTTTTTGCGGTTGTTCTTTGTAGAATTTTTCTGTTGGATTAAGAAACAAGGCTACGCCATGTTCATCATCGGAAAGCCAAGATTTTTCAAATTTTTCTTGGGTTAATTTTATTATTCCGTGGGCAGGGTCTGCAATGTGAAATACTGGTTGTTTTGTGAATAGTGTTTTTGATATTTTATAAAGAACTACAAAATGGTTTTGATTCCAATGTAGAATAGCGGGGATGTTAGATTTGCTTAAAATTAAGTCTGATACTGAAAGTTTTAAGGTTACTGACTCTAAACCAATCTTTTGAGTAGCCTCCGAAATTCCAAGTAGAGAAACTCCGTGGCGAGTTAAAAAGGAGTTTTCTCTTAAAAACTGAATTGAGTACTGTTTACCATAATACGATGAAATCATAGCTATGCACGCCGGACCACAGTCCATTTGGTCATGTTGTGGATAAAATTTTATGCTATTCCACATTTTTCCCCATTCTGTTTTTTTCGTTTTCAATAATGGATTCTTTCTGTTCTAAATCTCTTTCTTTGCCTGATTGGAAAGAATAACTAATACTAAATATAAACCTGTGAGTATTGATTTTAGAGTAAATGGTTTTTTCTATTCCGAGAAAATCATAGTGGTAGTTTGTTCTACTCGTATCAAAAATATCATTAAGTCCAAACGACATTTTTAAATTTTCATTAAAAATAGGAATATCTATATAGGTATTAGCTACAAAGTTCTCTTTGTAGTCGTAACAAATATTTTGGTTTGGGTTAGTATAATTCCAGTTAAAGTTAAGCTTTATCCCGTTTGGGAAATTTATCAAGTTGGTCGAATTTATGTTAAATCTAATACCTTCATAATTTTGATTATCTAGAGAATACTTTGCATATGATGTTGTTATTTTATTTTGAATATTCCACCAGTTTGCTATTTTTATAGGTAAACTTGCATAAAATTTAAGAATAGATAAAATACCTTCATTTTGATAAGTGGAGGTTGTTATACCTGTTTGATTATCGTAAATAGGTTTTGCAAAAAAGTAATCGTTAGAGTAGGTGTAGGATAATTGACTCACATATTTTGACTTATAAGCGTATTGAATCCCAGTTCTGTAATTCGTATAGGCTTTTATGTCTGGATTTCCTTTATATTGATTGGTTGCATCGATAATAGATAGCGTTGGATTAAAATAGTAATAACTTGGTCTTTCTATATATAAATTAGTAAACAATGTTAGTACTTTAGTATTTTCGATAAACCTTTTATAATTAATGCTTGGTATTAAATTGTTATAACCTGATTTAGTATCGGGTTGTTCAAGGGTGGTAAAAGTATTATGGGTATATTCGTCTCTTATTCCAAAATTCCAAGCATTTCTTTTATTTATTACATTATAACTTGCATAAAAGGAAGTGATTACTTCTGAAAATTTAAAACTATCTGAGTATTCATCAAGTATGGACCAATTATTTGATATGTTCTCTTCTGTTAAGGAATTATTAGATATTTTAGTATTAACTATTTTAATCCCTAAGTTTAAATTGTTATCATTAAGAAAGATTTTACTTAAATCGGCTTGTAAAGAAAATATTTGGTTTTGAGTATAGTTATCTGTCCTTAATTCTTCCGAATCGAAGAGAGTATTACTTTTATAATATTGATTATTAATGTTTAACGGGCTTTTCTCTGTATTGTACGCGTAGGAAGTGGTTAATACAAAATTGCTTTCTAAAGAATCCAATTTTCTTTCGTAAAAGGCAGAATAGGTATGGTACAAATCTTTTGAACTCGCTAATTTTTGGGTAAGAATAGAATCCAATGTTTGGGAGTTTGTAATGATGTTTTTTTCAATAGGGTTTAAATCTAACGCAACATCATAGAAATAATTATAAAGAATGCTTATAGTGTTTTTATCGTTTAACAAATAATCAATACCTAAATCTGCTGCCAGTTCTCGTCTTTTAATATCTGGTGTATTTCTATTAATTGTGTATATAATTTTGTCAGGGAAAAGGTCTGTTTCGTTACCTATTATTTGATGGTTGTGTCTTCGGGTATAAAAATCTGTTGAAAACCTGAACTTATTGGTTCTATGATAAATAGAGATGTCTCCTCCACTGTTTTCAGTAAATTTATCCGCAAGATTTAAATTGATATAATTCAAATCTATGTTGGTTCCCACATCCTTTTTTAAAATAATGTTTACAAAGGCATCTGTTTCAGCATCCATTTCGGCCATTTTCACATCTGTGATAACAATTTTTTGGATATTGCTGGGATCTAAATTGTTAAGGTAATTAATCAAGGCTTGGTCTGAAATTATTAATTCTTTATTGTTTACCTTTACAATAACTTTATTACTTCCCAAAACAGACAAACCTTCATGCGTACTGACTGTGGGGGCATAATTTAGAACTTCCATGGCGCTTTTCTTATTGGATAGTTCTGTTCCTTCTACATTCAATGTATTTCCTGTTGCTGTGAACTGAACGGTTTTTTTAGCACTAATCACAACTTCGCCAAGTGATTCAATGGGTTTTAGTTCTATATCATGGAAAATGTAATCGTCTTTGACCCCAAATTCAAATTCAAAAGATTGAAAATTGGGGTCTTCAATGTTTATAACATAGTTACCGTTATTAATGGATTTGAATACAAACACACCTAGGCTGTCAGTTTGGGTATATGACAGTAATTTGTTTTGAGAGAATAGTTTAATGTATATTTCGTTAAGGGGTTGTTTAGTTTCTGAATTGATCAAGTTTCCTTTTATTGAATTTTGGGATAAGGAAAAAAAAGGAATAAGTAAGATAAGTATGTAGTATATCTTCATAGTTAATTTATTCGTGATATAAACTATAGATGGGTTTAGGGGCATTTGGGCATGCTGGGTCTGGGAAATCCCAATTGTTTTCTCCATAAGCTTGCAAAACTTCACTATAACAAACACCTAATCCATTTCTGCATTTTTCAAATTCAGAGCAAGTTTTACAGGGGCTTTGATTGGAAAAATCAATTCTTTTTAAATCATTTAAATCCTTGGCTTTGCGAGAGTTCCAAACGCTTTTAATGCTTTCCTCTAGTACATTTCCTATAATAAAGTTTTCATTCCAATATAGTTGGTCGCAAATTGATACATTCCCATCGGGTAAGATATGTATTTTACTTAAATTCGCACTACAATAAATTCTACCTTCAAATTCGCTTTTTTTTAATTCAATATCTTGAACATATCTTTCTCTGGTGTTTAATCCAGATACAATTATATTAAAATGATAATCTTCAATATTTTTTTGGTTATTAAAGTAATTTTCTAATTTATTATAAGATTCTAGAGAAATTTTAAAATTGTTAAATTCAGATTCACCTTTATAAATGGACCTGCCAGCAGGATTAAGTGAAATCTCATAAACTGAAGGGAATCCTTTTAAAAAGTTTAAAACATTTACTATTTCTTCAATACTATCATTGTATTTTGTAAGCACAATATTTACTCTTAATTTGAAGCCGTGTTTTGTAAATTTTGATATGCTTTCTCTTATTTTATGAATATAATTACTATTTAGAATTCTATTAATCTTTATAATTTTTGAGGAATCAATGGAGTCAATAGAAAATTGAAATCTTTCAAATCCGAGATGTTTAAGTTTGATAATATCTTCCTCTCTCAATGGTATTTTTGTTGATAGGTACGGTTTATATCCAACAGAACTTAATGTTTCTAAAAATTCATACCAATATTTATATAAGAAAAGTTCAGTTCCAGAAATATCAAAATTCGAAACACCCAAACTTTTTGCTTCATATATAAGTTCTTTAAGCCTGCTAATAGGAAAGATTCCATTGTTTTTTTTTCTGTTATCAACATAACAATAGATACAATCTGTAACACAATTTGTGTTTATTAACATTTGAATTTCAGTAGGGCCGATAAAATTTCTTTTAGAAAATATATCAATGTCATTGAAATTATATTTTTTTAGGTCAATAATATCTCTTTTACTCTTATTTGGGTTTTTTAATAAAGTGTTTTTTGGGAATGCAAATAAAGAGTTATCGTATTCAATCCAAACTCTTTCATTATTTTCAAGTAAAGGTTTAATTGCTTGCAATATTTCAGTCTCATTTATATCCATATGTGTAGAAATATCTTTTAAAGTGGCTTTTAAGTTTTTAGCTCCTGTAAAAAAGGAAAGAATGATAGCATATGCAGGATGAATTTTTGATTCAAAACTTGTTTCAGCTATGCCGTCTTCTTGGAACTGATTTTGTGGTGCATGCAATAAAACTCTTTTTTCATCATAAAATAATGAATAAAATTCATTTAGTTTGTAGTACTGATTTAACATTTCTAGAAATTATTTAAAGAGCCCTATGGTGATAGGGCTCTATTTAATTAAAGATTATTATTAATTGTATCTCCTTTTTTAGAAGTTACACATACTCGGCATTGTGTACAACCATCTGGTTCAGCCGTTCCTCCAAAGATTTCTTTTGCTTGTATTTTTGTTAAAACCTTTGCCGTTGTTAATTTAGGGAAATTCATGATTAAATATTTAAATTTACGAAAAAACTCTTCATACATTGCGTGAAGTCGCACAATTTGATCAAACTCAAACAAAGTAAATAATATAGAATTAAGCATACCATACCTTTTTTTTCTAAATTATACTTGTGTAGTATAAAGCGTAAACTTATTAATTAATTAAAACGAAGTATTTACCTACTATTCAATAGAAGTATTGCAGTTGCAATAATTCGATAGAGGACATATTGTATCTGGAGTTGTATCAAGTATTCTTGCTAGCGAAAGTATCGTAGAATGTTTTAGTTCAGTTTTTCCATTTTCAATATCAGAATATGATTTTTGCGAAATACCAAGTTCAAAAGCAACATATTCTTGCGAAAAATATTTTTGAAGTCGAAGACTTCTTAGTTTGTTAGGTTTATTTTTTTTCATTACAATTTAGTTTTTTGGGGTAGATTAAGACTTTGTTTTTCTTTACGAGGCTTACATTTTATAAAATCTTTGATTGCAATTATTTATGTTGATACTTAAACGAAATTAACTCTTTTTTCTTACAAATACAAATTTCAAAAATCAATAGTTTATAATTATCTTTACATTCAAAAATAATTTTCCAAAATTGATTTCACAATCATCCATAGATCTAGTTTTTGAAACCGCTCGGGTAGAAGAGGTTATTGGCGATTTTGTAAATCTGAAAAAATCGGGCAGTAACTTTAAAGGCTTAAGTCCGTTTAGCGACGAGCGTTCACCAAGTTTTATGGTGTCGCCCGTTAAGCAGATTTGGAAAGATTTTTCCAGTGGCAAAGGCGGTAATGTTGTGGCCTTTTTAATGGAACACGAACATTTTACCTATCCGGAAGCTATAAAGTATCTTGCTAAAAAGTACAATATTGAGATAGAAGAAACAGAGCAAAGTAACGAGCAAAAAGATCAGGCAAACGAGCGCGAAAGTTTGTATTTGGTAAGTGAATTTGCAAGTTCGTATTTTCAGAAAATATTGCATAAAACAGACCAAGGAAGGTCGATAGGCTTAAGTTATTTTAAAGAGCGCGGATTTACAGAAGAAACTATAAAAAAATTCGATTTGGGTTACTCGCTTAACGAGTGGCAAGCGTTTACCGACGAAGCTTTAAAACAAGGCTACAATATCGATTATTTAGAGAAAACTGGCCTTACCATTGTTAAAGAAGATAAACGATTCGATAGGTTTAAGGGGCGCGTTATGTTTCCTATAAAAAGTATGAGCGGTCGTGTGTTGGGTTTTGGCGGGCGTATATTAATTAACGACAAAAAAGCGGCTAAATATGTAAACTCACCAGAAAGCGATATTTATCATAAAAGTAATGTTTTGTACGGTATTTTTCATGCCAAACAAAGTATTGCCAAAGAAGATAACTGTTATTTGGTGGAAGGATATACAGATGTTATTCAGTTTCATCAAACGGGAATAAAAAATGTGGTATCTTCTTCCGGAACTGCCTTAACATCAGAACAAATACGCCTTATAAACCGACTAACAAAAAACATCACAGTACTTTTTGATGGTGATGCGGCGGGTTTAAGAGCCTCACTTCGAGGTATCGACCTTATCTTAGAACAAGGTATGAATGTAAAGGTTTGTACATTTCCCGAAGGAGAAGATCCAGATAGTTTCGCGAAACAAAATACCCTTGAAGAGCTATCCATTTATTTAGAAAATAACGCCAAAGATTTTATACAATTTAAAGCCTCTGTGTTATACGAAGAATCTAAAAACGACCCTATAAAAAAGGCCGAAACGGTTCGCGAAATTGTTAATAGCATAGCTAAAATACCTGACCGAATTAAGAAGGAAATCTATATACAGGAGTGTGCCCGTATTATGGATATTAGCGAGGAAGTGTTATTTAGCACCCTTGCTCAAATTAATAAAAAGGAGTTTCAAGAAGAAAATAAACAATTTAAAAGCGAGCAAAAAGCATTTGAAGTTATTAGACATCAACAACCTGTAGAGAAAGTTAATGTTCAGTATATTTTAGAGAAAAAAATAATAGAAGTGTTATTGCTCTATGGGAACAAAACCGAACGTTTTGAAGATTTAGTTTTAAAAGAAAACGAGCAAGGAAATTTGGTATTAGAGCCAGTAGTTAATGAAGCTAAAGTATTCGAAAAAGTGTTTTTAGATTTGCAGGAAGATGAAATGGAATTTACGAATGCCAATTTTAAAACATTGTATTATACCATTATAGATAAGCTTAATCAAAACCCAGATTTCGAGCTTAAAAACTTTATTAATTCTGTCGATGCAGAAATGGGTAACGAAATATCACATATCTTAATGGAAGATGAGCGTTACACTTTAGATAACTGGCAGCGCATGAACATCTACCCAAAAGAAAAAATGCACAGTGTAGCACAATTGGTAAGCGAGACCATATTAAGTCTTCGCTGTTTTTTAATCGACCAAAAGGTTAAGGAGTTTCAGCAGGAAACATTACACAAAAAGATAGACACGAATAGAAATATACTTGAAGAAGTAAAAGACTATTCGGGTCTAAAAATGTTGTTGTCTAGAAAACTTAATCGTGTATTATAACAACGATTCGTTAAGTTTTGCTTGATTTACTAAATCAACTAAATTAGTAACTTTTAATTTACGCATTAAACGTGCTTTGTAAGTACTAACTGTTTTCTCGTTGATGTCTAGCTCTTTCGAAATTTCTTTGTTTTTTCTTCCAATAGTTAGAAGTTTTAAAACTTCTGCTTCTCTGGTAGAAAGTTTTTTGTAAAAAGTACCGCTTTTATTAACTCTGTTTCCAAAAGCTAATTGTTGCGTTAAATCGTTACTTAAATAAATACCGCCATCATTAACTTTTAAAATCGCTTCATTAATAGTTATTACATTAACCGATTTGTGAATAAATCCATGCGCACCAGCTTTTATGGCGTTAATGGCATACACTTCTTCTGGTTGTGCACTAAAAATAATGGTTTTAATGTTAGGGTAATCGTGTTTTAAGTGACGTAAAACTGTTAAGCCGTTTAATTTAGGTAGGTCGGCTTCAGTTAAAATAATGTCTACAGGGTTATTCTTGATGTATTCTAAAATGGCTTCGCCATTATCAACACTCGCTACAATTTTGATGTTTGACGAGGCCGAAAATAATACTTCAAGTCCTTTTCTTGTGATTGGGTGGTTGTCTGCTATTAATAATTTAATCATAATGTTTTTAAGCTTATATTTTATGGTTTATTGTTAGAGAGATAATTATTGAGAGATAATTATTTGAGAGAATAAGCTTGCTGCGAAAGTAGTAAATTTTTAAATAATATGCAAAAATTATAGTAAGTTCTTGGGAATTTCGCAAACAGGTATGGGAATCATTTTATGTTTGTTGGCGGAATTAAATCGTTTGTATATTTTAAAAACTTCCAGGTCTCTGCCACTAAAGTCTTCAGCCTTTTTGCCTGCATCATGCATTTTCATAGCCCATTCAAGTTCGGGATAAGTGGCGCCAATTTGGTCTTCGTCTGTTCTGTCGTCGCCCCATAAACCGTCTGTTGGAGCAGCTTTTATAATCTCATTATTAATACCTAAATGTTTTGCAATCGTGTAAACCTCAGTCTTAAGTAAATCCGCTATCGGACTTAAATCAACTCCGCCATCGCCATATTTGGTATAAAAGCCAACACCAAAATCTTCAACTTTATTACCAGTTCCTGCTACTAAATAACCGTTTAGTGCAGCAAAATAATATAAAGACGTCATACGTAATCGAGCTCTCGTATTTGCTAAAGACATAAAGCGATCTTCTTCGTTATCCACTTTAGGCAATGCAGCTACTAAACTATCGAAAACTGGCGTTAAGTTCACTTGAGTCATGCTAACTTTTGGATATTGCTTCTTTAACCAATCAATATGGTTTAATGCTCTGTTTACTTGAGATGGTGCCTGATGTATAGGCATTTCTAAGCAAAGAAGCGGGAATCCCGTTTTTGCACATAAGGTAGATGTTACGGCAGAATCTATACCACCAGAAATGCCAATAACAAATCCTTTAACACCTGCATTTGTAGCATAATCTTTTAGCCAGTTAACTATATAATTTATAACTTTTTCTGTATGCATAATAAATGAATTTAATTCTAAGAATAGTACCTTTGCTAACAAAAATAAACGAAACACTCAATTAATAAAAATTTATAGCCTTAAGTTTTGTATGAAAAATGTATTATTTTTTTTAGTTTTTACAATGTTGTTTTTTTCGTGTAAAAATGAGAGCAAATTAGAAAGTACAATAGCCAAGATTAATACAAAGGTTAAAGTAGAAAGATTCGATTTGTTATTTGCGAATATTACTTATAAAACGTTGCCGGATTTAAAAAAAGCATATCCGTTTATGTTTTCAGAAAAATATACGGATACCTTCTGGATTGCTAAAGTTTCAGATACTTTGCAAAGACATTTGTTTAAAGAAGTTGAAAAAACATTCGTAAATTTTGATGACACTCAACATGATATTGAATCTTTGTTCAATCATTTAAAATATAATTTCTCTGAATTTAATCCGCCAAGAGTTATCACTACAACAAGCGATGTTGATTATAGAAACCGGGTTATTGTAACCGATACGATTGTAGTAATTGGATTAGATAATTATTTGGGATCGAATCATGAGTTTTACGAAAATATTCCAAAATATATTCGTGAAGACTTAAAAAAGGAACAAATTGTAGTTGATTTAGCGGGTGCATATGCTGAAAGATATATTTATCAAACTCAAAGTAAAACCTTTTTAGATGAAATGATTTATTTTGGAAAGCAGCTATACTTTAAAGATGTGATGATTCCTTTTAAATCGGAAGCTTCTCGTATTGGCTATACCCAAGCGCAAATAGACTGGGCCATAGCCAATGAAAATGATGTTTGGCGTTATTTTGTAGAACGCGAATTGCTATTTAGTACCGACACCAAATTATCAGGACGGTTTATTACACCGGCGCCATTTTCTAAATTTTATCTAGAAGATATTGATGGCGAATCGCCAGGGCGTTTGGGTCAGTATATAGGTTGGCAAATTGTAAAGGCGTATATGGATCGTAATGAGGTGGAGTTAAAAGATATGTTAATTACAGATGCTGAAGAAATATTTAATAACTCGAAATTTAAACCGCGGAAATAATGTCTAAAAAAATATCTTCCAAAATTGAATTAAATGTTGAACTCGATGAAAATCGTATACCAGAAAAATTATTTTGGACTGCAGAAGATGGTGGCATCACTAATGAAGAAGCAAAAGCCATGATGCTTGCCGTTTGGGATTCTAAAGCACAAGAAACCTTGCGTATCGATTTATGGACAAAAGATATGCCTGTTGATGAAATGAAAGTGTTTTTTCATCAAACCTTGGTAGCTATGAGCGACACATTTAATAGAGCGACTCAGGATGAAAAAATGACAGCCACTATGAAAGATTTTTGTGATTATTTTGCTGAAAAGCTGGAGATTAAAAGAGATTAAACAAAAGTCAGGTCGGGCGTAGTCGAGACCTATTTACTTGTTTATTTTGTAGCATCATTTATTTCCTTTTCCAAATGGTCTAAATACAAAATACCATTTAAATGGTCTATTTCGTGCTGGAAAATAACCGCTGTAAACCCGTCCACAGTTTCACTTAAGTGTTCTCCTTGCATAGTATCATAACTTATAGAAATAAATAATGCTCGAGAATTTACAATGTCGGAGCGGTTTGGAATAGATAAACAGCCTTCTTTATATGTTTGTTTTTCTTCAGAATATTCAGAAATAATGGGGTTTAAGTAAACTTCAAACGGAAAATCCTCCTTGTCGAATCTTTGAACCCAAATAATATTCTTTAAAATCCCCACCTGTGGCGCAGCAATACCAACGCCTAAAGACGAACTATCTCTTACAGTTTTGTAGAGTCTGTTTACAAATTTTTGTAAAAGCTTGTCTTTCGGGTCTGCTTTAATATAGTCGCTTTTCGTTCGTAATAAGAGAGAATCCGTTTTACTTGTTATTTTAAAAACGCGCATAGATGTGAGCGAATCGGATGCATTAATAAGAGAAATCTGGTCTTTTGTAAAGGAATTAGATTTTGAGGCCTTTATCGCAGAACATCCGCAAAAAAGCAACAACAACAGACCAAGAGTATTGGTTGTTTTCATTAAAACAATTCGTTTTAAAGGTGTGGTTACCATTGGTTAATTCGTTCAGAATCCAATTTAATAAAAATAAATATTAAAATAGTAAATCCCCAAAGACCTGAGCCACCATAACTAAAAAGCGGCAACGGAATTCCAATAGTAGGAATAATGCCCATTACCATGCCGATATTTATAAAAAAGTGCATAAAAATAATGGATGCCACACCATAACCATACATGCGACTAAATTGCGATCGCTGTAATTCGGCTAAATGCAAAATTCGTAAGAGCAGCAAAATAAATACAATAACAACTGCAGTGCTTCCAATAAAGCCCCACTCTTCACCTACGGTACTAAAAATATAATCGGTATGTTGCTCTGGTACAAATTTCCCGGTAGTTCTGGTGCCTTCTAAAAAGCCTTTACCTCTTAAACCACCCGAACTTATAGCCTTTTCAGATTCATTTAAATTGTAAGCAATTGTTTTTTTCATCCGCTCCAATTTTATAGGGTCTTTTTCTAGACTTAGCCAAATCGTTATGCGGTCTTTTTGATGAAAAGGTAAAATGTTATCGTAGAAATATTTCACCCCAAGGGCTATTAAAATACTAATAATTATTAGTGAAATTGGCTGAATTAATAAAGGTTTTCTTCTTCTAGTAAAATGGTATCCTAGAATAAATACGGTAGATAAAATGGCAGTAATTAGCACGCCAAATTTTAAAGAAATAAGACAAATGGCTACTAGAACAGCGACAACAGTTAAATAAATTGGATTCAATCCTTCTCTATATAAAACAAAAATAAAGCATCCATAAACCAAGGTACTACCCGCATCTTTTTGCAACAAGACTAAAATGGCTGGAAGTGCTATAATTCCAAACACATAAAGTTGGTCTTTAATTTTATGAATATCGGTGTTTAAATCGCTTACGTATTTTGCAACCGCCAGTGCTGTTGCTGCTTTAGCAAATTCGCTTGGTTGCAAGGTCATGCCACCAATGCCATACCAAGAGGTAGCGCCATTCACACTTTTTCCAAACACAAAAAGGCCGACTAACGAGAGCATAGAAATAATGTAAATAACACTCGAAAAGCGTTCGTAAAACTTGGCTTCTATGGCTAAAATTAGAATAATTAACCCGACGGTTAAAAAGATAAACATAAGTTGTTTTCCGTATGGTTGCGAAAAATCGAAGTAATTTACAGTGTCGCCAGAGTGCGATGCCGAAACAATGTTTAACCAACCAAACCCCACAAGCAATAGGAAAAGAACAATGGTAATCCAATCAAATTTGTAATATCTACCTGCTTCTACCATCTTATTATTCAGCTTCTTTTTTTAAGTTTTTTAGTTTCATTTATAAATTAGCGCCTTGGTTCTTTTTTAGTTCTTCTGGATTACCCATTATTTTAATGTTAATCTGCTTTAATAGTTCTTTTAGGTGTTGGTATTCTTTTTCGTCAACTAATTCGAGTGTGGTATTCTTATTAATTCCAAAAGGCTTTCCAGAATAAGGCTTCGCGTACTCGTGTTCTAAGGTGTGCCATAAAATCCAGTCTTCCATATCTTTTCTGCTGGTTTCGCCTTTAGTAATATATTTCTCAATCATTAAACTGGCAATTTTACCAGCAAATCTGGCACCCCAGTAGCCGTTTTCAACAAATACAGCCATGGCAATTTTAGGGTTGTCTTTGGGAGCAAAAGCAACAAATATAGAATGGTCTGTTAGCTGCATGCGTACACCGTTAACTTTTACAAAGTTTTCGGCAGTTCCTGTTTTTCCACATATTTCAATACCCTTAATTTGAACACTCGCTGCCGTTCCATGATTATATACATCAAACATTCCTTGTACAATAGGTTCAAAATGTTCTTTGTTTATAGTTGTGTGTATAGGCGTCGTATATTTCGCATCTATGGTATGATCTTCGATATGTTTAATAATATGAGGGGTGTAATAATACCCGCGATTCGCAATGGCTGCGGACATATTTGCCAATTGTATAGGGGTTGTTAAAACCTCGCCCTGACCGATAGAATTTGATAAGTTAAAGGTGCTTCCCCATCTGTTTTTGCCATAAACTTGATCGTAGGTTTTACTGGATGGGATTTTACCTGGTTGCCCTACCGATAAATCGTTATTCAAATAATTGCCCAGACCGAAACTCTTAACGTGGTTGCTCCAAATATCCATGCCTTCGCTAGGTTTTTTCGTTTTATCAATGATGCGTCGATAAACATTGGCGAAATACGCATTACATGAGTTGTAAATACCTCCATTCATTGCTAACGGACTCGGGTGTCCGTGACAGCCCATTTTTCTTCCGCCATAGCTATATCCGTGGGCACAGGAAAATCTGTCTTCGGTAGTTACAACACCTTCTTGCAAGCCAATAAGTGCATTAATAATCTTGAATGGCGACCCTGGAGGATACATGGCTTGAAGTCCCCGATCGTACAATGGTTTATTGATACTGTCGTTATAGAGTTTTGAAAAATTAACCGAGCGTTGGCGACCGACTAATAAGTTTGGGTTATAGGTCGGAGTAGAAACCATTGCCAAAATCTCTCCTGTTGCAGGCTCGATAGCAATAATACCGCCATGCTTGTTTTGCATTAGGAGTTCGCCGTAAGCTTGTAAATTGGCATCGATAGTAATAGTAACATCGCTACCTGGCTTTGGTAAGGTGTCGAAAATACCATCTTTATAGGGGCCTAAATCTCTATTAAATCTATCTTTCTGAATAAATTTTATTCCCTTTACACCGCGCAGTGTTTTTTCATACGATAATTCAATTCCTTGTTTCCCAATTAAATCTCCCATCTTGTAATAAGGATCTCGGGCAATAATGGCATCATTAACTTCTCCAATATCACCTAGTACATTGGCACCAATGGTGGTTTCGTAATGTCTTAGGGAACGCTTTTGAATATAAAAACCTTCAAATTTGCGCATTTTTTCCTGTAAACTGGCGTAATCTTCTTTAGATAAATGCGGCACAAATACAGATGGCAGCCATGGTGAATAATGGTATGCTTTTTCAAAGATATTATCAAAAGTCTGTTTGGTAATTTTCAATAAAGAACAGAATTCTAAAGTATCGAAAGGTTTAACTTCTCGAGGAATAAACATAACATCATACGATGGTTGGTTCGATACCAGCAATTCGCCGTTTCTGTCGAACACAAAACCACGTTTAGGATAATCGTATACCTTTCGTATCGCATTATCTTCAAATAAGTTACGGCTTCCGCCTTCATAAATTTGAAGATAAAAAAGTCTTGATATAAAGATTAGCCCAACAACTCCGATAGAGATAACAAGCAAAAATCGTCTCATTTTGTTCTTTTACTAAATATAATGGTTATTAAAATAATTAATAAAATAGTAAAAATACTTGAATATAAGGTTTTTTGGAGGATCAAAGTTATTTTAGAAATGCTAAAAATTTCTAAATAAAATAAAACAAAATGATGTATCGCTGTAAGTATTGATATGTAGGTGAGTTTTTCTCCAAATTCAACCGTATTAAATTTTATGGTTTGATGTTCGTAAATCATTCCGAAAGAGAATTTTAAAATTACGGGTCGTATGTAGGCTACGAAAACACATGCAGCAGCGTGTATGCCACCGGTATCTGAAAATATATCGACCGATAAACCAATTAAAAAACTTAGAAATATAATAATAGCACGGTTGTTTTTTACAGGGAATAATGCAATAAACATTAAGTAGATATACGGATTTATATATCCTAAAAAATTAATATTATTAAACAGTAATACTTGTAATAAAACAAGTAAAATGAATCGGAAGGTATGTGTAAAAACAGAATTATTCATTAATGCTACTATTTAATAATTTATTAATTTCTGTGGCATCAATATTTTCAATGGTATAAACATGCTCGATATTCGTCATGTCATTGAAAAGTTTTATATTAATTTCATAATAATTTTCGGCGGCATCCAGTTTAAAATCATAAATGAGTCCAATTGGAATTCCTTTAGGGAAAATAGACGAACGGCCAGATGTTATTATGGTATCTCCTTTTTTTATTGGAGCAATTTTAGGCACATCGATTAGTTGAACAAAGTAGGGCGATTTAGCATTCCACGACAGGGTGCCAAAATGATTTGTTTTTTTTAACTGTGCACTTAGTTTGTTGGCAGTGTTTAAAACAGAAATAACCGTAGCGTAATGCTTGCTTGTTTTGTCTATTACCCCAACAATCCCTTTAGAACTTATTACTCCTAAGTCTTGTTTTAATCCGTCGTTTTTTCCTTTATTTAAAAGCAGTACGTTGTTGGCTCCAGAATAGGTATTTCTAATAACATTTGCCATAGTAAACTTGTAGGTTCCGCTATAAGTAATGGTATCTAAATATGTAGAATCTTTTTTGTTTTCAGCATTAAAAAGAATCATTTTTAAGCGATTGTTTTCTTCTGCTAACAACTGGTTTTGTGATTTTAAATTTAAATACCCCGTAAAGTTATTTACAGAACTATAGATGCCTCCGGTTAAAAAATTCGCAGAATTAAAAAACTTACTTTTATGGTAACTATGAGTTTCGATTGTGAAAACAAAAGCAATAGAAAACAGCAACAAGAATAACAAAAAGTTTTTGTTTCTTATTATGAAGTTAATAATTTGTTGCATGTTTTATAAGCCTATTTAATCAAAACGCTTTTATATTTCGCTAAATTTTTAAGAGTAATTCCGGTACCGCGTACAACTGCACGAAGCGGATCTTCGGCAATGTAAACAGGTAAATCTGTTTTTTGAGATAAACGTTTATCTAAACCGCGAAGCATCGAACCACCACCCGCTAAATAAATACCTGTATTATAAATATCGGCAGCTAATTCTGGTGGCGTTTGCGATAAAGTTTCCATAACCGCATCCTCTATACGTAAAATAGATTTATCTAAGGCCTTAGCAATTTCTCTAAACGAGATGGAAACTTGTTTAGGTTTGCCAGTTAATAAATCACGTCCTTGAACGCTCATATCTTCTGGAGGTAAATCTAAATCTTCCGTAGCAGCACCAATTTGAATTTTTATTTTTTCGGCAGTTCGCTCACCAACATATAAGTTGTGTTGTGTACGCATGTAGTAAACAATATCATTTGTAAATACGTCTCCCGCAATTTTAACCGATTTATCACATACAATTCCACCTAAAGCAATTACAGCAATTTCGGTAGTACCACCACCTATATCTACCACCATATTACCTTTAGGTTGCATAATATCAACCCCAATACCAATAGCCGCAGCCATCGGTTCGTGTATTAAATAAACCTCTTTTCCGTTAACACGCTCTGCACTTTCTTTTACCGCACGCATTTCCACCTCTGTAATTCCCGAAGGAATACAAACCACCATTCTAAGCGCTGGCGTAAAAAATTTCTTTTTTAACGCAGGTATATTTTTAATAAACATACTTATCATTTGCTCTGACGCATCAAAATCGGCAATAACGCCATCTTTTAGCGGACGAATGGTTTTAATATTTTCATGCGTTTTTCCCTGCATCAAACTTGCCTCTTGTCCAACGGCAATTATTTTTCCAGAAATTCTATCGCGAGCAACTATCGATGGTGCGTCAACCACAACCTTGTCGTTATGTATAATAAGAGTATTTGCAGTACCTAAATCTATTGCAATTTCTTCGGTTAAGAAGTCAAAAAAGCCCATAAGCTATAAGTGATATTAGAGGTTTTATAAACGGATTCCGTAAATGTAATAAAAGTTAATAAATATTTTAATGTTTAATAGGACTCTTATTTTTTTTAAAAGTCACTATTCAATTCTTTTCATGCGTTTTAGCACAACTTTTTGGGCGCTACCCTATCGGGTCGGGCTTTCCGTTACAAGTCCTCGCGCCCCTCGATACCTCGGGGGTCGCTGTGGGCTTTCCACTGCAATCCCTAGCGCAACCTATCAGCTAAAATCCAGCAATACCAACGTTTTTAATTATCAGCAAAAACCAGTTTTTAAGATTCCTGCTTTCGCAGGAATTTGTTAATGTTTAAAATGACGCGTTCCCGTCATAACCATCGCCACATTGTTTTCGTTGCAATAATCAATACTCAATTGGTCTTTAATAGAACCCCCTGGCTGAATAACCGCAGTTACACCAGCTTTTTTTGCAATCTCTACACAATCCGGAAACGGAAAAAATGCATCACTTGCCATAACAGCACCATTTAAATCAAACTTAAAGGTTTTAGCTTTATGGATAGCTTGTTCTAACGCATCTACACGACTGGTTTGTCCTGTTCCGCTAGCCAATAATTTTTTGTTTTTCACTAAAACGATGGTATTCGATTTGGTGTGTTTGCAAATTTTAGAAGCAAAGATCAAATCATCTAACTCATTTTTTGTCGGTTTATTGTTTGTAACATACTTTAAACCTTCAATAGTATCGGTAACATTATTTCTGTCCTGAACTAAAATACCATTTAAACAACTTCTTACGTTGGTTTGTGGTAATTCAACATCATTTAAAATTAAAATGATTCTGTTCTTCTTTCCTTTTAAAATTTCTAAAGCTTCGGCATTGTACGAAGGTGCAATGATAACTTCACAAAACAGACTGCTAATTTCTTCGGCAGTTGCTTTGTCAATTTCTGTATTACTTATTAACACGCCACCAAACGCAGAAACTGGGTCGCCAGCCAACGCGTCTACATAAGCTTGGTGAATGGTGTTACTTTGAGCAAAACCACAAGCATTGTTATGTTTTAAAATAGCAAATGTTGGCGCTTCACCCTTAAATTCGTTTATTAAGTTTACAGCGGCATCAACATCTAATAAGTTGTTGTAACTTAATTCTTTACCGTTTAGTTTTGTAAACATGGCATCAAAATCGCCAAAGAAAAATCCTTTTTGGTGCGGATTTTCACCGTAACGCAATACGTTACCATTAGTTTCGCTTATTTTTAAAACCGTTTCTTCATTATTTTTGTTGAAGTAGTTAAAAATAGCAGTATCATAATGCGATGATACATTAAAAGCTTTAGCTGCAAAACGCTTTCTGTTTTCTAAAGAAATGCTTCCGTTGTTTTCTGAAATCAGATTTAAAAACTCAGCATAATCATCTACAGAAGCTACACAAATAACATCGGCATAATTTTTAGCTGCAGCGCGAATTAACGAAATACCACCTATATCAATTTTTTCAATAATATCTTGTTCGCTAGCGCCAGAAGCGACTGTTTTTTCAAACGGATATAAATCAACGATAACCACATCTATTTGAGGGATTTCAAATTCCTCTAACTCTTTAATATCGCCGGCATGGTTTTGTCTGTTTAAAATACCACCAAATACTTTTGGGTGTAATGTTTTTACGCGACCGCCAAGAATAGATGGGTACGATGTAATTTCTTCTACAGGAACCACATCAATACCTAAGTTGTTAATAAAAGTTTCGGTGCCACCGGTAGAATAAATAGTTACCCCTTGCTCGTTTAGTTTTTTAACAATAGGCTCTAAACCGTCTTTACTGAATACCGAAATTAATGCTGATTTTACTGTTTTTTCGTTGCTCATTTTAGTTGTGTCATAATAAGTTGCAAAAGTAGTTATTTCAACTAGAATACAACTGTTTAAAAAGCAAAAAACAAGGCTAGTTTTTAACTAAATCTTCGAATTATTAACAAGATTTTTAAAATACTTAAATTTAGTTAAGTATTGTAGCTACTTGAGCACAAACATATTCTAAAAACCGCTCGTCTTTTTCTGTAAAAGGGTCGGGTGTATTAGAGTCGATATCTATCTGCCCAATGTTTTCGCCATTCACAAAAATAGGCACTACAATTTCTGCTTTTACGGTGATGCTGCAGGCTATATAATTATCTTGTGCCGTTACATCGGGCACTACAAAATTTTGGTTGCTAACGGCTACTTGTCCGCAAATACCTTTTCCAAAAGGAATTACGGTATGGTCTGTTGGAGCGCCAACATATGGTCCTAAAATAAGCTCCTCTTTTTTGCCATTTCTAAAGTAAAAACCCACCCAATTGTAATAAGGAATATGTGTTTCTAGTAGTTCGCAAATATTTAAAAGACGCTCGTTTACTGGTTTTTCAGTATTTAAAACGATGGTATCTACTAAGGGTTTTAGTTGTTCAAAAGTCATAAAATCAAAAAGTTTTGGTAAAAGTATTTAAAAAGCCATGAATTATATATTTGGAATGCATAATTTTAACCATCTAAACTAAAATTTGTTTTGTTTGAAGGCACTTTTTGTAAAATACAAATTAGTTATCAAGTTTATCGCGACGTTTTTACTTGTTTATATAAGCTTGTCGGTGGTATATAAGTTTTACTTGCAATTTTCGGATGGGTCTAAATTTTATCCGGATTACATGACGCATTTAGTAGCAAAACAAACCGAAGCCTTATTAAATGCATTTGGATATAATGCGCAAATATTACCGCATCCAGATGAGCCATCTATGAAACTATATTTAAATAATACGTTTTTGGCTCGGGTTATTGAAGGGTGTAATTCTGTTAGTGTAATTATTTTATTTGTCTCTTTTATTGTTGCTTTTGCTACAAAATTTAAAACGACTTTTTTATACATACTTTCGGGTAGCGTTTTAATATATTCTGTGAATTTATTACGAATTGTGTTTTTAACAATAGGATTGTATCATTATCCTAATCAGCAGGATGTTTTTCATACGGTTGTTTTTCCTGCTATTATTTACGGATTGGTATTTTTATTATGGGTATTTTGGGTACGTCGATTTTCTAAAATAAGTAAATAGCCATGAAAAATTCGTTTAAATATATACTGCTTTTTCTGTTGTTTTCATTGTTGATTTTAATTCGTGTTTTTGAAGATGAATTGTTTTACGACCCGTATTTAATGTTTTTTCAAAACGACTATTTGTATATTGATAGTCCGCGTCGCGAAGTTTTAAAAGTGACTTTATTTACAACGCTTCGGTATGTGTTAAATAGTGCTATTTCATTAGGAATTTTATATGTTATTTTTAAAGATAAAAGCATCATAAAATTCTCGGCGATTATTTTTGCTTTAGCTTTTGTAATACTCATTGCTATTTATTTGTACTTCGTGGTTAACCCAAGACAAGAAGACTACTATTTGTTTTTTAATGTGCGTCGTTTTATCATTCAACCCATAATTTTAATGGTGCTGCTTCCTGCCTTTTATTATCACAAACTAAAGAGTTAAAGTGTTAATCATTATTTAAAAGCAGGGTTAAGATCTTGATTTTTTGTATTTTTGCAGCGTGATAAAACAATTTGTACATAAAAGTTTCTCAGTGCTCTTAGCATTACTTGTATTGTTTTCAACAGTATCATTTACTATTGAAAAGCATTTTTGTGGTGATGTTTTAGTAGATGTGGCTGTGTTTTCTGAAGCCCAAAAATGTGGCATGGAAGCTTATGAAAAAGATCAAGAAGCTATCACAAAAAAGTCTTGTTGTAAAGATGAAATGAATGTTGTGCAGGGTCAAAAGGAATTGAAACATGCTACTTTTGACGATTTAGATTTTCAGCAACAATTATTTATAACTTCATTTACTTATACCTTTATTAATCTTTTTGAAGGATTACCAAATTTAATAATACCTCATAAAGATTACTCTCCACCAAACTTGGTTGCCGATATTCAGGTTTTAGACCAGGTTTTTATAATTTGATACTATTTTAGTTTGTCCTTTGCGAGTGGGTTCCTGTCTGCGCAGGAATGACAAGTTAATTTAATATCAAAAAAAATCATGAAACATACATATCATATACATGGAATGTCCTGTAACGGTTGCAGGAGTCATGTTGAAGAAACGCTTTCAAAAGTGAAGGGTGTTACAAAAGCATCTGTTAATTTAGAAAAAGCCGAAGCTGTTCTGGAAATGGCATCTCATATTCCAATTGAAACATTTCAAGAGGCTTTAAAAAACGATGGAGGAAGCTATAGTATTCATAACCATGGAGACCATCATCCTTCCACAGAAAAAAAAGAAGAAAAACCTAAAGGTAAAGGCACAGGAATCTTTTATTGCCCCATGCATTGCGAAGGTGAAAAAACATATAATCAGTCTGGAGATTGTCCCGTATGCGGAATGGATTTGGTGGAAGAGCGAACAATTGCCTCTGCAAGTGTGCAATTTACTTGCCCCATGCATCCCGAAGTCGTAAAAGATGAACCTGGTTCTTGCCCTATTTGCGGCATGGATTTAGTGGCATTAGAAGCCGCGGTTTCAGAAGAAGATAAAACCTTTAAAAAATTATTAAAAAAGTTCTGGATTGCAGTGGCGTTTACATTGCCTATTTTTTTGATAGCGATGTCCGAAATGATAAGCGGTAATCCGTTATACCATATTCTAGACCAAAAATATTGGAATTGGATTCAGTTTACATTGTCTATTCCAGTGGTGTTTTATGCAACCTGGATGTTTTTTGAACGTGCCTGGGCATCCTTAAAAACCATGAACCTAAATATGTTTACATTAATTGGTATTGGTTCTGGAATTGCCTGGGTGTTTAGTGTGTTTGCCATGTTATTTCCGGATGTGTTTCCCGAAGCATTTAAAACATCACACGGCAATGTGCATGTTTATTTTGAAGCGGCCACGGTTATTTTAACGCTGGTTTTATTAGGACAACTATTGGAAGCAAGAGCACATAGTCAAACCAGTGGTGCTATAAAGGAATTGCTAAAATTGGTGCCTTCCACAGCAACTTTAGTTGATGATGGAAAAGACAGCGTTATTGCCATCGATAAAATTCAGCAAGGAAATTTATTAAGAGTAAAACCTGGGGAGAAAATCCCGGTAGACGGTGTTATTGTTGAAGGCGGAAGTAGTGTCGATGAATCGATGATTTCTGGTGAACCTATTCCGGTTGATAAGTCAGTTGGTGATCAAGTGAGTTCTGGAACGATTAATGGCAACAAATCATTCATTATGAAAGCCGAAAAAGTAGGTTCTGAAACCTTGCTTTCTCAAATTATTCATATGGTAAATAATGCAAGTCGTTCTAAAGCACCCATTCAGAAATTAGCAGACAGAATTTCAAAATATTTTGTTCCCATTGTTTTACTGGTATCGGTCATCACGTTTATTGCTTGGTCTATATTTGGTCCAGAACCCGCTTATGTTTTTGCATTTGTTAATGCCATAGCGGTATTGATTATTGCGTGTCCGTGTGCCTTAGGGCTGGCCACACCCATGTCTGTTATGGTGGGCGTTGGTCGAGGCGCACAATCTGGTGTATTGATAAAAAATGCAGAGGCTCTAGAAAAAATGAATAAAGTTGACACGCTTATTGTTGATAAAACGGGAACTATTACTGAAGGTAAACCATCGGTTGAAAAAGTTATTTCTACAGCTAATCTTGATGAAGAGACTTTGCTTCAATATATTACTTCGCTAAATCAGTATAGCGAACATCCTCTAGCTGAAGCTGTTGTAAATTATGGCAAATCGAAGCATATTTCAATTACTAAAGCGAGTGATTTTGAAACCATTGCTGGAAAAGGGGTTGTTGGAATCGTTGGAAGTAATAAAATAGCCTTAGGCAATGCAAAGTTGATGGAGCAATTATCAATTTCAATTTCCGAAGATTTATTCAAAAAAGTAGAAAACGAACAACAACAAGGAAAAACAGTTTCTTATATCGCAGTTGATAATGCTGCCGTTGGATATGTTACCATTTTTGATGCTATTAAAATAACCAGTAAACAGGCTATTCAAGAATTGCAATATTTAGGTGTTGATGTAATTATGCTAACGGGCGATAATACAAACACAGCAAAAGCCGTAGCAGAGCAGTTAAATTTAAAACACTATAAAGCGGAATGTCTTCCAGAAGACAAGTTAAACGAAATTAAAAAACTTCAAAACCAAGGAAAAACTGTTGCCATGGCGGGCGACGGTATAAACGATGCGCCTGCATTAGCGCAATCAGATGTTGGTATTGCTATGGGAACTGGCACCGATGTGGCTATTGAGAGTGCATCAATTACGCTGGTAAAAGGCGATTTGCAAGGCATTGTTAAAGCAAAGAAACTAAGTCATGGCGTTGTTAAAAATATTAAGCAAAATCTGTTTTTTGCTTTTGTTTACAATGTTTTAGGAGTACCCATTGCTGCAGGCGTATTATATCCAGTTTTTGGTTTGTTATTATCACCAATGATTGCGGCATTGGCTATGAGTTTTAGCTCGGTTTCTGTAATTACCAACGCTTTGCGATTAAGAAAAATAAACATCAATTAAAAAGAATGAAAAATCTATTATATATATTATTAATGCTTCCTGCCGTATACTTTTCACAGGAAAAAATTACGGGTATGATTATGGAAGCTAACGAACAAAACGAACACAGAGGTTTGGCAGGGGCAAATGTTTACTGGCTTAATACCAGCATTGGTACGGTAACAGATATCGATGGGAAGTTTAGTCTTTCCTACGCTAAAGAACGCACAAAACTTGTAATAAGTTATGTGGGTTTTAAGACGGATACCTTAAGCATTACAAAACCACAGATGGTGCATCACTGGTTGCAACCTATCGATAATTTAGATGCGGTAACAATTACATCAAGAAAACAAGCCACATCAAAATCGTATTTACAATCGGCAAACGTCTTTACGGTTAGTAGCGACGAACTTTTAAAAGCAGCATGTTGTAATCTGTCTGAAAGTTTTGAAACCAACCCGTCTATCGATGTGAATTTTGCCGATGCGGTTACGGGTACAAAACAAATTAAAATGTTAGGATTAACAAGTCCGTATATTTTAATTGCTACCGAAAATATCCCCTCAATTCGAGGTGCATCACAAGCATTTGGGTTGAGTTTTATTCCAGGAACTTGGGTAGAAAGTATTCAAATTACCAAAGGTGCAGGAAGTGTTGTGAATGGTTACGAAAGTATCGCAGGCCAAATAAATGCCGAATTAGTTAAGCCTTCAACCGACGATAAATTGTTTGTAAATCTGTACACAGGAAGCAATCAGCGTTTAGAATTAAACACACACGTTAATACGGAGTTAAGCGAAAAGTGGCACACGGGGTTGTACCTACATGGAAGCACGCTTAATGAAGCACACGATGTGAATGATGATGGTTTTTTAGACATGCCAAAGTACAAGCAAATAAATATTATGAATCGCTGGCAGTACACCAATCCCCAAAAAGGCTTCGTAAGTTTTATAAACTTAAAATTCTTAAATGATGAAAAGCAAGCAGGAGAAATAGACTTTAATCCTGAAACCGATAAATTAACAAACAATGAACCTGTACTGAGCGGAGACGAAGTGTGGGGAAGTGAAATTGATACGCGGCGTTATGAGGTGTCGGCTAAATTAGGCTATGTAAACCCAGAAGTGCCATGGCAAAGTTTAGGGGTTCAAACGGCTTTTAGTAGTCATAAACAAGACTCTTATTTTGGTTTAAAGCAATATGATATTTTGCATAACAGTTTGTATTCTAATATTATTTACAATTCTATTATTAGCGATTCTAGGCACAAAATAAAAACAGGAATAAGTTATACCTACGATCATTACGATGAGTTTTTAGTTACGCCCAATTTAAATTCAGATTACGAACGAACCGAGCGGTCTGTGGGTGCTTTTTTTGAATACAATTACGACAATTTAGATAAATTGAATCTAACAGCTGGTGTGAGAATCGATGAGCATAATTTATTAGGAACCTTTGTAACACCCAGAATTCATGCCCGTTATACACCTTGGGAAAAATCAGCCTTAAGAGCGTCTATAGGTCGTGGTAAACGCAGCGCGAATATTTTTGCCGAAAACCAGAATATGTTTTCAACTTCAAGAGACATTAACATTTTAAATACAGCAGGAAAGGTTTACGGACTAGATCCAGAAATTGCATGGAATTATGGTGTTTCTTACCTGCAAGGGTTTAATCTTTTTGGAAGAAAAGCCGATATTACACTAGATTACTATAAAACCGATTTTACAAACCAAGTGGTGGTTGATTTTGAAAATCCTCAAGAAGTTAATTTTTATAACCTTGACGGAAAAAGTTACGCAAACAGTTTTCAAACAGAAGTAAATTATAATGCATTCGAAAATTTTGATGTTCGTTTGGCATACAAGTATTACGAAGTCAAAACCCAATATAATTCCGGTTTACTAGAAAATCCACTTACGCCAAAACATCGGTTATTTGCTAATGCGTCTTTCGAAACTCACATACGCGAAGGCGCCACTGGATATTGGAAATTTGATGCTACTTACAATTGGTTGGGTAAGCAGCGGTTTTCATCTACAGAAACAAATGCATCTGCATTTCAACTGCCTGAATATACACCAACCATCGGCACTTTAAATGCCCAAATAACAAAAGTGTTTTCTAACAGATTTGAAGTATATTTAGGCGGAGAAAATATCACTAATGTGAAACAAACCAATCCGATTTTAGATGCTGAAAATCCTTTTGGTTCAAATTTTGATACTACTTTTGTGTATGGCCCAATATTTGGAAGCATGTATTACGCAGGATTAAGATTTAAAATAAAATAGAAATTGTTTAACTAAAAAAGAAATTCCCGTTTTAGCGGGAACTAGAATTATGAAAAAACTAATAATTGTATTTACCGTATTAATGGCAACGGCAACATTCGCACAAAACAAAAACGCCAAAGCAACCTTAGAAGTAGATGGCGTTTGTTTAATGTGCAAATCGAGAATCGAAAAAGCTTGTTTAGGCACTAAAGGTGTAAAAAGCGCTAATTGGGATGTGAAAACGCATCAGTTAAGTTTGTTTTTCGACGAAAATAAAACCAACTTAAAAACCATTCAAAAGAATATAGCGGCTGTTGGGCACGATACCAAAGGCCTAAAAGCAACCGACGAAGCATATGCAACGGTACACGGATGTTGTAAATATCGCGATGACGATGTAAAAGACGATCATAAAGATTAAAATTCAATAAAGTAAAATTTAAACCCAAGCAATTTGTTTTGGGTTTTTTTGTTTTTAGAGATGTCTTAAGATTCTGTTAAACGCTTCGAAAGTTATAGCAGAATTGAATAAAAATAGTAATATTGAGAAACTTTCAAATTAAACACTAGTATATGCGTATTTTCAAATTTAAGAGGGCATTTAAATCGGTATTGGTTGTAGCCTTTTTTGTTTTTATTTCAGTTAAAAGTTATTCTCAGGGCTCTTTTAAATGGTCTAACGATGGGAATTCTTATTATAAAATTCAAAGCGAAGGCATAGTTCAATATACCTTGCCTACCAACGATTATAAAATACTTTTTTCAAAAGAACAATTAACTCCGGCAGGGAGCAAAACACCTTTAAATGTTAGTTATTTTGACATATCAGATGATGAGCAAAAAGTATTGCTATTTACAAATACCAAACGTGTTTGGCGCATTAATACCAGAGGCGATTATTGGGTGTTAAATATTGCTTCGGGCAAGTTGCAGCAACTGGGTGTAAATTTACCCGAATCGTCGCTTATGTTTGCTAAATTATCTCCCGATGGTACACAGGTAGCATATGTAAGTGGTAATAATATTTATGTGGAAGATTTAAGCAGCTCTAAAGTAAAAGCACTTACAACCGATGGAACGTCTACCTTAATTAACGGAACTTTCGATTGGGTTTATGAAGAAGAATTTTATTGTCGCGACGGATTTCGATGGAGTCCAGACAGTAAATCGATTGCCTATTGGCAAATTGATGCGAGCAAGACCAAAACCTTTTACATGGTAAATAATACCGATTCTATTTACTCTAAAATTATTCCAATTGAATACCCAAAAACAGGAGAAACGCCTTCAGCTTGTAAAGTTGGCGTGGTAACTATTGATGATGCCAAAACCACATGGATGCAAATTCCTGGTGATGCACGTCAACATTACTTAGTGCGCATGGAATTTATTCCTTCAACCAAAAAATTATTAATTCAGCAATTAAACAGAAAACAAAATCATAGTAAACTGTTTATCGCTGAGCCAAACACAGGAACTTCAAAAGTAATTTACGAAGAAAAAGATGCGGCATGGATTAATGTGCATGTGCAAGAAAATTTAAAATATGGCGTGTATTTCACCAATAATTTTAATTGGCTAAATAATGGCGATAATATATTATGGGTTACCGAAAAAGATGGTTGGAGACATTTATACAACGTATCGCTAACAGGAAACAAGGAACAACTTATTACCAACGGTGCGTATGATTTTATCGATTTAAAAAACATCGATTACAAAAATAATCAGGTGTATTTTATGGCGTCGCCAGACAATGCTACGCAAAATTATTTGTACAAAACCAAGCTAAATGGCAAAGGTTCTTTAGAATTGGTTAGTCCGAAAACTTTAAAAGGAACACACGATTATAATGTGTCGCCCACAGGAACATTCGCCACACATTCTTTTTCTAATAATTTCACAAAAGCTGCGGCTGAATTGATATCGTTTCCTAACCATAAACCAATAAATGAAGCGTATGGTATTGAAGCTAATTTAGATAAACTGGAAGAAGCCAAAAAAGTAGAATTTATAAAAGTAACTACGGTTGATGGTGTAGAAATGGACGGATGGATGGTAAAACCTACCAATTTTGATGCTACCAAAAAATATCCGGTAGTATTTTATGTGTATTCAGAACCTGGTTCAACTACGGTAACGGACGAATATGGCGCAGGAAACAATAGAAATTACATTGGCAATATGGCCGATGACGGGTATATTTATATTTCTTTAGACAACCGCGGAACACCAGCACCAAAAGGTAGAGCTTGGCGAAAAAGCATTTATAGAAAAATAGGGCAAGTAAATATTCACGACCAAGCCATGGCTGCTAAAGAAATCTTGAAATGGGATTTTGTAGACCCAGAGCGCATTGCTGTTTGGGGATGGAGTGGTGGCGGTTCTGCGACTTTAAATTTAATGTTTCAGTATCCAGAAATTTATAAAACAGGTATATCTGTGGCGCCGCTTACAAATTTATTGACCTACGACAATGTATACCAAGAGCGTTTTATGGGCTTGCCACAAGAGAATATGAACGATTATTTAAAGGGCTCGCCGATTACTTATGCCAAAAATTTATCGGGTAATTTGTTACTGATTCATGGCACCGGCGATGATAACGTGCATTACCAAAACACCGAATTGTTAATAAACGAATTGGTGAAATATAACAAACAATTTCAATTAATGTCTTATCCAAATCGGACTCACGGAATTCGAGAAGGCGAAGGAACAACCAAACATTTAAACACCTTGTTCACGAATTATTTGAAAATGTATTGCCCACCAGGAGGTAAATAAAAAATATCAAACAGATTAAAAAAACTCCAAAGTAAAAGGCTTTGGAGTTTTTTTGTGTAATTGATTTGCTCTGTGAGAAAAATACACTAAATTCGAATAACAACAAAAAGACAAAAGTATCAAGCAAATGAAAAAATTATTGATTTTAATGCTTTGCTTAATTGGAAGCAAAACCTACTCACAAGAAATTGCTGAGAAGAAAGTTATAACCGAAGTTAATGAAGTAACTGTTTTTATTAGTGATGCACAAATTACTAGGAAAAAATCGGTTGAATTAAAACAGGGCATAACCATATTAAAATTCATTAATTTATCACCGTTTATAGATGCTAAAAGTATTCAAGTAAAAGCTAGTGGCGATATCACAGTTTTATCTGTCAACCATCAACAAAATTATATCGATAAGCTTGAAAAACAACAAGAATTGTTGGATTTAGAATCGAAATTTCAAGGACTTGAAAATAAAATTAATCTTGAAAAAACCTATTTAGATATACTTAAAGAAGAATTGGTGTTTTTACAAGAAAATAGAGCAATTGGGGGGAAAAATCAGGAATTGAGTGTTACAAACTTAAAGGAAGCTTCTAATTTTTACAGTACTAAATTAACTTCTTTAAAGCTTAAGGAGATTGAGATTAACAACAGGTTGCATGATTTATATAAATCTAAATCAGATTTAGACAATCAGATAAAAACCATTACAAGTAAAAGAGATTTTCCTAATGGCGAAATATTGGTTAAAGTTGATGCCAAAAACTATACAAAAGCAAATTTCGAACTGTCTTATTTAGTGGGTAATACAGGTTGGTTTCCAACGTACGACATCAGAGCCAAAAATGTAAACTCACCCATTGATATTATTTACAAAGCAAATATTAAACAAGACACAAAAGTTGATTGGAATAATGTTAAATTAAAATTATCATCGGCAAACCCTAATGTTTCTGGCGTTGCTCCAGAATTAAGAACGTACTTTTTAAACTATAATTCATTACCTCCTAGTTATAATATTACCTCTAATGAGGTTAGAGGCAAGGTGGTAGACGAGGCACAATTACCACTTCCTGGAGTAAATGTTATAGTAAAAGGCAGCACCATTGGTACAACCACAGACTTTGATGGTAATTATTCCATTACCATACCTAATAATTCAAGCCAATTGGTGTTTTCATATATTGGGTATGTAAGCCAAACTTTAGCTGTAACGAACTCTAATTTAAATGTGTATTTAAAAGAAGATAATCAAACTTTAGACGAAGTTGTTGTGGTTGGATATGGAAGTAGTAAAAGAAAATCTATATCTTCAACTTTAGATAGTAAAGTCCCAGGATTGCGAATACAAGAATCGAGCAGTCTTCAAATTCCTTCAGAGCAAGTTGTAAAACAAACTACAATAGATTTTGAAATAGACATTCCCTATTCTATAAAATCAGATAATAAAAGTTATGCTGTAGATATGGTGGGCTACAATCTGCCGGCAGAATACAAATATTATTGTGTTCCTAAAATTGATAAAGATGCTTTTTTAATTGCGAATATTTCAGATTGGGAAAAATATAATTTGCTGGAAGGCGAAGCAAATATATTTTTTGAAGACACGTATATTGGTAAAACCTTGTTAGATGTTAGGTACGCAAGTGATACTTTAAAGATTTCTTTAGGGCGCGATAAAAATGTGACTGTAAAGCGTGAAAAAGTAAAAAACTTCACTACAAAACAGTTAATTGGAAGTAAAAAAGAAGAAAACAGAGTTTGGTCAATAGATGTGAAAAATAATAAAAAGCAAAAAATAGATATGATTATTTTCGATCAGGTTCCAGTATCTACATTAGAAGAAATTAAGGTTGATGTTTTAGAAATTTCGGGCGCAAAACACAATGTTGAAACGGGCGAAATTAAGTGGGATTTCTCGATTAATCCGAATGAGCTTAAAAAATTTGAGTTAAAATATTCAGTAAAATATCCAAAGAATCGCAATTTGATTATTGAATAAAATGTTAGCGACCAAGCCGAATTATTAAAAAGCTACACTTCATAAGGAAGCTAGTTAACGATAAAGAATAAAAAACTCCAAAGTTGATAGCTTTGGAGTTTTTACGTTTAAATTTAAGGCTATTTGATTTTGTCATCTACAAAATCTTACTTAGTTTGCAATACACATAAAATTTGCTGGCAATTACAAAGTGAGTTGCTGGATTTAACAATTATTTCAATGAAAAACCATTTCTTTTTATCCTTCCTATTTCTTGCTATTACCAGTATTTCTGTTGCTCAAGAAAATTTAATTATCAATGTGTATAACAGAGAATCTCAATCTTTAAACGGACACTGGAAATACATTGTAGATCCTTATGAAAATGGTTATTATAATTACCGTTTAGAACCCTTCGATAAACAGGAAAATCCAGATAAAGCGGCTTTCTTTATGAATTCTAAACTGGATAATAATTATGAGCTATTAGAATATAATTTTGATAAAAGTGATAGCATTTCTGTCCCTGGCGACTGGAATACTCAAAAAGAAAACCTGTTCTATTACGAAGGAACCGTTTGGTATAAAAAATCTTTCGATTATCAAATCAGGAAAAAATCGAATCGTGTTTTTGTGTATTTTGAGGCGTCCAATTACCAAACAGAAGTTTACTTTAATGGAAAAAAACTAGGCATGCATGTAGGTGGCTTTACACCTTTTAATTTCGAAATTACTTCGTTTATAAAAGAAAAGGAAAATTTCCTAGTTGTTAAAGTCGATAATAAAAGAAAAAAAGAAGGCGTTCCAACCCTTAATACCGATTGGTGGAATTACGGCGGATTAACCAGAGACGTAAAGCTTATTGAAACTTCAGAAAATTTTATTGAAGATTATTTCATTCAATTAGATCCGAAAAACAATAAATCAATCAAAGGGAATATTGTTTTAAATGGCAAAAATATTACAGGAAAGAAAGTTGAAATCAAGATTCCAGAACTTGGTATAAATAAAACATATACGTCTGATGATGGCGGAATGGTATCATTCGAAATCCCTTCAAACAAAATCACATATTGGTCTGTTGAAAACCCATTTCTTTATAAGGTATCTATCAGTTCTGATGAAGATGTAATTGAAGATCAAATAGGTTTCCGCTCGATAAAAACCGAAAATTCTAACATATTATTAAACGGTAAAAAAGTTTACCTAAAAGGAATCTCGATTCATGAAGAAAGTCCAATTAGAGGCGGAAGAGGTCACTCAAAAGAGGACGCTAAACAACTGCTAGAATGGGCTAAAGAATTGGGATGCAACTATGTTCGCTTAGCGCATTATCCACACAATGAACATATGCTGCGTTTAGCAGATAAAATGGGAATGTTAGTGTGGGAGGAAAACCCGGTTTATTGGACGATTTCTTGGGAAAATGAAGAGACTTTTTTAAATGCCAAAAACCAATTAACTGAAGTTATAAATAGAGATAAAAACCGAGCGTCTGTTATAATTTGGTCTATGGCGAACGAAACACCTGTAAGTGATGCCAGAAATTCTTTTTTAACACGGTTGGCAAATTTAACAAGGCAACTGGACCCAACGCGATTAATAAGCGCAGCGTTGGAGCAAAGTAACTATCAGAATAATCCAAATATTCGAACCATAGACGATCCGTTTGCTGAGGTGGTTGATGTTTTAAGTTTTAATCAGTACATAGGCTGGTACGACGGTCTTGTTGATAAATGCAGCAACATAAGTTGGAAAATAACTCAGAATAAACCGGTTCTTATTTCGGAGTTTGGTGCTGGTGCTAAACAAGGTTTACATGGCGATAAAGAGGCTAGATGGACTGAAGAATATCAAGAAAATCTGTATGTTGAAACATTAAAAATGGTTGATAAAATAGAACAGATTCAAGGATTTTCACCTTGGGTATTAGTCGATTTTAGATCGCCAAGAAGGATTTTGCCCGAAATACAAGATGGTTTTAACCGAAAAGGGCTTATCTCTGAAGATGGCAAGAAAAAGAAGGCGTTTTTTGTTCTACAAGATTACTATAAAAAGAAAACCAGCGCCAGTAAAAAATAGTCGGTACATAAAATAAAATAATAAAAAAACGCTTCAAAATTATTTGAAGCGTTTTTTATATGTATGTATCGAACTCTCGATTACATCATTCCTGGCATACCGCCACCCATTGGAGGCATTGCCGGAGCATCTTCTTTAATATCGATTAATGCACATTCTGTGGTTAAAATCATTCCTGCAACCGATGCTGCATTTTCTAATGCGATACGTGTTACTTTTTTAGGATCGATAATACCTGCTTTTAACATGTCTACATAGGTTTCAGACTTCGCATCGTAACCAAAAGAGCCTTTGCCTTCCATAACTTTAGAAACTACTACGCTACCTTCGCCACCAGCATTTTCTACAATAGTACGCAATGGTGCTTCAATAGCACGTGCTACGATTTGTATACCAGTAACTTCGTCAAGATTTTCTGTAGTTATTTTTTCTAAAACCGATTTTGCTCTTACTAAGGCAACACCACCACCAGCAACAATACCTTCTTCAACGGCAGCTCTTGTAGCGTGTAATGCATCATCAACACGGTCTTTTTTCTCTTTCATTTCAACTTCAGAAGCAGCACCAACATAAAGAACCGCAACACCACCAGCCAATTTAGCTAAACGCTCTTGTAGTTTTTCTTTATCGTAGTCGCTTGTTGTAGTTTCAATTTGTGCTTTAATTTGGTTTACACGCGCTTTAATAGCTTTAGCATCACCAGAACCGTTAACAATAGTTGTATTGTCTTTGTCAACTGTTACTGTTTCAGCAGTACCTAACATGCTTAAATCGGCATTTTCTAAAGTGAAACCTCTCTCTTCAGAAATCACAGTTCCACCAGTTAAAATAGCGATATCTTCAAGCATCGCTTTACGTCTGTCGCCAAAACCAGGTGCTTTTACAGCAGCAATTTTAAGTCCGCCACGTAATTTGTTTACCACTAAAGTAGCTAAGGCTTGTCCGTCAACATCTTCAGCAATAATTAATAATGGACGACCAGATTGTGCTACAGGCTCTAATATTGGAAGAATTTCTTGTAAGTTAGAAATCTTTTTGTCGAATAATAAAATGTATGGATTGTCTAAATCGGCAATCATTTTATCAGCATCAGTAACGAAGTAAGGTGATAAATACCCACGGTCGAATTGCATACCTTCCACAACGTCTACATAAGTATCCATTCCTTTAGCTTCTTCAACTGTAATAACACCTTCTTTACCAACTTTACTAAAAGCTTTTGCAATTAAGTCGCCAATAGTATCATCGTTATTCGCTGAAATAGATGCTACTTGCTGAATCATTTCAGAAGAGTTACCTACTTTTTTAGCTTGTTTTTCTAAATCGGCAACAATAGCTTCTACAGCTTTGTCGATACCTCGTTTTAAATCCATTGGATTAGCACCGGCAGCCACATTTTTTAAGCCTTCTTTTACGATTGCTTGCGCTAAAACGGTAGCAGTTGTTGTACCATCTCCAGCTAAATCGTTGGTTTTAGAAGCAACTTCTTTAACCATTTGCGCACCCATGTTTTCAAGGGCGTCTTTTAATTCTATTTCTTTTGCAACGGTTACACCATCTTTAGTTACTTGTGGTGCACCAAAACTTTTACTAATAATTACGTTACGTCCTTTAGGACCTAAAGTTACTTTTACTGCATTTGCTAATGCATCAACACCACGTTTTAAACCGTCGCGTGCTTCAATATCAAATTTTATATCTTTTGCCATTTTTTTTAGTTTAAAGTTCCTGTTTAAAATTTTTGGAACGATTAATATTTAATTAAGTTTTTTTGTTCCCTCCCCATGGGAGGGTTAGGGTGGGCTATTATTAGATAATCGCCAATATGTCGCTTTCGCGCATAATTAAATAATCTTTACCGTCTAATTTTAGTTCTGTTCCAGCATATTTACCATATAAAACAGTGTCGCCAATTTTTACGGTTATAGGCTCGTCTTTAGTGCCTTTTCCGGCAGCAACAACAGTTCCTTTTTGTGGTTTTTCTTTAGCGTTATCTGGAATGATAATTCCTGAAGCTGTTTTGGTTTCAGCAGCAGCAGGTTCAATTAGAACGCGGTCTGCTAATGGTTTAATGTTCAATGCCATTTGTAATATATTTTTAAGTTTAAAAATTAATGTTAACGCCTTTCTATTATTCTAAAATTGTGCCATGAGTGATTAACTGACAAACTTGCAGCCCTGTTTACTGGTTCGTAGAAATAAAAAATGCCAACTATGTAAGCTGGCATTTTTTTAGTTTTTATTTTAGCTGCAAATTATTCGGCAGGAGTCTGTACTGGCGCCGTTTCGTTTGTTGTTTTAGCTGGTGTTGGTAATGGCTGACTTGTAGTAGCATCTAAATCTAATGCTTTCGAGTCTGCACTTTCAGCACCTCTGTTAATCGCTACATTTGAAAGTAAAATTAGTGCCAACAAAAGTGTTGCTAAATACCAGGTGCTTTTATCTAAAAAGTCTGTGGTTTTTTTCACGCCACCTAATTGTTGCGTACCACCGCCACCAAATGAAGATGATAATCCACCGCCTTTTGGGTTTTGAACCATTATTACCACAACTAGCAAAAATGCTACGATAACTATTAAGGCTAAAAATATTGTAAACGTACTCATTATTTCTTATTATTTTGTTCTTGTAATTGTTCTATTGCTTTTATTTGGTTTGCAAAGAAACTACTTTTTTCTGGATATTTCAAACTTAATATTTTATAAGATTGAATTGCTTTTTTGAAGTTTTTTTGCTCTACATAAATACGTGCCAAAGTCTCTGTCATTAATGCTTCGGGTTGTATCATTTGTGCTTCGGCAATATTTATTTTGGATGATGTGGCAGTTATTGGATTTATCTTTGGATTTTCAGCGATAAATTTCTCGATTAATTCGAATTTTTTGTTTTTATCTGGCGTGGTGGTTGTTTCAGATTGTGTAGTGTCTTCACTTTCGTTTTCATTCCTTTTAATAGGATTGAAGGTTGCTAATTTTAACCATTCGTTAAACGAATGTGTTTCTTTTTTATCGAATTCAAGAGGTTTTCCAATTTCCAGAATTTCACTTGCCGAGGTTTCTTGAGGCGTGTTGTCTAAAGATTCTTCTTCAACATCTTCAGAAGTGTCGAAATCAAAATACGCTATTTTGTTATGTAATTTATGCTTTGGTTCAAATAAAACGGGATCTAAAATATCGGAGCTTTCAGAAATTTGTCGGCTTAAATCATCATCTATAATGACTTTTTTATTTACCGAAATGTCTTCCACATCAATTTCAATATCGTTTAAACGTCCTGTGTTTTGTTTAATATATTGAGAGATTTCATTTTGTTTAAAATCTTCTGAAGTTATAAAATCGAATAAGATACTTCTATCGGTGGTGTATGCTGCCGTAGTTTTTAATTCTTGATTGTATTTGTAACTACCTTCATTTTTTAACCCTTTAAGATAAATGGCGCGTGCCGATTGAAAATAGGGGAATTCATCGATAATAGATTTTACTCCATCGGTTTGCTCCAGATTAATAGCTTGTGGTTTTTGTAATAAGTATGTGAACTCTTTTGGATTCATTAAATTACCATTTTGCTAAGGTTGCATTAAAAATATCTTGTGTGAGGCGTTCAAAAATTTCTTCGTGGGCAGTTGTTTTCTGTGAACCAACAAGTTGTGCGCTTGCGGCATAGTCATAGAAAAAGGAAAAGGTTTGTTCTAAATCGTCATCCTCTTTTTTTCTGTTAAAAAAACGCACTTTAACGCTTATGGTTAACCTGTTTTGAGCTGCCGTGTTTTCTGAAGTAGCAGTTGTTGGAGAAATACGGTAGTCTGTAATTTCACCTTCGTAAACCAAATCGCCATTAGAGGTTACTAAATTTAAATTGGTTTGATTCTGAATTAAATCTTCTAAGGCGATTTTAAAATCGCGTTCTAAACCTGGTTCTATTAAAAGGGCATTATTTTCGAATCGATTTACCTGAAATGTTTTAGTGCCTGCAGGCACCGACGCTCCAGTAAATGAGTAAAAACCGCAACCTGAAAGTGAAAAGCTGAGTGTTAAAAGTAAAAAGTAAATTATTGTTTTTTTCATATGCTATTGTTACTCTAAAACTGGACTGAGTGCTATTTTTTTATTTGTTTTAAACGACTTGTTGATAGTTTTGTTGCATTAATCTAAACTGTTAGCTGTAACTTGGAACTGTCAACTTTTTTAAAGATCGTATTGTTTAATTTTTCTATATAAGGTACGTTCGCTTATGCCCAATTCTGCAGCAGCTAATTTACGTTTTCCACCGTGACGTTCAAGCGATTTTTTAATTAATTCTAATTCTTTATCGTGTAGCGATAAGGTTTCTTCTTCTTCAATTTCTTCGGCAAAGTGGTATTTATCTACTTGAGAATCTGTATTAATATTGTTTGCATGGTGCTCTGCTATAGATAAAACCTCATTATTCTCAATGGCATCTTCTTCATAATCGGTTACCTCGTCGTCGTTTCCGTAAATTTTCTGAATCAAGCTTTCATTATTTTTTTCAACATCTTTGGTGTTGCCATGTTTCATGAGTTCTAATGTTAGCTTTTTTAAATCGTTTAAATCCGCTTTCATATCGAACAATACTTTATATAGTATTTCGCGTTCGCTACTAAAGTCGCTTTCAGATTTAGATGTTTTAATAACCGCAGGTAAATTGGAACCAGATGTAGGTAGATAACTTTTTAAGGTTTCGGCTGATATGGTTCTATTGTGTTCTAAAACAGATACTTGTTCAGCAATGTTTCTTAGCTGTCTAATATTTCCGCTCCAGCGATGATTTAAAAGCACTTGCACAGCAGAATCTGAAAGTTTAACCGTTGGCATTTTGTATTTTAGAGCAAAATCGCTTGCAAACTTTCTAAATAACAAATGAATATCTTCTTGTCTTTCGCGTAATGGCGGTAAATGGATATCTACGGTGCTTAAACGATAGTATAAATCTTCTCTGAATGTTCCTTTTTCTATAGATTGAAACATGTTCGCATTGGTGGCGGCAACAATGCGGACGTTGGTTTTTTGTACTTTACTAGAACCTACTTTTAAAAACTCGCCATTTTCTAAAACGCGAAGTAATCGTACTTGTGTTGTTAATGGCAGTTCGCCTACTTCGTCTAAAAAAATAGTACCACCATCGGCTACTTCAAAATAACCTTCGCGCGTTTGTGTAGCGCCTGTAAATGAACCTTTTTCATGTCCGAAAAGTTCACTGTCGATGGTTCCTTCTGGAATGGCACCACAGTTTACGGCTATATATTTGTTATGTTTTCTATGTGAAAGTTGATGAATTATTTTTGGAATACTTTCTTTACCAACACCACTTTCGCCAGTTACTAACACCGAAATATCGGTTGGAGCAACCTGAATCGCTTTTTCTATGGCACGATTTAGAGCTGGCGTATTACCAATAATACCAAAACGTTGTTTTATAGCTTGTACTGATTCCATAGTGTCGTACCTGCGTAGGCAGGGAGCTTGTTATTTATTGTTGTTAATTATTCTCTGATAAACCAATAGCTTCACCAATAAGTGTGGCGCTCGTGCAATCTGTAACTTTTACATTCACGAAATCTCCAACTTTATAGTGTTCTTTCGGGAAAACAGCTACTAAATTTTGGGAGGTTCTTCCAGACCAGTGTAAATCAGATTTTTTTGATTCTTTTTCAATTAAAACTTCTACAGTTTCGTGTAAAAATGCTTTAGTTCTAATTTCGCTGTGTTCTCTTTGTAAATCTACAATATCTTGTAATCGTCGTTTTTTAACTTCTTCGGGCACATCATCTTCCATCTTGCGTTCGGCCAAAGTGCCAGGTCTTTCAGAATAGGTAAACATGTATCCAAAATGGTATTTAACGTAATTCATTAAAGATACGGTATCTTGAAAATCTTCTTCGGTTTCGGTAGGGAAACCAACAATCATATCTTGACTAATGGTACAATTTGGAAGGATACGACGGATGTTATCAATTAATGTCATGTATTCTTCACGCGTGTGCAAACGGTTCATTTCTTTTAAAATACGATTGCTTCCACTTTGAACTGGTAAATGAATATGGTCGCAAATATTTTGATATTTTGCCATAGTTTCAACCACATCTAAGGTTAAATCCTGCGGATTTGAAGTTGAAAAACGAATACGCATTTTTGGTTGTGTTTTCGCGCAAAGTTCCAGTAAATTAGCGAAATTTACAGCTGTCGCTTTTTGCATATCGCTGGCTTTTTCAAAATCCTTTTTTAGTCCGCCACCATACCATAAATAGCTATCTACATTCTGACCGAGAAGCGTAATTTCTTTAAAACCTCTATTCCATAAATCGTTTACTTCTTCTAAAATACTTTGTGGGTCTCTGCTGCGTTCGCGTCCTCGGGTAAATGGAACCACACAGAACGTACACATATTATCGCAACCACGTGTAATGGACACAAAGGCTGTAACACCATTGCTATTTAAACGCACTGGCGAAATGTCGCCGTAGGTTTCTTCTTTAGATAGAATCACATTTATAGCGTCTCTGCCTTCATCAACTTCGGCTAACAGATTTGGTAAATCTTTGTACGCATCTGGTCCAACAACCAAGTCTACTATTTTTTCCTCTTCCAGAAATTTTGTTTTTAAGCGTTCTGCCATACAGCCTAAAACGCCTACTTTCATTTTTGGATTGCTGTCTCTTTTTACAGCATTGTATTTTTCTAAACGTTTGCGTACCGTTTGTTCTGCTTTATCGCGTATGGAACAGGTGTTTACCAAAACCAAATCGGCATCTTCTAGGTTTTGGGTGGTGTTAAATCCTTGATCTGCTAAAATAGACGCCACAATTTCGCTATCACTAAAATTCATAGCACATCCATAACTTTCAATAAAAAGTTTACGAACGTTGCCTTCTTTTTGCTCAAGAACTAAAGACTCACCTTGTTTATTTTCGTCAATTATTTTTTCCATATAAACTTTCTAACTTCTATTGGCTTCAAATTCAATAAGTGTGCAAAGATACAATTAATTTATATTTTGTGACAGAATGACAGTTTATATTTTGCGCTTAGTCAACGCAACCTTTTTCCGATTTATGTATCTTTAAATAAAACAATTACAACATGATTAACAAGTACCTTTTATTGTGTTTTTTTCTTTTAAGTATGGTTTCATGCACTAGTAATGATGCCGAAATACCATTATCTGATAATTTATTAATTGGTAGTTGGGTTAATCCTATTTACGATGGTGAAACAACAACTTTTAAAAGAGCCTCTGCTTTACCCGACAAAGATTATGGGATATCGTTTAAATTAAACGGTGTATTGGTAGAACGTTCTTCTGGCTGGTGTGGCACGCCTCCTTTAAGTTTTTTCGATTATACAGGACAATGGCAGTTAGAAGATTCATTGATTTTAATATCACAAGAACATTTGTATCCAAATAATTACGCGTGGCGAATAATTTCTTTAACTAAAACGGAATTGGTTGTAAAAAGAGAATTAACCGAACAGGAAATAGATTATAGAGATTTAATGGACTTATTTGACGACTTGTACGAATTGAAAGTAAACTTTACATGTAATAATGCCAGTAATTGGACCTACACAGCCTATGGCTCGAAAGCATGTGGAGGTCCGCAAGGATACATAGCTTATCCTAAAGAATTAGAAGCCGCTTTTTTGCAAAAAGTCAATGCCTATACTGAAGCAGAGCGCGCTTATAATTTGAAATGGGAAATTATTTCAACTTGCGATGTTCCTCGAGAACCAATTGGTATAGAGTGTTTAAACGGATACCCTGTTTTAAAATATTAATCGAAAATAATTTAATCAAACCATCATGAAATTAAAATACCTTTTATTAACTCTTGTGTTTGTTACGGCATTCTCTTGTGATAAAGACGAAAGTAATTACGAACTCGTAGATGTTGCTACGCCACAAATAATGAGTAAAGCTGAATTTAGAAAATCGGTTTCAATTACTACCCCTAGGGCAATTGAAAATGCCGGTAAAATTTATGCCTATAAAGATTATATTTTTGTGAGTGATTTAAATAAAGGAGTTCATGTTATTGACAATTCTAATCCTAAATTTCCAAAAAAAATTAAATATTTAAAAATACCAGGTAATGAGGATATTTCTGTGAAGAATGATTTTTTATTTGCAGATAGTGCCACCGATTTGTTAGTTTTCGATATTTCGAATATCAATTCAATTTCGTTAAAAGAAAGGTTGGAAGATGTGTTTTATGTCTATAATTTTCAAATTCCGTTAGGCGTAAGTTTTGTGGATTATAAGGAATTTAATAGTCAAACTGAGATAATTGTAGGATGGACCGTTACAAAAGAACGAAGAGAGAAAATAGATACTCGTTTTATAGATATGATGTTCGACGGTGTCGCACTTAATTCTGCATCTGAGAGTTCTACAACAGGTCAAGGCGGTTCATTAGCCCGTTTTCAAATAGTTAATAATTATTTATATACCGTTGGGTCTCACGAAATGATTATTTTCAATATTAGTAACCTGTCGCAACCCACATTAGCGAACACGCTTTATGCTGGGAATAACATTGAAACCTTATTTCAGGCAGCCGGTTATTTGTATATAGGTAGTACAGATGGCATGTATATTTACGATTTAGTGAATCCTGAAAATCCAGCGCGTTTATCTGAATTTGTGCATTGGACAGGCTGCGACCCCGTAGTTGTTGATGGTGATTATGCCTATTTAACATTGCGTGGTGGAAATAATTGTGGACAGCAGGAAAGTGTGCTGGAAGTGATAGATATTAAAGACAAAACAAAACCAACTCTAGCCGCTAGATATACTTTAGATAACCCTTATGGTTTAGGTATAAAAAACAATACCTTATTTATTTGTGATGGAACAGCGGGTTTAAAACTTTTTAATAAAGAAGATCCTTTAAACCTATATATGACAAATCAATTTAAAAATATTCAGTCTAAAGATGTGATTCCGTTAGAAGATAAATTACTGATGATAGGTGGCGAAACGTTATACCAATATATATATGTGCAAAATGGTGTGCAACTAATAAGTTCATTAGACTTAAAATAGTGATAAGTACAATAATTAAAAGAAAAAAAATCCTGCATAGAGTAGGATTTTTTTGTTTTAATAGTAATTTTAGTGCGTTGAATTAAAATAATTTTACTTTTAGTATCAGTAACCAAAATTAACCAAACCAATTAATATGAATGCCATCGATACACTTTTAGAAAAAATAGAACGTGCTCCAAGTTTAGATTTCGGAACTATTTTTAATCAATCAATCGAATTATTTAAAAAAACTTGGGTGCAAGGTTTAGTCATGCTACTATTAACCATGTTGTTAATGATACCTTTTTATGTCATTATGTATTTACCAATGATTGCTATGGGCTTATTCGATCCAGAGTCCTTAAACAATATGGAAGAATTTAATGTGCTACTCATGATTCCTTTTATATTATTTATGATTCTATTTGTAATTTTCGCCATGGTAGTTGCGTTTGGGATGAAAGCTTCTTTTTATAGAATCTGTAAGATTAAAGATTTGAATAAAGCCACAGCCGACGATTATTTTTTCTATTTAAAAAAACCGTATTTAGGAAAAGTTATAGGCTTGTCTTTAGCCACTTTTGGCATCACTTTGGTAGCCGTATTATTATGTGTACTTCCTGTTTTTTATGTAATAGTTCCGGTAACGCTAATGAATGTGATATTTGCATTTAACCCCGAATTAAGTACATCAGAAATTGTAAAAGCTGGATTTAAATTAGGAAACAAAAAATGGTTGTTAACGATCGGATTAATTATAATCTCTGGGTTAATTGCCGAAATTATAGGATTATTAATGTGTTGTGTTGGTATTTTTGTAACAGCATCTTTCGCGTATTTACCAGCATATTTTATTTATAAAGAATCTGTTGGGTTTGATGAAAATAACGATAACGAAGCCTATGGAATGTCTTACGAATAAGTAACAATTTATTTAAAAAAGCCTGTGATTTAGTTTAAAAACGCAGGCTTTTTTATTTATATAGAATCCAGATAGTCCCTAAAATTAGGCAGATAAACTTTTTTTCATATACATTTGTACCTTCAAAAAATTAAGTATGGCGAAGAATTTAGTAATTGTTGAGTCACCTGCAAAGGCAAAAACTATCGAAAAATTTTTAGGTAAAGATTTTAAGGTAGAATCTAGCTTTGGGCATATTGCCGACCTTCCTTCGAAGGAATTGGGTGTAAATGTAGAAGGTGATTTTAAACCAAAATATGAAGTTTCAAAAGACAAAAAGGCAGTAGTAAAAAAACTGAAAGATTTAGCTAAAAATGCCGATATGGTATGGTTAGCAAGTGATGAGGACCGTGAAGGAGAGGCTATTGCGTGGCATTTGGCAGAAACTTTAAAATTAGATAAAGAGAAAACAAAACGTATTGTTTTTCATGAAATTACTAAATCGGCTATTCAAAAAGCTATCGAAAACCCTAGAGGTATTGATTACGATTTAGTAGATGCACAACAAGCACGTCGTGTGCTAGATAGAATTGTAGGGTACGAGTTGTCGCCCGTTTTATGGCGAAAAGTAAAAGGAGGTTTATCGGCAGGTCGTGTGCAATCCGTTTCGGTACGTTTAATTGTTGAGCGCGAACGCGAAATACAAGATTTTACTGCAGAGGCATCTTATAGAATCGATGCAGAGTTTTCTAATGAAGCAGGACAGACTTTTAAAGCAAAACTACCTAGAAATTTTGCAACTAAAGAAGAAGCTCAGAAATTTTTAGAACAAAATGCAACGGCAAATTTCAAGGTTTCAGATTTAGAAAATAAACCAGCAAAGAAATCGCCAGCAGCCCCATTTACAACATCAACATTACAACAAGAAGCATCGCGTAAACTGTATTTTTCAGTAAGTAAAACCATGACCATGGCACAACGCTTGTATGAGGCGGGGTTAATTACTTATATGAGAACCGATAGTGTGAATTTATCTGATGAAGCACGAAACGGTGCGAAAGCAGAAATTGAAAGTGCTTACGGTTCAAAATATAGCAAGCCTAGAAATTATACAGGAAAAGCTAAAGGCGCTCAAGAAGCGCATGAGGCCATTCGTCCAACAGATTTCGCACTGCATTCAGTAGATATCGATAGAGATCAAGCACGTTTGTACGATTTAATTTGGAAACGCGCCATCGCATCACAAATGAGTGAAGCCGAATTAGAACGTACCAATGTGAAAATTAGCGCATCAACACATAACGAATTGTTTACAGCAAATGGTGAAGTTATTACGTTTGATGGGTTTTTAAAAGTGTATTTAGAAAGTACAGACGATGAAGACATCGAGCAAGAAGGCATGTTGCCAGCTATGAAAGTAAACGAAAAGTTACTTAATAACTACATCACAGCAACCGAGCGCTATACCAGACCACCTTATAGATATACCGAAGCGTCGTTGGTAAAGCAATTAGAAGAACTGGGTATCGGTCGTCCATCAACCTATGCACCAACTATTTCTACCATTCAGCAAAGGAATTATGTTGAAAAAGGAACAGTTGAAGGTGTAGAACGTAATTACACACAATTAACCTTAAAGAAAGGGGTTGTTAAAGATAAGTTGTTAACCGAAAAAGTAGGTTCAGATAAAGGGAAATTAGTGCCAACAGATATTGGAATGATTGTAACCGACTTTTTGGTAAATCATTTTGAGCATATTTTAGATTACAATTTTACGGCTAAAGTTGAAGAAGATTTTGATAACATTGCCGAAGGTAAAGTGAACTGGATAAGCTTGATGAAAGAGTTTTATGAAGATTTTCATCCACAAGTTGAAAATGTTCAGGAAAATGCCGAAAGAGAATCTGGTGAGCGTGTGTTAGGAACCGACCCCAAAACTGGGAAACAGGTAAGTGTGCGTTTAGGGAAATTCGGGCCCATGGTTCAAATAGGAACTCCCGATGATGAAGAAAAACCTCAGTTTGCGAGTTTAAGTCCAGACCAACAGTTAAATACCATTACATACGAAGAAGCTATGGATTTGTTTCAGCTTCCAAAAATGTTAGGTAAATATAAAGGTGAGGAAGTGGAAGTTAATAACGGACGATTCGGTCCATACGTTAAGTTTGGCGATTCGTTTGTGTCTTTACCAAAAGGGGTAGAAGCGTTAAGTGTAGAGCTTGAAGATGCCATCGCTTTAATTAAGGAAAAAGAAAAGGCCGACGCACCAATTTATACCTATAAAAAACTACCTGTTCAAAAAGGGAAAGGTCGTTTCGGACCCTTTATAAAATGGAACAACATGTTTATTAATGTGAATAGTAAATATGATTGGGATAATCTGTCAGATGATGATATCGTAGAACTAATTGAAACCAAAATTCAAAAGGACATCGATAAAGTTATACACAATTGGGAAGCAGAAGGTATTCGCGTAGAAAAAGCTCGTTGGGGAAGGCACAACGTGCTAAAAGGGAAAATTAAAGTAGAACTCGACAAATCTGTTGATGTTTCAAAAATGACTCTTGAAGAAGCAAAAGCTATTATTGAAGCAAAAACACCAAAGAAAAAGGCTGCAAAGAAAAAGACAGCAACCAAAAAAACAGCAACCAAAAAAAAGTAATATAGTATATATTTAATAATTAAATACTTTTCTTTCAATAGAATTAATACATTCTGATTTTATTGTTGATTAATTTATGAAATAGGCATATTGTAAGTCATAAATTCTTTCGATATTTGTCTTTAATCTTAATGAATATTAAGTTGGTAGATAAATCCGTTACACTTTTATGAATTTTAATTTTCTCTCTCCTGTTTCAGAAATTGTTTTAGCTCATAACGAATTACTTTCTTTACAAGCCTTAGGTAGAAAAATTAGAATTCATTCTTCGCAAAATGGCATTCCAGAATTAGAGGGTGTAGATATTGCAATCCTCGGGGTGTTAGAAAATCGCAATGATGTAAATTATATTGGAGAAGAATTTCAATTAAACGAAATACGCAAGTCATTTTATAGCCTGTTTCCAGGAAGTTGGAATTCCGTTATTGCAGATTTAGGCGATATTAATAAAGGCGAAAGTGTTGAAGATACGTATTTTGCCTTAAAAACTACCATTGCTATATTAATCAAAAAAAATATTATACCTATTATTATTGGTGGCACGCAAGATCTTACATACCCTAACTACAGGGCTTACGATACGATAATGCCTATGGTTAATATTGTGAATGTAGATTGCAAGTTCAATTTAGGAGATTCTGCGAAGCCTATTAAAAACGACAGCTTTGTGGGAAAAATAATTTTAGACAAACCTTACAATCTGTTTAATTATGCCACGATTGGTTATCAAACCTATTTCAATTCTCAAGAAGAAAAAGATTTAATGGATAGCCTGTATTTTGAATCTTACAGACTGGGAGCCGTATCTAAAGATATTACCATAGCAGAACCTGTTATGCGAGATGCTAATATTGTAAGTGTCGATTTAAGTTCGGTAAAAGCTTCAGAGGTAAGTTTAAATCAAAAGTACTCGCCAAACGGGTTAGATGGAAAAGAGATTTGTGCTATTGCCCGATATGCGGGGATAAGTAATAAAGTATCTTCTTTTGGTATTTATGAATACAAACCGTCTAAAGACGACGAGATAACATCTATGTTGGCATCGCAAATATTATGGTACTTTATTGAAGGTGTTAACTTTAGAGTAAAAGACGACGATTTCTCAGACGATCGAAGCTATCAAAAGTTCATAACTTTAATTGATTCTCAAGAATTAGTATTTTATAAAAGCAATAAAACCGGAAGATGGTGGATTGAAATCCCTTTTTTAACAGAAATTAATACTAAATTAAAAAGACATACGTTATTACCTTGCATGCATCAAGATTATTTAGATGCGTGTAATAATAAAGTGCCTGATAGATGGTATAAGGCATTTCAAAAAAATTGCGTTTAAGCACAAAACAAGGTTTAAACGTTGATTTCATCGGTAAAATGTAATTTTTTCACGATGAAATGTAAACTTTTTTCTAAAAAAGTTGTTTTTTAAAAAATATATAAATATGTTTACGCTCTCAAATAAAGCTTATAAATAATTAACCTCGAGTTTTCTATGGATATGAAGAAGTTTATTTTATTAACCGCAGTATTAACATTACTTGCTAGTTGTGGCTCTAACGATAAGGGCGAGCTAGTTGGTGTTAAAGGAAAAAAATGGCACCCAGAAAAACCTTATGGGATGGAACTTATACCTGGTGGTGCATTTATAATGGGTAAAGGAGATGACGACCTTGCTGGAGTACAAGATGCACCTGCAAAAACCGTTACCGTTCGAGCCTTTTATATGGATGCGACAGAAATAACAAATAGCGAGTACCGCGAATTTGTGCATTGGGTGAGAGACTCAATAATTAGAATGAAATTGGCTATTTTGGCAGATGAGGTTGGAAAAGTACCAGAAGATGGAGGTATTGGAGAGTATGCATTTAAAGATGCCGACACCGCTAATATGTCTGTTTATGAAAAGTATATGTTTGAAAACTATACCGGATTAGGACCAACTGGTTACGAGGGAAGAAAAATTAATAACAAGATTAAACTAATTTTTGATACTTCCGAATATCCAGATGAGTATTACACCGAAGTAATGGATACCATGTATTTACCGTTAGAAGATTCTTATAATGGGCAACGTACCTGGGACGTTAAAAAGTTTAAATTCCAGTATAGTTATATGGATATCCAGGAAGCTGCTAAAAACAGAGGTATAAAACGTAGAGATGCTATTGTAAAAGAACAAATAGAAGTGTATCCAGATACAGCTGTTTGGATTAGAGATTTCGCATACTCGTATAACGAACCAATGCATAACGATTATTTTTGGCACGATGCTTACAGCGAATATCCAGTAGTTGGAGTCACTTGGAAACAAGCAAAAGCATTTTGCGAATGGCGTACCATCAAGAAAAATTCGTATCAAAAATCAAGAAAAGGTGCGGCTATGGTAAACACGTTTAGATTACCATCTGAAGCAGAGTGGGAATACGCCGCTCGTGGAGGTCTGCAAGCTGCAACCTATCCATGGGGTGGACCATACACTAAAAGCGACAGAGGTTGCTTTATGGCAAACTTTAAACCTGTAAGAGGAGATTATGCTGCAGATCAAGCATTGTATACTGTAGAGGCTAAATCTTACGAACCGAATGATTATAACTTATATAATATGGCTGGTAACGTAGCAGAATGGGTAAATGCATCATACGATCCATCATCCTATGAGTATACGTCAACCATTAACCCAAGTGTTAACGACAACAACAACCAGCGTAAAATTGTAAGAGGTGGTTCGTGGAAAGATGTTGCATACTTCTTACAAGTAAGCTCAAGAGACTACGAATATGCAGATTCTGCAAGAAGTTATATTGGTTTTAGAACTGTTCAAGATTACATGGGGACACACGTAACAGGAAAAAAGAAATAAAATCAAAAATTTAAAAATTAATCAAATCAAATCAAATCATTAACCTATTAATTAACCTACTTAAGTATTTACTTAAATTAAAAATCGAAAATTATGGCACAGTCAAAAGCAAGTAAAAAGTTCATGAATATGGCTTACGGATTAGGGGCAGCAATCGTAATTATTGGAGCTCTTTTCAAAATCACACATATGGAGTTTGGCTTCATAAATGGTAACCTCATGTTAACATTAGGTCTTGTAACAGAGGCAATTATATTTGCACTCTCAGCATTCGAACCAGTTGATAACGAACTAGATTGGTCGTTAGTTTACCCAGAATTAGCTGGAGGAGAAACTAGTAAAAAAGCAAAGAACGAAAACCCAGAAGGTATATTATCGAAAAAATTAGATGAGTTATTAAAAGACGCTAAAATTGATAGCGAATTAATGGCTAGTTTAGGAGATAGTATTAAAAGTTTTGAAGGCGTAGCAAAAAATATGTCATCTTCTGCAAATTCTATTGAAGCTTCTAAAAAATATGGTGAAGAATTATCTTTAGCAGCAGCTCAAATGGAATCTTTAAATAGCCTATATAAAGTTCAATTAGAAAGCATTAATAAACAAGCATCTATTAATGAAGAATCTATTGAAAATGCGGCTAAACTTAAAGAGCAAATGAAATCTTTAGCATCAAACTTATCTTCATTAAATGGCGTGTACGGTGGAATGTTGTCTGCTATGAATAAAAATTAATTAGGGGTTAAAAGGCCCAAATTTTATTAACCTAAAAAAACCTAATTAACATGGCAGGAGGAAATTTATCACCCAGACAGAAAATGATTAATCTGATGTATTTAATATTTATAGCGATGCTAGCATTAAATATGTCTAAAGAAGTGCTTTCAGCATTCGGATTAATGAACGAAAAGCTTACTGAATCTAACGAAGCTACTACATTGAGAAATGATAGTTTTATGGCTAACCTAGAGCAGAAAGCTACAGATCAAAAAGAAAAGTATGCACCTTTAAAATCTAAAGCAGAGCAAATTGATGCATTAGCAACAAAGTTTAATACCTATTTAGAAAACTTAAAAGGTAAAATGGTTGCAAAAATTGACGATCCAACAGATTATGAAGTAATGGATAAAGGCGATTACCTAGACGAGAATTTCTTTAAAGGTGATAAGCTTAAACCAGACGGAGAGGAATTTATGAATCAAGTAGCAGCCTTTAGAGATGGTGTTGCTAAAATATTAGCAGACGAAAAAGGTATGGAGTCTGTTGTTAAAGATGTAAAAGAAAAGTTTAATACCGACCCGGTTAAACGTGGTGCTGGTACTGTTCATTGGTTAAGCCATAATTACAAAGGCTTTCCTTTAGTAGCATCGTTAACAAAAATGACTCAGATACAAGCTGATATTAAAACATCACAATCAGAGATTTTATCTACAATGTTGCAAGGAACGCTTGCAAGCGAAGTATCTATGACGAATTATACAACCTTATTAGAAACATCAAAATCTGCTTATTTTAATGGTGAGCAATTCGATGGTCAAATTGTATTAGGTCGTAAAGATGCCACCACCAAGCCTAACAGAGTAGAATTAACTTTAGATGGAAGAAGACTTACAGATAAAGAATATACTATCGAAGATGGTAAAGTGAAATTAAAAGTAGGTACTGGCAGCCCAGGTGAGCATAAAATTGAAGGTAAATTAATTTTCGCTCAAGATGGTGAAGAGATTGAAGTACCTGTAAAATCGTCGTTTGCCACAGTTCCAAAACCAAATGCGGCTACTATTTCTGCAGACAAAATGAATGTTGTTTATCGTGGTGTTCAAAACCCAATGACCATTTCTTTTGCTGGTATTCCAGATAATAATGTAAATGCATCAGCAGAAGGTTTATCAAGAGCAGGTGGTAGCAAATATATGATGGATGCTACTAGAATTCAAGGTAGAGAAGTTACTATTAATGTAACTGGAAAATTACCTGATGGAAACGCAGTTAGCGATAGAGCAACGTTCAGAATTAAAGATTTACCAAAACCAACAGGAACTATTAGAGGTGAAGACGGTTCGGTGAAAATGCAACGTAATGCTCTTGAAATATCAACTGTAGGTGCTAAGTTTGATGACTTCGATTTCGAATTACCATTAAACGTAACTGGATTTAAATTTAAAGTTCCAGGGCAACCAACCATTGATGTAAATGGTAATAAGTTAGATAGTAGAGCTAAGTCTGCACTATTAAAAGCGAAACGCGGAGAAGATGTTCAAATATTCGATATCGAAGCTAAAGCAAGTGGTGTAAGTGTTATACTTAAAAAAGTATCTCCTATCATTATTGAGATTACAAACTAAGATATTAGAATTGCTTATTGGGTTTATTCTCTAATAATTAAAAAGTAAAATAACATGAATTTGAAAAGTTTTTTATTAACCGTTACAACTGTTTTTACAGTGTCTAGTGTATTTGCTCAAGCTAATATATTAAACGCTAAAAGTCCTGAAGAAATAGGCGTAAGAACAGAAAAACAAAAGGCCATCGATAACGATAAACCATTAGAGTATGGATACGTTGACGACAGAGATATTCTTTTCGCTAAAATGACTTGGGAAAAAGTGATTTTGGATGAACGTGCCAATTTTCCACTGTACTATCCAATCGACACCAATAATATTGGAAGCGAAAGACGTTGTCTGTACGATGTGCTAATGAAGAACATTAAAAATGGTAGAATAAAAAACATTTATGATGATTCTTATTTTAAATCAAAACGTACTTTAAAAGATATTGAAGCTTCACTGGTAAAAATTGATACTACCGAATTAGGTATCGAGCAATTAAATGCGGGTGAATCATTGTCTGCAGAATATATTAACAGAAGAGATATAACAGCAGCAGATATTACAGAATATCATATTAAAGGACTTTGGTATTTCGATAAGCGTCAGGCTGAAATGAAATACAGATTATTAGGAATTGCGCCCGTAGCACCAGACGTTAACTTTATTGGATCTGATAATCCAGATTTAGTAGAATTGTTCTGGATATTTTTTCCAGATGCCAGAGCCGTATTGCACGAAGCAAAATCATTTAATAATAAAAATAGCTCGATGCCATTTTCGTTCGATCATATGTTAAATGCGAGACGTTTTCAAGCTTATATTTATAAAGAAGAAAATGTACAAGGCGACAGAGCAATTACAGAGTATATCTCAGATAATGCTTTAATGCAGCTACTTGAATCTGAAAGGATTAAAGAGAAAATTAGAGATTTTGAATTAGATATGTGGACATACTAATTCTTAAAACCTTAAAAATAAATGAAACGCCTGCTTTTTAAGTAGGCGTTTTTTTTTGTTAAAATTTGTTTATGCAAGCTTGATCGTAGTCGAGAGCCAAAATTCATTGTAAATGTTATTATATTCGCAGCATGAATCAAGTAGATTATATCGTAGTAGGCATTGGTTTGGCAGGGATAAGCTTTTGCGAACAACTAAAGGCCAATAATAAAAGCTTTGTGGTTTTTGATAATGCGTCGCAGCAATCATCAACTGTTGCGGGTGGTTTATATAACCCTGTTGTTTTAAAACGATTTACGCCTGTTTGGAAATGTAAAGAACAACTCAATTTGGCGTTGTCAATGTATGCTAAACTAGAGCAGGAACTTCAGGTTGTGCTTGATTACAAAATCCCTGTTTATAGAAAATTTGCTTCATTGGAAGAACAAAACGATTGGTTTGCAGCATCAGATAAACCCATACTTTTGGAGTATCTTTCATCAAAAATCGTTAAAAATGAAAATGTATCTTTGGATGCTCCTTTTGGTTTTGGTGAAGTTTTAGAAACTGGACGCATTGATGTAAAAACATTGATGGATGCTTATAAAGAAGATTTGCTTAAAAAGAACCTGTTTTTTGAAACGGATTTTGAATATAATAGTTTGAAAGTTCTTGATGATGGCGTAGCATATCAATCAATAAATGCAAAACAAATAGTATTTGCCGAAGGCTTTGGCGTTACTAAAAACCCGTATTTTAATAATTTGCCTTTAGTACCTGCCAAAGGCGAGTTACTTATTATTCATGCACCAAATTTAAAAATAGATTATGTTTTAAAAGCGAGCGCATTTTTAATTCCGTTGGGAGCCGATTTGTATATTGTTGGAGCCACTTACGAATGGAAAGATTTAAGTCATGCCGTAAGTGCCAGTGCCAGAGAGGAACTTTTAGATAAGCTTAAAAAGTTGATTAATTGTGAGTATGAAGTTGTAAATCAAGTGGCGGGTATAAGGCCTACGGTTAAGGATAGGCGTCCGTTAGTTGGCAGACATGAAATACATAAAAACATGTATGTTCTTAATGGTTTAGGTACCCGCGGTGTGATGATTGGTCCCTATGTTGCAAAGCAACTTTATAATTTAATTGAGAATGCTATTCCTTTAGATATTGAAATCGATATTGCCCGTTTTAAATCTAAGAACTAATATTCCTAAAATCGTTTCAGGAAAAGGCTAACGATTAAATAAATGCGAATAACGATTAAAGATTAACGATTTCTGAACACTGCGTTAAGTTTGCGGCTTATTTTTAGAATTGCCAATTGTCAATTGTCAATCGTCAATTGCTACTCTTTTTAGCCAGATTTTTATCGTAATGCATAAAAATATTAATCCAGATATTTCTAGAAACTCTTAGAATAACGGGTAGAAAAACAACAAGCGTCGCTATTATAGAGGCAAAAACGATATTTATGTTGGCATTAAAAACATAAAACGAAATTACAAAGGCCGCTACTGCAAATGCAATACCCACCGCATAACTTACATACATAGCGCCGTAGAAGAACGAAGGCTCTATTTTGTATTTTGTACCGCAATTACTGCATCGTTCGTGCATACTAAGCGCCTCGGAAAGTATGTATGGATTCTTGTTTTTAAACATAGATTCCTCATGACATTTTGGGCAAGTTCCGGTAATAATACTATATAATTTTGTGCCTTTTAAAAACATATTATTTAATGTACTTTTGCAAACGCAATTACAGAACAAATGTAGAAGTTAATAATTAAAGTTCTGTAGCAAAAGTTACATTTCTATGATGAACATTCATAATTTATCGATTTCGTTTCAAGGAGAATACCTGTTTGAAGATATTACTTTTAAGCTGGGTAATGGCGATAGGATCGGGCTTATTGGAAAAAACGGAGCGGGCAAATCGACGATGCTAAAAATTTTATCTCGGGAAATGGAACCTGATACGGGCCAAATCGCTACCGATAAAGAATTAAAAATTGGGTTTTTAAAACAGGACATTGATTTTGTTTTAGGACGAACAGTGCTCGATGAAGCCTACGAAGCCTTTTCTGAAATTAAGCAGCTAGAGGCTAAAATAGAGCATGTAAATACCCAAATGGCCGAACGAACCGATTATGAAAGTGACGGATATCATCAACTTATGGTAGATGTAAACGAGCTTCAGCATCAATACGAAATTTTGGGTGGCTATAACTACCAAGGCGATACCGAGAAAATATTACAGGGTTTAGGTTTTAAACGACAAGATTTTAAAAAACTAACCGACACTTTTTCAGGTGGATGGCGCATGCGTATTGAGCTGGCAAAATTATTACTTCAGAATAATGATATTTTATTACTGGATGAGCCTACCAACCATTTAGATATTGAATCTATTATTTGGTTAGAAGGGTTTTTGAAAAATTATGCCGGAGCTGTAGTTATCGTGTCGCATGATAAAATGTTTTTAGATAATGTAACCAATAGAACGATTGAAATTTCTTTGGGTAGAATTTATGATTACCCGAAGTCTTATACAAACTATTTGGTTTTGCGCGACGAACTTAGAACGCAGCAATTAGCGTCTCAAAAAAATCAGCAAAAGCAAATAGAACACACAGAAAAACTCATTGAAAAGTTTCGCGCCAAAGCATCGAAAGCTACCATGGCGCAATCGCTTATTAAAAAGCTAGATAAAATAGATAGAATTGAGGTTGATGAAGATGATAATAGTGTGATGACACTTAATTTTCCAGTTTCTGTAACGCCAGGTAAGGTGGTGGTAGAAATGGAAAAAATTTCTAAAAGCTACGGCCACAATCAGGTGTTAAAAAATATTAGCTTGTTAGTGGAACGCGATAGCAAAACAGCTTTTGTTGGGCAAAACGGACAAGGGAAATCTACCCTCGCTAAAATAATAGTGGGCGATATAAAATATGACGGTCATTTAAAGCTCGGGCATAACGTACAAATAGGGTATTTTGCTCAAAATCAGGCAGAGTATTTAGACGGGAACAAAACGGTTTTAGATACCATGATTGATGCCGCTAACGAAACCAATAGAAGTAAAGTTCGCGATATATTAGGGTCGTTTTTATTTAGAGGTGAAGAAGCCGAAAAATATGTGCGTGTACTTTCTGGAGGTGAGCGCAACCGTTTAGCACTGGCTAAATTAATGCTGCAGCCATTTAACGTGTTAATTATGGATGAGCCCACAAACCATTTAGATATTAAATCTAAAAACGTATTGAAAGATGCTTTAAAAAGATTTGGAGGCACTTTGATTTTAGTATCGCATGATCGTGATTTTCTTCAAGGCTTAACCAATAAAGTGTATGAGTTTAAAGACCATAAATTAAAAGAGTATTTAGGCGATATAGATTATTATTTAGAGCAGCGCAATGTAGAAAGTTTGCGTGAAGTTGAAAAGCGTACCGTAATTAAAGAAACGCCTAAAGAAAATAAACAGCAATCGTACGGAGATCAAAAAAAATTAAAATCTTTAAATAACAGATTGAGTAATGTTGAGGCTCAGATCAATCAGTTGGAGCGCGACATAAAAAAAATAGATTTAGAACTGACTATTAATTATGAAGAGGTTACCTCAAAACCTAATTTCTTTGACAAGTATCAAAAAATGAAATCTGATTTACAGGATTTTATGGATAAGTGGGAAGAAATTCAAATGGAGATTGAGGCTTTCGAATTGTAAGTTTTAAGGTTTTTTTAACTTTTGCTAGTTTCGGTTTAGGTAAATTTATGCGCTATTAACAATTCTATTTTCATGCGCAAAATTATACTTTCATTACTTGGGGTACTTTTAATTATAGCCTCCTTTTTCTTAGCAAAATCTTTAATCGACAGCAAAAACAAGCCAAAACCTGTTTTAGATAAAGTTATTAAAACCGTTTTTATAGATACGGTTAAAAATGGCGATGTTCAAATTAAAATTCCTGCAAATGGGAGTTTAGTGGCAAAACGCCGGGTCGAAATTTATTCTGAAGTTCAGGGGATTTTTAAAGCAGGCAACGTATTGTTTAAGCCGGGGCAAAAGTATAATGCTGGTGCGCCTTTAATACGTCTGGATGCATCCGAACATCATGCCAGTGTTCAATCTTCAAAAAGTAATTTATATAATTCTATTGCGGCCATCATGCCAGATCTGCGCTTAGATTTTCCGGAGGTATACCAAAAATGGCAAAATTATCTGAATGCTTTCGATTTAAATAAAACAGCGCCGAAGTTGCCTGAAATGGCTTCCGAAAAAGAAAACTATTTTATTACAGGGCGCGGTATTGTGTCCAACTACTATAATTTAAAAAATTTAGAACAACGCCTATCAAAATATGTAATTTCGGCACCTTTTTCTGGAATTTTAACAGAAGCCTTAGTAACCGAAGGGACATTAGTTAGAAGCGGACAAAAGTTGGGTGAATTTATAGATCCTTCGGAGTATGAAATGGAAGTTAGTATCAGTAAAACGTATGCTAATTTGTTAAAAGTTGGTGAGACGGTAGAATTAAAAAATTTAAATAAAACCGAAACGTATCAGGGTATAATTTCAAGGGTAAATGGAAGTATTGATAAAACTACGCAAACAATTACGGCTTACATCGATGTAAAAGATCCAAACCTCAAAGAAGGTATTTATTTAGAAGCCAATATTAATGGTAAAACAGAACAAGATGCCATTGAGGTTGATAGAAATTTGTTGTTAGAAGACCAGCAAGTTTTTATAATAAAGGATGGGGTATTAGACACCATGCCAGTAACACCTGTGTATTTTTCTGAAACAAAGGTGGTGTTAAAAGGATTGCCAAATGGTACAATTCTGCTTAAAAAACCAGTTCCGGGTGCTTATGCCGGTATGTTAGTAAAACCATTTGAAGCCAAAGCAAACTTATAAAGCATGAGAAAACTAATCGCCTATTTTATAAGATACCATGTTGCGGTAAACGTATTTATTTTAGCCTTTTTTGTATTTGGAATTATTGGATTATTATCATTAAAGTCGTCTTTTTTCCCGTTAACAGATTCTAAAATTATCAACATAAGCATTACCTATCCTGGGGCATCGCCTCAAGAAATTGAGGAAGGTATTGTACTTCAAATAGAAGATAATTTAAAAGGGTTAAAAGGAATTGATAGAGTAACATCGGTGTCTCGTGAAAATAGTGGCACAATTACGGTTGAAATTCAAAAGGGTGAAAACATAGATTTCATGCTTCTTGAAGTTAAAAATGCGGTTGATCGCGTACCTTCTTTTCCAACAGGCATGGAACCTTTAATTGTAGCGAAACGCGAAGAGGTTAGAGAAACCATTTCTTTTGCCGTTAGCGGAAAAAATATTCCGTTGGCAACCTTAAAACAAATAGCCAGACAGATTGAAAATGATTTACGAACTATTGATGGCATATCTCAAGTAGAAACCACCGGTTATCCGGAAGAAGAAATAGAAATAGCGGTTAATGAAATTAATTTGTTAGCCTATAATTTAACGTTTACTGAAGTAGCCGAGGCCGTTAGTCAAGCGAATATCTTAGTAACAGGCGGAAATATTAAAACAGATGCCGAAGAGTATTTAATTCGCGCCAATAATAGAAATTATTATGGCGATGAGCTTTCAAATATCGTCATAAAAGCATCAAATGATGGTAAAACCATAAGACTAAAAGATGTTGCCGTGATTCGCGATCGTTTTGCCGAAACACCTAATGCCAGCTATTTCAACAAACAACTTTCGGTTAATATTTCTATTACAAGTACAAATAATGAAGACCTTATGTCTTCAGCAGATAAAGTAAAGCAGTATATTGAAGATTATAATCAAAAATATAATAACGTAGAATTAAATGTGGTTAGAGATTTATCAATCACATTAAATCAGCGCACCCAATTATTGGCTGAAAATGCGGTGATTGGAATGTTGCTGGTTTTGTTTTTCTTGTCACTGTTTTTAAATACTCGTGTCGCCTTTTGGGTAGCATTCGGACTCCCAATTTCATTCTTAGGAATGTTTATTTTTGCGGGCCAGTTTGATGTTACTATCAATGTATTATCGCTCTTTGGGATGATAATTGTAATTGGAATTTTGGTTGATGATGGTATTGTAATCGGCGAAAATATTTATCAGCATTACGAAAAAGGTAAAACACCAATTCAGGCCGCGATAGATGGTACTATGGAAGTACTTCCTCCAGTAGTTTCGGCCATTGTTACAACACTTTTGGCGTTTTCATTGTTCTTTTTCCTGGAAAGTAGAATTGGTGAATTTTTTGGTGAAGTAGCTGTTATCGTAATTTTAACGCTTGCGGTATCGTTGGTTGAAGCACTTATTATACTTCCGGCGCATTTAGCACATTCTAAAGCACTTCGAAAAGCTACCAAAGAAGAGAATCCTTCTAAAATAAAGCAGTTTTTTGCAAAAATGCGGGAGATTAATAAGGTGGGTGATAGGTTTATGAGCTATTTACGCGATAAGCTCTATACGCCAACAATAACATTTGTTTTAAAATTTAAAGTGTTATCCCTTGGAATTTTTATAGCCCTTTTTATTGCGACTATTGGAGCTGTTGGTGGCGGTATTATTGGTGTTACCTTATTTCCGTCAATAGCCAGCGACGCTGTTTCCATCGAGCTAAATATGCCTAATGGAACCAATGTTAAGGTGACTGATTCTATCATTTCAATGATTGAAGAAAAGTCCTTTATTGTGAATAAAGAGTTTACAGAAAAGTATTTAAAAGGAACGGGTAAAGAGCTTTTCGAGAATACGATATTAACCTTGAGCAGTTCGTCTAGCGCCAGACTTCAAATAAATTTATTACCGGGTGAAGAACGTCCGGATGTTATAAGTTCTAATTTGGTAGCAAATAGATTAAGAGAGTTGGTAGGACCTGTAATAGGAACAGAACGATTGATATTTGGTTCGGGTGGAAATTTTGGTGGAAATCCAGTTTCGGTGTCCTTATTAAGTAACAATATTTCAGAATTAAAGGCCGCAAAATTAGAGTTGAAAGGCGTATTAGAAACGAATCCGCTATTAAAAGATGTAGCCGATAACGATCCTGCAGGTATTAAGGAAATCCGATTAGAACTTAAAGAGAACGCGTATTTATTGGGCTTAGATTTAAGAACGGTTATGAATCAAGTGCGGGCAGGATTTTTTGGTGCACAAGCACAACGATTTCAACGAGGACAAGATGAAATTAAGGTATGGGTGCGTTATGATAGAAGCAATAGAGAATCGCTTAACGATTTAGACGATATGCGTATTGTAACTCCTTCTGGGGAGCGCGTAACCTTAAAGGATATTGCGGTGTATTCTATTGAAAGAGGTGATGTGGCTGTTAACCATTTAGATGGACAACGCGAAATTCAAGTATCGGCAGATTTGAAAGACCCTAGTAATAGTGCCACCGATATTTTGGACGATATAAAAACAACCGTTATTCCACAAATACAATCAAAATACCCAACGATTTCTGCGTCGTACGAAGGGCAAAATAGAGAGGCAACAAAATTATCAAGATCATTAAAAAGCGCCGGAGGCATCATTTTATTGCTGATATATATTACCATCGCTTTTACTTTTAGAAGTTACAGTCAGCCTATATTATTAATATTGCTGGTGCCTTTTAGTTTAACCGCTGTGGCATGGGGACACTGGTTATTGGGCTTTCCAGTGAATATCTTATCACTTTTAGGAATAATTGCCTTAATAGGTATTATGGTAAACGACGGATTGGTGTTAATCGGTAAATTCAATACCAATTTAAAAAGCGGGATGCTGTTTGATGATGCGCTTAGAGATGCCGGTAAGTCGCGTTTTAGAGCCATATTTTTAACCTCTTTAACAACTATTGCGGGGTTAGCACCTTTACTGCTTGAGAAAAGTCGTCAAGCACAATTTTTAAAACCAATGGCCATTTCAATTTCATTTGGTATTGCCTATGCTACTATTTTAACATTGCTGCTATTGCCGCTGTTTTTGTCGTTTAGCAACGATATTAAGAAACATACAAAATGGTTAATTACAGGAAAGAAAGTCACCAAAGAAGAAGTAGAACGTGCCATTAAAGAACAAATTGAAGAGCATGAAGTATAGAAGTATTCTTTTAATAATAATGATGTTGGTTGTTTCAAAAGTGTTTACGCAACAAAAAACAATAACACCAAACGAGGCTGTCTCATTAGCTTTAGAAAATAACTACGGAATTAAATTAGCCAATAATGAGATTGAAGTAGCCAAGAATAATGCGAGTATTTTAAATTCTGGATATCTGCCAACAGTTACAGGTAATGCTGGATCAACCTTTAATATTGATAATACTGAAGCGGAATTTTCTAATGGAAATTCTACCGTTTTAAATGGGGCGGAAAGTTCAAGATATAACGCCGCTGTAAATCTAAATTATACCTTGTTTGATGGCTTAGGAAGAAGTTACGACTATAAACAACTTAAACAGCGTTATCAATTAAGCGAATTAGAGGCAAGAGAAACTATAGAAAACACAGTTTATCAGCTGTTTACTGTCTATTATAATGTAGCACAATTAACAGAAAACACCTTAGCGTTGCAGCAATCTTTAGAAATTTCAAGAGATCGATTATTGCGTGCTCAGTACCAGTTTGATTATGGGCAAAGTACAAAATTAGGCGTGCTCAATGCGGAAGTGGATATCAATAATGATAGTATTAGCGTAATTAATACGAAACAACAACTTATTAATATTAAGCGCGATTTAAATGTTGTTCTAGGAAATACATTAGCAGGGGATTTTGGTGTAGATACTAACATAGATTTTGATGTGTTGTATGATAAGGAGGAACTATTTCAAAAGGCAAAAACTAAGAATATAACACTCTTACAAATCGAAAAAAACATTACTATTAGTGGCTTAAATATAAAATCTGGAAAATCGGCTTACTTGCCTACATTGGGTTTAACAGGAACGTACGGTTGGAATAAAAATAATAATAATGCAGCTTCGTTTGTTACTGTTTCTACAAGCACAGGTGTTTCAGGTGGATTAAGTTTGTCGTGGAATTTATTTGATGGCGGAAGTACTATAACGAGAGTTAAAAATGCGAAGATTAATTTAGAAAGTCAGCAACTTCAAAAAGAGCAATTACAAATTCAGTTGGAACGCGATTTTAATAATGCGTGGGACGATTATCATAATAAATTGAATATTTATAAACTTCAGGAAGCTAACATAATTACTTCGCAAAACAACTTCAATCGTACCGAAGAAAAGTTTAAAATCGGGCAGGTAAATTCTATTGAATTCAGGCAAGCGCAATTAAATCTTTTAAATGCTGAATTGAGTAGAAATCAAGCAAAATATGATGCAAAATTAGCCGAATTGCAATTGTTGCAGTTAAGCGGAGAACTTTTAAATATTCAGTTTTAAATTTTATTTGCTGTTAATAAAATAAACGACACAATTTTAGGTGTGTATTTTAACGAGTTGCATTTGTTAAAATATCATGCATTTCATCGATTTAAATAGTTATTTGTCGATAACTGTGCTATATTCGTAGTAGAATCAATCCCAAATTTATTCAACCATGAAGATTTTTAAATTAATAGCACTCTTCTTTTTTATAACTACGTATAGTTTCGCGGATATTTCTTCAACAGAAAAGGATGCTTTATTGGCATTGTATAATTCAACAAATGGAAGTGAATGGAATTCAACTTGGGATTTAAATTCTAAAATAGACACTTGGTATGGTGTAAAAATTGAAGATAATAAAGTTGTTGAAATAAATCTTCAGTTTAATAATCTTCAGGGCACTTTGCCACAAGAATTAGGCAATCTTATAAATTTAAAGAAGTTACATTTAGGATTTAATAAGCTATCAGGAACCATACCTTCGTCCATACAAAATTGTAAAGAGCTAACATTTTTAGCCTTGTTTATGAATAATTTTGAAGGTGAAATTCCAACAGAATTAGGAACCTTAAAAAACCTGGAGTCTTTACAGCTTTACAGTAATAAGTTTGATGGCGAAATACCTCAGGCATTAATGGGTTTAACTAATTTAAAAGTGCTTTTATTAGGGAGTAATTATTTAACAGGTACAATTCCAAATACTATAAGTGCTTTATCTAAATTACAGAAATTAGATTTAATGGATAATAAACTACAAGGCGAAATACCTGTAGAACTAGCACAATTAACAGCCTTAGAAGAGTTAATATTGTCTACAAACCAACTAACAGGAGATTTGCCTTTAGCCTTAATAGATTTAAAAAATTTAAATACTATTATGGTAAGCGATAATAATTTAAATGAAGAGTACATTAGTACATCAGGTTTACAACCAATAAGTATTTTGCAAGGAGAAATTCAAAATTCTACTGCCATTTTAGATATTGAAAAAGAATAATTAAAAATAGAGAATTTTAGTTTAAAAATGGAGCCAGCAATACATTGCTGGTTTTTTTATGCTAATTTTATTGGCATGATGGAACATTATTTTACTTGTCCGTATTGTTGGCAAACTATCTCTATGTTGCTAGATAAATCGGTTTCTAAGCAGGTTTATATAGAAGATTGCGAGGTTTGTTGCCAACCAATAGAGGTTTTGGTGCGATTTTCTAATTCAGAATTGGTGGATTTTCAAGCAGATAGCATCGAGCAATAATATTTTCTTATTTTATGCTTGTAGGAATTAAAAAGGATTGTATATTTGCAATCCGAAACAATTTGGTCGGCATTATGAACCGAAAGTTAAGAGCTAAGAAAATTGTTTTGATATTAAATCGCGGGATAGAGCAGTAGGTAGCTCGTCGGGCTCATAACCCGAAGGTCACTGGTTCGAGTCCAGTTCCCGCTACAAAATTTAAAGTATACAGAATCAACGGTTTAGTTTTCCTAAACCGTTTTTTTATGTTTAATTTAAACGAATTACTTACCTTTGAAAGTGAAAATGCATACGAAAGTGCATACGATTTGCCAGTAAGAAGAAACTTTTCAAACCCCAAAATCTATTCCGCTAACGGCGATTTAAAAAAGCGCTGGTATCTCTATTTTTCTTATCGAGACCCTAAAAGTGGCAAGCTAAAACGCGTTACCCCATTTTATGGCAATGCCAACAAGTATAAAACCAAAGAAGAACGTCTTTCTGTTTTGGTTACATATAGAAAAGTATTATTACGACTTTTAAAACAAGGTTATAATCCATATGCAGATAATACAGAATTGTATTTAAAATTGCAGTCAAAGGAAACCGATAAAGAATCACAAGGATTAGAGCAGGAACAAAATATAATTACAAAAGCTGTTGAAGAAACGCCGGCAATGACCTTGCAAGAAGCCTTTGATTTTGGATTGAAGCAAAAAGAGAAAATTGTAAATACAACCACTAAAAGAAGCTATGATAATCGAGTGAAACTGTTTTTAGAATGGATGGCTGAAAATCATGCGGACATTAAAACGATAGACACCCTTAACAAACAACTAGTATCTGGCTTTTTAAATGTCATTTTAGAGCGGACAAGCGCACGCAACAGAAATAATTACAGAACCGATTTGAGTAGTATTATGCAGGTGTTGGAAGACAATGATATTATCGAATCAAATTTTATTAAAAAAATACCCGTTTTAAAATCCATTCCAGAAAGAAATAAAACCTACACCACACAAGCGCAAGAAGAGATATTTGAGTATTTAGAAAAGAATGATCCCTTATTACTACTGTATATTAAGTTTATCTCCTATAACTTTCTGCGTCCAATCGAAGTGTCCAGACTAACAGTGGGCGACATTAATGTAAAAGATAGAACCATTCAGTTCAAGGCAAAAAATAGTCCATTAAAAACCAAGATTATTCCAGAGATACTGTGGGGTGAATTACCCGACCTATCTAAGTTAAATAAAGAATGGGTCTTGTTCACACCACAAGAATTTGGTGGTGTGTGGGAAACAAGAGAAGAAAACAGAAGGGACTATTTTTCAAAACGATTTAAAAAGGTCGTAAAGGATCCTTTTGGGTTAAGTGAAGACTATGGATTGTATAGTTTCAGACATACATTTATCACCAAGCTATATCGCGCTATGGTTAAAGACTCATCGCCACACGCAGCAAAAAGTCAATTGATGCAGATAACAGGCCATTCTTCAATGGAGGCCTTGGAAAAATACCTGAGGGATATTGATGCCGAATTACCAGCCGATTATTCAGAAATGCTAAAAACTACCCATGAGTAAACCGTCGCTACATCAATATTATTTGAGTCTGATTCCTAACTTGGTATCAGAGTTATTTTTCTACATCCCTAAAAATGAAATTAGAGACGATATTATTGAAAAGCTTGATTTTTTAAACACCACAAACATATTCAACACCATATATGTGGTAGATTATTATAAAGGACCAATTGAATTTAAAAAGGGACGGGATAACACACGGCTTCTTTTAAAGGATGGTGATCTGGATAAAAATATGTTTAATTTATTAGAAAAGAAAAGCGAAGTGCCACCCCACGAGTTTAATTATGTGTTGGATAAATATTTTGAATTGGCAGAATGTTTATTTTATATAACTAATTGGATGAATACTAATATCAATAAAATGCTTCCACATGATGACACTTCCTCAGGGATATTCTACATGCAGTCTTTAAGCTATAAAAAACACTTTGAAATATTAGTAAAGAACTTTTACCCCACCAAGGATATAATACCCAAAGGAAACTTTAATGCCTTGGAATTGATAGAAACCTATTTTCCAGATATTGCTAGCCAGTATCACAAACCTGCGCATCATCCCACGGAACACACCACACCCACACCCACCAATTCAGTTGGTGTGCAAGAGGAAATACAACCAGTATTAAAGAAAACCAAGAAACCACCATTAATAACAGCATTAGAGGCCGAAAAAATATTATTAGAACAGGTATTTAATGTTGATTTTAAAAAACTAAAATAAAATTTACCCGTAAATTATACGTATAATTGACTTATAAATATGAAAGAAACCGAAATCTGCCTGCATTGTAACGACGATTACATCCCAACTCGCCGAGGTCTGCAGAAGTTTTGTTCCAAATCGTGTAAATCCAGATATTGGTATTTGAAACAAAACTACACAAAGGATGTTACTAAGGATGCTATTGAAAATAAAGTAGCAAACTCAAGTGCAAAGGTTGATAAAATGAGTTTAGCAGGTGTTGGTAATGCCGCTGCTGGAGCTGCTGTTGTTGAAGTTGTAAAAACAGTCTTCACCACACAAGACAACAAACCGGCCACCAAAAAAGATATACAAGAATTAAAAACGCTTATTACAGGGCGCTACTTACCGGTAAAAAATGCTGGAAAAGATTCCATGGGTAGGTCGCCATTCTACGATGTTGAAACTGGGAATGTCGTGTATATCTAATATAAATACATCCCACAATACATAAAGTATATTTTAGTTGTATATTATGAAAGAAATTTCAGTATTTAAGCTGTAAATAAAATTTCTTTTTTAACTTTAGAGTCTCCTTGAAATATTTAAATAATAGCGCCTCAAATGAGTCGCTTTATTTATTATTATTAATTTGAAATAATATAAATCTATAATTAAAAACATGAAATATTTATCTACTTCTGCTTTAGCGAAACAAAGAAATATAGACTCGAAAGAACTTTTTACAACATTAAACGAAAAAGGGTGGATATTTAAGAAAGATGATCAATGGATAGTTACAAAAGAAGGAAGAGTTGCAGGTGGCGATATGAAGTATAATCCAAAATTTGGGGATTACGTTGTATGGCCTAGTAATATTAATTTAGATCAAACAATAAACAAAGAAGACACTTTAACTTCAACAACAATTGGAAAGGAATTTAATATATCTGCCCAAAAAATTAATACAGTATTTGCAGAATTAGGTTGGATTGAAAAACCAGACGTAGGAGGTTGGAAACTCACGAAATTTGGAGCGAAAAATGGTGGTGTAGAAATGGAAGCATCTAGTGGATTGCCTTATGTGATTTGGAATAAATCAGTTCTTGAAAACAAAAGTTTTTTACATTCTATAAGTGCTGCAACAGGTAATAATTATGAAACGAGCAGTAGTGAACCGCAAGAAACGGTAAATGGAATTGATGAGTTTCGACAAAAGTATCCTCCTAATTACAGAACACAAGACGGGCATAGAGTGAGAAGTCGTGCTGAAGCTATGATCGATGATTACTTGTATAGAAATGATATTGTTCATGCTTATGAAAGGAGATTACCAGGAATTGATGAAGATGTTTTATCCGATTTTTATTTACCTAAAGGAAAAGTCTTTATTGAATTTTGGGGTATGGAAGAAAATGAAAAATACCAAGCTCGAAAACAGAAAAAACTTGAGATTTATGCTAAAGAAGGATTTAGTCTAATTGAGTTAAATGACATCGATATTCAAAGTATAGATGATGTACTTCCAAAAAAATTAATTAAATACGGCATTAAAGTTTACTAATGGCATTCTTTCAAAACTCGGTACTTTATAAACACTTAAAAGGACAGGATGAAAAAACTGTTAAAGTAGCCTATCAAAAGTTTGTTGCTTACTTTCATAATCCTGCAATTCAACAAAATATACGAGATGCCAAAGAAGAACAATTTCAAGAGGGATTTTTACGTGAATTGTTTGTTGATATTTTAGGATATACCTTAAATCCGCAACCAGAGTTTAATTTAACTACCGAATTAAAAAATGAAAAAGGAGCAAAAAAAGCCGATGGCGCTATTTTGCATAATGGGAAAGCTTTAGGTGTTATCGAGCTAAAAGGAACAGATACCAAAGATTTAGATAAAATAAATGTTCAGGCTTTTAACTACAAAAACAACCAAACAGGTTGCGTCTATGTCATAACATCCAATTTCGAGAAACTGCGTTTTTTCATTCACCATTCGGTGGAGCATTTAGAATTTAATCTTTTTACACTTTCAGAAACCGAATTTCAATTGCTTTGGCTTTGTTTAAGCGTTGAGAATCTTTTAAATGGTGTTCCGTTAAAAGTAAAAGAGGAAAGTTTACACGAAGAAGAAAAAATAACCAAGCAACTGTATAAGGATTATGCGGCATTTCGTAACGATTTGTGGCAAAATATGGTTAAAAATAATGCCGTTGCCGATAAGCTGGTGTTATTCAAAAAAACACAAAAATTACTCGATCGCTTTTTATTTATTCTCTTTGCAGAAGATAGTGGTTTACTGCCTCCTAATTCCATTTCAAGAATTTTAAAGCGTTGGGAAGTCTTAAAAGCAGAAGATGCCTATAAACCATTATACGACATTTTTAAGCAGTATTTCGGTTATATAGACACAGGAAGAAAAGGACAAAAAACAGTTGACGATATTTTTGCATACAATGGAGGTTTGTTTTTACCGGATGCATTATTAGATACAATTCTGTTAGATGATGAGATATTGCATTCGCATGTATTGAAGTTGACTAAATACGATTTTCAAAGTGAAGTAGACGTTAATATACTTGGTCATATTTTTGAAAACTCACTGAACGAAATTGAAAGCATTACAGCGCAATTAGAAGGCCAGGAAATTGATAAGAGTAAAACAAAACGCAAAAAAGATGGTGTTTTTTACACGCCCAAATATATTACTAAATACATTGTAGACAATACGGTTGGCAAATTATGTGATGAAAAAAAAGAAGCATTAGGTATTGTTGATGAGGAATATGCAAAAGGCAGAAAAAACAGAAAAAAAGATATTGTTAAAGGTTTGGATGTTAATTTACAAGCCTACCGAAACTGGTTATTAAACATTACCATTTGTGACCCAGCCTGTGGTTCAGGAGCTTTTTTAAATCAAGCTTTGGAGTTTTTGATGGAAGAACACACTTATATTGACGAATTAGAATCACAATTATTAGGGCACGCCTTTGAGTTTCCTGGAGTAGAAAACCATATTTTAGAAAAGAACATTTTTGGTGTAGATATTAACGAAGAAAGTGTTGACATCGCTAAACTCTCTTTATGGTTGCGAACCGCTCAAAGAGGCAGGAAGTTAACCTCATTAAACAATAATTTAAAATGTGGTAATTCATTAATTGACGACCCAATCGTTGCAGGAGAAAAAGCCTTTAATTGGCAAAAGGAGTTTCCTGCCGTTTTTGAAAAGGGAGGCTTTGATGTTGTGATTGGAAACCCGCCTTATTTGAGAATTCAAGGACTTAAGGATGCATATCCTGAATTAGTTTTTTATTATGAAAATCATTTTAAAGCTGCAACTGGAAATTACGATATTTATACTTTGTTCTTAGAAAAGGCATATAAATTGTTGAATAAAATAGGAATTGTTACTTTCATTTTACCACATAAATTTCTAATTGCAGATTTTGGAAAAGGAATAAGGGGTTTTCTTTTAGAGAGAAATGCTATTGAAGAATTAGTACATTTTGGTTCTCAATTAGTCTTTCAGGATGCGACAACTTACACCTGTATAATTTCACTTTCATACAAGCATAAATCTTCTTTTGGCTATAAACAAATAGAACCTGTTCAATTATTTAATCATATTCCTTTTAATGAAATTCAATTAAATGATTTATCAGACGACCAATGGATTTTAACTGACAAAGGTATTGGTAAAGTTCTGTCCAGAATTTCAAAACAACCAAAGCAATTGAAAGATGTGTTTGACCGATTTGCACAAGGAATTATTACAGGTAAAGATGCTGTTTTCTGTGTAACAGGAAGATTTAAGGGAATTTATTTGGAAGTAGAATTAGAAACAGGTGAAAAATATACAATAGAAAAAGCAGTATTAAAACCACATTTAAGAGGTGAAGATATAAGTAAATACAGAAAACTTGTTAATAATGAATGGCTAATATTTCCTTATAAATTAGATTCTGGAAAAGCTGAATTGTTCGATCCAAATGAAATGTTGGAAAACTTTCCAAAAGCGATGGAATATTTAAAAAAATTTGAAAATCAATTAAGGGAAAGAGAAAAAGGTAAATTTGATAATGATTATTGGTACCAGTACAGCAGAAATCAAGCAATATCTGTTCTTGAACAACCAAAAATAATTACACCGGAGGTATGTTTTGGCGGAAGTATGACATTGGATTTGACAAACTTTTATCATAATAGTAAGTGTCACACTTTATTATTAAATATAGATTCAGGTTATAAGTTAAAATCCATTCTACCATTCTTGAATAGTAAGTTATTTTGGTTTTACCTTTCTAATACTGGAAATGTTTTAAGGGGTGGTTACATTGGGGTGAAAAGAAGAGTTTTAGAATTATTTCCAATACCATATGCCAAATCAGTTGACCAAAATTTAATGAGAAATTTTACGGATGAAATATTAAAAAGTGTTAGTCACCTACAGGATGTTGAATCTAATTTTATTAATCTTTTACGAGCTAAATTCGAAATAGAAAAGCTTACTACCAAGCTGAAAAATTGGCACGAATTGGAATTTAAGGACTTTTTGAAAGAATTGAAAAAAGTAAAAGTACAGTTGAGTTTATCAGAAGAGTCTGAATGGATGCAATACTTTAATGAACAAAAACAAAAAGCACTAGAATTAAAATCTGAAATTAATAAAATTGATTCAGAGATTGACCAAATGGTTTATAAGCTTTATGGGTTGACAGATGAAGAAGTGAAAATTATAGAAACAAGTATTTATTAAATTAAATGTGATATGGATGGTGGTTATTATGCTATAAAAGGATTTGAATATCAAATAGATAAAACGTTATCTGAAGTTTTATTTTCTTCAAATGACGAAAGTGTTATTGGCATTGAACAGATACAAGATGTAAATAATGGAGATTATGTTATACAAGTAAAATACAAAGAAGCTGCAAAACTTACACCATCTGCAATAAGAAAACCCATAATTCAATTGATAAATGAGTTTATTTTAGATAAATCTAGAAATTACATTTTGTACTGCTATTTTTTCGATACTAATGGATATACCGAAAACGTTAGTATAGATTTATTAGAAACCATTCTTGGTAAAGAGAAAGATAAATTTGATGGCACTGTAAAAAATAGTTTTCTAAGTAAATTTAATCTATGTTTCTCAGAAACTTTTCAAAATCAATTTCAATCTGTTCTACGTAAATTACAAGAATTGAATTTTTGTAATTCAAAAGATGAGGCTATTTATTTCTATTCTGTTCTTGTTGATTATTTAAGAAAGAAAGTTGTAAATAACCCACCTGACCAAGTATCATCAAGACAAGTTACCAAAAATGAGTTACTCAATTATCTAAATAAGGGGCGCAAAGTAACTTTTTTATCATCATACAAAGAATATAGAGGAGAACAAGAATATTTTAAATTTTTAAAATCAAGGTTTAAAAAACCAATTAAGAACCAAAACACTATAATCTTTTTTGGAGATTTAGTAGAATCCGATTCTTGTAATTTACAATCATTAGTCCATCAAATTGTGAAAAATCATTATCATAGAGCAACTCATGATGTTAAGCCTTTAATTTTTATAATTCCTGATGAAAAAATTATTGAGGTAAAAAGCTATCTTATAAAAGAAAACTGTCTTTTAAATGATGGATACGAAACTATTTTATTTAATCAAAAGTATTTTGAATCGCCACCAATAATAAATAAAAAAATGTCTGGTGGAAAACTCACAAGCAGTCTTTCAAAAACATCTTTTGAAGCAAGGATAATTTCAAATTTGACACTTGACAAAATAACAGAACTAAATTTAAATGTTTCATGGATTTTTATTGACTCTGAAAAGCATAAACTGCTTTGTGATTCTACATATCAAACAATTAATAACCTAAATACTGAGCAATTATTAAAATTATTCTAATATGGATTCAAACAATTTTAAAATCATTAATGTTTCTTCAACTTCAATTAGTATCGAAATTGTAGATCCAAGTCAATTTGACGATCAGTTCAATTTAGGCAGTTATATCAAAATTCCTTACAAAAACAATGAAACTAAATACGTAATTGGTATTATTGATAATTACAAAATTAAGGATACGGATAAGGGTGATGAAGAAACAGAGCCAACCCCACCTTCTTTTATTTTGGAGGTTAAGTTAACAGGAACACTTGATGTTCAGGATAGTGGGACTGTGTTTGAAAGAGGGGGGCATGGGATACCTTTACCTCCGAATAATGGAATATCTTTATTGACTGATGAAGAATTAGGGAGTATTTTTACAACTAGGATAAAGGCTAACGAAAGATTTACTTTTTCAAAATTAACAACTGTTAAACTTGGCATTCCCATAAATGGAAATAAATTTTTCAATAAACATTTTGCTATTGTTGGTTCAACTGGTTCAGGTAAATCCCATACAGTTGCAAAAGTTCTTCAAGAAGCAGTTTCGGCAAAAAAAGGAACATTTGAAGGTTTAAATAATTCTCATATTGTAATATTTGATATTCATGGGGAGTATGAACAGGCATTTCCAAAAGCTCAAATACTTAATGCATCCAATTTGTCTTTACCCTATTGGATGCTAAATGGCGATGAACTTGAACAAATGCTTTTAGATACAGGAGATAGAAATAACTATAATCAATCCTCTGTATTAAGAAAAATTATTACTGAAAATAAGAAAAAGCATAATCCTGACATAAAAAAAGTCCATTTTGATTCGCCAATAAAGTTTGATATAAGAGAAGTTTATAATTGCCTTTATAATATTCAAACCGAAACAATTAATTCTAAAGCACCCAATCGTTATATGATTGTTGATGAATGTGGGGATTATAATGCAGGTGATTCAACAAAAAATGATGATGGTCTTGAATTAATTCCCGAAGAAAGGATTAAAAAATATTTTAGTAAACAATTTGAGTTTTACCCTTCTAAAGGACAAAATGTGAGTAATGGTACCTATGCAGATGGCACATTGGACAAATTTGTAGAAAGACTTGAAAACAAAATAAATAATTCTCGCCTTCAATTTCTTTTTGGCGAAAATTCAAGGGATATTTCATTTGAAGAGACTGTTAAACAGTTTATAAGCTATACTAACGGCAAAGAATCGAATATTACAATAATAAATCTTGGGGGTATTCCTTTTGAGGTTCTCAGTATAACTGTATCTTTAATTTCAAGAATTTTATTTGATTTTGGTTTCTTCTTTAGTAAAATAATGAAAGGACAACAGAAATGTGAAACGCCACTTCTTCTTTTATATGAAGAGGCGCATATTTATGTGCCTAAAAGTGATCTCGCAAAATATCGTTCATCAAAATTAGCAATTGAACGAATTGCAAAAGAAGGAAGAAAATATGGTATCACACTTGGTATTGTTAGCCAACGACCATCTGAAATCTCAGAAACTATTTTTTCTCAATGTAATAATTTTATTGCTATGAGACTTACTAATCCTGAAGATCAAAACTATGTAAAGAGATTACTTCCTGATACATTAGGAAATTTAACAGAAATGCTACCGACACTTCAAGCGGGTGAAGCACTACTTATTGGAGAATCAATTGTACTGCCATCATTAGTAAAAATTGACCCATGTTCACCTACCCCTAAATCTTCAGATATTGAATATTATGAAATATGGAAAGAGAAATGGAAGGATGTTGATTTTGGTAAAATTTTAAATGAATGGAAAAAGTAATATTGTTAGTATGAACAAAGAAAGTCAAATAAAATGCCCAAACTGTGGAACTTCTATTGATGTTCAAGATATTTTATCTCATCAGTTAGAAGAAGAAATCAAGCAAAAATATCAGTCTCAATTAGCCGATGAAAAAAAGAAATACGAAGCCGACCAAGAAAAGTTAAAACAAGAAAAGCTTGATTTTGAGCAAAAGAAAAAACAAGAAAATGAATTGTTTCAGGAGCGTTTTGATAAAAAGCTAAAAGAAGAAAAAGGTTTGCTTGAAGGAAAGTTAAAAGCAAAACTTCTTGAAGAACAATCAGAACAATTCACCGCTTTGCAAAAGGAACTCAATGAGAAATCTGAACAAATAAAGGAGCTTAATAGAACCAAAGCCGAAATTGAAAAACTTAAACGTGAAAAAGGAGAGCTAAAGGAAGCTATTGAAGCGGAAGCCCAAAAGAATTTAAATGAAATTCTTGTTTCAGAAAAGGAAAAAATCAGAAAAGCAGAAGAAGATAAGAATGAATTGCGTTTTAAAGAAATGCAAAAGCAGCTTGAAGACCAAAAAAAGCTTACTGAAGAAATGAAACGTAAGCAAGAACAAGGTTCTATGCAATTACAGGGAGAAGTTCAGGAACTTGCAATTGAAGAATGGTTAGCAGTACAGTTTCCTTTAGATACCATTGAAGAAATTAAAAAAGGAGCTAGAGGAGGCGATTGTATTCAAATAGTCAATACCCGAACAGAACAAAATTGTGGTAAGATATACTACGAAAGTAAACGTACTAAAGATTTTCAATCAAGTTGGATAGAAAAATTCAAAAATGACATCAGGGAAAAAGGAGCTAATATAGGCGTTTTAGTTACTGAAGTGATGCCTTCTGATATGGACAGAATGGGCTTGAAAGATGGAATTTGGATATGTAACTATGATGAGTTTAAAGGGCTATGTAATGTATTACGTGAATCTATAGTTAAAGTAAATTTAGCGATAAGCTCACAAGAGAATAAAGGCGACAAAATGCACATGCTTTATGATTACTTAACCAGTAATCAGTTCAGAATGCAGATAGAAGCCATTGTTGAAGGATTTACCTCCATGAAAACAGCTTTAGACAGTGAAAAGAGAGCGATGCAACGAATTTGGAAAGAACGTGAAAAGCAAATTGAGAAAGTAACTGCAAATACAATTGATATGCATGCCTCAATAAAAGGAATAGCTGGAAATGCTATTCAATCTGTAAAGGCATTAGAATTACCAGGTGCCGATGATGAGGATCAAAATCAATTAGAATTAGAGTGATTTAGCTCAAAAAGTGTCAATATTGAGATTTTAATTTTTCTAAGGAAAACTAATGCTTCTGGGATATTTTACATAATACTACATTGTAGCTTACATTTTGTTAAGCATCAAAATCTGAGTAATCTCATTTTTTAATTATGAATCATCCTCAGAATAATCCATAATCAAAAATGTATCATAATTGTTCTTATGTAAAATCACAATAGCTATAAAACTATTCGGAACACACTAAATTGGGTGAATCAGGGATGTTTTTTTTAATTATAATTAAATACGATCCAATTATTACTGTTATAGAACCAATAATTTTTTTTGAAATTTGGTGGTACTACCTGTTCTACTAAAAAGTATAGCGATTGAGGATAATTTGCAGTAATGTGGATTTTTAAATTTAATTGTATGGCTTCTTGAAAATAACTTATTTGTTAATTTTTATAAGTGTATTTGTAACAATTCACCCAAGTATTCAAATCAAAATCCTCTATTTGTTTAAATAAATAATATCTTAGTTAAATTATTTTTAATTTGAAAAATGCCAAATATTAATTTTATTCAGATTTCAAAATTTATTGTTTTAATTGGTTTTGTCTTTTTTATTAGTTGTAATAACGACAACGAATCTAAAAAGTACAAAATTGGCTTTTCTCAATGCATTAGTACTGATGATTGGAGAAAATCAATGGATCATGAAATGAAAGTGGAAGCTTCATTAAATGAAGAAATAGATTTAAATATTTTTCAAGCTAATGGAAATATAGAACTTCAAAAATCACAAATTGAGTTCATGATAAGTAATCGTTTTGATGTAATTATTGTTTCTCCTCTAAGTTCAGAACCATTAGTTCCAATAATTGAAAAAGCTTATGATAAAGGGATTTCAGTTATTATAGTAGATCGTAAAATTAATTCACAAAAATTCACAGCATATATTGGAGCCAATAACATTGACGTTGGTCGTACTGCCGCAAATTATATAGCTTCACAAAATGAAAAAAAAATCAATGTTTTAGAATTAAGAGGAGGTGATGATTCTTCACCAGTTATAGAACGACATTCTGGGTTTAATCAAGTAGTTGACAATGAGCCAAATATAACTGTTTGTTATAGTATTAAAGATGGAGATATTGGCCGAAGAATACCTCAAATCATAGATTCTTTAAATGTGAAACCAATTAACTATGTCTTCGCATTTAATGATGGAATTGCTTACAATACTTGGAAAATTTTTAAATCTAAAGGAATTGAAAAAACTATCAAATTTATTGGTGTAGATGGTTTAAATGGTGAAAATAATGGTATTCAATTAGTACAAAAAGGGATATTGGCTGCAACTATATTATATCCAACAGGTGGTGATGAAGCCATAAAAATTGCCATAAAAATTTTGAGAAAAGAAAAGGTTCCCAAAAACAATATATTGAGTACCACCGTAATTGATTATAGAAATGCTGAAATTATGAAAAATCAGTATGATAAAATTAATAAACATCAAAATGACATAGAAATTCAACAAGAAAAAATAAAAAAACAAGAACAAACATATACCACGCAAAATAAAACATTGAAATTGGTTCTAGGATTGTTAATCATTAGTATATTTTTAATAATACTTACTATTTATTCATGGAGTTTGATTAGAAGAAAAAAACGCCAATTAGAAATAAGCAATAAAAAGATTCTAGTTCAAAGAGATCAGATAAAGACCAGTAATGATGCTCGGTTAAATTTCTTTACAGGATTATCGCATGAGTTTAAAACACCAATTACTCTTATTTTATCATCTATTGAATCCATAATTGAAGATAATATTAAGAGAGATTTTAAACTAAAAAACGAATTGGGTTTAATTTTTAATAATTCCAAGAGATTACTTAGACTAATTAATCAATTATTGGACTTTAGAAAAGTTGAAGACAGAAAATTTATTTTAAGAGCCTCAGAAACAAATATCTTCAATTTTACTAATAGTATCTATAGGGATTTTGAGCGTGAAGCCATAAAGCGTAATATAGATTTTCAAATACATAGTAATAATGAAGATTTGCTTGTTTACATAGATAGAAATCTAATGGATAAGGTGTTTTTTAATTTGTTATCAAATGCCTTTAAATTTACCCCAAATAATGGGAAAATTTCTATTGATATTATAGATAATAAGACTACCAATTTTGTAAATATTCATTTTAAAGATTCAGGAATAGGTATTCCAGAAAATGAACTAAAAAATGTTTTCAAACCCTTTTTTCAAGGTTCAAATAATAATAATCTTAGTTCTGGTATTGGATTACATATTTCTAAAGAGTTTATTGATCTTCATAAAGGAAAGATTGAAATCAAGTCTAATAATGGTGTTGAGATAATTATAGTGCTTTATAAAGATAGAACTCACCTCAATAGTAATCAAATTGTTATTGAATCCGAAAACCTTGAAAATCCAAATTTGAATTTTATTACCGATTATGATGATGATTTTACACCTGTAATCCTCAATAAAAATGAAAGCGAGAGATTTAGTATTTTGATTATTGAAGATAATTCTGATTTAGTAAAGTTTTTAAGAAATAAACTATCTCAAGTATATGAGATACACCAATCGGATGGTCATGATGGAATTGAGAAAGCATTCGAAATAATCCCAGATATTATAATTTGTGATGTTAACTTACCAATTAAAAATGGTTTTGAAATCTGTGAAATTTTAAAGAAAGATTTAAGAACCTCTCACATTCCAACTATTATTCTAACAGCCCTTAATAATAAAGAATCGTATATTAAAGGTCTGGAGTCTGGTGCAGACTTGTTTTTAACTAAACCGTTCAGTTTATCTATTCTCTTCCAATCTGTAAAGACCTTATTGTATAATAGAGAAAAACTTAGATATTATTACATTAATAATATTCATAAGTTAAATGAGAACCACGATTTTATTGCAACTGAACAGGATTTCCTTCATAAAATGAATGCTATTATAAGTGAGAACCTTGATAACTCTAATTTCACAGTTGAAATTTTAGCTGAAGAACTTGGAATATCAAGAGTGCAGTTATACCGGAAAATAAAAGCTATTTTGGATATGAAAGTTAGTGATTATATACAAAATATAAGATTAGAAAAAGCAGAGGGAATGTTAAAGAATAATTTAAATCTATCCATTTCTGAAATTGCTTATTCTACTGGATTTTCTTCTCAGTCTTATTTTTCAACAAGTTTCAAAATTAAATTTGGTGTAACACCAAAGCGTTTCAGAGATAAGTTATAAACGTATTTTAACTTCCAATTATTTTTTCAATAATGTTTAAGCTATTTAGGCTGTAAGTTAATGTTTTGATTAAGATCAATTAAGGTTTCCATAACATCTAGGGGCAAAATTTTGTAAAATTATCATTTCCTGTTTTTTCTTAGATGTAACATTTCTATAAAAACCACTCTAGAAATGTAAAAAAAATGGTTTCTAAAACATATTCTTCCTTCTTAACTAATTGTTTATTAATTGGTTGTGTTTTTTTAAATAAAATTTTATCCTATGAAACAAATTTTAATCCTTTTTGATTCATAGCTACATAAATTGCCACTGGGTAATAAAAATCCCAAATAACTAAACTTTACACACCACCACATGAACAGAAAGATATTAATCTGGTCTATTACCGCAGCTTTGGCTGGTTTCCTTTTTGGATTTGATACAGTAGTCATATCAGGCGCAGAAAAAAAACTACAATTATTATGGGGTTCTTCAGATATGTTCCATGGCGTAGTAGTTATAGGCATGGCATTGTGGGGCACGGTAATAGGAGCCTTTTTCGGTGGGATTCCAACCAATAAATTAGGACGAAAAAACACCTTAATATGGATCGGTGTTTTATATACCATATCAGCGATTGGTTCAGGATTAGCAAATGATCCTTGGACGTTTGCTATATTTAGATTTATTGGAGGCTTGGGTGTAGGAGCTTCAACTATAGCTGCACCAGCATATATATCTGAAATAGCCCCAGCAAAGGATAGGGGGAAACTTGTTGGTTTGTATCAGTTCAATATTGTATTTGGAATTCTAATCGCCTTTTTATCAAATTACTTATTAAATAATGTTGGAGAAAATGCTTGGCGTTGGATGATAGGTGTAGAGGCTTTCCCCGCCGCTATTTATACCGTATTTGCATTAACTATTCCGAAAAGTCCACGCTGGTTACTTACCAAATTCAGGAATAGTGAAGCCATAGGGGTTCTTAAAATTATAAATCCAGATCAAGATCCTGAAAAATTGATGTTAGAAATTAAAGATGAGATGGAAAACACCGTGCCTAACGAAAATATATTTCTCAAAAAATACAGATTTCCATTAATTCTAGCTTTTTTAATTGCCTTTTTCAATCAATTGTCTGGCATTAATGCCTTATTATATTATGCTCCAAGAATTTTTGAAGAAGCAGGACTTGGCGAGAGTTCAGCATTATTAAGCAGTATAGGTATAGGTGTTACTAATATGCTTTTTACATTATTAGGTATTATTCTAATTGATAGATTGGGAAGAAAACAATTGATGTATATATGTTCATTTGGTTATATAATCTCTTTGAGTTTAGTTTCTGCAGCTTTCTTCTTTAGCTGGGAAGGTAGTATTGTACCCGTATTACTATTCATGTTCATAGCATCACACGCTATTGGTCAAGGAACAGTGATATGGGTGTTTATTTCTGAAATTTTCCCTAACCATTTAAGGGGTTCAGGACAATCTTTTGGAAGTTCTGTGCATTGGGTATTGGCAGCGGTTGTGCCTTCATTAGTGCCCGTTTTATTTTCTACCATAGGCGCAGGTATGGTTTTTCTATTCTTTGCCATTATGATGGGATTCCAATTGCTATTTGTAATTTTTATGATGCCAGAAACAAAAGGTGTGAGCTTAGAGGAATTAAGTAAAAAATTAATTAAAGACAGAAACAAAGCCGCTAATTAAAACTAAATTATAATGAAACACATGAAATTAAATAAGCTAAAATTTTTGGTGCTTTTTATGTTGATATCTGTCAGTTGCAAAAACAAGATTGAAACAAATCCAAGTGAATTTGAAATAACGAATTCTTTTTCTGAAGAAGAGCTTTATAGACCAAATTTTCATTTTACACCTAAGAACGGTTGGATGAACGACCCCAATGGGATGTTTTACTACAATGGATATTATCATTTGTATTTTCAGCATTACCCTGATGGCAATACATGGGGGCCTATGCATTGGGGACATGCTATTAGCACAGACATGATAACATGGAAAGAAATGCCTATAGCCATTTACCCTGATGAAAAAGGATATATTTTTTCTGGCAGTGCCATAGTTGATGTTAACAATAGCTCTGGATTTTCCAAAGACGGTATTGTGCCTATAATTGCCATGTTTACTTACCACGATATGGATGGTGAAAAAGCAGGAAAAACAAATTATCAATCACAGGCCATTGCATATTCTTTAGATGAAGGACAAACATTTACTAAATACTCTGGAAACCCAGTTATTAAAAACCCGGGCATTAAAGATTTTAGAGACCCAAAAATTGTTTGGGACTCTATACACGAAAAATGGCTCATGGTATTGGCCGCTGGTCAAAAAATCATGTTTTATAGCTCTTCGAATTTAAAAGATTGGAAGCTAGAATCGAATTTTGGAGATGGAATAGGAGCGCATAGTGGTGTATGGGAATGTCCAGATTTTTTCCCAATGGTAGTTAACGGAACAGATGAGGTTAAATGGGTGTTATTAGTTAGTATTAATCCTGGAGGACCAAATGGCGGAAGTGCTACCCAATACTTTGTAGGTGATTTTGACGGTAAGCAATTTAAAATAGACCCATCGTTTGAGAACGAATTAAATAATACTGAGCATAAATCTATATGGATAGATTACGGAAGGGATAATTATGCAGGAGTAACATGGGCTAATATCCCAGACACGAATGGTAGAAAATTATTTATGGGATGGATGTCTAATTGGGATTATGCCAATGTAGTGCCAACTGAAACTTGGAGAAGTGCCATGACCGTGGCAAGAACTGTTGAACTTCAAAAAATAAATGCAAGTTATAGATTGTTATTTCAACCTGCAAAAGAATTAACCAAGTATAAAAGCACAAAGTACAAAAGGGAAGATATTGCCATTAAAGGTGTTACAAAAATTATTGATTCTGATGCTATTGATTTATCCAGTGCGGAAATCCAGTTTAAAATTTCAGATTTAAAAAACAATGGTTTTACCTTCAAACTTACAAATAAACAAGACGAGACCTTAGCTTTTGGATATAATACTAGCGATAAAAACTTTTTTGTAGATAGAAGAAAATCTGGAAAAACAGCATTTTCAGAAAAGTTTGCAGATCGTATTTCTTTTGCTAAAAGAACGTCAACTAATGTCAATATATCGGGTACGATTATTCTCGATAAAACATCTATAGAACTGTTTTTTGATAATGGAGAAACAGTCATGACAGAAATATTTTTTCCGAACTCACCATTCGAAAAACTAAGTATTGAACCTAAAGATCAAGAATTTATTCTTGACAATATTGAAATTCACAAACTAAATATTAACTAAATTAAATTAAAATGAAATTAAAACAACTTTTATTTCTGCCTGTATTTGCTCTTATAGGCATGTTGGCACAAGCTCAGGTAAAAGGTGCTGTTACCTCCCAAGAGGACGGAATGCCGCTACCCGGAGTATCTGTTATTATATCTGGCACTACGCAAGGAGCTGCTACAGATTTTGATGGTAATTATGTACTTGATAATGTTGATGCAAATGCGATATTGATTTTTAGTTATATAGGCTATAAGACAGTCAATATTCCAGTAAATGGGCAAAAAACAATTAACATTAAGTTAGAAATAGATAAAAATGAGTTAGATGAAATTGTTGTTGTCGGATATTCAAGCCAAAAAAAGGCAGACATTACTGGTGCTGTGGCGGTAGTGGATATGGATGAACTGAATAAACAAGTAGAACCAAATCCAGTAAAAGCTTTACAAGGGCGGATTCCTGGGGTTCAAATTAGCACAGATGGATCACCTAGTGGGGGAAATACAGCCATATTAATTCGTGGTGTTGGAACTCTAAATAATACATCACCCCTATTTGTTATAGATGGTGTACCTACAAAATCTGGTATGCATGAGTTAAATCCTAATGATATTGCTTCCATACAGGTTTTAAAAGACGCTTCTTCTGCAAGTATTTATGGGTCGCGAGCATCCAATGGGGTTATTATTATAACAACAAAACAAGGAAAGAGTGGAAAGATGAGGGTTGAGTTTAGTTCCTACCTAACTGCATCTTCTTATGCAAACAGATTAGATGTTCTAAATGCTAAAGAATACGGAGAAGTACTTTGGCAAGCCAATATTAATGATGGTCTGAATCCTAATAATAATAATTTGAGTTATAAATTTGATTGGAGTTTTGACTCAAATAATAATGCTGTACTAGATTATATTACAGTTCCAGAATTTTTAGATAATGAACAAACTTTAAAATCTTCTGATACAGATTGGTACGATGAAATATCACAAACTGGAATTGCTAGTTCTTACAATTTAAATGTTTCCAATGGTACCGAAAAAGGTAATTATTTGTTTTCCCTAGGGTACTTAGATAATGAGGGTATTGTTAAAAATTCAAGTTTTGAACGTATTTCTGCACGTTTAAACACCAGTTATAAACTTTTTAATAATAAACTGGAAATAGGCGAAAACTTATCACTAAATAAAACGGAGGAACTTCAAATTCCTGGGGTGCTAGATTTAGCGTTGAAAGCGTCTCCAATTATTCCAGTAAGAACTGTTGATGGTGAAGGATGGGGTGGCCCAATTGGAGGTATGAATGATAGACAAAATCCTGTTCGTTTGCTGGATGCGAACAAATATAATGGTTATCAATACCATAGATTATTTGGTAATGTATTTGCGAATTTGGAAATCGCAAAAAATTTGAATTTCAAAACAAATTACGGGTTAGATTATGCTAATTTTTACAAAAAGTCATTACAGTTCAGTTATCAATCAGGCTATTTAAAAAATGATCAAAATGCAGTTAATATTGAAAACTTTAGAAGCACCAAGTTTACATGGACCAATACGCTTAATTATAAACTTAATGTAAAAAAACATAACATAGAAGCATTTATTGGTTCAGAAATGTTTAAAGATAAATTTGAAAATACTTTTTTAAGGGCTGAAGATTTTACAATTGAAACCCCAAGCTTTATGTTTCCTGATGCAGCAACTGGTCAAAGAACTAATTCAGGATCAGAAACAGCCTACACCTTAGTGTCATATTTCGGAAAAATAAGTTATGATTTTGATGGTAAGTATTTATTCTCTGCAACGCTAAGACATGATGGTTCATCAAGATTTGGAAGGAGCAATCAGTTTGGTACATTTCCTGCTTTTTCAGGAGGTTGGAGAATCAGCAATGAAAAATTTATAGAAGATAATTTCTCTAAGATATCAGATTTGAAATTTAGGGTAGGATGGGGTCAGACAGGAAATCAAGAAATAGATAATAGCGCAATTTATTCGTTATATGTAGCTGATTATGCAGGTGGAGATCCAACATGGAGTACATCTTACGGAACAGCTTATGATTTATTTGGCCAAGGTTCAGGTTTATTACCATCTGGATTTAGATCGACTCAAATTGGTAATGATAATTTAAAATGGGAAACTACTACGCAATTAAATTTTGGTCTTGATTTTGGGTTTTTTAACCAAAAACTTTATGGTTCAATAGATTATTATAAAAAAGAAACTGAAGATATTTTGGTTTTACCACCGTATTTAGCAGCTATAGGTGAAGGAGGAAATAGATGGGTAAATGGTGCTAGCATGGAAAATGAAGGTCTGGAATTTTCAATAGGTTATAGAAATGAGACTTCAGGAGGTTTTACTTATGAAATCAATGCTAATATTTCATCAAATAAAAATAAAATAACTAAGCTTCCAGAAGAGGTGAAAAATAATTATGGGGGTAATGGTGGTGACGATAATATTTTGGGAAGACCATTAAATTCTATGTATGGTTATGTAGCAGATGGATTGTTTACGACAAATGAACAGGTATTGAACTCTGCCGAACAACAAGGAAAAGATTTGGGGCGCATTAGGTATAGAGATTTAGATGGAAATGGTATTATCAATGATCGTGATAGAACTTGGATAGGCATACCTTATCCTGATTATGCTTATGGTTTAAACATAAATCTAGAATATAAAGATTTTGATTTCACCATGTTTTGGCAAGGTATAGGAGAAGTCGCTATTGTAAATCAACTTAAATATCAAACAGATTTTTGGAGTGTAGATGATATCGGCTCAAACAAAGGTTCTCGTCTTTTAAATGCTTGGTCTCCTAGTAATCCAAATTCTAGTATTCCAGCATTAACAACTATTGATACAAATGCAGAATCCCGTTTTTCAACTTATTTTATTGAAAATGGCAGTTATCTAAAATTACGAAATGTTCAGTTGGGATACTCTTTACCAGGTTCAGTTTTGGATAAATATGCCATAAATAAATTTAGAATTTACTTTGGAGTTCAAAATTTGTTAACTATTACAACTTCAGGATTCACAGGAGTTGACCCAGAAAATGCTGGGTTTGGATACCCTTTGCCTTTAACATCAACCCTTGGTTTCAACATAACATTTTAACAATAAAAAATATTTATCATGAAGAATATAAAATATTTATTTGGATTCATTCTGTTAGTCATTACTACTGGATGTTCTGATTTTTTGGAAGAAAGTCCTAGATCAGTTTTGTCTGAAGAAGAACTTATTACTCCAGACAATATAGATGGATTTGTGACGGCAGCGTACGCTTCTTTGGGTAACGATCATTATGACATGCCATTCAGTTTATGGCCTTATGGAAATGTAAGGTCTGATGATGCCTATAAAGGAGGTAGTGGGCCCAATGATATTCAAGTATTTCATTTTTTTGAAATATCTGAAAATATAAGGACAGACTTTGGGGAATTGGATAAATTCTGGTTTAATAGCTATATAGCCATTTCTAGAATTAATCGAGCCATAAGAAACTTGAATAAATTAAGTGCTAGCGATTTTCCGTTGAAAGAAACTAGGATTGCTGAGATGAAATTTTTAAGAGGACATTTTTATTTTATGCTAAAAATAATGTTCAAGCATGTGCCTTATATAACAGAAGATATTCCAGTTGATGATTACGGTACGATATCTAATAGAGATCTCACAAATGATGAATTATGGGATGCTATTGCTGGAGATTTTCAAGCAGCCATAGGAGGACTTCCTATTTCACAACAAAACATTGGAAGAGCAAGTAGAACTGCAGCTTATGCTTATCTAGCAAAAGTTAGGCTTTATCAAGCTTTCGAACAAGATGATGATAATAAAGTAACAAACATTAATCCGGCTAAATTACAAATGGTAATTGATGCGACCAATAACGTGTTGGGTCAGGGATCTCTTGAGCCTGATTTTGCAAATAACTTTTTGCCAGGTGATTATGAAAATGGGTCTGAATCTATCTTTGCTATTCAATATACAGATAGTGACAATACACTACATGGAAGGTTAAATTTTTCTGATGTATTATCGACTCCTCAAGGACTTGGTTGTTGTGATTTTCATAAACCGAGTCAAAACCTTGTAAACGCTTACAAAACGGATGCTAATGGTCTTCCATTATTCAATACATATAATGACGCAAATGTTGATTATAACAATTTGAACAGTGTTAAGGTTGATCCACGTTTGTATCATACAGTAGCAATACCAAATTTACCATATAAATATGATAATGATTTTATTTATGTAGAAGGTTGGGTTAGATCTCCTAATCCTTACGGCTATTATGCTTCATTAAAAGAAAATGTATCACCAAACTGTGGTAGCTGCTTTGTAAACATTGATCCGTTTTATGGAAACTCAAAGAATAGAATTCAAATTCGATATGCCGATGTCTTACTTATGCGTGCTGAAGCATTAATAGAATTGGGTCAGTTTAACGATGCCTTGCCTATAATCAATCAAATAAGAAATAGAGCGTCTCAAAGCACCAGCTTTATTGGATATGCAAACAATTTAAATGTAAGCCCATATATAGATGGTGTTAATTGTACTTGGACGCAAGATTTTGCGAGACAAGCTTTAAGGTGGGAGCGTCGATTGGAGTTTGCCATGGAAGGAAGTCGTTTTTTCGATTTAGTACGTTGGGGAATTGCTGCAGAAACACTCAACAAATATTATCTAGAGGAAAAGGATGAGGTTGAATATTATAGTGGTGCTAAATTTGATTCAGCTAGAGAGGAGTATTGTCCAATTCCTCAGGCACAAATCAATTTTAGTAAGGACGTTTACAAGCAAAACAAAGGATATTAAATTAATCTGTTAAAAAATAATATTATGAAACATACTTTAAACATAATAAAGATAACAATATTAAGCCTATTTGTTATCATAAATTATTCTTGTTCTCAAGATCGTGAAATAGAAGCTGCTGCTGATGCTATAGTTCCTTCAGTAGAAAATTTAAATGTTGAATTAGTTGGTGATATTGCTACAGTAACATGGAGTAATCCAACATATACAGGAAATGTTACGACAGTATTAAAACACAACAACGGATTGGAATTACTCGATTTTTCAAAATCAAGTTATGAATTTGAAATTCGTGAAGTTAATATAGAATACTTTTTTACTCTAAAATTAAAAGATAATGATACAGGAAACTTCTCGTTAGGAGAAACGGTTAGTATCACTAGAGAAGGACCACGACCAGTTTTAAATTTTGCTGGCACACAAGAAGAAACTAATGTTATTTTGACATGGGGTATCCAAGACACTAATATTACTGGTATAAAATTAACAATTGATGGTTCTGAAGTGATTGATTTGCCAAGTAATGTTACAACATACACGCTTGAAAATGCGGAACTTAGAGAGTATAGTTTCAAAATAAATACTATTAATTCACAAAATCAAGAATCACCATCTAGAAACTTAATTTTTAAGGTTGGGAAAACTAAAATAGGTTACCTAGGTTTAGCACCAAATGTTGCTTCAATTAGTGATGATGATGAAATGGCATCAGCTGCATGGCTTTTCGAAAACTATCCAGATGCGGAATATATCTCATTTGCCGATATAGATAACGGAAAAGATTTAAGTGAGTTTAGAGTGCTTTGGTGGCATTATGACAAAAATGATGATAACCCAGCACTTCCATCTGTAGCATTAAGCGCAAATGTAGTTTCTGCAATTACAAATTTTCATGCTAATGGAGGAGGGCTATTACTTAATACACACGCTATAGAATATTTATGGACAATTGGAAGAATTACAGATAATATAGGGAAACTTAAAGGAGCAGGTGCTGGATTTTCTAATGGAGACACATGGTCTGTTGGGATAAATATTGGTCTTGTGCATGATGAAAGCACTCATCCGATTTATCAAGGGGTAGAAATTATACAACCAGATGAGCGGAAAATAATTCCATTAATAGGACCAGGATACAGAGAGGATCATAATTTCGTTTTATGGATAGGAGATTATTATGGTATTGGTAACGCTAATGAGCAGGTGTATTCGAATTTATTTAATGATGCAAAACTTAGAATTCTTGGAGTTTGGGATGGAATTAGAGATTATTGGATGATGGCTAATTTTGAAGCAATGCCAAATGATGAATTTGAGGGGACTGCTATTGCGATTGGAATAGGTGCTTTCGAATGGAATCAAAACGACGGAACAAATCTTTATCAGGATAATATAGAGACTATAACTAAGAATGCATTAGAATACTTAAAAACCAAATAATATGAATATGATAAAAGTTATTAGAATATTATTGCTTGCTAGTATAATAATTTTATTCCAAAACTGTAATGAGGATGATATATCATCTAATTCAAAGGCTGAATTAGTAACAGTTGGAGATAATGAATATAGACCGGACTTTCATTTTACACCACGAAACAACTGGATGAATGATCCTAATGGAATGGTTTACTATGCAGGTGAATATCATTTGTTTTACCAATACAACCCCAATGAAAGTGTTTGGGGTCCCATGCATTGGGGGCATGCAATTAGCAAAGATTTAGTTAATTGGGAAGAATTGCCAATTGCCTTATACCCTGACAATTTAGGTAACATTTTTTCTGGTAGTATTGTTGTTGACAACAACAACACGTCTGGGTTTAAATCGGGTAGCGAGAGTCCTTTAGTGGCTGTATTTACTCATCAAAATCCAGAAAACAATAAGCAAACCCAGAGCTTAGCTTATAGTAATGATAAAGGTAGAACTTGGACTAAATATGAAAACAACCCTGTTTTGGTAAATAATGACAAAGCAGATTTTAGAGACCCTAAAGTATCTTGGCATGAAGGAACACAAAAATGGGTAATGGTACTTGCAGCAGGTGATGAAATTATGTTTTACACCTCATCCAATCTAAAAAATTGGGTATATAAAAATAGTTTTGGAAAAAATGTAGGAGCACATGGTGGTGTTTGGGAATGTCCAGATTTATTTAAAATTAAAGATGTAAACGGTCAAGAAACTTGGGCATTATTGGTTAGTATTAATCCTGGAGGCCCAAACGGTGGATCTGGAACTCAATATTTTTTAGGGGATTTTGATGGAGAAACTTTTACCTCTTCACAATCAGAAACCTTATGGTTAGATTATGGAACTGACAATTATGCTGGTGTAACCTGGAGTAATGAGCCAAATAATAGAAATTTATTTATGGGCTGGATGAGTAATTGGTCATATGCTCAAAATGTTCCAACCTATAGTTATAGAAGTGCTATGACATTTCCAAGAACTTTACATTGGCAAAACAGTAATGGCAAAAGCATAATTATTAGTAAACTGCCAACGGAGATAATCTATGCAATTGGTGGTAAAGTTGTTGAAAACAATAATGCTGCAAGTAGATTTGAATTGCTTAATGATGAAACATTAGGAGGAGGTAAATTCTATCTTGAAACTACTCTAGATTTTAGTGCTATTAATGAAGCAAAAATTGAATGGGGTAATAAAAGTTCAAGCGTTGTTTTAAAATACAACAAAATTAAAGGTGAATTAATCTTAAATAGAGCAGAATCTGGATACAAATTTAACAACTTGAGCAGTAATATTATAAAATGTCCATATGTATTACCTGATTCGAATCAGTTAAAAATAAATATGTTGGTCGATAAGTCTTCAATGGAAATTTTTCTTAATGATGGTGAACGGGTTATAACAGCTTTAGTATTTCCATTAGCACCTTTTAAAAATTTAGAGATTACTGCTAACGAGGAAATACAATTTATTGAACAGATTAAAATTAATAAATTGTCAAAGTAGTTTGCTTAAAAAGCAAGTATTATAATATTTATTATTATTAGATCAAATTAGCAATAGTGTTTTAGTTAGTTTTTTATTTAGTTATTTAAATTCCAGAAGATATTAGTAGTTTTAATGTCTTCTGGATTAAATTAATATTGATATGTCAAAAATCACATGTTTCGGAGAAGTTTTATGGGATGTTTTCCCAACTCATAAAAAAATAGGTGGAGCACCTTTAAACGTTGCCAATAGATTACAAGCAATGGGTAATGAGGTTACCATGATTAGCGCAATTGGCAAGGGAGAAAATGGTGCTAAATTGCTTAACTATATTAAAGAAGTTGGTATCAATCCAGGTTGTGTTCAAGTACACGATGAGTATAAAACCGGCAAGGTAAAAGTGATGCTTAATGATAAAGGGTCAGCTTCCTATGATATTAAATATCCCAGAGCTTGGGATAAAATCAGATTAACCGAAATAAACAAAAATGCTGTTAAAAACTCAGATGCCTTTGTTTTTGGAAGTCTTGCTGCGCGAGATGAAAGTTCTAGGAATACCTTATTCAAACTTATAGAGTTAGCGAAATACAAAATTTTCGATCTAAATTTAAGACCTCCATATTATACCAAAGAGCTTTTAATTAAATTAATGAACGAAGCCGATTTTATAAAGTTTAATGATGATGAGTTGTATGAGGTTAGCGGCTATTTAGATTCTAAATACCGTTCTATGGAACAAAATATTAGGTACATTGCTAAAAAAACAAATACCAAACATATCTGCGTAACCAAGGGGCATCATGGCGCTGTTTTATTGTATGATGATAAATTTTATTATAACAGCGGATACCTAATTAAAGTGATTGATACTGTTGGGGCAGGCGACTCGTTTTTAGGTTCGTTAATAAGTCAACTATTAGCCAATGTGCATCCTCAAGAAGCTGTAGATTTTGCATGTGCTGTTGGTGCCATGGTAGCACAAAGTGAAGGTGCAAATCCTGTTTTGTTGAGGTCAGATATTGATGCTTTTATTAATCCTTATTAAGATATTTCAATCTGCACTTTATTTTAATTATATTGCATCAAATATTTCAATAATCAGAAAACTAAAAAGTGCATACGTTTTTGCATACGATTTTATAATTTTTAGGGTTTTTGAGCTTAAAATTTGTGCTTAAATCAATTTAAGAGAAGAGCTCATAACCCGAAGGTCACTGGTTCGAGTCCAGTTCCCGCTACAAAGAGAAAATCCTCTAAAATCAACGGTTTAGTTTACGCTAAACCGTTTTTTTATGGAAAATATTTTAGATTTACTTCCCCTAATGGTTCAAAAAGAACACGATTTGGAACACGATTCTGAACCAAAGCCCTTATTTTTTTTTACAGTGCTCTCAATTTGTGCTCAAAGGTTAGTGGTGTTGGCTATAGTCTTTTAATCGATTTCCATTTTTGCATAGTATATTAGAAAAGAGGTAAACCGATTTGGCAAGATTAGTTTGAATTTTGCCATATGAATAAAATATCAAACTTCGGAATTTTTACACTGTTATTCGTTAGCAGTTTAACCATAATGGTTGGAACAGTTATTGCCCCTTCTTTATCTGGGATTGTAGAACATAAAAATTTAGGCTTTTCACCTAGTTGGCTTATTACATTACCTTCTTTAGGGGTAGTTCTTTTTGCACCCATAATAGGAAAGTTGCTAAACAAATTAGGAACCATTAAATTATTGAGTTTAGGACTTATACCTTATGCTATTTTAGGTTTCATTGGCGCATTTATAACTAATAATTATATATTAATTATTGATAGAGTTTTACTTGGTGCTGCAACCGTAGCGATACAAGTATCGGTAACAGCTTATATTGCAGATTTTTTTACAGGTGAGGCAAGAATGAAAATGATTGCATGGCAAGGTATGTCTATAGAATTAGGCGGTGTTGTATTTTTAGCTATTGGAGGTTTTTTGGGTGAAATAAATTGGCAACTTCCTTTTTATATCTATCTTTTAGGCTTTCTGTGTTTAATTTTGGTTATAGTAGCGTTACCAAAACCTGAAAGTAAATTGATAGGTGAAAACCTTACTCAAGTAACAGATACTAACAATGCTCCAAAAGTAAGAATCATTTTTATAGCGTCACTTTTAGCTATGATGTTGTTTTTTGTTGGTTTTGTTACGCTGCCACTATACTTACCAGTAGCTTTTGGTTTTACCGAATCTGAAATAGGGTATTTAATGGCTTTCATTTCTCTTATAGCCATTATTACGGCTAGTCAAATGCCAAAAATGGTAAAAGTATTTGGTGATAGCAACGTTGTTGTTTTGGGTTTTTTATTTTTCATGATGGGGTATTTCGTGTTAGCAACCTCAGGAAGTTTAGTTTTTTTAGTATTAACAACCATTTTTATAGGCATAGGGTTTGGGTTTACAATACCATTGTTGAACCTCATGATGATTGAAGCAAGTACCATTCATAACCAAGGCAAGCATTTGGGCCTATTTTCAATGGGTGTTTTTGGAGGTCAATTTCTTTCCACATTTATAGAGTATGTATCAGATAATTATAGGGCTATTTATGCTGTTTCTGCAGGCTTAGCTTTAATAATTGGTGGCGTTATTTATTTCATGTTTCAAAAAGAATCCAAAAAAAATCTTCTTACTTTTGAGGTAGACCTTAAAAGTTGATGAATAAAGAGTTCGCTAATAAGAAGATTCAAATCATTCAAAATTTTGAAAGTAATACCGCGTTACTTTCAGGGAATTCTATGGGGATTTACTTTAAGTTTATTTCAGAAAGCAACTTAAAAATATATTTTAAACCATTAAACGAAGTCTTTAAACCAGATGTTTTTACTAATAACGGTGTTTTATTAAATTTTGAACGTGAACTTATTGATGAAGATGATGTTGAATATGCATTAGATGTTTTTTCGCTTTTTAATAAATATCCTCAATTTGAATTAACCGAGAGATTAAAAGTAGAACAAATAAAAAAAGTATTTCAATTACTTAAAGATGAACTTTATAGTAGTGAAATGTCTTATATAATGCTTAAAACCTTATTAAAAGTGTTGTTATTGCATTTAATTAGGTATCAAAACCAAAGCTTTTTAGAACAAGATTTAAATCAAAAAAGAGTTTTTCAGTTTTTAGAATTAATGGAAACTCACTATTTAGAACATACAAATGCGGACTTTTATGCAGATGAAATTGGGATTAGTATGAAACGATTAAATCAAATTTTAAAAGAAAAACTAAATCTAACAGCAAAACAAATAATACAACAACGACAAATAACAGAAGCCAAACGAAGCCTTGTAAGAAGTGAAATTACTACTAAAGAATTGGCTTTTAAATTAGGTTTTGATTCCATTAGCAGTTTTTCAAGGTTTTTTAAAAAACACATAGGTGTTAGTCCATCTGTTTTTAGACAACAACATTAATTTGAGATATGTAGACTTATTTCAGGACGGGACATCAATTTAATAAAAAACGACCTGAATTTCAGGTCGCTTTTAGGTAATAATTGTTTTCTTTAATATTAATTGTCAATAATAGTCAACTCGTCTACAATATGTTTTGCGTTAGAGTATTTGTCAATCAACCAAAGTACGTATCTAATATCGACATTAATGGTACGTTGTAAGTTTGAATCAAAAATTACATCTCCAGCCATAGCTTCAATATTTCCATCAAACGCTAATCCAATTAACTCTCCTTTTCCGTTAACAACAGGCGAACCAGAGTTCCCACCAGTAATATCATTATCTGTTAAAAAGTTTACAGGTAGTTGTCCATGGTCATTAGCATAACGGCCATAGTCCTTTTTTTCATAGATATCTAACATGCCTTGTTCTAAATCAAACTCATCGTCATTAGGTTTGTATTTGTTAATCATGCCTTTTAAAGTGGTGTAATTATTTACATCCGCATCGTTTCTGCTATCTGCAGGTAAGGCTCTTACTTTTCCGTAAGTTAAACGCAAGGTAAAGTTAGCATCAGGATATTTTATTTTGCTTAGTCCAGACTCACGCAATCCTTGAACTAATAATCGGTATGACGCTTCAAAATCATTTTCAACTTGCATTAAATTTTCAGGATTTTCTCTATACTTATCTAGTAATTGATTAGATAATTTATATAATGGATCGTTAGCCAAAACAGTTGCATCTGGATTTTTCATAAAAGCTTCTACTTTTTCTTTTGAAGTAAATATGCTTTCATCAAAAATAGTATTGATGTACGAAGTGAAATCGTTGTTGTTTTTCGATCCTATTTCTGCAACAATTTCTGGTAGAGGGTAATTGGATTTTGAAGCATATAAGCCAAGTTGTTTAGCAAATACTTCTTTTTCTAAAGGCATATAAAAATCTTTAAAAGAGGCTTCTATTAACGAATTTAATCTAGGATTCAATTCTTGACGTTTCGCTTCGTTTTGACCGATGTAATATTCAAGGTTTTTTCCTATTCTATTAGGTAACGCAGAAAAAACACTTGAGCGCAACATGCCTGTTAAATAATTAGCTTGTTTCGCTTTTTCGTTAGTTAAGCTATAGTAGTTATTAATGTTTTCAATAACATTACCATATTTTGCTCTGTTTTTTTTCTTTTTAGCCCACTTATTAAATTTCTTTTCAGTTTCACTTTTAGTTTCAACTGTTTTGTGAGCTGTTAAAGCATCAATCATACCCATACGATTCTTCCAATAATTGGCAATTCCAGCATATTTAGAAGCATACATTAAGTCAATTTCCTCACTTTCGTTCATGTATTTTTTAAACACATCTAAACTTAATCTTGAACTTTCAACCCAAGCAGGATAGGCATATTTAACATTTTGCTCAACACCAGATGCAGGCATCCAACGGTTTGTTCTACCTGGATAACCTAAAATCATGGCAAAGTCGTTTTCTTTTACGCCATCAATATTCACAGGTAAATAATATTTTGCTTTTAAAGGCACATTGTTAGGTGAGTAATCTGCAGGATTTCCATTTTCATCGGCATACACCCGGAATAATGAAAAATCGCCTGTATGTCTTGGCCATTCCCAATTATCGGTGTCACCACCATATTTGCCAACACTTTCTGGAGGTGTTCCTACTAAGCGAACATCTTTATAATCTTCGTAAACAAAATAGTAGTACTCATTACCTTGATAGAAAGAACGCACCGAAACTGTGTATTTACCACCTTCGTTGTTTTCTTGTTCAATTTTAGCAATCTCTTTGTTAATGGTTGCTTCGCGTTCTTTTTCACTCATGCTATCATTAACTAGGGATAGAATTCGTTTAGAAACATCATCCATTCGCACAAAAAAACGAACATATAAGCTTTCTGGTTTCAATTCTTCTTTCAAAGAGCCTGCCCAAAATCCGTTTTTTAAATGATTTTGTTCTGCAGTAGATAGCTCAGTAATTGCGCTATATCCACAATGATGATTAGTCAATACCAATCCGCTTTTTGAAATGATACTTGCCGTACAGCCACCATTAAATTGTACAATAGCATCTTTTAAACTTTGGTTATTAACACTGTAAATTTCTTCGGCAGTTAATTGTAAACCCATTTTTTGCATATCACGATAATTTAATCGCTCTATATGCATTAAAAACCACATACCTTCATCTGCCATAGCCGATGAAAATGAAATGATAAAAGCAATAATTGTAAGAAATATTTTCTTCATGTTTGTTGTTTTGAATTTAGCCATAAAATTACTGAATTTTACATTCTTTTTATAAATCTTGAACTTTTAAAAACAGTTTTATTTTTAACCAGAAGTCGTGTATTTGAAATAGGAACTTTCTATTCGAAAGTTATTTTAGAGTTTATAATTTGGCGCCGAAATTACATATTAAATTGTAAGATATAGAACTTAGAATTTAACCAGAGATAGGAAGGGTTTTTATTTTAGATAATTACAAAGATAACAGCAGGTAGCAATGAAATAGGTTCAAAAATAAAACACATTTTTGAATGTCACCAAAGCTGTAATTATGACATTTGCGAATTGATTGAAAATTATAAAAAATAATAATCTGAATAGGAAATTTCAAATTATATTAGTGCAAATTAATTTAATAAAAAAGTATAAAAATGTTTCGCGTAAACTTAGTATTATTATATGTTGTTTTGGCTTTTTTAACGGTCTCTTGCTCAAAACAAATTACAAAAATTGCTTGTATTGGTGATAGTATAACCGAAGGATCTGGTATTCGTTATCAAAGTAAATCGTCGTATCCTGTTATGTTAGATAGTATTTTAGGTGCCAAATATTCGGTTTTAAATTCGGGAAAAAGTGGCACAACATTGCATAAAAATGGCGATTTCCCGTTTTGGAATACTAAGGAATTCTCTAATGTCATGGCCTTTAATCCAGATATTATTATAATAAAATTAGGCACGAATGATAGTAAAGGTCAAAATTGGAAGATCGGACATTTTGAAGCGGATTACCAATCGTTAATTGATACCTTAAAAGTATTAAATAATAATCCCAAAATATTTGTTTGTTTACCTGTTCCTGCTTTTGAAACCGTTTGGGGAATTAATGATTCAACCATTACTAAAGGCGTTATTCCTATAGTAAATCGAATAGCAGAAAAAAATAAGCTTCCTGTTATCGATTTGTATGAAGGATTAAAAAATTATTCTGAATATTTTCCCGATAAGATTCATCCAAACGAAAAAGGAGCAAAGATTATGGCTGAAATTATTGCGAAAGAAATTATTAATAATTTATAACTAAAAAGACTATCGAATACTTGCAAATGGAGATAGTTAGATTCGCTTAGACTTTGTTTTATAATTTATTGAAGCCAATCATAAATGAAATCCCCGTTTGATTTTAAAATCCCGTTTTAGTCAATTATTATATTTTTAAAGAATTGTTTTTTCTTCATAAATTCTTAGTTCACTTTTTTGTCCAACCTTTGTATTTATGACCCCATATTGCAAAAAATAGAATCAATGCATAACATGGAATAAGTATCCAATAACTACTAGTTGATGCCGTAGCGAGGGCATCTACTTCGTTTAGGCCTTTTGTAATAAGTTCATGTTTATTGGCATCTACCATTCTTCCATAGAGTGGTGGTATGATAGCTCCACCCGAAATAGCCATGATTAACAAGGCAGAAGCTGTTTTCGTAAATTTCCCCAAACCTTCTAAGGTTAATGGCCATACTGCAGGCCAAACCAATGCGTTAGCAACACCTAAAGCAGCCACAAATAAAACGGAGGTAAAACCTGTGGTAAGTAGTATACAAATACTAAAAATAATACCTAAAGCGGCACTAATTTTAAGTGCTGTACCTTGTTTTAAGTATTTTGGTATCAGGATAACACCAATTGCATAGGTACATACCATGGCAAACAAGGTTAAAGTAGTAAAAAATTTAGCGTCTGCTGCCGGAAATCCTAATGAAATCCCATAGGCAATAATAGTATCTCCTGCAATTACTTCGGCGCCAACATAAACAAAAAGTGTTAATACGCCCAGCCATAAATGTGGGAATTGAAAAATGCTGGTTTTGGCTGTAGCTCCTTCTTTAATTTCTTCAGGCTCGGTAGCTTCCACATGTGGTAGTGGGGCTTTTCTAATTAATAGCCCTAATACTGTAAGTACAATGGCCATTACTAAATAGGGCATAAATACACTATCTGCCATGGTGTCTAAAAGCACACCTTTTTCTTCTACAGAGGCACTGCCTAGTTTTTCTTTTACTTCATCAATTCCAGATAATAATAAGGCTCCGAAAATTAACGATCCTAATGCACCAGCAACTTTGTTAGCAATACCCATAATGGCAATTCGTTTAGCGCCACTTTCTATTGGTCCTAAAATGGTTATATATGGGTTGGCTGCTGTTTGTAGTAATGTCATGCCAATTCCTTGAATAAAAATACCCGTTAAAAATACCCAATAAGTTCTTGCTTCGGCTGCAGGAATAAAAACTAAGGCGCCGATTGCCATTATTATGAGGCCTAAGGACATTCCTTTTCTAAAACCAATTTTTTTTAAGATATAAGAAGCAGGTAGTGCCATAACCACAAATGAAATATAAGATGCAGAAGCAACTAAATAAGATTGCGATTCTGTAAGTTCATTGATAGTTTTCATGAAGGGGATGAGCGCTCCATTTATCCAAGTGACAAAACCGAAAATAAAAAATAAACCTGCTATAATTATAATTGGGACTAAATTGTTGTTTGCTGTTGGAAGGGTTTGCGGTTTTGTCATATTATATAAATTATTAATATTTCAAGTGGTGTTGACTTAAAAAATTTGTTTAATGATGATAGATTGGTTTTCGAATTATTTCTTAGCGATAAGAAATATATTTAAAAGCCTAATTTAAACGATTATTCAATAATTGCCCAAAAACATTGGTTATATTTTGTGGAAATGATTTTTTTAAACCAGTTCTATACTTTTCACAAAGCCCTTAGCGTTTAATGAGTTCTCAGATTATATAAGAGTGGTTTTTCTAAACTTCATTATTATTTAATGGCTAATTTTAAATAAACAGGAAAGTGATCGGATGGATACCTACAGTTGTTTGAATCGCTTAATACGGCATATTTGTTCACCTTTATATCAGCACTTAAGAAAATAAAATCGATACGACGGGTTACAGGTTTATTAAATTCAAAATTATTAAACGTGCCTTCGGGTCCAAAAACGATGTTTGACACCTTTTTAGAATCTCTCAAAGTTTTAGTGATTAATTGAATGCTTTCATGAGTTTCTTCCATATTAAAATCGCCCATTAAAATGACAGGATGATTTTCAGTATTGAGTTCTTTTATTTTTTGAAGAATCAAAATAGCACTCTGTTTTCTGGCTTCAACACCAACGTGGTCGAAATGTGTGTTAAATACCCAAAAGGTTTTTTTAGATGATTTATTTTGAAACAAAGCATAAGTACAAACACGATTACAAACAGCATCCCATCCCATAGAGACTTTTTCGGGCGTATGCGATAACCAAAAGGTTGATGATTTTAACACCTTAAACTGGGCTTTTTTGTAAAAAATGGCTGAGTATTCGCCAGCATCTTTTCCATCATCACGACCTACACCTACAAAATTATAATCCGCCAAAAGACTGTCCATGTCTTTCATTTGGTTAGGCATGGCTTCTTGTACGCCTAAAATATCGGGTTCATAAAATTTTAATTGATTAATAAAGAACGGTTTTCTGTTGGTCCAGCTATTGTCGCCTTCTTTGGGGTAATCTAATTTAATATTATAGCTCATTACCGATAATTTCTGAGCATGTAAACTTAATTGTAACATGATGCCTAGAAAAATTATTAAGTGTTTCATAATTCAAATGATTTTGAAGCAATAATTATAGCTTTATGTCTTTATCTGTAATCGGGTTATAAGAAGTGCCTGTACGCCCTCGTGACTTTTCAAATTGTTTAAATGCTTTATCAATCGCTTCTTTTGGTGCTGTTTCAAACTCTTTGTTGCTAACTTGATACATTGCTTGCAACGACTTCAATTTATTATAAAGTTGTGATTTAACCTCGCCATATTCAGCATCGTCAATCCTGTTTTTGAGTTCATTCGGGTCTTTTTTTAAATCGTAAAGTTCCCATTCATCAATATCATCATATACATGAATTAACTTATAGCGATTTGTTCTAATACCATACATTTTTTTTACCATATGAAATGCCGGATAATCGTAATAATGATAATATATAGCATCTCTAAAATCTTCTGATTCTTGTCGTTGTTCCAGCAAAGGGCGTAACGATTTACCCTGCATATCCTTAGGGATTTCAACATTGGCATAATCTAAAAATGTTTCCGCAAAATCGATATTCTGTGTTAAGGCATTTATTACCATGCCTTTTTTTATACCCTTCGGATATTTCATAAGCATGGGCATACTTAACGATTCTTCATACATAAAACGTTTATCGAACCAACCTTTCTCACCTAAATAAAATCCTTGATCGGTGGTGTAAATTACAATGGTGTTTTCAGATAAACCATGGTCTTCTAAATAATCAAGTATTTTTCCAACACCTTCATCTATAGCAGCTATAGTAGCTAAATATTCTTGTAAATAACGCTGTCCTTTCCATTCGGCCAATGCTTTTCCTGATAGGTTCGCATCGTGCATGGCGTCGTTTTTTTCTCGATAGGCGTTGTTCCAAATGGATCGCTGTTCTGCAGTCATTCTATCAAAATCGGTTGTCCACGGATTGTGAGCTAATTCATCACTGCCTTTTGCTTTGGTCATTTTTAGGTCATGACCTTCATACATATCCTTATAAATGGTTTGCAGCTGTAATTTTGAAGCTGTAGAACCTTCATGATTGGTAAAATATGATTCGGGCAGCGGAAATGTAACAGCATCATATTTGTTTAAATGCCTTAAAGCTGGCATCCAATTTCTGTGTGGAGCCTTATGATGCAGCATAAGCATAAAGGGTTGGTCGCTGTTTTTTATTTTATCCAGATATTTTATAGCGTCGTTTGTGATAATATCTGTGGCATAGCCTTCAACGCGTGTGGTATCGATATGTTGTGTGTTTTTGTTTATCGCAATAAAGTCTGGGTTATAGTAATTTCCTTGATCGGTTAATATGCTCCAATAATTAAAGCCTTGCGGTAATCCGTCTAAATGCCATTTTCCAATCATGGCTGTATTGTAACCAGCTTTTTGAAGCAGTTTTGGAAACGTTTGTTGGTTACCATCAAAGGTGTCGCCATTCATTCTAAATCCATTAACATGACTGAATTTACCAGTTAATACCACGGCTCTACTAGGTCCGCAAATAGAATTAGTACAAAAATTGTTTTTAAATAGGGCGCCATCAGTGGCTATCCTGTCTATATTTGGTGTTGGCGCTAATTTGCTTATTGGATGGCCGTAAGCACTTATGGCCTGGGTTGCATGGTCATCGGCCATGATGTAAATGATATTGGGGCGTTTTTGATTTGAGGTGTCAACGTTATTAACTGGTTTGGTACCACAAGCGGAAAATATTAGGGCAATACAAATACCATATAAGAATGATTTTATCATGATTTTGTATTGATAATTTTAGTTTGAATAACTTCATTATTCAAAACGGTTTGTTCGAAGAATTTGAATATGTCATCTAAGTCATTAAACGGTATTTTTGAAACTTCATGCTTGCCACCTTTTACAATATTAAAATAATATGAAGTTTCCAATGCTTCCAGTTTTTCGGCTATAATTTTAGAACCATCCAATAGAAGATAACCAGGTTTATCAAGATCGCATAAATGGTGAGAAGCATTTGCAAAAGGCACTAAATTATCGTCTGTTCCATGAAACAAAACACTAGGAACAGCGTTGTTTTTTGTAATGTAATTGGCATTTACCATAGCACCAGCAGCAGAAAATACTCCAGCAAATTTTACGCGTTTATATTTTTGAAGACTATCTGCAAAGTATTCTTTCATATAAACACTGTTTAAAATACCTTCGGCGCCTGCGCTACTACCTCCAGCAATAATTTTTGAAATGTCGATTTTTAATGTTTTAGCATTTTCAACTACAAAGGCCGCAGCATCTAAATAATCGATAGTGGCCTGTTTAAAAGTTTCCATTTTGTCTTCTTTGGAGCATGCACAGCCAAATTGCGTTTTTGTGTTTTTACGCAACAGTCTGTACGAAATAGAAATGCCAATGTAACCATATTTTGTAACGTCTTCACAGAGTTTGGCATCGTCTATATAATCTCTAGAACCTATTGAAAATCCACCGCCATGCATCCAGAGAAGGGTAGGTGATTTAGAGTCTTCTTCCAAATTAACAGGCGTATAAACGTCCAATTTTAATGTGTCTAAACCTACTATTTTATAAATATAAGTGGTTTTTGTTTGAGACTGTACAGACAGTGCTAATAGTGTGAATGCAAGAACAATTATTTTTCTCATTTAATTTATTTTTTCAATTAAAATGCCACTAATAACAGGTAATCCTTCAATGGGTTTTAAAGAAACTGTTAAGCCATCAGAATTATCGATTATAATGATTGTTGATTTTTCGACGCCATATTTTTCTGGGTATTCTTCGGCTAAATTAAAGCTTTTTTGTACAAGCTCTTTGTTTAAATATACATCAAAAATTCGTCGAATTTTGGGTGTAATTTCAGTTTCTGATTTTGATAAATTATAAATATTTTCGGAAGCTTTTATTTGTGGCTCCACAAAAAATAATGATACTTTATAGACACCTTGAGGAATATCTACCTTATAGGATGAACAACCTTCCAACATGGTTTGAAATAATGGGTCTGAAGTAGTGTTTTTGATATTATGCGGAATGCCTTGGTTTTTATCTGTGCTCATTCCGAAAGGTTTTCCTTCTAAATACCCAAACCAATTCTTTTTATAGGGTTGATCTGGAACAAAGGTCATTTGATGAACTTGGTCCGTGAAATAAAAATGAGAACCAATATTGATTCCTAAGCGGCTAAATTCTTTAAAATCCAAAGTGTTAATTTTTAAAACCTGAATAGTTTTAAATTCTGAGACATTTTCAGAAACCACTCTTATATAATTGTCACCGTTTTTAAATGGTACGTTTAAAGTAGCAAAACCATTTTTAAACGACACGTCTTCCAACAGAGAATCGTTAATAAAAACAGAGGCCTTTTTTTGATTGGAATAAATTTGAATTGGATAAGTTTCATCTCCAAATAATGTTAAGCCCGATAAATAAGTTGTAGCGATATAGATAAAAGGTTCTTTTTTATTTAAAACCGATTTGTACCAATAATAAATATCTTTTGGGGTTCTGTTGTATTGTACCAATCCTTTTTGATTAACATGTGGAATGGCATCCCCACGGAATTCTGACCCAAAATCGGCAAAATTCCACGCGGTCATTCCAGCCATATAAGCCCTGTCACTGATTTGTTGATAATATGATTGATGTAATTTTGCCTGATATTCGGTTGAAAAATCAAACTTTTTTGGTGTTTTAGTATAAATCCTTACATCGGCGCCGGGGCCATATTCTGAAAGCAATAATGGTCTTTTAGGATAACGCTGATGTTGCTCGTCTAAAAAGCTACCTAGATCAGGAATATCTTTATCGTACCATCCAAAATATAAATTCCAACCCACCAGCATAGAAATATCTGCAATGCCTGTTTCGTTGTATAATTCATTGAAATGAAGTGCCATCACCGTTATATGATTTGGAGCTAATTGTCGAGTAAGATCTTCAAGTTGTTGTGCCAGTTTAACCGATGCCGTTTTGATGTTTTCTTTTTCGTCTTCTGAGGATTTATTATCAAAAGCTAAACGTAAAAAGATTTCATTCATATACCCAATCATAACAACAGAAGGGTAGTTGTAATATTGTTTAATATGTTCCTTCTGCATATTTAAACTCGTGGCAAAAAAGTCTTTGGAATCCGTTACTTTATTAACCACCGGAATTTCTGTCCAAACAATAATTCCAAGTTTATCGCACATATCATACAATTCTCTGGCATGTGGATAATGGGCAAATCGTATAACATTAGCGCCCATATTTTTAATGATTTCAATATCTTTTTTCTGAAGTTCTACAGGGACAGCATTACCTAAACCTTCAAAGTCCTGATGCCTATTTACACCAATTAACTTTATGGGTTTACCATTAAGAAAAAGGCCTTTTTCGGCGTCTACACTTGCCCAACGAAAACCAATGTTTGTCGATTTTGTATCTAAAACCCGTCCGTTGTTATCTGAAAATACCATGTTTAACTTATATAAATAAGGATTGTCTGGCGACCATAAAATTGGATTATAGACTTCGGATAACTTAATTTTAAATTCGTTGGATGTGTCGCCAAATAATTTTAAAGTTTCAGTTCTAGTTTTAACTATGTTTCCGTTCGCATCCAACAAATCTAAACGTAATTTCGTTTTAACATTTTTTGAAGATTGATTTGTTAAAATACTGGTAACCTCAACACCTGCTTTTTCTTCTGAAACGTTGTAATAATTTATGTAAAATCCATCGGAAGCAAAATCGTTTAAAGAAAAGTGTTGCTTGGGTAATGAAATTAATTCTACATCTCTATAAATGCCACCGTAAAAAGTAAAATCGGCATCTAATGGCGGAATATTTTCGTTGTGTGAGTTATCAACAGTGACTTCAATTAAATTATAAGCATCATAGTTTAAGAATTTTGAAATATCAAAATTAAATGCCGTATAGCCGCCTTTGTGGTTGCCAATTAATTGGCCATTTATAAAAACAGTTGCTTCTTGGTTAACTGCGTTAAATTTTAAATAGTGGATTTTTTCTTTTTCTTCTGAAGCTATAAATACTTGCTTTTTATAATAGCCTAAACCACGTCGGTAACCTGGTTCATCATCAAAAGCATCAAAAAGATTCCAGGTGTGAGGAATATTTACAGTTTCCCAGTGGGTTTTGTCTTCAGAAAATTGCCAACCAGAGTTAATAATCGTGTTTTGGCTTAATGTTTTAAATGAAAAAACTACACAAAACAATATTAAGATGTATTTTAATTTATTTGTCATGTGTAGTTTATTTTCAATTTAAAATTCTTTCTATTAAATTAATTAAGGATAAGCTTTTTGTTAAGTTTTGTACCATCAACATTGATTTCTAAAATATAAATGCCAGTAGCCATTTCATTACTTCGGTTCCATGTATAATGAAAGTTATTAGTAGAAACTTTTTCATTATAAATTGTAGATAACGATTTACCTGTTAAATCATAAATAGTTAAGGCTACTTGAGATTTTCCGTTTAGTTTAAAGCTTATTGAGCAAGTGTTAGAAACGGGATTAGGATACACACTTAAGCTATTCGTTAACTCCAATGCTTTTGTTGATAACTGATTGCTTGATTTTGTCATTTGAATAGCGCCTAAATAATAAAAACCAGATGAATTATTATTATTTGTTCCTGGCTGCGCCGTAAAAGTTATTTCTCCACTAGCATTTGGTAGAACATTTAAAATTTCTGCTGTATTAGCCGTATTATTAGAAGCATTTAAAGAACCCGTCTTGGTGCTGCTACCTGTTATTGTATAAAGCGCTTCTCTATTATCGCTAACACCAGATCTCGCCGCAAAAACCGAAAAGGAGTAATAACTAGCAGTGTCAAGACCTGTTAATATAAAGCCGCCTGTAGCTTCTAATTTACCGTTAAATGTAACTGTTTCTCCAAAAAAACTATCTCTTGTTGCGGTAGATGGAAATGGCAACGAAGTATCTGGCGAAGAAGTTCCAGCGGTATTAACGGTGTCAAATTCATCATTAATTGTTAGAGTAACTCCTGTACTGACTCCATTAGAATCTATTAAATTTGCTGTAAGACCTGCTGTACTTCCTGCATTGGCAGTAGCAATGTTGTTCCAATTACCATCACTGGTATAACCCGTAGCTGTTGAACCGAAATCGATGAAGGTTAATTGTTGGGCAAAGCCTATAGAAAGGGAAGCCATTACTACTAATAAAAATGTAATTTTTTTCATAATGTTTAGATTTAATTAATTAATACTCGTTTAGTTATTATTTTATTTTCATACATTATTTTCATAATATAAATTCCAGACTCGATGTTTTCTCTTGAAACTGTTAGGGTGTTGTTTGATGGTCTTTCTTTTTTATTAAAAATCTGTTTCCCTAGCATGTCATAAATACTAATTGAAACTAGATTTGATACATTTTCAGAAAATTTAATAGTTGCATGAGTAGTAATAGGATTTGGATATAATTTTAAACTAGCCAATTCCATTTTCTCTATACTTAGAGCGTCAACAGTGGTTTTTATAGTAGAATGCATTCCCTTTGCAATAATTCTATCGAACAATATTTGGTGTGCAGCATCATTTAAATGAATACCATCACCAGCATCATATTCTGGAAGAATACCATTATTATTCGCTAGCCCTAAGCCGCTCCAAAAATCCACGGCATATTCACCAAAAACGTTATTAGTTTCAGAAATCATTTGCACTTGAATAGCTTGATTGGTAGTATTCGTGCCAAAATTTCTTGGTTGTGGTGTAGTTACCCAAAGTGGCACATTTTGACTATTGGCATCGGTACTAATAAGAGAATAATTATTTAATTGGTCTGCCACAGGGTAGCCGCTTGCCGCATCATTAGATGGCATATTTATAATTAAGCCATTGGGTGTAAGTGACAATCCTTTTGTAATGTTTCTTGCGGTATCAATAGTTCTATTTACACCCACGGGAATTGTTGTTCCTGTTGGTAATATATTGTAGGTGGCATAACCACCAAGCGCTAAGTTTATTACTTCATATCTGGTATCCATCTCTGTTAGATATGTTTTATATTTATTTACCCAGGCATTATTTGGATTTGATGGCCCTGTTCCTGCAGCTGTAGATGATCCTAAAACAACAATTCTGTAAATAACACCTTCATTCTGGATAATTTCAAAAGTATTCTCACTTGTGTCAGTTAAACTTTCACCTGAAAGTCTTATTAAACAAGATGACGAAAATGTACTAGGAACTACCATGTCATAATATTGTAGAGATGCTGGTGCGGTGGCAATAGTTGTCCAATCTAATCCATTATTAGAAGAGAATTCAACTAATAAATCTTGTATTGAAATACTCTCCCATTTAATCCTTACCGTTTTACCAGCTTCCCATAAATGTCCGCCATTTGGATAAGTTAATGCTAATTCAGGGTCGGGTTGTGTATTACCAATAGGGTTATCACTTATTATTAATTGAATGGCGCCTAAATAATAAAACCCGAAAGAATTAGTATTGTTTGGACCAGGTTTTGCTTCAAAAGTAATTTGCCCGCTGGCGTTCGGTTGAATGTTCAGAATATTGGCAGTGTTTGAGGTGTTGTTTGCTGTATCTAGTGCTTGAGCATCAATTGTTAAACCTTGAACCGTATATAAAGTTTCACGATTATCGGTGACACCAACTCTAGAACTAAATACCGAAAAAGAATAGTACTTTAACGGATTTAAGCCAGATAATGTAAACCCTCCGGTAGGATTTACATTCCCATTAAAACCAGCACTTGTTGCTCCAAAAAAACTGTCTCGTGTGGCAGATGAAGGAAATGGTAAAGCACTATTGGGTGTGGTGGTTCCATTAGCATTGATATGGTCGAAAGAATCTGTGAGTGTTAATGTGATGCCTGTAGAAACTCCGTCAGAATCTATTAGATTGACCTCTACGCCAACTTGGTTTTGAGTGGTTACAACAACATTATTCCAATTGTTTGGTGTTAATGTGGAAGAATTTCCAAAGTCAATATAACTATATTGCTGTGCAAATAATATTATTGGAAATATTAAAAATAAGCCGAGTAATTGTTTTTTCATATATTTTTTTTATCTGGTTAATAATTGATTATGGTTAATTTAGTTGAAAAACATGCTTAAACTTAAAGTCAGAACTTGGTGCAATGGCTATTTCAAATTCGCCAGGTTCTGCAATATATTGGTTGTTGTTATTGTAAAATTTTAAATCGTCGCTAGAAATTGTAAATGTTACTTTTTTGCTTTCTCCTTTTTTCAAGAATAGCTTTTGAAACCCTTTGAGTTCTTTTACAGGTCTTGTGAGGCTTCCAACCTTATCGTGAATATATAATTGTACAATTTCATGACCATCCATTGTACCAGAATTGGTGATGGTTACAGATGCGGTTATAGCATTAGAAAAGCTTAAGGTGTTTGATGACAATTCTAAATCAGAATATTGAAATGTGGTATAACTTAATCCATGCCCAAAAGGAAACAATGGCGAGTTAGGTACATCTATATAATTGCTTTTATAATCTTCTTTAGGATTGTGCTCCGGAATAGGTCTTCCAGTATTTTTCATGTTATAGTAAATTGGAACCTGACCTACATTTCGAGGAAACGTCATGGTTAATTTGCCCGATGGGTTGTAAGCACTAAACAATACATCGGCAACTCCAGCGCCACCCATAGTTCCTGGAAACCATATTTCTAAAATGGAATCTACCAAATTAACTTCATCCGATAAATTAAGCGGGCGACCATTCATTAATACCAAAACAATCTTTTTGTCTGGATTAGCTTCACGTATTTTTTTGATAAGTTCTGGCTGAATGCCTGGGATTTTTAAGTTGGTTCTCGATGCCGCTTCGCCACTCATATGATGCCCTTCGCCCATAGCAAGAACAATAACGTCGGCTTTTTTTGAAACTGCAATCGCTTCTGTAAAACCTGAACGATCCTCTTTTAAAATGTCACAACCTTTGGCATATAAAATTTGATGGGGTTTCAAATACTCTGATACACCTTCAAATATGCTTACAGCTTGTCCGTTGCGATCGCCTTTTGCTGCCCAATTTCCTAAAATATCGTATTCGTCTTTTACTAACGGACCAATAAAAGCAATTTTTTTAGTGTTCTTAGATAGTGGCAATGCCTTGTTTTTATTCTGTAATAATACCAATGATGCAGCGGCAATTTCTCTTGCTTTTGCTAAAAATTCGGGTTGGTATTTCGTGTTTGCTTCACGTTTTTCGTCAATATATCGGTAAGGGTCATCAAATAAACCTAGTTTGAATTTTGCCAGTAAAATGCGTCTGCACGCATCTTCTACAAGGGCTTTGTCCACTTTACCTTCAGCAATTAAAGTTTTTAAATATTTTCGGTAAACACTTCCCATCATATCCATATCTACCCCGGCATTCATCCCAATTCTGGCGGCATCTAAGCTGTCTGTTGCAAATCCATGTTGAATCATTTCATTAATAGACGTGTAATCTGAAACGACAAAACCCCTAAAACCCCATTCATCTTGTAAAATATCTCTTAATGTATATTTATTGCCTGAAGTAGGTATGCCATTTAATTCGTTAAAAGCCGACATAAATGTTTCTACACCAGCGTCAACCGTAGCTTTAAAGGGCGGCAAATACACATTGCGTAATTCGTCTTCACCCATGTTTACAGTATGATAATCGCGTCCTGCTTGGGCCGCACCATAGGCCACAAAATGTTTGGCACAAGCTAAAATGGTATTGTGTTTTGATAAATCGTCGCCCTGAAACCCTTTTACATAGGCTTTTGCAATCTGGCTTGCTAAATACACATCTTCACCAGCGCCTTCTGAAACGCGTCCCCATCGCGGATCGCGAGCAATATCAACCATAGGAGCAAAGGTCCAGTGCAGTCCTTCGGCCGAAGCTTCTTCAGCAGCAATTCTAGAACTTTCTTCAATCATTTTTAAATCCCAACTTGTCGACATGCCTAAATTTATTGGGAAAATGGTACGATGTCCATGAATAACATCATAACCAAAAAGTAACGGAATGCCTAAACGCGTTTCATTAACCGCTATTTGTTGTAATTCGCGCGTCCCTTTCACTGTAAAGGCATTGAGCATAGCACCCATATTACCTTCTCGAATATATTTTCCATTATTGCTGCCTATAATTGGTCCCGTTTGGTCCCAACTACCACTGTACATGGCTGTTTGTCCAATTTTTTCTTGAAGCGTCATGAGTTTCATTATGGAATCTACCTTAGCTTCAAAATTTTGATTTTTATATGTTTGCGTAAAACCAGCTACTTCTTCTTTAGTTTGCGCATGCCCAATAAACGTTACACAACCAGCAAGCACTAGGTAAAGTAAGGCAGCGAGTAAATGATTGATTTTAAAGGTCATAGTTTATTTATTCAGATTTTATTATTTCGGTGCGTTCGCTCATGCCATTCGCATTAAAGGCTTCTATTTGAAAATAATAAGCATCGGTTCTATCGGCACCCGTAAAATAATACTCGTTTTTACCATACACCATCATGCTTCCATACATTTTATCGGGCGATTTTCCCCAATAAATCACATAACCATCAGCTAATTGATTTTGTTGCCATTTAAACCAAATGCTTCGGCGTTCGCCATATTTTTCAGGACTAGAACGCAAGGCTATAAAGTTTTTAACCTTACTAGGTTTTTCTCCTGGCCCTTTTCCAAAAACTCTAAAGCCACTTAAAGCGAATTTGCCAGTAGGCATTTTAATATTTTCTAATTTTAAGAATCGCGCTTTGGCTGGTGTTTGTAGTTCGATGTAATCGTGTGGTACATCGGTGGTGTTTTTGCTTTTATCAACAACAACTGTCCATTTTTTTCCATCGTTCGAGCCGTAAATGATGTACTGATGGGATTTTCCTAGCGTTTTTCCTAAGAATTCAACATTCTGATCGGCATAGTTAATTTGAATGGCATTGATGGTTGAAACGGCACCTAAGTCGGTTTGAAACCATTCTCCTTTGTTGCCCGAAGTCGCGCTCCAATAGGTTTTTATATCTTCATCTACAGCAAAGTTTGGGTTGTATCCGCCCAAAGTAGAAGACGCTTGCACAGGTTTTTGATAGTTTAATAACATCCAGCCAGCAAACATATCTTTAGTAAAATCTTTATCGACGGCATAATCGGGCAAGTAGGTTGGATAGTCTCCATACGCCGTGTTGCAAAACATAACATCATCTTTATCAAAACCCGAAGGCCAGATACCTAAACGACGTTCAAAGTTGTTTTTTGTTGAAATAAATATGGTAGAAACATGCCAGTAATTTTGATGTTTGTCTTGAAACGTAGCGCCATGTCCTGCACCGCGAGCAAAACCACCCGGTTTATATGAAAACGGATTGTGTGCCTGATAATGGTACCCATCTAATGGTTTTTGACTAACATAAACGCCATCGGCATAACCACTAAATTCGGTTCCAGGTGCGCCATATTGCATGTAATATTTGTTGTTATGTTTTGTTACCCAAGCACCTTCTACAAAGGGTTGAAGAAAGACATTGTCGTTATATTCGCCAAAGCGTTCCCACCCATGATCTTCTGGAAAAAGTTTTAAAATGGGTTTGGTATAACCTTCAGATTGCATGGTTTTGGTATTTATTTTAGTACCTAAAAGAGGCCAAACGTTGCTAGAACCCCAATACAAATACAAATCGTTGGTGTCTTCGTCATAATGAAATGCCGGATCCCAGGCACCCACTTTAAGCGTGTCTACTGCAATTTCCCATTCGTCTTGGGTTGGATTGGTGCTTTTCCATATTGGGAAATCAGATTCCCAAGTAGAACCATACACATATAGGGCGTCTTTCATTTTCCAAACAGCAGGCGCATTTAAATCGTGTGTGTATTTATCGTCCAGTAGAAATTTTCTATATACAAATTTCCAATCGAGCATGTTATCGCTCCACCAATAACCTTCTTGGTTAGTTGAAAACAAAAACAATTTATCTTTAAAATTTACAATTACCGGATCTGCGGTGGCGCGATGTTTTCCTTGTGTAGAAAAGCGTTCGAATGGGGTGTAACCATAATCGATATTAATGGGGTTGCAATATGTTTTTTGTTGCCCATTAATTGTATGTGAAAGTACAAATACTAATAGTAAAACAACAATATTTTGGGTTTTAAACTTCATAATTAGGTGTTTAGTCAATGGGTACAATACTCATAGCTGTTCCTCCGCCAGCTACCAAATTAAGTTTAAGCTTCGTTTTGTTTGAGATGGTTTTTGAAACTATAGAATAGCTTTTCGGATTGTTTTTCCAATCGGCATCTTTTCCGTCTTGATAGATGGTTGCCTTATATTTTTTATTTGGTGAAAGGAAATTGAATTTTATTTCGGTAGTTCTTGCGTTTTCATCGGTGATGGCACCAAGAAACCAGTTTTCAGAATTCTTATCTTTTCTGGCAACGGTAATATAATCGCCTGGTTCTGCTTCAAGATAAATGGACGCTTGCCAATCTGCCGGAACATCTTTTATAAATTGAAAAGCATCTAAATGTTTTTCGTAATTCTGGGGTAAATCGGCAGCCATTTGTAAAGGCGAATACATGGTTACATACAATGCCAGTTGTTTCGCTAAGGTAGTATGAACTTGTTCGGTTTTATTAGGGTCGTAAGCACTCATTTTAATTTCGAATATTCCCGGTGTATAATCCATTGGTCCTCCCAATAATCGTGTAAACGGTAAAATGGTTTCGTGTGCAGGCGGGTTTCCCGTGCTCCATGCATTAAATTCGTTGCCACGAGCCGCTTCGGCAGCAATGTAATTTGGATAGGTTCTATGATACCCTGTTGGTCTAGTGCTTTCGTGGGAGTTAAGCATCAACTTATTATCGGCCATACGTTGCGCCACAAAATTATAATGGTTGACCATGGTTTGTCCGTCATGGAATTCGCCTCTTGGAATGATTCTACCAACATAACCGGACTTTACGGCAGGGTATTCGTAGTGTTTCATCAAATTTATGGCTCTATCCAAATGCCGTTCGTAATTGGCGACAGACCCCGATGTTTCGTGGTGCATTATCATTTTAACGCCTTTAGATTTAGCGTATTTATATACTTCTTCGATATTAAAATCTGGGTATGGTGTTATAAAATCGAAAACATCTTCTTTCCAGTTTCCAAACCAATCTTCCCAACCAACATTCCAGCCTTCAACCAAAACCCCATCAAAACCATGTTTCGCTGCAAAATCGATATAGCGTTTTGTGTTTTCGGTAGTAGCGCCGTGTTTTCCCGAGGGAATTAAATCTTGAGTGGATACATTTTGAGCATTCTGGCTTCCGGCATAATCCCAGGTGGAGATGCCCACATGCATTTCCCACCAAATACCCATGTATTTCATGGGTTTTATCCAAGATGTGTCGTCAATTTTATTAGGTTCATTTAAATTTAAAATCATTTTTGAAGCTACAATATCGCGGGCATCATCACTTACCATAATGGTACGCCATGGTGTAACCGAAGGCGTTCTTAAGTAGGCTTTATCGCCAATGGCATTGGGCACTAAACAAGATGTAAGCTGAAAGGTTTTTGGGTTTAAATCTAAGTGCATTACCGGGTAATTATTTACCGCTGCTTCAAAAATATTAATGTAGAGTCCGTCGCTAGATTTCATCATTAATGGTGATTGAATTCTATATTTACTTTCGATGCTTTTTAGGGCAATGCCATTGTTTAAATCTAATTTTGAATTATCAATTTCTGATAGTTTTGTTTCATTATACACATATTCCTGACTGTCGAAATCTCCCGGAATCCAGAAGGATTTATGATTTCCGGTGAGGTTGAACTCGGTGTTTTCATCTGAAATAATAAAGTAATTCACCTTATCTTCAAACGGGAATTCGTATCTAAACGCTACACCTTCATTAAATACTCTAAACGAAATATTTAAAAGTTTGTTGGTTTGGTTTTGCTTTAGCTGAATATGTAATTCGTTATAACGATTTCTAATGGAAGCTTGCTCGCCTAAAACGGGCGTCCAGTTTTCATCAATACTGTTTTGTTTGGAATCAATAACTTTAAAATCGCGCGATAAACTGATGCCACTTTTTAATTGAATGCCCAATTTACTGGGTTTGATAACTTCTTTTCCTTTATAAAAAACGGAATATAGCGGTTCGCCAGTGTCGTTTAAGGTAACCTTTAAAGTAATGTCTTTAGAGGGTGATTGCACCTCTTGCGCATAAATGCTTTGGAAAACACTTAGTAATAATATGATAAATAAATTTTTCAAAATGTGTTCTTATTTAATTAATTCAAATTGAGAAGAAAGCGTTGCGTTCGAATTGGTGCCTACAAACACCTGAAACATTCCAAGTTCGGCAGTAAAATCTAAATTAGAATTATAAAATTTCAAATCGTTTTCGGTTAATTTAAATGTTACTGTTTTAGTTTCTCCTTTTTTAATGGCTATTTTTTGAAAGCCTTTAAGTTCTTTTACAGGTCTTGTAACAGAACCTACCAAGTCGCGAACATATAATTGCACAACTTCTTTTCCATCAAAATTGCCTGTATTGGTAACATCAACCGAAATTTCGATATTGCCAGAACTATTTAATTGATTAGAACTTAATTTTAAATTGCTGTAATTAAAGGTTGTGTAGCTTAAACCATACCCAAAAGGATATAAAGGTTCGTTACGCTCGTCGATATAATTTGATTTGAATTTTTCGAACTTACCTTCGCTATTTCCTAAAGGTCTGCCTGTATTTTTATAATTGTAAAAAATAGGCACTTGCCCTAAGCTTCTTGGAAATGTGGCGGTTAATTTACCTGACGGATTTACATCGCCAAATAACACATCGGAAATGGCTAAACCGGCCTCACTACCAGGAAACCACACGTTTAATACAGCTGGAACTTTCTCGTTTTCTTCAACAAGCACCAAAGGTCTTCCGGTGAACAGCACTAAAACCACAGGCTTTCCTGTTTTAAGTAAGGCATTGAGTAAATCTTTTTGAACTTGCGGAATCTCTATATTGGTTCTGCTACTGCATTCGCCACTAAATTCTGCCGATTCCCCTAAAGCAGCAATAATAACATCTGATTTTGATGCAATGGCCAATGCTTCGTCTAATAATTGTTTGTCGGTTCTACCATCGCGCGGAATTTCTTTACCAAACATGGTGGCGCGTTTTTCTAACTCTAAATCATAATCTAAATTACTACCCTTTGCATAGTGAATAGTTGCTAGGTCGCCAATTACAGTTTTTAAGCCTTCTAAAAGCGGGTTCGATAAATCTTGTTTTGTTGCAACACTCCAGGTGCCAGCCATATTAACTGCGGTATTTGCTAAAGGACCAATAAGTGCGATAGTTCCAGATTTTTTAAGTGGTAAAAGTTGGTTGTCGTTTTTTAATAATACCATCGATTCTGTAGCTACTTTACGGGCAAAAGCTTTGTTTTCTTTGGTGAAAATTTCTTTTGCTGGTCTAGTTTCATCACAATATTTATACGGGTCGTCAAATAACCCTAATTTAAATTTTGCGGTTAAAATTCTTTTAACGGCAGCATCAATGGCATCGATAGAAATTCTGCCTTCGTCTAAAGATTTTTTTAAAGTATTCAAAAACCCATCAGAAACCATATCCATATCCACACCTGCTGTTAGTGCTTGTGCAGACACTTCCTCAAAGTTTCCAACGCCATGGTACATCATTTCTTCAATGGCCGTATAATCCGTTACCACGAAGCCATTAAAACCCCAATCTGTTCTCAATAAATCTGTTAATAACCATTTATTTCCTGTGGCAGGAACCCCATCAATTTCGTTAAACGCCACCATTACGGATTCAACACCTGCATCAATAGCAGCCTTATATGGTGGTAAATATTCGTTATACATGCGTATTTTACTCATGTCTACCGTATTGTAATCTCGTCCCGCTTCTGGAGCGCCGTAAAGCGCAAAATGTTTTACGCAGGCCAACATGGTATTGTTTTTAGTTAAATCGTCACCTTGATATCCATGCACCATGGCTTTTGCTATTTCGCTTCCTAAATAAGGGTCTTCGCCCGAACCTTCAGAAACTCTACCCCATCGTGGATCTCTAGAAATATCTACCATAGGTGAAAAGGTCCAGTTAATACCATCGGCGGTGGCTTCTTGTGCCGCCATTTGCGCCGTTTTTTTAATGAGTTCCATATCCCAAGAACTGGATAAACCAAGCGGAATAGGGAAGGTAGTTTCATAACCATGAATCACGTCCATTCCAAAAAGCAATGGGATTTTTAATCGGCTTTTTTCAATCGCTATTTTTTGAACTTCTTTAATTTTTGCGACCGATTTTATATTAAAAAGTCCGCCGACTTTACCTTCTTCAATTTTTTTGGCAATGTTCGAGCTTTTTGCTTGTCCTGTAGTTATATCGCCTGCAGAAGGCAAGTTTAATTGCCCTATTTTTTCTTCAATCGTCATTAAATTGAGTAAAGAATCCACTTGCTTTTCAAAGGGATTTGTGTATGCGGTGTTTTTCGAATTATCATTGCCAGAATTACACGATTGTAACAGGATGACAATAAGCGAAAAAAGCACGATTTTGATTTTGGTTAGGTTCTTCATGTTTTAATTTTTTGATTTAGAAAATAGCCATGTTAGCAGTTGAGGTTCGGCAAAAGCAGAATCCCAGCTGTTGTGATTGTCGTCTGCATACAAGGTGAAATTTGGTTTGCCACCAGCTTTTAAATAGGCAGACACCATGTTGATGGATAGTTGCGGATCGACCACATCGTCTTTAGCGCCATGAAACACCCAAAGTTCTGTTTGGTTTGCGTAAGCTTTTGCACCTTCTGGATTTCCGCCACCGCAAATCGCAAATGCTGCTGCAAACATATTGGGTTTTCTGTAAAGCATTTCAAAAGTTCCCATGCCTCCCATGGATAGCCCGCCAATATATATTTTTTGCTTGTTTACATAAGGCTTGGTTAAAAATTCGTCCATTAAAAGCATGGTTAAGTTTAAGGCTTTTGTTGGGGGTTCATTAAGGGTAAAGGTTAACGAAATAGGTTTTGTACTTCTATCTACCGTGGCATTGGCCCAATAATCTTCTTGTGGGCACTGCGGAAAAATTACGATGGCAGGAAAAGCGCCTCGGTTCATTTGCTCTGTAAATAAGGCGCCGCCATTTGTAAGTTGTTTAGTGTTGTCGCTACCTCTTTCACCTGCACCATGAAGAAACAAAACAATAGGGTATTGTTTGCTTTCTGAAAAACCTTTGGGTAATAGCAATCGGTACTTAAGCGTATCATTTTTGTTTATAAAAATTTCTTTTGAAAACGTCTCGGTATTTTGCGCTATCAAATGGGAAGAAATTCCGAGAATTAAAAAGATAAGTAAGGAGTTGAATCTCATAAATAAAAACTTAATAGTTAAACCCGAGTTTATTTAAACCGTTTTTTACGTCGGTATTTTGCATGAATAAATTCCAAAGTAATCCTGTTCTGTGATTTTCAATCATAATAATTTGTGGGCCTTGGTCGATTGCCAAATAAGCATCGGCTACCCAGTAATTATAATGTGGGCTAAATGCATCATAAAAACCGGCAGGACCAAGAAGTTTGTCTTTTTTCTGATAAAGAAAATGCATCACAGTTAAAGATTCTGAAGGGGTGTATGGCATAGAACTGATGGCTGCAGTAGGGGATATAACCCCTAGATCATTTGAAGGACTATGAGCAGAATAGCCTATAGTGCCATCAGAATTTCTGGAATAACTTGCCGTTAAACCCCAGCAATCTGCACCATAATCCACAAAGTTTTTTGGGTTTGAAACACAATATTGGCGATTTATTTTTGTGTGATTAACAGCCAAAGTCCAATAGTTGCCGTATTGGTCGGACAAATTTTTTGGGTTTAATCCTAAAAAGGAATAATGGCTAAAAAATAGTGGTCCGCCATAATTAGAACCTCCGGCATGGTTTAATACTAGCGGAAGACTATATTGCGTACTCGTAGATACAATAGCGCCGTTATTAGCCCATCCTTCTGTATATGCAGTTTTCGGTATGGAATAATTTGGAGATGCTGCTCCTAAAACATAGGCTATTAAGGTTTCATTATAGCCGCGTAATTTTAAATTAATATTAAATCCGTAATCAGGACTCCAATGCCAATATAGTGCGTTTTGATTTTGAGTATACCAATTCCATTCTATGCCTTTCCATAAGGCATCGGCTTTCTCGGCTAATGCTTTTTCGACATCAGTACCGTTTTTAAAATATTCTTTCACACAAATTAAACCTTGTGCTAAAAAGGCTGTTTCTACTAAATCGCCTCCATTATCTTGGGTGCTAAAGGGTATAACATTTCCTGTACTGCCATTTATCCAGTGTGGCCATGCCCCATGAAATCGGTTGGCAGTTTCAAAGAACTGCACAATTTTAGATAATCGTGTTACGGCTTGCTCTCTTGTAACATAACCTCTTTCTACCCCAACTAGAATAGCCATTAAACCAAAGCCTGTACCTCCGGTTGCTACAACATTTTGATTTAAGGTTGGATTTTTTGGGTGGTAGCGTTCTTTGGCTGCACCAGAATTGGCTTCGGCAAAATCCCAAAAGTATTTAAAGGTTTCTTTTTGGGTTAAATCCATCATTTCTATGTCGCTTAATTTTTCAACCACAGGGGTGTTATTATCAGGAATATAGGGTTCCTGATATCCTGGACCGTCATCTTTAGCGCACGATAACGCAAATAAAAATAAAGTTAATATGAATATTTTCTGAATCATACCTGTTACTTAGAGTTATTAATATTAAAACCCAATTTACTTAATCCATTATTTATGTCTTCATTTTGCATAAATAAATTCCAAAGTAATCCAGATCTGTAATTTTCAATCATAACCGGGATTGGGCCTTGATCGATAGCTAAATATCTTGGTAAAAACCAATTGTCTTGTAAACTAAAAGCGTCATAAGGACCATATTTTCCAATTAAAGAATCGTGGTCTTTATACATTTTTTTTAGCATTTGCATACTTTCTTTCGGCGTATAAGGAAACGATGATAGCGCCGCCGTTGGCGATATGACTCCTAAATCGTTGTCAGGTCTGTGTCCTTTGTAACCTTTTATGGAGTAGCTTGAAGTTAAGCCCCATAAACTATCGCCGTAACCTTTATAGTTTTTAGGATTGTCTATGGCATATTTATAATGAATTTTTGCTTGATTTTGAACCAGTTTCCAGTAATCTGCATATTGGTCTGAAAGTCCATTAGGATTCAAACCTAAGTAGGAATAATGTGCCCAAAATAAGGGGCCGACCAAAGATTCATCATGTTCATAATAGTTTAAAACCAAATCTTCGTCATAATATTTTTCGGTTGAAACGATTTTGCCATTTCTAGCCCAACCTTTATGATACACCGATGGTTTTATTGGATGTGTAGGCGATGCTGCTGCTAATACATACATGATTAAGCATTCGTTGTAACCGCCCACAGGAAAATTCATGTCCCAGCCAAATTCGGGCGACCAGTGCCAGTAGAGTACATCTTCACCGTTTTTAGTATACCAATCCCATTCAACTTCTTTCCATAATTTATTGATTTTGGCAACAAGAGCCTGTTCTTGCTCGTCGCCATTTTTATAATATTCAGAAACCGTTAATAGGCCTTGAACCAAAAACGCCGTTTCAACTAAATCGCCACCATTATCTTTTTTGCTAAAAGGTACGGTTTTACCTGTTTCACCATTTAACCAATGTGGCCATGCGCCATGAAATCGGTCGGCATTATCAAGAAAATCAACTATTTTTTCAAATCGAGCAAAGGCTTCATCTTTATCAATAAAACCTCTTTCAATACCAACCAAAATAGCCATTAGCCCAAAACCACTTCCGCCAGTAGTCACCGTGTTTTTGGGTGATGTTGGATAAATGTCATCCATATGCAAACGCTCTCTTGCTAACCCAGAATTGGGTTCGGCACCATCCCAAAAGTAATCGATGGTTTGTTTTTGAATAAGGTTTAAAAGTTCATCGTCTGTCCATTTGCTTTCATCTGTTTTAGAAAGTGCATTTCCATTTTGCTTAGTTTCAGTTTTACAACTGATAAAAAGGAAGCCAAACAGGGCAATAAACAATGCGATATGTTGATATGAAATTTTCATAAATGGAATATTAATTTAAGCTGCATTTTTTTAAAAATGCAGCTTAAATATTAAAAAACAAAAAACTAACTATGTGTTTTTGAGAATTTTGTGGCACCACGATGAGTGCCATAAAATTTACATCATACTTTGAATCTCTGCCTGAGTTAATGTTTTATTATATAAATGAAGTTCATCAAGATAACTTAGATCAGATAAATGACTCCATCCCGTAAAGCGAGGCGCACCAGACATAATAGATAATATGTTGCAACCTGTCCAGTCGATACCAGTAATAGCACTTTCCTTAACAGGCAATCCATTTATATACACTATGGCTTTGGTTGGAGAAATTGTAAATGCTAAATGTACCCATGCGTTTAATGTAGGGTCTACATCTGCAGCAGTGCCACCATCAACCCAAACATCGGCAGTACCATTGCCTACATTTAGTTTAAAGCGTTGTTTGCCACCTGCATTTTCTCTAAAAAATCTGAAGCCGTTTTTTCTATTGTTTTGGGCAGTTGGGTTGGCCGTATCTTCTGGTCCGGCAACCAAAATACCTGCACGATCTGGCGTGGCATTTACTTTGTACCACATCGTTGCACTAAAAGATTCTCCGGTTAAGCCTGTTGTTGGCAATGTTAAATAAGAATCTGTTGCTCCTGCATAGGCATTTGTCCCTTTTTTAGCTTCACCAGCATAACCCGGTGTTCCAACTTTAGTGGCCGTAGTATTACCCACTACATTGATATAATTATTATCAAAAGGCATGTATAAAGTTTCGTTGGCAGCAGGAACGTAAGGGTTTGTTACGGCAATTATGTTTTGAATTTCAGATAGCGTTAAAGCCTTGTTGAATAAGCGTAAATCGTCCATAAAACTATTGTCAGACTTATGGCTCCATCCTGTAAAGCGAGGTGCGCCAGACATGATTGATAACACATCACAACCTGTCCAACTTACACCAGTAATAGGGCTTTCTTTTACAAGCACTCCATTGATGTAAACGATAGCCGAAGTGGCCGATATGGTAAATGCCATATGTACCCAATCTGAACCAGCAGCAACATCGGCAGCAGCACCGCCATCAACCCAAGTATCGGCAGTTCCGTTACCTACATTTAATTTAAAGCGCTGTTTGCCACCTGCATTTTCTCTAAAAAATCTAAATCCGCTTGTTCTATTATTTTGAGCGGTTGGATTTGCAGTATCTGGAGGACCAATTACTAATACACCAGCTCTATCTGGGTCGGTGTTAACTTTATACCAAAAAGAAGCCGATAATTCTGAACCTAAATTTAAACCAGCAGTTGGAAACGTTAAGTAAGAATCTGTGGCGCCTTTGTATGCATTTGTGCCCACTACAGACGTGCCTGCAAATAAAGGTGAACCCACTTTAGTGGTTGGTTTTACACTAATTAATTCTACATAATCATTATCAAAAGCCATGTAAAAAATTTCATTACTGAATAATGGAATGTATGGCGGCTCTTTTTCAAACGTTACGGTTGCAGATGTTGATTTACCGTCAAGATCTGTGGCGGTTATTTTTAATTCGTGAACGCCTGTTGCAATATTTTCTGCTGTTAAAGCTTGTAATACACGACGATAATCTTTAAAGTCGCCGCTGTAGGATGCTATTTGAGAGCCGTCTATAAAAACAGTTATAGTACCAACTTCAATATCGTCTGTAACTTCAAACTCGATATCTACAGCAATTACAGGGTCGTTAACTTTAAATTTAGCTCCGTTTAAAGGTGCTTTTATTGTAACCACCGGAGCCGTAGCATCGGCTCCTGGATCCACCTCGGTAATACCATCTATCCCATCGTTACATGATGCTATTGCCAGCATCATAAAAAAGGCGGTTATATATTTTAAGAATTTTTTCATATTTCTATTTTAAAATAATTATTAATTTGTTAAAGGTAAAGCATCAACTTGCGCTTGAGGATAAGGTAATAAGGCCTTATCTGCAGTAAAAGTTCTTCCGTCGTAACTTAATTCGCCATATTCGGCAAGTCTAATCATGTCGTAATAACGCGATCCCCATTCCATAGCCATTTCAGCAAATTTTTCGTCCATCACTATTTTAGAAGTAACTCCGGAAAGTGTGCTAAGACCAGCTCTTTGTCTTACTAAATTAACCGCTTGATCTGCAGTCATCGCAGAACTTGTAGCACCACGCGTTAAGGCTTCGGCGTGCATTAATAATATTTCGGCATAACGAATACAAATCATGTTTTTACCAGCTCCATAAGTATTACGACCATCGGTTAACTGAATGGATGGTAAATAGTGTTTACCACTTGAAAACATTGCGCGAGAATAATCGTTTATTCTATCGCCATCTCTTGTAGTGTTTGTTATCCAACTAGGCAAGGTAGCATATGCAGCATCTGTTTTAATTTCTGTGATACCACGATTGGTAAATAGCACACTTGTTTCTAAACGTACAGTTTCGTTTCGGCTAAGCATAAATTTAATATACTTTAAACTTGGCTCGTAGAAGCCCCAACCACTACCTGCATTCGCTCTAGCTGGTGTCCAGTTTTGAGGTGCGAATGGTTGGTATGAAACACCACTCGTGTAATAGAAGAAATCTCCTGTTGAAGAATTGAAATCTGAAAACTGCATTTCGAGTAAACTTTCATTACTTAATTCGCCAGGTTTTTTAAATAACTGATAAAAATCTGAATACAATGAAAACTTACCTGAAGCAATAATGGCTCCTGTTGCATCGGCAACCCCTTGATAATTTTTAAGCTCTTGATTTGCTAATGCTTTCATAGCAAGCGCTGTGTATTTTGTAACACCACCCTTAACATCGGTGCGCTCATTTGGACGGGCATCAGGTAATAACGGAATAACTTCATCCATTAAATCCACTATATATTGCATGACTTCATCTTTAGTGGCAACGCCTGCATCAATTTCAGAATCTGGAATGGCAGTATTTATTATAAAAATACTTCCCCAGACTCTAGCTAAATTAAAATGTAACCATGCTCTTAATACCTTAGTTTCGGCAATATATTGGTCTGCTTTAGCAGCATTGCTAGCATTTGCATAAGCTTTGTAGTTCTCAATTAAATTGGCGGCGTTATTAACCCCAACAATATCTGCATAATGTAAATTCCATAGTGAATTATACATCCAATAATCTTTGTTATAGGTAAATAAATCGGTATTAGCGAAATCTTGCTGATCTCCTAAACCACCTGCATTTACATCGTCTCCACGAACCGATAACAATAAATATTCTTCCCAGCCTCTGGTTGCAAATGAATTATAAGCACCAATAAGTGGTTGAATCATATCTGCCGTTTTGGTATAATCGAGATCGCCAGTGGCAACCTGTCCTTCTATTAAATCTAGCTTATCATTACATGCCAATAAGCTAAACATAGCAATAAGCGAGTAAACACTTATTTTAATTGCATTTTTTATATTTTTCATATTCAATATTTTTATATTTTAATGTTAACACCAAATGTATAAACTCCTGGAACTGGATAGGTTTGTCTATCTACACCATCTGAAACTTCAGGATTGAAACCATTGTAGTTAAAGAATGTAAATGGTCTGTCGGCAGTTAATGTCAATCTGGTTTCAGGCATGTTTTTGCCTAACAGTTTTTCTCCTTTTATGGTATAGGCTAATTGAATATTTTGAATTCTAAAAAAGTCGCCATCTTCTACCCAGAAATTACTAAGTTTTTGATTCCAGCCTTTACGTAATCCAGCAGATGATGGGTAAGAATTACTTGTGCCTTCGCCATGCCATCTGTTAATGGCTAAATCTGCGTCCATATTCGTGTCGTTAGTGAAAATAATTTCACCACGTTTTCTATTTAAGATTTTGTTGCCTGTTTGTCCGTAGAAGCTAACAGAAAAATCAAAATCTTTATAAGAAATTCCCAGATTACCGCCATACATGAATTTTGGTAAATAAGAGCCTAAAACTACACGATCGTTATCATCAATAATGCCATCTGGAATACCATCAGGACCGCTAATATCTTTATATATTAAATCACCAGGTGCTAAGTTATTAGCCACTGCAATAGGATCTGCCGCTACTTGAGCTGCGTTTTGATACACCCCAACAGTTTGATAGCCATAAAATGCTTTTATAGGCTGGCCAACAATGGTACGTTGACGGAATTCTGCTGAACCCGCATCGATGTAACCTTTTGGATCGGTTAGACTAATTGTTTTGTTTTTAAGTGTTGTGAAGTTTGTACCGAAAGAATAACTTAAATCGTTAGAAATTGTTTTATTCCAATTAATAGCGACTTCAAAACCTTGATTCCTGATTTCACCTGAATTTCTTTCTACCGTTACATTAATAATTGGAACAGATACCGGCATGATGGCGTTTTTAGTATCACGTATGTAGTAATCGGCATCAATAGTTAAATTGTTGTTTAAAAACCCAAGGTTAATACCAAAGTTATTTTCTTCAATAACTTCCCAAGTATTGTCTGTATAGGTACTTGTAGAAGTAATACCTGTTGTCTGTACATTATCAATATCTATAAAAATATTACTAATGGTGTTAGTGCCTGAACTTGCAGCAACATTGTCGTTACCCAATTTACCCCAACTGGTTCTTAGTTTTAGGTAATCAATAACGCCATTATTTTTCATGAATTTTTCTTCGGAAACCACCCAACCGGCACCTACAGATGGAAAATAGCCCCAAGGATCTTTTGTGAATTTTGAAGATCCATCAGCTCTCATGGTTGCATACAACAGATATTTGTCTTTGTAATTGTAGGTAGCTCTAGTAAAATAAGATACTCCATAAAGTCTCTTTGTTCTATTATCATCTACACCAGTACCATTAAGAACGATAGAAGCATCTTCAGCATACTTTAAATACCAAGAAGATTCTAAATCTATTCCTGTTATATTCTCACCTTTTACAGATAAATTATTGTTGGCTTCATCTCTGTATGATGTACCAGCCATAAGTGTAAGGTTGTGATCCCCAAATGTATTATTATATGTTAAAATATTATCCCATATTTGATTAGAGCCTGTATTATAGGTATTGATAATACTTGAAACTCTATCTACATTATTCCCTAAATTATAAGGCAAATCTACATAACGTTCATCTAAAGCAGAATAATCATGATTGTAAGTCGATTTGAAATTTAATTTTTCAGGAATTAAATCTACTTCCACAAAAATACTGGACAAGACCTTCCTAATTTTTAATTGATTGTTATTGTAATTCATAGTTGGAAATGGGTTTTGTGTACCCCTGTATCCTAAAAATTGCGCATTAGAATATCTTACTGGTGTGGCCTCTGTATTTAAATCATCATATACAGGCATAATAGGTACTGCGAAATACGCTTGAAACCATGCGCCATTTTCTGCATTGTATTTTGTTGCGTTACTAAATACATTGTTAATTCCTATTTTAAAACGGTCGGATAATTTTACATCCACTTTAGAACGAATGTTGAATCGTTCATATTCGTTTTTCATATCTAAAATACCTTCTTGAGCAAAGTAGTTAGCACCTACCGAATAGGATACATTTTCTGCGCCACCAGTGGCACCAATACTATGACTTTGGATGATGCCAGGTCTTAATATTTCTTTAAACCAATCGGTATTGGCATTTGGTACATTAGGATTGACTCTACTACGACCGTAGCGTTGCATCGCATTTAATACAAAATCGATATCGGGTTGAGAGCCAGATTCGTATGCCATGGTTACAAATTGTTCTGCATTGGCTAATTTCATGACATTTTGTGCATATTGTATACCAGTATAGCCATCGTATTCAAACTGAGGTTTTCTTTCGAAGCTACCGGTTTTTGTTTTAATGATAATAACGCCATTGGCAGCTCGTACACCAAAAATAGCTGATGAAGAGGCGTCTTTTAAAACGGTTACACTTTCGATGTCTTTTGAATTAAGAAAATCGATATTGGTATAAAACATCCCATCTACTACATATAATGGTTTTGTGTTATCGTTATTATAAGAGCCGATACCTCTTAAGCGTACTGTTGGAGAATCTCCAGGAGAACCAGTACTTACAACTTGTACACCAGGCACCTTACCTTGTAAAGATTGCATGACGTTGGCATTAGGTGTTTTTTCGATGTCTTGCGATTTAATGGTAACGATAGAACCGGTTAAATCTGCCTTTCTTTGTGTACCATAACCAACCAGTACAATTTCGTCTAGCGATTCAATGTCGGTGCTTAAGGATACGTTAATGGTTCTTTGATTGCCTACGGTTACATTTACCGTTGTATATCCGATAGAGCTAAACTCTAATACTTCACCAGCATTTACCTGAATGTTATATTTACCATCAAAATCGGTGCTAACACCTCTATTGGTACCTTTAACAATAACATTTACACCAGGTACTGGCATATTATCTTCTGAACTAGAAACTACACCCGAAATGCTTATATTTTGAGTAAAGCCACTAATTGAAAATAGAAAAAATAATAATAGAATAATTTTTGCTTTCATATAGTTTAGTTTAATTTTTGGTAAGCACAAGATAAAACCTATTTTAATTTTTTCGCGAAATGCATTTACACTTTAAATACGCCACTAGTCATTAAATCCTCTAAATAGCTTTAATTGACGTAGGTTAATTTAATAAAAAAGTGAGTAAAAAGCTAAACGAAAACGCTATATGACGTAGTAATGACGTAAAAATAATTGTGAAAAACGTATTTTTTGAATCGAATTTTACAGATTCAGCAAATAATCGGACACTGAAATATCATTATCTAATTCCAATTTCTTTTTTAATCTGTATCTGTGTGTTTCTAAGCCTCTTACAGAAACGTTCAAAAGGGGAGCGATTTCTTTGTTAGATAAATTCATTTTGATGTAAGCACAAATCTTTAAATCTTTAGGAGTTAAATTGGCATGTTTTGATTTTAGGCTCTTGAAAAAATCTTCATGCACTTGGTTGAAATTTTGTTCGAATACTTTCCATTCATCTTTATGCGAAATAGAATTATCAACCTTTTTTAAAATCTTTTTAAAGGCATACTGATTATCAAAACTTTCTTTATTTACAGCCAATTCCCTTTTAATGTCTTGAAGGGTTTCGTTCTTTTTAACCAATGCCATTGCCGTATTGGCTAATTGTTTGCTCTTCAATTTAATTTCATTTCTTAGCGATTCGTTTTTAAGTTGAACAATGCGCTTTTCATTTTCTAAATTTTTCTCTCTTACAATTTCTTGTTGCTCTTTGGCGTATTTAATTTTTAGCAAACGTTGTTCTCTTTTTATTTTTTGTTTGTTGAAATAATAGAAAACACCTAGGCTGCTAAGCACCAGTAAAAAATAAAGAATTAAACCAATGGTGTCTTTATACCAAGGTGGAAGGACTTTTAAATAGATTTTAGTTGCGTCTGACGGTTCTCCTAAATAGTTGTTGGTTCTAAACAAGATGGTATAGGTTCCGTCTTTTAAACTTGAAAGTTCTAATTTGTTTTTATCTAATTTTTGCCATTTGGATTGATTTAATTCTAGTATGGCGTATTCGAAAAAATGATTGTCAGATTTAGGTGATGATATGGTGACGGCAAAACTGCTATTTAATTTTATAGAAATCTTTTTATTGGTATTCTGTTCTATTAATTCTTTGTCGATTTCAATTTTATCGATAAGTGGTTTATACAATGCCAAATTGGACTGTGAAGTATTATTTACAAGCATGAACCCATTGTCTAAATTTAAAGCAAAGGTGGAGTCGTTAATTTTTGATACATTTTCGTTACCAACTATTAACCGGTTTTCAAAATAATTATTCGCAATAGATAGTTCTTTTTGATTCTGGTTTAATGATTTGAAAAAAATAGCGTCGTTATTGTTTTTTAACACTAACTGCGGTACATCGTCTTCAGAAATTATATACGCATTTTTTCCAAAGTTCTCGTTTAGCAAATCGTACGGCACAATACTGTCGAGTATGGGTTGGTATTTTAACCAGCCATCATTAGTTTTAAAACATATGTCGCTTTTTATCTTATACAGTCTGATATTAAAATCGGAAAACACACCTTTTTTGTTATAATTTTCAATACTGGTAATGGAATCATAATTTTTATCAAACTTGATTTTATACAAACCTTTATAAGCGTGTGCCGCCCAAACAGTATATTGATCTTCGAAAACCAAATGTTTAATAGGCATGGTGGTTTTGCCTAAATGTTTAGCAATCCATTGGTTGTTTTCTTTTTTAAATTTCACCAAACCGGCATACGTTCCTTGAATATAGGTGTTGCTTTGTTCTGGAACTTTTTTAATTACCCAACCACCCGTAGCAGACGATATCTGTTTAATGGTGAAGTCCTTTACCAAAAAAGTACCTTCATTATGGCCGCAAAATAATTCGCCATCAATTTCTTTTAAATTCCATACTTGACCTTGGGAGCCTTTTATAAATTGTAAATTATTGTTTTTGTCAAAGTAAAAAAGCCCGGTGTTGCTGCCTAGGTAAATGACATTGTTGTATTTAATAACGTCGTAAACTGCTCCTAATCGGCCCGATACATCATTGAAAAAGCGGTTGTCGTTGTTTAAATCAATACTCGCAATCCCGTTATCTAATCCTAGCCAAAGTTTATTGTCGTTGTCTAAATGCTGACTTAATACGGTATTGTTTATTAAGCCATTTTCTTTATTAACATGCGAAATAATTTTTCCATCGCGATTTGTAAAATAGATGCCGTCTTTTATGGTTCCGAAAGCCATCGTGCCATTTTTTAGCACAGAAAAGCCATTTAATAAATGTTGTTTTATTAAATCGTTAATTTCAAAATCTATAGGTTTCACTGTGTTGTTTTCGTAAATAAAACAACCTTTTAACGATGTTACTAAAAGTAATTTTCCGTTGTATTTAGTAATAAACAGCACTTTAATATTTTCAATAGCCTTATCATGAATTTTTAATACTAAGTCGTTATTCTTTAATTCAAAAATACCATCATGAAGTGTAGATACATAAAGCTTGCCGTCTATTACATTACATGAAATAACAACAGATTTTGGTTTTATTTTTTTTATTTCGCCATTAAATTTATGAATGTAAATGTTTAAAAAGGACCTGAATACGATGCCTCCGTTAAAAGGTGCTATTTGCCAAATTTCTTCATTTGGGGAAATTTGATTTTTTATTTTATCGCTTAATGAGTGATAAACTAATACGCCTTTGCTATCTTTTTTCCAATAGCCAAATTCTTCATAAGATCCGGTGTACACTAAATCTTTATGCGCTAGAACTGAGCGAATGGTTGTTTTATTGGGTAGTTCTGTAAAATTCCATGTAATGCCGTTATATTCTAGTAAGCCATTATTGTTAGCAACATATAGCATGCCGTTTTCTGCTCTGGAAATACCCCAATTTTGATTTCCGGCATTGTATTCAGACAATGAAAAATTTTTAAAAAATGGTGTGAATTGAGCAGATATTATATTGTAGATAAAGAAAATTAGTAAAAAAATAAAATATCGAAGCTTCATAGTAATACCAATATATTTATTAAAAAACGCATATGAATTATTAGTTCTACATTTCCATAATGCCGAAAATTCACTTTTGCGTTAACTAAATTAAACATAAAAAACAGGAATATTAAACTTATAAAACAAATAAAGAATTTTTCCTATTTATGAACGTTCAAACAATGTGATTTTAAAATTGATTCAAAAGACTTCAATACATCGAATCAAAGAATGATGTTATAAGGAATGCAGGTTTATCTGCAATTCGTTGTTTAGTATTAAATTGAGATAATCTCTTAATAGAAATACATTTTTAATTAAGAGTCGGCTTTCTTTTGGGTTTAGCAAACCAGGTAATTTTAGCTTAATTGGTAATGTGTTATTAGCGTGTATTAATGTGTTTACGGCCTTAAAACAAGAGTCGTTTTCAATAGCTAAATAGCCATAATGCACTATTTTTTCAACACTATTTAAATAGCGCACTGCAGATTTTAATGCAAAATTTTCGCTTTTATATTTTTTGATATCAAGTATACTGATATGATTTTTACTTTGCTGTTTTACGTCGTTTAAAAGCGCTAATGTATTATCTAAACTGCCGTTATTTACTAAACAAAAATGCAACTCTGAAGCTGCATTTAAGGTTTGTGTAATTAAATCGAAGTTTAAATTGTTTTCATTATTATGAAAAATTAGTATAATTCCAACCATTTTTATGAATTTAAAACTAAGTTCGTTGCGTTGAGTTCCATTTCATTTTTGTTAGATTGACCACGGTATACCCAAGCTATTTCGGCTAACTGAAATATGATTTTTGCTGAATCTTTCATCGATAGTTTAGACCCATCGGCATGTATCCATCTTTTTAATGGTTGTTCACAAAGCATCGCTTTTGCTTGTTGTAAACCAAAATGTTGTGTCATTCTTTTAAATATTTCAACATCAAAGATCCATTGTGTTACAAATTTTTTACTGAAAGCGATGTCAATAACATCTTTATGAAAAATTTTCGCACCACATTGCGTGTCTTTAAAGTCCATTTTTAAAATTTTTCGGATGATGAAATTGATGGTTAAACTTATAATTTTTCTAGCCGATTCTTTAGTGATGTTGGCACCCATTCTGCTTATTCTCGAACCACTTACTATTTTAAAATTAGAAGTTTCAATCGTAGATACTAGGTCGTCAAAATCAGACAAATCTGTCGATAAATCAGCATCTAAAAAACCAATATAATCTAAATCTTCTTTTTTAGCCATGTGCAACATGCCTAGTCTTACAGCTTCTGCCTTTCCACCGTTTTTTTCACAATCGTAAACGCTAATAAAATCTTCTCTACCTTGTTGTAAATTATGAAGAACTTCTAAGGTTTTATCTTTGCTTCCGTCGTTAACAAAACACAGGTGGTAACCAGAATTTTTCTCAATAAAATCTAAAAATTCTTTGCTTAATAAACGTTCTTCTTCGTTGTAACAAGGAATAACCACCCCAACACAACGTTGTTGAATGATAACGTTATTTGATTTGTTCATTATTGAAGTAACTTCAGGTGCTCCGATTAAACGTTTTACACGGGCACAAATTTCGTTTAAACTCAATGGTTTTTTCATGTAATCGTTAATGCCTAATTCGAAGCCTTCGGTAATAATGGCGTCATTTGTATTGCCTGATAACACCATGATAGGGGTAGAGGCTTGATTTGAAGTTCTTATATATTTAACAATATCTAACCCAGAAACCCCGGGCATATTAATGTCTACAATTACCAAATCTGGTTGAAACGCATTGTATAATTCTATAGCTGCTTCGGCGTTTGTTTCTATTTGCACGATGTATCCTAATTCTTCTAATCGTTTTTGTAATGGTAGCAATACTAACTGTTGGTCGTCTATGGCTAAAATTTTCATAATTTTTAAAGTTTTGATTTTTAATTACATGACAAAAGTAGTTTGATAATCAGCTTTTAAATTTTAAATTAGATGGAGCTAAGCTTTAGTTTAGACGAATGGTAATTTTGTGTAGATAATTAAATATGAAACCTCAGGGCAATTTATTTATCTTTACCTAAGAAATTTTACGAGATTGAATAGCGAGAAAACTAACAAATATTTAATAGTAGCTTTACTTTTAGGTTTAGCATTTCATGGCGCTTCCATTTTTTTTACTTTGGAAACTACCTACGATGCGCTTATCCACTTGTTTTTTGCAGACCACTATGCGCATAGTTGGTTCGAACCTTGGAACTATAAGTGGTATACCGGATTTACAGTTATGAGTTATCCACCTTTGGTACATCAAGCCATTGGATTACTTTCTTTAGTTGGAGGCTTAAAATTTGGACTCTTTACCGTTGCGCTAATTAGTATTGTATTATTTATTACCGGGGTTTATAGGTTTTCCTTATTAATAACGGCTAATAAAACGGTTGCAGGATATGCCGCATTACTCGCGGTTTTTTCATCTTCTTTTGTAGAAACCCTTCACGTATTCGGTCAATTACCGAGTATTATTGGTATTTCGGTATTAATGCATGCCTTACCGGAAATTTATTTATGGTTAAAAACGGGTAAGTATCGTTATTTATTTACATCATTATCTCTAATTGCTGTAACCGTTACATCGCATCATGTAACGCCGATATTTGGGATGGTATTTTTTATTTTTCCGTTAATTGGAACGGTTATAATGGATGTTTCCAGCGAGCAAGTAAATACTATAAAAGACGTTACGTTTAAAATATTTCTAAAGAGTTTTTTTAAATTATTTAAGCGCATAATAAGCTTTGGTATGCTGTCTTTGGTAATAATTATAACCTGTATATTACCTTATTGGCTAAACTCTAAAGAAAATCCAATTACCCAAGTACCCATTCCTCATGGGTCGAGAGATAATTTTTTAGAAATTACTTCGTCGGGGTTGGTGTTCTTTTTGATTCCTTGGGGCGTACTGCTCATTTTATTGCCCTATATATTTTACCGCTATTACAGCAAGCGCTACTTGTTTTTTGGATTGTCCATAACTATTTTAACGGTTTTAGGTACGGGAGGCACTACGTCAATTCCAAGGCTTTTTTTAGGAGAAACAGCTTTTAATATTTTAACATTAGACAGGTTTACACTGTGGGCATCCATTATGTCCTTACCTATTTTTGGTGAATTTACTTTTCGTTTTGTTGAAGGAGATTTAAGAGCTTTAATTCAAGATAAATTTGGAGCGGTTTATCACCGGTTAATCGGAGGTATTTTGGCGGGATTGTTTTTATTTATGACCATTTTCACCATGAGCTTGGGCTATTTTAGACCCTCGCAACCACAACAGATAAAAATGTTGCCGATTGTAAATTTCTTAAATCAGGATCAGCATGACCATTGGCGCTATCTTACTTTAGGATTTGGCGATCAGATGGCGTGGTTAAGTGCACAGACAAAAGCTTTAACAGTAGATGGGAATTACCATTCGGCAAGACGATTGCCCGAGCTTACCACCCGAGCTATTGAACGTTTAGAAAATTCAAAATTTAAAGGGGTAGAAGGCATTGGCTCGCTACAACAGTTTTTAACAGTGCCAGAAAAATATAATCTGAAGTATATTTTTTCTAACGATAAGTTTTACGACCCGATATTATATTTCTGTGGCTGGCAGCGATTACGTCAATTAGAAAATGGTATTATGGTTTGGGAAAAGTTAAATGTTCCGCCATTATCTACCATTTTACCAAAAGAGGATGTGGCTACTTGGCAAAAAGTTTTATGGGGTACTATGCCATTTCTTACAGTGATACTCGCGTTTATTTTTAATGTGCAATTGTTGTTAATGTTGGCGTTAAAAACAAAAGGGAAAAGGCCTCCGGAATTTTTAAAATTCAGAAATAATTATAGTAAGTTTTCGAGAGCCGTATTGCGAATTACACATGTTTGGTCGGTGTTACTGGCAATTTTGGTGGTTTATGGGATGTATATTTTTTATATAAAGAACGATACACAACGCACACCAACCAATGCAGTAATGGCTTATTACGATGCGCTAGATTTTAAAGAATTTGAAAAAGCTCATAGTTTAATCGATCCCGAAAGCAACTTAAGTATTTCGCAGTATATGTTAGAAATTTCGGTGACCGATGGTTTGTTAAGCTCTTATGCAAAATTAGAGTCCATTAAAACCACCATCACCAATAGAACCGACAGTTTAGCAACCGCTAAAGTGGAAACCGATTGGATTACACCTTTAGAGAAAATAAGTAAAACTGATTTTAAAACTTTGGTGAATCATAAGGGGAAATGGTTTTTACAACCAGAAAACTTAGATTTCGATTTGCCACCAGACCAATTATATTCACAAAATGTAACGAAATATTTCAATCAGGGAAGAAGAAGAATTACTACCGAACAAACCCATCATGAAGATGTACTGAAACAACCTGTATTAGAAATTTTATCGGCAAAATTGGTAAAATACGAAAACCACTATGCCATTGTTGGTGAAATTCAAAATATAGATAATGTGCCAGCAGATGTGGTTTTAAAAGGAACCCTATACAATAACAACAATAAAGAACTGGCATCTTATAACGCAAAATTTCATTTAAAACATAAGCTTATGCCAAAAGAGGTGAGTAGTTTTAAAATTAATTTTGAAGGCATTGCCTGGTCTAAAACAAAGGATTCAATACCTAAAACGTTCAATCCAGATGAATTTACACCAGTTGCTTTTAGTGAGCAGCCAACAAAATTCAATATTCAGGCAGCGGGTAATGTTTCTAGTTCCGATTTATTTAAAGATGTGGTAATTAATGAGATTAATGTTACTGGAACTACCATCTCAGGAAGTTTATTTAACGGCGGATTGCAGGAAGTTACCATCCCACAATTACTAATAACGTATTATGATGACAACAAGCAATTAGTTTGGGTAGACCATCTGTTTGTGAAAGAAGGTATCCGTCAGCAACGTAAGCAAAGTTTTAACCTGCCCGTTTTGAAAGTTGAAAAGTTACAAGTAATAAACGATGATATGACTCACTGTTTTGTGAATGGCTTGCCGAATAAAAATATTTCAACCAAAGTGGTTCCTAATAGAATTGTAAATCAATCAGCTGGTTTATTACAACCTATTGAACACAACTTTTTTAAGTATATCAAAATTGAATTAAACAGTTATATAGGAAGTCCGAATTGATGAAAAATAAATTAACATATCTGCTTTTATTGATAGTTATTACATCATCTTCATTTATCGTAATCCAAGATAGACGAAGCAACGGGACGATGACGCTTTTAACTACTAAAACGGTATTTGTGGCCGGAGAAACGGTAGAGCTTCAGTTTTCAACAAATAGCAAAGCAATGCCTGTTTTGTACTATTCTAATAGTTATGGCGAGACGCTGATTAATGCTAAGCTAAAAAATAATATTCTCTATTATAAGATCCCGTCTGCTATTTCACATAAAAAAGGAATAGCCAGTTGGAAGTTGCTGAGTAAAAACAAAATTTTATCAGGGCAATTAAAAATTATAGCTCAAGAACAAGTATCAGAAATGGAAACCTATTTAGGGCCACCAAGTATAGAGGCTGGCGGAACCGATTTTACTATGTTGGTTGTAATTCCTACCGATGCTTTCGATAACCCAGCTAAAGATAGTACGCTTGTTAACGTGAAGCATCAGTTTCTAACTTCAGAAGTTTCAGAGGAGGTTTATACCAAGAACTTAATTGCTTACAAAACTATTTTTTCACCATTACAAACAGGTAAAATTATAATAGGATCAGAAAGTTTCGGTGCCAGTTCAAAAGAATTTGATATTCAGGTTTTACCGGCGATACCAACCAATTTTTATATTTCGGCTAAACGCATACACGATTATGCCGATGGGAATCAAATAACCACTTTTACCACTTCACAAATAAAAGACCGATATAATAATATGGTTGCCGACGGAACTTATGTTGAATTTTTTATCACAACAGCAAAAGGTTCAATTTTAAAAACGTCTGGAACTACCATCGATGGAGTAGCGACAGCAAAAATGATTCATCCCGATAGAGAAAACGATTGGATTGTAAAAGCCATTATTGAAGGTATGGCAGAAAGTAACACCATTAATCTCTTTTATAAAGGTGTAATTAACGAGTTCGAAACCAGTTTTACAGAAAATAATCGTCAGCTTACTGTTGGTCCGTTAAGAAGTTATATGAATCAATTAATTCCAGACGGATTAAAAGTAACCTTGCATATTTATAGCGATGGTGTTTTGTTAGATTCTGTGGTAAAATATTCCAATTATGGGAAAGTTGTCTTTTTGCTTCATGATGATATTTATAAAAGTGGCGACTATACTTTTAAAATTGAAACTGCAGGAATTGAAAATGTGTACGAAAACAAAATTTTACAGTAATGTCTATAACTAGAAAAATTATTCGAACCGTTTTAATGGCATTTTATATAATGATAATTGCCTTAGTTACATTAGGCATTGGGGCGTTATATAGTTATTTAAATACGGGAGCAGACAGAAGTAAAATGCTTCATACCGAAATTAAAAAAGCCGATCAATATTTGCCTAAAATAATTTGGGATTCCATTAGCAATGAAGGCCGTTTAATGGATGTGCAAACACTTAAAAAAATAGAAAACGATTATTTAGACGCTTGGTATGTAAAATTGCTAGCCTACAATACTAACGAGACAACAGGTATTGAAGATTATTATACCGAAAGTGCTAGAGAAAACATCTTCAATTTTATAAACTTAAATAAAGAACAAAAAATACATATTGAAGCCAGTACCTTAGAGCATCACTTAGCACTAGATTTTTTTAGTGAAGACGGCCAATTAGTGGTACTAACAGATGCTAATGTTAAACAATATAACCGCATCTATAAACGAGAGGCATTCGTTTTAGAAACTACCGAAACAGCGTCTTATAAGGTCGTTCTTTTGTTGGAAGATGGTTTTTGGCGCATCAGGCATTTAGTAAAACAAGCAGTTGTCGAAAACCCGAATACAGCCCGTTATGTAGATGTTTTGGGTATTGATATTAAAGGGATTAATTACTATCCAAAAGCATCGCCATGGGATATGTTTGGCGAAAAATTTAATATAAGTATTGTTTCAAAAGATTTTAAAATAATAAAAGAAGCCGGACTAAATACCATTCGGATTTTTGTGCCTTATGAAGATTTTGGTAAAGCGAATGTTAACACCTTGAAGCTTAATCAACTCTTAAAAACTTTAGATGCCGCAGAAAAAAATAACTTAAAGGTCATTGTAACCTTATTCGATTTTTATGGGGATTATTCGGTTTTAGACTGGACTTTAAATGAACGGCATGCTGAAAAAATTGTTGAAGCATTAAAAAACCACAAGGCTCTTTTGGCTTGGGATGTTAAAAACGAACCAAATCTAGATTTTAAAGCCAGAGGAAAGGAAAAAGTAGTGGGTTGGTTAAAAAATATGGTCGGCTATGTAAAATCTATCGATACCTTACATGCCGTTACTATTGGCTGGTCGAATACCCAAAGTGCGTCGTTGTTAAAAAACAATGTTGATTTTGTATCGTTTCATTATTACGAAGATTTAAACCTGTTACCCCAAAAATACAAACAGTTAAAAATAAAGATTGCTGATAAACCCATTGTTTTGGGAGAGTATGGAATGTCGTCATATCGTGGTTTATGGAAACCTTTTGGGAATTCGGAAAAAGCTCAGGCTGAATATCACAAAAAGGTTCAGGAAGTAATTGCTAAAAATAATATTCCTTACATATCCTGGACATTATACGACTTTGCAGAAATACCAAAGGAAGTCGTTGGAAGACTTCCTTGGAGAAAACGGGTTCAAGAACATTTTGGATTTATTAACCAAAATGGAGAGACTAAACCGGCATTCAAATATATTTCTAAGCCATAAGACCTTCAGTGGTTTGTACTTCCGAAGGATTTTTAGCATTGATAATAGCGTCAAAGGTTTCTAAATACATTGCGGCTATTTTACTCATAGGTAAAGCGGTAGCAGCTTTGTAATTAGCTTTTCCTAAAGCAATTCTATAGGAATCATTGGTTACAATAGTTTTAATGGCTTTGGCTAAACTTTCAACACTGGTTGGTTCGAAAAATTCGCCTTGGTAACCTTCATCTTTAACCAAATGTGCTAAGTCGCCTAAATCGGGCATTACCACTGCTTTTCCATAACTACCAGCTTGATGCAACACACCAGAACTTCCTGTGGTAGATGTGTATGGAAAAACAACAACCGTACTATCATTAAACAAGGTTGGCACCTCGTTTTCTTCAACATAACCTTTAAAACGTACTTGTGGCACATGCTTGTAATCTTCTTGAACTTTTGCTAAATATCCAGGAACATTTGGGTTGTCGGTTCCTGCAATTACAATTTCTAAATTTAAGCCTGTAGATGCTCTTACTTTTTCAACAGCTTCAATCATAGGTTCTACTTTTTTATAAGTACCAAACTTTCCAAAGGTCATAATTTGCATAGGTTCGGTAGGTACAATATAATCTGGTTCTTCAGGAATTTCGAAGCTGCCGTGAGGTATGAGTTTCACATTTTTAGCATTGTATTTTTTCTCTAAAACATCTACATATTTTTCAATAGTTACCGCAACAGTATCGGCTTGTAAAATAAGTTTCGTTAAGGTGGTTCCTATAAAACCATAAAGTTTTTGCATTAATTTATTACTCGTAAAGCCTGCAGTTCCTAAATCTACTTCCTCTAAAATATTATGGAGCAATACAATATTTGGGATGCTTTTTAACTTACAAACCAGCGGTAACATTAAGCCCAAAGCGGCGGCTATTTTTTTATCGCCAAATTTCATAAACTGCAAATTGAATAATACAGCATCTGGTTTTGTTTTATTGATAGCCTTTGTTACTTTAAATAAGTTTGTGTAACTATTAAACTCCCAGCATTCTTTAACGGTAATTTTGCAACCAGCTTCGGTAAATTCTAAATCTTTTTCACCTTCCGTTTTATCGGTTAATAAAATTAATTCTGTCACTTCTTCTTTTTGTCTGAAGTGTTTAACCAGATGATAAGCGTACTCGTTTAAAGTGACTTTACTTGGTGGATATGCGGTTAAAATTGCTAATTTCATGATTCTTTTATTTTTAATTATGATACAAATTTGGGGTTTATAATTTCAAAAAAGCGGCGACCTTAGTTGGACTGACCATTAGTGTAGACGAATGGTAATTTGCTTTAGATTAAGCTGTTTTTAGTATTGAGTTTGAAGAATGTAATTTGAATGATAAGGAGTAAAATCATAGCTATTATTTGCATATGAACCACTTGTTCTAAACTTTCGTGATAGAAAATAACCAACACCATTTGAAGCATACCAAACACACCAGAAATAATTACCGGTACATATTTATCTAAAGACAAGTAGTAGTAAGCAAATATGTTAGATACGGCAAACATACCGGTCGCGATGGCATATTTCCATAATAATGGTGCCATTGGCAAATAACACTCGCCAAACAACAGAGTGATCATCAATTTTGGAAAAATGGCGCAGGTAAGTACTATGATTAGCGCAATGGTTGCAATGTAGCCCACATATTTGAATAGAATAGGCGCCGTATCTTTTCCTTCTTTTTTAAGTTGAATTACGGTTGGTAATAACAGCATTACAAACATCCAAGCTATAAAATATACAATTCGTCCTATTAAAGCCAAAGATGCATACAAACCGGCTTCGTACGATTCAAAATAGTGTTTTACCAATAAAATATCGCTGTTGTTTATAATGATTTGCGTTAGCTCGTAAAACGCCGTAAGAATAAAAAAGTTTCTTATTTGTTTACTATGAGCCGGATTAATAAAAGTCATTTTAAACGAAATATGCTTCGTTTTAAATGGATATAATCCGAAAATAAACGAGATTAAAATACCAATAGCAATTACCACGGAAGACTGAATATTAAACAGAAAAATCAATCCTAAAGTAATCAGCAATCTGCTTAACATTTCACCCTGATAGGTAATGGAGAGCGATTTGAAGGCTTTTTTACCTTGAAACACCCCACGGTTTACACTCATTATAAAATAGAGTGGCACACCTATTCCGAAGATAACAAACATGCTAGAAGAAGATGTATTAAATATGGCTTGTAACTGATTTGAAAAACCAATGATTAAAACACCTAAACTGATGCCGACTAACAACGCATTTTTATAAACTTTTGAAATAAAACTACTAAACACATTGCTTTCGAAAACTACCGAAAATTTAGCAGTGACTAATTGAAACGTCATGGCAACAAATGATAGTACCAATAGAAATGTTATGAGTACTGCGGCATCGGCAAATTGTTCCGGACCTAACAAACGACCCAAAATAAGGTTGTACAAATAGTTTCCGCCATTTACCGCTAAAACACTTAACATGAATAGCTGTTCTGGTGAAATTTTTCTTGTTTTTATTATCGAAAGTAGTTGCATCATTTTTTGGGGTTATTTGTTATTTCTGATGCAAATATCTTTCATGATTCAACAGGAGGCGGTTAAATTTCGGTGAGTTGCGGTTTACTGTAGACGAATGATTGGATTGTAATGCTTAACTTGCCGTATGATAAAAAACATACCAGATGCCCTATAATTATTACCTTAAATTATGCCTGCTGCTCTTTACAAGTGTCGCGTTTTCACAAAATATGCAAGAAGGTTTTACGTATTTAGAAACGGGGAAATACGCTGAAGCGGAAACTTTTTTTGAAATCATTTTAAAGGAATACCCAGACAACAAAACAGCGCGATTATGTTACGGAAGAGCTGTCGGGTTAAACAGTAATCCTGAAAAGGCAGAACATCTTTTCACCAACTTACTAAACGATTTTCCAAACGATTTTGAGGTGAAATTGAATTATGGGGAAGCCTTACTTTGGAATAAAAAGTGTAAGGAAGCCAAAACCTATTTTAAAACTTTAATTGAAGAAGATTCTAAAAGTTTTCCGGCACTTTTAAGTTATGCGAATACACTATCTAATTTAAAAGCATATGAAGATGCATTAATTTATGTGAATAAAGCCTTAGAGGTTTTACCTGGAAACCCAAATGCATTAAACTCTAAAAAATACATGTATTTAGGCTATGCCTACCAAAAACAGCAAGCCCAAAAATATGAGGAAGCCGAAGCGCTTTTAAAAGAAAACCTGAAACTTTTTAATAACGATAAAGACACTTTAATCAATTTAGCTAACCTATATTTAATTGCAAACAGGTTAGAAGACGCTAAAAGAATCTATAATTTGTTAGCTGAAAATCCAGAAAACAAGCTTATATCATTAAATGGATTAGCTTTAGTTTCTCATTTAAACGGGAAAGAGAAGGAGGCATTACAATTAAGCGAGCAAGCTTTTTTGAGCTTAGGTGCAGATACAGAGCCAAAATTGGTTCAACCCACTGCAGAACGTTACATTCAGGCTTTAATTTGGAACAAAAAGTATAAAACAGCAAACCTGCTTATTTCAAATTTAATAGAAAGCAAGCCTAACGAAAACTGGTTATTGGCATTGCGCGCTACATTAAATATTTATAAAAGCGATTTTAAAAAGAGTGTTACTGATTACAATCAGATTTTAGTAAACGACAGCACGTCGTTCGATGGTAACTTAGGAAAAGCGAATGCTAAAAAAGCCTTGGGTTTTTATAAGGATGCTTATGCGTCTGCCGAAAATACGCTGAAATTCTATAAGAACCAAAAAGATGCTACCAATTTTATAAAAGATTTAAACACAAGTTTTACGCCTTTTTATGATGGGAAAGCAAGCTATAGCTTTGATAATGGTGATAACGAAGCTTTTTCTTTTCAAAATACATTAGAATTTCCGCTGTCTTTAAAATTTAAACTTTTAGGTAACTATGGCTACCGAACTACCAATAATACGGTGACCAATAATAAAGCTACATCTAACGATTTTTCATTGGGCTTATCCTATCAATTACTTTCAAATGTGGTGTTTAAAGGTATGGCAGGAATTACTTCGGCAAAAGCAGAAAGTAGTGAGTACGCTCAACTACTCACAGATATTTCGTTTAACATCAAACCATTTAAATTACAGACTTTAGATATTGGTTACAAACGCGAAATACAGAGTTTTAATGCCGATTTATTAGACCGAGAAATTGTGATGAACAATTATTATGCGAATTACAACTTGAGTACTAATTTCAACTTAGGTTGGTTTACACAGTACTATTACACCTCGCAAAACGATGATAATACCCGAAACCTGTTGTTTACGTCTTTATACTATACTATTTTAAGCAAACCGTCATTAAAGGCGGGTTTTAATTACCAGTACATCAGCTTTAAAAACCAGGTGCCTACGGTTTATTTTAGTCCCGATAAATTTAATGCTGCCGAGGTGTTTGTTAATTTAATTAAAGACGAAGTAATTACAAAACCAAACGAATGGTTCTACGAACTAACTGCTGCTGCGGGTTTACAATATATTGAAGACGCTAGCAGCCAAAGCACTTACAGGTTTCAAGGAAAACTTGGTTTTAAATTCTCCGAGCGTTGTTTAGCAAATATTTTTGGAACACGAAGTAATATTGCCTCGGCAACTGCCGCTGGGTTTACTTTTACCGAAATTGGACTGCGTTTTAAATGGTATTTGTTTGACAAGCCTGTTTTCAGAAAATAGAGTGCGTTTTTTAGTGCTTTACGAACTGAAGGAGATGAGTACTTAAAGTAAATTTAAACGTTTCATTAATTCTGGTCTGTTTGAACGACTTACCGGAATGACATCCTTTTTAATAAGAACACTATTATCTTCAATATCAATTATTTTTTTGATGTTGATAATGTAGGAGCGGTGTACTTTTAGAAACAAACTATCGGGTAATTTATCTTCAATTTTTTTAAGCGTTGAATGTACCGTGTAGTTTTTGTCTTCTGTTTTTACCTGAATATAATCGCCTTTGGCTTCAACCAAATAAATACTTGGAATATCAATTTTAATAAGGCGTCTATCAATGTTAACATACAAATCGTTGCCAGAAGATGCTACTTCTTTATCTGAATTTGAAGATTCTTCTACTTTTGTCGTGATGTTTTCAGCCTTCTGAATGGCTTTTTGAAAACGTTCGGGTGTAATGGGTTTTACTAAATAATCCACAATACAATCATATTCAAACGCCTGAATTGCAAAATTGGCATCAGAAGTAGTGAGTATAATTTTAGGTGGGTTTTTTAAGGTTTCAATAAAATCGAACCCTGTAAAATCTGGCATATGGATATCCAGAAATATTAAATCAATTTCGTTTTGGTTTAAATATTTTATGGCTTGAATGGCATTTGGAAACTCTTCTAAAACATTAAGGCTTTTAACATTAGCGCATAATTGTCCAATTATGGCTCGGGCGGTTGCCTCATCATCAATAATAATACAATTCATAAAATATTTTATTACAACTGTTGCAAATAATTAGTTATGGTATTTAAAATAGATTCGAATTCGTCATTAAGATGAGTGTTTCCTTCCAATAAATTTTCTTCAAATGCTACGGCAATCGCATAACTCTTTTCAAGCCCTAAAATACTAATTTTATGTTTAAGTTTGTGCACATTTTCTGCAGCTTGCTTAAAATTATTCGCGGCGTAGTTTGCGTAATAAATCTCTTTTTCCTGCGGAAATTCTAATTTAATAATGTCTATAAGTTTTTGTTCGAAAGCTTTGTCGCCACCAGACATGCTATGAATGTATGATAAATTAGGGTGTTCCATAGGGTCCTTTTTTTAATGTAAAATAAAATGTTGGGCCAATACCAAAGGTAGATTTAGCTAAATTTTACCTCCAAATAGCGCTACAATATTTTTGTTGAACGATTTTTATCATTGTTTTTTAAGTGTGAAATGAAACGTTGTGCCAATAGTTGGTTCGCTGTCTAACCATATTTCACCTTGATGTAATTCTATAATTTTTTTAACAATAGAGAGTCCGATACCGGTTGAATCTTTGCTTTTGTTCAAAGCATGAAATATTTTAAATATTTTATCGTGGAATTTTTTGTCGATTCCAATACCATTGTCGCTGATAGAAAACTTGTAGTGTGTATTTAAATCTTCAGCTTTAATTGTAATGATGCCTTTTTCTTTATCTATAAACTTAATGGCATTACTAATAAGGTTTTGAAATAGCTGCTGGAGTTTTATTTTATTGCCGTTAATGGTAGGCAGGGTGTTTAGAATAGTAACATTAACATGTTCTGGCACATATACAATTTTTAGTAAATCGTTAACCATTGCATGTATGTTTACAGTTTCTTTTTCGGTGTTTTCGGCGCCAATACTGGAATATTCTAAGACATCAGTTATAAGCTGTTCCATTTTTTCTAAGGTAGCTTCTATTAAGGCGAAATTTTGAAGACTGGCATCATCTAATTTATTTTCATTATCGGTTTTAAGCCAGCTAACCAATGCATTGATGCTGCGTAAGGGTGATTTTAAATCGTGCGATACCACATGCGCATATTCATGCAACTCGTCGTTACTTTTTTCTAGTTTTTTTAATAGGTTTTCCTTTTGAAGTTGTAGGTTTTTAAATTCGGTGATGTCGAAATTAATACCTATAGAACCAATGATGTTTCCATTTAAATCGTAGTTAGGAGCACCACTTACTAGCCAATATCTTATGTCTCCATGCTTGTTTTTTATACGTAATTCGTAGGATTCTGTTTTACCTTTTTTACGGTCTTCAACCTTTTCTTTTAATAAGCCTTTGTCTTCGATAACTGGTAGCAGGTCTTTTCCTTTAATTCCAATCAATTCTTTTTCGGAATAGCCTGTCATGGTTATAAAGCTTTGGTTTACCATTAAAATTTTATCATCGAGGTCCACTTCAACTAGACCTAGATTCATGTTCGAAATAATATTGTAATATTTTAGTCTTTCGGCCTCTAAACTTTTACGGTAAGTTCTGTTAAGTGTTACATCCTTAAACGTCCATAAATAACCTTTAGCTATTCCGCCTTGTACTATGGGTATATAATTTCGTTCTAAAATGTTGCCGTTAACCATTTCTAATTCGTCGCCAAGAACAGTTTCCTTTTTTTCATTTATATCACTCATTCTTTTAATAAAGGCTTCCTGATTCTTAAATAAAATACTGTTTTGCTCTGAAGCAACTCTACAGTCCATTCCTTTTAAGTCGTCTGGCGTCATATCCAAATTAAAGAGTTCCGTAAATTTCTTATTAGTAAGTACTATTTTGCGGTTTTCATCTTCAAGCACAACACCACTGTCTAAATTAAGAATAAGCGTGGCTAATCTGTTTTCAGATTCTATAAGATGTTCTTCGTCTTCTTTTTGTTTGGTAATGTCTCTTACAATGCCTTGAGCAGCAACAGGAATGCCTTGGTCGTAAATAATACTGGCATTTATATGAACAATTTTAGCTTCTTGTTTGTTGGTTATAATATTAACATGAAAATTGGTGATTGATCCTTTATCTAATAATTCTTTAAATGATTTTAAAACCCGCTCGTTTTCCTGGGGTTGTACCAATTTTATAAGGTTAAAATCTTCGTAGGCACTTTTAAAACCTAATAATGCGACTGCCGCATCATTCATTTTCATTATATTTCCTTCGAGGTCGATTATCACATAGGCGTCCACAATATTTTCGAATACACCTTGTAACTGAGAGTCTTTGCGGGTGAGTAACGATTCTAAATCTTTATTAAGTTGTTCTAATTTGGTATTAGAAATATAAAGTTCTCTCGATTTATCTTCAAGTATTTTTTCTGCGGCTTTGCGAGCTGCTTTTTCTCGGTTTAAAGCGCGTTGGAGGATGTCAATTTGCTCTTGACTCATTAATTTTTATTGATTATAAACTTAACTTCTGTTCCATCTTCTTTAATTTTTTCTAATACGATGGTTGCCGTAGAATTAAAATGTTCAAAAGTTTTATTCATTAAACCTAGTCCAAAATGGTGCATCGCCCTACTAGATTTATAAATCATGATTAATGAATTGTCTGTTTTATTTACAACTTCAAACGTAGGTAATTCGGCATCGGGGTAAATTTTTCTTACTTCAATATGAATGTGATTTTCTATTGAAGCAAGCATCTCAATCGGGTCGTTATAGGTTGCTATTAAACCGGGGTAACTGGTTTCTAAAACACTAAAAAAATGTTCGGCATATACTAACAGTAAATCATCAATAGAAATGTTTGTATTCTCGCTTAAATGCTGTAAAAGCTGAAGCATTTCAGAAAATTTATAAGTGCCAACCGAGGTGTAAATGCCATTGGATTCCAGTTGTGATTGTTGAATAATTTTATCGACCATTTCTAGTCCGAACTTATCTTCAACAAGATCTAAAAATTCTGTAAACACAATACCTTTCATTTATATTTTTTTTAATTCATTAATACTCCAATATCCTAATAATTTTTCAATTTTAGAAACATATTCTTCATATTTTAATGGTTTAAGAATATATCCTGCAATGCCAATTTCATAGCAGGCCAACAAATCTCTTTGGTTACTAGAGGTTGTTAGAATAATAGTTGGCACATATTTTAAAGAGTCGTCGTTTTTAAGAATGGATAAAAACTCGATGCCATTTATTTTAGGCATGTTTAAATCTAACAAAATAATATCAGGAATGTTGGTTTTATCTTTTAAAATTAGAAGCGCCTCTTCGCCATTATTGGCTTCAATAATTTTATGGGGTAATTGTAACGATGAAATAGCTCTGTTTAGCTTCATCACTTCAATCATATCATCTTCTATTAGTAATATTTTAAGTGTTTTCATTTTAAATAATATTAGTGCACTTTTTATTTAATAATGAAAATTAGGTATAATAGGTGGAGTAATATATTTATTTCGGTAGAGCGAGATTAAGTGTAGGTGAGAGGTAGATTTGTGTAGACGAATGGATTTTGATATTTGTAGCAGATTATGCCACTTTAGATTGAAGAATGTGAAGCGTATTATTTTGCGCTTGCATTTTTATGTTTTGAAACGATTGAAGAATTTCAACAGGAAATTGATTTAAAGCTTTTTCACTGTAGCGCGTTTCTAAAAAGTTAATAAATTCTAGATGTTTTAAATTCTTTTGAAGCAAAAAGCTTTGTTTAGTATTTAGTTTTATTGTTGGTTGTTCTTTTTTGCTATTTATTGAATAGCTAAATGCTTCTTTTTTTTGGTTAGAACTAACAGTTTTAAATAATCTTTTAACTGTTGAAAATATACCTTTACTCATTTTGTTCGATTTAATAGGCTGCGAATTGTTTGATGTTTCAAATTTAAAGAGAAGGTACTTGTATAATTTATATTTTCTATGAATGGGCTTTTGTAGAACGATGAATGGTTAAAAAGTGTAGTTAAAGCATTTTGCTTAAGATGCGCTTATAGTTCTTAGAAAGAGCGTTGTTATTTGATGGGGAAAGTAGTAATATGAATAGGTAACGATACCGGTATAATTAACTCGTTATTTTACAAAAAAAAAAACGGTTTAGAATGCTCTAAACCGTTTTGTAAAATTATATAAGTTGTTACTTAAATTCCTAAAGCTTGACCACCTCCAATTTGGATAGTTTCGGCTGTAATGAATGAAGCATCTTTACTAGCTAAGAATGATACTACAGAAGCAACTTCTTCTGGTTGACCTAATCTTCCTAATAAAACACTATTTGCCCAAGAAGCAAAAACTTCTGGTTTAGTTGCTTTAATTTGTGCGTGGAAAGGCGTATCAATAGTACCAGGAGATACGGCGTTTACTCTAATGCCATATTCAGCTAAATCTTTAGCTAAAGCTCTAGTGATAGATTGTACCCCACCTTTAGAAACTGAATATATACCAGCTCCAGGACCTGCACCATTCCATGCAGCATTTGAAGTATAGTTAATAATTGTAGGGTTTTCACCTTTTTTAAGGAAAGGAATTGCAGCTCTTGAAGCATAAAATACTGAATCAAGGTTTAAAGCCATAACAAATCTATATTGTTCAGTAGTCATTTCTTCAAATCTAGCTCTAACACCAATACCTCCAGTATTGTTCACAAGCACATCAATTTTACCGTATTTCTCACCAATTTTTTTGATGTTTGCAGTTACTTCTTCGTCTTTTGTCATGTCAAAACCGTAATATTCAGAAGTGATTCCTAAAGCAGTAAGTTCTTTAACTCTTTGTGCCCCAATTTCATCTTCTATACCGTTTAACACTACTGTGTATCCGTCTTTACCTAATCTTTTTGCTACTTCGAAACCAATTCCACCAGTTGCTCCGGTAATAACGGCTACTTTTCCATTTGAATTACTCATATTCTTAATTTTGATTTATTAATTTTTATTTACTCTACTTTAATTTTATAATTTATTCTACTGACTCGATATTTTTTGCGAAATAGTAAATAGCGCCAACTCCTAGTGGTACAAATACTGCAATAACAACGAATATCGGAGTGTAAGAGAAGTTATCTACTATTACAGGAACTAAAAAGTTCATGATAATTACCGAAACTACACCAATCATTCCACCTAATCCTGCTAATGAGCCCACAGATTTTCCGCTAAAAAAGTCACTTGGTAATGTTTGTACATTACTAATGGCAAACTGAAACCCAAAAAGTACAAAAAATACAATGGCAACAAATTTTTCGGCAGTATCACCTATAAGTATTGTTGCGATAAGTCCTGCTAACATGATTACGCCACCAATAAAAATGGTTGTTTTTCTACCTTTATCAATTGAATTTGTTTTAGCAATAATTTTACCTGAAACATATCCACCAATAATACTTCCCGCAGCAGCACCTACATAAGGTACCCACAAGAACATCCCTACTTCTTTTACATTAAATCCGTAAACATCAAATAGGTAAATAGGCATCCAAGTAACAAATATCCACCAAATTGGCTCTAAAAAGAAACGACCTATTACAACAGCCCAAGATTCTTTATGAGAAAGAATTTGTTTTAAACTTAATCCTTTGGTGTCTTCAGTAGCATCCTGATCGGCTTTACTTTGACCGGCAACGATATATTTTTGCTCTTCTTCAGTAATCCATGGGTGTTTTTTTGGTCCTGCTTTGTTAATTAATAACCAAGGAATAATCCAAAGAATACCAAAAGAACCAACTATCATAAATGTAATTCTCCATCCAAAGGCCACAAATAATGCAGCAATAAATGGTGGTGCAATTACAGAACCAATAGACGCTCCGGCATTAAAAAGACCTTGAGCAATGGCGCGTTCTTTAATAGGGAACCATTCGGCATTACTTTTTACACCACCTGGCCAGTTACCAGCTTCAGATAAACCTAAAGTAGTTCTGAAAAATGATATCGAGTAAAAGCCACGTACAGTTGAGTGTAAGAACGATGAAATTCCCCAAACACCAATACTTATTACATAACCTATCCTTGTTCCAACTTTATCAAATAGTTTTCCTGAGAAAAGTTGACCCAAAGCATAGGCGACCATAAATACATTGGATATTAACCCATAATGATATTTTGTTAAACCAAGAGATTGAGCTATTGAACCTTCAATATTTTCGCCACCCCACATAATGGAAAGTGCGCTCCTATCAATATAGTTTATTACAGTTGCCAGAAATATTAATCCGATAATATACCAACGTAATCCTTTTACTTTCATAATTTTAATTTAAGTTAACGGAAGATTACCATGCAATTTTTGCATTAAGTAATACGGCCTTCCAAATTATTATTTTAATGAGTTATTTATTTTACGTTATAACAATATTGATATAATGTTTTAAAATGTATTTTCATTTTTTCTTTTGCTGTTGTAGGATCTTGATTTTTTATTGCCTCATAAATGGCAGTATGCTCATCAATTCCAGTTCTAGCTAATTCCACGTCGCAAACATGGTATTTTGCAAAATTTATAATAATCTCTGGCGTTATTGACAGCATAAATGTATTTATCGTACTATTTTTACTGGCTTTTGCAATGGCTAAATGAAACAGTAAATCTTCCTGAACCGCATCTTCATTATTCAGTACCTTTTCTGTGTATGCATTAAGAGCTTCTTTTATTGCTTTTAAATCTTCCGGCGTTCTTCTTAAAGAAGCCAATTTTACTGTTTTTAATTCCAATAAAATTCGAGTTTCAACAAGCGCTTTAAAATCTGGTTTTTTTAATTGAATAATATCATCAACAATCCCATTCATGGCAATAGCTCCTACATTTGCTACAAAGGTTCCACTTTGCGGAATAGATTTTAATAGCCCATAGAATTCTAATTTCTGAATGGCTTCTCTAACAACACCACGACTAACTCCAAACTTTTCAGATAACATACGTTCTGAAGGTAATTTGTCATCAGGTTCTAAATTTTTATAATTTATTAACTCCCGAATTTTATTTATTACGGTGTTTTGTGTCTCTTGATTGTCGTTTTTTGATAATACTTCTAATTTCATAAGATCTATTTAAAATTGGTTAACCAGAGTTTTACTTGCAAAATTAAACAATTGAATTTTAAACTAATGTCTTAAATTTATTAATGTTTTACTTCTAATTCGTAATATTTTACTTTTGCAAAAGACCCTTCATCTCTAGATTGAAAGTAATTACCAGCTTTAAAATAGTTTTCAAAGACTCCCCATTTTCTCATGTGGATATCTTCATACACTTTATATTCATTATTGTTTAAAATAACTACCATTTTGCCTTCGGTTACTTTTACTTCCAATATGAATTTTCCAAATCCAACTTCTTGTTCAAAATTAAATCCTTTATCATCGTCCCAGGCGTCTTCATGTAAAAGAGCTTCTCCAGTTGCACTTAAATTTTTCAAGACTTTAGTTTTTACTCGTATTTTGCCGTTTTCCCAATAAATTTTTAAAATTGGTGGTGCATTGTTGTCTTTTTGACCAATTAAATCGCGTTGTTCGTTAGTTAAGCGACCATGAATTTGCATGATGATTACTTTATGGTATTTGCCATTTGAATCTTTAGAAATATCTTCAATCGCTAATTTACCTTTCATATAGCCTCCTTGCGCAAACGTCCAATTCGTATTGTTATCACCAGGCACCATTTGTTCTCTTAATTCTGAACGTGAGTACTTAGTATTGGCTGTGGTAGCTTTACTTGGAAAGGCATAAAAAACCAAGGCTCCAGCAGTAGAATCGTTATACATATAGGGTATAAGTCTATCGTCTGTTGCATAGTTTAAAATTGCTGGTGGCTCAATATTCATGGCACCTCCTTTAGCATTTAATTCTGGAGTTGTTACGCTCCAGTGACTTAAATCTATGTCTGGTAATTTGTACTTTTTTTTCTTTTTTTTGTCTTGCTTTTCTACTTTCGAATCCGAATCTGTAACACTACTTGCTTTTTCTTGACAAGTAGCGTTAACAGATAGAAAAGCTAAAATTAAAGCTAATACAAAGTCTTTTCGGATATATTTCATTTAATACTAATTTGCTGGATATACTTTTACGTTATCAACGTATGCATCTACAGCGGTTACTGCATAAATCCAAATTGCAACCTCGCCTGTAGCATTCGAGGTAAATACAGCTTTTACTTTGGTAAAAGTAGTTTTGCCTAAAACTTGTGTTCCAACATGTTGCACTAATGGGCCAGCATTAGAACTTGCTACAGCATCTTTACCATCGGCAAAATGGCCATCTAATATTTCACCAATGATTCTATTCCCACCTGTGGCAACACCAGATTGTTCTGCTTCAGTTTTAATAGCATATTCATATTCTAATACATATGGAGTGTTAGGAGTAACTACTATTGCTTGATATGCATATCTCGTAGAAGAACTAGTATATGCTCCTGCCGACGTAGATAAAGTCCATTTTGCACCTGCTGTTTTAGAGCCATTGTCTGTACCATCATAGTTTAGCCAAGAACCGTCTGAACTTGTATTAAAAGATGAAGTTGTACCACCTGTAAATGTTGATACTTTCCAATTGTCCATGCCATTTGTAAAATCGCCATTAAGAACCTCAGGAACAATTGCAGGTGGAACTTCTGGTTCAATAACCTCAATGTCCATTGTAAATGTACTTGTTTTTCCGAGTTTATCACTAGCGGTTAATGTTACTGTGTAAGTGCCTTCAGCTGGAAAAGTATTTGCTCCATCTAAGCCAGTTGATGTATTTCCATCTCCATAATTCCAAAGATAAGTCGTTGCACTAGACGAGGTATTCGAAAATGTGTATGATAAATAATCTGCCGTTACCGAAGCTTTAAAACTAGCGGTAGGAGGTGTTAAATCTTCCTTTGAATTTGCTTCAGGTAAATCAAAAGCCAAAGCATCAATAGTAGGGTCGCAAGACGTAACTGAAAAGAAAGCTATAAGCGCCAAAGCACCTAAACACATTTCTGATACGCGTTTTTTTAAATTACTAATTTTTTTCATGTCTTTTTTTATTTAATTAGTTTATCTTAATTATAGCCTGGATTTTGTGTCATCACAGTGTTGCTACTTTTACTTAAATTTATTTCATTCTGAGGAATGGGTAACAACAAGTCTGTAGCTGAGAAATCAAATCCATTTGCAATAGAAAATGCTGAAAGTACTGATTGAGCAGCATTAAAACGTATTAAATCGAACATTCTATGATTTTCGAAAGCAAACTCCACACGTCTTTCTAATAATAATGCATCTTTAGTAAGTTTTGTTGGACGATCTGCTACGGGATCAAATCCTGCTCTAACACGAACTTCCATATATGAATTAATAGCATTCGAATTTGTTGTTTCAGCTCCACCAGCTAAAATTGCTTCTGCACGCATTAAAAGGATATCTGCATATCGCAAAACAATCCAGTCGTTACCAGCAAGTTGCGGTAAGCCAGTAAAAGTTTGCCCGTCGCTACCACCAGTTGCACCATCAGGAAAATATTTTCCAACTTGATATCTTACAGTGCCACCAAATAGTGTAAGCGGATCTGGTCTGTAAGAAACTGCAGTTCTATTTCCACCATAGGTATCAAGTGCTGCAACAGCATCTGTAGTCGCATAATTAACACCACTTGTATTTCCAACAGCATTCATCCATTCTGCAGAGAAAATTTGACTATTATCTTGTATACCACTATTGTATCCAATAGCGAAAATAATTTCTGAATTTCTTTCAGAATAAAATACATTATAGAAGCTACTTTGAAGCGAATACTTACCACTAGTAATTATTTCTTCACATAGAAGTTGCGCTTTCGTATAATTAGGTGTATCTGCGCTTAAATATACTTTTGCTAATAAACCTTGAGCTGCAGCTTTCGTAGCTCTAGTTTTATACGTTGTAGATAAACCACCATTAATAGCAGTTTCTAAATCAGATATTATTAAATCGTAAATTAAACTAGTACTAACTCTTGTAAACTGAATCTCTGTTTCAGTAGGTGTTATAACGCGATCAATCAACGGTAAATCACCAAAGAGTCTAACTAAATTAAAATAAGCGTATGCTCGTAAAAATTTAGCTTCAGCCTCAATAGCTGTTTTTCTTGTACTGTCATCAACTACATCTAAATTTGCCAATATAACATTGGCTCTATAGATTACTTGAAAAAAGCTAGTATAGTAATTTCCAACAAAATTGTTTGTAGGAAGTACATCTAAACTTTCTAATTGACCAGCATCAGAAGCATCTTCGGAATCAGGACTCTTAGTACTGGTATTATCACTACGCATTTCAGTTACGTAAAATTCCCACTGTACACCATGATTTTCGTCTTTGTCATTACTATTAATACCTTTAATAGCAGCATAAGCACCAATTAATCCAGTTTCTAATTCTTCAGCTGAAGTATAATAGTTATCGGTGGTTATAGAAGAGCTTGGTACGGGCTCTAAAAAGTCGCTACAAGAAACGAGAACAGTTCCTATGAAAATTAGAGCGATATATTTTAAATATTTCATAATATTATTTTTTAATCGTTAAAAATTATTAAAAATCTAAATTAAAACCTAAAGATACGGTGCTATAAATGGGCGATCCACCTCTTTGATATCCATATTGTGTTGGACTAGTTTTGTCCAATGCCTCTGGATTCCATCCTGTATAATTAGCAGCGGTTTTATAGATTAAATTCGAACCTGTTGCGTAAACTCTTAATCCTGAAATTCCGAATTTAGATAATACGTCGCTTGGTAAATTGTAACCAATGTTTACATTTCTTAACGCAATATACGAAGCATCTTGTATCATACTGCTTGTAAAGTATTTGTCTACTAAAAACTCTGTATTCGTAGCTGAAGCTAGTATGGTTCTATTATTATTGTGACTAAATAAATAATGATCAGCAATATTACGTACTTCGGCACCGTGAGATCCTTGGAACATAAAAGAAAGATCGAAATCTCCAATGGTGAATTCGTTAGTAAAACTCCAGATTAACTCTGGGTATGGGTTTCCTAATACGGTTTTGTCTTCGCCATCTAATACGCCATCACCATTTAAATCTTTTACATATACCAATCCAGCTTCTGCTCCAACATGTCTCCATGGTCTATCTCTATCTTCGAAAGCTAATTCTTTATCTACTACATAGCCATAAAATAACGATATAGGCTGTCCTTCTAAATTAATCCATTCAGCTGGTCTGCTAGGATCTAAACTAGTAATTTGACCATTAGAATCTGCAAAATCAACTAAAGTATTTTTATTGGTAGTTCCAATAAGTGTAGTTGACCATTTAAACTTCTCAGAAGAGATGTTTTTTGTTCTTAATTCTATCTCCCAACCTTCATTTTTCACTTCACCTAAATTTACTAATGCCCCAGAAAACCCTGTTGTAACTGATATTGGGTTATTAAGTAATAATTGGTCACTAGTTCTTCTATACCAATCAACAGAACCTGTTATTTTATTATTTAAAATACCAAAATCTATACCAGGGTTAATTTCTATTAATCGTTCCCATTTTAATTCAGGATTAGCGATGTTAACTGGTGAAAAACCAGCTTGTACGCTACCATCAACCGAATAGCTAGAATTAGCTGCTCCTAATAAGGCTAAATGTGGGTAATAATCTACTAAGATGTTACCTGTGCTAAGTGTAGCATCACTTCCTTGTGCATCTGGATCTGTAGACCCGGTATTTAATCTATCGTTACCTGTTACACCGTAACTCGCTCTAAATTTTAGATTATTAATAAAATCACTTTCTAATAAGAAATCTTCTTTAGCGATATTCCAACCAATAGAGGCTGCAGGGAAATTACCATATTTGTAATCAGAACCAAATATTGAACTTCCATCACGTCTCATACTTAAGGATGCTAAATACTTGCTATCATAAGCATAGGTAGCTCTTGAAACGTATGAAATACCACGTTTTTGCCACTCAAAACCATCAAATTCAGAAATAGCTGTTGCATTTGTAATTTGTTGTACTACATCATTTGTATAGCCAGTTCCTTTAAATCCTGAATAAAAATAATCTCTACTTTCAACAGATGTACCTAAAGTAATACCTAAATCGTGTTTTCCAAACGATTTGTTGTAATTGAAGAAGTTATCAAAAATAATGTAACTTTCTTTTTGCGAAATCTCTTGCATATAAGCATCTGTTATACTTTCTCTTGCTTGAGTTCCCATATAATCTATTCTTTTAGTATCGTTATATGAACCTGATAAAGACGTTCTAAAAGATAAATCTTTGGTTATATTATATTGTCCATAAAAACTACCAAAAAGTTGGAATTTTTCATCTGATCTATTACGCTCAACAATTCTAGCATAAGGGTTCGCGTTATTACTGTTTCCAATGTTAGAAAGTCTATCGTCAATATCCCCATCACCATCTAAATCAAAAATGATAAAATGATCTTGTCTCGCATAATCGCCAACTTGCATACTTGCATAAGCTCCATTTGGGTCTACAAATTGAAGTGAATGTTCAGTATGATAAATAGGCAACCATGGCTGATGTCTGGCTACGTTATGAATGTTTTCAGAAAAACGTCTTCTATCAGTGAATGAAGGGCTAAAATTACCTCCAATACTAAACTTATCATTTAATTTACTATCTAGTTTTAAACGTGCTCCGTATTTTTTATAATTATCAACTAACATAACACCTTCGTCATTTGAATAATTTAAACTTACGGTAAATTTTGTATTGTCATTTCCTCCTCTTAAGGATAACGCATGATTGGTAATTGCACCTTGCTCAAAAAATACATCTTGCCAAGAACGATCTGTACCTATTTGCAATTGAGCTACTGTATAAGGTGATAAGGTTAAACCTAAATCTGTTTGTTGTTTTGCCCAATCTGCAGTTGTAGTTCCATAAGCATCACTTTTTCTAGGTGTTTTTATACCTGTAAACGTGCTGTAGTTAATTCTTGTTTTTCCAGATACTCCAGATTTCATGGTAATCATGATAATACCATTAGAACCTTTTGAACCGTAAATTGATGAAGAAGCAGCATCCTTCAATATTTCGAAAGATTCAACGTTATTCATGTTTAACGATCCTAGAAAACTAGAATCTACGATAACACCATCAACAACAATTAAAGGTGTAGAATCTCCTGCCATAGAACCAACCCCTCTAATAGTAATGGTAGGCGCAGCACCAGCTTCACCATCTGTAGCTTGAATGTTCACACCCGATACTTGGCCTATTAAAGCATCATCAACCCTAGAGGTTGCTATCTGGTCAAGACTTTCGTTTGTTACTTTTGATATTGCCCCTGTTAAATGGCTTTTCTTTTGTGTACCATAACCAATTACAACAACTTCATCTAATGTTGCTAAATCTTCTTTTAAAGCAATAGAGATAGTTTTTTGGTCTTTAATTATTACTACTTGGGTTACAAATCCAATGTATGAAAATTGTAGTGCATCCCCACTTTTCACATCAATTTTAAAACCTCCATCAAAATCTGTTGTGGTACCTTTAGAGGTATTCATAACAATAACATTTACACCTGGAATCGGGATGTTATCTGTCGCAGATACAACTGTACCAGATACCGTCTTGGTTTGTGCGAACACTGCAATATTGAAGAACAATAATGCAACGAGAGCCAGCTTGTTTTTTAAATTCATAATTAATTGTTTAAAGTTTGTTTTAGTTTTTTTGTTTTGTCACGCCATTTACATGCTTGTTTGTGACACAATTAAAAAAACACCCATTTCAACATTCTTAATCTTAACATTTCTTGTTAAAGATGTTTTTACTTTGAGTGATTGCATGTTTTACTTCCTTGTTAAAAGAAGTCCATTACAAAAATAGGATAGGGGGTTGCCTGTACTATTTTTTGATCAACCAAATTGGTTTACCAGTTTGGTTGACCAAAAATATATAAAATTTTGTTAAAAACATTTATTTTGGTAAAAAATATTTGTCAAAGTGGAAAATTTAACAAAATTTGGACTGATTTGCAGTCTGTTACTGCGTAAAATGTTCTCTACTGATGCTAGCAGATTTTTTCTTACGCCTTTTTATCTCCAAAATAAGATGGTCCAACACCAGATAAGAAATCTTCTCGTACAGGACTAAATGTGTCAATTAATTCTCCTTCTTCTAAACAAACCGCACTATGCAATAAATTAGGCTCAATATAAACGCCATCGCCTGCTTCTACAATTTGCTTTACCCCATCAATTTCAAATTCAAATTTACCTGAAACACAATAGGTAGCTTGTGTATGGAAATGTTGATGTGGGGCACCTAATGCTCCTTTATCAAATTTCACTCTGACCATCATGATTTGATTATCATAACCTAAGAATTTTCTTGATACGCCGCCACCAAGTTTTTCCCATTCCATGTCTTTTGTGATGATGTACTTTTCACTAAATCGTTTCATAATTTTTTATTTATTAATTTCTGTTAATTTATAAGCACCTATCCATTCATAGGTTTTGTTGTCTATTTTTATTTGATGTTTACTTGTATTCGAGCTGTCTTTTAATGAAAATAGAAACAGGTTATCATTCGAATTAGTTTCTATCTGTATGGCAACATAGGCTTCGTCACTATATGCTATTTTTAGGTTTTTCACCGAGCTAAAAGCATTCGTTGCAATTTCAACAACAGGGTCGTAATGTCCATGAGATTCCACTAAATTTACAAAATAAGTGTCTTTAGTGTTCTTTTTTCTTATCATAAATCCTGGATCGTTTCTAAGGTTAAAATCAGGGTCTTTAGCACCTATTCTTGTGAAAATTAACTCGTCTTCATTAGAAACAACAGAGGTAACTGTGTAAAAGCGTTCTTTGTTAAACCAAGAAAGCTTAGCATTGCCACTATCTGACTTTCCTTCACCTGTATTCCATAAATGCTGATACCCATTTTTAGAACCTAACGGTTTTAAAACTTCCGGTACATTGTATTTAAAGTTAGTAGACATGATTTGTCCGAAATAATAAAACGGCAGGTCGTATTGATTTTCTGTTTCCGAATTTATTTTAACAATATCCAATAGGTATGGATTTTCGAAACCGTCTTGTTTTATAATAGCCTGAGTGCGGTGCAGGGTAGTGCCAGGGTAAGCGTTAGATTCTGTAGCACTAATTACTTGTACTTTAGGATTTGAAACATCAAAAAGGTATTTTTCTGAGTGATAAGAGCTCCCTGTTTCAAAATCTCCTTTAAAATGAGAAGTTTCATTTTGGATAACGGTATTGTGTGCAATGGTCTGTTTTGCCCAGGTAGTATTTTCCTTTAAATAATTACCGCCACCTTTTTGTTGAATATTTACATAACGCGACATCCCATAATCTTGTAAAACCTCATGACCGCCTTCGTAATATGAAAAGGATAATTTATCAAAATGGCCGTGGCTTAAACCGTGTGCAGAATATTTCATTACTAAAGTTAAGTCCTCTTTAGAACCCGGAGCACGTAATATAGCTACGCCACCTTCATCGCCATTTTTTCCATCGGTAAGATTGATTGATTTTTTTACAAATGGTGTTTCTAAACCATCACGAATGCCTATAGCTACTGCTAAACCAGTGTCATCTAACAACACCTCGCCCTGATCTTTTGCGATAGAAAGTAAATCAGTTTGGTTGCCACCATAATAATAACCAATATCGACTGCCGAAACTAATTCTCTTGAGAAATACGACATGCCTTTTTGCCCATCATTTAATGGAAAAAAGTTGCCCTCGGTATCGGTTAAATTTAAAAGTGTGTTGATTGATTTTAGCAGAACCCCATTTTTATATTCGAAAATTTTAAGTTCTGGTTTTACGTTTTGTAAAGCTTCTGCGAACACTAAAAACGGATACATTGCATAACGTTGGTAGTAAGGACCTTCAGTATAATAGCCATCTGGCGAAAAAGGTTCTTCTAAATTAGCAAGAAACCCAACTTTCTGACCTTTCTTTTTAATAAAGCCACCATCATTATCTTTGGCATTAGGGTCTATGTTATCTTTTTTTAATCCGTGTAATGCAGTTTCGAGCAGCTTAGAATCATCCATTACCAGTGCAATCATACCAACGGCCACATTGCCCCAAGTACTGTGGTTATGCACGCGATTGTAGAATTGTGGATTGTCCACCGAAATAAACTTAGCAAATGGTCTAAAAAGATCTTTTTCTAAATAGTTTCTTTCTTTTTCAGTTAAATAATTATACACGCAATCGTAAGCTTGACTGGTATAAACCAACCAGTTAGAATCGTTTAAACATTGCCAGAATAATTTCCCGCGGGCATACGATCTTGTTTGTGGATGTACAGGCAATGTCGGGTATATTTTCGCATATTGAAAAAGCATGTCTTTTACATATTTGGCGTATTTTTCATCATCTAAAATTTGATATAAAACACCTGCTTTTTGTATAATTAAGAAGTTTTTTTTGTGACGCTCGTGGGTATAACCTCCAGAAAAATCTTTAGGAATAGGCACTTCAATGCCATTCAAAATTTCGGCATCTACTTCTGCTTGTACAGTTGCCAATGTTCTATCAAAAAGTGGTACACTGCCTAAATTCGCTTTTATCTTTTCTACACCAGATTTTGTAAGGATTAAACTTGGGTGTTCTAATTTAGCAGATTTTTTTGTTTTCGAAATGTTTTGTGCTTTACAGGACACCATTACAAAAAGTAAAGTAGCTAATACAAGGTGAATTTTATTCTTTAATATCATTTTTAGTTTTTGGAGTTAATCAAATATTTAGTTTATAGCGGTTTTCCAGTTTAATAATTGGCATAATAAATTATCCTTTGTATTCTTAAACGACTTTTAGATAGTTCTAAAGCCCTTGTTAAGCTATTTGCTGAACGTGATTGTAATTTTAAATGGTAACTTTAAAGATATAAAAAGTAATTTGGATTTCATATAGCGAGAAATTATATTATTTTATAAATTAAATTTGTGTCAAATGGCATAATTATAGTCTTTTATGTCTTTTGTTTTAGTATTTTATTTATATTTACCAATCTGGTAAACCAATCTGGTTGACCAAAGATATGTATATTTTGGCTGTTTACCAATTTTTTGTTAAAAAAACCATCACTTTAACTAAATATGAAAGCATTATCAAATAAAACACGCGAGCAATTAAAAAACGTAAGTACACCTACAATAGCTACCTGTCTTTATAAAAGAGGACTTAAAAATCAGTTTATTCAGGATGTTGTCCCTGTAAAGTTGGGTGGGCCAACCATGGTGGGTGAAGCATTTACAATGCGCTATATACCAGCTAGAGAAGATAGGAATCCTATAAGTGTGTTCCAAAATCCGGAGCACCCGCAACGGGTTGCTATAGAAACCTGCCCTGTTGGATCAGTTTTGGTAATAGACAGTCGTAAAAATCCACGAGCAGCTTCTGGCGGCGATATTTTGATAACACGTTTGATGGTGCGAGGTGGTGCTGGAATTGTAACCGACGGAGGCTTTAGAGATACTGGCAATCTGGCAAAACTAGATTTTCCGGTATATCATAATAAACCATCGGCTCCAACTAATTTAACCTTGCATGAAGCGCTCGATATCAATGTACCCATTGGTTGTGGTGATGTCGCTGTTTTTCCCGGTGATATTATTGTTGGAGATGATGATGGCGTTATGGTAATTCCTGCTGAAATTGCTGATGAAGTTGCAGAAGAATGCACGCAAATGACCCTTTTTGAAGATTTTGTTTTGGAACAGGTTAATAAAGGTAAATCTATTATAGGTTTATATCCTGCAACTCATGAACAAACCCTGAAAGATTTTGAGGCTTGGAAATTAGCGCAGGAGTAAAAACAGAAACTGTGTTGATTTAATCAATACTTGCTTTTGACAATTCACCATCAATTAAACGCCAAATATTTCCAAGATTTTCATTTTTAAGTCCCTCTGGTAAAAATGCATTAGGGTAATCTTGAAAACATACCGGACGCACAAAGCGTTTTATTGCATTTGTGCCAACAGATGTAGATTGAGGTGCTGAGGTTGCTGGATATGGTCCACCGTGAACCATGGCATGACAAACTTCAACTCCTGTTGGATAACCGTTAATTATGATGCGACCAACTTTTAATTCTAGAATCGAGAACAGCTCTTTATAGTTTTCAAAATCTTCTTCTGTACCATGAATGGTGGCGGTTAAATGACCTTTAAGGTTTCTTGCCGCTTCCAATATAGATTCTTTCGAATTTGCTTCGACAATAATACTTGAGGGTCCAAAATTTTCTTCAGCTAATAATTCATTAGATTGAAAATTTTCTATGGATGTTTTAAAGACATTTGCAACGGCACCATTTTCAGCGCTATCAGATTTTCCTTTAGCAAGTACTTCTACAAGTGCAATATCTCCAGCGCGTTTTAATCCGGCATTATAGGTTTTTAGCATATTGGGCGTAAGCATAGTGGCCGAATTAGTCTCGCTAATACCACTTTTTAAATTAGAGTAGAAGTGGTTAATGGTTTCCGATTTTTCAACAAAAGTTAACCCTGGGTTTGTGCAAAATTGCCCCACTCCTAAAGTTATAGATGCGGCCAAACTTGAAGCAATTTGTTCGCCTTTTTGCTTCAATGCATTTGGTAAAATAAAAACAGGATTTGTACTTCCCATTTCCGCAAATACTGGAATGGGTTCTGGTCTTGAATTAGCATAGCCTACTAGTGCATTACCGCCCCTAAACGATCCTGTAAAGCCAACTGCTTTAATTCCAGGGTGCTTCACCAGATTTTCGCCTACCTCATTGGTATTACCATAAATAATTGAAAAAGTACCTTCTGGCATTTGGCATTTTTGAATGGCGTTTTCGATGGCTTTTGCCACCAACTTAGAAGTTCCGGGATGTGCTTCGTGAGCTTTTACAATCACAGGACAACCTGCAGCCAAAGCCGAAGCAGTGTCGCCACCTGCAACAGAAAATGCTAACGGAAAATTACTAGCACCAAAAACAGCAACCGGACCTAAAGGCAATAGCATATGTCTAATGTCCGATTTAGGGAGTGGTTTACGGTCTGGGTCTGCTTTATCGATTCTGGCATCTACCCAAGAACCTTCTCGAACAACTGTAGCAAATAATTTTAATTGCTCCATTGTTCTTCCTCGTTCACCTTCTAATCTTGCAACCGGCAATGCGGTTTCTAAATGACATCTTTGGATAAGTTCATCACCCAAATTTAAAATCTCATCGGCAATAGTAGCTAAAAAATCAGCAATACTGTTTTTATCCTTTTTTCTATAAATATCGAAAGCTAAAGTGGCTCTTGCAACTGTTTTATTTATCTCATCTTTTGAAGTATTAATAAATTCTCCTTCTAAAGGTTCTTTAGTAATTGCATTTATAGCGTAAAACGTATTTGATTTTTCCATTTCTAAATTAATTTTCTTTATTAGTATATCTTTAAAGATTCTTATTTAATCAAAAATTGTTAAATAAGAATCGATTAAAAATTTCAATAAACCTTAAATATCTGTGATTTAGGTGATTTCGTTTATTGGTTTATAGTAAAAATAAGTTCCTTACCAGGATTTAAAGTTACTTTGCCTTTTTCTTTTACTCCTAATACAGTAATTTGTAACTCTTTGGTATGTAAGGATTGTATAGTTATGTTATTATGTTCTTTTTTTATTAGCACATCGGCATCCTTAGAAAACGATATTTTCACCTTGTTTAATTCTAAAGTCTTAACCGAAAAGTACGCCGAAATATTATCCTTAGATAAGGATGTTGCTTGATTGCCCGTCATTTTCCATTTAGAATTGTTTACGCTCCATCCTTTTAAATCTGGAGTTGTCTTGCCTTGATTAATGCTTTCGTCGAATTTTTCAAAAGGAAAAATAGCGGTTATAAAACTAAAATCGGTTTTATTGTTTTTAGCGGCTACTGCCCATTGTTTTCCTCGAGTGCCTGATGTTGACACCGTATCTATGGCTATTAGTTGATAAATATCGCAGCCAGAACCATCATTAAAAGTTGAGCGCAATAAATTAGGGGCCGATTCTAAGCTGTAATGACCTTGCCAGATTTGTTTATATGTGTGTGGTTTATTAGCATTAAAATTGTCTTTTACTAGCCAAAAATCATCTTTCAAATAAATAACCTGTCTGGAATAATTTACCCCAATATTTTCAAAACCATCATGACTTCCAATATATACATCTACATCTTTATTACTGTTCCAAGCAATTGTTTTTGGTTGTGGCAAGGACTTAAATTTACCGAAACCACTACCTCCTTGATTACCTGCATACCCTTTTCCTTGCAATTCATCGTCCACTAAAGCCACGTTTTTAACCATGCTGTTTTTAAAGAACTCATAATCTTTCAATGAATAACGAACCTGATAGTTTGGTAAAATAACCTGACCGTTAGCCATAGCCTGGATACCCAACATATCGCCATGTTGATGGTCTGGTTTGTATTTGTCAAGGCCGTTACTAATTATCATCATGTTATCGGTTGTATCCCAGCCTTCGCGCATGATGTAGTAGCCTGTAGTCGGAAAAGCAAGCGACGAAAATTCTGGTTGCTTTGTAGCGATATTGCCAAGCAATTCCAATTGTGTGTCGCTTACATACCAGAACATTTTTTGTTCAACGAAACTATTCGCGAAATAACCCATTTCTGGATCTTCAAATAATAGATAACCTAATGTTAATGCTCCAGAAATATCGTTTTTTTCTGCCCATGGTGCATTGGTGTCGTCAGACAAAACAGGTGCTGATTTGTCTGGGTAGGCTATTTTTGTTAAGGTTGTGAATAGCGATCTTAATTTGTTTTCCCAAAAATCGTTTACGTTAATATTACTGTTTTTAGCTAATTGATATACAAAATAATAATTATCAATATCGCTCATATGATAATGTACAGTGCGTTCAAATTGAAATCCGTCGTCGTTTATTTCTTTGTCTAGATGCGCTTCCAGTTGTTTCATTGCTAAGGCATACCATTTGTCTGAATCTTTAAAATCTTGAAACAAAATGGATAGCATTGCTAGAGCCGACATACCTCTTGTTTGATGATTCCCCGGTACAAAGTCTGTATTGGTTTCATACAGATTTGAGGCATGTTGCAATAAGGTTGCAATCGTTAAAAGCTGGTCTTCGTCTGAATATGCCTTTTCACCCAAAAACATGTTATGAATATGTAGCCAATTCAAGATGCGATATCCAGACCTAAAAGCTTCATAAACCCCATTACCATCTTCAATGGTTTCATATTTATTTGCTAATAAGGCAGCATTTAAAGATTTTAATTGGTTTTTGAAGTAGTTTAAATAGTCTGCATTTTTATTTTGATACTCGTAATAAAAAGCAATATCTACCATTTTATGCTGTCTTGCCAAATGGCGTAAAGCATAGGCATTAACGGGTTCTCCGTTTAGGTAATTAAAAGGGAGTTTCCATGTGGTAGAATCGGCAAATTTAGAAAGATGGTCTAAACCTCTCGCGGTATGGTTGTTTTTTGCCTCCGGGTAAATGCTATTATAAGTTTTAAATCGGGCGTTAAAATGCTTCCAATTATAAAAGTAGCGTTCGGCGAATTTATTACGAAAGTATTCGGCTAATGTAGCATTCGAAATAGAATTGCCCCCTAAGGCCTCCTTTGTTTCAGGTTTTAAAAATTCGACTAGTTTATTGGTTTCAATAATTGCCTTTGCAGGAACGTCTTGAGCATATGTACTTAGACATCCAGCAAAAAAGGCAATTATTAAAATGCTTTTAAAGTAACTCATCACAAAAGATTAGTACATTAATTTCAGTTCTAAGTTTTGCACTACTTCAATGTTTCCAGAATTAATAATGGTGTTTTCTCCTGGTTCTTGCCCTTTTTCGCCCCATAAAATAGCAATTACTTTTACTGGGTTATTTTTAAAGGTGTTATTCGCAAATTCCACATTTACAATACCTCTGTTTTTTATTAAAATCTGGTCTTTTTCTGCTTTTCCAGAATTGGTAAACGTATTGTTTTTTAGTGTTAAGTTTCCGCCAATAGTAGATTCGTCGTAACCACCACGATAGTAGTCAAGCACAACTTCTTGTATGCCGTCGAATGTGGTATTTGTTATGGTTACAAATTCAGCATTATAATCGCCTCCATCATTTTTTTCTTTGTTAAGCATAAAACCACGTTCGCAATTTTTAATAACCGAATTAGCTACTGTAATAGAATCGGCAAACGATCCTTTAGATACCTCTAAAACCGACATGAAATTTTTAATCTCCACATTATCCAAGTGTAAATTATAAGCTTTACTCATGTTCTTATCTAAGGTATTGAAGGTGTTTTGCGATTTGTTTCCTGTTAAAACAACATTTTTAAGAGTTAAATAGCCTTTAGGATGCATTTCAAATGCGGTGTTTTGTGAACTGAAAACCAATTGGCTTTTCTTGTTTTTAGAAACAATTGAAATGGCCTTATCTATTACCAAACTAGAATTTAATTTGAAAGTGCCTTTATTTAATGAAATGATATCTCCGGAATTTGCTTCTTTTAACTTGCTGATAAGTTCTTCAGAGGTTGAAACATTAATTGTTTTAGATTTTGCTTTTGCTTTTTCAGGATTAAACCAGCTTGTTCCAAATTTCGATTTATCAATTAAAACCGCATTTTCTTTAACTGGATTTACAATAGCACCAATACTATTATTTGTTGTTCTGTCGTTTCCGAAGAGGTCTTTAGTTATGGTTTCAAAATCGAATCCCATATAAACATCCTTCATGTTTTCATTCGGAACAAATAAATTATGTGATTTTTTAGTGATTGAAACGGTTTTCGTGATTAATCCTTCTGGTTTTACCTCACCATTGTTTTCGTTATTAATAATATTGTTATTAAAATTAACACCATCAACTTTATCATAATTTACAATAGGAAAGGTATCGGCAACGTTGTTGTAAATTAAATTGTTTGCAATTTCTACTCGTTCTGGTCGTGCCGAACGTATTTCGGTAGCGGGCAACACATCACTTTGACTCACATTAGAGCCTACGCTAAATTGCCATGGCGATTTACAATCTATAAAAGAATTGTGTGCCACAACAACATCTGTTACTTGGTTATATCTATTTAGTGGTGATTTTGGTATACCATTCATAACAGCCAAAGCACTTCTAAATGCTTCACCATTTATTTTGTAGAAATAATTGTTGGTAATCCAATGGCCAGTATTAATAACGCGAATACCGCCAATAAACTTCGAGTTATCGTTTCCTATAAAAACGTTTCCATCGATAATCGCATAATTTCCGTGTCTTAATACTAAAGAACCTTCACTTTCAAAAAACACATTATTTCTAAATTCGTTAAAGTTCGATTTACTGGAAATTATTTCAATTTCGCCATTGCAACGATCAAAAAAGTTGTTGGCTACCAAAGTGTGTGAAGGCGTCATAGAGGTGCCACTATCTCCTAATTGAATGGTTTCGCCATGTGGACCACCTTTTCTTGGTCTTGGTCCAAAATGATTATTTATTATTTTATGGTAGTTATAAATGTTTTCATTGCCTTCTAAACGAATCATAATAGTTGGTCCGAAGTTAGATTTTCCAGTAAGGTAATTATTACTGAATTCGTTATGGCGTCCCCAAAATTCTACCCAATGGTCGCTAACATCTCGGTCTGGTTGTGTAAATTCTTCGATAACGCATTGTGTTACCGTACAATTATTGGCAATTCTGTTATTGTCAATTTTAAACTGGATGACATTTTTAGTAGGTGTATGTCCGTTCTTAAAATATAAGTTCTTAACAATTAAATACGAACCGCCAATTTTTAAATTCGATACGCCTTCAATGCTTACTTTTCCTTGCGCTTCGGCAGTTAAAGTAATTGGTTTTTCTTTGGTGCCTTTGCCATAAAACTTAATTTCAACATCTTTCCAAACACCATTTGCAAGCACAATATTATCTCCCGGGTTGCTGTTTTTAATGGCGCTATTTAACTCGTTTATGTTTGTTACTTTAATATTATTTGTTTGTGCCAGAGCTTTGCAAACAATAAATAAAATAAGGAAGATTGATACAATTGTTATTCGTTTCATGTGTTTAATATATTGAGTTTAATGTAAATTATCCGTTTAGTTGTTGCTGGTTTTAAGCTTCTTTCCAGTATTGTTGTATTTTTTTTAAATCCCGTTTCATAGCATCGAATACCACTTTTTTATCTACAGAGATTTTTTGTTCGCCTTTTTCGGCACCGCCTAAATCGTATTCCAGATGCAGCGATACTGGTGGTTTAATGTTGTATTGTTTTAATAGTTTAAAGTATTTAACAAAGTCTACCATACCTTCGCCAATAGGCACGTTAATGGCTTCCCATTTTCCATTTATTTGTCCCCATTTAAAATCTTTTAAAACTATTACTTTTATGTTTGGTTCTAATAGTCGAAGTCCGTTTTCCCAAGAATTTCCACCTTCAACCATAGCATGTCTAATATCATATTGTGTACCAAAAAAGTCGGGATTTACAGTTTTTAGTATTTTTTTAACTTCCCAGTAAGAAGCGCCCACATGCGTACCTGCATGGTTTTGGTAGCAACCAACAAGGCCTAACTTTTTATTAAGTTCGCCTAATTTTTTTATTTCTTTTTGATAAAACAATAAAGAATCCTGCATGCTCATACCTTCTTTATATTGAAACCAATTGGTTCTGTAATATTTGATTTTTGCTTTCGAAGCGGCTTCTAAAACAGAAACGTCTATTGGGTTGTTAGCACTTTCAATAGTAGTTGTAATCATGTTGCAGTTTATACCACTTGCCGTAATATCTTTAACAGCGTTAGGAAGATCGGTTGCAACGGTTTCTGGTAACACATGGCCTTTAGGGCGCACTGTTAAGTCTACGCCATTAAACCCCATTTCTGCAGCCACGGCGCCAGTAGTTTTATAATCTAAAAACTGCAGATGTTTAGAAAATATGTTAACATCGAGTTGATCATTTGGGAGCTCGTTAAAAACACTCGGAAACGCGAATGTTGAAAAAGGTAAAAACCCTGCGGCACAAGCTGTTTTTGCGATAAATGATCTTCGTGTTGTCATGATCTACTAACTAATTAAAATGTTTTACTAATTTAAGTTTTAAATACAAAAAGCCTTTAAAAATTAAAGGCTTTTTGCGTTCTTACTAATTATAAAATATTATAAACAAACTATTCAATTACTATTTTTTTAGTGGTGCTTGCACCTTCAGCATTTACTTTTAACATATAAATACCTTTAGCTAAACCAGATACGTTCAAACGACTGTTTATTAATGCTTTTTCAGAAATAACTTGTGCTCCAAGTAAATTGTACATGGCTACAGAAGAAATTTTTACACTTTTAGATTCTACAGTGATATAATCTTTAGCTGGGTTTGGGTAGATATTTAATCCTTCTATTTGATTTTTCGATATACCTAATGTAGCATCTGATACTATTAACTCGTCAGCGTAATTAAACGCTTTATCTACAGCATATATTTTGTAATAAGTTCCAGATGTATATGTGTCATTAAATGTAGTTGCAGTTCCGATATACACAACTGTACCTGAAACACTACCTGTTACGGTATTGCCTACTTGGTAAATACCATTTTGATTAGGATCGTCATTAGCAGCAGGCATAGATGCGTATTTAACTACAACATATCCACCACCATCTACACCACCAGAAGGAGCTGTCCAGCCTATTGTGCCGCTGGTATTATAAGTGCCAGCTGTTGCGGCATTTGGAGCAGTATTATCGATAGTGTTTCCTGTATATACTACGAAATCATCGACATTAACATCAGCTGAATAAGTTTTTGTGGTTGCTACAGCTAATCGTACTGAAGCAAAACTAGCAGTGTTAGTGTTAGTGCTAGAACCTGGCGTAACTCCTGATACTATTTCGGTATATTTTACCCAAGTATCTGCAATGTGTGCTGTAGTGCTTCTAGTATTGGCAGACCCGTAACTTACACCTCCTGGATATAAAGCTCCCGTGACAACATTTTCGCCATTTTCTCCTAATATAGATGGATCTACACTAGTTTTGTAATAAAACTGTACGACATAATCCTGATTGTATTGCAACAGGTTTCCGGTTGGATTAGCAGGTGCCTGTAAGCGACAATTAGTAGATGTTGTTGCTGGATCGGAAGCTAGAGCAATCACACCGAATTTATTCCCTGTCCTTGCTGTTGCAGCATTATTAATAATGGATCTTTTACCTATAGAAGTAGCAGATGTACCACTTACAGTCCATTCTGTGAAGTTATTAGCACTGTTACTTGACATACCTGGAATTGTGGTGGTCGCAGTCTGGGCTTCCATACCACCATCCATAGTTGGAAATTCACCAATAACTTGTTGGCTTTGTGCAAAAATTAAACTTGTGGCTAATAAGCCGAAAGAAAGTAAAGTTTTTTTCATAATTAAAAGTTTTAAAATTTAGTTTATAAATATTTTTTTGTCCAATACAATAACTAGGTCAAAATAGAGGTTAGTTTGGGAGTCGAAAAACTGGTTAACCAATTTGGTTTACCAAAAATACGCATTTTTTTGATGTGTGCAATTAAATTTAGTATTTTTTTTGTTAAATATTGGGTTTTGAGTTACTTAAGATTTGTGAATTGTGTTTCTAGAATAAATTTTAACATAAACAGCTCATTTTTAATTGATTTATATATTGATGATGCTTTTTTTAAATGAACTTTTCGTAGCTGGTCCGTTTTTAATTAATACATTTTTATAAATGTTAAATTTCATAAAATACTTCCGCCATTCTGTTTAGAATTTTGTTACTTTAGCAGCTTAAATTTTTAAACTAAAAAACAAAAATGAAAATAATTAAATTTTTAGGAGTTATTGCAATAACTTCTCTTCTATCTTCTTGTGGCGGACAAGGTGTTACTAAAAGAGCATTAAAAACAGAACTAGATTCTGTAAGCTATGCGATTGGTATGGATGTAGCTAGAAACGTAAAAACAAATGTTGCCGAAATTGATAGCGAATTGTTTATACAAGGCTATATGAATTACTTAGATTCTACAAACATTTTAATTAAAGAAGAAGGTGTTCAGCAAATTTTAAGTACTTATTTTCAAAAGAAACAAGCTGAGAAAATGAAAGAGCAACAAGCTGAAGGCGAAAAAAATAAAGTTGCAAACGAAAAATTCTTAGAAGAGAACAAATCTAAATCTGGTGTTAAAGTAACCGAAAGTGGTTTACAGTACATCGTGATGAAAGAAGGTACAGGTGCAAAACCAACTGCCGAATCTAAAGTAAAAGTACATTATCACGGAACTCTAATTGATGGAACTGTATTTGATAGTTCTGTTGAAAGAGGTGAGCCAGCCGAATTTGGTATAAACCAAGTAATAAGAGGATGGACAGAAGGCTTACAATTAATGTCTGCAGGTTCTAAATACAAATTTTTTATTCCTCAAGATTTAGCATATGGTGCTAGACAAACTGGCGATAAAATTAAACCTTATTCAGCATTAGTTTTTGAGGTAGAATTATTAGAAGTTTCTAACTAAATAGTAAAACTTATATAGATTATATAAAAGCAGAAAGATTTCTTTCTGCTTTTTTTGTTTAAAAATGTTAGATAGTGCAATATATAAATCAAGGTTGTAAATTTGTACCCAACAAAAAATTAATACTATGAACCACAAAGCAGGTTTTGTAAATATTATTGGAAATCCCAACGTAGGTAAATCTACCTTAATGAACGCCTTTGTGGGCGAAAAGTTATCCATCATTACCTCCAAAGCACAAACTACGCGTCACAGAATTTTAGGTATTGTAAATGGTGACGATTTCCAGGTAGTGTTATCAGATACCCCTGGTATTATTAAACCAGCTTACGAACTTCAGGAAAGCATGATGGGTTTTGTAAAATCTGCTTTCGAAGATGCCGATGTGCTACTGTATATGGTAGAAATTGGTGAACAAGAATTAAAAGACGAAGCTTTTTTTAATAAAATAACCAATTCAAAAATTCCAGTGTTGTTACTTTTAAATAAGATTGATAAATCGAATCAGGAACAATTGGAAACTCAAGTGCAGATTTGGGCTGAAAAAGTACCGAATGCCGAAATTTTCCCAATTTCAGCGTTAGAAGGATTTAATGTAAAAGAAGTTTTTAATAGAATTATAGATTTGTTGCCAGAATCGCCAGCATTTTATCCTAAAGATCAATTAACCGATAAACCCGAGCGTTTTTTTATAAACGAAACCATTCGCGAAAAAATCCTTTTGCATTATAAAAAGGAAATACCCTATGCTGTAGAGATAGAAACTGAAGAATTTTTAGAAGAAGAAAAAATTATTCGCATTCGGTCGGTCATCATGGTAGAACGAGAAACACAAAAAGGTATTATTATTGGCCATAAAGGTAGTGCTTTAAAGCGGGTAGGTGTAGAGGCCAGAAAAGATTTAGAAGCTTTTTTTGGCAAGCAAATTCACTTAGAAATGTATGTAAAAGTGAACAAAAACTGGCGAAGCAATCAAAACCAGCTAAGACGCTTTGGGTACAATAATTAATGAATAAGGCGTTTGTCAGGTTGAGCGCAGTCGAAACCTAGAAGTTATCTTAATTTAATTTTTTATGCACCGTTGAAACTTGTGATTAAATTAGTTTTCAGTTTCAGTTTCAGTCTCAGTCTCAGTCTCAGTCTCAGTCTCAGTTCGCAGTAGTATGTGTCAGGTTGAGCGCAGTCGAAACCTAAAAGTTATCTTTATTTAAATTTTTACGCATCGTTGAAGCTTGTGATTAATATAGTTTTCAGTCGCAGTCTCAGAGCGAAGTTATACGTGTCAGGTTGAGCGCAGTCGAAACCTAAAAGTCATCATTAATTTAAATTTTTACGCACCGTTGAAGCTTGTGATTCATATAGTTCTCAGTCTCAGTGCGAGAAGTTATATGTGTCAGGTTGAGCGCAGTCGAAACCTAAAAAATCATCAAATTTTAATACATGTCATTTACGCTTCAACTAAGCGTTACATTCTGCATCAATACTAATAATAACTTATTGATTTGCTAACAATTAGTTTAAATACCATGGCGATATTTGAACCGTTGAAAAACTGCTAATTAAGGCAGTACATTTGAGTTAGTTTAGTTATAAAGTCTTAATTGTTTGCATTCAATTAAGACTTTTATTTACAACACCTTCGGCAAAGTTTCTAAGTCTTAGCATGTCATCTTTACTCGATGCTTTTCCTATGCTACCAGCCACGTATAGTCCTATCCAAATTAAAACCATCAAGATCATTAGGCTTATTTGCAGTGCGAGCCCTGTTTTTAATGTCCAATTAGTATAAGCCCAAATACCAAAAGCAATAAATAATCCAGCGACTAAAAAGTGTACAAACATAAAGAAGGTCCATACCGTGGGGTTCGGACCAAATAAACCATGTAACACACAGGAATTTTTATCGACGTCGTTTATTTCTAAATGCAATTGCGGCGACCAGAAATGCTGCTTATGTTTCGGAAATTTAATGAAAACATGGTCGTCAATTCTGCTCACAATAAATTCAGATTGCGCTTTTTTACTGTCCTGAAATCGGTTTAAAATGCTTTCATGATGTTCATTTAATTCAATTTTAAATCGCGGGCGTAAAATAATATCGTTGGCGGTTGGCATAGTTACTTGGTTTATGGATAGTAAAATACTATTTTTTTCTTCTAAAAAGTAAAGAATTTATTAGTTCTTAAAAAATATGCTTGCAAAGGGTATATTTCCTATTTTTGCAAAAAATTTAGCAAACCTGTTAAATAAAACATCAACTGTAATAAGTTGCAGATAAATAAAAGATTATGAGTAATATAGTTGCGATAGTAGGACGCCCAAATGTGGGGAAATCAACATTTTTCAATCGTTTAATACAACGAAGAGAAGCCATTGTTGATGCGGTAAGTGGAGTTACTAGAGATCGCCATTATGGAAAAAGTGATTGGAACGGAAAAGAATTTTCGTTAATTGACACTGGAGGATATGTATTAGGAAGCGATGATATTTTTGAAGCTGAAATAGATAAACAAGTAGAGTTAGCTATCGATGAAGCCGATGCCATTATCTTTATGGTAGATGTGGAATCTGGTGTAACAGGTATGGACGAAGACGTTGCTAAATTGCTTCGTAAAGTGAGCAAACCTGTTTTTTTAGTAGTTAATAAGGTGGATAATGCTAAACGCGCCGAAGATGCCGTAGAGTTTTATTCCTTAGGATTAGGGGAGTATTTCACCGTAGCCAGTATTAATGGTAGTGGCACTGGTGAGTTATTAGACGCCTTGGTAGAAGCATTACCAGAAAAGGAAACCGTTGTTAATGAAGAATTGCCTCGATTTGCAGTGGTTGGTAGACCAAATGCTGGTAAATCGTCGTTTATAAATGCGTTGATAGGTGAAGATAGATATATTGTAACCGACATTGCAGGAACTACTAGAGATTCTATTGATACAAAATATAATCAGTTTGGTTTCGAGTTTAATTTAGTAGATACTGCTGGAATTAGAAGAAAAGCTAAGGTTAAAGACGATTTAGAGTTTTATTCTGTGATGCGAAGTGTAAGAGCCATAGAGCATTGCGATGTGTGTTTATTAGTTTTAGATGCCACTCGTGGATTTGATGGTCAGGATCAGAATATATTCTGGTTGGCTGAGCGCAACAGAAAAGGTATTGTTATTTTAGTTAATAAATGGGATTTAGTAGAGAAGGACCACAAAACAACTTTAGAATTCGAAAGAGCAATTCGAAAAGAAATGGAACCTTTTACAGATGTGCCAATAATTTTTATATCAACCCTTACAAAGCAACGTTTATATAAAGCGATCGAAACAGCTGTTGAGGTGTATAATAATAGAACCAAAAAGATTAAAACCAGTGTTTTAAACGAAGTGATGTTGCCTATTATTGAAAGCTACCCGCCACCAGCTAATAAAGCAAAATATGTAAAAATTAAATACGTGATGCAATTGCCAACACCACAACCGCAATTTGCATTTTTCTGTAATTTACCGCAATATGTTAAGGAGCCTTATAAGCGTTTTTTAGAAAATAAATTACGTGAAAAATTCGATTTTAAAGGTGTTCCGGTAAGTATTTATATGAGGAAGAAATAGATTTGTTAGATGGTTAGATGGTTAGATGGTTAGATGGTTAGATGGTTAGATGGTTAGATTTGTTAGAAGGTTAGATGATTAGATAGTTAGAATTTAAAGGTTCTTATTGCCAACAGCTATCAACTAACACCCAACAACTAACACCCAATCCCCAAAATTACCATCCACCAGAAGCGCCGCCGCCGCCGCCAGAGCCTCCACCGAAGCCACCTCCAAAACCGCCGCCGCCGCCAAAGCCACCACCAGAGCCGCTGCCAAAGCCACCGCCTCGGTAATTGCCGCGACCCATATTGCTTAATATAATGGCTTCGAAAATATCCATAACATCCGATTTGTTTCCTCGGTTTCCACTATTGCCGCCGCCGCGTCTGTTTTTTGAGATGGACAAAACGATAATAATAAAAATGAAGATTAGAATTATTACTAATTCGGCAGGAAATTCTTTTTTATTTGATGTTTTGCGTGTGCCTTGATATTCGCCATTTAAGACTTCAAAAATGGCATCTGCGCCTTTATTTAATCCTCCATAATAATCATCTTGTTTAAAAAACGGAATTATGTTATTTTCAATAATACGCTTAGACATAGCATCGGTTAGTAAATGCTCGACCCCATAACCCGTATTTATGGCTATTTTCCGGTCGTCTTTCGCTAAAATTATAAGAATACCATTATCTTCTTTAGCTTGCCCAATACCCCATTTTGTCAACCAATTGGCACCTAAATAATTAATATTCTCTCCATTGGTAGATGTAATAATGGCTACTACAATCTGAGTGGAAGTGGTATCAGAATACTTTATTAATTTTTGTTCTAAATCGTTTTTTTGAACTGGAGTTAATAGGTTAATGTAGTCGTAAACACTCGTTTGAAAATCTGGTTTTTTTGGAATATCAAACTGTGCGAACACCGCATTGAAACTAAAAAGAAAACAGAAAAGAGCAAGTACAATAGTGCTATAGTTGTTTATAGACCGATGACCGAAAACTAGAAACTGAGACCGAAAACTGTAAACTAAATACTTCACCCTTTAGAAATTTCGTTAGTGAGTTCGTTTGTATCTGAAGCGTGGTATGGAAAATATTTTTTAAGTTGTTCCCCAGATTTTATAATACCGTCAATCAATCCTTGTTTAAAGTTCCCAGCTTTAAAATGCCCTTGCATGATATCTTTTGTGCTATCCCAAAAGTTTTTCGAAACCACATCATTAATACCTTTGTCGCCGTAAATTACAAATGTTTTTTCTTCAACAGCCACATAAATTAAAACGGCATTTTGAAGTTTAGTATTGTCCATTTTTAGCATATAAAAAACCTCTAAAGCACGATTGGTAGCATCGCCTTTAGAGGTTTTTTCGATATGTACTCGTATTTCGCCAGAGGTGTTTAATTCAGCTATTCTAATGGCTTCAATAACCTCCTGTTCTTCACTGCTTGTTAAAAAATCTTCAACTTTATTGGGCATGAGTGTGCGAGAAAATCTCGTAATTTTTATTTAAAATCAAATTCCACGTCAGGAGCTTTTTCGCTTCCTGCGTCTGCTTTGTAATAATTCATTTGGTCGAAATTGAATAAACCTGCTAATAATGAATTTGGAAATATTTTAATATGCTTATTATATGGCTCCACAGCTTCATTAAAGCGGTCTCTAGCCACATTAATTCTGTTTTCAGTACCTTCTAATTGCGCCTGTAGTTCTAAGAAATTCTGATTCGCTTTTAGTTCTGGATATCTTTCCACCACAAGTAATAATCTTGATAATGCACCAGTTAAACCACTTTGCGCTTCCTGAAACTGCGCCATATTTTCTGGTGTTAAATTATTCGCGTCTATTGTTGTTTTTGTGGCTTCGCTTCTCGCTTTAATAACAGCTTCTAAAGTGCTTTTTTCAAAATCGGCCGCTCCTTGCACTGTTTTCACCAAATTGCCTATTAGGTCATTTCGGCGCTGATAGCTGCTTTCTACGTCTCCCCAACTTCTGGTTGCGGTTTCTTTAAAGTTTACAGCGGTGTTATTGAATCCTTTTGCCCAAGAATAAAGTCCGAAAACTATCACGGCAATAACGATAACAGGAATAAGCCATTTTTTCATTTTAATTAATTTTTGAGATTTATAGTTTGATTATCTAGTAAGTAGTACTTTCTTAAAAAATGTTACAAATGTTGTTTTATTTTTATGAGTTGATTTTTTACATCTTCTAATTTACTAATAATTTCAAAATTTGTAAGTGTTTCTTGCTTTTCTTCTTTTAAATGAATTTTGGCACCATCAAGAGTAAATCCTCTTTCCTTTACTAGATGATAAATAAATTTAAGATTTTTTATGTCTTCAGGCGTAAATTTCCGATTTCCTTTGGCATTTTTTTTTGGTTTTAGAGCATCAAACTCTTTCTCCCAAAACCGTATAAGTGATGCGTTTACACCAAATGCTTTGGCCACTTCGCCAATACTATAATATCGTTTTTCGGGTAAATCTATGTACATTAATCTAGAGATTGGTTTTCTAATGATGCGTGCTCTAACATTTTATTAAATTCTTCGGCTGTTAAACTTCCGTAGTAAAAGTTAATAGGGTTAATGCGCTCGCCATCTTTAAATATTTCATAATGTAAATGCGGTGCTTCAGAACGTCCTGTACTACCAACAAATCCAATTAAATCACCACGTTTAACCTTTTGGTTTTTTCGAACGTTATATTTGTATAAATGCGCATAAAGGCTCACATAACCGTAACCATGATCTATTCTAATATGATTACCATAACCGGTTGCAGTATTGTCAGCACGTTCTATAATTCCATCGCCTGAAGCGTAAATAGGTGTACCTCTTGGCGCACTAAAATCCATTCCATAGTGCATTTTTCTAACTTTCGTAAACGGGTCAGATCGCATACCGTAACCCGAAGCCATTCTTTTTAAATCTTGATTTCTAACTGGCTGAATAGCAGGAATGGCAGCCAAAAGTTTTTCTTTTTCTGCTGCTAATTTAGCTATTTCATCAAGCGATTTGCTTTGTACCACAATTTGTTTTTGAAGAATATCTAAGCGCTTGTTACTTTCAATAATTAATTTGGAATTATCAAACCCTTCTAAATTTTTGTATCGGTTGATACCACCAAATCCCGCTTTACGCTGTTCATCTGGAATGGGATTTGCTTCAAAATACACCCGATAAATATTGTTGTCCCTTTCAGCAACACTAGCCAATACAGCCTCGGCTTCCTTCATTTTTTTATTTAATAACTCAAATTGCAATTGGGAGTTCTGTAATTCTCGTTTTAAAGCACGTTCTTTTGGCGATTCTACATACTGACTTGCTAAAAAAACAAATAAAAATCCAAATAGAGCCGCTCCTAATAAAAATACAGATGCATACTTTAAAGTTGTTCTTTTTTTGCGCTTTATTTTCTTGTATGATAACGATTCTGCATCGTAATAATATTTTACCTTACTCATTTCTTAATTTATACTATTTTTGCACTTTAAATAAATGCCATACATATTCGATTTTTATAGCAAACGCCTAAATCCACAAAATATTATTATGTATGATTAGCATAATAAAACAAACATAGGATTTATGTTTTTGTAAACAGTAAAGATAAAAATTGTTTTGTAAATAAAATAATATAACAACACAGTAACCATTTTAAATAAATAAAATGTGCATGTATAAAAGTTTGACGAAGAACCAAATTTTTAAAAGCGAACTGCATGCAAGCATTAAAAAACAATAAATATTACGCATGAAGTCACAAGATATTCGATCTCAATTCTTAAGTTTTTTTGAAGATAAAAAGCACAGCATAGTTCCGTCGGCACCAATGGTTCTTAAAGACGATCCAACTTTAATGTTCGTAAACTCGGGGATGGCACCGTTTAAAGAATACTTTTTAGGGAATGCCCAGCCAAAAAATAATCGCATTGCCGATACACAAAAATGCTTGCGTGTTTCTGGAAAACATAATGATTTAGAAGAGGTTGGTTATGATACCTACCATCACACTTTATTTGAAATGTTAGGTAACTGGAGTTTTGGCGATTATTTTAAAAAAGAAGCTATTGCTTGGGCTTGGGAATTGTTAACCGAAGTTTACGGAATCGATAAAGATATTTTATATGTAACCGTTTTTGAAGGTAGTGAAGAAGATAAGCTGCCTATGGATACCGAAGCTTACGATTTATGGAAACAATTTATTACCGAAGATCGTATTTTAAAAGGCAATAAAAAGGATAATTTCTGGGAAATGGGCGACCAAGGTCCGTGTGGACCCTGCAGTGAAATTCATGTTGATATTCGCTCTGCGGAAGAAAAAGCTAAAATTTCTGGGAAGGAATTAGTAAATAAAGATCATCCTCAGGTTGTTGAAATTTGGAATTTAGTATTCATGCAATACAACCGAAAAGCCAATGGTAGCTTAGAAAGTTTACCAGATAAACACATTGATACTGGTATGGGTTTCGAGCGCTTGTGCATGGTGTTGCAAGGTGTTCAGTCTAATTACGATACCGATGTATTCACCCCAATTATTCGAGAAATTGAAACAATAACTCATAAAAAATACGGTAATCCAGATGCTTCAGGAGAAAAAGTTGATGTTGCTATTCGTGTTATATCCGATCACGTACGTGCGGTGGCTTTTTCAATTGCAGATGGGCAGTTACCAAGCAATACAGGTGCGGGTTATGTAATACGTAGAATTTTACGACGCGCCGTGCGTTATGGCTTTACTTTTTTAGATAAAAAAGAGCCTTTTATATACAGGTTGGTTGATGTATTGAGCGATAAAATGGGGTCTGCATTTCCGGAGTTAAAAGCTCAAAAACAATTGGTTGAAAATGTTATTAAAGAAGAAGAACAATCGTTTTTAAGAACGCTAGACCAAGGCTTGGTTTTATTAAATCGTATTGTTGAAGAAACAAAAGGAACTACTATTTCGGGTGAAAAAGCATTCGAATTGTATGATACTTACGGGTTTCCTATCGATTTAACAGCACTTATTTTAAGCGAAAAGGGGTTGAATTTAGATGAAAAAGGATTTAACGAAGAACTTCAAAAACAAAAAAATCGATCGCGTGCAGCCAGTGAAATGTCTACCGAAGATTGGACGATTTTAGTTGACGATAAAGAAGAAGAATTTGTTGGTTACGATAGGCTAGAAGCCAAAGTAAAATTAACCCGATACAGAAAAGTAGTGTCTAAGAAGGACGGCGAAATGTATCAAATGGTTTTTAATTTAACCCCGTTTTACCCAGAAGGTGGCGGACAAGTAGGTGATAAAGGCTATTTGGAAGATTCTCATGGCGACGTGGTGTACATTTTAGATACCAAGAAAGAAAATAACGTTATTATTCATTTTGCTAAAAATTTACCAAAGCATATTAACGAATCCTTTCAGGCAGTTGTTGATGCCAAACAGCGCTATAGAACAGAATGCAACCATACTGCAACCCATTTATTACATCAGGCCTTACGCGAAATTTTAGGCACGCATGTGGAGCAAAAAGGAAGTGCTGTACATTCAAAAAATTTAAGATTCGATTTTTCTCATTTTTCTAAATTAACAAATGAAGAATTACAAGATGTCGAAAATTTTGTAAATGCACGAATAGCAGGAAAATTGCCATTAGAGGAAATGCGAAACGTCCCAAAAGAAGAAGCCATTGCCGAAGGTGCTATGAGTTTGTTTGGAGAAAAGTACGGCGATACGGTTCGAGCAATTCGTTTTGGGAAGTCTATAGAGCTTTGTGGAGGGACGCACGTAAAAAATACCTCTGACATTTGGCATTTTAAAATCATATCAGAAGGTGCAGTAGCTGCAGGGATTCGACGTATTGAAGCTATAACTAACGATGCAGTTAAGGATTTTTATGCAGAGAACAACAGACTTTATTTAGAAATGAAAGAGTTGCTTAATAATGCACAAGAGCCTGTAAAAGCGCTTCAGAGTTTACAAGAAGAAAATACAAGTTTGAAAAAGCAAATAGAGGCTTTATTAAAAGATAAAGCTAAAAACATAATTGGCGAGCTTAAAAACGAACTGCAAGATATTAATGGGATTCAGTTTTTAGCAAAAAAACTTGATTTGGATGCATCTGGTATTAAAGATGTTTGTTTCGATTTGGGTTCGAATGCTGATAATTTATTCTTGTTGTTTGCCACCGAAAGTGAAGGGAAGGCCTTGTTAACATGTTATATTTCTAAAGAATTGGTAGCGAGTAAAGGATTAAACGCTGGACAAGTAGTGCGCGAACTTGGAAAATACATCCAAGGTGGTGGCGGTGGTCAACCGTTTTTTGCAACAGCAGGCGGTAAAAACCCATCTGGGATTAATGAGGCTTTAGAGGCAGCGAAAGCGTATTTGATATAGTCTCGCAAAGTCACAGAGACGCAAAGATTTAAGTACTGATTTTTTATTTATGAGTGAGAATGAAATTTCAAGTGTCATTGTAGATAAGTGTTATCAAATTCATGTTGAGCTAGGTCCAGGTCTCTTAGAATCTGTGTACGAAGAAGTTTTATGTTTTGAACTCATCAATGAAGGGCTGCACGTAGAAAGACAAAAGGCGTTACCGGTAATTTGGAAAAATAGAAAACTTGATTTAGGATTTAGAACGGACTTAATTATTGATAGCAAAGTTATTGTTGAAATAAAATCTGTTGAAGAAATTCATCCTGTACACCCAAAACAACTGCTTACTTACTTGAAATTATCAGGATTGAAACTAGGATTATTAGTTAATTTTAATAGTCCGTTAATAAAAACCGGAATCACAAGAATTGTGAACAATTTGTAAGGCTACTTTGCGCCATAGCGTCTTTGCGAGCCAACATTTGAAAGTATAAAAATGAAATTACAAACCCAAATACCATTACAAAAGCAGTCTAATAATCTTATAGACTACAATTCAAACATTTTATTGTTGGGCTCTTGTTTTGTTGAAAATATGGGGGATAAGTTGTCGTATTTCAAGTTTCGAAATCTTCAAAATCCATTTGGTATTTTATTTCAACCTAAAGCTATTGAATCGTTAATTTTAAATGCAATCGAACTAAAAGAATATTCAGAAAAGGATATCTTTTTTTTTAACGAACAGTGGCATTGCTTTGAGGCACATTCTAAATTAAGTTCACCATCAAAAGTTGAATTGTTGCAAAATTTGAATCAACAAGTTAAATCAACAAACCAACAAATTCAACAATCAAGCCACGTAATTATCACCTTAGGAACCGCTTGGGCCTATCGATTCATCGAATCCAAAAGTCTTGTGGGAAACTGTCATAAAGTGCCTCAAAAGCAATTTTCTAAAGAATTACTTTCGGTTGAAGAAATTGCAGCGTCTTTGCAGAATATTGTAAGCCTAATACAGAATGTAAATTCTAAAGTGTCAATTATTTTTACAGTTTCACCTGTGCGTCATATTAAAGATGGTTTTGTTGAAAACACTCGTAGTAAATCCCATTTAATAGCGGCGATTCATCAGTTCTTAAATCAAAAAACCTTAAGCGCAGACCAACAATCATTTTATTTTCCATCGTACGAAATTGTAATGGACGAACTTCGCGATTATCGCTTTTTTGCCGAAGATATGGTGCATCCAAATCAATTAGCTGTTAACTATATCTGGGAGAAGTTTCAGGAAGTCTGGATAGCTGCCGACGCCATTAAAACCATGCTGTTGGTTGAAGAGGTGCAAAAGGGACTTCAGCATAAACCTTTTAATCCAAACTCAGAAGCGCATAAGAAATTCACTCAAAATTTACAGCATAAAATAATGCAATTGCAGGCTTATTTTCCGCATATAGTTTTTTAGAACAATCGCTGTGCAATAATCATTAATTAGTTGTAAATCAAAAATGTATCCGATTCAAAGTGTTGTATTTATTTTGTTAATATCGGGTTTGATAAACGTATTAATATTAATGTAAAATTTCGTTATGTAAAATATTTTTTGTAAGTTAACACTTAGAATTTGATTTTTGAGGGAAAAAAATTATCGAAGAAATTCTAAAAATTGTTTTTGGGTTGCCTTGTAAAAGGCAACCTTTTTCGATTTTAATATCCCAGACTTTTAAATATACGTAATTCGTCGTATTGATTCCATTGTTGTTTATACGCAAATTTGTGATGCTATTAATTATAAACATAATCAACAATGAGAAATTTAAAACATTTTTTTTCAATTATCGCAGCTAGTTTAATACTGAATTTTGCGAGCGCTCAAAAGGCCGAAACGCCTCAATACACCTACGATTTAGGTGCAAATATTAACGAAATGACCTTAACCGTTGGAGGTGTTCTTATTGCTGCCACTAACGACGGATTAGTTGGTATCGACCCTAAGCATAGTGTTCCAACATTTACATTCAATAGTTTCGGAAAATTAAAACCGGAAGAAACAGAGTTTATTCCCGCTTCTCCATATATCGTGATTTCGCAGGGAGCAGATTCTAAATTTGCGGGACTCGCAAAAACCAAAAGAGCAGTAATAAACTATATTACAGGCAAGGTTATTTTTAATTCTGATAACGATAACTGGAACCAGATTTATACTTGTAATATTGTTTTACCACAAAACAAGCTTATTGTTAGTGGAATTCAAAAAGAAGGCGATAAGTTCGAAAAAATGACTCCCAAAGTCGCTGTATACGATTTAAGTACTCAAAAATTAGATTATAGTTTCTTTTTAGACAAACCAGGTAGAGTAGGTATTGCCAAAGATTTTAGTGTAACCGGTGTTCCGTTATTATTAAAAAACATGTTAATTATACCAACAGCTCAAGGATTGCTTGCTAAATCACATAAAGGAGACGATTTATGGGAATGCAAAATAAAAGGCATAAACTGGATGGTTGCCGATGAAACTGAAAAAGAAATTTATGGATTTGAAACGACCACCAACGGAAAAAACACGCGAATTCATAAAATAGGAAGTAAAGGTGAAGAATTATGGAAAGACGACAGAAAGGTGCAAGGTAACGTATCGAATTTTCAAATTTTACCTCAAGGTATAGCGGTTGTTAGTGATAAAGTGGCTGCTGAAGAATCTGAAATAGCTTTTTTAAGCGCATCTTCTGGTGAAGATTTATGGGAAAAAGCCCCGAAGACCAAAGGCTTTGTACAACATTTTTATGTTCAAAATGATGGTATTTTATTTGGTATTCAACAAGGAGGGATTAATAAAATTTCTTTTGATGGACAAACACTGTTTAAAAAACCATTAAAGACGGGTGCGAATATTATGGTAATGGCACAATCGCCTCAAGGTTTAATTTATATTACCAGCGAAGACGCCAATATAGTTGACTTAAAAACGGGTGATCAAGTATGGTCTAAACCGTTAAAGTATAAAAATTCGGCTGCCGTAGCTTCAACGTTCGATAGTTCAAAAAATCGTTATTTAATTGCGGCCGATGGTACTATTTATGCCATAGATGCGAACTCAGGCAATGTAAAAGAATTAGCAAATGTTAAGTTTGATGAAAAGGAAGTTGCGAATGCTATGGAAATGAGGAACAATAAAATGTTTTTAAGTTCTTCTCAAAATGTGGCATTATTGGGAGACGATGGTAAAGAAATTTATCATGAATATTACAAATCGCCATCTCAAAGTGGCTTTGTTAAAGTGCTTTCTGGGGTAGTAGCCGTTGCATCTACTGGATTAGCAATGGCACATGCTGCAAAAGCTGGAATGAACAGAACAAATAGTTATGGTAGTGCTAACGATTTGAGCAACTATAACGATTATGGTAAAGAAAACAAACGGGCTGCAGATATGTTTGCTTCAATTGGAGATGCATCATTTCAAATGATGTCGAAACGATTTAAAGCAACAGCGGCAACCGAAAATGCACAATTCATTTTAACAAAACTTGATGATGGTGTGGGGTTAGTTAAAGTAAATAAAGATACAGGGAAAGTTGATAAAGAAATTTTATTAAAAGATAAGAAGCCAGAGTATCAGGTAGATGAAATAGCTGGAGTATTATACTATAAAGCCAATGATAAAACCATCTACGCTTATAATTTACAAAACTAAATCTTGTTGTTGAGATTTGTTCGATTAGGCGTGATAAGGATCTTTATTGCGCTTAATCATTTTTTTTAACGGTTGGTCGAAAAATTAATTGAGGTTGAGGTTATTAAGCTATATTTATTCTGCTATTAATCAGTTCAAATTAAAAACACCAATTGTTATACTCGGAAAAACGATGTGCCATTGGTGTTTTTTTATGCACTTATGTAAGCCTCATTTTTAACGATTAGCATCATCATTTTTATTAATCATTATGTTTAATAATCTGTTTATACTCGGAATTTATTTGTTGGTTTTGGTTGTAGTGTTTTGCATTATTAAGGTAGTTTTTTATTTAATTTCTGAAAAAAAGATGAATAGCAAAATCTGTTTTCAATTGCAGAAAAATATAATTCAGGCGCAGAGCAAACTTCAAACGAACCACGAAAAAGTTCAAATACTAGAAGAATTACACACAACACTATTTAATCGTTATTTTAAAATAACCAGAGATATTATTTTAATGCAAAAACTTATATTTGAAATACATGTCAAATAGCATATGAAAAAATTATTACTCTCGATACTCTTCATTATTTGTGGTTTATATGGCTTTTCTCAAAGTTCAAAAAAGAAAATAGATAGCTTAAATGCAATTTATAAAACGAGCAAAATTCCTAAGGAAAAAGCGGAGGCGTTACATAATTTAGTAGACCAATATTTCGACCAAAACAAAGATTCGGCTGAGGTTTATATTTTAAAAACCTTAAAATTCACCGAAGGCAAGAATGATTTAGAGCAAATACACATTCACAGTTTATTAAAATATGCGCAGTTATTTATTGTTAAGGGCGACTATGAAACCTCCACGTCATATTACCAAAAATCTTGGGAAAAGCTTAAAAACAAATACGATTATTTTCTATATAACAAGTACTATGGCGATTTTGGTGTTTTAAATTTTTATAAAGGCGATTTTAAAACAGCGTTATCAAATTTTGATAAAGCACTTCAATTAGCAAAGAAGGAAAAAAATGAAGTCGATCAATTACGCTATTTAAACAACAAAGCATTAGCTATGTCGTATTTAAGTCAAGCAGAGGCATCTTTAGATGTGCATCGAGAAGCCATAAAACTTGCCGAAAAATTAAACGATTCAACAGCTTTGGGAAAGTCGTTTAACAACATCGGTCTGATTTATGAAGATATGAAAGAGTACGAAAAAGCTCTGGAATTTTATTTGCAGTCCTTAAAAATTAAGAAAAACAGTACCAGTAAGATAGATATTGCTAATAGTTTATACAACGTTGCAGGAATGTATAAAGAACTAGGCGAAAAGAATAATGATACCTTATATTATGCAAAAGCAGAGCAGCATTACCAATTGGCGGTAGAAAAAGCAAAAGAGGTTAACTACGCCAAAGTAATTCTTTTTTCGAAAGCAGGTATGGCGCAATTAGCTACCGTGAGAAACCAACCCCAAAAAGCCATTGAGATATACAAATCTGTTTTAGATGAAGCGGAACAAGCTAAAGACAGTCAGACATTAAGAGTAACCTATCTTAATTTAGGCGTGAATTATTCAAAAATTAACAAGCTTACCGATGCCGAAAATTATTTCTTAAAAGCATTACCGCTAATAATTGAAGCAGAAAACCCATCGGATATTGCAAGTATTTACAAAAATTTAGCGCTTCTTTATGAGAAGAAAAACAATTTTAAGCAGGCCTATAACTATTTTAAAAAACAATATGAGGTAGAACAAGAGCTCTCTAAAAACTCATTAAAAGACAAAATATCAGAATTCGAAATTAAATACGAAACCGAAAAGAAAGAAAAAGAAATCTTATCACAACGCGCCAATTTAGCCGAAAAAGAACTTCATATCAATCAAAAAAACACGCAAATTATTGGTTTGGGTATTTTAGCAATTGTTGTGGCTATACTTGGGTATTTGCTGCTTAAACAACAAAAACTTAAAAACAAACAGCTTCAAAAGGAAAGCGAACTTAAAGAAGCTTTAATTAAAATTGAAAATCAAAATCAATTACAAGAACAGCGTTTAACGATTTCTAGAGATTTACACGATAATATTGGAGCTCAACTTACCTTCATCATTTCAACTATTGATAATTTACAATACGGATTTAAAATTACCAACCAGCAACTAACCAGCAAACTAACTAGTATAAGTGAATTTACTAAAGAAACCATTTACGAGTTGCGTGATACTATTTGGGCAATGAATAAAAATGAAATTTCTATGGAAGATTTACAGGTGCGAATTTCTAATTTTATTGATAAAGGCAAAGTGGCATCTTCAGGAATTCATTTTGAATTTAATATAGATGAGAAACTTTCTGAATCGCTAAAATTTACTTCCGTCGCGGGAATGAATATTTATAGAATTGTGCAAGAAGCCATTAATAACGCCGTTAAATATGCCGACGCCAAAACAATAACCGTTAGCTTTAAAAAACTTGAGAATTCTTTAAAAATAAGTGTTATTGATGATGGTAAAGGATTTGATTTAGATAAGATAGCCTTTGGCAACGGACTTAACAATATGAAAAAGCGTGTGCGCGAAATGGGTTCTAACCTAAATGTTGAAACAAAAGAAAATGAAGGAACAACAATAACGTTTGAAGTATAACAAATAAAAGATATTGCTAATGAATATAAAAATAGCCATAGCTGATGACAATACTTTTTTAATAAATGCGGTTAAAGAAAAACTGTCTTTCTTTAACGATTTAACGGTAAAGTTCGTTGCATTGAATGGATCAGATTTATTAACGCAATTAGATGCAAATCATAACTTAGATTTAATTTTAATGGATATTGAAATGCCAGTATTAGATGGCATAGAAACTACAGAAATAGTAAAACAAAAATACCCGCAAATAAAAATTATCATGCTTACCGTTTTTGATAATGATGAAAATATTTTTAAAGCCATAAAAGCAGGGGCAGACGGCTATTTGCTAAAAGAGATTAATGCTAAAGATTTGCACGACGGTATTGTTGAAACTTTAAACGGTGGTGCCGCTATGAATCCATCAATCGCACTAAAAACATTAAAATTATTAAGAAACCCCGTAGATTTTAGCTGTAAAACTAACCAAGACGATATAAAACTTTCTGAGAGAGAAATTCAGGTATTAGAGCAGTTAAGTAAAGGTTTAAGTTATAATTTAATAGCCGAAAATCTTTTTTTATCTACAGGCACTATTAGAAAGCATATAGAAAATATTTACAAAAAACTGCAAGTGCATAATAAGTTAGAAGCCGTAGAAAAAGCTAAAAAAAACAACCTCATTTAGTTTAAAAATTATCATTCTATTTTAATAACTTTCGCAAAAAAATACTGTCATGCGAAAAATTATTTATGGGGTTGTTATTTTAATTGCCATCTTTTTTATTTATAAATATTTCGACAATAAAAATGACGATAAGATAGTGCTTCAAGAAAGCTCTGCACTCATTCAAGAACAAATTAATAATGTTGGAAAGCTTATAGTTACCGAAGGGCATTTCAGCGAAGTTTTCAATTACAGAAACTCCAAAGAAATTTTCGGATCGTTTTTTACTTCAGAAAAAAAGGCGCTTATTGTAGTAAACGCCGATGTGTTTGTGTCGTATGATTTAAGTCTTATTGAATACAAGATTGATGAATCCACTAAAACATTAACTATTTTAAGTATTCCTGAAGCAGAAATAAAAATTAATCCAGATTTAGAATATTACGACATACAAGCCGATTATTTTAATGCATTTGAAGCAAAAGATTATAACGATATAAAAGAAACCGTTAAAAAATCTCTAGTTAAAAAACTTGAGAATTCAGAAATTAAGTCGAATGCTAAAAATAGGTTAATAAGCGAATTGTCTAAATTCTATATCTTAACTAATTCTCTCGGTTGGACCCTAAAATACAACGAAACCACCATTAGTAGTCAAGACAAACTGGGTGTTTTTAAACTATAGTTTATTATTTAAACTCATCCAGCCTCCGCCATTTAAAGCTTCAATACCATTACTTTTTAAGATGCTGGCAGCACTTCCAGAACGCATGCCACTCGCACAACAAGTAATAACTGGTTTGTTTAATTTCTTAATCGTATTTATTTGCGATGTAATGTTTTGTAGCGGTATGTTTTTTGAGCCTTTTATGGCGCCTTGAGTATATTCACCTGCTGTTCTTACATCTAAAATAATGGCGCCTCGTGTTTGAAATTCTTTTATCATTTTTTGTTTGTTTCCAAATATTAAATTTAATAATCCCATATAATATTAATTTTTCGGCAAATTACTTTAATTATTTTTAAAGTGAAGGTAACATAAGTTGCTTAACAATACATTAAAAAAATATGTATCTTGAAGCTTTAAAAAGACAGTAAAAATCACCTTTAAAATGATAGAACCTTACGTTAACATAAACATTAAAAATAGAGTTGGATATATCGAATTTTATCATCCTAATAAAAATTCTATGCCTAGTGCTATTTTACAGAAGCTAAAAGAGGCCATAGATGATGCAGGGGCAAATGAGGCAGTTAATGTGATAGTTCTAAAAAGTGGTGGCGATAGAACCTTTTGTGCAGGCGCCAGTTTTAACGAAGTTATGGCTATTGAGGATGTTGAACAGGGAAAAGCATTTTTTTCCGGATTTGCTAAGGTAATAAACGCCATGCGTAGGTGTCCAAAACTTATAATTGGTCGCGTACAGGGAAAAGTTGTGGGTGGTGGCGTTGGGTTAGCCGCTGCAACCGATTTTTGTTTGGCAACAAAATTTGCCGCCATACGGTTAAGTGAACTGAGTATTGGTATCGGTCCTTTTGTTATTGAACCGGCAGTAACCAGAAAAATTGGTGTAGCAGCCACATCTGAATTAACCATTAATGCAGAAACCTTTTATTCTGCGGAATATGCTAAAAGCAAGGGGTTATATGCCGAAATTTTTGATACCGTTGAAGCTTTAGATGATGCCATAAGTGAATTAGCAGAAAAACTAAGCAATTACAACCCTGAAGCCCTAAAACGCATGAAGTCTGTTTTTTGGGAAGGTACAGCACATTGGGACACGCTTTTAAACGAACGCGCCGAAATTAGTGGAACCTTAGTGCTAAGTAAGTTTACTAAAAACACTTTGAAACGATTTAGGTAGTTAAAATCGCCTACAGCCTAAAGCCTACGGCCTACAGCTTGCTTCTCAATAATAGCCAATCCATCATCAATTAAACCTCCTACTTCAGGCTTATTTTGTTTAATACGTTCTAAATGATTTTTAATGGCTTCGCATAAATTTGTTTCATTTCCAATAAAAGCGAGTTCATACAATTCTACGGGTAATAACCAGTCGGATGGATGGTTTTCTATGAGTTCTTCTAAAGTTTTTGTTCTGGAAATGGTTCTGTTGTTACCTTCTCTATAATCTCTCACTTGCTGGTAAAGTGCTTCTAGTTGTATGCGTTTAGCAGATTTTTTAATATGAATGGTTTTTGTTGATGGCACATGGGTAATTAAATCGAAACTGTTAAAATCGGCAGGACCAGAAAATGCTGAAACAATTGATTTTCCAACAGCCATATCGTAAATGCCATATTCAGGTTTAAATAAAATGGCATCGTTATGTTTCACCGTGCAATTTTTAAAGCTAATAAGAATTATTTTTCCTTGAAGATTTCGTTTACCAGTAATAATATCGCCCGAAACAGTAATATTACCTTCAAACTCTAGAGTAACCGTTTTTTCTTCGTAAATGTGATAGGCGCTTAAGTCGCGCGGACTCATATCTTCAATCGCTAAATTAATGCCTTTAAGTTTTCCAATAGGCGACCCAAATCCTTTACTGTGGGAATTAGTACCATGACCTACTAGTTCTTTTTCCCGATAAGACAAAGCTGTCGCACCGGTTGTTTGGATGTAAATGGGGTTGCCGCTGTCTTCTAGCACACTAGAGAAAACGCCAGAAATCTCTAATCCGGTACTTAGTTCTATCGTTCCTAAAGCATTAGACTGTATAAGTTTATTAACACCCAATAGGCCGCCTTTGCGAAGCGCCATGGTGTTAGCAAATTCTTCTAACACCAAACTTAAATGCGCAAAATCTGGTGTTACATATAGTTGAGGTTGTGGTTTGGTTATGTCAAAATTTTTAAAAGCCGCCTCCATAGAATAAGGTGCTTTTTTTACGGCATCTGTCATACACCAGGCGCTTTCGCCAATAGACGAGAGCAATCCTGCTCCATAAATTTTAGGATTTTCAAGCGTGCCAATTAAACCATATTCAACAGTCCACCAATGCAAATTTCTAATAAGTGCCATTTCGCTGGGTTCTCCCATATTATTTTGCAATTCATCTACCTTTTTTTCTGCCGCAGCAATAGCTTTTTCGGGTGTATTGGGCGCTTCTTTAATAATGGAAAGATATCTTACAGCTTCGTACAATTCGTAATCTTTAGCAGATGATATGGCTTTACATCCAATTTCGCCAAAACGTCTTAAATATTCGGCATATTCTGGGTTCGCAATAATAGGCGCATGTCCTGCACCTTCATGAATGATATCTGGTGCGGGCGTATATTCTATATGTTCCAGTTGCCTGATATCACTTGCAATAACCAAGACATTGTAAGCCTGAAATTCCATAAAGGCATTGGGCGGAATAAAGCCATCTACCGCCACAGCTGCCCAACCTATGTCTTTTAAAATGCGGTTCATACCATACATATTGGGAATGTTATCGATAGCGATTCCGGTTTGTTTTAAACCATCTATGTACGATGTGTGTGCGACCGTTTTAAGAAAATCGACATTTTTACGCATTACATAGCGCCACACTGCTTGATCTATTGCAGAATAGTCCTCGTAGTTTTGAGGCTTGACAAACTGCAGCAAGTGCTTAGGCAAACGATTTAAAATAGGATTTGATTCTATAGCGTTAGACATGAGATTTTTATATGACGTTGTTTAGTAAAATTACAAATATTCGTTAAACAAGTAATACTTGAATTTTATTATATTTATAAAATATGAATATAATTAATTAAAAAAGAATGAGTTATGTATAATTATAAAGCGAAAATTATCGATGTTTACGATGGAGATACGGTTACTGCAATAGTAGATTTAGGGTTTTTACATTTTCAGGAAATGAAACTTCGCCTTTATGGAATTGATACACCAGAATTACGCGGTGCTGAAAAACAAGCTGGCATTGTAGTAAGAGATTTGGTAAGAGAAATGATACTAAATAAGGAAGTGGAAATTCATTCTTACAAAGATAAACAAGGTAAGTATGGCCGATATTTAGCCAATATTATTGTTGATGGTCTCGATATCAATAAGTGGTTAGTAGATAATGGGCATGCAAAACCTTATTTTCCTTAAATAAAAAAGCAACTCTTTCAAGTTGCTTTTTTTAAACATTTTATTTTGTCATTCCCGGGGGATATTTTGACATAATTTCAGCGACGAATTCTTTAATACGTTCATCTTTTTTCTCCATGTTTTGAGTTAAGTATCCTGTACCCATTCCTTGCCAAATCAATTCTTTTTTGTTGGCATCAATTAAATCGATATACAATACGCCTTCAGTTCTGGTAGAAACGTTAGGTTGGTTCCAGCCCCAACCCCATGGGTGGTAGAATCCGCCCCAGCCCCAGCCACCATAGCCCCAGGCATTGTTGTACACATCAACACGTTGGTTAGACTTGGTAAAAAGGCTCACTAATAAATCTGGGTTGTCTGATTTTGTAAAGCCTTTAGATAACATTTCGGCTTCTATGGCACGTAAAATTCGGCGCTTATCTAAATCGCTGATTTCAGCTTTGTCAATTCCAGTTTTAAAAAAAGCAAAGGTCTTGTAGGTCGAAAAATTGGCATTTTTGTCATAATCGACAGCAACTCTCACAGAGCTGCAAGATGTTACCACAAATAGGATGACCAGTAATGGTAATGTTTTAAGTAAGTGTTTCATAGTGAATTTTTTAAATGGTTACAATAAATTTATTAAATTATCATCAACTATGTTAGGTATAGTAACTTTTAAATTTGGCTCGATTTCCATAGCGCGTTTAATTGAAAACACTGCTGCTTCATTTCTTGCCCAACTTCTTCTAGCAATTCCGTTATTAACATCCCAGAAAAGCATAGATTTTAAACGTCTTTCGGCTTCAGTAGTACCATCAAGAATCATACCAAATCCACCATTTATAACTTCGCCCCAGCCAACTCCGCCGCCATTGTGTATACTTACCCAGGTAGCACCTCTAAAACTGTCTCCAATCACGTTTTGTATTGCCATATCTGCAGTAAAACGCGAGCCATCATAAATATTACTGGTTTCTCTATAGGGTGAATCGGTTCCTGAAACATCATGGTGGTCGCGACCTAAAACAACCATTCCGATGTCGCCTTTTGCAATAGCATCATTAAACGCTTTGGCTATTTTCATACGTCCTTCGGCATCAGCATATAATATTCTTGCTTGCGAGCCCACCACCAAATTATTTTCTTGGGCGCCTTGTATCCATTGAATATTATCGGCCATTTGCTGTTGAATTTCATTTGGAGAATTCTTTTTCATTTCCTCCAAAACATCGCTTGCAATTTTGTCGGTTTTAGCTAAATCTTCAGGTTTTCCTGAGGTACAAACCCAACGAAATGGTCCGAAACCATAATCGAAACACATGGGGCCCATAATATCCTGTACATAACTAGGGTATTTAAAATCGATACCATTTTCAGCCATAACATCAGCCCCAGCGCGCGAAGTTTCCAATAAAAACGCATTACCATAATCGAAAAAATAGGTGCCTTTTGCAGTATGTTTGTTGATAGCATCCGCATGTCTGCGTAATGAGTTCTGAACTTCTTCTTTGAATTTTTCAGGATCGTTAGCCATCATAATGTTGGCATTTTCAAACGATATTCCAACAGGATAATAGCCACCTGCCCATGGGTTGTGCAGCGAGGTTTGGTCGCTACCCAAATCAATGTAAATATTGGCTTGGTCAAATTTTTCCCAAACATCTACTATGTTTCCTAAGTATGCTAAAGAAACGGTTTCTTTGCTTTCTTTGGCACGGGAAACGCGATCTACTAAGGTGTTTAAATCAGTAATAATTTCGTCAATCCAACCTTGTTCATGACGGATTTTTGTAATCTTCGCATTTACTTCAGCACAAACTGTAATGCATCCCGCAATGTTTCCTGCTTTGGGCTGAGCGCCACTCATGCCTCCTAAGCCAGAGGTTACAAATAAATGCCCTTTAGTCGTTTTTTTTATTTTTCTGAAGCCATTCAAAACCGTAATGGTGGTGCCATGAACTATGCCTTGCGGACCAATATACATGTAACTTCCAGCCGTCATTTGTCCATATTGGGTAACTCCTAAAGCATTATATTTTTCCCAATCGTCTTGTTTGGAGTAATTTGGAATCATCATGCCATTGGTCACCACAACTCGAGGGGCTTCTTTGTGCGATGGGAATAAGCCCAGTGGATGTCCAGAATACATCACCAGGGTTTGCTCATTCGTCATTTCAGCCAAATATTTCATGGTCAATCGGTACTGAGCCCAATTTTGAAAAACGGCGCCATTTCCTCCATAAGTGATTAACTCGTGCGGATGTTGTGCGACGGTATAATCCAAATTATTTTGAATCATGAGCATAATGGCCGCGGCTTGCTCAGATTTTGCTGGGTACTCGTCAATTGGGCGCGCATACATTTTGTAATCGGGTCTAAACCGGTACATGTATATGCGTCCGTAAGTATCTAATTCTTCTTTAAATTCTTGTATTAATTCGGCATGATGCTTTTTATCGAAGTATCGTAATGCATTGCGAAGCGCTAATTTTTTTTCTTCAACCAGTAAAATATCTTTACGTTTTGGCGCATGATTTATTGAGGCGTCATACGGTTTTGGCGATGGAAGGTTCTCTGGAATACCTTCTAATATTTGAGCTTCAAAAGTCATATTAATAGGTTGAATTATTAATTTTTATAATTTTTAGTTTTATCGAATCCATAAGGACAATGTCTGCATCCGCTTTCGCAACAATATCCTCTTTTTAGTAGATATTGTTCAGTAAAACAGCGATATCCTTCTGGAGTTAAATAGAAGTCGCCTTCTTCTAGGGGGATAATTTTTTTCATAGTTACACAAAGATAATGTAAATTGGATTGGTTTTTGAAGGCTGTTCGGTATGATTTTTATTTATAAATATTTAGTTCCAAAAGGGTATTTGGGAATCACTATTTTTCCATTTATTTTTTTAAAAACGAAAGATTTAAAGTTAAATCAATCTTTAGTAAATCATGAAAAAATTCATTTAAGGCAGCAGTTAGAACTTTTAGTGATTCCTTTCTACATTGTTTATGCTGTTGAATTTTTTATTCGATTAGTTTATTTTAAAAACTGGGATATGGCCTATAAAAACACCTCTTTTGAGCGCGAAGCGTATTGTAATGAAAAGGACTTAGAATATTTAAAACATCGAAAATTTTGGAATTTTTTGAAGTATCTTCGCAGCAATGATATTCGACTTTGAAAATAGTATTAATGAGCCGGTTCAATTGCCTGATAAATGGGGTGTTGAATTATTTATAAAACGAGAAGATAACATACACGCTTTTGTTTCGGGCAATAAATATAGAAAGTTAAAATACAATCTTTTGGAGGCCGATAAAGCGGGTTTCAAGACCTTGCTAACCTTTGGTGGTGCTTACTCCAATCATATAGCTGCGGTTGCATCGGCAGGAAACATACTTGGGTTTAAAACAATTGGCGTTATAAGAGGCGATGAGTTGCGAAACTCCATAAATACGAATCCCACACTGCGTTTTGCGCAAGATAATGGCATGCAATTTAAATTTATCCCTAGAGATTTATATAGAGATAAAACGAACAACAGCTTTATTGAAAGTTTAAAAACTGAATTTGGTGCGTTTTATTTAATTCCCGAAGGTGGAACAAATACTTTAGCAATTCAAGGCTGCGAAGAAATTTTAAAGGAATCCGATAAAGAATTCGATTATATATGTTGTGCTGTGGGAACCGGAGGTACTATTTCCGGACTTATTAATTGTTCAAAACCTGGTCAACAAGTTTTAGGATTTCCTGCCTTAAAAGGCGAATTTTTACAACAAGTTATTAGTAAATTTGCATCAGAGGACCATTGGAAGTTAATTCACGATTATCATTTTGGCGGATATGCAAAAATAAACACGGAGTTAATTTCGTTTATTAATGAGTTTAAAAAGAAAAATAATATTCCATTAGATCCCGTTTACACAGGGAAAATGATGTTTGGTATTTTTAATTTAATTGAAAAAAACTATTTCCCAAAGGGAAGTAAGATTTTAGCAATTCATACCGGTGGTTTACAAGGTATTTCTGGGATGAATGCCATTTTAAAAAAGAAAAATTTGCCAATAATAATATAGTTAATGAGGAAAATAATAACATTGTGCGTTTTAGTAATAGTTGTTTTTAGTTGCGGAACTAATAAGGTTACTGTTAGAAAAAAGGCTTCAAAACGAAATAAAACGGAGCAGGTTGTAAATAGGAAAGTTTCTAAGGATAATGCAAATCGTGATGAAGCGGTAGTAGAAACCGTGAATAGTACCGGGGTAAAAATAGCTTCAACTGAAGATTATGTGGCGCTTTTTAAATCCATTGCACAAGAAGAAATGCGTTTGTACGGTATTCCGGCAAGTATCACCATAGCACAAGGAATTTTAGAATCGAATTCCGGCAAAGGCAGACTTTCTGTTGAAGCGAATAATCATTTTGGAATTAAGTGTCATGAATGGACCGGAGACCGAATTTTTCACGATGATGATGCTTCTCAGGAATGTTTTAGAAAATACAGTGATGCCAAATATTCGTATCGAGACCATTCGCTGTTTTTAACACAACGTCAGCGTTATTCGGCTTTATTCAAGCTTCGAAAAGAAGATTATAAAGGTTGGGCGCGCGAGCTAAAAAAGGCTGGGTATGCAACCGATTCTAAATATCCTGAAAAACTAATTAGTTTAATAGAAAGATACGAATTGCATAAGTTTGACGAAGAAGTGCTTGGAGGCGATTATGTTAAATTTGAAGACCCAAAGGTAGCTAGTGGTTCTACATATATTGTAGAAAAAGGAGACTCCATGTATTCTATTTCAAAAAAGTATAATTTAACGGTGAAAGAGCTTCAAGATTTAAATAATTTACCAAATACATCGTTGAGCGTTGGGCAGAAATTAGTTATAGCAAGAAGTTCAGGAAATAGCTTAGCGAGTGCATCAAATGTAAGCCCAAAATCGGCATTAGTTACAAAATTACACATTGTAGAAAAAGGGGATACATTGTATTCTATTTCAAAAAAATATAATGTTCCTGTAAGCGAATTGCAAGAAATAAATAATTTAAGCGATACTGCAATTAGCATTGGGCAGGAACTTCAAATTAAAAATCGATAATTAAATGAATTATAGTAGAAGTAGTGCCTTATTTAAACAGGCAGAGCAGGTAATTCCTGGTGGCGTAAATTCTCCAGTTAGAGCGTTTAAAGGCGTTGGCGGAACCCCTATTTTTGTAAAAGAAGCCAAGGGTGCGTATTTATATGATGAAGACGGTAACCGTTTAATCGATTATATTAATTCTTGGGGACCTATGATTTTGGGGCATGCTTATCAACCTGTGGTCGATGCGGTTGTTGAGAAGGCAAAAAAAGGAACCTCGTTTGGTATGCCAACAGAAATTGAAACGCAAATTGCAGAGTTAGCTGTTTCGATGGTGCCGAATATAGATAAAATACGATTTGTAAATTCTGGCACCGAAGCTTGTATGAGTGCGGTTCGATTGGCTAGAGGATTCACAAAAAAGGATAAAATTATAAAGTTTGCGGGTTGTTATCATGGGCACAGCGATTCGTTTTTAATTCAGGCAGGGAGTGGGGCGAGTACTTTTGGCACCCCGAATAGCCCAGGAGTTACCCAAGGTACTGCCAAAGATACCTTGCTTGCGCGTTATAATGATATTGATAATGTGAAGCAATTAATGGAGGCGAATAAAAATGAAATTGCATGCGTAATTATTGAACCCGTTGCAGGCAATATGGGTTGCGTGCCTCCAAAGGAAGGGTTTTTACAGACCTTAAGAACTTTGTGCGACGCTCATAATATCTTATTAATTTTTGATGAGGTTATGACCGGATTTCGTCTGGCAAAAGGTGGCGCGCAAGCCTTATATAATGTGAATGCAGATATTGTGTGCTTTGGAAAAGTAATAGGTGGTGGTTTGCCAGTAGGTGCGTTTGCTGCAAGAAATGAAATAATGAATCATTTAGCGCCTTTAGGACCTGTGTATCAGGCAGGAACTTTAAGTGGGAATCCGTTAGCCATGGCAGCGGGATTGGCCATGTTAACAAACTTGAATAATGATGCTGAAGTATTTAATCGATTAGCAGAAAAAACCGAATATTTACACAATGGCATTGCCAAAGTTTTAGAAATGAATAACATTGTGCATACTATAAATAGAGTAGGATCAATGATTTCTGTACATTTTGATAAAACACCTGTTGTAGATTTTGATACAGCCGCTAAAGGCAACAACGAAACTTTTAAAAAATTCTTTCATGGGTTACTAAACGAAGGCATTTATATTGCACCAAGTGCCTTTGAAACTTGGTTTATAACCGATGCGCTGACTTATAAAGATTTGGACGACACAATAAATGCCATAAATAAAGTGGCAAAAATATTATAACAAAAAAAAGCGCATTTTTTAAAAAATGCGCTTTTTTACTAACTAAACTAACCAACTAAACTAATTTATTGTTGTTTTTGACCACCTTGTTTTTTGCCATCGCCTTTTCTCATGCCTTTTTCTCTGTTAGCCATTTGTGCTTGCATTTTTTCCCATTTAGAAAATTGATCCGCATTTAAAATGGTTTTCATTTTCGCTTTCATAGCAATTTGATGATCTAATCTGGCATTTTGCATAGCAAGACGTTGTTCTTTAGATGGTTTTTGCATCTCTCCACTATCTTTTTTTGCTTTAAACGCAGCTTTCATTTCTTGACGCTTGGTAGCATTTTCTAAATTTATTTTGTAAATCTCTTTTTGCTGTTTGTCATTTAAATCTAAATGAAGTGTCATTTTTTTCGTTTGAAGATTTGCTGCTTCTTCTGGTGTTAGATTGTCCATACGTTGTGTTCTTTCTTGATTGTTAGGACGTTCTTTTTTTTGACCTTGAGCAATGCCTTGAACAGTTACCAAAGCAATTGCAATAATTATTAATTTTTTCATCTTTTAATATTTTATGTTTAATTTCTAATAGGACATGTAATCTTTAAAAAAGTTTAAATGGGTTTATATATTTAACACCAAGTTAACATCAAGAGGGGTTTGCATTAAGGACGACAATAATCTGCGGAATCTATTATTTATAATAGGTCGTCGATTGAATGTGAGTTGAAAATTATATACTTGTAGTAGGAGCAAAAAGTAGTAACTCACGGAAGATTATAAGCACAACTATGTTCTAAATAAAAGGCAAGCCTGATTATTTTGAATTATTTAAATAATGGTAACTTAAGACTTACTCCAGTTTGAAAATCGGCAGCATTATTAACTCGAAAATCTTCTTTAAAATAGACCGCTATTTTATATTTGGGATGCCCGTAGGTGTAAATAAATGTCCAGTAAGATAAGGTGTTATACAAGGTTGATATACCGTGTTGCCAACCACCGTTTATTTCCTGCCATTTTCCAACTAATCTATAGTAATAAGCTTCTTCTCGCTTGTTGTATCGCGATTGAATTTGGTAGTTAATAGTTATGGCATTGTAATTTCTTTTTCTAGTGAATTTAGTTAGTTCAATATCACTTTCAATCGTTGCCAGATAGGGGTTGTTACCTAAATCGATATTTTCTTTAAAATTGATGAGGTTTTTGCGCAAAAAGTTCATGCCAACTCCAATATGAAGCTGATAATTGGGGTTTGAAAAATCTATTTTTTTTATAGAATTTGCTGAAACACCGAGATCTATTGATGAATTAAATTTTGATGTATTCAAACCTAAGTGGCTTCCAAAATTAAAGTAGATATTTTTTGTTTTGTTTATATTGAGAGTTGGGTAATAAAAGTGATTAAACTCGATACCGCCCAAAAAGAAGTCGTTATTATGTAGTTCAAGTGTATTTCCATTTCTATCGTTATAAGTAAAATTCACTTCGTTTAAACCATAATATCGTCTGCCATAAGGGTCTTCACCTCCTGCGACATTGCTATGAAACCATTCAATAGTTTCGTCGTTTGTAAAAAATGAAAACGGATATTTTCCTTTAGTAATAAGGTATGGTCTTAGGGTGATACCTAATTCGTGTTTTTTGGCAAGTGGGATATTCACGTTTAATCGAAACTCTTTTATAACTGCGTCGATAACAATATTTATATAATCGGCAGGGGTGGTTTCCTGATTTACAAAACGAAAATTTCTATGAAACCAAAGCAATTTACTTTGTTCTGCTTGTACTGCGGGATCTTTGGGAATATAGGCTTCCACAAAAGGGTGGAAGTTATTTCCGCTTACCGATACAACTTCAAACCAGGTGTGCTTTATTGGTGAGAGTTTAAAATTTGTATTGATGCGACTACTAAATATGCCAAAATGATGCGTCGCTAAATTACTTGGATTATCAATGCCATTTTTAAAATATAAACTGTCCTGTTGTTGGGCTTTTATATAAAAGCCATGGCATATTAATAGAAGAAAAAGTAAGTTTTTTGACATTACACAAAAATAGGTAAACTTTTAAGTTTTGGAATGATGATGATTCGGTAAAACAATAAAAATACAAATAGGAATGAGTGATTTATTCTTAAAAAATTTAACGATTGTCTTGGGTTATCTTAAAATAAAATTAAAATTATAAAAATCCGTGTTAAACATTTCTAAATATGGTCTGCAAGTTGGAAATTATTGCTTCAATTTGTACTATAATTAGTTTAGCACATAATAATTTAATAAAGTTATTAGAGTTAATAAAGTTAGTTTAGTTGGTTAGTTTGTAAAAACCCAGTAATTTTTAATTACTGGGTTTTTTATTTTAAGGTGATGCCTTTCTATTTAAGTTTTTCTTTGAAAAAATTGATAGTGCGTGTCCACGATAAGTTTGCCGCAGCCTCATCATATCGAGGTGTCGTGTTGTTGTGAAAACCATGATTTACTTCTGGATACATATAACAAATGTAATCTTTATTATATTTTTTAAGTGCTTCTTCATAAGCTGGCCAACCTTCATTTACGCGTTTGTCAAGTTCGGCGTAATGTATTAGCAATGGAGCATTTATGTTTGCCGTGTCTTCGTCCGACGGTTGACTGCCATAATAAGGCACTGCGGCTCCTAAAGTAGGAATCTTTACAGCCATCATATTCGATATCCAGCCGCCAAAACAAAATCCAACAACACCAATTTTACCATTGCAATCATTATGCGATTGTAAATAATTGAAAGCTGCAATAAAATCTTCTAGCATATCGTTTTTGTCTCTTTTTTGCTGCATGGCTCTACCTTCGTCGTCGTTTCCGGGATAACCGCCTAATGGACTTAATGCGTCTGGAGCTAAGGATATAAATCCTTCGAGCGCAGCGCGTCTTCCAACATCTTCTATATAGGGGTTTAAACCTCGGTTTTCATGCACTACAATTATTCCAGGTAGTTTTTTACTTGTTTTTATAGGTTGAGATAACAAGCCCTTTATATCGGCTCCTCCTTTAGGTGATGGGTAAGTAATATAATCACTTTTTAATCTTGGGTCGTTTGGTTTTACCAATAGAGAATCGATATAATTTGGCATTATAAAACTTAGTAAAGACGGTATTGTAATACCACCAATAGCATATAATGAAAGTTTTTCAATAAATTGTCTTCTTTCAATTTTGTTATGAGCATATTCGTCGTATAAATCGAATACCTCTTGTTTGATATCTTCTTTTTTGAGTTTTTTCATAATTCTTAATTTTGAACAAATCAAAATACAAATATTCACGTCAACATCAAAATAAAAAAAGAGAACCATTTTTGGTTCTCTTTTTTAAGATATAAATAGTTGGTTAACTATTAAAGTGTTTTTTTAAAATGGCAATAATCTTAGTCTACAGTTAATGTAGATAAGTAGTATACAGGTACACCCGTAGTTGTGACTCCTTCAATTTTAATGGCATATTTGCTTTTAGAATCACTTGTGAAAAAAGAAATTTCAGCAATTGATTTTTCTTTAGTAAGCTTTATTTTTGGTTGCCAATGTAAGGTGGTTCTTAGGTCTTGTGTTTTGACATCATCAAATTCATTGGCATGATCTGGAGAATAGAATTCTCTAGCTGTATAAAACCCGATAGATTGAAAATCTATAATTCCTGGTTTTCGTTTCACATTTATATTTCTTAAATAAGCCCCTGTTCGAGAATGGATAGCAATAACTCCGTTACCACTATCTCTAAAAAAAGCGGCGTCTGCACCTTTAAGAATATCGATAAATTCTATATCATTTCCTGATAAATATGAAATATCACTCATTTGAACCTGAATTCCATCGAAGTATATTGCTGGAGCTCCACCATTTCTTGTTGAAATAGTATCGTTAAAAACCATAATCCCAGGTAGCGTATTTAATAATTCTGCTATAGTAAACGATGAGCGATTCGGGTATTCGTTTAAGTCTATACGCTTAGATGGACTTCCATAATTCGTTCTTTCATTTAAAAGTTTATTTCTTTTTTCCTGTTCGGTAATTCGATTTGCCGTAATTACAACTTCGTCTAGGAGGGTAGCTGATTTTAAGTAATCAGCATCTATTTTAGAAATGGTTTGCGATTGTTTAAAAAAGTTTGTGAGTTTGTTTTTATCGTCAACTAATGGTGATAAAATGTTGTTTCGAGAAATTCTAGGGCTGTTATTAAAACTTTCATCTAACAAGATGGTTACATTTCTATTTGTTCTATCGGCATCAGACTTAAAATCTTTAACACGTGCTTCGACCAAAGCCGATAAAGAATCGTTAAAAACAAAAGGGCCATATTTATAGGCTCCATTGGCATCTGTTTGCTTTACTTCTTGGAATGGTTGGCCACCCATTAATGTTAGTCTGGTGGTTGTTGGAAGCTTTTTACTACTTTCGTTTAAGGCAGTGGTTCGCCCCGATATATAAATGCCTGTTTCAGGTTTAAATCTATTTTTTATTTCAGTAGAATTATATAATAGATTGTTCCAAGTAAAACGGCGCCAACCATGGGTAAGCATTACTAAATCTAATAAAAAACGTCTTTTCGGGTCATTTTCTTTTTCAAAAAAATAACCAGGACTTTCTATATTACCTCTTAAATCGGAGTTTAATAATAGATAAGTTTTAATGTTTTCGCTTTTTGAATTTTGACCAACAACATCTAAATCTGTAATCGCCATCGAAAAATTTCCGTAAACGGGAATACTATCTTTATCTTTCAAATTAATTTTAAGAGTTACTTTTTCTCTTGTTTTAAACGAGGCTTTGTTTTGAGCTATATGTACAGCGATTTTATTACTAGGATTGTCAATAAATATCAAGCGTTCACAAACAGGATTTCCACTATTATCAAATAAGGTGAAGTTTGTAATACCATCTTGCATGTTGTTTGTGTTTAACTTTACCGTGTAAGTTTTTTTTGTTTCGGTTTCTAACTTTTCAAAAACAACAATACCCCTTTGATGTGCTACCAAGAAGGAATTTTTTAAGCCAATATCTAAAGTTGTGGTAACTTTTAAAATAATTTGACTTCCATTATTTACAATGCTTAATTGATACCCTTGCGGAAGTGCTTTTGGTAGTGGGTAGCTAACTTCTTCGTTATTAATAATAACATTAGCAAAATAGTTTTTATTGGGTTCTGTAATTATAGAAGTCATTCCTAAGCCAAATTCTACAGTTTTAAAATCGGCAACTATATTGTTCTCGGAATCCTTAATAACACCTTCTATCGCAATATTTCTGTTGTTTTTATCTTTTATTTTGATGCCTAATTTACACGAAATGTCATTTATTAGATAGCCGCCTTCCGGATAAAAGTTAATGTCTGGTTTTTCGGTTAATTCAATATCTGAAATTAATTCTTCTGTTTTGTTCAAAGAAAAATTCGATAAGCTATTGGTTTTATTCGCATCCCAAACTGGAATTTCCTTTTGAAAAAAATAATCTGCATCGTTATTACGCATATAATTTGTATACGCTCTTAAAATATATTTACCCGGTTTCCATTCTTTTTTAATTTCGAAATCGCCCGCTGCGCTAATATCATTTGTATAAAGCTGTTTTTTTGAAAGAATGCTATCGTTTTCATTTATTAATTCAACATAAATAACTCGGCTTTTTTCAGTCCTTTTATGGTCAATGCCATTTACCAAATAGGCAGTATACCAAATGCTTTCACCTAAAACATAATAAGGTTTGTCGGTTTGAACGTATACTTTTTCTGGATAGTCGTTTGCGTAAGCTTCTAGTTTTTGAAGAACTAAATCTCTAAAATTATTCACAATTGTAAAAGAGACAAGTGAAATTATAAAAAGGTAGAAGGTGAGTTTTTTAATCATATCCTTATTCAATGCAAATTAATTATGCTAATATAACTACAAATCAATTTTCCGAAAGTTTTTTTCTATGAATTAGACTAAAGAACAATTATTTAGTTTAATCTTGATAAATATTAATTATTTAACCAAAAAAAGGGAATTACATTGCTGTAATTCCCCTTGTTAAATTATGTTTTTGCGTTAAAAGAAATCATAAATTAAACCATTTCAACAATTAAATCATCGTCCGTTTTAGTAACGTTCGCTAATTTGTGCTTGGTTAAACCTTTAATGCCTTTGTCCCACGCTTTGTTGCTTAAACCGGATTGCGATTTTAAGTCGTTTAAGGACATGCTTTTTTGTGTTTTTAAAATTTCAAAAATGGCTTTTTCGGCATCACTTAACTCAACTGCTTTTTTCTCTGGTCGCATTTGCGGGAAGAATAAAACTTCTTGAATGGATTGATTATTGGTTAAAAACATAACTAATCGATCCATACCAATTCCCATCCCCGACGTTGGAGGCATACCATATTCTAAAGCACGTAAAAAGTCGTAGTCGATGGTGCCAGTTGCCTCATCATCACCTTTTTTAGCCAATTCTAACTGGTGTTCAAAACGCTCGCGTTGGTCTATTGGGTCGTTTAATTCAGAATATGCATTTGCGATTTCTTTTCCACAAACCATCAGCTCGAAACGCTCGGTTAATTCTGGGTTTTCTCTATGTTCTTTACACAACGGACTCATTTCTTTTGGATAGTCCGTTATAAAGGTAGGTTGGATGTAGTAGCCTTCACATTTTTCACCAAAAATTTCATCGATGAGTTTGCCTTTGCCCATAGTATCATCTACTTCAATCCCCATGCCTTTTGCGGCGGTTCTAATTTCATCCTCGGTTTTTCCAGTAATATCGAAACCAGTAAACTGTTTTATGGAATCGGCCATAGTAACTCTTGGATATGGCGCTTTAAAATCTATTTCGTGTTTGCCAAAAGTTGCCTTGGTAGTACCATTTACGGCGACTGCACAATGTTCTAGCAAACGCTCGCAAAAATCCATCATCCAATTGTAGTCTTTGTAAGCCACATAAATTTCCATGGCGGTAAACTCTGGGTTGTGAGTTCGGTCCATGCCCTCGTTTCTAAAGTTTTTAGAAAACTCGTAAACGCCATCAAAACCACCAACTATCAATCGTTTTAAATACAATTCGTTGGCAATTCGCATGTATAGCGGAATGTCTAAGGCATTATGATGGGTAGCAAACGGACGCGCCGCAGCTCCACCAGGAATTGGTTGTAATACTGGGGTTTCTACTTCAAAATAACCGGCATCATTAAAAAACTGACGCATGGCATTAAATAATTTAGTGCGTTTAACAAAAACATTCTTTACATGTGGGTTTACCACTAAATCGGCATAACGTTGTCTGTAACGTTGCTCTGGATCTGTAAATGCATCAAACACCACTCCGTCTTTTTCTTTTGGTAAGGGTAGTGGTTTTAAGGCTTTGCTCAATAATGTAAAGTCTTTTACACGAACACTTTTTTCACCAACTTGGGTTGTGAATAATTCACCTTCAATACCAACAAAATCACCAAAGTCTATAAGTTTTTTAAATATTTCGTTGTATTTTTCTTTGTCTTCGCCAGGGCAAATTTCATCACGGTTAAAATACACCTGAATTTTCCCATCGGCATCCTGTAGATCGGCAAAACTAGCTTTTCCCTGAACTTTTATCATCATCAATCTACCTGCAATAACTACTTTTTTACCTGCTTCGAATTGCGATTTAATTTGTTTTGAGGTATGTGTTACCGGGTATAAATCGGCTGGATACGGATTAACACCTAATTCGCGTAGTCTAGTAAGTTTTTCTCTTCGTACTAATTCTTGTTCAGAAAGCTGCATTTTTTTATTTTTTAGAATTGCAAAATTAAACTATTTAAAAAAATTGAAAAGCTTCTTTTAGATTATTCTTTGTAATTCATTAAAATTCTAATGGTTTGCATGATAATAGTCATAGAAAACCAGAGAATTAACTCTTACTTTCCAATGTTTATCATGAATGCTATTTTACAATTAATGATAACGCAGACAAGTTTAATTTTAAATAGAAATAATAAATGAGACATCTTATTTTAAGTGCTTTAGCCATTATCAGTATCAACTTTTTTTCGAACTCCCAAAGTTTATCGCCTTATATAAAGGTGGGAGAAACTTCTAAATCTGTTCAAGAAGCAACCAGAGATGTTATTCAAACCTTGAAAGACAATTCATTTACCGTTCTAGGTTCTTACCATCCCTCAAACAAAAGTTCGTTAGCTGTTATAGCGTTTACAAGAGACGACCTTAAAAACACCGTTGTGAAAGTGCCCGATAGAGGTGCCTTGGCTGCCACCATGAAAATTGGCTTGGTACAAAAAAATGGAAAGGTTACCATATCTTACACCAATCCAGATTACATTTTAAGAGCGTATTTGCCAAAAAATTACAATAGCTACAAAAGTACTTTTGTGACATTTAGTGACAATCTAAAAAAAGCGTTATCGCCTTTAGGAAATGAATTTAGCTCTTTTGGTGGAAGTGTTGAAGCTGATAAATTAGCGTCTTATCACTATAAAATAATGATGCCTTATTTTACAGACCCTATAGAATTAAACGAATTTGGATCGTTTGAAGAAGGGGTAAATACCATTACCAAAAATCTTGAAAATAAAAAAGGAAATACTGTTTTGGTTTATAAACTGATTTATAATAACTCGAAAGTGGCTGTATTTGGTGTTGGGTTGCAAAGCAAAGATGATGGCGAATCATATTTTTTACCAAAAATTGGAGAAGATCATGTGGCTGCATTACCCTACGAAATTATTTTACAAGGAACTAAAGCCACGATGCTACACGGTAAATACAGAATTGCATTGCATTGGCCAGAACTTACAATGGGTACATTTATGAAAATTATGAGTACTCCTGGAGATATTGAAGATACCCTTGAGGCATTGTGTGAATAATTTTTATTAGCTTTAAATATGACGCTGTAACAAATTTCTTGTAATGGCGTCATATGGATGTATAAGGATTAATTTATACAATAAATTGTTTGCTATGAGTTTTTGGAGAGTACTTCTTTCTATTATTTGTCCACCATTAGCTGTCATCGATAAAGGCTGTGGTTCTATACTTATTGTTTTTTTATTATGGCTTTGTGGATGGGTTCCCGGAGTTATCGCAGCTTTGGTGATTCTCAATAATCCGAAGCGTTAATTTTTTAGTCATTGTTGCGGTATTTAGTCATTAAAACTTAAAGTATTTGCGGTTTTTCGAGCATAAAAATTTGTAATTTTGCAGCTTATGAATAAGCAAATAGAACTTCAAGATTTAGGATTAAAAGATTATAAACAAACCTGGGATTACCAAGAGCAGTTGTTTAAAGAAATTGTTGATACTAAAATCAAAAACAGGAGGGAAGAAACCCAATTAAAGACCAATAATTATTTTTTATTTGTAGAGCATCCACATGTTTATACCTTAGGCAAAAGTGGTGATATGTCTAATTTACTGGTTGATGAAGCTCAGTTAAAAGAGAAAAACGCTAGCTTTTATAAAGTAAATCGTGGTGGCGATATTACTTATCACGGGCCAGGGCAAATTGTTGGTTATCCCATTTTAGATCTAGATAATTTTTTCACTGATATTCATAAATACCTTCGTTTTTTAGAGGAAATGATTATTCTTACCCTTGCTGAATACGGATTAAAAGCCGAACGAAGCCCTGGTGAAACAGGTGTTTGGTTAGATGTTGGCACCCCCTTTGCTCGTAAAATTTGTGCCATGGGTGTGCGCGCCAGCCGTTGGGTAACCATGCATGGTTTCGCGCTTAATGTTAATGCGAATTTGGGCTACTTCGATTTAATGATTCCTTGCGGTATTCGTGGAAAGGCAGTGACGTCGTTAAATGTAGAGCTTGGTAAAGAAACTATTGATGAAGCTGAGGTAAAAGAGAAACTTTTGAAGCATTTTTCAGTACTATTTGAAGCAGAATTAAAACAAAAAACCGAAATTTAAGTTTCCGTTTGTATATAGTAAACTCATCGTGATTAAAAACTGCTATATGATTCAGAATCGACATAAGACCTACCATATTACAAATAAATATTATATAACAATTAATTAACCGTACATTTGCCGCTTAATTAAAACGAGGTGAAGTTTAATATATAGATTGTCATCTCAAAATGTCCAATTAAGGACGATTCAAACAATTTATATGTCATTTAACTCATTAGGCTTATCTCAAGCCTTGCTAAAAGCAGTTAGCAAAAAGGGATACACAACTCCAAGTCCAATTCAGAAAAAAGCCATTCCACCCATTTTACAAGGGAAAGATGTGTTGGCAAGTGCACAAACAGGCACCGGAAAAACAGCTGGTTTTACATTACCACTATTACATTTGCTTTCTGAAAACCCAAAAGAAAAATACAGACCTATTCGTGCTTTAATTTTAACACCCACCCGCGAATTGGCAGCGCAAGTTTATGCGAATGTAAGGGAGTATAGCGAATTTTTAAATTTAAGAAGTGCGGTTATTTTTGGTGGGGTGAATCAGAACCCACAAGTTGCAACCATGCGTCAAGGTATTGATGTGCTGGTAGCAACTCCAGGACGATTGATAGATTTAATCAATCAGAATCATATCTCTTTAAAACGCGTTGAAATCTTAGTTTTAGATGAAGCCGACAGAATGTTAGATATGGGTTTTTTACGCGATATAGAACGAATTATAAAACTAATGCCCGAGAAACGTCAGAATTTAATGTTTTCTGCCACATTTTCGGCCGATATAAAAAAATTGGCACATGGTATTTTAAACCATCCTGTTCAAGTTGAAGCAACACCCGAGAATACAACGGTTGATGCCATTTCACAAAAAGTTTATAGGGTAGCTAAAGGCTTAAAAACCGATTTAATTATTAAATTGATTATAGACGGCAACTGGCAGCAAGTTCTGGTTTTTACACGCACCAAACACGGGGCTAATAAACTTTGCGAGAAAATGGCAAAAGCTGGCATTAAAGCAGCTGCTATACACGGAAACAAAAGTCAGGGTGCACGAACAAAAGCTTTAAGTGGTTTTAAAACTGGTGCGGTAAGCGTGTTAGTAGCAACCGATATTGCTGCTCGTGGTTTAGATATTCCGCTACTACCGCATGTTATTAATTTTGAATTGCCTAACGTGTCTGAAGATTACGTTCATAGAATTGGTAGAACGGGTAGAGCAGGAGCTAGTGGAGAAGCGATTTCTTTAGTTAGCGCTGATGAAACAACATTTTTGCGAGATATTGAAAAGTTAGTAGGTATAAGAATACCTGTTGAAATTGTTGAAGGTTTTGAACCTGACCCAAATGCATCAACCGAACCCGAAAAACGCCAGCAACGTGGTGGAGGGAACCGTTCTAGAAACAACGAGCGTTCTGCTAACAGCAATACCCAAAAGAATGATAGTAGCAGACGTCCAAATCGTAATGCTGATAGACGAAGAAATGATAGAAGAAAATAATATGTAATGGAAACGCAACCTAATAATCCGTTACACGGTATTAAACTAGAGCAAATTATTAACGATCTGGTAGCTCATTACGGATGGGAATATATGGGTTTCACCATAAAAATAAAATGCTTTACTGATAATCCTTCGGTGAAATCTAGTTTAAAATTCTTGCGTCGTACGCCGTGGGCGAGAACCAAGGTGGAAACGATGTATTTAAATATGCTGAAACAAAACGAAAAGAAAAAGGGCTCAAGATAAATTCTTGGGCTTTTTTTTCTGTTTATTTATTTAAGAATTTATTGCTGGATATGTTTCAAGCCTTCATAAACCACGATGGCAACAGCATTGGCTAAATTTAAACTTCTAACATGTTCGCTGTATAAAGGTATTTTGAAAAGTTTATTAGTATGTTGCTCAATAATCGATTTGGGTAGCCCTACAGATTCTTTTCCAAAGACTAAAAACAGATTATCTTCAAATGGAATATCGTAATGGTTTTTTGTTCCATGACTAGATAGAAATACCATTTTTTGGTTTTTATTTTTGCTAAAAAATTCATCTATGTTTTCATAGTAAACAATGGAAACATGTTTCCAATAATCTAATCCAGCACGTTTTAACCGGGTATCATCAATTGTAAATCCAAAGGGTTTAACCAAATGCAAAATAGAACCAGATGCTAAGGCTAATCGGCCAATATTGCCTGTATTATTAGGGATTTCTGGCTCAATGAGTACAATATTTAAAGGCATAAAAAAAGTTTCTTTTTACTAAAAGGCGAAGATACCATATTAAATAAAAAGAAACTTTATAAAAATTTAAATGGAATTAATGAGACACCATAATCATTTTAGATTGTTTGGTTTCACTACCATTAGAGATGTTTAAAATATATGCACCGTTTTCAAAAGGAGTCATGTCTAATAAAATTTCCTGTTCTGAAGATTTTACAGCTTTTTCCATAACTTTTCTACCATCTATTGTAAAGACTTGAACTAGACTTACATTGTTTTTAATGTTTTTTAGTGTTACAATATCTTTAACAGGATTTGGATATATTTTAATTTGGTTCACATCTTTATTGGCTACAGAAAGTGTGCTGGCATCGCCATAAAATTCTATTTCATGAAGGGTTGTAAATCTACTGGAACTTCCAACTTGGCCGTTACCAATTATTTTAACATATTTTGTTCCAATAGCAGTTGCGGGAAGTACAAAAGCTTTAAAACTTGCGTCTGTATTACTAATAAGATCACCGGCAGGAAATGGATTTGAAAAGTCTCCATCCGCAGTGCCTGTAGAAGATACCAAAATTTGTAAATAGTAAGTTTTACCGTTTGTTGTAGCAATATCAACCAATTGTAAATCAAAAGAACCTTTTAAATCATAAATAATTATGGCATTGTTACTGCCACCTGGGTCTAGAGCGCCATTGCCTGCCCATTGTGTGCCAAAATTTTTATCTAAACTATTTATAGCATAATTAAATTTAGTGGTACCATTTACTTCTTCATTAGAAAAATAGTTCACTGCAGCATCATTGGCTGTTTTGTTAATTAAATTTAAACCAGAACGTGGGTCGGCAGCATCTTGTGTAATGTTAAGAGTTCTGGTTAAAGCACCTCCAGTAACAGTAACAATGCCAGCACGTGTTGAAGTTGTGGTATTTTGGTCTACTACAATATCAAAAGAACCGTTGTTTGTACCCGAAGCAGGAGCCGAAATGGAAATCCATGAACTATCATCTGTTACGCTCCAACTTACGTTTGAAGTAACCGTTACCGTCTGAGTACTTCCAGAGGCTGCATAATTACTAATAGATGATACATATAAACTTTCAGAAGTATCATCAACCTCATATGCATTTGGACCAACAGTTGCTGTGGTCATGGGCATAAATCGAACCGATTCTAAACTGTAATGATCTGCTCCTGGATTGCTTAATGTAGGTCTGGTTTGACCATCAATGTCTTCATTAACGGTTTCTGTGGTCACAGCGTTATTATATAAAGGCGATGTGTTGGTTGTTCTCCAAACCCCAGTACTAGCATCAAAAGTTAAATTTGGATTTTCATTTACAACCATTGCTGTAGTAAATGAGGTAGTAGTAGCGCCAGAAATAGTAGTTGCCGTTCCTGTTGGGTATATTAAGTTATTTGCCCAAGTTATGTTACTCCCTTGATCGTTATTGTCCTTAATGGCAACAAGCGCATTTTCAGTGCCTGTAATGAGGTTGTTCATAATTTTAATGTTGCTTACGGTTTTATTATAAGCGCCATTATTATCAAAACCAATTTCAATACCATTGGTATTGTTTACTAGGGTGTTATAAGCGATGGTAACATTTTCTGCTCTAAAATGAGAACTCAAACTGGTACTTGTGCTTGTAACATCACCCTGAGTCAAGGTAATGGGGGCATCCCATTTGGTGCCATTTAAACCTTCAAAATAATTATTTATAATAACATGGTCTGAACCATAAACTCTTATACCGCCAGTATATAAAGTAGTTGAGGTTACACCACCGTCATAAGATATGGATCCTATGGGTCTGTTACCTCCAAAAAAGTAATTGCCTTCTATACGATTTCTATCACCATGACGTAAAGATAATGTTCCATAACTTCTTAAAAAGGTGTTATGTCTTACTACGTTATCACATGATTTTATGGAAACGATTTCTGGATCACCATCACATTCTTCAAATAAATTGTATTCAACCGTTGTATAACCGCTTGATTTAGACATGTTACTCCATCCAACTCTTATAGATTCTTGTTCGTTGGTTGCTCTCGGGCCATTATTTTTAAAATAATTATGGTCTATTCTGTCATTTTGAGATTGAATGACTTCGTTGGTTCCATCTACAGTAATATAGTGCCCGGGTAAAGTTTTGTTTTGAAAAATGTTATGGTCAATTCGATTGTCATGACTTAAATACTGATAAGGTTCAGTAATGTCATCATAAACTCCACCTATAAATACCCATTTAGAAGAACTCGTTTGGGCTAATTCGAATACATTTCGCGTCACTCTAATATTGTGGCAACCTTCTAGTTTTACCATAGTACTACTACCGGTACAATTAAAAGTAAATCCTTCCATAACCGCATGATATGCCTTGTTGAAAGTAAATCTAGAACTACCCGTAAATGTAACGCCACCAATAGATTCAGCTTTAATGGTTATGGGGTTACCAGCACTTCCTTTTGGAGTTAATGTGGCACTAAAACCAGAATAGGTGCCATTAGTAACTATTACAATATCGCCTGGAGCCGCATTATCTACCGCAGTTTTTAACGCACTTGAGGTTGTAACATACGTAGTTGTTTGAGAAAAAATTGTAAAAGAAGCAAACACAAGGGTTAATAAGCACCAAAGTTTAAGGTGTTGTTGCTTTTTAGAATGGTTGAGATTTGATTTTTGACGCGTAGTTTTTTGCATGTTGTTATATTTAGTTTAACTAGAAAACCACATTGGTAAACCAGTTTGGTTATCCAAATATAACTTTTTACTCAAAACAATGGTTATTTTTTGTGTTAATGTTACCCCTTGACGCCTAGTGGTTTACTAGGTTTTCGATGAAGTGTTTAATTTTTTCGTTGAATATGATCTACAGAATAATTAACTTTTCGGTCGAAATAATTTGATGGTTATTTTTAAAAACTAAAAAGAAAAGCCCTGTTTTTAGATTTGATACATCAACCAGATGGCTTTTATATTTTAAAACCTTAATAAAACGACCTACCTGATCATAAATGTAAATATGACTAATTGCATTAAGGTTGGTATTAATATTTATAACCTTATTTGTAGTTGGGTTAGGGGTTATTTTAATTTTTTTTTTAATTAGATCTGTGGTAGATAGTGGTGCCATTTCTTCGATACTAAAATTTGCAAATAATACGTTTTCATCTCTTAAGTCGGAAGGACTATTTAAACTTCTATAAATGCCCCATTTTGGTCTTACAAAATCGGCATCTGTTTGCCAATTTTTAATGGTATTATTGGTATAACTAAAAAGCTCTGTTTGATCGCTTACTTTTTTAATTACGATGTTATAAGTTCCAGCATTTGCACTTGCATTAGTACCAAGTTTTATGGTTTCGGTTACATCGACCCAAGTACCCTTAAATGGCGTTAAATCGGTTTGTTTTAAAGTGGTTTGCGAGTTTGTTTCTGCATAGCGTAATTCTAGTTTATCGGGTGTGCCTTTTCGTGTAGTTAGGGTGTACATGGGTATAGATTCGTATAAACCGCCTACCGATTTTAATTGATGAATATGTGTGAAACTAGATGACGATTGAAACCCAGCATCTAACTTAAATCGCCATTTATACACGATGGTTTCTCCTGAAATGCCTTTTAAATTATCAGGCGATTTGTCGTAGGCTTTAATCTCGTTTCGTTGTCGATCAAAATTGATGCATCTATCGTTATCTGGTGAAACATGTATTTGAAATCGGAATACATTGGTGTTTAATGTGGCATCGAATATTTCGTCTATATGTCTTCCAAAAGCGGAATGATTGCAATCGGGTGCTTCAACAACATCAAAGCCTGGAGCCAAAACCGAATTAATTAATTCGTAAGTATTGCCAGGGCCATCGGCATTTAATACAACTTGTGATAGTATTACTTGCGGTAAAAATAAGATGAAATATTTTAGCTTCATAGTATATTTGGTTTACCAAATTGGTAAACCAAATATACTAAATTAATGTTTTGCTATATCAATGCTAAATAATTAATCTACTTCATAAGTAAGTTTCATAGTAATAGACGCCGTTTTTTCTTTCGAAGATGTGTTGTATGCGCCACCCCAAGAATAATCTTCGTTAGAGTTTTGACCCGTAATTTGAAAAATTCCCATTTGCGCCAGAGATAATTCTCCTAATTTTGCCCCAGAATTTTCGGCAATACTTTTAGCACGCACATGGGCATTGTCGGTAGCTTGCGCCACCATCTCTATTTTTAAATCTTCTAGTTTTGTGTAGTAATATCTCGGCGCTAAAGAGTATAGTTGAATGCCTTTATTTAAAAGCTCCGTAACTTCTCTCGAAATTTTTTCAACCTTTTCAACTTCTTTAGAATTTACTTGTACAGTTTGACTTAAAGTATACCCGATAAATTCTTGTCCTAAATACTTTCCGTCTGCCGAATAATTTTGTTTAAATTCTTTATCGGTTTCAACAGCATTAAAGACGATTACATCATCACTCAAACCTTTAGATTTTAGATATTCTGAAATAGTTTCCTTGTCTTTTTTTAAGTCGGAATAGGCTTGTTTTAAATCGCTATTGACCTGCGAAAATTTGGCTTCCCAAACAATTAAATCGGATGTGAAATTGGTTTGTCCCAATCCCGTTACCGAAATGGTACCTTCTTTTTTATTTCTATTTATAACCGCATTACCTAAAATGAAAGATGCAACAATAATAGCTATTGCGAAAACGATGGCATTCGTGTTATTCTTCATAGAAACAAGTTATTACATTTTAATTTATCGAATAAATTTAATGAATTTACTAATATCACTAACAGAATTATTTGATAGAAATTTTATAAAAGCACTTCCAATAATAGCGCCTTTGGCATATTGTGTGGCTTGCGTAAATGTTTTACTGTCTGAAATACCAAACCCTATTACTTGCGGATTTTTTAATTTCATATCGGCAATACGTTTAAAATACTGCGTTTGCTCGTCGCCAAAACCTGTTTGAGACCCCGTAACGCTAGCACTACTTACCATATAAATAAATCCGTTCGAAATAGAGTCTATAAAATTAATGCGATCTACACTGGTTTGTGGTGTAATTAGAAATACATTGATGAGTCCGTATTTTTCAAAAGTCGATTTGTATTGGTCGTTATAAACATCCACAGGTAAGTCGGGAATGATTAAGCCATCAATACCAATTTCTTGACATTTTTTGCAGAATGCTTCTACGCCATATTGTAACATAGGATTAAAATAGCCCATAATGATTAATGGAATAGAAACTGTTTTACGAATGTCTTTTATCTGATTGAAAAGCACTTCGGTTGTCATACCATTTTTTAAAGCTTGGGTAGAACTCGCTTGAATGGTTGGACCATCGGCTAAAGGATCGCTGAATGGTAAGCCAATTTCAATCATATCAACACCGCTTTTTTCAAGGTTTTGAATGATGGTAACCGTATCGTTAAGCGATGGAAAACCTGCCGTAAAGTATATAGAAAGTAGTTTGTTGCTTTCTTGTAATTTTTGATTTATTCTGTTCATTTTGAAATCTTTTATAAGACCTCACAGGTTTTTAAAACCTGTGAGGTCTTGTTTTGCGTTAGGGATTGAGCAATTGTTGGAGCTCTTTTTTTGTTTTAACAAAGACTTTTCGACTGCGCTCAAGGTTACTAAACAAAAAAAAGCGACTTGCGAAAGCCCGACCCTTGTGGTAACGCCATAATTTTATAATTTAAAATAATCGATATAGGTATTTAAATCTTTATCGCCACGACCTGATAAACTTACCACAACAATGTCTTCTGGTTTGAAGGTTTTCTGCTCGAAAATGGCCAAGGCATGCGAACTTTCAATAGCCGGAATAATACCTTCTAATTTGCATAATTCCAAACCTGCCTTCATAGCATCGGCGTCGATAATAGACATAAATTCGGCGCGACCCGTTTTGGCTAAATGTGCGTGCATGGGGCCAACACCAGGATAATCTAATCCAGCGGAAATAGAGTAGGGCTCGGTAATTTGTCCGTCTGGTGTTTGCATTAACAAAGTTTTACAACCGTGAATGATACCTTCTTTTCCTAAAACCGACGTGGCAGCACTTTCACCAGAATCTACTCCTAAACCAGCAGCTTCAACAGCAATAATGTTAACATCATCTTCGTGTAAAAAGTGGTAATAGGTTCCGGCTGCGTTACTTCCGCCACCAATACAAGCGACTACATAATCAGGCTTTTCACTACCTTCATGTTCTTTTAATTGCCATTTTATTTCTTCGGAAATAACCGACTGAAAACGCGTAACCATATCTGGATAGGGGTGTGGGCCAATAGCCGAACCAATGATGTAATGGGTGTTTACCGGATTGTTAATCCAATCGCGAATGGCTTCGTTGGTGGCATCTTTTAAAGTACGACTACCAGATAAAGCGGGAACAACCGTAGCGCCTAACATTTTCATACGCGCCACATTGGGTGCCTGACGTGCAATGTCAATTTCGCCCATGTACACAATACACTCCAAGCCCATTAAAGCACAAACCGTAGCGGTTGCAACACCATGTTGACCAGCACCAGTTTCGGCAATAATACGGGTTTTACCCAAACGTTTAGCCATTAATATTTGACCAATGGTATTGTTTATTTTATGCGCTCCGGTGTGATTTAAATCTTCGCGTTTTAAATAAATTTTAGTATTGTATTTTTCTGAAAGTCGTTTGGCAAAATAGAGTGGAGAAGGACGCCCTACATAATCTTTTAAAAGTTGGTCGAACTCTTTTTTAAAGTCGGGTTCTGCCATTATTTTTAAATAATTCTGGCGTAATTCTTCTACGTTTGGATACAGCATTTCTGGAATGTATGCACCTCCAAATTCGCCGTAATAGCCTTTTTCGTTTACGTTGTAGTTCATGATTCTTGTCATTCCTGCTAAGGCAGGAATCTGTTTAATTTATGTTCGATTTATAATGGATTCCGCATCAAGTGCGGAATGACAAATGTTGTTTAAATTCTTGTAATAATTCTATATTTTTTAATCCAGGTTCTATTTCAAATTTACTGTTTACATCAATGGCGTAACAGAATTTTGAAGCAGGACTTTGAATAAATTTTTGTAATTTGTCTACTTCTTCCAAACCTATACCGCCGCTTAAAAAGAAAGGTTTGGTTGATGGGTAATTATTTAAAACATTCCAATCAAACGTGTAACCGTTGCCTCCTGGTAATTTTCCTTTGGTATCGAATAGAAAATAATTGCAAACGGCTTCATAAGGTTTTAAGACTTCAAAATTGAATTCGTCTTTTATGGAAAATACTTTGATAATTTCTAAATTCTCGTCATTGCGAGACTTTTTTTCAAAAGAGCCTGTGCTGAGCGAAGTCGAAGTATTGTAATCTGTTTCTATTGATGAGATTACTTCATCGTTCTGTTCTCGACTGCGCTCGAACTGACACTCCTCGTAATGACGTTTCAATTCTAAACAATATTCAGGAGATTCTTCACCATGAAGTTGAACCGCTTGTAAATTATGAGATTTTATTTTTTCAATAACGATTTCTAATTCTTCATTAACAAAAACACCTGTTTTTTTAATAGAATTTGGCATTTCTGGAATGTTTTCTAAATCAAAGTTTCTGGCAGATTTTTCATAAAATATAAAGCCAAGATAGTCAGGTTGCAAAGCCGCAACTTGTTCTATATTGTCTTGGTATTTCATGCCGCAGACTTTAAGAAGCCCCACCCTAACCCTCCCCAAAGGGGAGGGAATTGATTGCGGAGTATTTCGTTTATCTTTGTTCATTTATTTTTTATTCGTACTGTTTGCCATTTGAGTGTTCTCCTCCTTCGGAGGAGTTAGAGGAGGCCTTTAATAAATTCTTTAGCACTTTCACCTGCATTATCGGTTTTCATAAAGTTTTCACCAATTAAAAACCCCTTGTAACCATAATTTTGTAAATCTTTTATCGCCTCGATATTGCTAATACCGCTTTCCGATACTTTTACAAAATCGTTTGGAATCAATTTACTTAGTCCTTTGCTCGTGTCTAAACTAACATCAAAGGTTTTTAAGTTGCGGTTGTTTACTCCCAACATATCTAAACTAGGCATGATGGATTTATATAATTCTTCTTCATTGTGAACTTCCAATAGCACATCCAAATTTAAGCCTTTTGCAAATTCTGAAAGATGTTTTATTTCCGTTTTACTCAAAATAGCTGCAATTAATAAAATAACATCGGTGCCATAAGCTTTTGCTTCTAATAATTGGTACTCATCAATAATGAATTCTTTACGTAAAAGCGGCAAATTGCAACTGGCACGAGCCGTTAATAAATCGTCTAAAGAACCACCAAAATATTTACCATCGGTTAAAACGGACATGCCACAAACACCTGCATCTTCATAACCTTTAGCAACATCAAACACATTTAAATTTTGATTGATGACCGATTTTGAAGGCGAACGACGTTTGTGTTCGGCGATAATTCCTGTTTGACTCAGGCGTAATTTATTTGCTAATGAAATGGTTTGTCTTTCAAACAAAACCGATTGTTCCAATTGTTTAACAGGAATTAACGATTTTCTTAAATCGACTTCAATGCGTTTATCGGCTACAATTTTGTCTAGTATATTCATTTTCCTATCCCTAACCCTTTCCAAAGGAAAGGGAACTATTATGTTATTATTTTCCATCTTTTGTTTTAGGATGGGATTTATTTACTTAATTCTATTAATTTATTCAAGCTAGCTTGAGCTTTTCCACTTAATAAAGATTCTTTGGCAAGTTCAAATCCTTTTTTATGACTAATGGTGTTAGACGTTGCAATCGCTAAACCAGCATTAGCACATACTACATTGTTTTGTGCTTCTGTCCCTTTTCCTTGAATGACATCCATAAAAATTTTGGCGGACGATTCTACAGTGCTTCCTCCAAAAATGGATTCTTGGGTTATTTCTGAAACACCTAAATCTTCTGGTGAAAACATGGTTTCGGCATGATTTGAAATTACTTTTGTTGGTCCGGTTAAAGATATTTCATCATAACCATCTAAAGCATGCACTATAGAATAATTTTTGTCGGTATTCTGATATAAATATCCGTATAGACGAAGTAATTCTAAGTTAAAAACACCCACCATTTGGTTTTTAGGAAATGACGGATTAACCATCGGTCCTAGCATATTAAAGAATGTTTTTACACCCAACTCTCTACGAATAGGCGCCACATTTTTCATGGCTGGATGAAAAAGAGGTGCATGCAATACACAAATACCAGCTTTATCGATAGTCCGTTTTAGAAAATCTTCATCGCTTGAAAATTTAATACCTAAATATTCCATAACATTTGAAGATCCGCAAGCAGATGATACGCCGTAGTTACCATGTTTAGCAACCTTTACACCAGCACCCGCCGTTACAAAAGACGCTAAGGTAGAAATGTTGAACGTATCTTTACCGTCGCCACCTGTTCCGCATAAATCTATTGCGTTAAAATCTTGTAAATTTATTGGAATACACAATTCTAAAAGTGCGTCTCTAAAACCCCGTAATTCTTCTAGCGTGATACTTCGCATCATAAAAACCGTAAGGAACGCAGCAATTTGACTTGGGTTGTATTCTCCTTTTGAGATATTTACCAAAACCTGTTTTGCTTCTTCGCTCGAAATGCTCTCGTGGTTTATTAATCTGTTTAATATGTTTTTCATTCCTCTCCCTAACCCTCTCCAAAGGAGAGGGAATTTTTTAATTATATTTCAATTTGTTTCTTAGTAATCTTTTATTTTAAGCCCCTTTGGGGTTTGGGGAATTTAACCAGTTTTTTAAAATTTGTTTTCCGTTTGGTGTTAAAACCGATTCTGGGTGGTATTGTACACCTTTAACATCGTATTCGCGATGACGTAAAGACATGACTTGTCCGTTAGCATCTACCGAAGTTGCTTCTAAACAATCAGGGAGGTTGGCATTAACAACCCACGAATGGTAGCGACCCACTTCAATCTCTTTATCCATGCCTTTAAACAGGGGTTCATCATCTACGGTAATGCTGACTTTTGTGGCAACACCATGATATACTTCGTCTAAATTAATAAGTGAACCACCAAAAACTTCACCAATAGCTTGCTGCCCTAAACAAACACCTAAAATACTTTTTGTTGGTGCAAAGCGTTTAATGATGGGTTTTAACAATCCTGCTTCGTCTGGAATTCCCGGTCCGGGTGATAACACAATTTTATCGAAGGGTTCTACCTCGTCTAAAGTTAATTTGTCGTTTCTAACAACGGTAACATCGCAGTTTAAATCTTCTAAATAATGCACCAGATTGTAAGTAAAACTGTCGTAATTATCTATAACTAATACTTTTGTCATTTTTTTGTCTTTTTTAGAGACCTCACAGGTTTTTAAAACCTGTGAGGTCTTATTTGCGTTAGGGATTGAGCAATTGTTGGAGCTCTTTTTTGTTTAATTAAAGACCTTTCGACTGCGCTCAAGGTGACAAAACAAAAAAAGCGACTTGCGAAAGCCCGACCCTTGTGGTAACGCCATAATTTATATTGTTTCGGCTAATTCAATAGCCTTTGTTAGTGCTCCTAATTTGTTGTATACTTCTTGTAATTCGTTTTCTGGATTGGATTTTGATACCAATCCGGCGCCCGCTTGCCAATGTAATTTATGGTTTTTACTTAAAAAAGTGCGTATCATAATGGCGTGATTAAAGTTGCCCTCAAAATCCATAAACCCAATGGCGCCACCGTAGTAGGAGCGACTGGTTTTTTCGTATTGCTCGATAAGTTGCATGGCGCGGTGTTTGGGTGCGCCGCTTAAGGTTCCGGCTGGAAAAGTATCGGCAACCACCTGCATGGTAGAGGTTTCTTTGTGTTTTTGCCCCGTTACTTTACTTACCAAATGAATAACGTGCGAGAAAAACTGAACCTCGCGGTAGGTGTCTACAGAAACATGACTGCCATGTCTGCTTAAATCGTTTCGAGCTAAATCTACTAGCATGACGTGTTCGGCGTTTTCTTTGGCGTCTTTTACCAGTTTTTTTGCTAATTCGGCATCTTGAATGTCGTTTCCTGTGCGCTTAAAAGTACCTGCAATGGGGTGAATTTCGGCTTTTCCGTCGCTTACTATTAGTTGTGCTTCGGGCGAACTTCCAAAAATTTTGAAGTTTCCGTAATCGAAATAAAATAAGTATGGTGATGGGTTGATGCTTCGTAAGGCGCGATACACATTAAATTCATCGCCTTTAAATTCTTGCGCAAAACTTTTTGATAAAACTAATTGAAACACATCACCACGACCGCAGTGTTTTTTAGCTAATTCTACGTGGTGTTTGTATTCGTCGTCTGATAAATTAGAACTAATGTCTCCGCTTGAATTAAAGCTATACGACGCGAAGTTTTTAACTTTAATTAAATGGTCTATTTCTTCAATATTGGGGTCAGAATTAAAACAATGCGCAAAAATATAAGCTTCATTTTTATGATGATTAATGGCGATTATATTTTGATAAACGGCGTAATTAACGTCTGGAATGCTTACTGAATTTTCTTTTTTTGAAATCTCAACGTCTTCAAAATAGCGTACCGCATCATAAGCAATGTAACCAAAAATACCGTTGTTTATAAATTTGAAGTCTTCTTCGGAATTTACTTTAAAACGTTTGGTGAATTGATTAATTTCTTCAGATACATCGGTAGTTTTAGTAATGGGCATAGACGTTTCGCTATCATCAGGAAACGTTTGAAAAATAGTTTCATTTTCAACCTTAATTGTGGCAATGGGGTTAAAACAGATGTACGAAAAACTATTGTCGTTGGCATGATAATCACTACTTTCAAGCAAAATACTATTTGGGTATTTATCTCTAATTTTTAAATAAATACTCACCGGCGTAATGGTATCTGCTAGAATTTTTTTGTAGTGTGTATATAAATTAAATTTGTTCATTTTTCTGAATGTATTTCAGTGTTTTAGTATTAAAAAAAGGCTTGTCGTGAACGACAAGCCTTTTGGATATTTTAAGTTTTAAATATACTAGGGTTTTACTTCACGAAACGTAAGTTTTGCAAGCTCCACCACCAAGTATTATTTAAAATTGTATTCATTTTTATTTTTTAATCGGTTCAAATATAGAAATCAAAATAGTTTTACACAATAGTTTTGTGTGTTTTTTGTATAAAACTATGTTAAACTGTTTTATTGCTATTAAGTATTAATTATTTTTATCGTTCTATTGAACTTTTGATAAAGTTCGTTTTTAAAATTTTAAAAAAATAATATGAGATTTAAAATATTGGTACTTGCTTTGGTTTTAATGGGGTGTAATAATTCTAAAAAGACCGATGTGGTTAATGTTACCGAAGAAGTAGAAAGCAGCGGCGACATATCAAAAAGTGACGATTTAGAAGTTTACGATTTTGCTGGTTTTGAAAAGTTTTTAAACCAAAACGACAATAAAATTCATGTGATTAATTTTTGGGCAACATGGTGCGCTCCTTGTGTAAAAGAATTGCCTTATTTTGAAAGATTAAATACAGAATATGGCAGCAAAAATGTAGATGTATTATTGGTGAGTTTGGATTTTCCGCATTTATACGATTCTAAATTAAAGCCATTTATAAAAAAGAAAAACATACGTTCAAAAGTTATTGCTTTAGATGATGTCGATATGAATACCTGGATTCCAAAGGTTGATGAAACATGGTCGGGATCGTTACCAGCTACCATTATTTATAAAAATAAGGAGCGTAAATTTTTTGAAAAATCATTTACATTTGAAGAATTAGAAACAGAAGTTAAACAATTTTTAAAATAGAATACTATGAAAAACACAATGAAATTATTTTTTGGACTTGTTATTGTTTTGTGCGTTAGTGCATTTACAATTGGGAAAACGTCTGTGAGTGAAGGCTACAAAATTGGTGATGTTGCCGAAGATTTTTCGCTAAAAAATATTGATGGAAAAATGGTGTCCTTATCTGATTATAAAAATGCCAAGGGATTTATAATAACGTTTACTTGTAACACATGCCCATACGCTGTTGCTTATGAAGACAGAATTGTTGCTTTAGATAAAAAATATGCGCCTAAGGGTTATCCGGTAATTGCCATTATGCCAAACAACATCGCCGTAAAACCAGATGATAGTCCAGCCGCCATGAAACAACGTGCAAAAGAGAAAGGATTTACGTTTCCGTATTTATTTGACGACGGACAAAAAGTGTATCCTAAATTTGGAGCTACTAAAACACCACATATGTTTGTGCTTCAAAAAACAAAAAAAGGGAATGTTGTTAAGTACATTGGTGCTATAGATGATAATTATAAAGATGCCAATGCTGTTACAACTAAATATGTAGAAAATGCGGTTGATGCCTTGTTGAAAGGCAAGGAAGTTGAACAAAAAGAGACCAAAGCTATTGGCTGTTCTATAAAAGTTTAATTTAATTCGTTCCGTTAAAAAAAAATCTAAAGTTTAAAACTTTAGATTTTTTTTTCGTCTATAATCGTAAGAAGTATTAATTTTGTGCCTTACAAAAATTAAATAATTACAATGGAAGATTTATCACAAGAAGAATGGACATCTCAATTAGAAGAAGATGCGAATGCGGTAATTTTAGATGTAAGAACAGATGCTGAAGTAGCAGGTGGGATCATACCAAACGCTATTCATATAGATATATATAAAGGACAGTTGTTTGTAGACGAAATAGAAGCATTAGATAAATCTAAAAATTATTATGTTTACTGCCGTTCTGGAAATAGAAGTGGGAAGGCCTGCGCTATTATGATGCAATTAGGTTTTGCCAATGCCTATAATCTTGAAGGTGGTATTTTAAGATGGGAAGGGGATATAGTTGATTTTGAATGATAAGATTATGATATACAAGAAACTTTTAATGTGCTTTATTATTTGTACAGCCATATTTGGTTGTAAAGAAGCTGTGAATAAAGAGCATGTAAAAGATATTTCTTCTAAAGAATTGCTTAAAATTATCGAATCTGGCGATGTACAATTAATAGATGTTCGCACGCCAGCAGAATTTAATGAAGGATATATAGAAAATGCTAAAAATGTCAATTTCGCATCACCTTCATTTGCTAAAGATATTACTACTTTAGATAAAGATAAACCTGTGATTATATATTGTCGTTCTGGAAATAGAAGCGGAAAAAGTGTTAAAGACTTTATAAACGCAGGATTTACAAAAATTTACGATTTCAATGGTGGGATTTTAGAATGGAAATCTGAAGGATTACCTCTTGTAACTGATACACCTTAGTTGCTTTAAATTAAGCATTTCCGTACCCAAACGTCGTGCTTTTCGTCGATGTTTTGCGTTTTTATCTTTTTTTTGGGTACTTTAACTTTTTTATTTTTTATAAATGCTCTGTTTTTTTACATTTATAACAATTAATCTATAAAATTCATCCCTCATGGAGAACGGTTACGTTATATTAGGAATAATAGCCTTATTATTTTTAAGTATGTATGGCTATGCGTATTTTTCTGTTGCATTAGAAAAAATTAAAGCGATTAGAGAAAAAAAAAGAAATGTGCTTAAAATGGAACAGAGACATCAAGAAAGTTTGAAAAAACAAGAACTTATTGATGAGAAGGTTCGAAAATTTAATGAAAGAAAGGAAGAGATTCAAAAAGAATTAATGCTGCTGGAAAAAATGAAATCAAGACAAAGAGTTGGTTAGCAAATAAAAGCAAACTGATTTCAAGATACAAACAATAAACGCCTGTAAATTAAATATTTACAGGCGTTTATTGTTGTGAAAAGTCTTTATATTACTACTGATAACTAATACTATCTCCAATAGCTAAACCCCAAGTATCTGCTAATCCGGCATTGACCTCAAGCACATATTTAGCAGGTGCGTTTGAAGGTAACGACGATTCATCGAAAGGCTTGGTGTTTTTTTGAAAGCTTACAATGGTTTTATTGGCGTTTATATATAGTATATCTAAAGGGATTTTAGTGTTTTTCATATAAAAATAGCGTTCACTTTCATCTTCAAAAACAAATAACATCGCTTGGTTTTTGTCCATAGATTCTCGGTACATTAACCCCGTTTGTTCGTCAAATTCGGTATCGGCTATTTCAATGTCTAGTTTAATTTCAGTAGAATCTGATACTTTATGAATAGTAAGTTCTCCTTCTTTTTTAAAGACAATTTCTGTTTGTTTTATAACTTTTTTGTCTTCTTTACAAGAAAACAAGTTTGTTATCAAAAAGCAGCTACCTAAAAATAGGAAGGTGTAAAATATCCTGAAATTTATTTTATTTAGCCACATGTTTTGGTTTGTAAATAAACATAAAATAAAGACCAATAATAATAAACGGAATACTTAACCACTGACCCGTATTTAAATTAAACCAGTTTATGTATTCATCGCCTTGTGGCTCTTTTACAAATTCCACAAAGAATCTAACAGTCCATAATAAAATTAAAAACAATCCGAATAAAAATCCGGTTTGGTCCTTTTTATTGGTTTTAGAATAGAAAAACCACAGAATTAAGAATACAAAAATATAACTAAAGGATTCATACAATTGTGCTGGATGTCTGTAAGGTACTGCATTTAAAAGTTCTGAAAACTGCGGATTATCAGTAACTGCGGCATAGGCTTTTTTGACATCGTTAATTCCTGTAAGTTGCATGATTTGGTTTTTGTAATATTCATCTTGAATAAAACGAACGCCAAATGACGAATCGGTTACCTTTCCAATAATTTCTGAATTTATAAAATTGCCAATTCGAATAAATACAGCTCCCGAAGCTACCGAAATAACAACGCGGTCTAAAATCCATAGCAACGATTTGTAATTATATTTTTTTCTGTATAAATACATCCCTATAATAATGCCAATCGCGGCACCGTGGCTCGCTAATCCTTGAAAACCTGTAAATTGAATACCGCCTTTAAAGCTAAATGGGAGAAATATGCTGAAAAAGTCTTCAGAAATTAATTCAGATTGATAAAATAAAACATGCCCTAATCTAGCGCCAATCATGGTAGCTAGTACCGTGTATATAAATAATGGGTCTAGATACTCTAATGAAATTTTCTCTTTAGTAAAAATACGTTTCATTATATACCAGCCAATCACAAAGGCGGTCACCCACATAAGACTGTAAAAATGAAGCTTAAAATTGCCAATAATATCAATTCCTGTAATAGGATTCCAATCAAATTTTAAAAGATACATAGGTTTTGTTTTTCGATGTAAAGATACAGGATTGCTGTATTTTTTTGAGCAGATTTAGTTAAGAACTTCAATAATTTCTACTTCAAATATTAAATTGGTTTTTGGTGGAATATCTCTACTTCCAGCATCCCCATATCCTAAATGAAAAGGGATGAACAAAGTAGCTTTATCGCCAACACTTAATTGTTGTAAGCCTTCTTTAAAACCAGAAATCATTCTTGCATTTGCGCTTATGTCTGCTTTTATAGGTTGGTATTGATTGGCTTCTTTTCTGTCTTCGTTAACCATATTAAATGTTTCAGCTATTTCAAGTTTACTAGTCTCTAATAGCCTGCCATCTTCAAAAAATACCGCATAATGGGTTAATACTTTAGAGTTTGTTTTAAGCTTTTTCCCAGATCCTTTCTCTGTTATAAAGTATTGTAAACCAGATTTTAAAGTGGTAGCTTGTTCTTGTTGAGTTTTAAATTTCTCTAAAGTGGCTTTTAATAAGGCAGCCGATTTTTCTGCGCGTTCTTTGGCAAGTCGTTCTGCTTTTACTAAGTGTTTGTAAAATACCTTGGGTGCATCAAAAGATGTTGCTGCAACACCTTTTCTTATTATGTTTAATTGGTTAATAACAACATCGACAATGGGTTTGTTATATTCATCGGTTTCAACATTCGAAATACTATCTTGTATATTTAAACCTATAACGAGTTCTCCAAACACCGAATGTGTATTGTCTAAATGTGGTTTTGGTATTTCGGTAATATAAAACTGACTTCCATTGGTGTTTGGACCCGAATTTGCCATGGCAAGTATTCCTGGTTTGTCGTGTTTTAAATCTTCATGAAATTCGTCCATAAAAATATAACCAGGGTTTCCGTTTCCAGTGCCCGTTGGGTCTCCACCCTGAATCATGAATTTATCCATCACTCTATGGAAAAGTAGCCCGTTAAAAAACGGTTTACCTTGGTACAAACTGTCTACCATGGTATTTGTTCCTTCGGCGAGCGAGACAAAATTTGCCACTGTTACGGGCGCTTTGTCGTACGCCAATTTAGCTACCATAACACCTTTTGTAGTTACAAATTCGGCATAAATACCATCTTCAAGATCTGGATATTGCGATTTGCAGGATGCTAATGTAATTAAACAAATAAATAAAAATTTTATTGGCAGTTTCAAATGGACCATTTTAAAATTTTTAGTTTTTCGGGGTAATGGAATTAACGGTAACGTCACAAATTAATGGCATATTACTACCTATTTTATCGCCATCGCCATAATAGCCATAAGCCTTTTGCGAAGGAAAAATAAATGTCATGGATTCACCAGTTTTCATGAGTTTAAGTCCTTCACGCAACCCCGTAAATAACTCTTGCTTATCCATAGCGTAGGTTTGGGTACTTATAGCTTCGGTAGAGTAAATAACTTGACCATTTAATGCTTTAACATTATAATTATAATTAATTAAATCGCCAAATTGTGGTGTAGGCAAACTATCTACGTCTATTTTTGTTTTATAGGAATACCAAAAACCATTAGGAGACGCAATAAAGTTTTTGTCTTTTTGTTGCTGCATGATTTTCTCTATGCGTAGTTTTTCTTTGGCGTTTAATTTTTTGTTTCGTTCTACCGAGGCGTCAATAAATGATCCGCTTTTCACCGAAACAGGTCGTCTAGCTTCTGGCGATTTACAACTAAATGCCAATATAATTAAGCTAAGAAAAATAAATTTATTCATTGTTTAGGGCTTTTTTATAACTAGGCAATATACTAATAAATTTCTCAACAGTATCGTTTAAAGATAAATAGCTTTTACCTCCCGCCGCATTTATATGTCCGCCACCGTTAAAGTGCGCACGAGCCATATCGTTCACCGAAAAATCTCCTTTCGAGCGTAACGAAATTTTAATAATGCCTTCTTGTTTGTCTTCAATAAATATGGCCGCCAAAACGATATTTTCTAAAGATAATCCATAATTTACGATACCTTCGGTATCACCTTTTTTATAATCGTAGCGGTTTAATTCTTCCTGAGAAAGGGTTATAAATGCGGTTCTAAGTTCAGGAACTACCTTTAAATTTGTTAAAGCACAGCCCAATAACTGTAAACTTTTATAGCTATTGGTATCAAATACATTGTTGTGAATTTCTGAGTTGTTGGCGCCTTTTTCAATAAGATGCGCTATAATTTCGTGGGTTTTACTCGAAGTTGATGGGAATCTAAACGATCCTGTATCGGTCATGATTCCTGTATATAAACAGGTTGCAATGTCACGGTCTATTAATTCAGAATCATCTAAAAAATTAATAAAATGATACACCATTTCGCTTGTAGAACTCATTGAGACATCGCTAAATACGTAAGTGGCATAATCGTCTGGTGCTTGATGATGGTCTATCATTATTTTGATAGCTTTACTTTCTGCAAGTACCGATTCCATATTGCCAGTTCTGTGAAGGGCGTTAAAATCGAGTGTGAAAATGATGTCTGCGTCTTTAATTAAAGCATCACATATTTTGGTTTGTGAGTCGTGTTTTAATATGGTATTTTCTCCGGGAATCCATTTTAAAAAATTTGGATAATCATTCGGTGAGATAACATTTACCGTGTGATTGTATTTAATTAGATAATGATAAAGACCTAAGGTAGAGCCAATAGCATCTCCATCTGGGTTTTTATGAGGAACAACAACTATTTTTTTTGGACTTGCTAATAATTGTTTGGTTTTTAGAATGTCTTGTTTTTTCATAGTTGACGAATATACAATTTTTTTAAAATTAGATAGCCTTGTTTTTTATGATAAATACCTTACTTTTACACGGAAATTTAAATTATTAAAATGGTAACAAACAGAACTTTTACAATTTTAAAACCAGATTCGGTTGAAAAAGGATACATTGGAGCAATATTAGAAAAGATATCGGTTTCTGGATTTAGAATTGTGGCGATGAAATTAACGCAAATGACGAAAGCAGACGCGGAAACGTTTTACGCAATCCATAATGAACGTCCGTTTTTTAAAGATTTGGTTGAATATATGACAAGAGGCCCAATAGTAGCCGCTGTTTTAGAAAAGGAAAATGCTGTTGAAGATTTTAGAACACTAATTGGAGCAACAAATCCTGCTGATGCAACTGAAGGAACAATAAGAAAATTATATGCCACTTCAATAAGTGAAAACGCAGTACATGGTAGTGATAGTGACGAGAATGCTGCAATTGAAAGTGCTTTTCATTTTTCGGGAAGAGAAATATTCTAACAACCTAAAAAGTGTTGTATGGTTTTAAAAAATTGATACAACACTTATAAAAAAATAAATCCCGCAATAGAATTGCGGGATTTTTTGTGTCTTAAAAAAATTAAATAGTATATATTAAATTACTTTTACATTTACTGCGTTTAATCCTTTTTTACCTTCTTTAAGTTCAAATTCAACAACGTCGCCTTCACGAACTTCGTCTATTAAACCTGAAATGTGAACAAAATGTTCTTTTTTCGAACCGTCTTCAATAATAAAACCAAATCCTTTGGCATCGTTGAAGAATTTAACTGTTCCTTTACTCATACTTGAAATAATATTAAATTAGTATTATAAAAGTAGTATAAAAATTTATGTAAAAAAATTTTTTTTCAGAAAGTTACTAAAAACAAAAAAGTCTATCATTTTGAATGATAGACTTTTAATGTAATTGTTAAAGTATATGTATTAGATTACTTTTACGTTTACGGCGTTTAATCCTTTTCTACCTTCTTGTAGATCGAATTCAACAGCATCACCTTCACGAATTTCATCGATAAGTCCTGAAATGTGTACGAAATGTTCTTTGTTGTTGTCATCTTCAGTGATGAATCCAAATCCTTTTGAATCATTGAAGAATTTTACGGTACCTTTACTCATTGTATGTATTTATAAAAAATTAAAGCACAAAGGTAGTATAATAATTCAGACAACATTGCTTTTTATCGTTTTTTTTATTTAAAATGTGTAAGTCTAATTATCTTAGTATCAATTTTTTAATTATTTCCTTGCCCAATTCCTCATTAAGCATCTTAATTATTTTTTCTTTTCCGTAACTTAATTCTTCTCTTAAAACACTCGAGCTTAGCTGGATATACAGGGTGCTATTTTCTAAATTTACAGCTCTTGTGTAATTGTTAACGCCGTTACCCATTAGGTTTGCCCAGGCATCTGCAACATTCACTTTGTTTAAACCTTTTTCTAATTTATTGGTTTCTACAAATTCTTTTAAAGCGTCGCTTATACTTATATGTTCGTTATTTCGTTTTGCCATCTGTTGTACTAATTATTCTAACTTAAAAATTTCATAAGACTGATGTACTTGTTTTACCGCATTTTCTGTTCTATCGGCATGTGTGTCACTTATAAAAAGCTGACCAAAATTCTCGTTGTCCACTAATTTAATAATTTGCGTTACTCTATTCTCATCTAATTTATCAAAAATATCATCAAGTAATAAAATAGGGGTTACGCCACTTTGTGCTTTAATAAAATCGAATTGTGCTAATTTTAAAGCAATTAAGAATGATTTTTGTTGTCCTTGACTGCCAAATTTTTTAATTGGGTGACTTTCAATATTAAAGTGTAAATCGTCTTTATGGATGCCAACACTCGTGTATTGTAACGTTTTGTCTTTGTTAATGTTTTTTTGTAAAAGTGTTTTTAAGTTGTCTTCAAACAAATCGCTATGATAATGTAATTCAACGGTTTCGTTTCCATTGCTTATGGCTTCATAGCGTTCTTTAAAGATAGGTATAAATGTTTTTAAAAATTGTTCTCGCTTTTTAAATATTTCTGAACCAAAATCATTTAACTGGCTGTTATAGACGTCTAAAGTATCGTTGTTAAAGGTGTGGTTTAAAGCAAAATATTTTAGTAAGGCATTGCGTTGTGCAAGAATTTTATTGTATTTAATAAGGTGTTCAAGGTAATTTTTATCACTTTGTGAAATTACACTATCAATAAATTTTCGGCGGGTATCACTTCCTTCAATAATTAGGTCTCTGTCGGCAGGCGATATAATTACTAAGGGTAAAAAACCGATGTGTTCGCTAAACTTTTCATAAGCTTTACCGTTGCGTTTAATCACTTTAGTTTGACCGCGTTTTAAACTTACAATGACTTTTTCGGTTTTTTGGTCCTTTTCATAATCGCCGTTTATTACAAAAAAATCCTCGTTGTGTTTAATATTTTGTGATGCTACTGGATTAAAATAACTTTTTCCGAAAGATAAATGGTAAATAGCGTCTAGAACATTTGTTTTTCCAATGCCATTATTACCAACAATACAATTTATTTTGTCGTTGAACGTGAACGATTTACTGTCGAAATTTTTGTAATTTAATAATGAAAGTGATTTTAAAATCATGTAAAAAGTAACTTATAAGTCGTAAAGAAGATATAACTCTTTAATAGGATGTGCAAATTATTGAAAAATATCAAATAAATAACCTTTTAGTTATGAAGAAAAATTATATTTTTGCGGCGCATTAATTTTACATAAAATACATGGCAACTTATACTAAAAAAGGAAATAAACCAAAATCTAAGGTAGAAAAGGAACAAGATATCGCTGCAGGATCAACCACTGCCGAAGTTTTTAATACATTAGATGAAACAGCATCAAAAACGGAGGCATTTGTAGAAAGAAATCAAAAATATATTTTTATAATTATTGGTATTGTTGCTGTCGTGGTAATGGGCTATTTAGGTTACAATGAGTTTATTGCAAAACCTAAACAAGTAAATGCCATGAACGATATGCATCAGGCACAAAAATATTTTAACGAAGCAGTTAATGGTACTGCTAAAGATTCCTTATACACCTTGTCTTTAAATGGTGGAGAAGGTAAGTTTGGCATGTTAGATATTATTAATGAATACAGCGGAACACCTGCTGCTAATTTAGCAAATTACTACGCTGGAACGGCTTATTTAAGATTGAAAGATTATAAAAATGCCATTAAACATTTAGGTGATTTTAAAAGTGACGACGAAATACTTGGGCCTTTAGCAAAAGGAAATATTGGTGATGCTTTTGCGCAATTAAACCAAAAAGAAGACGCCTTAGATTATTATGAGCAAGCTGCCGAAATGCGCACAAACGACTATACTGCACCAATGTATTACTACAAAGCGGGTATTGTTGCTTTAGATTTAGGTAAAGCGGATAAAGCACTTGAATATTTTAATAAAATAAAAGACGAATTTCCAAATTCATCTGAAGCAGCTACTATTGAAGTTTTTATAGGTAAAGCTCAGGTGCTGGCAAACAAATAATATGGCTACGGCAAATAAAAATTTATCTCATTACGATAAAGCAACAATCCCAAATGCGAGCAAGTTTCGATTTGGGATTGTTGTTTCAGAATGGAACGATTCTATAACAGAAGGTCTGTTTCAAGGCGCTTACGATGCTTTAATTGAGAATGGTGCATTACCAAATAATATTATACGTTGGAATGTTCCAGGAAGCTTCGAACTTATTTACGGAAGTAAAAAAATGCAACAGCAACTTGTTAATGCTGTTATCGCCATTGGAAGTGTTATTCAAGGAGAAACCAAACATTTCGATTTTGTTTGTGAAGGCGTAGCGCAAGGCATAAAAGACTTAAATGTGCTTCATGAAACTCCGGTTATTTTCTGTGTGCTAACAGATAATACCATGCAACAAGCCATAGACCGCTCGGGCGGAAAACATGGTAACAAAGGCACAGAAGCAGCTATCGCAGCCATTAAAATGGCAGAGTTGCGTAAAAATAGTTAATAGCACCTTTAGTTAATCTGATTTCTGGTTGTCAATTTTTCAATTGTCAATTCACTTGTTTTGTTAACATTTTTTAGCAATTCTATCTGTTGTTTCTGCCTATTTTTAAGTATTTTTGAGGTTTAATTATTCATGAAGTTTGTTTAAACCACGCAAAAATAAAACCTTTAATCACCAATCCGTTTTGTCTAAAAAAAATGAAACAGATGCTAGTTTAGATAAAGCTAAACAAATCGATTTTGTTTCGAAATGGAAAAACAATAAGGTAGGAAATCGCAAAGTTAGAGGTGTTTTACCATTAAGGACATTATTAATAGTTCTGGTATTATTATTGATTTGTATGTATTTATTGGATTCAAAATTCAATTAAATAAAACTAGGAAATTATGGGAATTTTTAAATTGCGAAAAAACAAAAAGTTTAGTTATACACCACGTTATTACGAAGATAGGGGTGAAGGAAATCCGTTTGAAATTAAACATAAATTTGATGAATTCAGGAAGACCGTTGGTCCTAATATTGGTATAAAAGCTAAATTTTTAAATGCTATAGACGAGCTAAAAAACAATCCAGATAAAGCAGTTACCAGACGTATATTAATTATCGCGGGTATTTTAGTCTTTATATTTTTATTAATTATCGAGTTCGATTTATCTATATTCTTTTCAAAATAATAGATGGCAGACATTATACAGCTTTTACCCGATCATGTTGCAAATCAAATTGCTGCTGGAGAAGTTGTACAACGTCCAGCATCAGTGGTTAAGGAGTTATTAGAAAATGCTATTGATGCCGATGCAACAACAATAAAACTTATAATTAAAGACGCCGGTAAAACACTTGTACAGGTAATTGATGATGGTAAAGGGATGAGTGTTACCGATGCCAGATTAAGTTTTGAGCGTCATGCAACTTCTAAAATTCGAAGTGCAGAAGATTTATTTCATTTACACACCAAAGGTTTTCGCGGTGAAGCATTAGCCAGTATTGCTGCTATTGCGCATGTAGAATTAAAAACAAAGCAAGAGTATGATGATGTGGGTAGTGCCATTGTAATAGAAGGTAGCACTATTACATCTCAAGAGGTGGTGGTTACACCAAAGGGTACTTCTGTTTCAGTAAAAAATCTTTTTTTTAATATCCCAGCGCGCCGAAATTTCTTAAAATCGAATGCTGTAGAATTGCGCCATGTTATCGACGAGTTTCACAGAGTTACCCTATCGCACCCAAATATAAATTTCGTATTTTATAACAATGGAAGCGAAACGTTTAATCTTCCACGTAGTAATTTCAGACAAAGAATTGTAAATATATTTGGTAGTAAAACCAATGAAAAATTGGTGCCGGTTGAAGAAGAAACCGAGGTATTAGTAATTTCTGGATTTGTTGGAAAACCTGAGTTTGCTAAGAAAACCAGAGGAGAGCAGTTTTTTTTTGTAAATGACAGGTATATAAAAAGTCCGTATTTAAATCATGCGATTTCTTCGGCGTATGAAGGCTTATTAAAAACTGGAAATCATCCTAGTTATTTTTTAAAATTAACGGTCGATCCTCAAACAATCGATATTAACATCCATCCCACCAAAACAGAAATTAAGTTTGATGACGAACACACGCTTTATGCCTTATTACGTTCGGCAGTAAAGCATAGTTTGGGGCAGTTTAATATTGCTCCTGTTTTAGATTTTGAGCGTGATGCCAATTTAGATACGCCGTATCATTTTAGTAAGAAAGAAACGAGCACGCCAATAATAGAAGTAGACAGATCGTTTAATCCTTTTAAAGAAAACTATAGTGCCGGAAAGCAAACGACGGCTTTTAAAAAACAAACCTTAAATAATTGGGATAGTTTATATGTTGGCCTAGAGTCTAAAGGAACACAAACAGAGCATAATTTTAGTGAAGTTCATTTTGAAAGTGAAGAAACTACCATATCGGCGTTTAGTGACGAAAACAAAATTGATCAGATACAAACCACTTATCAGCTTCATAATAAGTATATTGTAAGCACTATTAAATCGGGTATGTTGTTAATCGATCAGCATCGTGCACATCAACGTATTTTGTATGAAGATTTTCTAAAGAACATGACCATTAAGGAAGGTATGAGTCAACAATTGCTGTTTCCGCTAGAGTTGCACTTTTCTTCACAAGAAATAGAGATTATTAATCAGTTAAAAGAAGATTTAGAACATACGGGGTTTGTATTTTCGAAGGTTTCAAAAGAATGTGTTGAAATTACGGGGGTTCCGGTAGCTGTTCCAGAAAGTGAAGTGTCCATTATTTTAGAGCAATTAATTAGCGATGTCGAGAATGAAGTGCCAGATAGTAACTTTAGTGCCACCGATTTATTAGCAAAATCCATGGCCAAAAGTTTAGCTATAAAACGAGGGCAATTGTTACAAAAAAATGAACAAGAACATTTAGTTAATAAATTATTTGCGTGTAAAGAACCAAATGTGTCTCCAACAAATAGAGCAACATTTATTACCATGAGTGTTGATGAATTAGATAAAAAATTTATATAGTATATGATAAGAATTTCCGAAACTGTTAAACATTTAATGATCATTAACGTGATGATGTTTATTGGTACGCTATTTATTAGCAATGGTATTTTTTATGAGTGGTTTGCCATGTATTTTCCAGCAAATCCTGCATTTAAACCTTGGCAAATACTTACACATATGTTTATGCATGGTGGCGCTTATCTTAATAATTTAAGTATCATGCATATCTTGTTTAATATGTTTGCATTATGGATGTTTGGTACCCCGGTAGAACAGGTTTTAGGGTCTAGACGCTTTTTATTTATTTACCTTTCGGCAGGTTTGGGAGCTGTAGCAATGCAAGTAGGTTTTTATTATTTTCAATACTTGCCCAATTATAATTCGTTAATTGCATCTGGGTTAACATCAGATCAGATTACGCAAATGCTTTCCACTAATAAAGTTTTAGATACTATTTCTCAAGCACAATTAGTAGAGCTGCAGAATATTTTCCCGGTGTTTAATGCTAGTATGGTTGGGGCATCAGGCTGTATTATGGGGGTGTTAGCAGCTTTCGGAATGATGAATCCAAATGCTGAATTGATGCTTATTTTTTTACCAATTCCTATAAAAGCTAAGTATTTTATCCCTGGTATTATTATCTTAGACTTAATTTCTGGTATTACTGGGCAATCGTTTTTTAGTCCGAGTAACACTGCTTTCATGGCCCACGTGGGTGGTGCTTTAACAGGTTTTTTCATCATGTGGTATTGGAAAAAAAATCAATTTAACAAAAATCGCTGGTATTAATGAGTTTATCTAACGACATAAAATATAAGCTTAAAAGCCTTAACGTATTAGAAAAGATAATAGGCGTTAATGTTATTGCTTATGTTATTGGGTTACTTTTTCAATCTAATTTAAGTTGGTTTGAATTACCTAGTAGTTTTGGCGATTTCTTAACGCAACCATGGGCTCTAATAAGCTATGCATTTTTACATTACGATTTTTTTCATATACTTTTTAATATGCTCTGGCTATATGTTATAGGTAGAATGTTTTTGAGTATGTTTAGTTCTAAAATGGCCGTAAATATTTATTTTCTTGGGGCTATGTCTGGCGGATTATTATTTATGTTGGGCTATACCTTACTGCCAAGTTTATTTGGAGCAGACTCGCGTTTAGTGGGTGCATCGGCAGCTGTAAGAGCGTTATTGATATTTATTTGTGCCTATATGCCGTATCAAGATGTTCGTTTATTTATGTTTAATATAAAACTTTGGCATATTGGTTTGTTTATTGTTGTTTTAGACGTTGTTGGACTTTTTGGTTTAAACGCAGGCGGCAATTTAGCGCACCTAGGTGGCGCTACATTAGGGTATGTCTATGCTAAACAATTAATTAAAGGAAATGACATAGGAAAGGGTTTTGAGCGATTATTAGATTCTTTATCAAAGATATTTAAGGCCAGCAAAAAAGCGCCATTAAAAACGGTTTATAAAAATAAAGGTAAAGTAGGAGGATATACGAAAGGCGATTTTAATGAGTTTAATCATCAAAAACAAATTGATATTATTTTAGATAAAATAAGCAAAAGCGGCTATGATAGTTTAACAGCCGAAGAAAAGGAATTTTTGTTTAAATCGGGTAAATAGATTTTAATAAATCAATATGCATAGACCAATATAGAAACATGAAAAAGCTAAGTGTTATAAGTAAAACGGTCTATTGGGTTAATATATTGGTTGCGATCGTATTATTATTAGCTTACACTTTGCCCTTTTTACCTCCCAAGGCTTTTGCGGTCATGTCGGTTTTAAGTTTAAGTGTGCCATTTTTAATTTTATGTAATGCCTTATTTTTCTTGTATTGGCTGGTAAAACTGGAAAGACTATTACTTATTTCATTAGTGGTTCTGTTAATTGGACAATTGGTATATGGATCTTTATATAAATTTTCTTCTTCGACACGCATAGAGCATCCCAACAATATTAAAGTTATGAATTACAACGTAAGATTATTTAATCTTTACGATTGGATTCCAGAGAAAAATATCGAAACTAAGATTGTAGATTTTATAAAAACAGAGGCGCCCGATATTTTATGTGTTCAGGATTATCGCCCGAGTGCTAAAGTCGATTTATCTTTTTTTAAATATAAGTACGAAAAAGTTTCGGGAAATAAAATACATAACGGTCAGGTAATTTTATCGAAATATCCGATAGTAAATTCAGGATCTTTAGAGTTTCCGAATACCGCCAATAATGCCATATTTGCTGATGTGGTGAAAGGAAAAGATACCATTCGAGTTTATAATATTCATTTGCAATCGTTAAAGATTGACACCGATGTTGAAAAGCTAAAAAAAGAAAGTACGTTTCGAATATTTAAGCAAGTAGAAAACACCTTTAAAAGGCAACAGTTTCAGTCGGAAATATTTTTGCTTCATAAAAAGGAATGTCATTATAAAATGATTATTTGCGGCGATTTCAATAATACGGCATATTCATACGTTTATCGAAAAATAAAAGGCGATTTAAATGATACCTTTAAAAAAGCAGGAAATGGCTTTGGGCGTACTTATCATTTTAAATTTTTCCCGGTACGTATAGATTATATTTTTTCGGATCCCGCATTTGCCATTAACGGGTTTAAAGCGTATAATCATCATTTTTCAGATCATTATCCAATTATGGCTACTTTGTGTTTAGATAAGTAGTTATTTGTTTCGAGTTGCTATATTTTAGGATTTCATTTGATGCGTGGTCTACATCAACGCACAATCTACCGTATCGGCAAAAATATGAATAACCAAGCCTAAGGCGATTAATCTTGTTTTCTGCGGAATTAATAGCAACACGTAAGCAGCTATGGCATAATAGGAGTGAAGCGGATGAAAGTTGATGCTACATCTGTTCGAGTCGAAAATAGGCGTTGCTAAAAGATGGTCTAAATCGATGAGCATGCCTAAAATCATAATTAAAAATGCAAACTTCCAATTAGATTTGTAAAATACTAATGCCACTGCTAGTGGAATTAAAAAATGGCAACCATAATGCGCTAAACTTTGTAACATTATTGAGGTGTTATGGTTTGAGATTCTAAATAATTTACCGCGTTGGGACCTTCATTAAATAGTAAATCTAATATGCTGAGGTTTGGTATAAAACCATGCTTGTTGTTAAAGACTTGTGTATAAGTATCAAATTCTAACGGCTGTTCTTTTTTAGCATTTACCAAAAATCTAAAGTCGTGTTTATTTTCTATGGTTTTTTGATAAATTTCCGATTTTGAAACTGGCACATCTAATTGTAAACAGTCACAAATAACATCGAAACATTTCAAATTAAAATCTAAAATGAAATCTGCTTTCATGTGGAATAAAGGTTGTAATTCATCTTCATAAAATTCGAAAAACGGTGATGTTCTATAAGCTGAAAGTAAAGATTTCCAATGTAAATCCTGCCATTTTGATTCATTGAAGATTTTAACATCCCGATACTTTTGTCGATTTTTTTGTGTGTGAATCACTGGAATGTTTAATGCTAATTTACCGTTAGCACCATAAATATACGTGCGATTTCTATAGGTTTGTTTTAAAAAATTATCATCTAATTCAAACATAACATGGTCTGCATTTGCTATGGCAACAAAGTGCGCTATGTTTGGAAAGTATGTTGGGTGTAATAAAATGTTCATTTGTTGATGCGTTTATTTGTTTATTTGATAGTTGCGTAACGCATTCAACTTATTAGTTATACTTTCAATTTGTTCTCTTAGCGCAGTGTACGCATCTAAATCAATAAAATCTAGTTCATAGGAAATTATAATTTGATTTAATACTTCAACAGCAGAACTGAAAGCCATTATTGTGAAATGAGCTTTATCCTTATTCGATTTTCTGGCAGACCCTTCAGCTATATTTGAACAAATAGAAATAGAAGCTCTTCTTAATTGAGAAGTTAATCCAAATTTTTCGTCGGGTGAAAATTTACTGGTGATTATGTAAATATCTTTTGAAAGCTTTTTAGCTTCAACCCAAACTTCCAATTTTTCAAAACTATAGGTATACATTTTCAACAGTCATTTTACCAAATCAACAAATAAACAAAAAACGAATCAACTATTTTTTTCTCGCTCTCCATTTATTAAAGCCATACCAACCGAGTAATAACACCAAGAATGGTATCAAATAGGAAGTTGCTTTTCCTTCGCCACTAACAGTTGTAAAGAAACGCTCCCAACGTGGTTTTTTGCCATCCCAACTCATCCAAATAAATACAGGTTTTCCAACAACATGATCAAACGGCACAAAACCCCAGGCTCTGGCATCAATAGAGTTGTGGCGGTTATCTCCCATCATCCAATAATAATTTTGTTTAAATGTATAGGTAGTGGCTACTTCACCATTGATTAAAATTTGGTTGCCTTTTACTTGTAAAGTATTGCCTTCGTATTCAGTAATAACACGTTTGTATAGTGGTAAAACTTTTAAATTAATAGCAATGGTTTTTCCTGCCTCAGGGATGTATAACGGACCAAAAAAGTCGACATTCCAGTCGTAATTTGGGTCGTGCGGAAAAACATTGGCATCTCTAACACCTTTTTCTTGAATGTTTGGAGTTATACTTAATACATTCGGATTATTTTTAAATTTATCTCTAGCTTCATCAGAAATAGCTGAAAAATAATAGGTATTTTGATTATTTATTATAACAAAACCGTCCGTGATATCATATCGTTCTTTTAAATATGCAGGATTAAATTGTGTAGATTTTGGTTGTACAAGGTAACTAAATTGTAAATGCGCTCTATCTGGCAATTCATTTTTCTTTCCATTTATATACACATAGCCATTGCGAACTTCTAAAGAATCACCAGCAATACCCACACAACGCTTAACTAAATTGGTTTTTTTGTCGATAGGTTTGTAATAATTTCTGTCTGGATGAAAATCGTTCATATCCAACAAGGTGTCTGCTGGCTGGTTAAAAACTACAATATCGTTTCTTTCAATTTTTTCAAACCCTGGAATTCTAAGATACGGTAGTTGTAATTTGTTCTTCCAAGACGTACTTCCTTTATGATCATCAAATAAATACGATTTATTTTTTAATACAGGAATGCTGTCGTGTACCATAGGTGCACCAACAGTGGTCATAGGTACGCGTGCTCCATAATGAAATTTACTTACAAATAGAAAGTCGCCAACAAGTAACGATTTCTCAAGCGACGATGACGGAATGGTAAATGGTTGAATAAAATAGGTATGCACAATGGTAGCTGCAACAATAGCAAATAATATGGAACTTATCCAGTCGCCAGTTCCAGATGTAGGGTGCAAACTTCTATTTTCAATGTAAGTTACATTAGCGGCGTAGTTTAAGTAGTAGTTATAAAACCCTAATGTAACAATAGCCAACAAGGTATCTAAATTACTGTTTTTTCCAAAACTTCTGGCAGTTTCAACCCAAATTACAGGAAACATGATTAAGTTAACAATAGGTAAGAATAAAAGAATAACCCACCACCACGGACGATTAATTATTTTCATTAAAACAACGCCATTGTAAACCGGTACAAAAGCTTCCCATGCTTGTTTTCCTGCCTTAATGTATAATTTCCAAGTACCAATACCATGTATTACTTGAATAATCAAAATGAAAATAAACCATTGTGTTAATGTCATAATCGTATTTTTATAATGTTTGTTTAGTCGCTAAACTTACTAATGATGTTACCCTTTAAACTAGATGTTAACCAATATTTAACACATCGTTCATTGAAAACACGCCCGATTTTCCAACTATCCATTCGGCAGCAACCACAGCACCTAAGGCAAATCCTTGTCTGTTGTGTGCTATATGTTCTATGCTAATGGTGTCTACTTCACTTTCGTATTTAATAGTATGTGTACCAGGAACGTCTGCAATACGTTTTGCTACAATTGGAATTGTCTTTTCTCCAGATTCGTCTAATTGCCACTTTTCAAAATTCGAATTATGCGCAATAATATCGTTCGCTAACGAAATAGCAGTTCCGCTAGGAGCATCTAATTTCTGTGTATGATGAATTTCTTCCATAGAAACATTGTACTGTTTTAAGGTACTCATCATTTTAGCAAGTGTTTTGTTAAGCTCGAAAAATATATTTACGCCTAAGCTATAATTTGATGCATAGATAAAAGCGCCTTTCTTTTCTTCGCATAAAGCGACTGCCTTATCGTAATGTTCTAACCATCCGGTGGTTCCAGAAATTACAGGAACGCCATTATTTAAACAATTCGAAATATTGTTAAATGCCACTGTTGGAATACTAAAATCTATGGCTACATCGGCTTTTGTTATATCGTAATTATCGTCGTCTTTATCAACAGTTAATACAATCTTATGACCGCGATTAATGGCAATTTGTTCGATGGTTTTACCCATTTTTCCGTATCCAAGTAAAGCAATATTCATAATTAAAATTTAAAGTTTAAAGTTAATCCAAGATTGCTCGTTCTATCAATCTCATTTATTTTAAAATGTGGTGCCAACGATAAATTTTCATCTACATTGTACTGCATTAAATGTGCATCTACGTTAGCATCAATAATATTTAAGGCATAAATACCTATGGTAACTAAGAGTGAAATTTCTTTGTTTTTACGGTAGAATTCTTGTGCGCGTTGTAAGCCATCGGTTGTAACTCGGGGAGAGCTTAATTGATTGCCTTGGGTGTCAAAATAAAACTCATCGGTAGTAAGTCCGGCAAGTCTGCTTTTATAGGCATCTCTGTACCGGTTATATTCTTTGTTGTTGTTGGTATAAAAATAGATACCGGTAGCTAATCCTCCATAAACAATGGGGATTTTCCAGTATTTTTTGTTATACGCTTGACCTAATCCAGGCAATACGGCCGAATAAAAAGCAGCTTTTGCAGGCGCGAGTGCATTATAGGAGTTTCTTTTAACTATTACTGAATCTGCAACGATTTCTTTAGGAAGCTCGTTTTTTTTCTTATTTTTTTCTTGTGCTGATATACACCAGCAAAAAAATATTGAAAATAGGCCAGCAATAAAAAATTTATTTGGCACCTTCTACTAATTTTTTAATACGATTAAAATCTTCTTCAGAATGAAACGGGATAGTAATTTGTCCTTTTCCATTTTTAGATATTTTAACGTCAATTTTATGTCCAAAGTATTCAGAAAAGGCATTTATTCCTTCTTTAACATAGCTTGGAACTATGGTTTCTGCTTTTTTAGGAGCAACTTTTACTTCTTGATTGGTGTTATAGTTGCGCACAAGACTCTCTGTGTCGCGAACCGATAACTCGTTTGAAAGTACTTTTTCGTAAATATCTAATTGCGTTGAAGGATCGTCAATTGTAATTAGCGCACGTCCATGTCCCATAGAAATAAAACCGTCGCGCATACCTGTTTGAATAATTGGGTCTAGTTTTAATAAGCGCAAATAGTTTGTAATGGTAGATCGCTTTTTCCCAACACGCTCACTCATTTGCTCCTGTGTTAGGTTTATTTCGTCAATTAAACGTTGGTAAGACAAGGCAATCTCTATAGGGTCTAAATCTTGACGCTGAATATTTTCAACCAATGCCATTTCTAGCGATTCTTGGTCGTTTGCTATTCGAATGTATGCAGGAATGGTTTCTAGACCAATTAATTTTGATGCTCTGTAACGACGCTCACCAGAAACTAATTGATATTGATTAAAACCTAATTTTCTAACTGTAATTGGTTGAATAATACCCAATTCTTTAATAGAAGACGCTAATTCTCGTAAAGATTCTTCACTAAAATTAGTACGTGGTTGAAATGGGTTAACTTCAATAAACTCTATATCTAACTCAATAATATTTCCTATTACCTTATCGGCATTTTTATCCTGAACGGATTGTATGTCGTTACTAGGATCTTTTAAAAGTGCAGATAAACCTCTACCTAAAGCTTGTTTTTTAATTGCCTTAGCCATAAATTAAGAGTTTTTATTGATTATTTCTTTTGCCAAACTTAAGTAATTAGTAGCACCTTTACTGGCGGCGTCATAATTAATTATATTTTCTCCAAAACTTGGAGCTTCGCTTAATTTTACATTTCGCTGAATGATGGTTTGAAATACCATATCGTTAAAATGCTTCTGAACTTCTTCCACCACTTGGTTTGAAAGTCGCAGTCTAGAATCGTACATAGTCAGTAATAAACCTTCTATATCTAATTCTGGATTATGAATTTTTTGTACACTTTTTATCGTGTTTAATAATTTGCCTAAACCTTCTAATGCAAAATATTCGCATTGAATTGGTATAATAACCGAATCGGCGGCCGTTAAAGCGTTAAGAGTTAACAAGCCTAAAGACGGCGCACAATCAATTAAAATATAATCGTAGTCATCTTTAATTTCTTGTAATGCTTTTTTAAGCATATATTCTCTCGCTTCCTTATCAACAAGCTCAATTTCAATAGCAACTAAGTCTATATGCGCCGGAATAATATCTAAATTAGGCGTTTCTGTTTTTATAACAGCCTCTTTTGCAGAACTTGAATGTTCTAACAGTTGGTAGGTGCCTATTTCTACAGATTCGACATCAATTCCTATTCCGGAAGTTGCATTTGCTTGAGGGTCAGCGTCAATAAGTAATACTTTTTTTTCCAGCACTCCAAGAGATGCTGCTAAATTTATAGAAGTTGTAGTTTTGCCAACGCCTCCTTTTTGATTTGCAATTGCAATGATTTTACCCATTAAATGAATCTATTTTATGAACGGTAAAAATACAATTATTTATGAGGAATAAAAACCCAAAATGCAAACATTAGGTTAAAAGAATTAATGTGCTACACTTAAGCTGAATTTTGTGAAAGTTAATATCAAAAAACCAATACATCTATCAGGCGTAATTTCGTATGTTATATGCGAATTAAGATTATGGGGTAATTGTGAAAGTTGTTGATTTATAGTGGATAAGAGTTGAGAATTGGTTTCTGAAAGTAGTCTAATTGGTATTAAATATTATTTTTATTTTTTATACTTTTTCGAGTTAGCTTTTATAAGTAGATAAGGAACCCCGCTAAATATGGCTAGCATTAAAGCGATAAATTCAATGCGAGGATTTTCCATCCATTTCGCTAAAAAGTAGCCAATAATAATTATTAAAGCCATTCCAAACATGGCATTTCTAAAAATTGTAGCGATGCCTTCGATGTCATATTTAGACTTTTCTGTCTTCGACATAGTGTTGTATCCAGCGATAAGGAAGTACATTTTTCCATATTTTATAAGGATTCCAAGGACTATGAATATAATTGCGACCGTAATCATTATGCTATAAAATTAAGAAGCCGTTTCAATTCTGGTTTAACTTAGCAGATGTTCTAATAGCTCAATAGCCGAATCATTTGTTTTTGAATCGGGGCCGTAAACGAAACTTACTCCAGAATCTATATAGAATTTGTAATCTGGTTTTGGAATATTTCCTGTAACGATAACTATAATATCTTCACGATCATAGGTTTTTAAAATAGCAACAACTTCCTGAACTAAATTTTTATGTTCTGTGGGAAGCGACGAAATACTTAAAATATGAACATCGTTCTCAATGGCTTGTTTGGCGACATCTTTTGGCGATTGGCATAGTGGACCGATATCGACATCAAAACCCACATCGGCAAATCCGGCGGCTATTACTTTTATACCACGATTAGAGGCGTTTTGCTCCATGTCGGCCATTAAAATACGAGGTCGTCTGCCTTCATGATTTGCGAAAGTATTGGCTAATTCTTGTGCTTTTTTAAGCGATTCGTCATCCTTAATTTCTTTGTTGTACATGGCTGTTTTTTGTTTCTGCTGAAGGCGCTAATTCTGAAATTATATTCGTTTTTTAATGAGATTTTTAAGGTTGCTTCTAAATAAATTAATCTTCATGTTTTAAACGATTTTGTTCGATGCCTTCAGATAATCGTTTTTCTATAATAGGTTCAATTAATGTTTTTCGCTGCTTAGTTTTAACAAAAGGATACAGTTCTATGTTATTTTTCATTTTATCGGAAGCATTTGTATAGCTATTCGTGCCAAGTAGCACAAGTTCTCCGCTATCAAATAGCTGTTGTTCTTTTGTAGCCGCATCTTTAATTTTTCGCTGAATAGTGCCTTCTTTTAATTTTTTTAAAAAACCACCATTAGCTTCAATATTTTTAAATAATTCTAGAGCCTTTTCAGCAAGTTGATGGGTTAAAGATTCTATATAATAAGCACCATCACTTGGGTTATTTACTTTGTTAAGATACGCTTCATGTTTTAAAATAAGAAGCTGATTACGAGCAATACGGGTGCTAAACTCGTTTGTTTTACTAAATATCGCATCGTAAGCCAAATTATGTATGCAGTTTGCTCCGCCTAACATCGCACTCATGCATTCGGTTGTAGAGCGTAACAAGTTGGTATTGTAATCGTATAGCGTTTTGTTTCGCTTTGTTGGAGTTGCAAAAATATGGCAGTCCGTATTCACATGATACTCGCAGGCTAAGGTATTCCATAGCAGTCGTAAGGCGCGAAATTTAGCTATTTCAAAAAAGTAATTGCTACCAACCGATAAGTTAAATAGCACTTTAAGTCTTTGTTTTTTTTCGCTGTCGATGCTGTTTTTAAAATGATTTAAATATTCGTTTGCATGCGCCAATGCATAGGCCAATTGCTGTACGATGTTTGCTCCGGCATTTTGATACAGCGTAGTATCTATACTCAGGGTATTGGTGGTTTTTATAATGGCTTCTAAAGTGTTGTGGTCTTCTTGAAGCGTGCTAAACCAATTACCACTTCTAGCCAGATTACCTATAATATCTGATTTTATATAGATTTCGTTGTTTAAAGTGGCTTGTGTGAGTTTTGTTATGAATTCTGAATCTAAAAACTGTAATTCAAAATAAAGAACCGTTTCTTCAATCCTGATATTTTTTAATAAATCGATTATTGAAATAGTAGGAGACGGAATGATAAATTGAATGCTATCGGCTCCAGATTGTAAAGCTTGTAAGGCTTTTTTGTTAGATCGTTTAACATCTGCAACAAAAATGGTTTGGCAAATGTTAACCCCTGTTGCATTCGTAATAAATGACTCTGGTATACCGTTTAAATCTTCGGAATGGTAAAATGGTTTAACCGAAATATCTTCGTTACTTTTCCAGATGAGTGTTTCATTATAATCGGCTCCTTTTAAATCGAATTGAATTTGCTGTTTCCATTGTTTAGATGAAACCGGATTAAATTCACTAAACAAATCATCAGTCATCTTGTCTGTTTTTTAAGCTGTCTTCGTATTCGATAATATATATTTCTTCGCTATCGCGTTTCATATAATATTCCTCGCGAGCAAATTTCTCAATGCCTTCTTCTGTACTTAATTTTTTTATGGCTTTTTTATCTTTTTCAATTTCTTTTCGGTAGTATTCTTTTTCGTTTTCTAAGTCGTTTATGTCCTTATTTAGGTCATGATGAATTAACCATGAATTAGCATCGAAAAAAAACATCCAAATGGCAAAAATTGCCAATATCAGAATGAAAATATTTTTAAAAGGTTTGAATATTTTATGATTAAAAAATGCCATTTATAACCTGTTGTTTATAATTGTACGAACAATATCTACAGCTACAGTATTGTATTTATTATTCGGAATAATAATGTCTGCATATTCTTTTGTTGGTTCTATAAACTGCTCATGCATAGGTTTTAAGGTGTTTTGGTAGCGTGAAAGCACTTCGTCTATATCTCGACCACGCTCTTTGATGTCGCGTTTTAATCGTCGAATTAAGCGCTCATCGGTATCGGCATGTACAAATATTTTAATATCAAACATGTTTCTTAATTCGGGATGTGTTAAAATTAAAATACCTTCCACTATCATCACTTTTCTTGGGTGTGTTAAAATAGTATCGCCGGTTCTATTATGTTTAACGAAAGAGTATACGGGTTGGTGTACTGGAATGTTATTTTTTAAATCGGTTAGGTGTTTTTCTAGTAAATCGAAATCTATGGATCGTGGATGATCAAAATTTGTAATGATACGCTCTTCGTAGCTTAAATGAGTGGTATCTTTATAATACGAATCTTGTGAAATAACACCAACTTCGCCTTCAGGAAGTTCGTTAAGTATTTGATTTACAACGGTTGTTTTGCCACAACCAGTTCCTCCGGCAATTCCAATAATTAGCATGAATATGTTCGTTAAATTTTTGTTTGCAAATCTAATTAAATGTAAATCAATTAACCTGTATTACTCTAGTTTTTTGATTTTAGAAACTTCGCTTTCGGTAATCATTTTAGTGTTTTTATTGCCCCAGCTGTTGGTAATGTAGTTCATAACATCGGCAACTTCATCATCGCTTAACCCCAATGCAGCCATAACGCTATTGTATTTTTTGCCATTTACTATAATTTCGCCTTGTTGCCCATATTTAATTCCGCGAATACTTGCTTCTCTATTTTTCATTAAATAATCTGATTTTGCAAGTGGTGGGTACACATTTGCAACGCCTTCGCCGTTAGGCAAATGACAGGTCATACAAAAATCATTATAAATGGCTTTGCCGCGGTTAATACTCGATGTTAATGGATTTGTTTGTGAAAATCCTGTGAATGTAAATGACATTCCCATTAATAAAAATAAATAGCTTAACTTCATAGTTCAATGCTTATTTTTCAGGAATAATTTTATAAATCCCTTTACCTTCAACAGCAACGTAAATATAGCCATCTGGTGCTTGCACCACATCTCGTACGCGCCCTATTTTATCTAATAATTTTTCTCGTTTTATTACTTTTCCATCACTTAAAACAAGGCGTTCAAGATATTGAAATTTTAGAGAACCAACGAGTAAATTTCCTTTCCAATCTGGGTATTTAGCAGAGGTAACCATAGCAAATCCGCTTGGTGCTATAGAAGGCACCCAATAAAAGAGCGGTTGTTCCATGCCTTCCTTCTCTGTAATATCTGTAAAAGAAGTTCCGTCGTAATTAATTCCATAAGATATTACTGGCCAACCAAAGTTCTTTCCTTTTTGTACAATGTTTATTTCGTCGCCACCTTGTGGACCGTGTTCATGCACCCAAATTTCGCCAGTTTCGTGGTTTTTTATCATGCCTTGCGGATTTCTATGTCCGTAACTGTAAATGGCTTTTTTGGCGTTTGGTGTATTAACAAATGGGTTGTCTTCAGGAATTCTGCCGTCATCGTAAAGTCTGTATATTTTTCCGCAATCGCGGGTAATATCTTGAGGGTTGATATCGCGTTCGCCTCTTTCACCAATGGAGAAATACAAATAACCTTCATTATCAAATTCTATACGAGAACCGAAATGTTGACTTTTTTTAGTGTTAGGATTGGCTTTGTATAATACTTGTTTTTCAACTAAATTATTGCCACTTAATTTGGCTCGCATGATGGCTGTATTTCCGCCATCGCCTTCACCTTCCGCGGAAGCGTACGAGAAATAAATCCATCCGTTGTTCGCATAATCTGGATGTAATTTTATATCCATAAATCCACCTTGCCCACGCACATAAATCTCGGGAACGCCATTTATGGTTGTTTTTTGACCGTTTTTAAAATGGATAAGTGTACCCGATTTTTCAGTAATCAACATGCTTCCGTCTGGTAAAAAAGCCATTCCCCATGGAATGTGTATATCTGCAACAACTAGTTGAGGGCTGTAGTTAATGTTGGTTGGGTTTTCTGCTTTTACCTCAGATTCTATTTGTTGTGCACAAGCGTAAAAGGAGATAAAAACAACAACGATGATAAAATGAATCTGTTTCATGATTTCCTATTTTTTTATAAATTTAGTTTAAAATATATAATTTATATTTAAACCAGAGTAATAATTTAACAGATTTCCTGGATAATAATACCTAGGAGCAGCACCACCAAATCCCGTAGCATTAATAAGAATTTGTGATGCATAGTGCTTATTAAAGATATTGTCCAAGCCAAAACAGGCGTTTAATGTTAAGCTTTTAAGAAACGCACGTTTATAGCCTAATTTAATATTTGTTAGCATATAGCTGTCTGTAAATAGAGAGTTACTATCCGTCATAGGAATGCGCCCAACATATTGGTAATTAAGCGTTGTGTACAATCCCGTTTTTGTACTAATATCTATTCCCGAATTGAATACGTTTGAAGGAACTCCAGTAAGTTTGTTGCCAGAATAATTGTTTCCATCATCTGTAAACTCTTTAAATTTAAAATCGTTGAGCGTATAAGTAGCATATTGATTTATAGAGACAGCTTCCTTTTCTAGCCATTCGTATTTTGAAACCAGTTCTAAGCCATGGTGTTGTGTTTTTCCGGCATTAACACCAATAAATTGGTCGTCGCCAGTTCTGCGGGCCACCAAGAGATTACGAATATCCAGCTTGTATAGCGCCAGATTAAGCTGTAAGCGATTGTTATAGAATGAGGTGCGGGTGCCAACCTCAAAATTCCACCCTGTTTCTGGTTTTATATTTGTATTAATTAAACCTTCGGGAAGCAAGGTTTCTGCTGTTGTGGGTGGAGAAAAACCATGACTTATATTGGAATAAATACTTATGTGTTGCGTAACCACATGCGAAACACCAATTTTTGGTGAAAGCATGCCTTTAAAATTATAGGAACCCGATTGGTCTGGGGCATCATTCGTTATATAATTATCGAATAAATTATAAGAGGTATTGTTAAAATTTAACCCAATAGAAAGTGTTGTTGCGTCAGTTGGATTGTAATTTGTTTCGAAAAAGATGTTGAAATAGCTGCGATTTTCTTTTAAATCTGATAATTTTTCACCCTTCACACTACCCGTTCCACTTGGATAATCTTGATACAAGTTTTCATAGGTTTTTGATTTGTACGTGTCTTTAAATAGTTCGCCACCCAAGGTCCATTCTATTTTATTAAACGACCCAATAATGCGACTTCGTACACCTACGGCAGCAGTAAGTTCAGATAAAATATTAAATGGTCTTGGTTCGTAAGAATCTTTAAATGAGGTAAAAATACTTGTTAGTTGTTTGGTGTTACTGCTGTATTTATGGTTCCAGGATAATCCAAAAATGCCGTGTTTAGAATCTTCAAACCCTTTAGTTTGTGCCCATGTAAAGGCGGCTGCTTTAGGGTTGTTATTAAATGTGGTTTCGTTGATGGAGCTAGGTATGTAGCCTTTTAAATCGACATAACTAGCTAAAAAAGTGAGGTGGTTTTTAGCGTTAATATAGTGATTCGAGTTTAAGGTAAAAGTTTGGCGGTTGTATTTATTATTATCTCGATACCCGTTACTGTGTGTATTGCTATAAATAGTTCTAAAACTGTTTTTGGTTGTTCCGTGATTCACATTTATAACCCCTTTAATTAATCCAAAAGAGCCAACAGATAAATCACTTTGGATACTTGATTGATTTAGGTGCGAATTTTGAGGAATTAAATGTATGGTTCCTCCCAAACCTGCGCCATAAATACTCGAACCAGCGCCTTTAATAATTTCAATTCTAGATATGGTACCTAGTTCAAAATCTTCAATGCTGGTTTCGCCATTTCCAGAAGTTAACGGAATATCTTGAAAATAAGCTCTAATTTTAGATGTGCCATATAAATTTCTGGAGCCAATGCCGCGTATAGAAATTTTATTAGTGTTTAATGCGCCAGATTGCATAAAAACACTAGGAATTCTATTTAAGGCTTCGGCCATATTAAGAGAATTACCACGCTCAATATCTTTAGTGGAAATAATATCAATAGTGGTACTTGATTTTTTAAGTTTTTGAGGAATATGATGTGCATTAACAACCACTTCATTTAATTGTGAAGGATGTAATTCTAATTGAATAATAATAAAGTCTGATGATTTTAATTCTTTGAAATAGACTTTATAGCCTGATTTTGAAAACTGATAAACTCCTGCATCTGGTACTTCAAATTCTCCAAGTTTATTTGAAAAAGTAACTGAGTTGTTTTTACTATTTTCAATTTTTACTTGGTAGAGTGGGATGCCATTATCGCTGTCCATAATTTTACCACGTATTACGGATTGCGCAGTAACATGCGAGTAGAAAATAAAAAAAACACTTATAAAAAATGTTTTTTTTAAAGTGTGATAAGTGGGCTTTGTTATGTTAGTAATTGGATTGATGACTTCGAACTTTAAAAGTGAATCTAAAAAAATAGTGTTTGCTATTTTTTATTAATGTTTAAAGATAGATTTTTATAAAAAATTAAACAAAAAATTAGTTCGTGTAAAATATAAAAAACTATATTTGCATCCGGTTAAGGAAAAAAATTTTCGGGGTGTAGCGTAGCCCGGTTATCGCGCCTGCTTTGGGAGCAGGAGGTCGCAGGTTCGAATCCTGCCACCCCGACTAATAAAAGACCTGTAAATCATATGATTTACAGGTCTTTTTATTTTAATTAATTTCAAATGAGAAAAATTTCTAAAAAAGGATGACAAATGGGGTAACCAAACTTTTTCAAAATAATTTAGACCATATTGTTAAAACTTATTTCTTGAAAATACTATAGGTACAATTTTACTTTCTTCATATTACTAGCAATACATATTTATTAGCAAAGGGTATAATGAAACTTCTTCGACGTGCTTTTGTTTGGCTAGGTATTTTATATTGAGGGCACTTTTTTTTATTACAATTAAGAATTAAGCTTCAAAAATATTTAAAAATTGAAGTAAAAACGATTTTATTAATTTATTATTAGCGTTCAATTTACGCTTATTATCAAATCGTTTAAATGTAGATATGACAATTGTCATACTTTGATAATTACATTCCATTGAAATTTGCTGCATAATTAAAACCATACACAATGATTATAAACACAAAAAAACCAAACCAAGTTGTTAGTTTAATAATTCTTTTTTTTCTGACTTTCAACTTAATTAGTGCACAACAATTTAATTTAATAAACGGAGAATCTAAACTTACTGTTTTAGGAACTTCTAGTTTGCACGACTGGCATGTAACTGCCGAAAACCAAAGTGGTAAAATTGTATTCAAAAATTTAGAGACTGGCGAAATTGAAAAATGTAACGCAGAAATAGTTGCAGAAAGCTTGAAAAGTGGAAAATCTTCTATGGATAAAAACACTCATAAAGCTTTAAAAACAGACAGCTATAAAACAATATCGTTTCAATTAGTCGAGGTTAAAGAAACAACAAACAAAGGCAATGGCAAATTTACTGTCCATACACAAGGTGATTTAACCATAGCCGGCGTTAAAAAACGTATTTCACTAGATTTTACAACCACCATTTCAGATAACAAAATAACCCTTGTTGGTGAGAAAAAATTTAAAATGACCGATTTTAAAATAGACCCACCAAAAGCAATGTTCGGCACCATAACTACCGGCGACGAGGTAACAATTAAATTTTCAACCATATTTAAATAAACTTAAAAATTAAAACTCAAAACTTAAAACTTATGAAATCAACTTTAAAAAAAGGATTAGTATTAGGATTAATACTATCAGGATTTAGCTTTTATGCTCAAAATAGAAATTTAGATAATTACAGACAACCAAGTCAGGATGGTGTTAATGTATTTGAAGCACCAAAAGACTCTGTGTCTACTTTCGACGGTGTAAAAGTTAGAATCGGTGGAGCATCTACCCTACAATACCAGGCTATAGATCATGAAAATTCTGGTGCTGTTGCTTTAAAAGAAATAGGATACAACTTTAACTTAGCAACTGCGAATTTAGATTTAGATGTGGCATTAGCCGATGGTGTTAGAATGCACTTACGTACTTATTTATCTTCACGTCACCACCCAGAACCATATGTTAAAGGTGGATATTTCCAAATTGATAAATTAGATTTTATTAGTGAAGGTTTGTTAGAAGATTTCATGAAGCATGTAACCATTAAAATTGGTCACATGGAAAACAACTACGGTGATGCACATTTTAGAAGAAGTGATAATGCTCAAACATTATTCAACCCGTTTGTTGGAAATTTAATTATGGATTCTTTTACTACAGAGGTAGGAGCGGAAGTATATTACAGATGTGATAGTGGTTTATTTGGTATGGTTGGCCTTACAAATGGTAAATTAAACCAAGCCGTAAATGCTACTAATGGTACCACAGGTGGTGCATCATTTATAGCTAAATTAGGTTATGATAAACAACTTAATGAAGATTTAAGAGTAAGATTGACAGGATCTTTATATAACACTGGTTACGTGCCATCTTCTTACTTATATAATGCCGATAGAGCAGGTTCTAGATATTATTTTGTAATGGAAAATACTACTGCAACTACATCAGCTAATTTTAGATCTGGCCGTTACAACCCAGGTTTTACAAATCAAATTACAGCAATTATGTTTAACCCATTCGTTAAATATAAAGGATTAGAATTCTTCGGAACAATCGAAAATTCTAGAGGAAACGCTTTAGGTGCCGAAGAAAGAACTGCTAATCAATTTGCAGGCGAACTTATCTACCGTTTCGGTGCTTCTGAAAACTTCTATATTGGAGGTCGTTACAATAAAGTAGACTCTGAAGAAGCTTCTGGAGATGATATCGAAATTACTAGAACGCAATTAGGTGCTGGTTGGTTTATGACTAAAAATATTTTAATGAAATTAGAATATGTAAATCAAAAATACGACGGGTATGCTGTAGGAAGTCAATATGAAGATGGTAAATTTAAAGGACTTATGCTAGAAGCTGCCATTAGTTTCTAACAACCTTAGTACTTAAAATTATAAGTCTCAAAGTAACTTTTTTAATTATTTGAAAATAATATATTAATTTGGCTTGCTTTGAGACTTGTTTTTTATGTTTAGTCTTACATTAAAAAATGCTATTATGATTTTTAACAGGGTTATACTATTTGTTTGTGTTGCTATAACATTGGCATTCACAAACAGAGATTCTGCTATTAAAAGTACTTCGGTTTTCTTGACTGCCGACAGTTCTTTAGTGGTGCGAGGTACAACTAACATTAATACCTTTACTTGCGGATATAATATTAATAAATTTAAAAATCCAATTCCCGTAATTTACTTCTTAGAAGATAATAAAATAAGGTTTAGTAAAACGGCATTGGTTTTAGATACTGATTGTTTTGATTGCGGCGGAAAAGGTATAAACAGTGATTTTCAGAAGATATTAAAATCAGATAAATATCCTCAAATATTTTTGATGGTGAAAGAAATTAATCATCTAGAAAATACGGCAGATGTTCAGGCATCCGTCGATATTCAAATTTCAGGCATCACAAAAAATTATAAAGTGCCAATTAAAATTAAAAATTCGAACAAATTACTTATAACAGGAGATTTAAGTTTAAATCTGAAAGATTTTAATATTGAAACTCCAAAAAAGTTTTTCGGACTTATAACAATTGATAATAAAATTGAAATAGTTTTTCAATTAGCTGTAAAGGAACATTAAGCTATTTTTATTGATGTAAAGGAAGCATGAAATTTAAATTATTTCGTGCTTTTTTATTTTAACTTTTTTTGAAGTTTCGAGGTGTCTTCAAGTCTCGTAACAATAATTTTAGGATTGCCATATAAATACACACTGCTGCTGCCAGAAGCATCAATAGTAAAGTTATCTAAAACTTCTAAATAGGCATCGCTAGAGATTTCATTAACAGAGCTACATGTTTTTGAGGTAAAGTTTTTGCCATTAAACTGAGAATAATTGTCGGTTTTTAACACGAGTTCATTAGTCTCGCCTTCAATAGTAGCGCTCGAGCGCAGGTATAAATCTACACGTGTAGCTGGCGAATAGATAAGGGCGTCTATTTTACTATTATCGCTTAAAGTTAATGTGGTATTATCGGCTGTGAGATTTAGTCTTACTTTTGATTTTCCGTTACTCTGTAATTTAAAATCGCTCGTTTTTATTGTCAATCCAACTTTTGCAGAACCTTCAGTAATTACTAAGGTGTTTAACAAATTCATGGAAGATAATGATGTTATTTCGCCTTTGTCAATCGCTCTAATATTGGCTAAATTATCGTCGTAATTTACCGTGATATTCAATTTCTTTTTTGAAGTAATTTTTGCTGTTTTGTCGAAAGTTAAAACACCATCTATCACGTTAAAATGTATAAATTCGTGTAGGTTTTCGTCTGTTTCTATTATTACAGAAGGCATGTTGTTATAAATAATATCAATTTCAAAATCTTCATCTACAATGATGGTATGAAACGAATTTATTTCGGTTTGTCTACTGGTAACATTTTTGTCTCCTCTTACTTTTTCCGCATATTGTGCATTTACAGTTAAACATAAGCCTAAAGTGAAGAAAATAGCAATAACAAGCTTATTCATGTTTTTTAAAAATTGGTGTATTAACAAATATAAACAAAAACCATCTAAAACTTTAAGCTAAGTTTTAGACGGTTTTAATAAGGTTGGTTTTAATTTGTTATTGCTTTTTTATACTGCCGGCAGAACTATCGCTTTTATTTACAATTTCCGGATTGCCTAAATATCTAATATCGCCACCGCTGGTTGCTTTGGCTGTTAACTCTTTAGACGTGTTTACCGTAATATCGGCGCCACTTGTTGCTTTTACTTGGCTAGACTCGGCAATTAAATTTGCCGCTTTTATATCGCTACCACTTGTAGCTTCGGCCATTAGTTTAATGGTTTTTCCAGAAAGTTTTAAATCGCTGCCACTGGTAGATTTACAGGTTAATGTTGAGGTGTTAACATCTAAATTCATGTCGCTTCCACTGGTAGTTTCTAACTCTAAATTTTGAGTTGTAATAGTGTTTGTTGCCTTTACATCACTACCACTGGTAGCTGTAATGCTTGAAACATCCCTAAAGCTTACCATCACTTTTTTAGATTTACATTTACCTATGTTCTCCTTCGTGTGAATTTTCAATACGTTATCTACAACTTCGGTTATAATAAGTTCTTGTAAATTCTCGTCGGCTTCAACGCTTATACTTTCATGATTACTTTGGGTTAAAATAACGTCTAAACCTTCGGTTGCTTTAATGGCAGTAAATGGTTCGTTAATGCTTCGTTGTTCAACTGTAACATTGCCATTTCCCTTAACACCATTATTAAAGTTAATATCGAAATTACAGGATGCTAAACTTAAACTGACTAGGGTGGCTACAATAATTTTTACTAATGTTGTCATAATTGTTCGTTTTTTGATTGATGATTACTAATTCAAATGTCTTACTTTTTGGTTTTGATGAATAACTTAAATACTTGAATTGTTGTTTTTTAGTGATGAACTGTTTATTTGTCGGATTTTATATTAATACCGTCTCCATCTATTTTCACTTTCACTTCTTTTGATGCTGCTTTAATACCTTTGTTATCTATTTTTACGGTATTATTATCGCTTTTTATTTCAATACCACTGTCGTTAATAATAACGTTTGGCGTTTCTACCTTTACTTCAAAGTCGGCATCATCTTCTTCGCAGTCATTACAAATAACCCCATCTTCGGTACTATTTAAATAATGATTTACATAGTTAGACGGTATGCCATAACCAAGATAATACTTCGTGTTATCATCTAATTTAGCCACACTACCTTCGGGTAAATACAGTGTAATTACAATTTCTTGGTCGCTAAACTTGTTTTTTGCATTGGTTGATAAATGCGGATCTAACACTAATTCATTATTTTTTAAACTATAGTTATAGTTTATGTTTTTGGCTCTCGCAATGGCTTTATCATAGTTTCTGCCATCAGCACTTTTTTCAATACTTAGAGATGCTACAGAATCGGTAGTAGTTTTAAGTACAATTCTAATATCCGAACTATAAATTGTTTTTTCTCCAATATCATTATTAGTTACTTTAAACGAACTGTGGCTATAGAAACGGTTGTTAAACATATTGCTTTCGGCCATTGTTATTTTTAAAGTGTCTGGCGCTGCAAATGCTAATTCTTGTTTTTCAACAATGCGCTCGTTATAAGCGTGTTCACTGGCTTCTCTTATGCCAATAATAATTAACCCGATAATAGAGAAAAACCAGATGCCTAATAAGGTGAATTTTGCAATATTACCAATAGACTTTAAGTTGTTTACAAGTATTTTTAAACCCAAGTAGAACAAGAAAAAGAAGGGGATGCCTATAGCAAAAAACGCAAGCATTGCTGCAACCCAAACAGGCGTGTTACCTGCATTTACAATGTTCGCAAAATCAAATCCTGGAATTACGTCGGTTACTCCCAAAGAAAATAGGCAGATGATTAGTCCAATAAGCGCAGAGGCACCAATAAAAATTAATATAATACCTATAAATTTTGCGAATACGTTCAAGAAAAACATGATGATATCTGCCAGGGTATCAAAAAAGGATTTTGAGTTCGACTTTATCTTATTGCCTTGCTTTTTAAAATCGACTTTCTTTGCAGCATCCGACACGGTATCACTTACGTTTTTAGCCACATCCGATACGGTTTCTGTAACAGTTTCAAAGCCGTCTTTTATCTTTTTTTCTATGTTACTAATATTAACAGGTTCGCCGGTCATCATTATTTTCTCGGCAGTAGTTTTGGCTTCAGGAATTAAAATCCAAAGTAAAATATACAATAGGATTCCAGTACCCATTCCAAAAATTAAGATAACCCAAATAAGGCGAATCCAGATGGTATCAATACCAAAATAATGTCCTAATCCAGAGGCAACACCTCCAATATAAGAGTTGTCGGTATCTCTAAAAAGTTTTCTCGTAGCCGATGTTTTGCGTTGATATGCAGATTGCGGATCATCTTCAAATATTTCGTCGTCCACCAAATAATCTTCTGGTTGCCCCATAATAGAAATTACTTCATCAACTTCCTTAATACCTATTACTTGGCGGTCGTGTTGTACGCGTTCACTAAAAAGTTCGGCAATACGCGCTTCTATATCTGCAATAATTTCGGTTCGCCCTTGAGAGTCTGTAAATGAACGTTTTATAGCGTCAAGATAGCGTTGTAATTTTAAGTATGCATCCTCATCAATATGATAGAATATACCTGCTAAATTTATGTTGACTGTTTTATTCATTTTTAATTTGTTTTTTGTTTGGTTACTATATTAACTGCATTTTGTAATTCGGTCCAGGTGGTATCAAGTTCTTTTAAAAACAACTTGCCTGTTTCAGTAAGACCGTAGTATTTTCTAGGCGGTCCAGAGGTCGATTCCTCCCATCTGTAATTTAAAAGACCCACGTTTTTAAGTCTGGTTAGTAGTGGGTAAATAGTACCTTCTACTACTAGCAGTTTAGCGTCTTTCAGCGTTTCTAAAATTTCTGCTACATAGGCGTCTTCATCTTTTAAGACCGAGAGTATACAGAATTCTAAAACTCCTTTACGCATTTGTGCTTTTGTGTTTTCAATCTTCATGTTCTAAAGCGTTTTAATGTTGTGAAACTGTTCATTTTTTGATTTGTTTGATGATTATATTGATGAAATTTTATTTTTATTTTTTTGGTGTTACCACAAGGGTCGGGCTTTTCGTTGCAAGTCCTCGCTCCCCCGAAGCCTCGGGGTTGCTGTGGGCTTTACACTGAAATCCCTAACGCGGTTCCGTTTGCTAACTTCTGTTTCGCTCATAGGTCATGTTACTTTAAAAAGTTAATCGTAAACGGATAGTTATAATAGGCACCATCTCTGGCTTTTAAGCTTGCTATAACAATGAGTGCGAGCTCTATTATAAAGCCTATAATGGCCAAGACACCTAAGCCACCAATATATAATAGAGGAGAAGGTTTGCCTATCGAAATGTGTAAATCATGAAAACCATTAAAATCTATAACATCAATGCCACCTATAAATTTGAAAATAAAAAACGGAATAGTAATAGCACCAATAATTAGGGCGTAAAGCAAAATGCTTAATTGAAAATTAATAGCTTGCTTGCCATGAGCGTCTATAAACTCCGATTTATCCTTGTTAATTACCCATAATACAATGGGTCCTAGCAGATTCCCAAACGGAATTAAAAACCGACTAAAAGTCGATAAATGTATAAACGTAGCGATGTTTTTTTGATGATTATCTAGCATGATTTTAAAACATATAATAGTTTCCTATACAAATATATGTCTTTAAACAGGTATTATGTTACGCATAGTACCATATTTTAACATAAAATTAACATTTATAAATGATAAATATTTTCATAACTTCGTAAAAAATAAAACTAAACTTCATGACTTTAACTCCCAGAAAATTAAACACTTTCACTATTTTTAAATTGCCTTCGGCATATTTTTGTGGTGTTCGTACCAAGTATATCGATAGTAATAAATGTGTTGTGTCGGTAAAACATAGATGGATCAATCAAAATCCATTTAGCTCCATGTTTTGGGCAGTTCAAGGGATGGCAGCTGAGTTTTCAACAGGCGCTTTAATGATTGCTAAAATTAAAGATTCCGGTAAGCGTGTGTCCATGTTAGTTACGTCTAACACGGCTACTTTTTCAAAAAAGGCAACAGGTAGAATAACATTTACGTGTAACGACGGACATCTAATTGACGAAGCACTTAAAAAAACAATTCTAACAGGCGAGGGGCAAACCGTTAGTATGAAATCTGTTGGATTAAATGAAGACGGTATCGAAGTTTCTACCTTCATTTTTGAATGGAGTATTAAGGTGAAAAGTTAAAAGTTATTTCAACCATACACCTAACACCTAAAATCCCACCACTAAAAAAAACTGTAACAAAAAAGCAAACAGTTCAACTAATAAACGAATTAACAATTAAACAGTATAGAGAATGACAGCACACGAAATAGACTATAATATTTACGGCGAAGAAATGCAATATGTGGAGATTGAACTCGATCCACAAGAAGGAGTCGTGGCCGAAGCTGGTAGCTTTATGATGATGGACGATGGAATAAAAATGGAAACCATTTTTGGAGATGGGTCTAACAAAAATCAAGGGTTTTTGGGTTCTATTCTTGGTGCAGGAAAACGAATTTTAACAGGCGAGAGTTTATTTATGACAGCTTTTTACAATAATCTGTCTGGTAAACGAAAAGTATCGTTTGCATCACCTTATCCCGGAAAAATACTCCCGATCGATTTAACTGAGTATAGAGGAAAATTTATTTGTCAAAAAGATGCCTTTTTATGTGCAGCTAAAGGGGTAAGTGTCGGGATAGAATTTTCAAAAAAATTAGGAAGAGGATTATTTGGTGGCGAAGGTTTTATAATGCAAAAGCTGGAAGGTGACGGTATGGCGTTTGTGCACGCCGGTGGAACAATGGCAAAAAAGGAACTACAACGTGGCGAAATTTTGCGCGTAGATACAGGTTGTATTGTTGGTTTTACTCAAGATGTCGATTATGATATTGAGTTTGTAGGCGGTATTAAAAACACTATTTTTGGTGGCGAAGGCTTATTTTTTGCAAAACTTCAAGGTCCAGGAACCGTTTATATACAGTCGTTACCATTTAGTAGATTAGCAGGTCGTGTTTTAGCATCAGCGCCACAAGGTGGTGGAAAAGATAAAGGTGAGGGTAGTATTTTAGGAGGATTAGGTAATATGTTAGATGGCGATAATCGGTTTTAAGTAATTGTTAATTTTAATAATAAGGGTTGTGTTTAATTATGCAACCCTTCTTTTTTATTTAAATTTGAATATTTAGTAGTTTAGTATTTTTATAGTTATTTTTACTCTTTTATTGATCAATTGGCCCCATGAAATTTATTATTAGCGTTTTTTTAATTTTATTTAGTGTTACTAGTTTTGCACAAGCTAAAAAGAAAAATCCGTACGTTAAATATATCGATTCATCATACGCTAAAATTGATGATTATCCAAAAATTGCTCAACAATATATCGATTCAATTCCACAACCTGTTCAAGAAAATATTAAAGGGCATTTAGCCGAATATTATGAAATATTAGCCCTGATAAATGGAAAAAATAAAGAGCAAGTTAAAATCTTTCAAAATTACTTTTTAGCGCTTAAATATGCTAAACAAGAAAAAAAATATGATATAGCTGGTAATGCCAATTTAGAATTGTTTTATAATGTTTATTTAGTTAAACAAGACTCAACTGCATTTAATTACTTAATTGAAGCAAAAAAATATTACACTTTAAGTAATAATAAAAACGGATTGGTTGAAGTGATGCAAATGCCAGCCTATGTTGAATACAATAAAGGCAATTATGAAAAAAGTAATCTGCTATTATTACAACATTTAGAGTATTATAAAAGTATTAAAGACGATGCGTATTATTATTTATATGCATTGTTTATGATTACGTCTAATTATATTCACTTAAATAATTTAGATAAAGCACATTTTTATTTTAGTCAACTCAAGGCATTGCGGACTAATAAAACTATTCCATTGTCGCTTCATGATTTACATTTGGCTCCCCTGTATAATTGCATGGCTCATACGCATTTAAGTCAAAAAGCTATGGATTCTACACTCATGTATTTGAAAATGGGTGACCATATAAAAACCACATTAAATCATTCGGATGTAAGAGATCATTTTGAAATTTATATAAACTATTATGAAGCTCAAAATAACTTAGAAGCAAAAAAAAATTATATTGATTCTTTAAGAATTTTTGAAAGTTCTTTATTAGATAAATCTGTTGATGCAAGTTTTCAAATAAATCACGCATTATTAAATTCTGAAGCACAATTACAAAAAGAAATTCGAAAAAAACAATTTAATAGATATTTGATTGCAGCTTTAATTATTGGACTGTTGGCATTGATAACGCTTTTAATAGTTCGATATAAAGTAATAAAACGAAAAATAAGTGAATTTGCGAAGCAAAATAAAGAGTATACTTTTTTAAAATCTAATCATGAAAAATTAAAAGTAAAAGTGCATGGTTTAGAAGATTATTTAACGGAAGTTAAGAAAGAAGTAAAGCAAATTTCCACCATTAAAGATGTAAAAGAACAACATTTAAAAATAAAGGAATTGTATAAAAATATACATTACAATTCTTCAAATATTATTACAAAAGGAGAGAGTCATTTTGAACTAATAAGCGAGCTAAATATTGAATTCTTTAACGAAATATCTAATAAGTACCCAGAGTTAAGTCACTCAGAAATCATCATTTGTTATTATGTGTTTTCTGGGTTTAAAAATAAGGAAATTGCGGCATTTTTAAATACTTCAGATCGAGCTATAGAAAGCAAACGATTTAGAATACGCAAAAAATTAAACCTAAAAGGGCAAGATATAAGTTTGCTCGATCAATTGGAGCAGGTGCTTCCAGATTGATAATTTACCACAAGACAATAACTAACTACACTGTGTCATTTTTCTATGATGCGTGGTGGATGCGTACCAATTTTTCATCAAATAAATAAAAGGTTATTGATATTTGACCCTTTATAAACAAATGTTAATTCTATGAGAAAAAAAATTACGCTACTATTTATTGTTTCAGTCACTAACAAATACTTAGATAACATATTATAGGGCAATTATAAATAGTGATGGTAGTAATTAAAAGTTTTATAGAAACTATACTACCAAAAATTCGATTGCGATATAAAGATGAATGCATATTTAAACTTAATTATTTTAAAAAATGAAAAACTTCTACACACTTGTATTAACCGTATTTTTTTCAACGGTATTGTTTGGGCAAAACGATAAAAGTTGGGCTAAAATGGGAACTAGTAAAAACGAATCGTTTTATGACGTTCAAGCAAAATTTAATAAATACTGGGAAAATAGAACACCAGAAAAAGGCCAAGGTTATAAGATTTTTAAACGTTGGGAAAATCAAATTGCCGATAAGATTTATCCATCAGGAGACATGTCGTTACCTTCTCATACGTATCCTAATTTTATTGAGTGGCAAAAAAATTACAACAACGAATTAGCTAAAAATGCAAACAGTAAAATGAAGGCAACTTTGGCAACGTCTAGTTGGGTAACTTTAAATCAAAATACGATTGCATCGGGCTATGATTCTGGTTCAGGAAGATTGAACTTTGTAACGTTTGATCCAACTAATCCTTCAACCACTATGTACGTAGGTGCGCCAGATGGTGGACTTTGGAAAACTACCGATTCAGGAGCTTCTTGGAGCACAATTAATGATTATTTACCTATTATAGGATGTGCTGGTTTGGTTATACACCCTACGAATTCTAATTTAATGTATTTAGCCACTGGTGATAGAGAAAGCGATAGACGTAGTATTGGGGTTATGAAATCTACTGACGGTGGTTTAAATTGGAATACCACGGGCTTAGTGTGGAGTGCTGCTAACAATTATAAAATAACTAAAATTGTTATGGATCCAAATAATCCACTGGTAATGATGGTTGCTACCGATGGCGGTATATTTAGAACTACTGATGGATGGGATACGTATCAATCGCCGAGTGGTTCAGCAAGCCAACCAACTTCTACGTTTTATGATATCGAATATAAGCCTACAAGCTCATCAATTGTATATGCTTCTGGAACTAAGATTTACAAATCAACAGATGGCGGTGTTAATTGGACAGCAAATACATCAAGTAGCTTACCAACCACTAGTGTTGAGAGAATTGAATTAGCCGTTACCAAAGCTAATACAAACTATGTATATGCTATTATAGGAAGAAGTACAGATCAAGGATTTCAAGGTTTTTATCGCTCTACAGATAGTGGCGATAGCTTTACCAAGCAATCAACGGCTTCTACACCAAATATTTTGCATACAGATGCGGCACCAACGTCTGCTTCTGTAGGTGGTCAAGCATTTCATGATCTTGCCATAGCTGTTTCACCAACCAATGCTAATAAAGTAACCATCGGTGGTATTAATCAATGGCAATCTACCGATGGTGGGGTAAACTGGAATCGTATTACGTATTGGTTAGGTTATAATCCGCTTTATCCTTCTAGTCATTCTGAGCCAGAGCCGTACATCCATGCCGATATTATTTATATCGATTATATGCCAGGGGTTGGAAATGAAACGACCTTGTTAACCGCATGCGACGGAGGTATTTATAAAAGTACTGATGATGGGGTTAATTGGACTGATATTACTGCAAATATTGCCATAAGCCAGCAAACGAGTATTTCATTGTCTGCAACAAACGAGAATCTGTTTTTTGCAGGGTTGCAAGATATTGGCTCATTAAAGTATAATAATGGTTCTTGGTCTGTTTTAAGTGGAGGTGATGGAGAAGATGGTTTTATTGATAGAACCAATAACAATTTTATAGTGTCTTCTACTACCAACGGCGATTATTTTTACACTACCGATGGAGGAGCAACTTCTGGGTCTATTCCTTGGTCTCCTGCATTGCCAAAAGGTGAATGGTTTAGCCCTATAAAGCAAGACCCAGTTACTGCAGGTAAAGTTTATATTGGCGGTCGTCCTGATTTATATGTTTCTACGACCTTGTTTGCAGGAGGTGCTACGGTTACGCATTCAAAAACAGGAGCAACACCTCCTAGTCCAGCAGCAAGTAATATTTTAAGATTTGAAATTGCACCGAGCAACAACACCTATATTTATGTGATTAAAGATAATGTGATTTCTAAATCCATCAATTCTGGTTCAACATGGACTAATATTACAACCGGATTACCAGTGGCTTCTGCTAAACTAAAAAACCTAGCAGTTTCAAATACTGATGCCTTAAAAGTTTGGGTGGTGTTTTCTGGTTATGAAGATGGAGAAAAAGTTTATAAAACCGTTGACGGAGGTGCAACTTGGACCAATGTATCTGATGGACTTCCTAATATCCCAATGAATACAATTGTATATAGAAAAAACAGCGCTAATGATGAAGTTTATATTGGTGCCGATTTAGGGGTTTATGCCATCGATAATTTAGTTACTTCGGCGGTGCCATTTTTAACTAATCTACCAAAATGTGCTGTTCAAGATTTAGAAATTTATTATCCTACACCTACTACAGGAAAGTTAAGAGCTGCAACTTATGGTAGAGGTAGTTGGGAAACGGCTTTAAGTACACAAACACTCGCAACGTATGAACATGTTGTTTCAGATTCAAAAGCGCCTGTATTGTTTCCTAATCCGGTAACTAACGGTGTTTTAAACGTGAAGTTATCGAATACTGATACAGCTACTTATGATTATTATTTATATAATTTACTTGGAGAACAAGTACTTAAGGGAGCTTTGAATGTTTCACAGTCAGATATTTCATTAAAAGATAAAGCTGCTGGAACATATATATTAAGATTGATAAGTCAGGATAAAATGTATACTCAAAAGGTAGTAATAAAATAAGTTTAACAAACATAATTGAATAAAAAGAGTCTCATTTGAGGCTCTTTTTATTAATATAAATTACAATTATTAAGTTAAAATATATTCAAGCTTTTTTAAATTTTATTCGTATTCAAAAACAACAATTTTATATCTATTTTTTAGAATTCATTTTTTATTTAATGATTAATAAAAGTATGAAAAAAAACTACTAACCATTAGAATGTCAATAAAAGCATGATTTGTTTTTTTGAACAACACCTATCACAGTCTGATACAGATGTCAAATTTTTAGATGATGATTTAAAATATGAAATTCATCTTTAAAGTCAGTCTTGGTTTTCTGAGATCAAATATTGTACTAATTATTTTTAAATAAAAAACCAATATGATACTGTTTTTGGAGAACATGAACGGATAAAAGTCAACCAAGATCTTTGGGAGAAATTTGGATAAAATTTAAATTATATTATGTCGATAAATATGGGAATGTACAACCAGAACCCATTTTTAAAGATAAAACCAATAAATTAAATAATACTTTAAATACATATTTAGCAAGTACTACAACAACTCTTAAGTATATGGGCAATATTGGGTTCGGTAAATTATGCTAATTCAAGTTACTCAAGTGGTGGAAATCAGGGCGGCTATGCCTAGGGAAATAGAATGGACTCTTTAAATTCTTTAAAAATGTATAATTCATTTGTAACAGGATGATTATGGATTACGACCAATGGAGGGGGCAATTGGGCCATTGTTGATACAAATATGTCAGAAGATTAGTATTTAGATTTAGATGCTGGTATTTTAAACCTTTTAGAAAATTATACTTTTAGTAAACAACAGGTTATAAATCTATGACAGTGGTTTAAATTGGATTGCTATTGCATTGACAAAATTTGCCTTTTTATATGTAGCAAAAGGAGTTAGTGTTGGGATAGAATTTTCAAAAAAAATTAGGAAGAGAATTATTTGGTGGCGAAGGCTTATTTTTTGTAAAACTTCAAGGTTCAGGTACCGTTTATATACAGTCGTTACCATTTAGTAGAATAGCAGGTTGTGTTTTAGCATCAGCGCCACAAGGTGGTGGAAAGGATAAAGGTGAAGGTAGTATTTTAGGCGGTTTAGGTAATATGTTAGATGGCGATAATCGGTTTTAGTATGATATAATTTAGTGGTAATTAATCGATTGAATAATATTACAGTATTGTATTTTATCGATTAAAATAGTGTTTTATCTATTTTTTTATTTATATTAGCGCTTTATTTCGAACAATTTAGAAACCAGATATATTGTTAAATTTGTTTAAAAATTAAAATAGAACGATTTTTTTCACTAAATTTAAATGCTTAAAATAAAATTTAACAGCCTATAACAAAAATCTACTTTTATCAAACCAAAACCCAAATACAATTATGGCAAGAGCAATGCTTGAGTATACCAAAACTATACTACATAAAGTTAGTTTTGATGTGACACTGTTTTGCAAAGAAGTACAAAAAGCGGTAAGAAGTTTATTTCCTCATGAAATTGAAGAACTTAAATTATTTATTTTGTCTTTAATACAGCAAAACCCAGAATTAGATCAATCTTTAATTTATTTAAAATCATAAAAAAGGCGACCATTAGGTCGCCTTTTTTTTGTTTTATTTTTTTGAAGGTAAAGGACTTATTATTTTGATGTCTTGAAAGGCGATAGCGCCTCTAATAACTCCAGATATCACATCTTGAAGGGCTTCTATTATTTGCATTTTTAATTCACTTTTGTGGTAAATTAAACTCACTTCTCTGGCAGGCGAAGGCTCGCGGAAATAATGAAGGTTTTCTTTCTCTTTCTCATTAATATCTAAAGTATGTAAATAAGGAAGTAAGGTCATACCTAATCCTTCGTTCGATAATTTTATTAAGGTCTCAATACTGCCACTTTCAATTTGGAATTTGTCTTCGCTATTATTTTTAAAGGCATTGCACAAGTTAATTACACCATCTCGAAAACAATGACCATCTTCTAGAAGCAACATATCGTTAATGTCTAAATCCGCTATATCAATTTTGGTATTAGTAAAAAGTCTGTGGTTTTTAGGGATATAAGACACAAAAGGTTCAAAATAAAGAACACGCTCTTTTATGTTGTCATCTTCTAACGGCGTGGCTGCAATAGCGGCATCTAAATGGCCGTCTTTTATTCTATTAATTATTTCGTCGGTAGTTAATTCTTCTATTTTAAGCTTTACTTTAGGATGCTTTTTTATAAAATTGGTTAAAAACATCGGTAATAAGGTAGGCATCACGGTCGGGATAATTCCTAATTTAAACTCACCACCAATGAACCCTTTTTGCTGATCTACAATATCCTGTATTCTATAAGATTCATTAACAATATTTCGCGCCTGATTTACAATTTTTCTCCCAACATCGGTAAGTTCAATAGGCTTTTTGCTTCTATCAAAAATAAGGATGTCGAGTTCTTCTTCAAGCTTTTGTATTTGCATGCTTAAGGTAGGTTGAGTCACAAAGCATTTTTCTGCGGCTTTAGTAAAGTTTTGGTTTTCGGCAACTGCTAAAACATAATATAGTTGTGTAATGGTCATTGGTATAAATTTAGGCTATAAAAATATAAAAACTATCAATAAAACTTATTGTGATGCACGTTAATTATAAATTAAATTTGTGATGAATTTAAAAACAAAATATAATGACACTTAATAGTATAGGTTTAGATACCATTAAAACAAAAGAAATAGCCGTTGATTTGAATAAATTATTATCTAATTTTCAAATATATTATCAGAATTTAAGAGGTATTCACTGGAATATAAAGGGAAAGCGATTCTTTGATTTGCATGTAAAGTTTGAAGAATTATACAACGATGCTAATATGAAAGTAGATTTAATTGCAGAGCGTATATTAACATTGGGCGAAACGCCACTTCATACATTTAATGATTATGTAGCGCATGCTCAAGTTCCAATTGGTAAAAACATTTCGCACGACGAAAAGGCGGTTTTACTAATTGTAGATTCTTTGACAAAATTGTTGAAAATAGAACGTGGTATTTTAGATAAAGCTGGCGACGCTAATGATGAAGGAACAAACTCCATGATGAGCGATTTTATTACAGAACAAGAAAAAACTATTTGGATGATGAAAGCGTGGTTGAGTTAAATTCAATCATATTTTCTTAAAACATAAATTACCTTTTAAGGCATATTCTTATTTTAATGTAGCATCATGTTAAATTGTTGCACTTTAAAGTTTAATCCTATAACTTTAAACTTTTAATATAAGATTATGCCTTTCAAATCATTTACAGACTATTTGTTACTGGAGAAAAACTACTCAAGTTTAACAGTAAATGCCTATAGTAATGATTTGTCTACGTTTTCAGAATTCATAAATAAAGAATATCAAACAAATTCAATTAATCAAGTTAATTATTCCCAAATCCGCACATGGATTGTCTCTTTAGTTGAATCAGGGATTTCTAACCGGAGCATAAACAGAAAAATTTCAGCTTTAAGTACCTATTATAAATTTCTACTAAAAATAAAAGAAATTGAAGTTAGCCCCTTAGCAAAACATAAAGCTTTAAAAACAAGCAAGAAAATTCAAATTCCCTTTTCAGAACAAGAAGTTGTAAATGTTTTAGATGATTTTAACTTTGAAAATGACTTTGAAGGTGTTAGAAATAAATTAATTATCGAGCTTTTTTATTCCACCGGAATACGACGTATCGAGTTAATAGAGTTAAAACTTTCTAATTTTAATTTAGAAAATAAAACGCTAAAAGTTTTAGGTAAAAGAAATAAAGAACGTATTATTCCCATATTAAATTCTGTAATAAAACTACTCCATATATATATTAAGGAGCGAAATAGTCTCGAAGTCATAGAAGATGAAGAGTATTTGTTTTTAACTAAAAAGGGATTTAAATTATACGAAACACTTGTTTACAGAATAATAAATGACTATTTTAGTTTGGCATCTTCTAAAGTAAAAAAGAGTCCACACATACTTAGGCATTCTTTTGCAACTCATCTATTAAACCAAGGTGCCGATTTAAATGCAGTTAAAGAACTTCTTGGACATTCGAGCTTAGCAGCAACACAAGTTTATACACATAATAGTATAGCAGAATTGAAAAAAGTGCATGTTAATGCGCATCCAAGAAGTAAAAAATAGTATATCGAATAATTGTCTAACCAAAAAATAGTATAGTATGAAAGTAAACACACAATCCGTTAATTTTAATGCCGACAAGAAGTTAATTGCTTTTATCCAAAAACGGATGGATAAGTTAGATACGTTCTATGATAAAGTCATTCAAGCAGATGTTTTTTTAAAAGTTGAAAATACAAGTGGTAAAGAAAATAAGGTTTTTGAAGTAAAGGTAAGTGTCCCTGGCGATAGCTTCGTTGTTAAAAAACAATGCAAAACCTTCGAAGAAGGTGTAGATATGGCATCTTCCTCGTTAGAAAGACAGCTAAAAAAGCGAAAAGAAAAATTAAGCTCACATTTATAATAAAATTTCTTCAAAAATGTTTTGAAACAAAAAATAAATCTATACATTTGCAGTCCGTTAGAAATAGCGGGCTTTTTTTGTGCTTAAAAAGCATAAAAACGCCGATGTAGCTCAGCTGGCTAGAGCAGCTGATTTGTAATCAGCAGGTCGTGGGTTCGAGTCCCTCCATCGGCTCAAAATAGTGAAATGCGAACAGGGAGTCAAAAATATTGTAAAACACATAATTTTGACTTGGGACGAGAAGTTTATCCTGAGCGCAGTCGAAGGTAGTCCCTCCATCGGCTCTTTGAAAATTTGAAAGTAACATTTGATATTTTAAATATTTGTATTTGGAATTTCAATTGGCTTGGGGAGATACTCAAGCGGCCAACGAGGGCAGACTGTAAATCTGCTGACTACGTCTTCGCAGGTTCGAATCCTGCTCTCCCCACAACAAATTCCTGTAGAAACAGGAATCTATTAAAGTTCCAGAAAAATAAATTCAAAAAGAATTTGTTTGAAGTATGGAATCGTTCATTAAAATATTGAAACCATACAAGTGAAAGCTTGTTAAAAATGCGAGAGTAGCTCAGTTGGTAGAGCGTCAGCCTTCCAAGCTGAATGTCGCCGGTTCGAACCCGGTCTCTCGCTCTAAATTCCTGCGAAGGCAGGAATCTCAACTCAAAACAAATTTGACGAGAGGATTTAAAAGCTTTGAGTTTTAGTTTAAAGGTGTTCTTTAAACTTGAAACCTGCAATTAAAACCGCCGGTGTAGCTCAGGGGTAGAGCGTTTCCTTGGTAAGGAAGAGGTCACGAGTTCAATTCTCGTCATTGGCTCAAAATTAAAAAATTAGAATACACTAATATTATTATATAACTAAGATTAAATTATTTAAAAAACATGGCAAAGGCAACTTTCGATCGTTCAAAACCACACTTAAATATTGGTACAATTGGACACGTAGATCACGGTAAAACAACTTTAACTGCTGCTATTACTAAAGTATTAGCTGATGCAGGTTTATCAGAAGCGAAATCATTTGATCAAATTGATAACGCACCAGAAGAAAAAGAAAGAGGTATTACAATTAATACATCTCACGTAGAATATCAAACAGCTAACCGTCACTATGCTCACGTTGACTGTCCAGGTCACGCGGATTACGTAAAGAACATGGTAACTGGTGCTGCTCAAATGGATGGTGCTATTTTAGTGGTTGCGGCTACTGATGGTCCAATGCCACAAACTCGTGAGCACATCTTATTAGGTCGTCAAGTAGGTATTCCTCGTATGGTTGTATTCATGAATAAAGTGGATATGGTTGATGATGAGGAGTTATTAGAGTTAGTTGAAATGGAAATCAGAGATTTATTATCATTCTATGAGTATGATGGTGATAATGGACCTGTAATTGCTGGTTCTGCTTTAGGTGCACTTAACGGTGAAGCTAAATGGGTAGAAACTGTAATGCAATTAATGGAAGCTGTTGATACTTGGATCGAAGAGCCATTAAGAGAAATTGATAAGCCTTTCTTAATGCCTATCGAAGACGTATTCTCTATTACTGGTCGTGGTACTGTAGCAACTGGTCGTATTGAAACTGGTATTGCTAAAACTGGAGATCCAGTTGAAATTATCGGTATGGGAGCTGAAAAATTAACTTCTACTATTACTGGTATCGAAATGTTCCGTCAAATCCTTGATAGAGGTGAAGCTGGAGATAACGCTGGTATCTTATTAAGAGGTATTGATAAAACTCAAATCTCTAGAGGTATGGTTATCGTAAAACCAGGATCTGTAACTCCACACGCTAAATTTAAAGCTGAGGTTTATATCTTGAAAAAAGAAGAAGGTGGTCGTCACACACCATTCCACAATAACTATCGTCCACAATTTTACGTTCGTACAACAGACGTAACAGGTAACATTGCTTTACCAGATGGTGTTGAGATGGTTATGCCAGGAGATAACTTAACTATCACTGTAGAACTTATTCAAAAAATTGCAATGAACGTTGGTTTACGTTTCGCAATTCGTGAAGGTGGTAGAACTGTAGGTGCTGGTCAAGTAACTGAGATTTTAGACTAATACAGTTGAATAAATAGTAAGTTAAGGTATTCCGTTTTTCGGAATACCTTGACTTATGTATACGGGTTTAGCTCAGTTGGTAGAGCACTGGTCTCCAAAACCAGGTGTCGAGAGTTCGAGTCCCTCAACCCGTGCACAGTGAAGAGCTTGCTAAAAATAGCAAGGCTTTTCAATTAAATTAGAAAATGAAAATTTCACTTAAATCTATATTGCCCAGGTAATATTCAAACAAGCGAAGTTTAATTTGTTCAAAACAAGATAATATAAATGGCTGGAATTGTAAATTACGTAAAAGAATCCTTTGGTGAACTTAAAAATAATGTGAGTTGGCCAACTTGGGCAGAAGCACAAAGTTTAACTGTTTTAGTTGCTGTGTTTTCAATTATATTTTCATTAGCAATTTGGGGAGTCGATACGGTATTTAGCAAAGTTATTGCACTTTACTTTGAATGGATTAACTAACGGTTAAAAAAAAGATTTATGTCTGAAGTAAGTGAAAAAAAATGGTATGTTGTTAGAGCTGTAAGTGGTCAGGAAAATAAGATTAAGACATATATAGAGAATGAAATTGCTCGTTTAGGTCTTCAAGATTATGTTGATCAAGTATTGGTTCCAACAGAGCGAGTTATTCAAATACGCAACGGAAAAAAAATTCATAAAGAAAAAGTTTTTTTCCCTGGGTATATCATGATTCAAGCCAATTTAACAGGAGAAATACCTCATATAATCCGTTCTGTTACTAACGTAATAGGATTTTTAGGTGAAACTAAAGGAGGCGATCCAGTGCCGTTAAGACAATCTGAAGTAAACAGAATGTTAGGTAAAGTAGACGAATTATCTGTAGAAGAAAATGCTAATGTGGCAATTCCGTTTACAAAAGGCGAAACTGTTAAAGTAATTGATGGACCATTTAATGGATTTGATGGAACTATCGAGAAAATAAATGAAGAAAAGCGTAAACTAGAAGTAATGGTAAAGATTTTCGGAAGAAAAACACCATTAGAGTTAAGTTATATGCAGGTTGAAAAAGTATAATAATTGTTACACTATATAAAAAGATACGTTCTTTTGCTTCCTTATAAAAGATGCGTATCGACTTAAATTATTAAAAATGGCAAAAGAAATTGGTAAAGTAGTTAAGTTACAAGTTCGGGGAGGTGCTGCGAATCCGTCGCCACCGGTTGGACCCGCTTTAGGTGCTGCTGGAGTTAACATTATGGAGTTCTGTAAGCAATTTAATGCTAGAACACAAGATAAGCCAGGTAAAGTATTACCTGTGGTTATTACAGTTTACAAAGACAAATCATTCGACTTTGTAATTAAAACTCCTCCAGCTGCAGTACAATTATTAGAAGCGGCCAAGTTAAAGAGTGGTTCAGGCGAACCGAACAGAAAAAAAGTAGCTAAAGTTTCATGGGATCAGATCAAAACTATAGCAGAAGATAAAATGGTAGATCTAAATGCATTTACTATTGAATCTGCTATGAGAATGATAGCTGGTACCGCAAGGTCTATGGGTATAACCGTGACTGGAAACGCACCAAATTAATCTATTAAAGACATTAAGAAATGGCAAGATTAACAAAAAAGCAAAAAGAAGCTTTAGCAAAAATTGAAAAAGGGAGAGTTTACTCTCTTAATGAAGCATCGGCATTAGTAAAAGAAATTACTAATACTAAGTTTGATGCATCAGTAGATATTGCTGTACGTTTAGGAGTAGATCCTCGTAAAGCAAACCAGATGGTAAGAGGTGTGGTTTCACTTCCTCACGGAACTGGTAAAGACATGAAAGTATTAGCATTAGTAACTCCAGACAAAGAAGCAGAAGCTAAAGAAGCTGGAGCAGATTACGTTGGTTTAGACGAATATCTTGATAAAATCAAGAATGGTTGGACAGATGTAGACGTAATTATCACTATGCCTAGTGTTATGGGTAAATTAGGTCCGTTAGGACGTGTATTAGGTCCTCGTGGTTTAATGCCAAACCCTAAAACTGGTACAGTAACTATGGATGTTGCTAAAGCTGTAACCGAAGTTAAAGCTGGTAAAATCGACTTTAAAGTAGATAAAACTGGTATCGTGCATGCTGCAATAGGAAAAGCATCTTTTAGTGCTGATAAAATTGCTGGCAATGCGAATGAATTAATTCAAACATTAATAAAACTTAAGCCAACAACTGCTAAAGGTGTATACGTAAAAAGTATTTATCTTTCTAGTACTATGAGTCCTAGTGTTGCTGTTGATCCTAAAGTTGGTTAATTAGTTAAATACTTTTATTATGACAAGAGAAGAAAAATCACAAGTAATTGAGGACTTAACTGCAGAATTAGCCAGTAATGCTAATATTTATTTAGCAGATATATCAGGATTAAATGCATTAACAACCTCAGAGTTACGTCGTGCTTGTTTTAAAGCAAACGTAAAATTAGCAGTAGTTAAAAATACATTACTTGAAAAAGCAATGGAAGCTTCAGAAAGAGATTTCGGAAACCTTCCATCAGTTTTAAAAGGAAATACATCGGTGATGTATTCTGAAACAGGAAATGTTCCAGCTAAGTTAATAAAAACCTTCCGTAAAAAATCAGAGAAACCTTTATTAAAAGGTGCTTTTATTGAGGAATGCGTTTATATTGGCGACAACCAATTAGACATGTTAGTTGATATCAAGTCTAAAGAAGAATTATTAGGAGAAATTGTTGGATTATTACAATCTCCTGCTAAAAATGTTGTTTCGGCACTTAAATCAAGTGGTGGAAAACTAGCTGGTATCTTAAAAACACTATCTGAAAAAGAAGGATAGTATTGCAAAGTACGCACTATATTACAATTATATTAAAATTAAAAATTTATTAAAAACGATAGAAAAATGGCAGATTTAAAAGATTTCGCAGAACAATTAGTTAACTTAACAGTAAAAGAAGTAAACGAGTTAGCTACAATATTAAAAGAAGAGTATGGTATCGAGCCTGCTGCTGCTGCAGTTGCAGTTGCTGCTGGTCCTGCTGCTGGTGGTGATGATGCTGCTGAAGCTCAAACTGAGTTTACAGTTGTATTAAAAGCTGCTGGTGCTTCTAAATTAGCAGTTGTTAAATTAGTTAAAGAATTAACTGGTTTAGGATTAAAAGAAGCTAAAGAATTAGTTGACGGAGCTCCAAGTAACGTAAAAGAAGGAGTATCTAAAGACGAAGCAGAAGCTTTAAAAGCATCTTTAGAAGAAGCAGGAGCTGAGGTTGAGCTTAAGTAAGCTTAGCTACCTAAAATCATAAAGGTTTAGGTCTGGAGAGAACCTCTTCAAGACCTAAACCATTTTGCGTATATAATAATTACATACGCCACAACTATTATTTTTTAATCAAAATTCCGTCCATTGATGTTATCAACACAAGCTGAAAGATTAAATTTCTCGTCTATTGTAAATAGAACCGAGTATCCAGATTTCTTGGATATTCAGATAAAATCCTTTCAGGATTTTTTCCAATTAGAAACTAAATCGGATGAAAGAGGCGATGAAGGGTTATATAATACCTTCATGGAGAACTTTCCAATTACAGATTCACGTAATCAATTTGTTTTAGAATTTTTAGATTACTTTGTAGATCCACCAAGATATGCCATTGATGAGTGTATTGAAAGAGGACTTACCTATAGCGTTCCGCTAAAAGCAAGGTTAAAGTTGTATTGTACAGACCCTGAACATGAGGATTTCGAAACCATTGTTCAAGATGTGTACTTAGGAACAATTCCTTACATGACACCTAGTGGTACGTTTGTTATCAACGGTGCAGAGCGTGTGGTAGTATCTCAATTACACCGTTCTCCAGGAGTATTCTTTGGTCAGTCATTCCATGCAAATGGAACAAAATTATATTCAGCTAGGGTAATTCCTTTTAAAGGTTCTTGGATTGAATTCGCTACAGATATTAACCAGGTAATGTATGCGTATATTGATAGAAAGAAAAAATTACCGGTTACAACCCTTTTCCGTGCAATTGGATTTGAACGTGATAAAGATATCTTAGAAATATTTGATCTTGCTGAAGAAATTAAAGTATCTAAAACAGGATTAAAAAAATATCAAGGACGTAAATTAGCAGCACGTGTATTAAATACATGGCATGAGGATTTTGTTGATGAAGATACAGGTGAAGTAGTATCTATCGAGCGTAATGAAATTATTCTTGATCGTGATACTATTTTAGATAAAGATAATATTGAAGAAATTATTGAAGCTGATGTTAAAGCCATTCTTTTACATAAAGAAAGTGCTGAACAAGGTGATTATGCTATTATTCACAACACACTTCAAAAAGATCCAACAAACTCTGAAAAAGAGGCTGTTGAACATATATACAGACAATTACGTAATGCTGAACCGCCAGATGAGGAAACAGCACGTGGTATCATTGATAAATTATTCTTCAGTGATCAACGTTACTCTTTAGGGGAAGTTGGGCGTTACAGAATGAATAAAAAATTAGGTCTTAATATTGAAATGGATAAGCAAGTGCTTACCAAAGAAGATATTATTACCATCATAAAGTATTTAATCGAGCTTATCAACTCTAAAGCTGAGATTGATGATATTGACCATTTATCTAACCGTCGTGTACGTACTGTAGGTGAGCAATTATCGCAACAGTTTGGTGTTGGTTTAGCACGTATGGCACGTACTATTCGTGAGCGTATGAACGTTCGTGATAATGAGGTGTTTACTCCAATCGATTTAATTAATGCTAAGACCTTGTCTTCAGTTATTAATTCATTCTTTGGAACAAACCAGTTATCTCAGTTTATGGATCAAACCAATCCATTAGCAGAGATTACTCATAAACGTCGTTTATCTGCACTAGGACCAGGTGGTTTATCTCGTGAAAGAGCAGGTTTTGAGGTACGTGACGTTCACTATACACACTACGGTCGTTTATGTCCGATTGAAACGCCTGAGGGACCAAATATTGGTTTAATTTCATCACTTTCGGTATTCGCTAAAGTGAATGGTATGGGATTCATTGAAACGCCATATCGCCCTGTAACTGATGGTGTGGTTGATATTAAACAAGCGCCAGTATATTTAAGTGCAGAAGAAGAAGAAGGTAAATTAATCGCTCAAGCAACTGTTAAAGTTGATGGAGAAGGTAAAATTTTACACGATAAGGTAATTGCTCGTATGGAAGGTGACTTCCCTGTAATAGATCCATCAGGTCTACATTATACAGACGTTGCACCAAATCAAATTTCATCTATATCGGCATCTTTAATTCCGTTCTTAGAACATGATGATGCGAACCGTGCATTGATGGGATCGAACATGATGCGTCAAGCTGTGCCATTATTATTGCCACAAGCACCAATTGTAGGTACTGGTTTAGAGCGTCAAGTAGCATCAGATTCTCGTGTATTAATAAATGCAGAAGGAAATGGTGAAGTACTTTATGTAGATGCTAAAGAAATTAAAATTAAGTACGATCGTACTGAAGATGAGGCTAAAGTAAGCTTTGATAGTGATATTAAAACATACGAACTTATCAAGTTTAGAAAAACCAATCAAGGAACTTCAATCAACTTAAAACCAATCGTGGTTAAAGGAGATAAAGTATCTAAAGGTCAAGTGTTATGCGAAGGTTATGCAACTCAAAAAGGAGAATTAGCTTTAGGTAGAAACATGAAAGTAGCCTTTATGCCTTGGAAAGGGTATAACTTCGAGGATGCGATTGTTATTTCTGAAAAAGTAGTTCGTGAAGATATATTCACATCTATTCACATCGATGAGTATTCGTTAGAAGTTAGAGATACTAAGTTAGGTAATGAAGAGTTAACTAACGATATTCCTAACGTATCTGAAGAAGCTACTAAAGATTTAGATGAAAACGGAATGATTCGCATTGGTGCAGAAGTAAAACCAGGCGATATCTTAATTGGAAAAATTACTCCTAAAGGAGAAAGCGATCCAACTCCAGAAGAAAAATTATTACGTGCTATCTTTGGTGACAAAGCTGGTGATGTTAAAGATGCTTCATTAAAAGCGTCTCCATCATTAAACGGTGTTGTTATTGAAAAGAAATTATTCTCAAGAGCTGTAAAAGATAAACGTAAGAGAGCTCAAGATAAAGATGATATTATTGCATTAGAAGCTATATACGATAGAAAATTTGATGATTTAAAAGAAGTTTTAATCGAAAAATTATTCAACATTGTAAATGGTAAAACAGCTCAAGGTATTTTTAACGATTTAGGGGAAGAAGTATTACCAAAAGGTAAAAAATTCACTTTAAAAATGTTAAATGCTGTTGATGATTATGCGCATTTAGTGTCTGGTAAATGGACGACTGATGATCATACTAATCAATTAGTTACCGATTTAATTCACAACTATAAAATTAAAGAAAACGACTTACAAGGGTCTTTAAGACGTGAGAAGTTTACTATTTCTGTAGGAGATGAATTGCCAGCAGGTATTATCAAATTGGCTAAAGTTTATATTGCTAAAAAGCGTAAACTTAAAGTGGGTGATAAGATGGCAGGACGTCACGGAAATAAAGGTATTGTTGCGCGTATTGTTCGTGCAGAAGATATGCCTTTCTTAGAAGATGGAACGCCTGTTGATATTGTATTAAATCCACTTGGTGTACCTTCTCGTATGAACATCGGACAGATTTATGAAACGGTTCTTGGTTGGGCAGGTCAGAAATTAGGACGCACATTCGCAACCCCTATTTTCGATGGAGCAACCATAGATCAAATTAATGAATTGACTGATGAAGCGGGAATCCCAAGATACGGACATACGTATTTGTATGATGGTGGAACTGGTGAACGTTTCGATCAACCTGCAACAGTAGGTGTTATCTATATGTTGAAATTAGGACATATGGTTGATGATAAAATGCACGCACGTTCTATCGGACCTTACTCATTAATCACACAACAACCTCTTGGTGGTAAAGCACAATTTGGTGGTCAGCGTTTTGGTGAGATGGAGGTTTGGGCACTAGAAGCTTATGGGGCATCAAGTACGCTACGTGAAATCTTAACAGTTAAGTCAGACGACGTTATTGGAAGAGCTAAAACGTACGAAGCAATTGTTAAAGGCGAACCAATGCCAGATCCAGGACTACCAGAATCTTTCAATGTATTAATGCATGAATTAAAAGGATTAGGTTTAGATATCAGATTAGAGGAATAAAAAAAGTATACAGTTACAGTATTCAGTTTACCTAGTTTGTAAACTGAATATTGAGACTGAGACTGAATACTAAAAGAACATGGCAAAAAAACAAGATAAGAATACAGTAAGGAGATTTAATAAAATCTCGATTGGTTTGGCATCACCAGAGTCTATTTTAGCAGAGTCTAGAGGTGAAGTTTTAAAACCAGAAACTATCAATTATCGAACTCATAAACCTGAAAGAGATGGTTTATTCTGTGAGCGTATTTTTGGTCCTGTAAAGGATTATGAGTGTGCTTGTGGTAAATATAAAAGAATTCGCTACAAAGGAATCGTTTGCGACCGTTGTGGTGTAGAAGTAACAGAAAAGAAAGTACGTAGAGATCGTGTTGGTCACATTAATTTAGTGGTGCCAATCGCTCACATCTGGTATTTCCGTTCGTTACCAAATAAAATAGGGTATTTATTAGGCTTACCATCTAAGAAATTAGATATGATTATTTACTACGAACGTTATGTGGTAATTCAGCCTGGTATTGCTAAAAATGAAGAAGGAGAGCCATTAGAGAAAATGGATTTCTTAACAGAAGAAGAATACTTAAATATTTTAGAAAGTCTTCCTCAAGACAATCAATATTTAGATGATACCGATCCTAACAAGTTCCTTGCTAAAATGGGAGCAGAATGTTTGATTGAATTATTAGCTAGAATTGATTTAGAATCTTTATCATACGAATTACGTCATAAAGCAAATACTGAAACGTCTAAACAACGTAAAACAGAGGCTTTAAAACGTTTACAAGTTGTTGAATCGTTACGCGAATCAAACCAAAACAGAGAAAATCGTCCGGAATGGATGATTATGAAGGTGATTCCAATCATCCCGCCAGAATTACGTCCGTTAGTGCCGTTAGATGGGGGTCGTTTTGCAACGTCTGATTTAAATGATTTATATCGTCGTGTAATTATAAGAAACAACCGTCTAAAAAGACTGGTTGAGATTAAAGCTCCTGAAGTAATTCTACGTAACGAAAAACGTATGCTACAAGAATCTGTAGATTCGTTATTTGATAATACACGTAAATCTTCAGCTGTAAAAACAGATTCTAACCGTCCGTTAAAATCATTATCAGATTCATTAAAAGGTAAACAAGGACGTTTCCGTCAAAACCTTTTAGGAAAACGTGTTGATTATTCTGCACGTTCGGTAATTGTTGTTGGACCAGAATTAAAATTACACGAATGTGGATTGCCAAAAAATATGGCTGCAGAACTTTACAAGCCTTTCGTAATTAGAAAACTAATTGAAAGAGGGATTGTAAAAACTGTAAAATCTGCAAAGAAAATTATAGACAAAAGAGAACCAGTGGTTTGGGATATTTTGGAGAACGTTCTTAAAGGACATCCAGTATTACTAAACCGTGCTCCTACGTTACACAGATTGGGTATACAAGCATTCCAGCCTAAATTAATTGAGGGGAAAGCAATTCAATTACACCCATTAGTGTGTACAGCGTTTAACGCGGATTTCGACGGGGATCAAATGGCGGTACATTTACCACTTGGGCCAGAAGCTATTTTAGAATGTCAGTTATTAATGTTGGCATCACACAATATCTTAAACCCTGCGAATGGATCACCAGTAACAGTACCTTCACAAGACATGGTACTTGGTCTTTACTATATGACCAAGTTGCGTACGTCTACTCCAGAAGCACCTGTTAAAGGAGAAGGTTTAACGTTCTATGCTCCAGAAGAAGTTGAAATCGCTTTCAATGAAAAGCGCGTAGACTTAAACGCTGGTATTAAAGTAAGAACATTAGACATTAATGCGGATGGTAAATTAGAGCCAATGATTATTGAAACGACTGTTGGTCGTGTGCTTTTCAACCAAAAAGTACCTCAAGCAGCTGGATATATCAATCAGGTTCTTACTAAAAAATCGTTAAGAGATATTATTGGTAATATCTTAAAATATACATCCGTTCCTGAAACGGCAGATTTCCTTGACTCTATTAGAGATTTAGGATTTAAGTTTGCATTTCAAGGCGGATTGTCATTCAGTTTAGGTGATATTATTATTCCACCAGAAAAACAAGGAATGATTGATAAAGCGAATACCTTAGTTGATGGTATTATGGGTAACTATAACATGGGACTTATTACCAACAACGAGCGTTACAACCAGGTTATTGATATCTGGACTTCAACAAATGCGGAATTGACTGAATTGTCTATGAAACGTATTCGTGAAGACCAACAAGGATTTAACTCGGTGTTTATGATGCTTGATTCTGGAGCTCGTGGATCGAAAGAACAGATTCGTCAGCTTACAGGTATGCGTGGATTAATGGCGAAACCTAAAAAATCGAATGCTGGTGGTGGTGAAATTATTGAAAACCCAATTCTTTCTAACTTTAAGGAAGGTCTTTCAATCTTAGAATACTTTATCTCTACACACGGTGCTCGTAAAGGTCTAGCGGATACGGCTCTTAAAACGGCCGATGCTGGTTACTTAACACGTCGTTTAGTAGACGTTTCTCAAGATGTTATCATTAACACTGAGGATTGTGGAACTTTAAGAGGTGTTGAAGTTGAGCCATTAAAGAAAAACGATGAGATTGTTGAAACTCTAGAAGAAAGAATCGTTGGTCGTGTGGCATTGAATGATGTTTACGATCCGTTAACAGACGAGTTGTTAGTAGCTTCAGGACAATTAATTGAAGATGATATTGCTAAAAAGATAGAAAATTCTCCAATTGAAAGTTTAGAAGTACGTTCAGCATTAACCTGTGAAGCATTACAAGGTATTTGTGCTAAATGTTACGGACGTAACTTAGCAACTGGTAAAATGGTTCAACGAGGTGAAGCTGTTGGTGTAGTTGCTGCTCAGTCTATTGGAGAACCTGGTACTCAGTTAACACTTCGTACATTCCACGTGGGTGGTATTGCGGGTAACATTTCAGAGGAAAATAAATTAGCAGTTAAATTTAACGGTATTGCCGAAATTGAAGATTTAAAAACTGTTAAAGGTAAAGATAACGAAGGAAATGATGTAGATATTGTTATTTCTCGTACGTCGGAGCTTAAATTAGTTGATAAGAAAACTGGTATTACATTAAGTACTAATAACATACCTTACGGTTCTACGTTATTAATTAAAAACGGTCAAGAATTACATAGAGGCGATGTTGTTTGTACATGGGATCCATATAACGGTGTTATTATTTCAGAATTTGCTGGAAAAATTAAATACGAAAACATCGAGCAAGGTATTACGTATCAAGTAGAGATTGATGAGCAAACAGGTTTCCAAGAGAAAGTAATTTCAGAATCAAGAAACAAAAAATTAATCCCTACGCTTCATATTGAAGATGCTAGTGGTGAAACGATTCGTTCTTACAACTTACCAGTTGGTTCTCACTTAATGATTAATGATGGCGAGAAAATTAGTGTTGGTAAGATTTTAGTTAAAATACCTCGTAAGTCTGCTAAAGCAGGGGATATTACAGGTGGTCTTCCACGTGTAACCGAGTTATTTGAAGCGCGTAATCCTTCAAACCCAGCAGTAGTTAGTGAGATTGATGGTGTAGTTTCTTTCGGTAAAATTAAACGTGGAAACCGCGAGATTGTTGTAGAATCTAAATTAGGTGAGGTTAAAAGATACTTAGTTAAATTATCAAATCAAATTCTTGTTCAAGAAAACGATTATGTTAAAGCTGGTATGCCTTTATCTGATGGTTCAATAACTCCAGACGATATTTTAAATATTAAAGGCCCATCTGCGGTTCAGCAATACTTAGTGAACGAAGTACAAGAGGTATATCGTTTACAAGGTGTAAAAATTAATGATAAGCACTTTGAAGTTGTTGTAAGACAGATGATGCGTAAAGTTCAAATTATTGATTCTGGTGATACGCTATTCTTAGAAGATCAGTTAGTTCATAAAGATGATTTCATTCAAGAAAATGATGCTATCTTCGGATTAAAAGTAATTGAAGATGCAGGAGATTCTATAAATCTTAAACAAGGTCAGGTGGTAACACCGCGTCAATTAAGAGATGAAAATTCTATTTTAAGAAGAGAAGATAAACAACTTGTTACTGCTAGAGATGCACAACCTGCAACGGCAACACCTATATTGCAAGGTATAACAAGAGCATCGCTTCAAACGAAATCATTTATTTCTGCGGCATCGTTCCAAGAAACAACTAAAGTATTAAACGAAGCAGCAGTGGCTGGTAAAGTTGATAGTTTAGAAGGCTTGAAAGAAAATGTTATTGTTGGACATAGAATTCCAGCAGGTACAGGTATGCGTAGATACACTGATATTATTGTTGGCTCGAAAGAAGAGTTCGACGAAATGATGCAAGTGAAGCAAGAATTAAATTATAATTAATTATTACTCCTGCGAAGGCAGGGAAATATAAAAATAAAGCCTTCTTGTAAATTAACTTGAAGGCTTTTTTTATTTAAATTATTAAGATTATGTCAGACGAAAAAGATAAACTAAAACAAGGACAAATAAATATTGAACTTGACGAAAAAGTGGCCGATGGAATCTATTCTAACTTAGCTATAATTAACCATTCGGTATCAGAGTTTGTTATAGATTTTGTAAATATTATGCCAGGTGTTCCAAAAAGTAAAGTGAAATCTAGAATTATTTTAACTCCGCAACATGCCAAACGCTTATTAAAAGCTTTAGGAGAAAATGTGGCAAGATTTGAAAATGCTCATGGTGAAATTAAAGATTACGAGCAACCACCCATACCTTTAAACTTTGGTCCTACGGGGCAAGCATAGTTAATAAAAAGAGAAAAAGTAAGATTCGTTTTTTACTTTAAAAAGGTTGCTCGAAATGTTTTGTAGAGCAACCACCTATACCATTAAACGTGTGTCCTACGGGGCAAGCATAAAAAACAAAAAATCCCTTTGAGCGTTCAAAGGGATTTTTTATTTAATTAAGATGCACGTTTTTTAAAATTTTTCCGATAGGTTAGTGCCCCAGACGGACAACGTTTTATTTGATTAATAATTTTTTTCGTTTCTGTGCCGTCTAAATTTATCCAAGGAATAATACTCAATCTAAAAACTTCGGATAATTCTTTTGCACATTTTTCTGCGTGTACGCATTTACAAGGTTCGTAACAAACGGTTATATCTTTATTACTAAATTCGTTTTTATAAGATTCCATAGGCTTTTAAGTTTGGGGTTCTTAAAATTTAATCAATTTTGAATATCGTAAAATATTACTACGAAAATAATAATTTAATAATATTTCACACATAAAATTATGAATATCTTATTTTCTTAAGAATAAAAATCGATGAATGACTAAAATTCTGAGGTAAAATGGAATTTAACACTCGGATAGGTTTGTTGCGTCATTTGTAATGAAAAGGCAGAATCGGCTAAAAATACCAATTGATTCTGTTTGTCTTTGGCTAAAAATCGCTGTTTTACACGAATAAATTCCTTGTATTCATCAGTTTTAGAATTTTTAGGATCTACCCAGCAAGCTTTGAATACATTTAAATTTTCATAAGTACATTTAGCACCGTATTCATGTTCTAATCGGTATTGTATTACTTCATACTGTAACGCACCAACAGTACCAATTACCTTTCGGCCATTAAGTTCTAAAGTAAATAACTGAGCAACACCTTCATCCATTAATTGGTCGATGCCTTTAAATAATTGTTTAGATTTAAGTGGGTCGGCATTATTAATATACCTAAAATGTTCTGGCGAAAAGCTTGGAATACCTTTATAATTAATAAGTTCGCCTTCGGTTAAGGTGTCTCCAATTTTAAAGTTACCGGTATCATGTAAGCCAACAATATCACCAGGGTAGGAGATATCTACAATCTCTTTTTTTTCTGCAAAAAAAGCATTGGGGCTCGAGAATTTTAATTTTTTACCATGACGAACATGTAAATAGGGTTTATTCCGTTCAAACGTTCCAGAAACGATTTTTACAAACGCCAAACGGTCGCGATGATTTGGATCCATGTTAGCGTGAATTTTAAATACGAATCCTGTAAAATTCTTTTCGTCAGGTTTTACCAATCGTTCTTCACTCTGTTTTGGCCGTGGTTTTGGTGCAATCTCAATAAAACAATCAAGCAATTCTCTAACACCAAAATTGTTTAAGGCAGAACCAAAAAATACGGGTTGTAAATGCCCATCTAAATAGGTTTGTTTGTCAAATTCAGGATAGATGCCTTCCACTAATTCTATTTCATCACGAAGAGTTTTAGCGGCTTTATCGCCCACTAATTTATTCAATTCTGGCGACTGCAAATCAGAAATCTCAATAGTTTCTTCAATATTTTTTCTGCTATCGCCACTAAATAAATTAATGTTTTTCTCCCAGATATTATAAATACCTTTAAAATCGTATCCCATTCCTATTGGGAAGCTTAAAGGCACTACTTTTAATCCTAATTTTTGTTCAATTTCATCCAATAAATCGAAGGCATCTTTACCTTCTCTATCCATTTTATTAATGAAAACAATCATAGGGATGTTACGCATTCTACAAACCTCAACCAGTTTTTCAGTTTGTTCCTCAACACCTTTGGCAACATCAATTACAACAATAACACTATCTACGGCGGTTAACGTTCTAAAGGTGTCTTCAGCAAAATCTTTATGTCCAGGCGTATCAAGTATATTTATTTTTACACCATCATATTCAAAAGCTAAAACCGAAGTAGCTACCGAAATACCACGTTGGCGTTCAATTTCCATAAAATCGCTGGTAGCTCCTTTTTTAATTTTATTACTTTTTACGGCGCCAGCTTCTTGTATAGCACCACCAAATAATAATAGCTTTTCAGTTAAGGTTGTTTTACCAGCATCGGGGTGGGAAATAATTCCAAAAGTTCGTCTACGTTGTATTTCTTTTATAAAACTCATAATTATCTTTCAAATAGTTTGCAAAGATAAACTTATTGTAGAATTTTAAGAGTGCTTATTGCTTATTACTTTTTATCAGTTTTTAATCTAAAATGATCCGTCATTTTTAATAACAAATATTTAAGAAATTTTAAATTAAAAGTGACTTTTTGTTATTAAATGCGTCATATTATATATATCTTGTATATCGATATCGATGTCTAAACCATAGAGTTGTTGAATTGGATATTTATTCTGAATTTTAAGCGGTTATATGTTAAATAAAAAAGGAATTACTAGTTACAGTACTTCATTTATGCTATAGCCATTTCGCTTTTCTCTCAAAATGCAGATCAAATATTTATTTAAAATTTTGTTAATTTTAGAAATCTTACCGATTCTAACTTCAAACAAAATTTTAAATCATACAACTGTGAATAAAATATATGTTACTTTTTTAAATCTCCCTAAGAAATCTTATGAAAAACATTACAAAGCTATTTTTATTTTTTCTGTTATTTTTTGCTTTACTTACTAATTCTTTACACGCACAATTAGATAGTGAACACTTTTTGCCACCATTAAAACAGGCTTTTAATAATGTTGCGATACAGCAACAAGAAATTTATCTATCAACTTCAGAAACAACTCCATTTTCAGTGCAGGTTTATAGAGGAAACAACCCAGTACCCATTGGGACTATAACAGGTTTGGCAAATGGAGCGCCAAAATTGTTTTCATCGTTTATATCATTACCAGACGGTGATAATGATATTACTTTAGTTACAAATGCAAATACTGGTGTGGTGCTTTCTAATAGTGGGTTGCGTTTTTTGGCACCTGGAGGGCAAAAATTTTATGTAAACTATCGGGGAAGAAGTGGCGCGCAGGCGGGGTCTTTAACAGCAAAAGGTAGAAGGGCTTTAGGTTTAGAGTTTAGATGGGGAGGTATACCTAACAGGGCCAGTAATGCAAATTTAACTACGTCGCTAGGTATAATGGCTAGCGAAGACAATACGGTGGTTAATGTGTTTGGTTATAATCCTAACTGTCAATTTAGGGTTGGGAACAATGCCGGAGGAAATACAGCAGATAGTTTTTCAATTACTTTAAATGCAGGACAAACATATGTAATTGAAGCGGCTACAAATCAAACATCGGCGAATGTGGATGGATGGCTAGGTGCCACAATTACTTCTGATAAACCAATAGCAATTAGCAACGGCGGGTTAAATGTTGGAATTAGAAATGGATCTCAATCAAGGGATGTTGGTATCGACCAACCTGTTCCGGTAAGTATATTAGGAAAGGAATATGTTTTTGTTAGAGGAAATGGTAGCGATGAAAGCGAATTCCCAATAATTGTTGGTACAAAAAATAGTACAGATGTTTTTGTTGGAGGAACCTATTTTGCGACTATTAACGACGGTGAATATGTAGAAATCCCGGGATCTAATTATTCAGGATCATCAGCTGGGGCAAATATGTTTGTAAGAACATCAAAAGATGCCTATGCTTTTCAATGTCTTACAGGTTTGCCTAATGCCATTCAAACAATTGGAATGAATTTTATCGCGCCATTAAATTGTTTGCTTCCTAGCATTTTGGATGAAATTCCTGCTATTAATTTAATTGCAGGTTCGGCTACAAATGAATCAGCAATCACAATTATCGCATCATCGGCAACATCTGATGCAAATATTACAGTAACAGATAGTAATGGCGCAGTTGTGTTGCCAGCTTCAAAGCCAGCACTCGGAACTTCAGAATGGAAAACCTTTTTTGTTAATGGTTTAACAGGGCAAGTAAAAGTGAATTCTACAGGTCCTATAGCTGTAGGCACTTTTGGAAGTCAAGGTTCAAATGCCGGTTTTGCGGGTTATTTTTCTGGATTCGATACGGTTCCCACTGTTGGATTAAGTGTTTCAGGTAGTGGGTGTTTTCCTAGTACCATTTTACAAGAAAATTCAGGAACTTTTGACGCGTATCAATGGTATAAAGATGATGTTTTAATTCCTGGAGCAACAGCAAATACCTATACACCGCTAAGTATAGGTGATTATTTTGTTAAAGTAACAAAAGGATCATGTACTTATGATTCAGGTCTTTTAGAAGTTTATAACTGCGATCCGGATATTTTAATTACCAAAACAGATAATCAAGATCCTATTGATGAATTAGAAAATGTTACTTTCACTATTAGAGTTAAGAGTTTAGGCGTTAACCCAGTAACCAACGTAGTTATTCAAGATGTGTTGCCAGCCGGTTTTACACTTGTAAGTGCTACACCAAGTTCTGGAACGTGGACAAATCCAAATTGGACAATCGGAACCATGACAGCGGGCCAAATCCGAAATTTGGTTATTGTAGCGAAGGCTGATTATGGAACTGGTGGAACAACAATAACAAATACGATTACAAATACTCAAGATCAGGTTGATAGTAATGCTTCTGTCGATGATCCTAACGAACCCGTTACCATTCTTATAATTGACAATGATGGCGATGGCGTAACCAATGCGGATGAAATTTCAAATGGTACAGACCCTAATGACTCATGTAGTTTTGTATTAGCTAATGCCACGGTGCCGCCAAGTGCTGCGTGGAACGCTGGAGATTGTGATGGTGATGGCGTAACTAACCAGCAAGAAATTACCGACGGAACAAATCCATTAAATGACTGTTCTTATGTTTCAATAAATATAAGTTTAACAGTAACATCTTCCGCCGATTGTGATGGTGATGGTGTAACTAATGCCAATGAAGCAACAGACGGAACAGATGGCCAAAATCCATGTAGTTTTGTACTAGCAAGTGCAACTGTGGCTCCAAATGCAACGTGGATTGCAGCCGATTGCGATGGAGACGGCGTAACTAACGGTCAAGAAGTAACAGATAATACAAGTCCATTAGACGATTGTTTGTTTGTCACAGCCAATATCACAGCAACTGTAACTTCAACAGCCGATTGTGATGGCGACGGTGTAACAAATGCCAATGAAGCCACGGACGGAACAGACGGTCAAGACCCATGTAGTTTTGTGTTAGCAAGCGCCAGTGTAGCCCCAAGTGCTGCATGGAACGCTACCGATTGCGATGAAGATGGCGCAACTAACGGACAAGAAATTACAAATGGAACCAACCCATTAATTCCAAACACATTACCAGATAGTTTAATTGTTACTGAAGGATTTAATGGTACAGTAAATGTATTAGCTAATGATGATTTTTTACCAGGAGCAAACACAAGTTTGGTAGATGCAGGAACAGGAACAGCAGGTGGGACCATAAGTTTTGATTCCTCAACTGGAGTATTGACTTACACACCGTTGGCGGGAGAAGAAGGCACTACAGTAACAATTAATTATACAGTATGTAATACAGCAGCTCTTCCGCAAGTATGCCGCACTAATACCGTTACGATTACCGTGTTAGATGATTCTGATAATGATGGAATCCCCGATGTAACAGACCTAGATGACGACAACGACGGAATACCAGACACCTATGAAGCTGGAGGAAATAATCCGAATACCGATGCTGATAACGATGGTGTTCCCGCTTATTTAGATGAAGACGATACTAATAATACCATTGGTAATGATACGCCTGGAATAGCAAAATTATACGATTTCGATGGCGATGGCATACCAAATCACTTGGATTTAGATTCAGACAATGATGCCATTCCAGATGTTATTGAAGCAGGGTATTCAGACACTAATAATGATGGTTTATACGATTCAGTAAATTACGGTACAAATGGTTTAATTAACGAGGTGGAAACAGCGCCAGATAGTGGAATATTAATTTCAAGCCCTATAAATACGGATGCAACATCCGATGTATCTCCTGGGTATACCTTATATAATTTTCTAGATGTCGATTCAGATAACGACGGAATCACAGATACTACCGAAGCATTTTCGAATAATTCAAATTATAATGATGTTAATAATGATGGTCAAGTTGATGGTTTTTTAGTAGATTTTACAGATGCTGATAGAAATGGTTGGTACGATCCAATGGATGCAGAAGCTGTTTTTCCAACGCCTTTAAATTCAGATGCAGATGCCCTTCCAAATTATTTAGATTTAGATTCAGATGGCGACGGATTACCAGATACATTCGAAGGAAATTTTCAGGTAACTGATGGAGACAATGATGGGATTGTAGGGACGGGTATACCAGCAGATTCAGATGGTGACGGTTTAGCAGATACAAACGATCCGAATGCTGTAGGGAATTTTGTTTGTGCAAATCCTTCTTGTTTTGGTTTTAACCAAGACAGAGATAACGATGGCTTCAAGAATTATTTAGATATCGATATTGATAACGATGGCATTTTAGATAATATAGAAGGTCAATCAACATTTTCCTATAGACCACCTACTGGTTTAGATACAGATGGAGACGGAATTGATGATGCATATGATGTAAATAACGGTGGGGTTGGTATAGGTTATACGAATACAGATGGAGGAAGCGCACCAGATTATGCCGATACAAATTCAGATGGCGTTGATGGGGTTGGAGATGCCTTTGATATTCTTGAAAATGCTACAGCTAATGCTATAGATGGCCCATTAGATTTGGTAGATAATGGGAATGGTTCTGCAGTGCCAGACGGGATGGTAGATCCAGCACAATTTGTGGATGCTGATGGTGATGGTCTGCATGATGATTTTGAATATGCAAATCCTGCAACAGATTTAACGAATAACACTTCTAATCCGTTAAATGCAACAAACAATAATCAATTACCAACAAATCACCCGGATTCTGATCCTGTAGGAGGCGATAGAGATTGGCGTGAATTATCAGCTCAAGATAAAGACAATGATGGAATTCCAGATGTTACAGATTTAGATGACGATAACGATGGGATACTAGATACTGTTGAAGATGAAAATCTCGATTTAGACGGAGATCCCAGAACAAATCCAACAGATACTGACGGAGATGGAATACCAGATTATTTCGATTTAGATTCAGATAATGATGGTATTCCAGACTATACCGAAGCTGGAGGAACTAACGATCCGGATGGTAATGGACAGGAAGGTTCTGGGGTTCTTGGGAGTGCAGATGTAGATGCTCAAGGGAGACCTTTAGATACAGCACCTGGAGGATTGATTCCTATCGATACAGATGGTGATGGTATACCAGATTATAAAGATTTGGATTCAGACAACGATGGTATTGCCGATGTAATTGAAGCTGGTGGAATTGATGGTAACGGAAACGGACAATATGGATCAGGAATTGCAAATGACGCCGATGCCGATGGATTAATTGATGCTATTGATCCATCTTTAGGAGGAACTCCTCTTATTATTTTGGATACCGATGGTGATGGTAAATTTAATTATGTTGATTTAGATTCAGACAACGATACAATTCCTGATAATGTGGAAGGACAATCAACGGTTGGTTATTTAGCTCCAAGCGGAATAGATACAGATAAGGATGGTTTAGATAATACCTATGATACTAATAATGGCGGAACCGCTTTAGTTGTTGTTGATACAGATGGTGATACCACACCAGACTATTTAGATTTAGATTCAGATAATGATGGTGCTTTTGATATTGTAGAAGCTGGAAATGGAGTAGCGGATACCAATACTGATGGTAGAACAAACAGAGCAGTTGGTAACAATGGATTAGATAACTTAATTGAAACTATAGATAACTTTTCAGATCCAAATGGTAATTATAATAATCCAAAAGTAGATTTCCCTGATGCAGATGGCGATGTACTAATTGGCGGCGATGTAGATTATCGTGATAACACGTTTACCGATACAGATGGTGATGGTTTAGGAGATGGAAACGATTCAGATCCAAATAATCCATGCGATCCGGTACAGGTCGCGGGTTATACTGGTTATGATAGCACGAATGCTATTTGGCAAGCAGCCGATTGTGATGGCGATGGTGTAACTAATGGTAATGAATTTACTAATGGTACCGACCCGTATGCAACCACAGATACTGATGGAGATGGGGTGAGTGATGAACTGGAAGATGCAGGACCTGATGGTAATCCAGCAACTACTGTTGATAATACAGATAAAAACAATCCATGCGATCCAGTGCAAGCTGCAAGCTATACAGGTTTCGATAACACGAATGCCATTTGGCAAGCCGCCGATTGTGATGGCGATGGCGTCATTAATGGTAACGAGTTTACTAATGGTACCAATCCGTATGCGACTACAGATACTGATGGTGATGGGATAAGTGATGAGCTGGAAGATGCAGGGCCTGATGGTAATCCAACAACTATAAGTGACAATACCGACAAAAATAATCCATGTGATCCAGCACAAGCAGCAGGCTATACAGGCTATGTTGCTACCAATGCCATCTGGCAAGCGGCGGATTGTGATGGTGATACAGTAACCAACGGTCAAGAAGTAACCAACGGCACGGATCCATATTCGAATGTAGACACCGATGGAGATGGTATAAATGATGATTTAGAAATCCAAAATGGCACGGACGAGACTAATCCATGTGATCCAGTTCAAGCAGCAGGCTATACAGGCTATGTTGCTGCCAATGCCATTTGGCAAGCAGCGGATTGTGACGGTGATACAGTAACCAACGGTCAAGAAGTAACCAACGGTACCGATCCATATTCGAATATCGATACTGATGGAGATGGTATAAATGATGATTTAGAAATCCAAAATGGCACGGACGAGAACAATCCATGTGATCCAGCACAAGCAGCGGGCTATACAGGCTATGTTGCTACCAATGCCATCTGGCAAGCAGCCGATTGTGATGGTGATACTGTATTTAATGGCGATGAAGTAACCAATGGTACCGATCCATATTCCAATGTAGACACCGATGGTGATGGTATTAATGATGATTTAGAGAATAGCGACGGTAATGATGCAGCTAATCCATGTGATCCAGCACAAGCAGCGGGCTATACAGGCTATGTTGCTACCAATGCCATCTGGCAAGCCGCCGATTGTGATGGCGATGGCGTTCCCAACAGTCAAGAAGTAACCAACGGTACCGACCCATATTCGAATGTAGACACAGACGGAGATGGTATAAATGATGATCTAGAAATCCAAAATGGTACGGACGAGGCCAACCCATGTGATCCATTACAATCAGCAGGCTATACAGGCTATGTTGCTACCAATGCCATTTGGCAAGCCGCCGATTGTGATGGCGATGGCGTAAACAACGGTCAAGAAGTAACCAACGGTACCGATCCATATTCCAATGTAGACACCGATGGTGATGGTATAAATGATGATTTAGAAATCCAAAATGGTACGGACGAGACCAATCCATGTGATCCGGTTCAAGCAGCAGGTTATACAGGCTATGTTGCTACCAATGCCATCTGGCAAGCCGCCGATTGTGATGGCGATGGCGTAAACAACGGTCAAGAAGTAACCAACGGTACCGATCCATATTCGAATGTAGACACAGACGGAGATGGTATAAATGATGATTTAGAAATCCAAAATGGTACGGACGAGGCCAATCCATGTGATCCATTACAAGCAGCAGGCTATACTGGCTATGTTGCAAGCAATGTGATTTGGGCAGCCGCCGATTGTGATGGCGATGGCGTAAACAATGGTCAAGAAGTAACCAACGGTACCGATCCATATTCGAATGTAGACACAGACGGAGATGGTATTAATGACGATTTAGAAATTCAAAATGGCACGGACGAGACCAATCCATGTGATCCAGCACAAGCAGCGGGCTATACAGGCTATGTTGCTACCAATGCCATCTGGCAAGCCGCCGATTGTGATGGCGATGGCGTTCCCAACAGTCAAGAAGTAACCAACGGTACCGACCCATATTCGAATGTAGACACAGACGGAGATGGTATAAATGATGATTTAGAAATCCAAAATGGCACGGACGAGGCCAATCCATGTGATCCATTACAAGCAGCGGGCTATACAGGCTATGTTGCTACCAATGCCATCTGGCAAGCCGCCGATTGTGATGGCGATGGCGTAAACAACGGTCAAGAAGTAACCAACGGTACCGACCCATATTCGAATGTAGACACAGACGGAGATGGTATAAATGACGATTTAGAAATCCAAAATGGCACGGACGAGACTAACCCATGTGATCCATCACAATCCCCAGGCTATACAGGCTATGTTGCTACCAATGTTATTTGGGCAGCAGCCGATTGTGATGGCGATGGCGTAAACAACGGTCAAGAAGTAACCAACGGTACCGACCCATATTCGAATGTAGACACAGACGGAGATGGTATAAATGATGATTTAGAAATCCAAAATGGCACGGACGAGGCCAATCCATGTGATCCATTACAAGCAGCAGGCTATACAGGCTATGTTGCTACCAATGTGATTTGGGCAGCAGCGGATTGTGATGGCGATGGCGTAAACAATGGTCAAGAAGTAACCAACGGTACCGATCCATATTCAAATGTAGACACAGACGGAGATGGTATAAATGATGATCTAGAAATCCAAAATGGTACGGACGAGACTAATCCATGTGATCCGGTTCAAGTAGCTGGTTATACAGGCTATGTTGCAAGCAATGCCATCTGGCAAGCCGCCGATTGTGATGGCGATGGCGTAAACAACGGTCAAGAAGTAACCAACGGTACCGATCCATATTCGAATGTAGACACAGACGGAGATGGTATAAATGACGATTTAGAAATCCAAAATGGCACGGACGAGGCCAATCCATGTGATCCAGCACAAGCAGCAGGCTATACAGGCTATGTTGCAAGCAATGCCATTTGGCAAGCCGCCGATTGTGATGGTGATGGCGTAAACAACGGTCAAGAAGTAACCGATAATACAGATCCATTAGACGACTGTTCTTATGTAACATCCAGTATCAGTGTGGTAGTAACATCCACTGCAGATTGCGATGGCGATGGTGTAACCAATGCCTATGAAGCAACCGATGGCACCGACGGACAGGACCCATGTAGTTTTGTGTTAGCAAGTGCTACCGTAGCACCAAGTGCTGCTTGGAATACTGCGGATTGTGATGGCGATGGCGTTACTAACGGACAAGAAGTCACCGATAATACAGACCCATTAGATGACTGTTCTTATGTAACAGCGAGTATTACTTCACCAGTAAACTCAACAGGTGATTGTGATGGCGATGGCGTTATCGATGCTACAGAAATAGCGAATGGAACCAATCCAAAAGATGCTTGTTCTTATAATGTAGCCGATATTACAGAGCCAGTAACGGCAGCCACAGATTGCGATGGCGATGGTGTTATTGATGCTACAGAAATAGCAAATGGCACAGATCCTAAAGATTCATGTTCCTATAATGTAGCAGATATTACGGAGTCAATAACTTCAACTTCAGATTGCGATGGGGATGGTGTTATCGATGCTACAGAAATTGCAAATGGCACCAATCCAAAAGATGCTTGTTCTTATGATGTAGCAGATATTACAGAGCCCGTAACAGCAACCTCAGATTGCGATGGCGATGGCGTTATTGATGCTACAGAAATTGCAAATGGCACAGATCCTAAAGATGCTTGTTCATACAATGTATCGGATATCACAGTACCTGTAACCACAATCGCTGATTGTACAGCTGAAATTGAAGTAACAAAAATAGCCGATTACTTTGGAGTTCGATTAGGAGATGTTATTAATTACACCATTACAGTTGAGAATATTGGAAACGTTAGAATTACAAACTTGTTTTTAGTGGATAATTTTATAGATGCTCAAGGTAATGTAATCAGTTTGTCAACGCCTGTAACTTTTGAAAGTTCAGATTTAGATAGTCCAGAAGGTACATTGTTAGTTGGAGAGACTGCTACGTATACCGCTTCTTTTGTTATTTCACAACAAGCAATTAATGCAAGTGGCGTGAGTAATAGTGTAGTTGCAACAGGTAATGCTCCAAACGGAGATACCGTAAGCGATATTAGTGACGATGGAGATGACTTTGATGGAAATACTTTTGATGACCCGACTGAAACACAATTAGGGTGTTTAATTACTTATAATGAGTTTTCACCAAATAATGATGGTGTGAATGATACGTTTGTAATTGGTTGTATTGAAAATTATCCAAATAATAAACTTGAAATCTATAATCGTTGGGGTAATATCGTGTATTCAAAACGTAATTATAACAACGAATTTGATGGCACATCTAATGGTAGAGCCACAGTGAATACTTCTGAAAAACTTCCAGACGGTACGTATTATTATGTTCTGGATTTAGGAGACGGTTCGAAACCTAAAGTAGGATGGTTATACATAAATAGATAGTAAAAAGACTAAAAAGAAATTAAAATGATACAAAAATCATCGTTCATAAAAAGTTTAATTTTAGTGTTTATTACACTAGTAAGTATAAACGTTTGCGCACAGCAAGATCCGCAGTATACGCAGTATATGTATAATACCATGAGTGTGAATCCTGGGTATGCTGGTCAAAGAGAGGTGCTCAGTGCCACGGCACTGTATAGAACCCAATGGGTTGGAATAGATGGAGCTCCCAAGACGGTTACATTCGGAATTCATTCGCCATTAGAAAATAACCGGTTAGGACTGGGATTGAATATTGTAAGTGATCAAATTGGTCCAGCGGTTGAAACCACCATGGATGCCAATTTTTCATATACAATCCCAGTCGATCCTTTTGGTGAAACCGAATTATCATTCGGTATTAAAGGAGGTTTACATGTTCTTGATACCGATTGGAGTAAAGGAATATATAGAAATCCAGATGCGGCTTTTAACGAAAATGTTAATTTGATTTCCCCAACCTTAGGAGCTGGTTTGTACTTGCATTCCAACAGTTGGTATGTAGGGCTGGCAATTCCTAACTTTTTAAATACTAATCATTATGATGATTTTCAAGAATCCTTAGCAACCGAGCGGATGCACTATTTTCTAATTGGAGGTTATGTGTTTGATGTTAGTAATGATCTCAAGCTAAAACCAGCATTTTTAGCGAAAGCTGTAAAGGGTGCGCCCATGATTGCAGACCTATCCATAAATGCATTAATTAAAGAATCCTTAACACTAGGGATGGCATACAGATGGGATGATTCAGTGAGTGGGTTGTTAGGGTTTCAAATTAATGATGGGTTATATATTGGCTATGCCTACGATGTAACCACAACCAATTTGAACAATTACAATAGCGGATCGCATGAAATTATGCTCCGCTTCGAATTAAGGTCGGCTGGCAAAATATTATCACCAAGGTTCTTTTAATACAACAGGTTATGAAAATTAAATTATACAATATACTTTTTACTTTTTTATCAATTATTGCAATTAATAGTTATGCCCAAAAGGGAACAATAAATAGGGCTTCTCAAGATTACGAGAACTTTTCGTATGTTAAAACTACTGAAATCTTGCTGGACGTAGCTAATAAGGGGTTTAAATCGGTTGAATTGTTTCAGAAACTAGGAAACTCCTTTTATTTCAATAATAAAATGGAAGACGCCGCCAAATGGTATGGTGAATTAATGAAGTTAGAAGAAAGCATCGATCCAGAGTATTATTACAGATATGCGCAAGCTTTGAAGTCTATTCAAAATTACACAGAATCTGATAAATGGATGCAAAAATTTTCAGAATCTAGTAAAAATGATAGCAGAGCAACTAATTTTAAAACGAGTCGTAATTATTTAAAAGAAATTGAATCACAAAGTGAAGCGATCGAATTGGTAAATTTACCATTCAATTCGCCACAGTCAGATTTTGGTACTGCCATTAATGCTTCTGATTTCGTGTTTGCATCTGCTAGAGAGTCGGGTAAAAATCATTTATGGAATAATAAGCCTTTTTTAGAGTTGTATGCTATTTCAATTGCAAATGATGGTACTTTCGAAAATCTGAAAAAATTTAATAGAGACATAAATACAAAATACCACGAGTCGTCTGTCGCGTTTACACCAAATAGCCAAATGATGTATTTCACAAGAAATAATTTCTTTAAAAGTAAATTAAAGAGAGATAAAGATGGCGTAAACAGGTTACAATTATATGCTGCCAAAAAAGGCGCTGACAATACTTGGGAAGCGATTAAGCCCGTTCATTTTAATGATAAATCATATAGTGTAGCGCATCCAACCATTAATTCTAAAGGCGATAAATTAATTTTTGCTTCAGACATGCCTGGAAGCTTAGGGCAATCAGATTTATATATTGTTGATATAAACCAAGATGGAACCTTAGGCACGCCTATTAATTTAGGAGCTGCAATCAATACAGAAGCTCAAGAAACCTTTCCGTTTATAAATGAAAAAGGCGATTTGTATTTTTCTTCTAATGGCTATGCGGGCTTAGGTGGACTAGATATTTATAGAATTCATGATTTTGAAAATAGATTTAAAACTAACCAGTCACTTTCCGTAGAAAACGTAGGGAAACCTATTAATAGTCCGAACGATGATTTTGCTTATTACGAAAATTTAAATACTAAGGAAGGGTATTTTTCTTCCAATAGAGCAGGAGGACAGGGCGATGATGATATTTATTGGTTTAAAGTTACAGATTGCACACAAAAATTAGCTGGTAAAGTTTTCGACGAAAAATCAAATCAGCTATTAAAAGGAGCCAAAGTAGTGTTGTTAAATAATGACGGCGAAATAGTAGCAGAGCAAATAGTTGATGATGCGGCCATATATAATTTTGAAGCATTGCGTTGCGATAGTCAATATTTGGTTCGTGCTTCAAAAGACTACTACGAGACTTCCGAAAAGCGCATTGTATCAACGTCTAAAAGAAAAGAACAATTGCAACTAGATATACCACTTGCCATGGCGGAAGTTGTGATAGTAGAAGGAACAAACTTAAGAGATGCGTTTAATCTAAGTCCGATTTATTTTGATTTAGATAAATCGAATATACGTCCTGATGCTGCCGTAGAATTACAAAAAATTGTAGCGGTGTTAAATAAATATCCTACCATGAAACTAGATGTAAGGTCGCATACAGATAGTAGAGCATCGGCCGCTTATAATAAGGCGCTTTCTACACGACGTACCAATGCAACAATTAAGTATTTGGTTAAAGTTGGAAAAATTAATGCCGATAGACTTACAGGAAAAGGATACGGAGAAAGCGAACTAATTAATAAATGTAAAGATGGCGTACCATGTACCAAAGAAGAGCATCAATTAAACAGACGAAGCGATTTTATAATAATTAAAATGTAAAATAATTGAGAAGATTATAAGAGGCTATCGCGAGATAGCCTTTTTTATTATGCTATAATTTAGATTTAAGTTAGTATTTTTGTTGTCTATGGAAGAAGAAAGGGTCATTCTTGTTAACGAAAACGACGAGCAAATAGGCACCATGCCAAAAATGGAGGCGCATGAAAAAGCATTGTTACATCGTGCATTTTCAGTATTTATTTTCAATAAAGCAAATGAATTAATGTTGCAGCAACGCGCTGCACATAAATACCATTCCCCTTTATTATGGACCAATACATGTTGCAGTCATCAACGCGTAGGAGAATCTAATATCGAAGCAGGGAAGCGTCGTTTAATGGAAGAGATGGGTTTTGTGGTAGATTTAGAAGAATCAATTTCATTCATTTATAAAGCACCGTTCGATAACGGTTTAACAGAACATGAATTCGATCATGTTTTAATTGGCCATTATGATGATGTTCCCAATATAAACCTTGATGAGGTTGCCAGCTGGAAATGGATGCCAATTGAAAAAGTAAAAGCAGATATTAAACAGCAGCCAGAATTATATACCGAGTGGTTTAAAATTATTTTTGATAAATTCTACGAACATATAAATATCTTGAAAAAATGAAAGTAACCGTGAGTAGAAAAGCGCATTTTAATGCAGCACACCGCTTGTATAGAAAAGATTGGACGCACGAAAAGAACGATGAAATTTTTGGTAAATGTAATAACCCGAATTTTCATGGGCATAATTACGAGCTAATTGTGAGCGTAACTGGCGAAATTGATCAAGAAACAGGCTATGTTATCGATATGAAGGTTTTAAAGGACATCATTAAAGAAGAAATTGAAGATGCTTTCGATCATAAAAACTTAAATGTTGAAGTGCCCGAGTTTAAAGATTTAAATCCAACTGCAGAAAATATTGTGGTTGTAATTTATAATAAAATTAAAACAAAACTAAGTGCCGACTTAGATTTAGAAATCACCCTTTTTGAAACACCACGTAATTTTGTAACATATTCAGGAAAATAATTATACATGATTAATAACTTATACCCATTAAAATTTACACCCATATTAAAAGATAAAATTTGGGGCGGACAAAAATTAAAAACTATTCTTAATAAAAACAGCGATTTACCAAACGTTGGTGAAAGTTGGGAAATTAGTGATGTTGAAGGCGACACTTCAATAGTTAACAATGGTAGTTTAAAAGGGAAGTCGCTTAAAGATCTTTTAGATGTATATAAAGAAGAACTAATAGGCAAACACAATTATAAAACGTTTAAGAATAAATTTCCTTTATTGATTAAATTTATAGATGCTAAAGAAGATTTGTCTATACAGTTACACCCTAACGATGAATTAGCTGCCAAAAGGCACAATTCCTTTGGAAAAACCGAAATGTGGTACGTTTTTCAGGCAGATCCAGGGTCTAATCTTATTGTTGGGTTTAATCAAGAAATGACTCCCGAGAAGTATTTAAAACATTTAAATGATAAAACGCTAACTCAAATATTAAATTTCGATGAAGTTAAAGAGGGCGATACTTATTTTGTTGAAGTGGGACGCGTTCACGCCATTGGTGCGGGCGTTATGGTTGCCGAAATTCAGCAAACAAGCGATATAACGTATAGAGTTTATGATTGGGATCGTGTAGATTCAGAAGGAAATGAACGCGAATTGCACAACGATTTAGCTATTGATGCATTCGATTTTGATATGCCAGATAACTTTAGAGTTACGTATGATAAAACGCCAAATCAATCCAACGAAATGGTAAGTTGTCCTTATTTTACAACAAATTATTTAAGAATTAATCAAACACTTCAAAAGGAAAATAATCACGATTCTTTCATTATTTATATGTGTGTAGATGGCGATGCCGAAATAACCGCAAATGGTAGTTCAGAACACATTAAAAAGGGAGAAACCATGTTACTTCCAGCCGCTATAAAGCAGTTTGAAATAAGTTCTAAAAACGCAACACTTTTAGAAGTATATGTATAAAAAAAAATTCCCAAGAAAAACACTTGGGAATTTTATTTAACAAGCAGTTCTGTTTGTTTTATAGTATTTGTTTTCTAGAGGAAATTCAAATAGTGCACTACATATCCGCTCCTGGTGGTTTGTAGCATGTTTAGACTTTGTAACGGTTATATTTACCCAATAACTTTCTGTATTTTGTTTTACTAATTGGGCTTGAATGGTAAGCTTATCGTTTACAAAACCATTTTTATACATTTTAAATTTGTAACCTCCAATATCAGGAATGTCTTGTAAATAAAATTCTCTTATAGGGTAAGTCGCGACAGTTTTAATTTTGTCGAATAGGGCATGAGGCAATAAAAAGCCATTGGCATTACTTATTTCTTTTGTTACTAAAAAGGGAACGTTTGTGTTTATAGCGTTTTTCATGAGTTAATAATTTAAGGGTACAACAATAAGGGCATTAAAATAGGGTGGTGATAAGTGTCGTTTATCGCTTTCGAGCAAAAAGTGACATTTACAAAAAGTTGAATTTTCTGGGTAATCGATTTAAGTGTTTTCATAATTTTTAAAGATTAAATGTTAAATATTAAATGGTTTAAAATAAAAAAGGTGCCTTAAAAAAGCACCTTTATTGTTATAGTTATAATTGTATTATGTAACGTTTATTCAAGATGCGTATAGGTTTTGGTTGTAACCACAAAAATTGTTGCCGACTGGTCCTGTTGAAAGGTTCGGTTACACTTTTGCTTATATGACATCTTTATTGCATTCATTTAAAACCAAATATAATAATATTTTTTACAAATTAGTATGCTTTTATGTGAATTTTGTTTAGGATTAGTGTAATTTTGCATGAAAATAAATTATTTGAATTATGGCAAATGTTAGAAACCTAAAAAAGGATATTAATTACGTTTTAGGGGATATTATTGAAGCAGTTTACGTTTGGGAATTAACCAACGCAAGCAAAGACAACAAAAAAAGTGAAGCAATTATTGATGAAGCCATTGCTACATTTGATGAATTAATTACTAAGGTGAATGCAAAAAACGTAGACAACGTAAAAGCGCACTTTAAAGCTATTAATAACGAGCTCGAAGCAAAAGGAAATGCACTAATTGAAAAAATTAATCAATTAGGATAAAATTTTTTATCGGAGTGTTTGGTAATTTCATTTTTGCGATTATATTTGCACCCGTTAAAAACGCCGATGTAGCTCAGCTGGCTAGAGCAGCTGATTTGTAATCAGCAGGTCGTGGGTTCGAGTCCCTCCATCGGCTCTTCATTTAAAAAAAAGACTTTTCATTTTTGAAAAGTCTTTTTTGTTTCTATCCATGGAGTTGCTAATTACACAAATATACGCAACTATTATAGCTAGAATAATAACTATTAATACTCATGAATAGTTGGATTATATAGTTCAATATCCAAAGAAATAATAACCACTGTTGTTAAGGGAGATGAAGCTATTATGAAGTTCACAAAGGATCTTATGACATTAATTTGGTGTGGCGATGTTATGTCTATGTGTAAGGTTGATTTAAAATAAATTCACAGCATAAAAAAAGGATTGTATTAAATACAGTCCTTTTTTATTACTGCTTTTCGCTTTTCTTGACCTCATCAATATACGTTTGTAATTCTTTACCGTATTTAGATGCCTTTACTTTGGGTGTTAAGGTGTTGTTTATGGTGTCTAAATAACTTGTTTTGGCGTCATAAATTTCTGTTAAGGCCAAATAAGGAGCCACTTCACTGTCTTTATTATTTAAAGCGAAATTTACCGTAAACAAATAGCGTCGTTTTATGAGATTATTATATTTTTTTTGAACATTGTTATAAGCCGCAGTATCATCTTTTTGTAGGGCTTCCATGTTTTCCTTAATTAAGTCTAAATTTTGTTCGTTAAAACGCGACATCATTAATTTATAGTCTTCAAACACTTTTTGTTGCGGAGACCCATTAATCTTAGCATCGAAGGCAAAGTGTTTAGCCGTTGTTTTAATTTCGGTAGTGCCTTTGTCTGCAAAAAACACAATTTTATCATTTTCAGAACTTTTTTTATCTAAAAATAAATAAAACACTTCAGCAGATTCTAAAGGGCCATGTAATTCAACTTCAGAATTTCCATTGATTGCCACCGTGTCGATCGTAATCAAATTATTGTTTTTAATTTTTTTCAGATATAGAACCCCTTTTTTCAATCCATCTACGGATACTTTTACCGTTAGGTCGTGTTGTTCATTGCTACATGCCAGAATAAAAAAGGCTAAGAATACTAATGAAATATGTTTCATGAAATTTTTATGTTTTAAAAAAGCAAATATCTTATAATTATAGTTTAAAAGCTATAGGTAAATACAATTTTTACGTTAGTAATTTCATCACTAAATTAAAGAATGAAATTTTTTTATAATATTTTAATTTTTGGCATAAAATTTGGTTACTAAATATAAGTTGCATTTTACAATGTAGTTTATTGAGTGGTTACTTTAAACTTTAAAAATGTAATTCATATTTTAGTTGGTTAGTTAGTAAAAAAGCATCCTTTTTCGGGATGCTTTTTTAGGTTTTATACTATAGTAATTTGTGTGTTTTATCGATGAAATACACAAATTCGACGTTAAGTGTTAAAGTATAGTGTATTTCATCGAAATAATTTGTAGTTAGTCGTTAATATTCAGTTATAATTCTATCTTTGAAGTGTACTAAATAACATACTTTTTAGTTCAATGGATTAATTAATTAATATTTGCATTATGTTGTTGGTATAGAGACCCTAAATCTACATCATAATAGAAAAGCAAATTGAAAGAAAACCGAGTTTGAGGGAACTCGGTTTTTTTGTTTTTATACTTTTTTAAATCTCCTATTTCGGCTTAAAAACCTGAGTTTGTCTTCAAATGTTAAAATAAAGTGTATTTTATCGAAATATTATGTATTTAAACGTTATTATTCAGTTATAATTCTATCTTTGAAGCGTACTAAATAACATACTTTTTAGTTCAATGGATTAATTAATTAATATTTGCATTATGCTGTTGGTATAGAGACCCTAAATCTACTTCATAATAAAAAAAGCAAATTAAAAGAAAACCAAGTTTGAGGGAACTTGGTTTTTTTGTTTTTATAATTCAGGTTCTTAAAAATGAACTTCGATTTTTTACTCTTATCCTAACACATTAAAGCTTCTTGTTTCTTAATTAAATTTCTTATTATTCTAAATAGCTGTAAGCCCAATACATAAGTATAAACTGTAACGGAATTCTTAAAACAACAAACCACTGGGGTATGCCTTCTGATGCTTTTTTATTGTTCAACATATAAATATGTACTAACAAAAACGCTAGTAACATGCCAATTATGGCGCAAAGTGCAAAGTTGTGTAATAAAGGAAGGCATATGCCTACGCCTAAAGCAATTTCAATAGCACCACTTAAATACACCAATAATGTATGATTTGGTAAATAATTAGGCATGATGCGTAGGTAGAGTTTCGGCTTAATAAAATGCATCAAGCCCGCTATTATATAGAGGGCTGCCATGGTGTATAAATGCCAAGAATAGATCATTTTTAAACTTAATTTTCTCTAATTTAGCATAATTTGAATAGTTTATGAAATTAAATGTCGCAATTTTCTTTTTTCTACTTTATGGTTCTGTCTTCGCTCAATTGCCCGATGGCTTTGTTTATGTAAAAACTATTGCACCAGATTTAGATGTAGAATTACGCTATAATACCACTAATAATTTTGTTGGTAAACGTATTGACGGCTATAAATCGAATAGACTTATTTTAACTAAAGAAACAGCGCTCGCATTAAAGAACGTGCAACAAGATTTGCAAAATCGAAATTTGTGTTTAATGGTTTATGATGGGTACAGACCACAGCGCGCTGTTAATCATTTTATGCGATGGGCTAAAGATTTAAACGATACCATTAATAAGAGACTTTATTATCCGTATGTAGATAAAATAAATTTGTTTGCAGAAGATTATATTGCAGTGAGATCTGGACATAGTAAAGGCAGTACGGTAGATGTCACCATTATTGATGGCAATTCAGGTATTCCATTAGATATGGGAAGTAATTACGATTTTTTTGGGGAAGCATCGTGGGTTGATTATAAAAATATAACCGAAAAACAAAAAGCAAACAGGCGCCTTTTACAGGAAGTGATGCTTAAATACGGATTTAAAAATTACCCAAAAGAATGGTGGCACTTTACATTAAAAGATGAACCTTTCCCAAATACTTATTTCGATTTTCCTGTAAAATAAAAACCAGCTTTCGTTGAAACAGATTTTTATTTCATTGTTGAATTTTGTGAAACGCTTGAGACAGCTGATTTCTATTCATTTCGCATTTGTTTGATAGTTAAAGTACTTCCATCATGACTCCATCCAGGTGGTCCAAAGGCATACATGAATTTGTGATATATATTAGAGCTCTTTTTCATGTCATTCCAAATATCTTTGTATTCATGGGTTAGTATCACTAACGGGTTATAGGAATTCGGTGGTTTTGTAACACCATATTCAATAGTAATATCTTCATCTAATTCTTTCCAGGTTCCAAATAGTTTATCAAACATATTTAAAAATCCACCATGGTTTTTATCCATGTATTCTAAATTTTTAGCATGATGTACTTGGTGCATGGTGTGAGTATTGAATACTTTTTCAATAATGCCCAATTTTGGAATATACGTAGAATGTAACTGAAATTGCCAAAGTGCCTCTATGCCTAAGCATACTATCACCATCTCTGGCGGAAAGCCAATGGCGGGTAACCACATATAGAATAAAGGTTTATATAGGATTGTGAACCAGCCATTTCTAACCGCAGTTCCCAGATTAAAATTATCGGAAGAATGATGTACTATATGTGCCGCCCATAAAAAGCGAACCATATGGTTTTGTCTGTGAAACCAATAATAGGTAAAATCGTCTAAAAACTGGCATAATATCCAAACAGGCCAAGAATAACCAAAAGATTGCCAGCCCAAAATATTTGTGCGTATCCCATCAACCATAGGATTACACAATTCATACAAATAATTAAATATGATTATGGCTGAAATAGTTTTAATCAAGGGTGCTAAAACTACCGAACCAACGCCCATAAATAGGCTAGAACCTAAATCTTTCCATTCGTATAGATTTTTCTGTTTATGGGTTTTACTATAAGTAAGCTCCAATAAAATAAGACCTAAAAAACAGGGAATACCATAGACTAACGGGTTTGTAAAATTCATTTATTGTTTAAATGTTGGAAGCGTTAGAATGGATTTTAGAATTTTGATGACGTAAAGTGTTTTTGTGAAAGTTCTTAATGATATAACGGAATTACTAAAGTTTTAGTACCAGCGTTTCTTTTTCTTTTTAGAACCTTCACTTTTTCGGCCTTTTCTATGTTTACTTTTTCCTGGAGTTCTGTGTACTTCTTTTTTAGCTTTCGGGTCTAAAGGATACGGATGGTCTTCAATTACATCTAATTGCAATTGAATAAGTTGCTGTATAGTTGTCACATAAGCTTTTTCGTCGGCAGAACAAAAGGAATAGGAGGTTCCTGTATTTCCAGCTCTGGCGGTTCTCCCTATGCGGTGTACATAAGTTTCCGGCACATTGGGCAAATCAAAATTAATTACGGCATCTAGTTCGTTAATATCAATGCCACGAGCCGCAACATCGGTAGCTATTAAAATATTTACCTTGTTCGATTTAAAATTATTTAAAGCTTCTTCTCTTAAATTCTGACTTTTATCGCCATGTAGACTTTCAACCTTATACCCATTTTTTTTAAGGGTTTGTTCCAATTTGTCAACGCCAAATTTGGTGCGTCTAAAAATTAGGATACTTCCTTTAATGGTGTTTCTTAACAAATGTAAGCACAGTTCAATTTTGTTACGTTTAGGTACATAATATAAAACCTGATTTACGTTTTTTGAGGTTGACGAATTGGGAGCCACTTCAACGCGCTCGGGGGCATTTAAAATCGTGTTGGCAAGTTGTTCTACTTTATAAGGAATGGTTGCCGAAAAGAGTAATATCTGTTTTTCTAAGGTGCAAAGGCGCTCAATTTTCTTTACATCATCAATAAAACCCATGTCTAGCATTAAATCGGCTTCGTCTAAGACTAGAGTTTCAACATAATCGAGGTTTGCAACATCTTGCTTGTGCAAATCGAGTAAACGTCCTGGAGTCGCAATTAAAATATCAACGCCTTTTCTCAACACATCAATTTGTGGTTCAATAGACGCGCCTCCAAACACAACCGCAGTTCTTAAATTCGTGTAGGTGCTATATTTTTTAAAATTTTCATTTATTTGAATTGCCAGTTCGCGGGTAGGACTTATTATTAAGGCTTTTATTTTTTTTCCTTTTTTAGCCGTGTCTTGTTTATCAAAAAGCAATTGTAAGATAGGCAAGGCAAAGGCAGCTGTTTTTCCTGTTCCTGTCTGTGCAGAAACAATAACATCTTTTTTTGCTAATACAAACGGAATGGTTTTTTCTTGAACCAAAGTAGGATTATCGTATCCTGCCTCGGCAACGGCTCTTAAAATGGGTCTGTTAAGTTGTAAGTCTTTAAACGACATGTAATTTATTTTGATGCAAAGATAGTTTAAAATGTTTTGAGAATATTTAGTACAAGTGTAAAGTCCTTTCAGAGTGATTTTTAGCGTTGCTTAAATAAACCAATTAGTTAATTAAAATTGATTGTATACAGCTGTAAATCAGGTGTTAGTAGGCTGAAATATATGACAAATGTCATAAAAAATACAGCTTATTTTATGTAAATTTAATATACTAAATCATGTAGTCATGTCAGCTAAAAAAAATCCAAAAACAGACATTGCCAGAAATAGTGGAATTTATTTTGCTATAGGGCTGAACTTAATGTTACTTTTATCTTGGCAGCTTTTAGAATATAAAACATATGATAAAGACGATGTAGCTATTGATATTTTACACATGGAGGCCGAGTTAGAAACTGATATTCCGGTTATTAACATTAATACACCGCCACCACCACCACCACCAGCGCCTGCGGTTATAAGCGAAACCATTAAAATAGTTGATGATGTTAAAGAAGTCGAAGAAACTATGATTGTGAGTACTGAAACAAATCAAACTGAAGCTATTGCAGAGCGTCCCGTTCAAGTGGTGGATGTGAAGGTGAAAAAAGTTGAAGAAGAGGTAGAAGTTGCTTTTGCTGTTATCGAAGATGTACCAATATATCCGGGTTGTGAAGGGTTATCTAAGCAGGAATCCAAAGATTGTTTTCAAAGAAAGGTTCAGGAGCATGTGGTTAAAAATTTCCAGTACCCCGAAACAGCGCTTCAAATGGGAATACAAGGTCGCGTGTCGGTAATATTCGCCATCGATTCTAAAGGATATGCTACTGGAATTCGTTCTAGAGGTCCTGATAAAATTTTAGAAAAAGAAGCAGAACGTATTATTGCGTTATTGCCCAAAATGCAACCGGGTAAACAACGCGGCAAACCTGTAAAAGTAACTTATGCCGTGCCTATATTCTTTAAATTTGAATCACAATAGGCTATTTTAAAATTGAAGTATTCTAGTAAAATAAAAAATCAAGGGTGTTTTAGCTCTTGATTTTTTTTATGTATTAACTTCAATCGTATTTTATATCCACATTTCATCCATGAAAAATAACAATTGAGTTTATCACTTTTTAAAAACCTGTTGTTCTAATATATCTTTGTGTCATCATTAAAACAGTTATTTATGCAATCAACATTTAAAATAATTTTCTTTTCTCTATTTGGAATACTGGTTTCTCATGCCCAACAAGCAAAAGGGAACGATGTAACGGTTACCGTTTCAAATCTTAAGAGTAATAAAGGAAAAGTGTTTTTTGCCTTGTATAACGAAGAATCACATTTTTTAAAGAAAGAACTAAGAGGTGAAATTAGTGCTATCGAAAATAATACCTGCACAATAACATTTAAAGATGTTAAAAACGGCATTTACGCCATTTCTTTATTTCATGATGAAAATGATAATAACATAATGGATACTAATTTTTTGGGAATTCCGAAAGAACCCTATGGCTGCTCTAATAATGCCAGAGGATTTATGGGACCACCAAAATGGGCCGATGCCAAATTTCAAATTAATAATAAATCAATCAATCAACATATAAAACTTTAATCCAATGAAAAAATTAATCATCATCACAGCATTTTTTGTTACCGCAGTTTTTACGGCACAATCAGATTACGAACAAGGGATGCAAAAAGCCTTTCAATTATGGGGAAGCAACCCTAGCGAAGCATCAAATTTATTCGAACGTATCTCTAATGCAGAACCCGATAATTGGTTGCCGGCATATTATGCAGCTCAGGTTAATATTGTTAGTAGTTTTGGAGAAAAAAATGAAGACAAACTTAGAGCACAACTTAAAAAAGCACAAGATTTAATTAATGATGCCACAGCCATTTCAAAAAACAATCCCGAAATTTTAGTGCTTCAGGCTTTATTGCATACCGCTTGGGTAGCATACGATGGCGCAACCTATGGCATGACCTTATCTGGTAAAGTGGTAGAGTTGTATACAAAGGCAGAAATGTTAGCACCAGAAAATCCGCGTGTGGTGTATTGCAAAGCAGAATGGAATATGGGCAGTGCGCGTTATTTTGGGCAAGATATAAAGCCCTTCTGTAAGGATCTAGAGCGTGCCTTAGAACTTTTTGCTAACTTTAAACCAGAAACAGCGTTTAGTCCTAATTGGGGTAAGGAGCGCGCAGCAATGTTGTTAGAATCTTGTAAATAGTCTAAAGATATAGTTTCAAATTAAAGTCATGAACCTTCCATAACGAGTTCACTATACAGCGAAAACTAAATATATGGAAGCAACAAGTGTCCTATAAAAAACAAATATTACAACCACATGAAAAAATTAAGAAAAGCCATTATTTTAAGTTTTATAATGGGTGCTGCTATTTTTGCTATTGGTAATGCGCTGTCATCTAACGGCTTTAATTTTAAAACTATAAACGAATTTTTAATCAATTTTGGGCTTTACCAATTGTATTCGTTTGTATTAGGCTTTTCAAATATGTATTTTTTCGATTTTATGGATACGCGTCCATGGAAAAAGAACGATACCATTAAGCGCATTATAATTGGCATTGCTGGCTCCACCATTATCACATTAATCGGGCTGTTTTTTCTTAGAGCATTTACTTCTGTAGCGTTATACGGAGCATCGTTTCAGGATTTTATAGCAAACGAAAAATTTCAATACTATCAATTTGGGTTGTGGATAACGCTTACCATAGTAATCATTTTTCACTTTGTTTACTTTTATAATAAGTACCAGCAAAACAAAATAAAAGAACAAAAAGTAATTGCAGGAACGGCCAGTGCAAAGTTCGATGCTTTAAAAAACCAGTTAGATCCTCATTTTCTTTTCAACAGTTTAAATGTGTTAACTAGTTTAATTGAAGAAAACCCAGAAAATGCTCAAAAGTTCACCACCTCATTATCTAAAGTATATCGTTACGTTTTAGAACAAAAAAATAAAGAATTAGTATCGGTAGACGAAGAACTGGAATTCGCCAAAACCTACATGTCGTTATTAAAAATGCGTTTCGAAGACAGTATTATTTTCGATATTCCAGAAAAAGCAAGCAATCCAGAAAGCAAGGTAGTTCCCTTATCATTGCAATTGCTTTTAGAAAATGCCGTAAAGCATAATACCGTAACACCAAGCAGACCATTACACATAAAAATTTATGAAGAAGGCACTAGTTTGGTAGTCGAAAATAATCTACAACCCAAGCAAATAATTAAAAAGAGTAGTGGCGTAGGCTTAAGTAACATAATGCAGCGTTACGACCTACTAACCAATAAAAAAGTAACTATTAATAAAGAAGCAAACAGGTTTGCAGTAGCCATACCTATGCTTACAAAACAAAAAAGTATCATGGAAACAAGAGAACATTATAACGAACAAGATGCGTATTACAAGGCAAAAAAACGCGTAGAAGAAATAAAAGGATTTTACGGTAATTTAATATCATATTGCATGGTAATCCCGTTTTTAATATTTATTAATTACAGAACTTATTGGGGTTTTCAATGGTTTTGGTTCCCGTTATTAGGTTGGGGCATGGGTTTAGTGTTTCACGCTTTTGGCGTATTTGGTTATGGAAAATCGTGGGAAGAGCGTAAAATTCAAGAAATATTAGAAAAAGAAAAATCGTCTAACCATAAAACTTGGAACTAATGGAACAAAACGAAATCAACAACGATCGCTACGAGCGCGCTGCCAAACGTGTAAAAAAAATTAAAGGATTTTACACACACGCCATAGTTTATGTAGTCATAAATTTAATGATAGTCGCCATAAATGTTCAAAACTTAGATCCCGGCGAAAGCTATTTTGTCTGGTACAATTTTAGTACGCTGTTTTTCTGGGGCATCGGGCTACTGGCCCATGGCGTTACCGTTTTTACGCCAAGCTTTTTATTTGGAAAAGATTGGGAAGAACGCAAAATAAAAGAACTTATGGACAAAGATAAAAAGCGATGGGAATAGAAGTAGGGCGTTACCCTTTGGGTCGCGCTTTACGTTAAATCTTTTTCTCGTACCTCAAAAAAGGATACCACTCCAATCGCTAACGCAATAACCAACACCAAATGAACATTATAATTATAGAAGACGAAAAACCGTCTGCACGACGCTTACAACGCATGCTAAAAGGGTTAAATCTCGAAGCCGAAACCATGTTGCATTCCGTAGAAGAATCAATAAACTGGTTTCAAAATAATCCGCATCCCGATTTAATATTTCTTGATATACAATTAAGTGACGGACTCTCGTTCGAGATTTTCGAAGCGGTCGAAATAAAATCTGCAGTAATATTCACCACAGCCTTCGATGAGTACGCGCTGCAAGCCTTTAAATTAAACAGTATCGATTATTTATTAAAACCAATAGACGACGATGCCTTAGCAAAAGCCGTAACAAAATACCAGGAACGTTTACCACAAAAACAAGCCGTTACCCTCGATTTTAACGACATAAAAAAACTGCTTATAAACCCTATAGACCGCGAGTACAAAAAACGTTTTGCAGTAAAAGTTGGGCAACATTTAAAACTTATTAATATAGACGAGATAGAGTGTTTTTACAGCGAAAATAAAGGCACGTATTTACATACTAACGAAGGGAGAAATTATCTTTTAGACACTACTTTAGATAATTTAGAAACCGAACTGGAACCACAAACCTTTTTTAGAATAAACCGTAAATTCTTTGTAAACATACACGCCATAAAGGACATGATAAGTTATACCAATTCGCGCTTGCAAATAAAACTAAACTCCTTTAACAACGATGAGGTTATTGTGGCCCGAGAGCGTGTTAAAGATTTTAAAGAGTGGTTGGAGTGATTATTTTTTATGTAGTGCGATTATTTTAAATAGTAATGGCGTTTTCCTGTTAGTAATTGTTACTTGTTTTTTTCAACTTTAATTCAATTTCACCAAAAAATTCGTAAATCACTATAAGTTCATTATTTGTTAATTTCTTTATATATACAGCATTATACTTATCTAAAACTATAGAATCACCTTCTATGCTCCAAGCATATTCAATATGCGAGTCAACGTAAACAGAGTCAGGTTTAAATACTACAACATGTTTTTGATCATCTTCTGGCCAATTGTTTTCTCCAGTTTCAATTTCGGTTGCATAAACAACTTCCCAAGTTCCTATTAGTGTTTCCTTTTTTTTAAGGTTTTGTTTACAACATGATATTGCAAACGCTAACAAAATAAAAATTAATTTTTTCATTTAATTGTAATTAACGTGTTTTACAATATCTGGTTGCCCCACGGCAGGTGAAGGAGGTAAACTTAACTATGCAAATTTAATATAAATTGATTATCTCTGAGGATTTTCAGAAGGAAGCAAGAATAATTACTCACTTATAATATACTATACGCTTTTTTTCTTCCTTAATATTTTTATAATACGGTTATATTCAACTTCCGATAAATTCCAATTGTAGCCTTCAAAATTCACCGTATTTGTAAATTGAATAACTACCGCATCAATGGCTTTATGATATTTCGCTATCGTTTGGTAACCAGGAATTAAGCCAGTATGTTCATATTTGTAAATTGAAGAATAAATTTCCTGTTCGTTTTTGTTCTTGAATGCTAAGCCTTCGTTTAAAGCTCTTATAAATTTGCCCAAGTCCTCTGCTGTAGCCAACATAGAGCCAACATCATCTGTTTTTAAATCGGTATCATAGCCAACATAGTAACCACTCATAACGTCATCTATGTTTACATCATTAATAGAGCCGTATGTGTGGTTTAGTTTCAAGGGTGTTAAAATCTCTTCTTGAATGTATTGGAAGGTGGTATATCCAAGAACTCGGTTCATTATTCTGTCTAATAATAAATAGTTTGTGTTGGAATATTCATAATCTTCGCCGGGTTTAAAATTTGCAGGTAAATCTAAAACCAATGCAAGATTCTCATCTGCAGTTTCTTTTGGTGCCGCCCAATACATATAAGTGTCGGTATAATTTGGAATACCACTGCGGTGTTGCACCATCATTCTTATGGTTATGCTGTTGGCATATTCAATTCTGTCTTTCAATTCTGGTAAATAATCTGCGAGCGTTTTATCCAAAGAGAGCTTACCACTAGTCACTAATTTTGTGATAGCTAGGGCGTTATAGAGTTTGCCTACACTGGCAATTTTGAATAAGGCATGAGGGTCGGCTGGAATTTTGTTTTCTCTATTTTTATAACCAGCGGCAAAATAGGCGGGTTCTTTATCTCCCATATCTACATACACAACTATTCCGTCAAAGCCCATATCTAAAGCGGCATTTACTTGCTCCTGAACCATATCGGGTAATGGTTTTATCCATGCTTTTACTATGGGCCATGGAACAAAATATAAAGAGATTATGGTTCCAACAAGCAGTAATAGTCTTATGATATTTTTTGTCTGCTTCTTTGTCATGGTTTTAAATTATTTTTATAGCTATTACTGGTCTAATTCTTTGTTTATTAGATTTATTATAGTCTCTAAATCTTCCATCAAAGGCTTAAAATGAGCTTTTTCTGTAGCATAACTTGTAAAAATAAACATCAATACATTATTCTCAAACTCTGTGGAATTTAATAAATCTAAATTACTCATCTCCGTTTTGGCCTCAGGCAGCGCAAGAATTTCGTATACTCCTGCTTGTTTAAAAATAGTACTTAAGCTGGTGTTATTGGTTCTAAACATATCGAGTACTTTCACTCTTTGATTTGCAAGTTCAGCTTCTTGTTTTGAGACATCTTCTATTGTGGAAACCCAATTGGTAAGTTGTTTTCTTAAATCAGTATTCGAGAGGTTTTTTAGGTTGCCTGAATTAATCATTTCATACAAAAGGGAATTGTTCGGATTAAAAGCAATATCGTCTGAAAATGTTTGGTATAATATTTTTGAAAACAGTGCTTCCGTAGGCCGTTCTTTTTTCGAGTTTGTATATTCTAATATTTTTTTGGCACCCGAATAATTTTTTTGATTTACAGACCTTAGTTCCTTTAACTTTAAATTACTTATTTGAAATTCTTCTTTTAGTCCAAGTAAATAGATTTGTTCATTTTTATCCAGTATTCGGTTCTGATTCCAATTATTGATTTGCAATGCAATCAAGATTCCGATTACCACAAGTACAATTTCGCCTATGGCATACTTAAGGTATTGGGTGGTTTTTCCTTTGGAAAGTAAATTTTTCCTAATATTTCTAAAGAACTTTATCATTGTGTTGAACTTTTTTCTGAATTTTTACCGCCTTCTACAAGTAACCATGCAGCTAAAGACATTTCACCAATAATACTGGGAATAGCAACTAATCCTAAAAATATGGAAGCATATGCGTTGTAATTAGAGAGTAGAAAGTGTGCTCCAGTATCAATCATATACATGGCGCCTGCAATCATAAGAAAAATTGCGATTGCCTTTGGTTTTTTAATTATTCTACCCAAAAGGATTAAGTGTATTCCAAAAAAGAACAATCCTATAAGCCAAATAGTTGTGAATGTTTCTGCCTGTTGTAGAATTTCATGACCTGTAGTTAAAGATAGGCTATTTACTAGCGCGAAGATCGCAACACCCATTATGGCAGCATGCATCATCCTAAAAAGCGTACTAAGACCAGATATAATATGGTCTTTGTACAATTCATATAATGCCCAAGCAACAACTACATCAAATACCACCGTAATTAGAAATGCGATTATTCCGAATCTAACCATCAATGGATTCTGTTGTATTGTAATAAGGGGTTCATTCTGAATAGCATCTAGTACTAGGAAGTTAGCAAATATAGCCGCGAAGAAAATAAGCAGATAACTTACACCTGCATATAATGATAATAATCTTGGATTCATAACTTTTCTTTTTTTTGAGTTATTTATACCAAATTCTTTACAATCAGATGGTTAATAAGCGAAAGTAGTTATTTTTTCGTACAAAGCCAAGTGGTTTTCTTTCATTTAATTAATTTACATCCATAATTAACAGCTTCTTTTATATTTTTGGTAAAAGAAAATTTGCGTGCAGTCTAACTCATTTTCAAATTTTATAGGTGGTATTAGTAACCAACCGTTGTTGGTACTTAATCCTGTTTTTAAAGCAACAGATTACGTGCCTTTAAATCTGTCTGTAACCAATACCGACTTACAAAACATTAATGTAAGTGCTTCGGCGCAATTAGAGGCGTATATTGTAAAGTATATTAAAAAACATAAAGCAGCAGTTGCCTATGGCGGTTATAACGAAACCAGAGCTATTTATAAGCGAAGTAATTATTTTAACGCTAGCAACGAGACCGAACGCAACATTCATTTAGGTATCGATTTGTGGTGCGAAGCGAATACGGCTGTTTTTACACCATTGGACGCTACAGTTCATAGCTTTAAAAACAACACCAATTTTGGTGATTATGGTCCTACCATCATTTTAAAACATGTTGTAAATACGGTCTGTTTTTATACGCTTTATGGGCATTTAAGTGCAAATTCTATAATAAACTTACGCGTTGGGCAATCTTTTAAACAAGGCGAACAAATCGCTACTTTAGGAGATGCTTCAGTTAATGGTGATTACCCACCGCATTTGCATTTTCAAATCATTAAAGATGTGGGCAATTATTTTGGCGATTATCCCGGGGTTTGTAATAAAAAGGACTTAGATTTTTATTTAGAAAATTGCCCCGACCCTAATTTGTTACTTAGGTTAGTTTCATACTGAAATAAGAGCATTGCTTCATACCTCATAGTTCAAATGGCAATTGTATAACACAAACTAAAATATATGTAATTTTATTTATTGTTGTTGGTTGTACCTTGCACTTATATAAATTTAAAAATTCAATAAGATGAAAAAAGGAACATTAATACTAGGAAATTTTATAAGTTTTGCCATTTTTGCCACTATTATATTATTAGCTTTTACAAGCTGTAGAGAAGAGAAAGCAAAAACGGAAACCGTTATTATAGAAAACCGGTTGAAGCTCCTAAAGCTGAAGAAAACGAAGGAACGTCACTTAAAGTTGATGGTGATGGTGTTGAGTTTTCAACTAAAGACGGAAAGAAAAAAACAGAAATAACCATTAAATAATAAGGTGGTTGTGTAGATTTGGGAAATAAAAAAGCACCTCTTTTGAGGTGCTTTTTTATTATGAGATTTCTGCTTTCGCAGAAATTGGGTTAATCTTCAACTAAAACCCAGTCGCCTTTTGCTAATAAAGGCTCAGCCTGTTTGTATTTTAGGGTTTTATTTTCGGCAGTAATAACGTGTTTAATAGTAACACGGTCGTTACGTCCAATTTTTGGATGATCGCGCACAATGGTTTCTACCACTTGTTGTTGCTGTTGTGTATTACCAGCAGCTCTACTTTGTGCCGAACGCTCATCTAAATTCGGAATTTCGTCTTTCTGAATATTCAATTTTTCTTTACGACGTTCTCTGGCTTCTTGTATGGTGTTTTGAGTTTCTTGTGGTAACTCACCTTTAAACAAGAAGGATATTACATCTTTATTAACCTCGTCAATCATCGCTTTAAAAAGTTCGAATGCTTCAAACTTATAAATAAGTAATGGGTCTTTCTGCTCATGTACGGCTAATTGTACCGATTGTTTTAACTCATCCATTTTACGAAGATGCGTTTTCCAAGCATCGTCAATAATGGCTAAAGTGATGTTTTTCTCGAAATCTGTAATTAATTGTTTACCATTGGTTTCGTATGCTTTTTCAAGATCGGTAACCACATTTAAGGTTTTAATACCGTCGGTAAACGGTACTACAATACGTTTAAATTTATCGCGTTGTGTTTCGTAAACATTCTTAATAACTGGGAATGCAAGGTCTGCATTTCGAGTCATTTTTTCTTTATAATTATCGAATGCCGATTTGTAAACTTTCGACGTTATTTCTTGAGCAGATAATTTGCTGAATTCCGTCTCCGAAATAGGCGAACTCATAGAGAAATAACGAATCAATTCGAACTCAAAATTTTTAAAATCGTTTGCAGCTTTGTTAGTTTCTGTAATGCCTTCCGAAGTATCGAAAATCATATTTGCTAAATCCACACGAAGACGTTCGCCAAATAAGGCATGGTGACGACGTTTGTAAACCACCTCACGTTGCGCGTTCATAACATCATCATATTCTAACAATCGCTTACGAACCCCAAAGTTGTTTTCTTCCACTTTTTTCTGTGCACGTTCAATAGATTTTGAAATCATAGAATGCTGAATCACTTCGCCTTCTTTTAATCCCATTCTATCCATCATTTTTGCAATACGCTCGCTACCAAATAAACGCATTAGGTTATCTTCTAGCGACACGTAAAACTGCGAACTTCCTGGATCTCCTTGACGACCAGCACGACCACGCAACTGTCTGTCTACACGACGCGAATCGTGGCGCTCTGTACCTACAATGGCTAAACCACCTGCTTTTTTAACTTCGTCGGTTAGCTTAATATCGGTACCTCGACCTGCCATGTTGGTAGCAATGGTTACTTGACCCGGTTGACCCGCTTCGGCAACAATGTCGGCTTCTTTTTTGTGAAGTTTCGCATTTAATACGTTGTGCGGAATTTTTCTGATGGTAAGCATTTTACCAAGTAACTCACTTATTTCTACCGAGGTGGTACCAATTAACACTGGACGACCAGCATTCGATAAATTAGTAACCTCTTCAATAACCGCATTGTATTTTTCACGTTTGGTTTTATAAACTAAATCGTCTCTATCATCACGCGCAATTGGTCTGTTTGTTGGAATTTCAACAACGTCTAATTTGTATATTTCCCAAAACTCACCAGCTTCTGTTACCGCAGTACCCGTCATACCAGACAGTTTACGATACATTCTAAAGTAGTTTTGCAATGTAATGGTGGCAAATGTTTGAGTAGCGTCTTCAATTTTTACATTTTCTTTCGCTTCAATGGCTTGGTGCAACCCGTCGCTATAACGACGACCATCCATAATACGCCCCGTTTGCTCATCAACAATCATTACTTTATTGTCAATTACCACATACTGCACGTCTTTTTCAAACAACGCATAAGCTTTTAGTAATTGGTTAAGCGTGTGAATACGCTCAGATTTCACCCCAAAGTCTTTATAAAGTTCTTCTTTTAACTTGGCTTCTTCGGCTAATGGTAAATTCTGACTTTCAATTTTTGCGATTTCAACACCAATTTCTGGCATCACGAAAAAGTTCGGGTTGTCTTTACCAGATAAGTATTCAATACCTTTATCTGAAAGTTCAATCTGATTATTTTTTTCTTCGATAACATAGTATAATTCGGCATCAACCTTAGGCATTTCGCGGTTGTTGTCCTGCATATAAAAATTTTCGGTTTTTTGAAGTAATTGTTTAACGCCTTCTTCACTTAAAAATTTAATAAGTGCTTTATTTTTAGGCATCCCACGATAAACACGTAACAATTGGAACCCACCTTCTTTGGTGTCGCCTTCGGCAATTAATTTTTTGGCTTCGGCTAATACACCTGTTAAATACTTGCGTTGTACGGCAACAATATCGTCTACTTTTGGTTTTAGTTCGTTAAACTCATGGCGTTCGCCCTGTGGTATCGGTCCGGAAATAATTAAAGGCGTACGCGCATCATCAACTAATACCGAATCCACCTCATCTACTATGGCGTAGTGGTGCGGACGTTGTACTAAATCGTTTGGCGAGTGTGCCATATTATCACGCAAATAATCGAATCCAAATTCGTTGTTGGTTCCGTAAGTAATATCGGCGTTGTAGGCTTTAATTCGTGCGGCAGAATTTGGTTGGTGGTAATCAATACAATCAACAGTCAATCCATGAAACTGAAAAATAGGTGCCATCCACGCGCTATCACGTTTTGCTAAATAGTCGTTAACCGTTACTAAATGCACACCTTTCCCCGAAAGGGCATTTAAATACATTGGTAAGGTAGCAACTAAGGTTTTACCTTCACCCGTTTGCATTTCGGCAATTTTACCTTGGTGCAAAGCAATACCACCTATTAGCTGCACATCGTAATGCACCATATCCCAAGTAATGGGTTTTCCAGCAGCATCCCAGGAGTTAGACCAGATGGCCTTGTCATTATCTAAAGTAACATACTCTTTGGAGCCTGATAATTCTCTATCGAAAGGAGAAGCAGTTACTGTAATGCTTGTATTGTTAGCAAAACGCTTAGCAGTTTCTTTAACTACGGCAAAGGCTTCGGGTAAAATATCGTTTAAAACACCCTCGGTAATGGCATAAGCTTCGTCTTTTAGTTTATCAATGTCTTGATAAATATCTTCGCGTCTATCAATATCTTCGGTGTTTTCAGCTTCTTGAAGCAGGTTGTCTATTTGCTGATTAATAGGCTTTATAGCTTCGGCAATTTTCGACTTAAACTCCGCTGTTTTTGCCCTTAACGCATCGTGCGATAAGCTTTCAATGGCTTTTTCGAAGGTTTTAATTTTATCAACTATAGGGGTGATGGCTTTAACATCTTGTTTCGATTTGTCGCCAACAAATACTTTAAGTACAGAATTTAAAAAACTCATTATTTATATGTTATGTTATTCTAGGAAATTCCTAGATTTTTTGTTTGTTTTTGTTGCTTTTAAAAAAGCAATCAAAGATACATTTTGTTATGTGTTATATAAAGTTTAGGACAAAAAAAAAGTCTCAATACGAGACTTTTTAACTTTTCTTTATGCTTTATTAATATTCATCCTCATTCCAAAGGTAATCTTCATCTGTTGGGTAATCAGACCAGATTTCCTCAATTGAATCGTAGGCATCACCTTCGTCTTCAATAGACTGTAAATTTTCAACAACTTCTAAAGGGGCACCAGTTCTAATAGCGTAATCTATTAGCTCGTCTTTCGTTGCTGGCCAAGGCGCATCGCTTAAATAAGATGCTAATTCTAAAGTCCAATACATTTTTTATGCGTTTTAATTTTGTGCAAAAATAAATTTTTAGTTTAAACACACAAGAAAAAAATGAAATATTTAATTATTATTTTTAAGAACGTGGTTTTTTACTATGTAAACAACTGAAATTTAATTTTTTATTTTGGGCGTTTCCCTTCCCGATAACTATCGGGAGGGTCGGGCTTTTCGTTGCAATCTTTTTTGTCTTAATGGTTTCGACTGCGCTCAACCAGACAAAAAAGGATTTTCACTGCAATCCCTAACGCGGACTAAACATTCAAATTAACGTTATTGCGAATCATGCTTTTTTAGAGCATGATGTGGCAATCTGTTTATTTAATTCCTTCAATTAAAAAGATTACTTCGTCCTACGTCCTCGTAATGACATTGAATCCTAATGTTTTTCAGGAATCCACTTAATTTCATTTGCTCGCAAGTCATGAGACAACTTTCGTGCCAACACAAAAAGGTAGTCAGAAAGGCGGTTTAAGTACACCAAGGCGTTAGGTTCTACGTCTTCAATGTCATTAAGCGCCGATGTTAATCGTTCCGCTCTGCGGCACACACAACGCGCTATGTGACAGAATGACACCGTTTGGTGGCCTCCGGGAAGTACAAAATGCGTCATGGGTGGTAAAGCTTCATTCATGGCATCCATTTCAGTTTCTAACAGTGCAATGTTTTCAGCAGAAATTTTAGGAATGTTTAAACGTTCTTTGCCGCTTTTTAAAATCGCTTTCTCGGGGTCGGTGGCTAAAATGGCGCCAACAGTAAAAAGTCTGTCTTGAATCTGGATGAGAATTTCTTTGTAATGCGCGTCAATTTCTTGGTCGCGAATAAGTCCTAAATGCGAATTTAATTCATCTACCGTTCCGTAGCTGTCAATTCTTATATGATGTTTGGGCACACGCGTTCCACCAAATAATGCGGTGGTGCCTTTATCGCCTGTTTTGGTATATATTTTCATATTACGAAGTTAAAAGTTATAAGTTGAAAGTTAAAAGTTTTGTTAGGAATTATTTCGTGATTAGTCGCCACAAAAATGTCTAGGTAATTTTTTTCGATACAAATTCATGAGTGTTTTGTCATATTCGTTTGCACAGGAAACGTCTTTAAGGGTTTAGATTCTGTTTTGTTGTGGAAATTAATTCAAAAAAAATAAGCTCAAATTATTATTTAAAATGATGCTAAAATTGTGGATTCCTGCCTTCGCAGGAATGACAAATCAACAATTAAACAAATCAACAATTAAACCCTAATAGTAAAGTGTTCTTTAACCTGTTCTCTTCTAAAAAACACCAATCCCCAAAAAAAAGTATCGATGGTTACGGTTACTTTCGGGTGTTGCTTTATGGTTTCCCAAGCTTCCGTCATGGATTTTGACCAATAAATGTCATCAAAAATAACAATCGAATCGTTATGAGCAGTTTGCAGGAGTGTTTCAAAATACTGCAATGTGGCTTCTTTTTGGTGATTGCCATCGAAGAAAATAAGGTCGTAGGTTTTTGTCCCGATAGCTATCGGGATTAGGTTTTCTAAGGTATCGTTAAAATTACCAGTTATAAGATTTATATTTTCTAACTGACGCTCTTTAAAATTAGCGTTTGTAAATTCTGAAATATTAGGGCAGCCTTCAATGGTTGTAATCGTCGCTTCAGGATTGCCTAAACTCATGGCATGCGTTGCAATTCCAAGCGAAGTTCCTAATTCTAAAATGGTACTTGGTTTAAAATAAGTTACAAGTCGGTATAAAAGCTGAGCTCTTTTATTGGTGGTTCCTGCATTTTTAGCAATTTCAGAAATAACACGTTTGTGTTGCTTGGTAGCATGAGAACCCACACCTAAATCGGTTACCGATATTTTGTTTTTATTTTGAAGTAATTGATGCTTATATGCTGAAATGTTTTTATAAGCGTCATTGTTTGATTTATTATAAAAACATTTGGTAACTAAATTAAATACAAAAGGGGAATGCACCCCGTGTTGATTGGTGGATTTTAACAGGAATTTTATGTATGATGTAATTTGATGTAGCAAAGTTTCAGAGTTTCAGAGTTTCAGAGTTTCAAAGTTTCAGAGCTTCAAAGTTTCAGAGTTAATGTCTTTGTCGCTTTGCAACTTCGCAACTTTTTTAATTATCTTCCAATTTCTCTTGCAATTCCATCCAGCGCATTTCCTTTGCTTCAATATCATCAATTATTTTTTGCAAAGCTTCCGATAGTTTTGTGATTTCTTCGGGCGTTAAATCTGGATTATGAAATTTAGCTTCCAATTCATTTTTATCAAAGGCTAACGAATTTAATTTGCTTTCAATATTTTTCAGTTCTTTTTCCTCGTTAAACGATAGTTTGGTGTCCTCTGTTTTTTTCCAGGCATTCTTTTCTTTTTTATCGTCTTGCGCGTTCGAAATTACGGGTTGGCTATCTTCATACACCCGATAATCGGTATAATTCCCAGGAAAATCTTCAATCTCACCTTCGCCTTTAAATACAAAAAGATGGTCGATTACCTTATCCATAAAATAGCGGTCGTGCGAAACCACAATCACACATCCCGGAAAATCCAATAAGAAACTTTCTAAAACGTTAAGCGTTACAATATCTAAATCGTTTGTAGGTTCATCTAAGATTAAAAAATTCGGATTTTGAATTAAAACCGTACATAAATAAAGGCGTTTACGTTCGCCACCACTTAGTTTTTCAACAAAATCGTATTGTTTTTTTCTGCTGAATAAAAAACGTTCCAGCAATTGTTGTGCGCTAATTTGTTTTCCTTTTTTCAACGGAATATAATCACCAAATTCTCGAATCACATCAATTACTTTTTGATCTGGTTTAATGGTTATCCCGTCTTGTGTATAGTAGCCAAATTTAACGGTTTCGCCTAAAACAACTTTTCCTGAATCTGGTTTCGTGGTTTGTGTTAACAGATTTAAAAAGGTTGTTTTTCCTGTGCCGTTTTTACCAATAATACCAACGCGTTCGCCATTCTTAAACAAGTATTCAAAGCCATCAAGAATCACTTTGTCTTTAAAAGATTTAGATACTTTATGAAACTCTACTACCTTGCTGCCCAAACGCTCCATGTTCAATTCTAATTGGACTTCGTGGTCGTTTCTGCGCTGACTGGCACGATGTTTTATATCGTGAAAATCGTCTATTCTGGATTTAGATTTGGTGGTTCTGGCTTTTGGCTGGCGACGCATCCATTCTAATTCCTTCTTAAAAAGTTGTTTGGCTTTACCTGTTTCTGTCGCTTCTTGTTCTATTCGGGCTTCGCGTTTTTCAAGATAGTACGAGTAGTTGCCTTTGTAGCTGTAAAGTTGCCCTTCGTCTAATTCTATAATTTCGTTACACACGCGCTCTAAAAAGTAACGGTCGTGCGTCACCATAAAAAGGGTGATGTTTTCTTTGGCGAAAAAGGCTTCTAACCATTCAATCATTTCTAAATCTAAATGGTTTGTTGGCTCATCTAAAATCAACAAATCGGGTTTGTTAATTAACGCGTTAGCCAGCGACAAGCGTTTTTTTTGTCCGCCAGAAAGGGCTGAAATTTTTATGTTTAAATCTTCAAGCTTTAATTTAAAGAGAATTTGTTTGTATTGTGTTTCGAAATCCCAGGCTTGATGCAGTTCCATTTGTTCGAATGCTTTTTGGTAGGTATCTGCATCTTCAGGATTTAAAAGCGCATGCTCGTAGTTTTGTATAACTTTTAAAATAGGATTGTCGCTCGCAAAAATGGTTTCTTCAATGGTTAAATCTTTGTCAAGTTTTGGATCCTGCGATAAGAAAGCAACTTTAATGTCTTTTCTGTAAATAACGTTGCCAGAATCGGCTTCATCATCACCAGAAAGAATATTTAAAATAGATGTTTTTCCTGTGCCGTTTTTAGCAACAAAGGCTATTTTTTGATCTTTATGGATGCTAAAAGAAATGTTTTCGAAAAGTGTTAACTCTCCGTAAGATTTCGATATATTTTCAACTGTTAAATAATTCAATGGCTATTTTTTTTGCAAAGAACGGATAAAAAACCAAAAACTACGTTATAAGTTTTATTGTTCATTTTGAAAAGTTATATTTGTGACAAAACTATGACCCCTATAATGAAACAGCATTTCTTACTTAGTTGTATAGCATTTAGCGTTTTGTGTTTATCGTGCATTACCAATAAAGATGTTGTTTATTTACAAGATAAAGGAACGGTGCCTATCGATTCTTTGGTGCTTAAAGAGTCTTCAAAACCTTACAGGGTGCAAGTTAACGATATTTTAAGTATTAATGTAAAGGCTTTAGACGACGAACTTACCAAAATATTTAATCCGGTAGAAACGACCGTTGGCGCTGCAACTCAAGGGCAATCCTCATTATATTTTAACGGTTTTACTATCGATTTACACGGTAATATTAAATTCCCCATTTTAGGCGAAATCAATGTTTTGGGCTATACGATTCAGGAAATTGAAAATAAAGTAAAGGCCGAATTATTAGCACAATATTTTAAAGAAACCGCCGAATTATTTGTTACGGTAAAATTGGCTGGATTGCGCTATACCGTTACAGGAGAAGTTGAAGGAACTGGTGTTTACACGCTGTTTCAAGACCGTGTAAATATTATTGAAGCCTTGGCAAATGCCGGCGATATTAGTTTAACGGGCGACAGAAAAGACGTTTTAGTGATACGACAATATGCCGACGGACAAAAAATACATCACATCGATTTAACCGATATAGCTGCTATGCAATCGCCGTATTATTACATACAGCCTAACGATATGATTTTGGTAAAGCCCTTAAAACGCAAAGCTTTAGGAGCAGGACAAACAGGTATTCAAAATGTTACTACTATTGCTTCCATTCTTTCGGTTTTAGTGTCGACGTACTTTTTAACTAAAAATCTTTAATTTAAAATTATGATTGAAGAATTTGAAGTTTCAGAATCATCAGGTGCGAGTTTCGATATTAAAAAGTTCCTGTTTCGAGCGTTAAGCTATTGGAAGTTTTTTGTGTTGCTTTTTGCGATTGGGGTTTTCTTTGTGTATCAAAAAAATATACGCGAAGAGTTTTCGTATCAACTAGGAACCAAAATTTCTGTTGAAGATGATAGCAATCCCTTATTTACTTCAAATGCGAGTTTAACCTTTAACTGGGGCGGCGTTACATCTAAAGTACAAACCATGGTGGTTACGCTTAAATCGCGTTCGCATCATGAAAAAGTGGTGGATCGCTTGGAGTTTTACAAAAGTTATTTAAAACAAGGCAGGTTTAGATTGCAGGACATTTATAAAGCGGCACCTTTTAGGTTTAGCCATGATTATAATTTTCCACAACTTATAAATACACCTATAAAAATATCGATTTTAGATACCGATTCTTATGAGCTGGAAGTTGAATTCCCTTCATCTGTAGTAACGGCGCAAAATTATTTTACCAAAGAATTATCAAACGTAGATGTAAACTCGGGTCTTTTTAAAAGGCAATTTAAGTTTGGAGATTCTGTAGAATTGCCATTTTTAAAAGGGGTGATTAATGTGGCCGAAAAAAGAAAAGCCATAGCGGGTGAGGTCTATTTTATTCAGTTTAGTGATTTTAATAGTATTGTGTCTAGTTACCAAGGACGAACAGCTGTTTCTAACACCAACAATTCCCCCATTCTTGATATCTCGCTTATTGATAAAAATACCGAGAAGATTGTGGACTATTTGAATATGATTGTAACCGTTTTAAGCGAAGATCAGTTAAATAGAAAAAACCAATACGCTACCAATGCTATAGCTTTTATTGATGAACAGATTTCTAGGGTAAAAGGAGAATTAACTAGCAATGCCGAAGAATTGAATGATTATAGAAAGAAGAATAAAATTTATAGTCTTGATGAAGAAAGTACGGCACTTAATGACAAGCTAAGCAAGTTTGATGCTGATAAGGAGTCTATAAACAGACAGCTAAATTATTATTCTAATCTTAAAAATTATTTGTTAACGAGTAGTTCGTTTACCGAAATTCCTGCGCCATCTATAGCAGGTATTGGCGACGGTAATATTTTGGCCAACGTAGCGAGGATTAATGAGTTGTCGGTACAAAAATCGAAACTGCAATATTCTGTCCGCAGCGATGCTTCGGTTTTTAATGATTTGAATAGGCAGATTCAAGGATTAAAAAATGTGTTGTTAGAAAATATAAGTTCTGCAACAAATGGCCTTAATAGGGAATTACAAAATGTAAATAGTTCCTTAAGTCGTATCGAATCGCAATTCAATAAGTTGCCCGAAGATCAGCAAAAGTTAATCACCATCGAGCGGCAATATTCGTTAAGCGAGCAAACCTACAATGTGTTTTTAGCAAAACGTGGCGAAGCAGAAATTATAAAAGCTTCCAATGTATCGGATATTCTGGTCATCGATTCCGCAAAAAATACAGGCGCCACTGTTTTAGGAAGAAATTTAAATATTAGGTATGTCTTTGCCTTATTTGCAGCATTGCTAATTCCGCTATTGTTTGCATTCGTTTTAACTTTTATAGATAATAATATTCACAGTCCAATGGATGTGGAACAGCTATCCTCAATTCCTATTTTGGGTGTGGTTGGTAAGAATGTATTAGATAATAATTTAGTGGTTCACAGAAAACCAAAATCGGCTGTAGCAGAATCGTTTCGAGCCATTCGATCTAATTTGCAGTATTATTATAAATCGAAAGACTTAGATGGTACTAAAACCTTGTTGGTCACTTCGTCTGTGAGTGGCGAAGGAAAAACATTTTGTTCTATTAATGTGGCTACGGTTTTTGCTTTAAGTGAAAAAAAGACCATTTTAGTAGGCTTAGACCTCAGAAAACCTAAGATTTTTGGAGATTTTGGGATTAAAAATGATATTGGGGTTGTTAATTACCTTATTGGTCAAGAATCTATAGAAGCTGTGATACAGGCAACGGGTATTGAGAATTTAGATGTAATAACCTCAGGTCCTATTCCGCCAAACCCTTCAGAATTATTGATAAATGATAAACTGGGGGAACTCATAGCTTATTTAAAGACGAAATATGAGTATATTATTTTAGATACGCCGCCTATTGGGTTAGTGGCAGACGCACTAGAATTGTTAGAACATGTAGATGCGTCTTTATATGTTGTAAGACAAGATTATACCAAGAAGGGTATGCTCAACTTTATCAATGAAAAATATAAAACCAAACAAATTAAAAATATAAGTTTAATATATAACGGTTACGACCAAAAGGCAAAATACGGCTATGGTTATGGTTACGGGTACGGTTATGGCTATGGGTATGGGAATTATGCTAATGGCTATCATGATGATGCAAAGACCAACACAAACTTTTGGTATAAACTAATGGCGTTGTTGCGTAAATCGGATACTTAATGTAAACGTACTGTGCCAAGAATCTATCCATTTTTAAGAATGCTGTAAAATCTGGAGATTCTGTATGTTTTAGTGGTTTTAGGAATTTTAACAGTCGCACGCTTTATCTACGACGTATCTACGAGGGATCTACAAAGGAACCCTACAGTAAACATGTTATAAAATTGAAAATGGAATTGTAATTACATCAAAATTTGAATAAACAAACACACCATACCGATTGGCTCTATACCATCTCACCAAAAAAGAGTGTCATCAATTTAAATTTTAAGGAGATTTGGTACTATAGAGATTTGCTTTTGTTATTCGTAAAACGCGATGTAATCACACTATACAAGCAAACCATATTAGGACCGCTTTGGTATTTTATTCAGCCGCTTTTTACCTCGGTCATTTTTACCTTGGTTTTTAATAATATAGCAGAAATTGACACGGGCGATGGTGTGCCAGCATTTTTGTTTAATCTAGCGGGCATTAGTGCCTGGAATTATTTTAGCGCTTGCCTTACCGGAACGAGCGACACGTTTAAACAAAACCAAGGCATCTTTGGGAAAGTGTATTTTCCACGGGTTATTATGCCTATGTCTATGGTGTTATCAAACCTTATTAAGTTTGGCATTCAGTTACTCGTGTTTGTCAGTTTTTATGTTTATTTTGTGTTTTTTACCGATTTGGCTTATAATGTGTCCATATCCGTTTCAATCATTTTATTACCAATATTAGTCATTATTATGGCGATTTTAGGATTGGGATTCGGGATGATTATTTCCTCTATGACGACCAAGTATCGCGATTTAAGTTTTTTGGTGGCATTCGGTGTCCAATTGCTGATGTACGGATCGGCGGTTATGTATCCTATTTCTTTAATACAAAATAAAGTTTCAGAAGGTGTTTTGCCAAATTTTGTAGGGTATTTGATAGAATATAATCCGATGACCACCGTTATAGAATTGTTTCGATATGTAACTTTAGGAGCAGGTGAATTCTCGGTTGTTAAACTAGCTTATGCCTCCATAATAAGTGTTATTGTGTTTTTGATGGGGTTAGTTGTTTTTAATAAGACCGAAAAAACGTTTATAGATACGGTTTAGCATGGGTAGAGACGTAATATTAAAAGTTGAAAACATTAGCAAGCAATACCGATTAGGATTAGTGGGTACAGGCACCATTAGTCATGATTTAAACCGTTGGTGGCATAAGGTACGAGGCAAAGAAGACCCCTATTTAAAAATTGGAGAAGTTAACGATCGAAGTACCAAAGGAACATCCGATTATGTTTGGGCGTTACAGGATATTAATTTTGAAGTGGAACGTGGTGAAGTTCTTGGCATCATTGGGAAAAATGGTGCAGGAAAATCGACCTTGTTAAAAATTTTATCTAAAGTAACCAGTCCAACAACTGGGGAAATTAAAACCAAAGGACGTATTGCTTCGTTGTTAGAGGTAGGAACGGGTTTTCATGGTGAAATGACAGGACGAGAAAACATCTTTCTCAATGGTGCAATTTTAGGAATGACCAAAAAAGAAATCGCTTCTAAAATAGATGAGATTATTGAGTTTTCAGGATGTGAGCGTTATATTGATACGCCAGTAAAAAGGTATTCGTCAGGGATGACCGTACGCTTAGCTTTTGCTGTCGCCGCTTTTTTAGAACCCGAAATCTTAGTTATAGATGAGGTATTAGCGGTGGGTGATGCCGAATTTCAAAAAAAAGCCATTGGGAAGATGCAAGATATTAGTAGAGGTGAAGGGCGAACGGTTTTGTTTGTGAGTCATAATATGGCGGCGGTTAAGAGTTTGTGTACGAGAGGCATTTTGTTGGAAAACGGTAAAGTTAAGTTTCAAGGAAGCATAGATAGAGTTTTGAATAGATATTTAGATGATGGTCAAATAAAAAAGAATTTTAAATTTGTTGGAAATAATATAATTAAAAGTGTATTTCTATCTGAAAACAGAGTTATTTATAACTCTAAAATGACAATAAATGTTTGTTTTGATTCTAATATTGAAATTCATAATTTAATTTTAGGAATTGTAATTAAAGATATTAACGAAGTTGAATTAGTAGGAATTAATAATAGACATTATTCATCTAAAAAAATTAATAATAAATGTGTGTCTAAGGGGTGTGTTAAAGTTGTAATAGGTAAGTTAAAACTTCTTCCTGGGAATTACAAATTAGATGTGTTTTTAGGGGATTCTAATAGAGATTTAGAGGAAATTCGAGATGTGATAGGATTTACTGTGTTAGCCGCTTCAAAATTTGAATCAATAGGAGTCTTAAATTTAAAGTTAAATAAAGTTTATCATAAAAATGTTAAGTGGAATATGGAGTATAAATTAAAATGAAGTTTTGATAAAAAAAGTATTAAAGAAGATAAAGGGTTTCATTAAAGTTATTTTGCCGTCAAAGGTAGTTGAAGATAATTATTATAAGAAATTATTTGTTAAGAATGATAAATGGAACAAAGCAATACCTAATAATGATGAGTTAAGAAGGTGGGAATCAATTGAGGCTTTTATAAAAGAAATAGGATTTAGTCAAGAATCTTTAATTTTAGATTTAGGATGTGGAAGAGGTTGGCTATCTAATTTGCTCTCAAAATATGGTGATGTAATTGGCATAGACCCGGTAAAAGTTGTTGTTAATTATGCTAGAGAATTGTTTCCACACATTAAATTTTTAAAGGGAACAACAAAAAATATATTACCAAACTATTCAGAAAAGTTTGACTTAATAGTGTCATCTGAAGTTTTTGAACATATCGAAGATTCTAAAAAAGAAGCTTTTGTTAAAGATATTTTCAATTTACTTAAACCCAATGGAACGGTAATAATTACTACTCCTAGAAAAGAGGTTTTTAATGAATGGGCTAAAGTTACTGGTATTAAACAACCTGTAGAAGATTGGATTTCAGAACAGCAGATTGAAGATATGTTTAAGAAAAATGGTGGTAAAAACCCAAAATTGAAAAGAATTCCTGTTCAGTTTAATGAACAAACAGTTATTGAAATATACCAAGTTTGGTTATTTAAAAAAGATGAAAAATAATCTGGTTTCTATAATAATTCCGTGCTATAATCAAGCTTGTTTTATTGAAGAAGCTTTATACTCAGTATTAGAACAAACTTACACCAATTGGGAATGCATTATTGTTGATGATGGTAGCACTGATGATACAAAAAAAATAGCCCAGTATTGGGCAGAAAAAGATTCGAGATTTATTTATTTTGAAAAATTAAACGGGGGTTTAAGCAGTGCTAGAAATGTTGGAATAAGTAAGTCGAAAGGAACTTTTATTTTACTTTTAGATTCGGATGATAAGTATGATTTTAGTTTTATCTCTAAAGCAATAAATATTTTAGAAAAAGATCCAAATTGTGGTGCAGTTTCTTGTTGGGGACAGAAATTTATAAAAACCAAAAGGTTAGAGATATTTAAACCTACAGGGGGTGTTATTGAAGATTTCTTATTTCAGAATTCTGCTATAGGAACTTCAATGTTAAGGAAATTATGTTGGCAAGAAATTGGAGGTTATGACGAAAAAATGAAAAAAGGTTATGAAGATTGGGAGTTCTATATTCGGTTAACTCAAAAATGGAAAGTTCATGTAATTCCGGAAGTCCTATTTTTTTACAGACAAAGAGATGATTCCATGAGGAAAATTGCTATTAAAAACTATGATAAAGTAATAAAAGAATATATTTTTAAAAAGCATAAAGATTTATATGTATTGCACTATGATGAAACTATAAAACATTTTTTAGAAGAGATTGAAATTAATAAATGTAGCAGATTGAAATTGCTTAATTCTTTAGATTACAAAATTGGACACTTTATTTTAAAACCATTGCGATGGGTAAAATCCAAAATATCATAAATGAACTTAAGGGTAACAATACTATTATCAACCTACAATAGAGCGCATTTTGTTTTAGAGACCTTACAATCCATCAAAAATCAAACTTACGCTAATTGGGAATGTATAGTTATTGATGATTATTCTGTTGACAATACGAAAGTAGTTATAAATGAATTTATTAAAGATGATAGTCGATTTAGTTATTTCTTAAAAACCGAAAAATACAACAAAGGTTTGTCTGGTTCACGAAATCAAGGTTTAGATATTGCAGAAAGTAGAAATGCTGAATTTATTCAATTTTTTGATGACGATGATATTATGCATCCGAGAAAACTTGAATTGCAAATAAATCCTTTTTTAGAAGATGAAACCTTGGATGTAACCTTCTGCAAGTACAGAAAGTTTGGAGATTTTAAAACTATCAATTTTGATTTAGAATCAGCAGAAGATAATTCTACTAATATATTAACTAATGATTTGTTTTGGGATTTTTTATATAATAATATTAGTCTAAATTCATTAGGGCCAATTTGGAAATTAAGCAGCATCAAAAATTATAAATTTGATGAGCGATTGTTTACGGGAGAAGAAAGAGATTTTTATTTAAGAATATTTTTTAAAGAAAACCTTAATTTTAAACCGGTTGACAAAATTCTATTCTGGTATAGAAAACATAAGGAGTCTGTTACAAAAGGCAGTTTTGAAAAAGACAAAGTGTACAGGAAATCGTTGCGATTAATTAGATTTAAAACATATAAGATGATTATATTTTCAAGAAAAGTGAATTTTTCACAAAGAGTTAATTTTCTTATAAGGTTTCTTAAAGAAATTGTTAGATATTAATGAGTTATCGAATAACAAAAATATTAAAAAGTATATTTCCTGAGTTGAAATCATTTAGTAAAAGAGTGGTGAAAGAGGAGAATAAGTTGACACTGTCTATGATAGTAAAAAATGAAGCTGATAGGTATTTAAGAGAAGTTTTAGAGCATGCTATTAAATATGTTGATGAAGTCATAATTATAGATGATGCTAGTACAGATAATTCTGTACAGTTATGTAAAGAGGTTTTAAAAAACACTTCCTTTAAGATTATCCAAAACAAAAAAAGTTTGTTTCATAAAGAATATAAGCTTAGAAAGTTGCAATGGAAAGAAACTTTGAAAATGAATCCAGATTGGATACTTTTTTTGGATGCAGATGAAATTTTTGAAAATAAAATTTTGGATAATATTAAAAGTATAATAAATAATAAAAATATTGATGTATATAAATTTAGATTATATGATATGTGGAACGAAACGCATTATAGAGAAGATAATTTATGGTGTGCGCATTATAAGTATAAAACCTTTTTGATTAGGTATCAACCATATTTTAAATATAAGTTCTTGAAGCAAGATCAACATTGTGGAAGGCACCCAAAAAACTTACACCTTTTACCTTTTGAGAATTCCGATATAAAGCTTAAACATCTAGGTTGGTCTAACGAAAGGGATAGAATATTAAAATACAACCGCTATATTAACCTTGACTTGGATGGTAGATATGGAAATGCGGAACAATATAAATCTATACTAGATACTAACCCTAATTTATTAAAGTTTTAATTTTTGTATTTTATGAAGATTCTCCATTTTTCACCAGTAAAAAAAGAAAATGAAATTGTTGAACTTCATTTAAAATCATTGAAAGATCTACAAAAGGAAGGTCTAAATTTAACATATTCTTTTTTTGATGATAATGATGATTTTAGGAGCTCATTATTATTAAAAAAATTTGTAGGCAATTTTGATAATGGGATTTTATTTACACAAACAGATATTAAGTTAGAAGACAAGAGTAAGAATCAAAAGGAACGATGGGTTATAGATTCTTATAAAAGGATAACTGCGATAAAAAATTTCGCAATAAAATATTTTTTAAATAATGATTATGATTATCTTTTCTTTACTGATAGCGATTTAATTCTACATCCCGAAACTTTAAAAATATTATTACAACAAAATAAACACTTTTGTTCAGAAATATTTTGGACTAAGTTTGATTACACACCTACATATGCCCCCAATGGATGGTATTCTAAGCCTCATGGATATACCAAAGAAGATTTATTGATGTTTAGAGAAAATGGGACTTATAAAGTTGATTTTACAGGGGCATGTACCTTATTATCAAGGCAAATATTACTTGATAATGTTTCTTTTAAAAAAATCTCAAATTTAGATTATCTTGGAGAGGACAAACATTTTTGTATTCGTGCTAGCGTTATGGATTATGATATTTATTTAAATACAACTTACCCTGCATTTCATTTATATGATATTAATCTTATTAATCAAGGAAAAGAATTTATTCGATTAGGTTATGATTTGACTTACCTAAAATTTTGGTTAAATGATGAATGGGAAAAGAAAATTGATCCTTGGTTATATCCTGCAAAAAAAACTTTCTATATGAAATTTTTAAGTATTTTAAAAAAGTTAATGCATAATAAATAAATGTTTGTTAAAAATGAGAGATGGAGTAAATCCGGAGAAATATAAAGGAGAAAAAAACAAATGTTATTTTCATAGAATAATTATTCCTGTATACATACCAAATAATCAAGAAGAATATTATTCAAATAGTATTGAGGTTTTAGATGCATGTCTAAATTCTCTAATCCAAACAATTAATTTTGAGACAACAGCCATTACATTAATAAATAATAATTCCAGCGAGTTCTTAATCCAGCCAATTATGGTTAAGTATAAAGCGTATATTGATAAATTTGTAATTTATGGTGAAAATAAAGGTAAGGTTTATCCGGTGTTTAGTGAAGCCAAAGCAGCTTATGAACCTTTTATAACAATAGCAGATGCAGATTTATTATTTTTTAGTGGGTGGGAATCAGCAGTTTTTGAAATTTTTAAAGACATAAAAAAAGCAGGGGTTGTATCTCCTCTTCCTCTTCAGTCACTGGCTTTGAATAAAAATAATTCAGTATTTTTTGATAATTATTTTTTTGGAAGAATTAAATATGACAAGATTGTGTCAGACAATGATAATGATTTGTATTTAAAAGGGTTGTTTAATCCAGCCTTATTTAATAGGCGGAATAGAACGTTTTCTTGGAAAGAAAAACAATATTATCTAAAAAATAATGTTACAGCAGTATTGGGTGCTGGACATTTTTGTGCAACATATAGGAAGGCTATTTTTAATTTTGAAACTGAATTTCCGGAAATGAAGTTTATTAATGGATATGAAGATATTTATCTAGATGAACCAGCGGATAGGAATGGGTGGTATCGTTTATCGACTGCAAAGTCATATGCGTATCATATTGGTAATAAAATTGATGATTTTGTTTTAAAGGCGAACTTTGACAATGAACTATTATTAAATTCAAAAATATTTAAAAATATAAAAAACCCATCCAAGTCAATTGTACCTTATAGAATTAAAATTATTTTTTTTAAGATAATTAAAAAACTTATGAAACTTTAGGTTTATGAAACTACTTATTTGTTTTGGTACACGGCCCGAAGCCATAAAAATGGCACCAATATGTTTAGAGTTAAATAAAAGACAAATTGCTTTTAAACTCTGTGTAACAGCACAACATAGGGAAATGCTCGATCAAGTATTAGACTTTTTTCAATTAGTACCGGATTACGATTTAGATCTGATGCAACCCAATCAAAGTTTGAATATGTTAAGCTCTAGAATATTGTATGAAATGGATGCTATACTAAAAAAAGAACAGTTTGATTTGGTATTGGTACATGGTGATACTACCACATCAACATTAGTAGCTTTAGCAGCATTTCATGGAAATTACAAAGTAGCCCATGTAGAAGCTGGGTTAAGAACTTATGATAAGACATCTCCTTTTCCTGAAGAACTCAATAGACAAATAACAGGTCGAATATCAGATTTTCATTTTGCACCGACTCAAAAAGCAAAAAATAATCTTTTAAAAGAAAATGTATATGAAAGTAACGTCATTGTTACTGGCAATACTGTTATTGACTCACTTAATATTACTTTAAAGAAAATTGAACATGGATATAACAATGCATTTATTGAAAGTTTAAACGAAACAATCAATTTTAATAAAAGAGTTATTTTGGTAACGGGCCACCGAAGAGAGAGCTTTGGGGCTGGGTTTGAGAATGTATGTGAGGCAATTTTAGAGATTTCAAAAATTTATGAAGTTGAAATTGTGTTTCCTGTACATTTAAACCCAAATGTTCAAAGGGTCGTTTATGAAAAATTATCGAGTATTAAAAACATTCATTTAATAGCACCTTTAGATTACCCGTCATTTGTGTGGTTAATGAATAAAGCTGTTTTAATAATTTCAGATTCAGGAGGTATTCAAGAAGAAGCTCCATCTTTAAATATACCGGTTTTAGTAACTCGAGAGACGACTGAACGGGAAGAAGGTATAACATCAGGATGCTCTATTTTAGTTGGCACCAACACAACTAAAATAATTCATGAAGCATATAGAATATTAACTACACATAAAGGAAATGATAAAATGACCAACCCTTATGGAGAAGGGCTTGCGGCAATTAAAATAGTCGATTTCATTCAAAATAATATTTTGATAAATGAATAAACAAATTCTAATAGTAGTAGATTCAATTAATGTGAATGATAGTAGTGGTTCTAAGGCCAATGTAGCATTAATTAAAAATTTAGCAGCTGTTGGTTATGTCGTTACGGTTTTGCATTTTACACAAAAAAAAATTCAATTAGAGGGTGTTGAGTGTATTTCAATAAAAGAAAGAAAGTATAACATATTGTATTTTTTAAGTAGAACGCAGCGTGTTATACAACGTTATTTTAAAATAAATTTAGCAACCAATTTAGAGTCTGTTTTCGGGTTTTCTTTCACATTCTTTAATGATGTAAATAGTATTGAATTAGCAGTAAAAAAACTCAATACTTCTAAATTCGATTTAATTATTACTTTAAGTAAAGGCGCTAGTTTTCGACCGCATTATGCAGTCAATAAAATTCCAAATTTATATAGTAGGTGGATGGCTTATGTACATGACCCATTTCCATTTAGTTGTTATCCAAATCCATATGATTGGAAGGAACCTGGACATAAAAAAAAGCAATTTTTTTTTAAATTGGTTTCAGAAAATGCTAAATTTTCTGCGTTTCCAAGTTTACTTTTAAGGGATTGGATGGGGAATTACTTCCCGAACTTTGTTAGGACAGGAATTATAATTCCACATCAGAGTTTTGAAGAATTATCAACTTATATTGAAAAGCCTAACTATTTTGATGAGACTAAGTTTAATATTTTACATGCAGGCAATTTAATGAAACAGCGTAATCCAGTAGGTTTAATTAGAGGGTTCGAATTATTTCTAAAAAATAAACCTGAAGCAAAAATGGATTCAAGATTGTTATTATTAGGTAATGCCGATTTTCATAAAGAGTCTATTAATAAATTTGTGCCTAATTTACCTGAGCTATTTATAAAACTCACTAATGTACCTTTTAATGAGGTGTATTGGTTGCAAAAACATGTGTCGGTGAATGTTATTTTAGAAGCGAAATCAGAGATTAGTCCATTTTTGCCAGGTAAGTTTCCTCATTGTATATCAGCAAATAAACTAATACTACATTTAGGACCTAAACACAGTGAAACCATGCGTTTACTAGGTGAGAATTATGAATACTGGGCAGAAATTGATAATGTGAAAACCATTTCTATTATATTAGAAAAACTTTATAATAAATGGTTAAATTCGGCTAAAACAATGCGTTTAAATAGGCCGGATTTAGAAAGCTATTTAGGGAAAAAGTATTTAAAAGAACAACTAGAAAAGGTTTTTGATAATGACTAAATTTTCCATATTAATCACAACAAAAAACAGACTTCCTGATTTAAAAGAAACTTTAAATCAACTATCCAGTTTTATTGAAAACAAGAATATAGAGTTTATTATTTGCGATGATGGGTCGTCCGATGGAACTTCAAATTTTATCGAAACAAACTACAATTCCATTCAATTAATAAAAAACCAAAAAAGTAAAGGGCTTGTATATAGTAGAAATAGATTACTTAATTTAACAAAGGCAAAATATGCAATCACATTAGACGATGATGCACATATACTGTTTCAGAATGCTTTAGAAATAATTGAGAATTATTTTGAATCCAATAAAAAATGTGCTGTTATTGCTTTTCGGATTTTTTGGGGTAAGGTTTTACCCGAAAATTTGAGCCATTCGCAAACTAATAGTAAAGTTAAAAGTTTTGTAGGTTGTGGGCATGTTTGGCGAATGGAAGCTTGGAGAACAATACCAAACTATCCAGATTGGTTTGTATTTTATGGAGAAGAAGCATTTGCATCCTTTCAATTATTTAAAAATAACTTGGAAGTTCATTACACACCAGATGTTTTGGTGCATCATCGCGTAGATGTAAAAAGCAGAAAAAATCAAAATGATTATCAAATACGTTTAAGGCGTTCGTTGCGTTCGGGTTGGTATCTATATTTTTTATTTTATCCTTGGGAATTGATTCCAAAACGATTTTTTTATACTTTTTGGGTTCAGCTTAAAACTAAAGTATTCAAAGGTGATTTTAAAGCATTTTTGGCCATTATACAAGCATTGGTTGACGTTTTTATTAATATACTTCGATTAATGAAATACGCCAATAGATTGTCAAAAAAAGAATTTTTGGAGTATTCAAAACTTCCAGAAACTAAATTATATTGGACACCAAGAGATTTATAAATTTATTTAATATTAAAAAATTATTCATTGAGTATATTTACAGAAACATTTAAAAATCGTGGTGAATTTGCAGACACAATGTTGGATAAATATTTTCCAAATTCGCCGAATGGAATTGTTAGTGATATTGGAGCAGGTTTTGGTCATATGAAAGAAAAAATTGAATCAATTAATGGTTTATGGCAGCCATTTGATTCTGTTAAAAAAATAGACGAAACTATCATATGGAATTTAAATAATCAAGCTCCTCGTGGTGTTAATAATGCAGGAATAGTTGTTTTTTTAGAAGTTTTAGAGCATTTAGACAACCCACTTTTAGGAATTCAAAATGTAGCCAATCATATAGAGAAAGAGGGGTTTTTAATTTTAACAACTCCAAACCCACAATCTAGTAAGAATATCTTAAGTTTGTTTTTGAGAGGTTCTCTATATGCGTTTCAAGAAAAGCATATTGCAGAAAATCATGTATTTACACCTTGGAAACATATTGTTTATGAGTTTTTAAAAAGAAGTGGATTTGAAGTAATAGAATATGCTATAGTTGATATGCAGTATAAAGACAGGAAAACAACATCAATTAAAGACTGGATAAAGTATAAAATAGAAACTTTTATTGAATATCGAAATCCATTAGCTAAAGGCATGAGTTACGGAATAGTTGCTAGAAAAGTATAGTAAATACTTGTTAAAATTTAAAGAAAATTGAAAACCATAGCCATCATACCAGCAAGAGGTAACTCAAAACGTTTACCTAATAAAAACATTAAATTATTGGGAGACGTTCCGTTATTGGTACATAGTATCCATTACGCCAAACAGCAGGATTTTATTGATGCTATTTATGTTTCAACCAATGATGAAGATATAAAACATGTTGCGTTAAATTTTGGAGCTAAGGTTATTGATAGACCAAATGAATTATCGGGCGATTTAGAGCCCACCGTTACCGCTTTAAAACATGTATTAGAATCTTTAGATTACGATGTGGAAAACGTGGTGTTGTTACAGCCTACCAATCCGTTACGTCCTAAAAACTTACTAAAAGAAGCATTTCAATTATTTAACGATACAATGAGCGAAAGCCTATTTACGGTGACAAGAAATCACCAAAAATTTGGCACTGTAGAAAACGCTGTTTTTAAGCCGTTTAATTATTGCACCGGACAGCGAAGTCAGGATTTAGAACCTTTATATTTTGAAAATGGTTTATTATATATTACAAAGGTAGAGCATATTTTAAATAATCAAATCATTACAGAAAAGGCATACCCTTTAATTATCAATCATCCTTTTGCCTCCATCGATATTGATACACAAGAAGATTTTGAGTATGCGGAGTTCTTGTTAAAAAAAGATTCAAGATAAGTTTAGAAGGGGACTTCGACAGGTTCATTCTGCAATGCGAATAATATTAGAAAACATTTGTTTTGCTGAACTTTTCGAAGCGTTAATAAAGTAAAGAGATATATAAGGACTTCGACAGGCTCAGTCTGACAAAAAAGGGAGAATAGTATTAGTTGTCTCACTGAGCTTGTCGAAGCGCAAATAAAAAAAGAAAATAAATGAATAATCCATTCATAGACATAGCAGGCCGTAAAATAGGATTAGATTTCCCACCATTAGTTATTGCAGAAATAGGCATCAATCACGAAGGCTCTCTGCAAGTCGCAAAAGAGATGGTAGATGCAGCTTATCGAGCCGGTGCGGAAGTGGTAAAGCACCAAACCCATATCGTAGAAGACGAAATGAGTGCTGTAGCAAAACAAGTCATTCCCGGAAATGCTACAGTGTCTATTTACGACATTATGGAACGTTGTGCACTGAATGAACCTGATGAATTGGAGTTGAAAAATTACGTAGAAAGTAAAGGCATGATTTTTATATCAACTCCTTTTTCTCGTGCCGCGGCCGAACGTTTAAAGCGTTTTGATATTCCAGCTTATAAAATTGGTTCTGGCGAGTGTAACAATTACCCGTTGTTGGAGCATATTGCCCAATTTAGGAAACCTGTTATTTTAAGCACCGGAATGAATACTATTGAAAGCATCCAAAAAGCAGTCGCCATTTTTGATAAATACAAAGTGCCAGTCGCCTTATTACATACAACGAATCTATATCCCACACCAACTCATTTGGTGCGTTTTGGAGCTATGATGCAAATGCATCAGGCATTTCCAGATAAGGTCTTTGGTTTAAGCGATCATACGCTTAATAATAATGCTTGTTTAGGTGCTGTGGCTTTAGGTGCTTCTATTTTAGAGCGACATTTTACCGACCATATGCAACGGCAGGGGCCCGATATTGTTTGTAGTATGGATGAAAAAGCTTGTAAAGAACTCATTGTGAACAGTAAAGAAATTGCGCTTATGCGAGGAGGTATCAAAGAAGCTGCTAAAGAGGAACAAGTAACCATCGACTTCGCCTTTGCTACCGTATGTAGCATTTCCAAAATAAAAAAAGGGACTGTTTTTACTAAAGAAAATTTATGGGTAAAACGCCCTGGAACAGGAAAGATTTTAGCAGAACATTTTGAAAGTATTTTAGGAAAAAAGGCCGGTCGCGATATAGAAAATGACGAACAATTAACTTGGGAGGACATTCAATAAAATCAGTTGTCATACTGAGCTTGTCGAAGCGATGTTAAGATAAGGTGAGTTAGGACTTCGACAAGCTCAGTCTGACATTGAGAATAGTATTAGAATACGTGGGTCACGCTAAGCTTGTTGAAGCGCAAAAGATTAGTATTGTTAGACTTCGACTGGCTCATTCTGGCAATGTTTGGTATAATTAGAGAATTCGGTTGTTTTAGGCTGAAATTTGGAGTTACAATTATAAATTAAATAACGCTGTCACGTTGAGCCTGTCGAAGCGATGTTAAGATAAGGTGAGTTAGGACTTCGACAAGCTCAGTCTGACAATGAGAATAGTCTTAGAATACGTGTGTCACGCTAAGCTTGTCGAAGCGCTTTTAAAAAAAAATAAAATTGTGAAAAACTATTTTGTTTATATCGTAAAATGCCATGACGATTCCTTTTATACTGGCCTTACAAATAATCTCGAAAGAAGATTATTTGAACATAATGAGGGGATTGACGAATATGCTTATACTTTTCAACGACGTCCTGTAACGTTAGTGTGGGTTGAAATATTTTCAGATCCAAACCAAGCTATTGCTATTGAAAAGAAAATAAAAGGATGGAGTAGGAGGAAAAAACAAGCTTTAATTGATGAGGATTGGGATAAGCTAGTAGCATATTCTAAAAATTATACGCAGTTTGGTAAGAATGACGGGACTTCGACAAGCTCAGTCTGACAATGTTTGATAAGTTAACAGAATTCGGTTGTTTTAGGCTGAAATTTGGAGTTATAATTATCAATTAAATGAAGCTGTCACGCTGAGCTTGTCGAAGCGATGTTAAGATAAGGTGTGTTAGGACTTCGACAAGCTCAGTCTGACATTGAGAATAGTATCTGACATTGAGAATAGTATTAGAATACGTGTGTCACGCTGAGCTTGTCGAAGCGCAAAAGATTAGTATTGTTAGACTTCGACGGGCTCAGTCTGGCAATGTTTGGTATAATTAGAGAATTCGGTTGTTTTAGGCTGAAATTGGGAGTTACAATTATAAATTAAATAACGCTGTCACGTTGAGCCTGTCGAAGCGATGTTAAGATAAGGTGAGTTAGGACTTCGACAAGCTCAGTCTGACAATGAGAATAGTATTAGAATACGTGTGTCACGCTAAGCTTGTCGAAGCGAGAAGAAACGGAGTTATAGACTTCGATAAACTCAGTCTAACAAAACAATAACTCATTTCTGCCTAACAATGATTAAAGTTTTATATTTGTCGGAAGCAGAAAAGTATGCATAAAAAAATAGCATTTTTAACAGGTACCCGTGCCGATTTCGGTAAAATGAAACCCCTAATTCAAGTTCTTGAAAATCATCACGAATTTGATCCTCATATATTTGTTACGGGCATGCATCTGCTCGAAACTTATGGTTACACCCTTATTGAAGTAGAGCGTTGTGGATTTAAGAATATATCAACCTTTAGAAATGATACGCACGAAGCAAGTATGGATTTAACACTCGCAAAAACCATCACTGGTTTTTCTGAATTTGTTAAGGACGTACAACCAGATTTAATTGTGATTCATGGCGATCGCGTCGAAGCACTAGCGGGTGCTATTGTCGGTAGCTTAAACAATATTCTAGTCGCTCATGTTGAAGGCGGTGAATTATCTGGAACAATTGACGAATTATTACGACATGCTACCAGCAAGATGAGCCATATTCATTTTGTAGCGAATCAAAAGGCAAAAATATTGTTAGAGCAAATGGGAGAATTGCCAGAAACAATATATAGTATTGGGTCGCCTGATGTCGATATCATGTTTTCGAATGCATTACCAGAACTGGAAACAGCAAAAACTTATTACGATATTGCATTTGAAGCCTATGCCATAGCGATGTTTCATCCGGTTACCACAGAACACTCACAAATGCAGCAGTATGCCGATAATTTTGTAAAAGCCTTAATTGATAGCAACAAAAACTATGTGGTTATTTTTCCTAATAATGACATGGGAAGTCAAACCATTTTAGATGCTTATCTATTGCTTAAAAACCATCGAAATTTTAGGGTTTTTCCATCGCTTAGATTTGAATATTTTCTAACCTTGCTAAAACATTCTGAATTTATTATCGGTAATAGTAGTGCTGGCGTGCGGGAGGCGCCTTATTATGGAATTCCTACGATAAATATAGGAACACGACAGAATAACAGAGTTTACTCTAAGGCTATTATAAATTCCGATTACACAAAATCGGGTATTTTGAATGGCATTAAAAAGATAAAAACCATCAAATTTCAAAAGGACATTCATGATTTTGGGAGTGGAAACAGTGCCGAAGAATTTATAAAAGTTCTACAATCTGACGTATTTTGGAAAACAAATCATCAAAAACAATTTAGAGCGCTTTCATGAAAAAACTTGGATTGGTAATAACCGATGGCGTTGGCTTTAGAAATTTTATTTTAAGCGATTTTTTGCGTTTTGCTGAAAACACTTTTGATGAGGTTGTAATTTTATCGTGCTTACCGAAAGAAATCTATACAGCGCATACTAATTTAAGAGTTATAGAATTGGATGTTTTTGAAGAAACCTTCAAAACTTGGTTTTTTAGAAAAGCCAAAGAAATTGCGCACCTCAAATTACACCAAAAAGGAAATTTGGGTATACAAGACAATTTAAAAACCAACGATTCAAAGTTGAAAACGAGTCGTGGGTATGCAACACGTTTTATCTACAATTTAACAGCATTATTTCATTCGGAATCCACTATTCAACAATTTCAAAAACTACAAAATAAAACCTTTGCTAATCATAAAATAACGATCGAATATGCTTCTTTTTTAGCGGGCGAAGCATTTAGTTTATTGTTTTTCACACATCAACGTCCGCCGTATATAGCCCCTTTGGTGTATGCTGCACAACAACAAAAATTAAAAACAGCTGCCTTTATTTTTAGTTGGGACAATTTAGCTTCCAAAGGACGCATGGCTTCAAATTTTGACTATTATTTAGTTTGGAGTGATTTAATGAGGCAAGATTTACTTCAATTTTATACTTCCATAGACGTAAATCAGATTAAAGTTGTTGGAACACCACAATTTGTACCCTACACGATGCAAGATTATAAGTCTTCAAAAGAAGAATTTTTATCAGAATTTAAGTTAGAGTCCAATTTAAAAACAATTTGTTTTAGCTGTGGTGATAGTTCCACAAGTAAAAATGATGAGTTATACATCGAAACGATTGCTAATGCTATTCAACAAAAGAGTATCGAACCCGTTAACTTTATTGTTAGAACATCGCCTGCCGAAGATCCTATTCGTTTTAAATTATTGGTTGAAAAGTACCCATTCATTAAGTGGAATTTTCCAAAATGGAAACAAGTCCGGGCTAACCATCAAGAGTCCTGGTCGCAACGTATTCCAACGCTTGAAGATGTGAAACAATTAAGAGCCTTACTGGAGTATTCAGATTTGAATATAAATATGCTTTCAACTATGAGTTTAGATTTTATGTTGTTTGATAAACCTGTTATTAATCCTATTTTTGGAAATGGACTTAACGGGCTTTACGATGACCAGCGATTTTTAGGCTATGCCCATATTCAACATTTAGTTAATAGTAAATCTTCCAAGGTGGTAAAAAATAAGGAAGAACTCATAAACGCCATTTCAGTTTATTTGATGAGTGATGACGATTCAGGAAACCGTAAAAATTTCATTAAACAGCAGGTAGGAGTATCTTTAAATGAAACAAACAAAGCATTAGTGTTAAGTTTAGCGGCATGGGCATAAAAAAGAAACATATCGCCATTATTTGCAACTACGAACTTTTAGATAGCAGAGTAGGCGGTATGGACTATTTTTTCTGGGCTTTTAATAAACAATGTGAAGCCAATCAAATTAAAGTGGATTGGTTTTTTCCTAATACCGCTTCACACGGAAACTATCATGAGTTCCATATTATACCTTCAGGAAATAAATCTATAGAACAGCATTTTATTGATTATTTGGATACTTCCCACATTCAGTACACACATATTATCACCCATTTTGTTGAGTTGTGTACTTCGTTTTTTGCTGAGGTTAAAAAATGTCAAAACGCCAAAGTAATAACAGTCGACCATAACCCACGCCCATTAAAAGGCTATCCACTAAAAAAACGATTAAAAAAACGATTGAAGGGCTGGTTATATGCTAAGCATATCGATGTATTTGTTGGTGTTTCAGAATATACTAGTCAGGCTATTTTAAATGATTTTGGAGATTTTTTAAAACCCAAAACGCAAACTATTTATAATGGGATTTTAATCGATAACATTACGCCAAAAACTACCGAAAGGCAAAAGTTACGCCCCCGATTTTTAGTGGTGTCACATTTAAGAGCATCAAAAGGTATTCAAGACTTAATTGCTGCCGTTAATTTATTACGCGATGCTTTGAAATCGGTATTAAAAATCGATATTTATGGCGACGGTCCGTATAAAAAGGACTTGCTTCAGTTGGTTACCAAATATAAGCTTGGAAGTAATTTTAATTTTAAAGGCAGTCAGTCGAATTTAAATGCGTTGTACCAACATTATGACTATCTCATTCAACCAACACATATGGAGTGTTTTAGCTTATCAATTTTAGAAAGTTTAGCGGCAAACATTCCGGTAATAACAACTCCAGTTGGTGGTAATTTAGAAGTTATTACACCTAATTGCAATGGCTTTATATTTAAAACCAAAGATGTTAAAGGGTTGTCGGAATTACTTGCTGAAATTATGGAAGGGAAACGATATATTTTAGGAAACACGCGAACGCTTATTGAAAACAAATTTTCCATTGATTTGATGGTTGAAAATCATTTAAAATTAATAAATAACGGTTAATGCTTTTTAATTCATTTACTTTCTTTGTCTTTTTTGTAATTGTTTTCTTTGTTTATTGGTTTCCTTTGAAATTATCAACCAAGGGACAAAATATTTTTCTTTTAATATCGAGTTATGTTTTTTATGCTTGGTGGGATTGGAGATTTCTTGGGTTAATTATCCTTAGCACCTTAGTTGATTATTTTGTTGGAATTTTTCTTAGTAACGAATCAAAAGAAAATAAAAGAAAAGTATTACTTGGATTAAGCATTGTTTTTAATTTAGGATTACTATGCTATTTTAAATATTATAATTTTTTTATTGAAAATTGGATTTATGCGTGGCAAAGTGTTGGAATTAAATCTAATATTACGTCACTAAATATCATCTTACCTGTTGGAATTTCCTTTTACACATTCCAAACAATGAGTTATACTATAGATGTTTACAGGAATAAAATTAAAAATTCAAATTCTTTAATAAATTTTGCGACGTTTGTTGCTTTTTTTCCTCAGTTAGTTGCTGGTCCAATAGAGCGAGCATCTCATTTATTACCTCAGTTTAGTATTAAAAGAGTGTTTGACTATAAAAATACAGTATCTGGTATTTATTTAATAGTATGGGGTTTATTAAAAAAAATTGTGATTGCAGACACATGTGCTACTTATGTAAATGTAATTTTTGACGATTACAATAATATGAATACACTAAGTCTATTACTTGGTGCTGTGTATTTTGCGTTTCAGATTTATGGTGACTTTTCAGGATATTCAGATATAGCTATTGGAGTGTCAAGGCTTTTGGGGTTTGATATTATGCAGAATTTTAATAAACCTTATTTTTCCAGAAACATTGGTGAATTTTGGAGACGTTGGCACATCTCTTTATCTACATGGTTTCGAGATTATTTGTATATACCGTTAGGGGGTAGTAAAGGAAAATTTACACTTAAAGTTCGTAATGTATTTGTCATTTTTTTGGTGAGTGGTTTTTGGCATGGAGCAAATTGGACGTTTATTTTTTGGGGATTTTTAAATGCCTTATATTTTTTACCATTATTAATGTTTAACAAAAACCGAAAGTATTTAGATACGGCATCAATTAGCTTTAATAAAACGGGTATTGTTAATTTTTTAAATATTATTGCAACTTTTTCATTAGTTGTTTTTGCTTGGGTCTTTTTTAGATCCAAAACAATTACTATTGCTTTTTCTTATTTAAATAGATTATTTACAGATTTAAATTTTTCATTCCAATATTTATCAATAGAGCGTTATAGTATTGAAATTGTAATTCTTATAATGTTATTTGTTTTAGTAGAATGGTATTCCAAAAGTCAAGAACATCCATTTATAGGTAAATTCAAATCTATATATTTAACTATAACTATTTTTTTAATAATTATATTAGGAGTTTATTCAGACCATTCAGATTTTATATATTTTCAATTCTAAATGAGAAAATTTTTAATAAATAGCATTGTTTTTTTAGTAGGTATTATTATAGCATTATTCCTTTTAGATATTTTATATACATATGTATACAATAATTCTTTTCCAAGGAATAAAACACAGTATATATTAAGTTTAAAAGAAGGAGAAAAGTTGGATTATATTTTCCTTGGAAGTTCGAGAGTCGAAAATTCTATTATAAGTTCAGAAATAGAAAGATTAACAGGAAAAAGAACTATTAATCTAGGTACTCAGGGAGCGAGATTGGATGATATGAATATTTTTTTGAGACTTTTAATTGAAAAGAAAGTAAAGGTAAAAAGACTTTTTATTCAAGTAGATTATATATATAATTATGAGTCAAGTTCAGATATTGTTCGTTCACAAGCCTTGCCTTATATAAGACGTAATAGTGTTATAAAAGATTATTTGAAACGAGTAGATTCCAATTATATTAAAAATTATTATGTTCCTTTTTATAGATATGCCGTAAATGATTATAGATTGGGTTTTAGAGAGTTTTTTGCAAGTTTAGCTAACAAAAAGTCGAAAATAGATTTTAATTATGGTTTTGTGCCATTAAATGGAGTTATGAATAAAAAAGATATTAGAGAGGTAGAGTTGCCAAAATCAATTTCTAAGTCAAATAAAAGTATTACTGAAATAGATTCTATATGTAAAATAAATAAAATCGATGTAACTTATTTCTTTTCACCATATTGTTCTTCTTTAAAAACTAATGGTTATATTAATAAATTAAGGTCTCAGTTATCAAATTTAGAAGACTTTTCAGCTGCTGTTCAAGAAGATTCTTTATTTGAGAATTGTGCTCACTTAAATAAATTGGGAGCTAAAGTTTTTTCAAATGTAATTGTTAAAAGACTTGATTTATGAAAATAGCATTCCTAACCCCAGAATATCCACATCCTAAAACAGGCACTGCTGGAGGCATTGGAACCAGTATTTTCAATTTGTCAAAAGCCCTAAAAAGATTAGAGCATGAGGTTAGTATTCTTGTGTACCAACAAAATAGCGACGATTATTTTATAGAAGACGGTATTCATTTTTATAAAATAAAGAATATTAAACTAAAAGGTTTGTCCCTTATCCTTACCCAGAAAAAAGTGGAGAAATTAATTAACTCTTTATACGATTCTGGTAAAATAGATATCGTGGAAGCACCGGATTGGACCGGGTTTACGGCGTTTATAAAACCAAAATGCCCTTTGGTTATTCGGGAAAATGGTAGTGATACCTATTTTTGTCATTTGGACAATCGAAGGGTGAAGTTTAAAAACAAATTCTTAGAAAAGCGTGCGCTAAAAAATGCCGATGGAATTATTAGTGTGAGTGCTTTTACAGGTCATTTGACTAATGAATTATTTGGGATTCATCGAAATTTTACGGTCATTCCCAATAGTATCGACACCTCTTTGTTCGAACCGAAACAAAGTGAATCTAATACATTAAGTATATTGTATTTTGGTACGATTATTCGAAAAAAAGGGCTTTTAGAATTACCTAAAATATTCAATTTGGTTCATAATTCTAATAAGGAAGTAGAATTAATTCTTGTAGGCAAAGATAGTGGCGATATAAAAACGGGCTCAAATTCTACATGGCAATTAATGCAACCACTTTTTAATGCAGCTGCTTTAAGAAAAGTGACTTATTTGGGAGCTGTGGATTATTCTAAAATTCAGAATTTAATAAAAGATGCGACAATATGTGTATTTCCTACATTTGCCGAAGCTTTACCGGTTTCGTGGTTAGAGGCTATGGCGATGGGGAAGGCTATGGTGGCTTCTAATGTTGGTTGGGCAAATGAGATGATAGACGATGGGAAAGAAGGGTTTTTGGTGCACCCAACTCACCATGAACGCTATGCAAAACGCATTTTAGAATTGTTGGAACATCCTGACAAGCGAACCGCATTTGGTGCGGCAGCCAGAGAAAAAATTAAAGCTAAATTTAGTCATGATGTTGTTGCGAAACAGTCGGTTGAATTTTATAAATCTATTTTAAAACCTTGATTAATTTAAAAGAACATATCACCGCTACGGGCGAGATTTTGTTATATCATGGCAATCCAGACTTGTCATTACTAGATGCGTTGGCTTTAGGTGAAGGCGATATGTGGCACAGTAGTTTAGAACAAGGATATAAAAACGCTTTTCCTGAAATAGTCTATCAAACCGTAGTTTACTTTTGGTATGCAAACGATTTTGATAATTTGGATAAATCTGTAAGCTGGCGGATCAATCCGAACGCCTTTGTTGTACGAAAACAAGTTTGGGACAGCTTTAATGGGTTCGATTTAGATTATGAAAGTTTACAAATGTCGGCTTTAGATTTTGGATTTAATACGCTTCGTTATCAAGGAGTCGTTATTTTAAATGTAAAAGGGTTGTTTGAAGGCCGTATCGAGGAATTTAAGATATCCGCTAAAGACAGATACACATTCTACATTAAAAATTTTAAAAGATCGCATAGTATCTATATGCTATTAAGAAAAGGATTTTGGAAGCCCAAAGAACTTTCAAGTTTTTGGTTTGCTAAAAACAACTTTCAATTTAAACACAAAAATAGGGTATTAAAACCGCGCGAATTACAACCTATTAAGGGAATGCCGAAAGTTAGTTACATCATTCCTACGATGATGCGTCAGGATTTTACTTTAAACCTTTTAAACGATTTAGAACATCAAACGTATAAACCATTTGAAGTCATTGTAGTTGACGCCACACCTGAAGATGTACGCGACGAGTCACTTTACAGTCCAAGCGCCTATTCATTTAAAGTGATTTTTAAATGGCAAACCACCAAGGGAAGTTGCAGAGCCAGAAATGAAGCTATTGAATTATGTACAGGAGATTACATTGTGTTTGGAGATGATGATATACGTATTCAGCCCCAGTTTATCGAAAACCATATCAGATTATTACAAACGTATAACGCCGAAGCGTGCAATGGCTTGGATATTAGGGCAGACCATCAACAACAGGGTTTAAGCGATTTGGATGATAAGTTAAAAAAGTTTGGCGATACCCGTTGGAAAGTTGGTGCAGCACAATCGTTTAGCAATGCAAATTCATGTGTTTCGAAACGTGTTGTAGACCTTTTAGGAGGAAACGATATTAATTATGATGGTGGATACGGTGAAGATAGCGATTTTGGATTGTCGATTACTAAATTAGGTGTTACGGTTTTGCATAACCCGTTTTCGGTAAATTTGCATTTAAAACCACCTGCAGGAGGCTATCGATTTTGGGGGCAACAAGCGGGCATTAAAGGAAAAAAACGTAAGCAGCAACCGTGGGAATTAGACGTCCCTGTTAAATGGATTGTGCCAAAACCAAGCCCAACCATCATGTATCAATTGTTTAAGCATTTTAATGAAAGACAACGAAAAGAATATAAAATCAAGTATTTTGTGTTTTATTTCACAAAAGCGAAGATGATAGAATTACCATTAAGAGTGTTAAATTTTCCGATGCGGATTTTACAATTCAATAAGTCGGTTTTTTACGCAAAAAAATTAATGGACCTAGGAAAACGGATAAAATAATGAGGAGCTTTACTTTAATAGTTTGTACATATATGCGCCCGCAATCGTTGCTGAAGTTACTGCAATCGGTTAAAAATCAAACGTTGTATCCTAACGAGATATTAATCATTGATGGGTCTTTAAATAACGATACTCAAATTATTCTAAAGGACAACAGCTTTCAAAATTTAAAGTATTTTAAAGTTGATGAAACACATAGAGGTTTAACTAAACAACGTAATTTTGGAATAAAACAGGTTTCAGAAGATTCAGAAATAATCTGTTTTTTAGATGATGACATTGTTTTAGAGACTCATTATTTTGAAAATTTAATAAAAACCTATTCAGACAAACCAGATGCCTTGGCCATTGGCGGCTATATAACTAATGAGGTAAAATGGGCGTTGTCCGATCAAACCAATAAATCCTCGAAGTTTTATTACGATGGATGGATGCGTGATGAACCATCCCGATTTAAAATACGACGGCTATTTGGTTTGTTACCAGATGCCGAACCTGGTTTTATGCCTTCGTTTTCGCATGGGCGTTCCATTAGCTTTTTACCACCCTCAGGAAAAACATATCAAGTAGAACAACTTATGGGAGGTGTTTCCAGTTATAGAAAAGAAGTTTTTAAAAACCTAAAGTTTTCAACTTACTTTGAAGGCTATGGCTTATATGAGGATGCCGATTTTTCATTACGTTTAGCCAAAATAGGTAATCTTTACGTCAATACGAATGCGCAACTATCACATTATCACGATGGTTCTGGTCGTCCAAATCTATATCATTACGGTAAAATGGTAATTAGAAATGGTTGGTATGTTTGGAGGGTTAAATACACAAAGCCCTCTTTAAAAGCAAAATTTAAGTGGCATGCAACAGCTATATTATTAACTAAATTAAGACTGTTAAACGTTATTACGACACACCATAAAAAAGAAGCATTTACCGAAAGTTTAGGGCGCTTTGTTGGGTGGTTTACGCTTTTGTTTAATAAGCCAAAAATAGAACGATGAACTTTTTAATTCTATCTCATGCCTTTCATAAAACTAAAGATACTGATTTGTTTAGTTATGCCCCATTCGTGCGTGAAATGAATATTTGGTTAAAATATGTGGACACTGTAGAAATTGTAGCACCATTCGAGACCCAACCTGTTTCTAAGATAGAGATGGCTTACCAGCATGAAAATCTAAGTTTTTTTAAAATTCCTTCCATTGAATTTACATCGGTCACTAAAATATTAGAATCACTATTAAAACTCCCAATAATTTTTTTTAGGATATTTAAAGCTTGTCAAAGGGCAGATCACATTCATCTACGTTGCCCGGGAAATATTGGTTTGTTGGGATGTATTGTTCAAATATTTTTTCCTAAGAAAATAAAAACCGCTAAATATGCAGGTAATTGGGACCCAAGAGCAAAACAACCTGTTAGTTATAAGATTCAGAAATGGATTTTAAGTCATACGTTTTTAACAAGAAATATGCAGGTTTTGGTGTATGGTAATTGGGAACAGCAATCAAAAAACATTAAACCGTTTTTTACGGCCACATATGGTAATTCTGAAATAGAAAAACCTAATAAAAGAAATTATTTAGGCACTTTAAAATTTGTTTACACAGGGAGTTTGGTTGCAGGGAAACGACCATTATTAGCAATTGAAATCGTGGAAGCCTTACACAAACAAGGAAAACCTGTGCATTTAGATGTTTTTGGTGACGGAGTTTTAAAAGAAAAGTTACAGCGCTATATTGATGAACATAAGCTGGAAACTATAATTAGCTTACATGGAAACCAATCCAAAGATCTGATAAAAGAAACTTTGAAAGTGGCCCATTTTTCAATATTGGCATCCAAATCGGAGGGTTGGCCCAAAGCCATTGCCGAAGCGATGTTTTTTGGAACAGTTCCTATTGCCTCCGCGGTGTCGTGTGTGCCTTTTATGTTGGATTATGGAAAAAGAGGAATTTTAATTGACCCAATTTTGACGGAAGCTATAAAGAGTATTTTAAACGCGTTGAAAGCTATTGATGAATTAGAATTGATGTCTGAAAGGGCTGCTAAATGGTCGCAAAACTATACATTAGATGTTTTTGAAAACGAAATTTCTAAATTGATAAATCCATCATGAAAGTATTACAACTTATAGATTCTTTGCATGCTGGAGGTGCCGAACGTTTGGCGGTAAATTATGCGAACGCTTTATCACCACGGATTGAAAAATCATATTTGTGCGCGACAAGGGAAGAAGGATTGCTTAAGGACAGTATCTCAAAGGATGTTGAATATTTGTTTTTAAACAAAAAATCGACATTCGATTTTAAGGCTATAAATAAGCTTTTTTTATTTATAAAAACTAATAGAATAGATATTATTCACGCCCATTCGTCATCATTTTTCTTAGCAACTATTATTAGAATTTTAAATCCAAAAATTGATTTAATTTGGCATGAACACTATGGAAATAGAGCGCAAACTTCAATTTTCAACAAATTTGTTTTAAAATCATGCTCGTATTTTTTTTCATCTATCATTACGGCAAACAATTCATTAAAATCTAGATCTGAAAAGAAATTGGTTGTGAAAAAAGTGTATGTTTTACCAAATTATCCTGTGATTGATGCATCTTTAAAAACAACAAGACTCCATGGCGTATCTAATAAGCGTATTATTTGTTTGGCTAATTTAAGAACGGATAAAGACCATATCAATTTGCTAAATGCTTTTTTTGAAGTTAGGGCACTTAAGTCTGATTGGACATTACACTTGGTTGGACATTATAATGAAGATGATTATTATAAAACTATAAAAAAATTCATTTTGCAACAGCATTTAGAAAACCATGTTTTTATTTACGGAAGTCGTCCCGATGTGTATCATATTTTAAGTCAAAGCGCTATAGGTGTACTAGCTTCAAAATCGGAAGGCTTACCAGTAGCTTTATTAGAATATGGTTTAGCAAAATTACCCGTTGTTGCAACTAATGTAGGCGATTGTAAAAACGTGATTTCAAATAATGCCGAAGGGATTTTAGTTGACGCTCAAAACTCTAAAGAATTAGCTGAAGCATTGCTCGTTTATATTAATGATTTAGATTTGAGAAATAAAGTTGCCGAAAATTTACATTTAAAAGTTATGTCGACATTTTCAGAGACAAACGTGATGAAATCACTACTTAATATTTACAAAAACCACCAAAAATGAAGTTCTCGCTATATTCAAAGCTTCTTATTTTTCATGTGGTTGTTGCTATCATGATTTTTTTGTTTAAACCATTAGCCGTAGGGTATTTTTTATTCATTACTGTTTTTTTTAGTTATAAAATTTTAATGGTTTCTAAAAAGTACAAAACCTTTTATGTGTTAACGGCCTGTGCTTATATGGTTGGTATTGAGGTGTTTTTAAGAATGAATGGCGGTACTATTTCTTATGAAGCCATAAAATACTTGGTGATTATTTTTATACTCATGGGGTTGATTAGTAATAGTTTTTCTAACCAATCTTTAATTTATGTGCTTTATGTTTTGTTGTTAATTCCAGGGATTTTTGTTGCGGTAACCGAAATGGGATTCGAAACCAATATTAGAAAAGCCATTGCCTTTAATCTAAGTGGCCCAATTTGCTTAGGGATAACGGCCATTTTTTGCTATAAACGTACGGTTAGTTTTAATCAAATTAAAATAATATTACTAGCCTTATTATTGCCATTAATTAGTATGACGATTTATTTGTTCTTGTTTACTCCAAATGTACAGGAAGTAGTTACGGGTACGGAATCTAACTTTATGACTTCTGGCGGATTTGGTCCCAATCAAGTGGCCACAGTATTAGGAATAGGCATATTTGTTTTAGCAACCCGATTTTTTATGTCGAAAGAACAATTTCCTTCCAGATTTTTCGATTTATTTTTATTTGGAATTTTAAGTTACCGAGCTTTAATAACTTTTAGTCGTGGTGGAGTACTAACGGCAATCATTATGATTTTGTGTTTTTTAGGAATCTACTATTTAAAAGTGAATCTTAAAACCAAGTTTCGCATAAAATTTTCTCTAATCATTTTTTTAATCATGGTTGTTTCTATTTGGGGATATAGCTCTTTAAAAACAAGTGGGTTTCTTGAAAAGCGTTATGCTAATCAAGATGCCGCGGGACGCGTAAAAGAAGATGTTACAACGGGTCGAACCGATTTAGTTGCCTTTGAATTTAATGAGTTTATTAATAATCCATTTTTAGGCATTGGTGTTGGGAAAGTAAAAGAAGAACGTTTAAACGAAACAGGCGTGGAAGCTGCTTCACATAACGAAATGAGTCGAATTGTCGCCGAACATGGTTTATTGGGGGTATTCGCATTTTTAATATTATTATTAACGCCATTGGTTTTTCGACTTAAAAATAAAACAAACTTGTTTTTCTACTCGTTTTATTTATTTTGGCTGTTAACGATTAATCACTCCGCCATGCGTATTGCGGCACCGGCGTTTATTTACGGACTTTGTTTGCTGAATATTACTTATGACGTGAAAAATTCTAAGAACACCCATGTAGATAAGGTTATTTCAAATTGATTTACATCTAATCATAAAAAAAATAAAATAGGCAGATGAAAAACATTCTGTACATAGGAAACCAGCTCTCTGAAAGTGGTAAAACAGACACCACCATCAAAACTTTGAGTGAAGCGCTTCGACAAGAAGGTTTTACGGTTTACGCAGTTTCAGATATAAAAAACAAAGTATTCCGTTTAGCACATATGTTGTTGGCTATCATAAAATATGCTAAAAAAGTAGATTGCGTTTTAATTGATACTTATAGCACATCAAATTTTTATTTTGCTTATTTGAGCAGTCAATTATGTCGCTTATTCAATTTAAAATACATACCCATTTTACATGGTGGCAATTTGCCAAAACGATTAAAAAACAGCTCCAAACTATCTAAGTTCATATTTAAGAATGCCTATATCAATGTAGCACCTTCGGCTTTTATTCAGCATGAATTTGAAAAATATGGCTTTTCAAATTTAGTTTATATCCCTAATTCTATTCATCTTAAAAATTATCCTTTTAAACAACGAAATCACAACAATATCAATCTGCTTTGGGTGCGTTCTTTTTCAGAGATATATAATCCACTGTTAGCCATGGATATTTTAAAGCAGCTTTTAGACGAAGGGATTAAAACTACACTTTGTATGGTTGGTCCGGATAATGATGGATCACTGTTAAAAGCTAAAGACTATGCCAAAGCATTACAAGTTGAGGTGATTTTTACCGGCAAACTATCAAAAGACGCATGGATTGAGCTGTCTCAAAATTATAATATGTTTATCAACACAACTAATTTTGATAATATGCCAGTTAGCGTGATTGAAGCCATGGCGTTAGGCTTACCAATTGTTTCAACCAATGTGGGTGGTATGCCTTTTTTGGTAGAACACAATCATGAAGGAATTTTAGTTGAACCGAATAATGCAGACGAATTTGTCGAAGCCATAAAAAAAGTATTTTATAACCAAGAGATTGCACGTAATTTGACTTTAAATGCTAGAAAAAAAGTGGAGCATTACGATTGGGAGCTTGTTAAAAAACAATGGCTTAGTCTCTTACAATAAAATGTAGTAGTTTAAATTAAGTTACTATCTTTATAGTCTCTCAAAGAAACTCCCTAAAATGTCCAATAAAGGAATTCATTTCAATATTTCCGAGCGCAAAGTGCTATTGCGCATTTTCGATATTTTATCAATTCTTGGGGTCTTATATTTAGTGAGTAACACATTCGATTTCGATTATTTTACCTTAACCAAAGAAAATTGGAAATGGGCTTTTGTACTTGTTTTATATGTTTCTGTGTTCGGAACAATTTTCGAAATGTACGATTTACAAAAATCTAGTAAGGTCGAAAAAATTTCTACAAGTATTGTCTTTACGGTTTCTGTAACGGTTTTATTTTATTTTTTAACCCCGTTTTTCACGCCTATATTGCCTGATAATCGTTTACAGATAATCTATTTTTATTTTGCCATCCTAGTAGCCTTGTTTATTTGGCGCATTGCCTATTTAAGCTTTATCGTCTCACCACGGTTTTATAAAAAAGTACTTATAGTTGGAGAAACTTCGAATATAGAAACTATTATTGAAGCCTTTAAAGATTCTGATCCTAATTATAAAATCATTGGATATATTAATTGTGAATCGCGAAAATCTGATAAATTAAAATTTAATCACGTAAGGGAATTCAGTCCGAAACAAATCTATCAGGTAATAAAAGATGAAAAAATATCCGAAATTGTTATTGCTAGTTATAATTCACAATCCATAACACCGGAAATTTATAAGGACTTAATTACCCTGTTGGAAGGCGGTTTTCCTATAAAAGAATATACGCAGGTTTACGAAGATATGGTTCAGCGTGTTCCAGTGCAATTTGTTGGAAAAGATTTTTACAGATATTTCCCTTTTAGCAGAAGTAATCACAACAAACTGTATCTTTTTTTTCAACGACTTTTCGATATTATTTTCGCCGTCTTGGGTATTGTTATCGGGATGCTAGTGATTCCATTTATACTCATTGGAAACTGCTTAGGTAACCGAGGTGCCCTTTTTTACACCCAAGAACGCATTGGTAAAAATGGCAATCTTTTCAAAATTATTAAGTTTAGAACCATGGTTAAAAATGCTGAAAATAACGGTGCGGTTTGGGCTGAAAAGAACGATATTAGAATTACACCGTTTGGAAAATTCTTAAGAAACACCCGTATCGATGAAATCCCTCAGTTTATAAATATATTAAAAGGAGAGATGAGTTTAATTGGTCCGAGACCAGAAAGACCGCATTTTGTGAGGCAATTGTCGCAATTGCTTCCTTTTTACGAAACCAGGCATATTGTGAAACCGGGGTTAACGGGTTGGGCACAAGTAAAAACCAGATACGGATCTTCGGTAGACGATAGCTTATTAAAATTACAATACGATTTGTATTATATTAAGCACCGGAGTTTTTTATTAGACGCGAATATTATTCTTAAAACACTAAGCACAATCATTTTCTATCGTGGCCAGTAGTTATATTGCCTAAAGCTTTAAGCTTAAAGCTTACAGCCTTTAACCATAAAACTTTATCAAATATAGATATCTAATAAGTAGTGCCATTAACAACGGTATTAACCCAATGGCAAAAACCTGTACGCCAATTATCCAGTGGAGGGTTAATAAACAGAGCATTATTACTAAGAATTTTAAGTATTTAATAAACCAGATACTTGCTTTTTTTCTCAATAGTTGCCCAATTACAAAAATATTAAGAACAAAGGCCCAAAGTAAATTGTAGTTTTGGTGGGTTCCTTTATGATCTGTGGCAAACCAAAGCAGTAAAATAACGACACCAATAATTCCTGTAATGCCAAATAAGCTTAAATCGAGCCAAGCGGTACGTTTTTGTTTTTTAAAATCGTTGTAGGTAACATATAAAATGAACAAACCAAGAATACCAAAAATAAACAGTGGACTCGTTAAAAAATTACCCGGTTCTGCGGCGTCTATTTTATTATAAAGTACGTTCGTTTCTTTAACTAAAGGTTGGTTTTTGCTTTTAATGGTGGCAACTTCATAGAATTTAAAAATATTTTCGGGTAAAAACATCTGTTCCTCTGGGCTTGCTTTTCTATCAATTACAGAACCTAAGGCGATATCAATTCCTAAACTACCCCACGAATTTTTATTGAGATTGTTATGTATTAAAGTTCTAAAGGTTTGTGATTTGTAATCTTTAGGCTCGGAAAAAACAATCGAATTATTTAAAGCGATTTGAGTGACATCTTTAATTTTTGTAGCACAATTATCAAAAAAGAATTCATATAAATACGCTCTGTTTTCTGGCTTGTAATTATTGAGTAAATAGTTGAATAAGCTTTGTTTTTCGGAAGCCGATAAATTTAAAACCTGTGCTTTAATGGTTCGATTTTGAGCGACATAGCTTTCAAAAAAGTCTTCGTAATAGTTTAAGCCAATTAAATAATTGAGTTTCCCTTGGGCAAATTTTAAATAGAAATTGGGCGTTTCAAAATCGTAAACACCATAATTAAAAACTAAATCGATGCCTTTTATAGGGTCTTTTATTCTAAATGCACTATGGCCAAAAGCATCGTTTAATGAGGTGCCAGGGCCAACGGTAAGTACACTAATTTCTGTTTGCTCAGACAATTTATTTTGCTGAGCAGTTATCATTCCAACAAACAAAAAAAGAAATAAAAAGAGTAGTTTTTTTTGCATATAATTTAGGTTACCTGAAGATACTGAAGTCTAGTTTTAAAGAAAATACATTCGAATATAAAGCCACACTTTGATCGCCAATATCCGTAAATGCGTAATCAATCTGAATGCCGTTGTATTTAAAACCAACACCAAAACTTGGTTGAAAGCTTAGTTGCGTGGTGTTATCTATTTGTAATTCGTTTTGAAAATTCCCCATTCCTGCACGTAAGTAGACCATGTCTATATATCCGAATTCAAACCCCAACGCAGGATTAATACTCACTGCAGATGATGAAATGATATCGTTATTTTCTTCAAACCGAACGTTTAAGTTAACCGCTGTTAAAAGTTTGTAGTCGTAATTAAAGTCTACCAATTTAGAAACTCCAATTTGAAGCTTCGGAATGGTAATTTCTGTGGTTTCAGGAAGTTCTTGGTTTTGTCCAGCAACAGCATCCTGTACTTTTTTAAATTCTTCTTTATTAATCGCCCATGCATTAAAAGTAGTTGTGATATCGCGTGCCATGACACCAAATTTCCAGTTGTTCTCTGTTTCAAATTGCATTCCAAAATCTAAACCAAATCCCCATGAGGATGCAAAATCGCCAATTATACGGCGTATGACTTTGGCATTGGCTCCAAAATTTAATCCTTGAACAGGAAGCGAACGGGCATACGAAAAGGTAAGGCCATAATCGGCGGTCGAAAATAGGCTGATTCTATCATAATTAATGTTGCCTTGTTCGTCGATAAGTTGCGTTGTATTTAAAATATCGTCTACAGCAAAGCGAATTAATGAAATGCCTACCACACTATTTTTATCTAATGGTTTTGCAAAAGCCACATAATCGTAATTAGCAATATTCGCAAAATAACTGGAATGCATTAAAGCCAGTTGATTGTCTTCCAATTTTAATAAACCAGCAGGATTCCAGTATCCAGAATTCACGTCGGATGTATGTGATGTCACCGCACTACTCATACCCAAAGCAGCAGCATCTACACCTATATTCATGAACTCATTAGAGTATTTTCTAACGGTTTGACCTAATAGGGAGCTGGTTATCACAAAAAATAATGCAGTGATGTAATGTTTCAATCGCAATTTTTTTACAAAGATGCACATAATTTATAAACCTATAAACTTGAATTTATACTAGATATTGCTTTAGACTAAAATTGTTTGCTATTTTTACAGCATTAAACTATTAGCTATGAAGCAATATATTCCGAATGCACTCACTCTATTAAACCTATTTTGCGGAAGTATTGCCGTTATTTTTGCAGTCAATAACCATTTTGTTGCAGCGGCCATATTTGTTTTTCTCGGCATATTTTTCGATTTTTTTGATGGTTTTGCAGCCAGAAAATTAAATGTACAAAGTGAACTTGGTGTGCAATTAGATTCCCTTGCCGATATGGTAACCAGTGGCGTAGTGCCAGGGATTATTATGTATAAATTACTTTACTTGACTATCGACTTACCCGAAATGTCGAATGAGTGGAGTGCGGCGAATACCCATTGGTTTGGTTTTAAATTTGCATTACTTCCTCTTATTGGATTATGTGTTACCCTAGCGTCGGCTTATAGGTTAGCGAAATTTAATTTAGACGAAGATCAGCAAAGCTATTTTAAAGGCTTACCAACACCAGCAAATACATTGCTAATCGTATCATTACCCTTAATTATAGAATTTCAAAACAACGATTTTATAAATGCAATTATAATTAATAAGTGGTTTCTAATCATCCTTACCATTTTAAGTTGCTATCTCTTAAATTCAAAAATTAAGCTTTTCGCGTTAAAATTTAAAGCATGGGGTTTTAAAGAGAATGCCACCCGATATGTTTTCTTAGCTTTAAGTATTTTATTCTTAATTGTATTACAATTTGCGGCCATTCCTTTAATTATTGTAATCTATATAGGGATGTCTGTTTTAGATAACCTAAGCGTGAAATTAAAAAAATAACAAGATTTTATGGCATCAGGATTTTTTGCTTTATTAGATGATATTGCAGCACTCATGGATGATGTTGTGGTTATGAGTAAAATTACCACTAAAAAAACCGCGGGTATATTAGGAGATGATTTGGCGGTAAATGCTGAAAAAGCAACCGGGTTTGTGTCGTCTAGAGAGTTGCCTGTATTATGGGCAATTACTAAAGGTTCTTTTATTAATAAGCTCATTATTTTACCCATTGCTTTTTTACTGAGTTCTTTTTTGCCTTGGGCTGTAACTGTAATTTTAGTATTGGGTGGGGTTTATTTAGCCTATGAAGGTGCTGAGAAGATTCTGCATTTTTTAACACCAAATAAACATGAGGTAGTTAAGATTAAAAGCGCGTCGGTATCGAAAGAAGAAGTGTTAGAAATAGAAAAATCGAAAATAAAATCTGCTATTCTTACCGATTTTATTTTATCGGTTGAAATCGTAATTATTGCTTTAGGAACCGTTTTAGGCAGGCCCATTTTATTTCAAGTACTGGTAGTTTCAATTGTTGCCATTATTGCCACTGTTGGTGTTTATGGAATTGTGGCGATGATTGTAAGGATGGACGATTTAGGTTATCGCCTTATTAAAACAAGCAATGGTGAAAATGGAATTTTAAAAGGGCTAGGAAGTTTTTTAGTGCAGGCGCTTCCGTGGGTTATTAAGAGTTTATCTGTAATAGGAACCATTGCCCTTATTCTGGTATCCGGTGGAATTTTTACTCATAATATTGAGTTTTTGCATCATTTTATGGAAGTGATACCAGCATTTGTAAAAGATTTTATTGTTGGGTTATTGGTTGGTTTTTTGGCCGTTTTAATTGTACTGCTTTTTAAAAAAGTATTTAAAGCGAAAAAAAATTAATCTCTAATTTTCTTTTTACGCAACTCAAAATTCTGGCGTTTTGTCATTCCTGCGCAGGCAGGAATCCACTTCTGTAATGATATTTTTATGTACAAAACCGTTCATCAATATTACCTGTATATTTTAACGAATAAAACTTATGGGACACTTTATATTGGCGTTACAAATGATTTAGATCGTAGAATGTTTGAACATAAAAATAAATTGATTGAAGGGTTTACTAAACAATATGGATTGTATAAGTTGGTTTATTTTGAAACATATCAATATATAAATGATGCCATAAAAAGAGAAAAGAATATGAAGAAGTGGAAGCGACAATGGAAAATAGATTTGATAGAAAAAGAAAACTCTAATTGGAAGGATTTATCAAAAGATTGGACTTTTTTACTTGATTAGTGGATTCCTGCTTTTGCAGGAATGACAAACTACGAGGTAATCGTGAAACGGCCGTAGTTTAGTTTAATTTAATTAGAGCAATTTAAAAACTTGAAAACCTTACTTTAAATTAATTTAAGCTAATATGTTGTATGTATGGATTCCTGCCTGCGCAGGAATGACAGACTAACTCATTAAAACAACATTGTTATTGTGTTTAAGAACTATAGGTTGAAGGAATTGTAAAAGTTGTTAATCTCTAATTTTCTTTTTACGCAGCTCAAAATTCTGACCTAAATACACTTTTCTTACCATAGCATCATTCGCTAATTCTTCTGGTTCGCCGGCTTTAAGAATACTGCCTTCAAACATTAGGTAAGTTCTGTCTGTAATGGCTAGGGTTTCTTGTACGTTATGGTCGGTAATTAAAATCCCAATGTTCTTTTTGGTGAGTTGTGCTACAATACGCTGAATATCTTCTACCGCAACAGGGTCAACACCTGCAAAAGGTTCATCTAGTAATATAAAGCTAGGGTCGGTTGCCAAAGCACGTGCAATTTCTGTACGGCGACGCTCGCCACCAGATAATAAATCGCCACGACTTTTACGAATATGTCCTAGGCCAAATTCTTCAATAAGCGATTCCATTTTATAGTGCTGTTCTTTTTTGCTAAGCTTGGTAAGTTGCAACACGCTTAGAATATTATCTTCAATGCTCAATTTTCTAAAAACCGAAGCTTCTTGCGCTAAATACCCAATACCATTTTGTGCACGCTTGTACATAGGATATTGTGTAATTTCAGTTTTATCTAAAAAAATATGACCACCATTTGGTTTAATTAAGCCAACAATCATGTAGAAAGAAGTGGTTTTACCTGCACCATTCGGACCCAGTAAACCAACAATTTCACCTTGTTTTACTTCAAGAGAAACATCTTTTACCACTTTTCGTCCGCTGTAGGACTTCATTAAATTTTCGGCTCTTAAAATCATATTCTATTTACTAAACGCCAAAAATAGTAATTTCAAGTTCACTATTAAGGCAGATTATTGAATTTATATTATGTTTAACTTTGCTGCTCTAAAGCATCCCAAAATTCATAAGCTCTTCGCAAATGCGGAATTACGATGGTACCACCAACCAAAGTAGCAATACTTAAGGCTTCAACAACTTCTTCTTTAGTTAATCCTATTTTATAGCTGGTTTCTAAATGATATTTAACACAATCGTCGCAGCGCAACACCGTTGAAGCTACCAAGCCTAAAAGTTCTTTTGTTTTAACATCTAAAGCGCCTTCGGCATAAGCATTGGTGTCTAGATTAAAAATACGCTTAATAATTTTGTTATTGTCGGCTAAAATTTTGTCGTTCATCTTAGCACGATATGCGTTGAATTCGTTAACAATATCAGACATGTTTTTTCAGTTTTCGGTTTTGATTTCTAACTACAATTTTCGAGATAATAATACTCACTTCATATAAAATAAGAATTGGTATGGCTACTATAACCTGACTAGCAATATCTGGAGGTGTGATGATTGCAGATAAAACAAGCACAAGTATTAACGAATATTTTCTGTATTTTTTCAAGAATTCTGGAGTAACCAATCCAATTTTAGTTAAGAAATAAATAATAATTGGTAGTTCGAATATAATTCCTGAAGCTAACACTGCCGAACGTACAAGCCCGATAAATGAACTTATATCTATTTGATTATCTACTCTAGATGAGATGCTGTAGTTTCCTAAAAAGTTAATAGATAAAGGTGTAATTACAAAATATCCGAAAAGGGCTCCAAGAAAAAATAATAATGAACTTATTACAATAAATCCACGTGAATGTTTGCGCTCGTTATCATGTAACCCTGGGCTTATAAATTTCCATAATTGGTAGATAACATATGGAAATGAAATGATAAAACCAGCCAAAATAGCGGTCCAGATATCCGCCGAAAATTGTCCGGCCATAGTTCTGTTTTGCAATATTATCGGGATGGTTTCACTACAAAAACTGGTGTCTAAGTGCATATAGGTTGCAATGTCGCACAGCCATTTATAGGTTGGAAAACTCATGTCTAATGGCGCAAATATGATATCGTCAAAAATAAATCGACTAAAAATAAATGCTAGCGTCGCCACAATTAATACGGCAAGTGTGATTTTAATTAAATGCCAGCGTAAGTCTTCAAGATGATCTAAAAAAGACATCTCATTTATATTTTTTTTTGCCATTATATGATACCTTCTTTAATTAAATCATGTAAATGAATCACGCCTGCATAATTGCCATTTTCTTCCACTAGCAGTTGCGAAATGCCATTGGCCTCCATCATATCTAAAGCGTCTATAGCCATCGCATCGGCGGTAATACGCTTTGGGTTTATGCTCATGATATCTTTTGCGGTAAGTTTAGAAAAATCATCCACTTTAGTAAGCATTCTACGTAAATCGCCATCGGTAATAATACCAATTATTTTATTGTTTTCAACTACCGCAGTAACTCCTAACATTTTTTCTGTAATTTCTATAATAATCTCTTTAATGCTGGTAGAAGAGGTTACTTTAGGCTTTTGATTCACCGAAGAAATATCGTTTACGCGTAAATACAGTTTTTTACCTAAGGCGCCACCAGGATGGTATTTAGCGAAGTCCGAACTCGAAAACCCACGCAGTTCTAACAGGCAAACAGCTAGAGCATCACCAATTACTAATTGTGCCGTAGTGCTGGTTGTTGGCGCCAGATTATTAGGGCAGGCTTCTTTTTCTACATAGGTATTTAAAATATAATCGGCCTGCAGACCTAAGAAAGAATCTGGGTTGCCTGTAATGGCGATTAACTTATTTTTAGCTCTTTTTATTAATGGAATAAGCACCTTTATTTCTGGGGTGTTGCCACTCTTAGAAATACAGATTACAACGTCGTCATTAAGTATCAAACCTAAATCGCCATGTATAGCATCTGCGGCATGCATGAAGATGGCGGGTGTACCTGTAGAATTAAGCGTAGCTACTATCTTACTTGCTATGATGGCGCTTTTGCCAATCCCTGTAATAATTACCCGACCAGTAGAATTGTAGATGAGTTCTACAGTGTCGGCGAAATCGTTATTTACTAAATTAGATAAATTTAAAATGGCTTTACTTTCCATTTCAATCGTTTGTTTTGCGATATTGATAATTGAACTTCTACTATTCAAAATTTATTATTTTTTTTAGTTGATGCTTATAAAGATTTTGTTATCTTTAATGTTAACGAAAATTATTTTTGTTGTAATTTCGAATTAGGATACAAAACTAACGAAAAAAATAAGAGGGTTCTCTCATTAAACTTTAAAATAGTCAATGGTAATTTGAATATTTTTTGTTTTTAAATAATTATAATAAATTTTAGGATTATTCATGTCAATATCAAAAAGTGATTTGCATTCTTCATTAAAAAAATATTTTGGATTTGGTAAATTCAAAGGGCTTCAGGAAGATGTTGTAGAAAGTATATTATCAGGAAATAATACGTTTGTAATAATGCCAACGGGCGGCGGTAAATCGCTCTGTTATCAATTGCCTGCGTTAATGCAGGAAGGAACTGCAATTGTGGTATCGCCTTTAATTGCCTTAATGAAAAATCAGGTAGATGCGATTCGAGGGATTTCAAATGAAGAAGGCGTAGCACATGTATTAAATTCTTCGTTAAATAAAACTGAAATTAAACGTGTTAAAGAGGATATTCAGAATGGTATTACCAAATTATTGTACGTAGCGCCAGAATCTTTAACGAAAGAGGAAAATGTAGAATTTTTACGATCGGTAAAAGTGTCATTTATGGCCATTGATGAGGCGCATTGTATAAGCGAATGGGGTCATGATTTTAGGCCAGAATATCGTAATTTAAAACATATTATAGGTAGAATTGGCGATAATATTCCAATAATTGGCTTAACGGCTACGGCAACGCCTAAGGTGCAAGAAGATATTATTAAGAATTTAGGAATTGCTGGTGCTAAAACATTTAAAGCATCGTTTAACAGACCTAATTTATATTACGAAGTACGACCTAAAAGTAAAACCGTTGATGCCGACATCATTCGTTTTATAAAGCAAAATCAGGGTAAGTCGGGCATTGTATATTGTTTAAGTAGAAAACGGGTTGAAGAACTTGCGCAAGTACTTCAGGTAAATGGTATAAAAGCAGTTCCGTATCATGCGGGGTTAGATGCAAAATCGAGGTCGCTTTATCAAGATCAATTTCTTATGGAAGATGTCGATGTGGTTGTGGCTACCATTGCTTTTGGTATGGGAATAGATAAGCCAGATGTACGTTTTGTTATTCATCATGATATTCCAAAGAGTATAGAGAGTTATTATCAGGAAACCGGTAGAGCAGGACGCGATGGAGGTGAAGGCCATTGTTTAGCATTTTATGCGTACAAAGACATCGAAAAACTAGAAAAATTTATGTCTGGTAAACCCGTTGCTGAACAAGAAATTGGGCAAGCTTTATTGCAGGAAGTGGTTGCGTTTGCCGAAACTTCTATCTCTCGTAGAAAATTTATATTACACTATTTTGGTGAAGAGTTTGATAATGAAACTGGAGAAGGTGGTAATATGGATGATAATGTGAGGCATCCTAAAAAGAAGCACGAGGCAAAAGACGATGTTAAATTACTTTTAGAAACTATTGAAAGTACAAACGAAAAATATAAGTCTAAAGATCTGGTTCACGTAATAACAGGTAAAGAAAACGCCTTAATTAACTCGCATAAAACAAACGAACAAGCTTTTTTTGGTAAGGGTAAGGAAAAAGATAAAAAATACTGGATGGCTTTATTAAGGCAAGTATTGGTGGCAGGTTTGCTTAAAAAAGATATCGAAACGTATGGCGTTATCAAACTAATGGATGCTGGTAAAGATTTTATCAAAAAACCAGAATCTTTTATGATGACAGAAGACCATATTTTTGATGGCGAACAAGCAGATGGAACTATAATTACCGCTGCAAAAAGCGAAGGTGCTGTGGCCGACCAGTTATTAATGGATTTACTAAAAGATTTACGTAAAAAGAATGCCAAAAAATTAGGTGTGCCACCATTTGTTATTTTTCAAGACCCATCTTTAGAAGATATGGCTTTAAAATATCCAATTACCATGACCGAACTTTCTAATGTTCATGGGGTTGGCGACGGAAAAGCTAAAAAATATGGTAAAGATTTTATAGAATTAATAGCGCAATACGTTGAAGAGCATGATATTATTCGTCCGGACGATTTGGTTGTAAAATCTACCGGTAGTAATTCGGCTAACAAATTGTATATCATTCAAAATATTGATAGGAAACTTCCATTAGATGATATTGCTTCTTCAAAAGGCATGTCTATGGAAGATTTTATTAAAGAAATGGAAGCCATTGTGTATTCGGGCACTAAATTGAATATTAACTACTGGATTGATGAAATTTTAGATGAAGACCAGCAGGAAGAAATTCACGACTACTTTATGGAATCTAAAACCGATAGTATTGATGCAGCCATTAAAGAGTTTGATGGCGATTATGATGATGAAGAACTTCGATTATACCGAATAAAATTTATTAGTGAAGTAGCTAACTAGAGCTACAAAGTTTCAAAGTCAAGAAGTTCCAAAGTTTGAGATGCATACATTTTCAACTTTGGAACTTTTTATGCTTTCATTCTTTTAAATGCAAAAATTCAACTTCTCTGAAACTCTGCCACTTTGAAACTTTTTGACTTTGAAACTTTGAAACTTAGAAGCTCTGTCACTTTGAAGCTTTGAAACTTTGAAACTTTTTAACAAAGTAACTTTGCCACTTCTTCAAATAGAAAATCGTTAATCATTTCATATATTTGCAACCTCATTAAAAAAGAATAGAATGCAAGACGGATTATACGCAAAATTCAATACAACAAAAGGAGAAATACTTGTTGCTTTAGAATTCAAAAAAACACCAGGAACAGTTGGTAACTTTGTAGCTTTAGCGGAAGGCAACTTAGAAAACAAAGTAAAACCACAAGGAACACCGTACTACAACGGATTAAAATTCCATAGAGTTATTCCAGATTTTATGATTCAGGGAGGTTGCCCACAGGGTACAGGTTCTGGAGATCCAGGTTATAAGTTCGATGATGAATTTCATCCAGATTTAAAACATGACGGTCCAGGTGTGTTATCTATGGCTAATGCAGGTCCGGGTACTAATGGCAGTCAGTTTTTCATCACGCATGTTGAAACAGCATGGTTAGACAATAAACATACTGTTTTTGGTAAAGTGGTTGAAGGACAAAGTGTTGTAGATGCTATTGCACAAGGCGATAAATTAGAAACATTAGAAATTATACGAGTTGGTGCTGAGGCAGAAGCTTACAATGCGGTAGAAGCGTTTAGAACTTTTGAAGGTTCTAGAGCGAAACGAATAGCAGAAGCTAAAAAAGCGGCTGAGGCAGAATTAGATAAATTGGCTGCTGGTTTTAGTAAAACGGAAAGCGGTTTACGTTACCAAATTATTCAAAAAGGAAGTGGTGCAAAAGCTGAAAAAGGTAAAAATGTGTCAGTTCATTACAAAGGACAGTTGTCTGATGGAACTGTTTTCGATTCTTCATACAAACGTAACCAGCCAATAGAATTTCCGGTAGGAGTTGGTCAGGTTATCTCAGGATGGGATGAAGGGATTCAATTATTAAAAGTAGGCGATAAAGCACGATTTGTAATTCCGAGTCATTTAGGATATGGTAGCAGAGGTGCAGGTGGCGTAATTCCACCAGATGCGACTTTAATTTTCGACGTTGAATTAATGAATGTAAAGTAACAGTCATTATTATATAAGTTTAAAAAGCACCTGTTTTCAGGTGCTTTTTTGTTGTTTATAGGTAGTTGGTCGCTTAAATATGCTGTGTTTTATTTTATAGCTAATTAAAATCTTGGTTAATCGAGTTTTTTTTAATTATCTATTCGAAGCTTATACTTTAGCCGCATGATTAGCGTAAAAGAAACCTATTTGTATAATGAAGTGCTTAAGGAATTAAATTATCCTTTTGGCAATGTATTTATTTTTGACGGTTATATTATTTCAGAAATAAACCGAGGAATTATTTTTAATTGGGAAGATCATGCTAAAACAATTGTAGAAGATGTGTTTTGCTACCTCGGAACCAATGGTGAAGATTTAATCTATATTTCACATCGTATTAACTCATATTCTGTAGTTCCTTACGATTGGATTCACTTTTTTAAGAGCAATTATCAATTAAAAGGGTATTTTATAGTATCAGAGCATAAGGTGAGAATATTAAATTCGGTATTTGAAAGTCTCTTCTTCAATAATAAAATCAAACGGTTTAACGATCTTCACACCGCAATTAATTCAATTAAAACAGGGGCGATTGAAATTGCATAGCATTTTTCTATCTTTGTTTTTATGACAGAGCAAGAATTACAAAAACTTAAATATCCAATTGGGCAATTCGATTGCCCAAGTAATATATCTTCAGAGCATATTGAAAGCTGGATTTCTATCTTAGAACATTTCCCAAAACGCTTAGAAAACCTTGTATGCCGATTAACAAACGATCAATTAGATACGGTATATAGACCTGATGGATGGACACTTAGGCAAGTGGTGCATCATCTTGCAGACAGTCATCATCATAGCTACGCGCGTTTTAAATGGGCCTTAACCGAAGATAAACCGGTAATAAAAGCGTATTATGAAGATAGATGGGCGATTTTGTTTGATTCTAAAATTGCGCCCATAGAACTATCGCTGCTTCATTTAGAAGCTGTTCATGCAAAACTTGTTTATCTGTTAAAGGGATTATCTAATGCCGAATTGGATAAATGCTTTATTCATCCTGAAACGCAAAGCGAAGTTGTTTTAAAAAAAAACATAGGTGTTTACGCATGGCATGGTAATCATCATTACGCCCATATTGAAAACTTAATGAAAAAGAATAACTGGATTTAATAGCCCATGATTAGAGTAGTAACTACTAAAGATGCCAAACAAATTGTAGATATTTACAATTATTATGTTTTAAATTCCATTGTCACTCTAGATTTAGTGCCATTTTCTGTGCTAGATTTTGAGGAGAAAATACAAACAATTTCAAACGATTTTCCTTTTATTGTTTTTGAAGAAGGAAGTGAAATATTAGGTTATGCCTACGCCAACACTTTTAGAACCAAACCCGCGTACAAAAACACCGTAGAACTCACTATTTATATAAAGCATTCTGAAATTGGAAAACAGATTGGTAAAAAATTGTACAGCGAATTATTAAGACTTCTTAAAAATCTTAATTATCACGTGGTGATTGGTGGACTAACGCTGCCAAATGAAGCAAGCGTAAAACTTCATGAAAATTTCGGATTTGAAAAAGTAGCCCATTTTAAAGAAGTTGGTTATAAATTTGATAAATGGCACGACGTAGGTTTTTGGCAATTAACCTTTTAACTAGCGTTTCCATTTTATACTACAACCAATACTCGGTTTTTGCGTATTAGTATTTACTTTGTTTTCCAATAAACAATCTAGAGCATGACGTAAGTCACTTCCCGTAACAGGTTTGTTGTTTCCGGGTCTCGAATCATCTAATTGTCCTCTGTAAATTAAGCTTAAGTTTTTGTCGAACAAGTAAAAATCTGGTGTGCAAGCTGCATCGTAGGCTTTGGCAACCTCCTGACTTTCATCATACAAATACGGAAATGGGTAGTTTTCCATTTTGGCATGAATCGTCATTTTATCTGGACCATCTTGAGGAAATTTAATGGCATCATTGCTTGAAATAGCTATAAAACCAATTCCTTTTTTAGAATAGCTATTGGCAAGCGCAACTAATGCTTTATTGACATGAATTACAAACGGACAATGGTTACAAATAAACATAATTACGGTGCCTTGTTCACCTTTTAGTGCTTCTAAACTTAATAGCTGCTTACTAGCGGTGTCTAGCAACTCAAAGTGTGGTGCTTTTGTTCCTAACGGAATCATATTAGAAGGAGTATCGGCCATAATGTTGTAGTTTTTTCAAAGTTCGGTATAATTTGTATTTTTAAAAAATGAATGCTCCGATTATTATAACTTGTAATTAAAAAATAGTCACGAATACAGACTTGTTTTTTAAATTTAGGATAATGAGTAGTGGAGAGTTAGCCGTAATAATAAACATGAAAGACATCATAACTTTTGAAGATTTCACGAAAGTAGATTTACGAGTAGGCACCATCATAGAAGTAAATGATTTTCCCGAAGCAAGAAACCCAGCTTATCAACTAACAATTGATTTTGGCTATTTAGGAATTAGAAAATCGTCTGCTCAAATTACTTCATTATATAAAAAAGAAGACTTGTTACAAAAGCAAATAGTTGCCATTGTAAACTTTCCTAAAAAACAAATTGCGAAATTTAGTAGCGAATGTTTGGTGTTGGGTGCTGTTATTGGAAAAGATGTGATACTACTAAATCCTGAAACTAAAGTTAAAAACGGTGCCATAATAAATTAAAAAAACCGCTCTGGAGTGATAGCGGTTTTTTAAATTTATAAGTTTTTCTACGATTAAATATCGTCAAATTCAATATCGGTAAAACTTTCTGTTGAAGTTTTGGTAATATCGTCACCATTTAATTCAACAGTGTCATAGTCTTTTTTAAAGTCTTTTTGATGACGCTCACTTATCACTTCATCGCCTTTTTCATCAATAATATAATCTGTCATTTCAGATAATATTTCTTTAAACTCATTAAAATCTTCTTTATAAATATAGATTTTATGCTTTTTATAATGGAAAGATCCATCGTCGTTAGTAAACTTTTTACTTTCAGTAATTGTTAAATAATAATCGTCTGCCTTTGTAGATCTAACATCAAAAAAATATGTACGTCTTCCTGCTCTTAATACTTTAGAAAAAATCTCCTCTTTCTCCATCATGTCATTATTGTTCATAGTTATATAGAAATTTATTAAGTTATCATTATGTATCAAAAATCCAAAAAAAACCGCAACTAACCAACATTTTATAAGAATACTTTTTCATATCTCTATTTTAATTAAATTAAATGAAATAATGTGGCACACAATTGCATTAGTAATTAGTGGGTTTTGTCTTTAATTGAAGAGGTTTCACTTAATTGTTTTAAGTAAAGATGTTTGTAATAGCCATCTTTGTTAATCAGGGTTTCATGCGTGCCTTCCTGAACAATTTTACCGTTATCTAATACTATTATTTTATCGGCATTTTTAGCAGAAGATACTCTGTGACTTACAATTATAGAAGTTTTGCCTTTTGTAATCTTCATTAAATTGTTTAATATTTTTTCTTCTGTTTCGGTATCTACTGCCGATAAACAATCGTCGAACAATAAAATTTTAGGAGCTTTTATTATAGCTCGGGCAATTGAGACGCGTTGTTTTTGACCACCAGAAAGTGTTATACCACGTTCACCTAAAACCGTGTCGTAACCTTTATTAAACTTAATGATGTTTTTATGTACTTGGGCATTTTTGGCAGCGGCAATAACTTCTTCATCGGTAGCATCGTCTTTACCGTATTTTATATTGTTTTTTATCGTGTCGGAAAATAAAAAGGCATCTTGCGGTACATAGCCAATACTGTTTCTTAATTCGGTTAAATTATGTTGGGTTATGGGTATGTTGTTAATAATAATTGAACCCTCATCAATATCATAAAGGCGTCCAATTAAATCTAAAATGGTCGATTTACCAGAGCCTGTTTTTCCTAAAATCGCTAAGGTTTCACCTTCTTTTATCTGGAAACTCACATCTTTTAAGGCTTGAATATTAGTGTCGTCGTAAGTGAAAGACACCTTATTAAATATAATATCACCCGTAATTTCGGTATGCGACTCAACGGTATTTTTTATTTCTGGTTCTAATTTTAAAAACTCATTTATTCGTTTTTGCGATGCTTCCGCTTGCTGCACGATAGAGGTTACCCAGCCTACAGTGGCAACAGGCCATGTAAGCATATTTACATAAATTATAAATTCGGCAATAGTACCTAAACTTTCAATTTCGCCATTTATGTATTGCATGCCACCAATGTAAATAACTAAAAGGTTGCTAGCGCCAATAAGCAAAATCATCATAGGGAAAAACCAAGCTTGCACTTTAGCTAAATTGATTTGTTTTTCTTTGCTTTCGGCAGCTAATATTTTAAAGTTAGACGCGGTTTGAGGTTCAATACCATAAGCTTTAATTACAGAAATACCACTAAACGACTCTTGAGTAAATGTAGAAAGCTTCGATAAAAATTGTTGAACAATCGTACTTCGTATATGTATTTCTTTGCTTAATTTATAAATAACAATAGAAAGAATTGGTAATGGTAATACCGTATACATAGCCAATTTAGGTGCTTCGTTAAACATGTATAAAAGCGCGATAACAAAAAGGGTGATGGTGTTAATGCTATACATGATGGCAGGACCAGTATACATGCGCACATTGCTAACATCTTCACTTATCCGATTCATTAAATCGCCAGTTCGATTTTTTTTATAAAAGTTTAAGGATAGCTTTTGGTACTGATTGTAAATTTCATTTTTTAAATCGAATTCGATGTAGCGCGACACATTAATAATATACTGTCGCATAAAAAAAGTAAAAATGGCAGCTATAACGGCAGCTCCAATAATGTATACAATAACTTCGGTTAATTCTGCTTTTATAACGCTTTCAGAGACACCTCCTTTTAAATATTTTTCAACAACAACAAAAATTTCACGAACATAGCGTGGGGTAAATAGCAAAAATATTCTCGCAATAATAGTAATGGCTGTACCTATTAAAAGTTGCTTTTTATATTTTAAAAAGTATTTATTTAAATGTTGTAATTCTTTCATTAATAGAGGTAATCTAAAAGATTTTAACACGAAATGTTAAGTAGGCAAATATAAACCATTAAAACTATTAATTAGTTTAAAAGCTATTTTGTAATTGTTAAAAATACTATAAAATCTTAATGAAGAATAAAACAGAAAATATAGAGTAACTTTTTAAAATAATATTACTTTTGCAGCTCGAAACTAAATACTTTTTTAATTAAAGTTCATTGTAATTATGCTAAACAGAAGACATATTCGTGTAAAAGTAATGCAAACCCTATATGCCTTTAAAGGGGGAGAAAGTGACGATTTTAGTAAAGACCAGAAGTTTTTGCTGTTTAGTATCGATAATATGTACAACTTGTACCTATTATTACTTTCCTTATTAATCGAAGTTCAAAAAAGAGCTGAAGACGATCTGCAAAAAAAGCAGAAAAAACATTTAGCAACTAAAGAGGATAAAGACCCTAACCGTAAGTTTGTTAACAACGAATTACTTAAACTTTTAGCAGATAATTTTCAGTTAAAAAACCAGTTAGAAATAAACAATATTACTAATTGGGCTTTAGATGGCGAATATGTAGATGTTATTTTTAAAGCCATCACCACTAGTGATTTGTATAAAAATTACATGGAAACTAGAATCTCCGATTTTAAAGAAGATAAAGATTTTATTGTTGATGTATTTAAAGATATCATTGCTCCTAACGAAAAACTTTACGATTATTTAGAAGATAAAAATTTAACTTGGTTAGACGATTTACCTACCGTTAACACGACCATCTTAAAATTATTGCGAAAAGCAAAACCATCGTCTTCTGATGCATTTTTCACACCTAAATTGTATAAAGATTTAGAAGACAAACAATACGCTATCGAGTTGTTTAAAAAAACACTTTTAAACAGAACAGCCATCAATAAAGAAATAGAACTTAAAACTTTAAATTGGGATTCTGAACGAATAGCGAATGTCGATTATGTTTTACTTCAAATGGCCATTTGCGAACTAAAAAACTTTCCTTCAATACCCGTTAAAGTAACGATGAATGAGTATTTAGAAATCGCAAAAGAATATTCTACGCCTAAAAGCAGCATTTTTATAAATGGTATTTTAGATAAATTGGTGAAAGAATATGAAGAAGCAGGAAGCCTAAAAAAAATAGGTCGCGGCTTGATGTAAAATTGTGTTAAGATGCAATCAAAAATTTTTAATAGATTAAATAATTGCTATTTTTACAGCTTAATTGAAAAAATATATTTCTAATGAAAAAACTAATATTAGGTTTAAGTATTCTAAGTGTTTTTATGTTCGCATCTTGTAAAGAAGATGCTTCGAAAAAAATTGATGAAGCTAATGTAGTTGCAGCAGCAGAAAGAGATGCGAATGCATCAAAATTCCCAGTCTTAACTTTTGATGAAACCGAACACGATTTTGGAGAAATTGAAAATGGGAAATCTGTTGAAACAACCTTTTCGTATAAAAACACAGGGAATGCACCCTTGGTAATAACAGATATTAAAAGCTCTTGCGGTTGCACTGTTCCTGAAGGTTGGAGTAAAGCACCATTGGCACCAGGAGAATCGGGAAGTTTTTCGGTAAAATTTAATGGTAGCGGAACTAATAAAATTACAAAAACTGTTACCGTTACTGCAAATACCGAAAAAGGCTCTGAAGTTGTAAAAATTACAGCTTTTGTAAAATCGTAACAAAAATAAGCTGTGAGTTCAGCAAACTAAATAACTAAAATAATAATTAAAACCATGGGAGAAGGAATCGGGCAATTTTTACCGTTCATATTAATGTTTGTAGTTGTGTATTTCTTTATGATTGCACCACAAATGAAACGTGCCAAAAAAGAAAAAAAATTTAATGCCGAGTTAAAAAAGGGCGATAAAGTAATTACCAAAAGCGGTTTGCATGGTAAAATTTTAGAGTTAAACGATACAGACCAAACGTGTATAATAGAAACTATGGCTGGAAAAGTTAAGTACGAGCGTTCTGCAATTTCTATGGAATTGAGCGCAAAAGCAAACTCTTAATATCCATTAAAGTAGTAAATCATCATAAAAAGAGCTTCCATTTTGGAAGTTTTTTTTGTTTGTGGTATCGTGATAAACAAAGGCTTATCATTATCTTAACAAAGCTAATTTGCTATTAGCAATCGGTTTTCGTAAATTTGCCGCATGAATAAAGGATTTCATGAAAGACAGAACTGCAGAATATACAACTTTAACTTTTTGGTTTTTAAAAACCAATCCGATAAATTTATTCCTCCTCTAACTTAATTTCTTAGAGGTTAAAAATAACACACTTCTACATTATCTAACTATTTTGATATTTATGTGATTGAATACATAAGTATTAAATTTCTATTTCTATTCTTTAAATTTTAGGTTGTTTCCATTGGAAACGATTAAAAATCAAATCTGTAAATGACGATGATAATTTTTGATGCTTATTCAAAGCCATCAATATTTGATATTTTATTACACTTTGATAGAAATTTCACGTGCATTAAGAAACATGGATATAAGTTCGGAAATATGCAAATTGAATAAGTTAGAGAACAATCAATTCAATTAATTAGTAAATAAAAATCACATGAAAATTATAACCGTAAAAAGAAAAACAAAATACGAAAAGCGATACAGTACAAAAATGGGAGAGTTAACCACAAAAGTAACTTATATAAAAAAGCATTTATTTGGTTTACCTGTTAAGACAATTCATAAATACCGAGAAACCTATTATGGCGAAGTGAAAGACTGTAACGAATGTGCGCTTTTCGTTTAATCAAATAATCAATAAATAAAAAACAACATCAAATGAAAGTACTCGTAATAGGCGCAGGCAATATGGGGTTAACCTATGCAGAAGGCATGTCGAAATCTAAATTATTGAAGAAGAAAAACATTATGGTTTTAGACAAGTCTGTAGAAAAACTTGAAGAGCTCGAGCAAATATCACATTTTGATGCTTTTAAAGAATTAGCAGATTGTGTTCCGCAGGCAGATATTATTTTTATCGCCGTAAAACCATATCACGCAGAAAGTGTTTTTAAAGCTATAAAATCGCTTGTGCAACCGCAACAATTATTAGTTTCTATTATGGCGGGGGTTTCAATAGCTTCAATAAAAGAACTAACGGGCTTAAATAAAGTAGTTAGAGCAATGCCAAATTTACCGGCGCAAATAGGTAAGGGCTTAACTTCGTATGTGACATCAGAAGAGGTGTCGAACATAGAAATGTTAACTATTGAAAGTTTATTAGATACCACTGGGAAATCCATTCGTGTTACCAATGAAAATTTTATTGATGCCTCTACAGGTATTTCTGGTAGCGGACCCGCTTATGTATTTTATTTTATGCAAAGTATGATGGAAGCTGCGCTACAAATGGGATTTTCAAAAAACGATTCTACGGTATTGGTAAGTCAGACATTTACAGGAGCCGTAGAATTATTTAATCAATCGAATTTATCACCTAATTCTTGGATGGAAAAAGTAGCTTCAAAAGGCGGAACAACGCGTGCTGCTTTAGATTCTATGCAAGACAATAATGTAGGCGAATTAATAAAAGAAGCAGCATTTGCAGCCTTTAATCGTGCTGTAGAATTAGGGAAAGAATATTAATATGTATAAAGAAATAATAGTTATTAAAGTTGGTACAAACGTAATGACCAACAAAGACAATAGAATTGTTAGACCCGTTTTACGAAATCTTGTTAGGCAAATTGCCGAACTTTACGAACGCGATATTATTACCGTTTTGGTGTCATCCGGATCTGTAATTGCTGGAAAAGAGGTTTTTGGAAAGTCTAAAATTAAAGACAGAACACAGCGCAGGCAAGTGTACTCTGCCATCGGGCAACCTAGAATGATGCGTCTGTATTATAATATTTTTCATGATTTTGGGATGAAATGTGCCCAGGTGTTACCTACTAAACGTGATTTTAGTCCGGGTGTTCACCGACAAAACATGATTAATTGTTGTGAAGGATTGTTGGCTGAAGGTGTTATCCCTATTGCAAATGAAGATGATGCGGTGTCTGTTACCATGTCTATGTTTTCGGATAATGATGAGTTGGCAAGTTTAATTGCACAGCTTTTAAATGCCGATAAGCTAATTATTTTAACCGATACCGAGGGTGTTTATACGGGGCATCCCGAATCGGCAAGCAGTGATTTAATAAAGCATGTTAATCCTAATGAAAATTTAGATAAATACATGAAAGATAGTAATAAAGCAGAGGAAGAAGGACGTGGCGGCATGGGTTCAAAACTGGATTATGCACAACAAGCAGCCGCAAATAATATTCCAACGTTTATAGCGAATGGTAAAAACGAAAACACCATTATTGATATTATTGATGGTAAAGCTATAGGTACAAAAGTTTCGTTATAAAGCATTTAATAAACACTTAAAAAAGCTTCCAAACTGGAAGCTTTTTTTTTGTCTTAGCCGCAATACGGAAGTTCTTTTTTATTAAATAATTAGCTAGAATTAATTGTATAGGTAGGGTAAATATGAAACAAGTTGTCTTAGTAATACAGCATACCTTAACTTAAACTATATGATTATGAATTTATTTTTAATTTGTTTGGTTCTTTTAGCTAATAATAGTATCCTATTATATGCCTATCAACAGAAATGTTTTCTGTTAAACACGTACAATAATTTAATGGCAACATTCAAAATTAAAGATCGAGGTCTAAAGATATTTCTTGATTTAAATGCGGCAAAGAAAGGTGTGTTTTCATTAAAATGGAATTCAATTAAACCAGGTGGGGATTCTTTCGAAATGAATGATTTTAAGCCTTTAGAAGATTTAACTTCAGAAAGAATACACTTAAACACCAATTTAAAAATGCTAGAATTTATTACAACATTTGAAATGTATTTAAATGAAAATAAGGTAGATAGAGCGCGGTTTAGTCAATTTAATGAATTTAGCGAATTAAAACTTTGTACACAAATAAGTGTTTTAGAGTCCACCAGAAAAGTATCAACTTTAAGTTTAGGCAAATAATTTAAATTTTTGAAATTTTTAATTATTGAGCGTAAAACCTATTTAATTTAGCAGTTTTTGTACTTGTCATTTAATCCTAAACCCTTTAAAATCATAGGGGTGATTTTTTCCAATCTACTTTGTTTGGTCATTTCGCGTTTGGCTTCAAAAATGTATTCGCAAAATTCGCGTTGTTTGTAAGGTGTTAAGTTTTCAAAATGAGCTTTTAGATCTTTATTTGTACTAAGATGGTCTTTTAGCTCTGGAGGAATAACCGTTTCTTTTTTCTTTTTATCTGGTTTTATTTCTTTACCTAGTTTTTGATTTTCAATGGCTTCTTTTACATAAGCAAGCACCGCATTTCTATCAATATCATTTATCGAATTAAAACGCATCTGTCTTAAAGCTTTCGTTTTTTCTTGTGCGGTGTAAAGCAGGTTTTTTTCATCTTTTAAAAAATTACCATTAAAAAACCAGATACCAAAATGATGCTTAAAAGCACCAAGACCAACAACTTTTTTGCCCTTAAGCTCATAAACAGGTGCATTCCATTTTATGGTTTCTTCGAGTTCGGTTGCAGTTATAATATCGTGTAGAATTTTTAAGGCATCTCCAAAATGCGCATTTTCTTCAATGTATTCTTCAACAGAGCTTACCTTTTTCATTTATAAAAGTCTATTTTATTGGTTCCAAAAAACATCACATATAAGTTGTATAAAACCGCTTCAATAATTCCTAATAATAAACCACATACGGCAAAAAGTAAAGGCATTCCAATTAACGCCGCAAAAGCAAGTACGGTTCCATAACTTAATCCGGGTGTATCTATGGAAGTAATCAAATCAAGCGACACGAGTGCGTCTATAATCAATCCGCCAAATGAATAAAGAACACCTACAAGTAAACCTAAAAGTGCCATCAGGAAACTTTGAAACTTCGCAAATTTTAAAACTTTAATTTTATTCAATTGAGTCATTATAAAGTGTATTTTAAGTTGGATTAATTAACCATCAACATTCTTTATATTTCTTACAGATTCAATATACGCTTTGCAAGTTAAGTTAATTTTTCTCTTTGTTTTTGACCCTGCAAGTTTTAAAAACGCGATTAGTTGTTAGCTAAACCTATTTACTTTTTAACATGGTAAGCACCATTTTAAATTTTTCGACTGCTTTTAAAGCATGAGGTATGTTGGCAGGCATAATGATGCTGTCGCCACTTTCAAGAATATTGTTAGCGCCATTTATTATTATATTCGCCTTCCCGTCAACTATTAAAACCAATGCATCAAAAGGTGTGGTGTGTTCGCTTAAGCCTTCTCCTTTATCGAATGAAAACAAGCTTATATTCCCTGTTTCTTTTTTAAGTATATGTTTGCTAACAACGGCTTTGTCTGCATATGAAATACTTTTTGCAAACGAGAAAACTTTCCCCTTTTCAAATTCATTATTTTCCATTTGTAAATGTTTTATATTTAGTGTGTTGGTTTATTGCTGTTACTGTAATTTGAGGGTAGCATTTCTACTTTTTGAAATGACTATTTTATTACTAATAGATTTCTGTTTTCAAGACGAATATTACCCCAAAATCAATTTAATTTTAAACTTTATACTTTTTCGCCGTTAACTCTGCTATTTTGCAAATAACCTCGGTTGCTTTTATCATGCTTTCTACAGGCACATATTCGTATCGCCCATGAAAATTATGTCCGCCTGCAAAAATATTCGGGCATGGTAACCCTTTATAACTAAGTTGAGAACCATCCGTTCCACCGCGAATGGCTTTTATAATTGGTGTAATACCAACTTGTTTCATGGCTTCTTCGGCAATATCTACAATGTGCATTACAGGTTCAACTTTTTCTTTCATATTATAGTACTGATCGTTTATTTCAATACTAATAACCTCTCTGCCATACTGCTCGTTTAGTTCCACAGTTAAATTTTCCATAACCGCTTTTCGCGCTTCAAAATGTTTGCGGTCGTGGTCGCGAATAATGTATTCTAAAACCGTTTCTTCAACATTACCTTTCATATTATGTAAATGAAAAAAGCCTTGATACCCTTCAGTATGTTCGGGTGTTTCCATTCTTGGCAGGGAATTAATAAACTCTTGAGCAATGTACATAGAGTTTATCATTTTTCCTTTGGCATAGCCTGGGTGTACAATTTTTCCTTTCACTTTTACAACCGCACCCGCAGCGTTAAAGTTCTCGTACTCTAATTCACCTATCTGGCTTCCATCCATGGTATAGGCCCACTCTGCTCCAAATTTGTCGACATCAAATTTATGAGCACCTCTGCCAATTTCTTCATCGGGGGTAAAACCAACACGAATGGTTCCGTGTTTTATTTCCGGATGCTTTATTAAATATTCCATAGCCGAAACAATCTCGCAAATACCTGCTTTATCATCGGCTCCTAACAATGTGGTGCCGTCTGTAGTTATGAGCGTTTGTCCTTTGTAAAGGTGCAAGTCTTCAAAATAATCGGGCGAGAGAATAATATTTTCACTTGCATTTAAAACAATATCTTTTCCATTGTAGTTATCAATGATTTGTGGACGCACGTTGGCACCAGTAAAATCTGGTGAGGTATCGAAGTGCGAAATAAACCCAATGGTTGGTACATCGTGCGCTACATTGCTTGGTAAAGTGGCCATGATATAGGCGTTTTCGTCGATGCTAACATCGTGCATACCAATGGCTTTTAGTTCATCGGCTAATTTATTTGCTAAATCCCACTGTTTTTTGGTGCTAGGTGTGGTTTTTGAATTTGAATCCGATTCGGTATCAATAACTACGTAACTTACAAATCGTTTAATAATGTTTTCTTTTGAAATCATGTTCAATGGCGTTTTTTAATATATCAAAAGTAAGGAATTTATGCTGTACAGAAGTACAATTTAGTAGGCATTATTGTCTTAAAAGCGTTCCCTAAATATTTTTGCATTAAGAATTGTTAAATTTTTTATTTAGAAGTACTTTTGCATAAATAATACAGATGTACAAAACAATACTTCGCCCTTTATTTTTCTTATTCGATCCCGAAAAGATTCATCATTTCACATTTTCATTAATAAAATTAACCTCTAAAATACCTGGTTGTACTTGGTTATTTAGAAGCTTGTATGTTATTGAAGACAAACAATTAGAACGCCATTTATTCGGATTAACTTTTAAAAACCCGGTAGGATTAGCGGCGGGGTTCGATAAAAATGCTGTTCTGTATAATGAATTGGCAAATTTCGGATTCGGTTTTATCGAAATCGGAACGGTAACACCTAAGGCACAAGAAGGAAATCCTAAAAAAAGATTGTTTCGATTGAAGGCAGACCAAGGCATCATTAACCGAATGGGATTTAATAATGAGGGTTTAGAAGCCGCCATTAAGCAACTAAAAAAGAATAAGGGTAAACTGATTATTGGTGGTAATATTGGTAAAAACACGAATACAACACCTGAGGATTACACCAAAGATTATTTAGAATGTTTTAATGGGTTACACCCTTATGTAGATTATTTTGTGCTTAACGTAAGTTGCCCAAATGTAGGAAGTCATGCTAAATTAACCGATAAAGCTTATTTAGAGGAATTAATTGGAGCAGTGCAAAAAGCAAATAAAACCTTCGAAAAACAAAAACCAATTTTGTTAAAAATTGCACCGGATTTAAATACTATCCAATTAGACGAAATCATAGAACTTGTAAGTTCTACCAACTTAGATGGTGTTATTGCCAGCAATACATCTACCGATAGAACTGGTTTAAAAATGTCTGATCAGCAATTAGAGGCTATAGGAAACGGCGGTTTAAGCGGGCAACCTATTAAAAATAAGAGTACAGAAGTGATTAGATATTTAGCCGAAAAAAGCAAAAAGACGTTCCCTATCATAGGTGTAGGGGGTATTCATTCTGCTGGTGATGCTTTAGAAAAAATTAATGCAGGTGCCGATTTAGTACAGGTATATACCGGGTTTATTTACGAAGGTCCAGGATTAATAAAAGCCATAAACAAAGCAATTCTAAACGCGTAATTACTTATTTAATTATTTTTTTGGTAATTGAAGAACGACTATTAGAAACCGTTAACAAGTACATGCCCGATGACAGATTAGCTATATTTATAGGCTGATTAGTGAGCACTCCAGACATAAATACACTTCCTGTTAAATTAGCAATTTGATACTGTACTGGCTCTAAACCAAGGTCTGTTTTAACATAAAGCAAATTATCTTTTACTGGGTTTGGGTATGCAATCGTGTTTTTATCCGTTATTGGAGTAATAATTGTTTTTATAAAAATATTATCGATGGCTATGTCTCCATCCCAACCGAATCCCCTTATGGCTCTAAATCGAATATTTATAGTTTGATTGGTAAATGCCGATACGTCGATATCTTTTGTTAAAAATGCATCGGATTGTTGATTTTGTTGACTTCCAATAAGTGCGGGAATCACATCATTAATATAGCCATAATCCGTTTTAAGATCTACATGCAATTCACCAATGGATTTTCCATACATATGGTATGCAAATTCAATAACTGAATTTTCATAATTTATGGTTATACAAGGAGATATGAATTCAGCAACATCACCAGGCTTTGCGCCAGTTGCTTCGGCATAAATATAGTTTCCTGAACCCGATTTACTCGAACTATCAGCCAAAGGACCGGTATTGTCTGATGGTGTTGCGCCGGCATACTTTAACCAGTTGTAACCATTTTGTGTTACATCTGTCGCTGTCCATCCCTTATCATTTGTTGTGGTAAAAGAATCAAAATCTTCTTGAAGCCAATTGGACTCTGTACCAACGTTTATAAAATTGGAATAGGTTTTTGTGATGGATTGCGATTTATTGGATACCGTAAGTGTCACATCGTAAATACCAGTTTTAAAAGTATGCGACGGATTTTTAGAGGTATAATCTATCACCCCGTCACTATCCACATCCCAAGCCCAATTGCTAATATTTTTACAATTACTATTAAAATTCACTATTAATTCGTCTTCGCAAGTTTGTGTAACGTCTGCCGTAAAATTGGCACTAAAATCAGGGCAAGCTAAATAACTTTTGGCGGTATGGTAAAAGGCATACATACGTGCGAGTTGCTGATTCGAAAAATGAGATCTGCAACCTTTTAGGGAATACGACATGATGTTTTGCGCATCTGGTGCAAATAGATCGCCATGTGCATCTTTTTCAGTACCTGTATATTCGCAAAAATTGTTGACATTTTTAGACGTCAGTTTTGGGTCCGCGGGCGTATCGCAAATACCATCGCCATCGGTATCGCAATTGCTGCCATCTACAAATTCGGTTGTTAATTTTGTATTGTCTGGTCCGTGCGTATGAATTAATGAGAAAAAATGTCCCATTTCATGCGCTAACGACGAACTGTTTGTTACGCAACTGTTTTTTAAAACAATAACATCATTTCTTCCTGAGTTGTCGGTATAACCACATAAAGTATCGTCAGATTCTCCTAAGATATCATCTGTAAAATAGATATTAATCAGACCGGGAACATTATAGCGTTCAATTAAGTTTGTTTCATCGCCTTTATTTAAATGGCAAAGTTCATCTTCATTAATGTAATTAATACCTTCACATAAAAAAAACGACATAAAAGCATCTGCATAAACAGTGTTTAAATTAGAAAACGCATTGTAAAGATCGGATTCACAAATGCCTCCCGTACCATCAGAAGACCTAATAACGTGAGCTTTAACCGGGATAGAATTAATGAATTTTGCCTGAGATTTGTTTGCTACAGATTTTAATTGCAAAAATGCTTGTTCGAATTTTTTAAGTTCTGGCTTTATGCTATTTAAATAATAAAGCGTTTCAGAATTTGTAACCGTTCCACAAGCTTCCAAATTTTTTTGTGCATTGCCATTGGCGCAAAGTAAAAAAGCACCAGAAAAAAATAAAAGAGGAAGGATGTGTTTAAAAATATTCATTTGGGGGAAACATTTTTTTCAAATGTATGCCTAAACCGAACTTTTAAACAAAAAAAACGTTAAACCGTAAGATTTGTCGACTATTCGACAATTATCTTTCGCGTGAAACTTTTACCTTCAGTGGTATTTAGTTTTAACAGATACATACCGGGGTTTAAATAACTCATATTCACATGTAAGTTTTTATCCCTGTTTGTTGGCTGCATGACTTTAATTAAATTACCTAAAATGTTATAGATTTTAATGGTTTGTAAATCAATCTTTTGAAGATTTGAAATGGTAAAAATGCCATTGGAAGGATTAGGATGTAACGTGATGTTTTCTAATGCATTGACATTTGCATCGCTTAGTGTGGAAGATTTATAAGTAAACGTGATGGTTCCCATTCTATTGCCATTTATTGGCGCCGTAGTTAGTTTGAAAATTGGCACCCGCGGATTACTTACTATGTTTGCAGAACCGTAATCGGTTCCATCATCTGTTCCAGAATCGTAGGCAAAAACATCTAAAGTAAAGGTGTCTTTCCAGCCATTATTTATCGCGGTATTATCAGTTCTTAAGTTAACACTATTTACGGCAATAAACCAGTCGGGACTTGGAGCCACCATCGATACTAAAGTTATCAGCGGAAAGTTTTCATTAACTTCTAAATCATTATAGATAAAAGTTCCAACAGGGTTGCCTAATCCACCCGCATTTATCCACTGGTCTGCCTTGGTTAAAGCAATTGCGGTATTAACTTCATTTCTAAAATTATTAGAATTTCCTAGTTCAGCAATGTCTTTAATGCCATCTGTAGCAGGCGCAACAGCTCCAATTTCAACAAATTCGTTTTCTGTATTATGAGTGGCGCCTACAAGCGCCGACCAATGTGCCCCGGGCGGTACCGAAGTATGATTGGTGGAATTCCAAATAGTTGTTAAAGAAAAATCATAATAAGCGATGCTCTGGCTATAATGTATTTGTGAAACTAGGAGCGCTAATATTATGATATATGTAATTTTTTTCATGATAATTGATTGAAGATTATAATCTTAAGTCGAATATTATTTACAATTCTTACAAAATGAATTCTTTTCACGTCATTTTTTAAACAGTCATTAATAAAAATAATAGTATTTTTATCATCTTATTTTAAGCGAAATCATGTCTGTTGCTATAAAGATTATTGAATGCCCTCGTGATGCCATGCAAGGCATTAAAGACTTTATTCCTACCGATAAAAAAGTACAGTACATTCAATCGTTATTACGTGTAGGATTTGATACTATCGATTTTGGTAGTTTTGTGTCGCCAAAAGCAATTCCACAGATGGCTGATACAGCCGAAGTTTTGTCGAAGTTAGATTTATCGCATACAAAAAGTAAATTGCTTGCCATAATCGCCAATACACGTGGTGCAGTAGATGCTTGTGCCCACAAAGAAATTAATTATTTAGGGTATCCGTTTTCTATATCCGAAAATTTTCAAATGCGTAATACGCATAAAACCATTGCAGAATCTATTATTACGCTATCAGAAATTTTAGAAATTGCCGACAAGGCAAATAAAGAAGTCGTCGTTTATATATCTATGGGTTTTGGAAATCCTTATGGAGATCCGTGGAATGTAGAAATAGTAGGTGAGTGGACAGAAAAACTCAATAGTATGGGCGTTAAAATACTATCCCTTAGTGATACAATAGGAAGCTCAGAACCTGAAAGTATTAAGTATTTGTTTTCTCATTTAATTCCCAAATACCCGCATATAGAATTTGGCGCACATTTGCATACAACGCCTTCTACGTGGTTCGAAAAAGTGGACGCTGCTTTTAAAGCAGGTTGTCATCGTTTTGATGGGGCTATTCAAGGTTTTGGCGGTTGTCCTATGGCAAAAGATGAGCTAACGGGCAATATGCCAACAGAAAAGTTATTATCTTATTTTACCGCTCAGAAACTGAACAATTTAAACGCTTTAAGTTTCGAGAGCGCCCACAACGAAGCATCAAAAATATTTAAAACCTATCATTAAAGGCTTTTTTAAAATGTTGTTTCACAGTATGTTAATAATGTGTTAATTTTTTTATTTAAAATTAATCTAAATAAGTTTTGCCAATATGGTTTTGTGTTTTATTTTTGCCTGTAAAATATGATATTATTTATATTCAGTCTTAATAAAAACAACCAATAGAATGAAAAAATTAACTTTACTTTTAGCAATTTGCATAGTATCAATAGCTTCTGCACAAACTGTGCAAGATTCTATAACTTTCGATCCGCAAAAACAATTAAATGCCGCACAACGTATCTTATCTGGTAACTATGGAAAATCTGTTACCGTGGGTGCTTACGGCGAAATCACTTATAATCAACCAGAAGCAAGCAACGGCGAGCTCGATGTACAACGACTGGTGTTACTTTTTGGATATCAATTTAACGATAAAACACAGTTTGTTACAGAGGTTGAGTTCGAGCATGTGTACGAAGTTTTTATCGAACAAGCATTTATTAACTATGCCATAGCACCAAATGTAAGTTTACGTGGGGGTTTAATGCTAGTACCAATGGGTATTATAAACGAATTCCACGAGCCAACAACATTTAATGGCGTTGAGCGTCCTGAGGTTGATAATGTTATTGTACCAACTACATGGAGAGAAATAGGTATTGGTGTAACAGGTAGGTTTAACGAGCTGTCGTTAGGATATCAAGCTTATGTGTTTAATGGTTTTCAATCTTTAAACGGTACAAAAACCTTAGGAGGAAGTAGCGGTTTACGAAATGGAAGACAAAAGGGAATTCAATCAACCATCAACAAACCAAATTTATCTGCAAAATTTGATTACTATGGTTTACCGGGCTTGCGTTTAGGGTTATCCGGTTATTTTGGTCGTACGCAGGCTTTAGATGCTGTAGATATGATTGATGGTTCAGATGTAGGAATTTCTATGATAGGTTTAGATGCGCGTTATGCATACCAACGTTTTACGGCACGTGGTCAGTTCATTCATGCCAACATCAGCGATTCAGAAGCGTATAATACCATAAACAATGCTACCTTAGGAAGCGAATTACAAGGTTGGTATGTAGAAGCAGCATACAATCTTTTACCACAAGAAAAACAGCAACGTTTATTTGCATTTGCAAGATACGAGCAGTACGATACACATGCTGCTACAGAAGGTACTTTAGTTCGTAACGATGCGTATAACAGAAACGATTTAACAACTGGCTTAAGCTATCATATCGCACCTGGAGTGGTTTTAAAAGGCGATTATCAATTTAGAGATAATGCCCAAGCTGGTGCAGATGTGGCTAACAGACTAAACTTCGGAATAGGCGTTTGGTTCTAAACAATAAATGTTGTTATTCCCGCTAATAAAGGAATCTCAACTAATTTGGGCGTTACCGCAAGGGTCGGGCTTTCCGCTATATCTTTTTGCGAAGTAGTCCCGAATTCATTTCGGGACTGCTTCGCAAAAAGGATGCCGCTGCAATCCCTAACGCAAAACTACCAAATAGCTAATGCATAAAACAATGTGCATTAGCTATTTGGTATATTATTTGTTTAATAGAAGAAATAAATTAATATTTTTACGCATGGAATTTAAACTTGTAACTTTCGTAGTAATTACTTTTTTAATGCAATCTTTTGGGATACCTAGTGGTATTCAAAAAAAGGTAGATAAAGAAATTAAAGATAGTTTTAATATAGAAACATTTAATATTACAAGTGTTACTATTGCGTCCGATATTAAAAAAAGTTTACCGTCTAAATTTGAAGAAGATAATCTGTTCAAAATAGAAAAAGATAAAAAACTATTGGGATATGTGTATCTTTCTGAAGCGCCAAGCAAAACCGCACAATTCGATTATTTAGTACTTTTAGATAAAGATTTAATTGTTTTAAAAACCAAAGTCTTAATGTACAGAGAAGAATATGGTGGCGAAATTGGAAGTAAACGTTGGTTAAGACAATTTGAAGGAAAAAAGAGTGGCGACGAGTTACATTATGGCGATAATATTATGGCCATTTCGGGTGCGACAATTTCGGTACGTTCTATGACTAATGCCATGAACAACTTATTACAATCATTAAAAATACTTCACTCAAAAAAAGTTCTGTAAATGAAACTAAACGGATTAATATTAACCCTTCCTAACGAATTAAAAGTATTAATCGGAGCATTTGTTATCGTTTTAAGTATTGGTTTTTACACAGGTTTATTGTTTGTTGGAGAGACATCCTCTGCAAATCCAAACGGTATAGAGGAGCAATATTTAGGTAATGAAAATGATGAGGATGCCGAAGTAATGCACTTTAAAAAAAGCGATCAGGAAATGCTTACCTTGGTGCATAATCACATTCTTTCAATGTCTATCATTTTCTTCTTACTGGGCATTTTAGTAGCTATCACCAAGCTTAATAAAAAACTTAAACTGTTTTTAATGATAGAGCCTTTTTTATCAGTGCTACTTACATTTGGAGGTCTCTATTTACTTTGGTGTGGTCACCTATGGATGAAATATATTGTTATGATTTCCGGAATTTTAATGACACTTACTTTTACACTTTCAGCCTTTATTGTTCTTAAACAACTGCTTCAAAATAACAAATAGGTTAACAGCTTCTTACTTTGTAGTATTTTTTATTACGTTTTTTCACAGATTATCATTAAACCTTTATTTGGTTAAAGAGTCATACAACAGACCTAACAACCATTTGCAGTGAAAAAACTTCTATTATTACCAGTTATTTTATTTTTTTCAACCACCTTATTTGCGCAGAAATTCACATTAGAAGGTGTTGTTAAAGATCAGTCTAATAATCTTTTAGAAGGTGCTACGGTGTATATCCAAAGTATAAAAGATAGCATTCCGCTGTCTTATGGTATTACAAATAACAGCGGTGAGTTTTCATTACAGGTAAATACCGAAACCGACTCCAAAGCCATTTTTAATATTGCGTATTTAGGCTACAAACCTTATCGAAGAGATATTACGGTGCCAAACGGTAAGCAATTAAATATGGGCGATGTTACCTTAGAAGACCAAATAGAACAGCTCAATGTGGTTTCAATTATAGGAAAAGCGCCTCCTATTTTAATTAAAAGAGATACGATTGAATATAATGCCGATAGTTTTAAAACATTACCTAACGATAAAGCTGAAGATTTACTTAAAAAGTTACCCGGTATTGAAATAGATGTTGACGGAAATATTACCATGAATGGGATAGAAGTCGAGGCCATTAATGTAGATGGTATGCAATTTTTTGGTGAAAAAAAGGGCGACATCGCATTAAAAAATCTTCCGAGTAATGTTATCAGTAAAGTTCAGGTAACAGATTATAAAACCAATATGCAAAAGTTTACAGGCGAAGAATCTGATTCCGGTACTAAAGAAATAAATTTAACTATTAAAAAAGGAAAAAATAGAGCCACTTTTGGCGATATTAAAGTCGGTTACGGAACCGATGAAAAATACCAAGCCAATGCCAATGTTTTTCAGTTGGTAGATGGGAAACAGTATGGGCTTATTTCTGGTACCAATAATATAAACATGTTTAGAGGTTTTAATGCTTTGCCCGATACCGATACCAGTAATGGCTACATAGAATCTGATTTTATAGGTGCTAATTTTACAAAAGGTAAATGGAACGAAACACGCGTTAATGGAAATTACAGATATAGTGCCCAAAGTACCGATAGAGAACAAAAAAGTATTGCAGAGAATTTTTTGCCAGATTTAAATTACATTACGGATTCTGAGAGTAGAAGTTTTAGCGATTCTGATAGCCACAAAGCAGGCGGTGATTTAAAATTTATTATAAAATCAAAAAATAAACAATCTAAGAATAGGGTTCAAATATCTAATGAGATTGACGTAAATGTAGAGAATTCAGAATCAGGAGCTATTACCAACAAAAGATCTGAATATACTAATGGCGATTTAGTAAGTGATTATTACTCTAAAAACGAATCGGTATCCGAGAGTTACGATATTAACAATGAGTTTAGTGTTACATCCATTACAGGACGCCGAGATTATTTAAATATTCGATTAAATACAGATTTTACTAAGGGGAATTCAGATAGTAAAAAATATTCTGAAAATTTTATTGATAGGCTGAATAACACAGTGATTCAAAATCAAATAAACAATTTAAATAACTACAGTAGCAATATTAGGTTGAGTGCTTTTTGGAGTAAGGAGCTATTCACGAATTTTAGAATCATGCCCAGATATACCGCCAGTATAAATTCTCAGAATAATGAAAATTTAATCTATGATTTTGACGATACTACCGGTGATTATGATGACTTTAATGATGTTTTAAGTTCAGATAGTAAATATTCTACAACGACCATTAGGCCCGCTTTAAGGTTGCGATACGAGTACCGCGATTTCCGTTTTGAAATCGAAGGAGGATACACAAACACCTATAGAAACTATAGCGATAAATTAATAGTTGCACGAGATTTTAAAACAGATTTTGAGTACGCTACCTATTCTGCAAGAATACGCTACCGCGATAAAAATGGTTATAAAAACATAAATCTAAACTATAACCAAAGTGTAGATTTGCCTTCTGTAAATCAATTACAGCCCGTTGAAGATGTTAGTAATATTACCCATATCCGTATTGGGAATCCTTTTTTAGAACCTGAAATTAATCACGACATAAGGTTTGAATATCAAAATAATTTAGCTTTCAATAATATAAATATCACCGGGAATGTGAGAGCTCAATTTGTTCAGGATAAAATAATAAGCTCCACAATTACCAATGAAGATTTAATTAAAAATACAACCTACGCAAACATTAATGGAGATTATTCATATTCAGGTAACGCAGCCATTTCAAAATCATACTACAGTAAAAAAACGAATATTAATTTAAATGCAAGGTTCAATGGTTCGTATAAAAATTCCTTATCTATTCAAAACGCTATAAAATTTACAGCGAAAACAACCAATATAAAGCCGACCTTTTCCTTCAAGTATTCTTATGATAGTAAGTTAGATTTAAGTACTACATACAGTTACTCAAAAACAACGAGTGTATACGATACCGATGCGTTTAACGATAACAATTACTTTGTTCAAAATTTAGATTTCGAATCGTCTGTTTTCTTTATCAAAAATGTGTTCTTATCTAATAAAGTTTCTTATCGTTATAATAGTCGGGTTGGTGATGATTTTGATGGCGATGCGGTTTTCTGGAATGCAGGATTAGGCATTGAACTATGGGATAATAAAGCTACCTTAACCTTAGTAGGTTACGATGTGCTTGGGAAAAATAACGGTTATAGAAGAGTGGTGACAGAAACCTCCATTGAAGACATTGAAAGCAATATTCTAGAACAGTATTTCATGCTAAATTTCACTTATAAATTTGGCAGTTTTGCTGGACAAAAAATGAATATTGGTGGCGGACGTGATTCACGACGTGGCGGTGGTTTTGGAGGAGGTTCAAGAGGTAGATGAGGTAATGAGAAGTGTTAAAACCAAACCTGAATGGAGTGGTTTCTAGTTACATACTTTATTAAACCAGATATTTACTGTTCAAACAAAAAAAATTGTATATTTGCACGCAATTATAAAGTAATTGCACAATGATCTCACATTCCAATAAAATAGTAGGAGAAGGTTTAGCTTACGACGACGTTCTACTTGTTCCAGCATATTCAGAAGTACTTCCACGCGAAGTCAACATTCAATCCAAATTCACACGTAATATTACTATCAATGTGCCTATTGTTTCGGCCGCTATGGATACGGTTACCGAAAGTAAAATGGCAATTGCCATGGCGCAAGAAGGCGGTATAGGTGTGTTGCATAAAAACATGACTATTGAGGCGCAGGCTGTAAAAGTAAGAAAGGTTAAACGTGCCGAAAGCGGTATGATTATAGATCCTGTTACGTTGCCTTTAACTGCTGTTGTTCTAGATGCTAAACAATGTATGGCAGAATACGGTATTGGTGGAATTCCTATTGTAGCCGAAGATGGAACTTTAAAGGGAATTGTTACCAATCGTGATTTACGCTTCGAACACGATAAAAAAAGACCGATTGTTGAGGTGATGACAAGTGAAAATTTGGTAACCGCCGCCGTTGGAACATCGTTAAAAGATGCCGAAATTATTCTTCAACAGCATAAAATTGAAAAACTACTTATTGTTGATGACAATTATAAACTTTCAGGGTTAATTACCTTTAGAGATATTACCAAATTAAGTCAAAAACCAATGGCAAATAAAGATGCCTATGGTCGTTTGCGTGTGGCTGCAGCTATTGGTGTTACCGGTGATGCAGTTGTTAGAGCAGAAGCATTGGTGAATGCCGGTGTTGATGCTGTGGTAATAGATACGGCACATGGTCATACTAAAGGTGTGGTTAATGTTTTAAAAGAAATAAAGGCGAAATTTCCAACGTTAGAAGTTATTGTTGGTAACATCGCAACAGGTGCTGCAGCAAAATATTTAGTTGAAGCGGGTGCCGATGCTGTAAAAGTAGGTATTGGTCCGGGGTCAATTTGTACCACGCGTGTTGTTGCTGGTGTTGGATTTCCTCAATTTTCAGCAGTTTTAGAAGTAGCAGCGGCCATAAAAGGTAGCGGTGTTCCTGTGATTGCCGATGGCGGAATTCGTTACACTGGCGATATTCCAAAAGCCATTGCGGCGGGTGCAGATACTGTAATGCTCGGATCGTTGTTAGCAGGAACCAAAGAATCTCCAGGGGAAACGATTATTTACGAAGGAAGGAAATTTAAATCGTACCGCGGAATGGGTTCTGTGGAAGCTATGAAAGAAGGCAGTAAAGACCGTTATTTTCAAGATGTAGAAGACGATATTAAAAAATTAGTACCCGAAGGTATTGTAGGTCGCGTACCTTATAAAGGTGATTTATTTGAAAGTATTCATCAGTTTATTGGTGGATTACGTGCCGGAATGGGCTATTGCGGTGCTAAAGATATAGCGACTTTACAAAATACAGGACAGTTTGTAAAAATTACAGCCAGTGGTATTAATGAAAGTCATCCGCATGATGTCACTATTACTAACGAATCTCCTAATTATTCAAGATAGAATTTAAGAATTTATAAAGCATAAAAAAGACTTTAATGTAATTATTAAAGTCTTTTTTTTATTTAGTTTTAAATCGAATGAAAGTTAACTTTCGCTGAGTGACACTTGTTTTTCTAGTTTAGATGCTAAAATGCTAATTATAAATATTTGAATAAAGTGAAACAGCATAAGCGGCAACAAAATGATACCAACAGATGCCGAATTTTTAAAGAGTATTTTAGAAAAAACAGTACCATGTACTAACGATTTTTTCGTGCCACAAAATTTAGCCGTTATGCGGTCTTCTAAACTAAAACCTAATCGGATGGCTATTTGTTTAATAATAAAATAAACAACGGTAAACAACACGATTACAGCCAATAAAATCATCAATAAATCTCTAAAGTTTACAGCACTAAAAACGTTTTCTTCAAACGATTCCGAAAAGCTTTTATAAATAATTAATAGAATTATAGATTTATCAAAAAGCGTGAGGTATCTAAGATGTTTTCTAACATAATAGCCTAAAAAGCGTTGCAGGCTAATTCCAAAAATAACGGGCAATAAAATTTCTGTTATTAGTTTCAAGTAAATAATGCCTAAATCAAAATCGGTTGTAGTTTGAGATAAAAACAAGCTCATCCAAAGTGGGGTAATTACAATGCCAATAAGCCCCGAAATACTGGCGTTAAAAATAGCAGCAGGAATGTTTCCTTTAGCCATAGATACCATCACTACCGATGAGGATACCGTAGAAGGTAATGCTGCCAAAAACATAAAACCTAGCCAGATTGTAAAACTACTTTCAGAATCTATAAAAGGGTAAATCGCGATGATAATTATAGGAAATAAAATAAAACTTGACGCTTGCACTAATAAGTGCAATTTCCAGTTTTTTAAACCAGATTTAATTTTGTCAGGACTTAATTTTAATCCGTAAAAGAAGAAAATTAACGATACGCCAATACTTCCAATAAGGCTTAATGGTATCGGACTATTTTTGCTTCCCCAATACGGAAAAACATATGCAAAAATTACAACAGCTATAATAGCAAGTATAAATCCGTCAATTTTTGGTTTCATGCTGGGTTTTTTAATTTGGATTTTAGCAAAGAGATTGGTTAGGGTGCTAAAAATTTTAACGATTGCAAAATTAGTTATTTAGTTGAGATATTCAGCAGTATTAACTTGTATTATAATGGTGTAAAAACATTCATAATTTTTACAATCATTAATAAATTTTTTATTCGGTGTAAACTTGTCCGCGATGCGGTTTTAAAGCATCGCGAACGGGTATCATCGCATCCTCGTCAACCACTAAATACGCAATGGCATGAGCGTTGGTTAACACTTCAAATCCCGTAATTGTTATATTTAATTTTTCGAGTTCAATATATTCCTTTAAATGAATCTCGTGATGCTCGGCAATTTTACTGGCGTCTGGCCCGCGGAAATCCCAAATCAGTTTTAATTTTCGCATTATTACACTAAATAATTTAAGGAGCGAAAGGTAAATATTTATATTTAAAAGCCCTATACGATTCCAAGTTTTTAAACGTTTGTTAAACAACTTGTATTCTAGGTTTATATTAGTATTTTTGCTTTTTAATGTAATTTTTTTTAAATGAATCTGAAGTATTTATTTTTAATTTTCCTCGCAATTTCTATTACTCATGTTAATGGACAATCTTCTAAAAAAGAAGTGCTTTTTAAAGTGGATGGTGAACCGATTTACGTATCTGAATTTTTAAAAGTCTACAACAAAAATTTAGATTTGGTTCAAGACGAAACTCAGAAAGATGTTGATGAATATTTAGCGCTTTTTACCAACTATAAATTAAAGTTGAAAGAGGCAAAATCTTTAGGGTTGCAAGAGAAACCATCGTATTTAAGAGAATTAGATACCTACAAAAAACAACTTGCTAAAAATTTTATTACAGACAGCAAAGTAACCGACGCATTGGTTGAAGAAGCCTATAATAGAGTTTCTAACGATGTGAAAGCTTCTCATATTCTAATAAAAATTGCAGAAAATGCAAGTGCAGAAGATACGTTAGTAGCTTATAATAACATAGTAAAGTTACGTGATAGAGCTTTGAAGGAAGGTTTTGAAACCGTTAGAAAAGAAGTACACAACGGTCAGACCATTTTTGGCGAAGATCTAGGCTATTTTACAGGTTTTAGAATGGTATATCCCTTCGAGACTGCGGCGTTTAACACCAAGGTTGGTGAAATTTCACAACCGTTTAGAACGCAATTTGGGTATCACATTGTGTTTGTTCAAGATAAACGCGCTTCTAGAGGTGAAAGGACCGTGGCTCATATCATGATTGTACCAAAACCTGGAGATTCCATTAGCGGAAAACCGGAAGACAAAATTCAAGACATCTATAAAAAAATAAAGCAAGGCGAAGATTTTGAAGCGTTGGCAAAACAGTTCTCAGACGATGGAAATTCGGCACCAAGAGGTGGACTTCTAAATCCATTTTCTAGCGGACAATTAAATGCGAAAGAGTTTGAAGATGTTGCCTTTGCATTACAAAATATAGGTGATGTTTCAGAGCCTGTAAAAACACAATACGGTTGGCATATTATAAAATTGTATGGTAAAAAACCTATCGAGTCTCTGCAAGATATGAAACCGGAGTTAGAGCAAAAGATTAAGCGCGACGAACGTTCTAAACTTATAGACCAGGCACTTTATAACAAGTTAAAATCGAAGTATAACATACCAAAAAAACAACCAGCATTAGGGTATTTTGCAAGTATTTTAAATGATGATTATTATAAGAAATCATGGCAGCTTCCTAATGATTTTGTGGCAGATAAGCCGTTGGTTAAAATTGGTAAAAAACAATTAACTTATAAAGATTTTGGAGATTATTTAGTCGATGCACAAAACGGAGCTGCGAATAAAACAGCATTCGATGTTCTGGTTTCTAAACACTATGAATCGTTTTTAAATAGTAAATTAGTAGAATACCAAGAAAATCATTTAGAAGAAGAAAATACTGAGTTTGCAGATGTTGTTGCAGAATATCGAGACGGATTGTTATTGTTCGATTTAATGGAAACCACGATTTGGAATGCGGCCAAATCAGATTCGTTAGAAATAGCAAATTATTATAATGCGAACAAATCGAAGTATGTAAATCCGAATCGGGTTGACGCGCTAGTTGCTTCATCTAAAGAAGAAAAAACACTTAAAAAAGTGGCTAAATTGTTAGAAGGTGGCATGGCGCTAGAGCAAATAAAAGCACTTATTAACAGTAATGATAAAATAGATGTTATTTTTACTTCAGAAATAATGGATGAAACGCATCAGGCTTTGCCTAAATCATTTGAATTTAAAAAAGGCATTTCAAAAATTTATAATCATAATGATGGTTTTGTGATGGTACAAGTAAATGAAGTACTACCCGAAACGCAAAAAACATTAGAGGAAGCAAAAGGTGCTGTAATTAGCGATTACCAGGTTTTTAAAGAGCAAAATTGGCTTCAGGAATTGGCCAAAAAATATAAAATCGAAATAAATCAGAAGGCTTTAAAACATGTCAAGTCTCAAATAAAAAAACAATAGGTGCGAAATACTATCATATTATTACTGCTGTTAATTATAAGCACGTCATGTACTTTTTTTAAGAAGACAGACGACAGGGTGCCTGTTGCGCGTGTAAACGATTCCTATTTATATTACGACGATATAAAAGATTTAGTAGCAGAAGGTATTTCGAAAGAAGATAGTACACTGGTGGTACAGAATTTTATCAATCGATGGGCAACACAACAATTGTTTGTTGATGGCGCCTTGGTTAATTTAAGCGAATCAGAGCAAGAAGAGTTTAATAAATTGGTAAAACAGTATAAGAACGATTTATATACCAAAGCGTACATAGAAGCTTTGGTGAAAAAGAACATGAACACAGATGTTACCAAAGAAGAAGCTATTGAATACTACAATTTAAATAAAGATGTATTTCGATTAAATGAGGAGTTATTAAAATTCAGATACATTCATGTAGATCCTAATATTCTTAACTATAATACGATTGAACAAAAGTTTAGACGTTTTAATAAAAAGGATAAAAAAGATTTAGAAGCCATTTCTATTCAGTTTAAATCGTATTCTTTAAACGATACAATTTGGATAAAAGCAAGTCAGGTAGTAAACAAAATTTCTGCTATTACTTTAGAAAATAAAGATCAACTGTTAAAAAAATCTAATTTTGTACAGCTCAAAGATTCATTAGGAGTATATTTGATGCAGATTAATGATGTTTTGTTGCGAAATGATACGGCGCCACTAGAGTATGTAAGGCCAACTATAGACCAAATCGTTATTAACAAAAGAAAGCTAGAACTTATTAGAGAATTAGAAAAAGATATTACAAAAGATGCCATTAAAAATAAACAATTCGAAATTTATAAATAATTTGAAACATATAGTACTTCTGTTAATTGGATTTTTGAGCGTACAGACCGTATCTGCACAAGAAATTATTAACGACGCGGTTGTAAATCAGCCAACAGTAAAAAAAGACTCCACTAAAACTAAAATTGCTAAAAAGGTAGATGGTGTGGCTGCCGTGGTGGGAGACTATATTATTTTAGAGTCAGATGTCGATAAAGCGTTTTTGCAACTTCAAGCACAAGGTGTGAATACAACCGATATAAAAGCGTGTGAGTTATTTGGAAAATTACTTGAAGATAAATTGTATGCACATCAGGCAATTCAAGATAGTATTCAAGTATCTGATGCCGAAATCAGAAAAAATGTAGATTATCAAATCGAACAGTTTTTACAGCAAACCAATGGTTCTATGGAAAAACTTTTAGCGTTTTATAAAAAAGACAGCGAAAAAGATTTTAGAGATGAAATGTTCGAAATAAATAAATCCAATCAATTAGCAGCAAAAATGCAAGCTAAAATTGTAGATGAAATTGAAATTACTCCTGAAGAAGTACGTACCTTTTTTGATAAAATCCCTAAAGACGAACGCCCTACTTTTGGAACAGAGCTAAAAGTAGCACAAATAGTTGCAGAGCCAAAAATTGCAGACGAAGAAAAACAAAGAGTAATCAATAGATTAAAAGAATTTAAAGCAGATATCATTGAAAATGGTGCTAGTTTTCGTTCTAAAGCAGTCTTGTACTCAGAAGATCCAGGATCGGCGAGTAAAGGAGGGAAATATACATTAAATAGAAAGCAGCCTCGAATGGTAAAGGAGTTTCGCGAGGTGGCGTTTTCACTTCAGGAAGGTGAAATATCAGAACCATTCGAAACAGATTTTGGGTATCACATTATTCAGTGCGAAAAAATAAGAGGTCAAGAATACGATGTAGCACATATTTTATTATCGCCTAAGGTTTCGGTTGAAGCTGTAAATGAAGCTAAAGAACGTCTTGAAAAAGTAAGAAAACGTATTGTAGATGGAGAAATTTCATTTGCTGATGCTGCTAAAGAAGCTAGTGATGAAAAAGAAACAAAATACGATGGCGGCCAGTTAATAAACCCAACAACACAAGATTATAATTTTGAATTAACCAGAATGGATCCAGAGTTGTATGCTCAAATTCAAAACTTAAAGGATAATGAAGTCAGTCTGGTGCTAAAGGAAGAAGATAGAACCGGAAAAACAACTTTTAAAATTTTAATGGTTACCGATAGAATTGACCAACACGAGGCTGATTACGCACGCGATTACTTAAAAATTAAGAAGTTGGCTTTAGATGAAAAAAAGATAAATGCGATTGCAAAATGGCAAGATGAAAAAATAAAAGATACCTATATAAAAATTAGCGGTGATTATAGAAATTGTGAATTTTCTAGTAACTGGTTAAAAAAATAATATATGTCGGATGTAGCTGCCTTAGAACAATTTGTTAAGCGATATAAAGATTTAAAATCCGAAATAGCCAAAGTTATTGTTGGTCAGGATGAAGTTGTTAATCAAATATTAATTTCAGTTTTTTCTGGAGGACATTCGCTACTAATTGGAGTGCCTGGGTTAGCAAAAACCTTAATGGTAAACACTATTGCACAAGCTTTAGGATTAGATTTTAAACGCATTCAATTCACCCCCGATTTAATGCCAAGTGATATCCTAGGAAGTGAAATTTTAGACGAAGACAGACATTTTAAATTTATAAAAGGCCCTATTTTTGCTAATATTATTCTGGCAGACGAAATTAATAGAACCCCTCCCAAAACACAAGCGGCCCTTTTAGAAGCAATGCAAGAACGTGCCGTAACTGTAGCGGGACATCATTATAAATTAGAATTGCCTTATTTTGTTTTGGCAACTCAAAACCCAATAGAACAAGAAGGAACCTATCCGTTGCCAGAAGCGCAATTAGACCGTTTTATGTTTGCGATTAATCTGGATTACCCTTCGTTTAAAGAAGAAGTAGAAGTGGTTAAGGCAACAACTTCTGACACTCCTGCGAAAGTAAATCCGCTTTTTACAGCACAAGAAATAACAGATTATCAGCATCTTATACGCCGTATTCCGGTGGCCGATAATGTTATAGAGTATGCCGTTGCCATGGTTGGTAAAACAAGACCCAATAGTGATACAGCAAATCCTTTAGTCAAAAATTATCTTGATTGGGGCGCTGGCCCAAGAGCATCACAAAATTTAATTTTAGCAGCCAAAACGCATGCCGCAATAAATGGCAAATTTTCACCAGATATAGAAAATGTACAAGCCGTTGCTTATAGTATTTTACGTCATAGAATTATTAAAAATTACAAGGCAGAAGCAGAAGGCATTTCCGAAACACATATTATTAAGAGTTTATTTTAATTCTTAAGTGATTTTGGTTAATAAATCGTCATTAATTATCCCAATTTTTTGAAAAATATATAATCTTATTAATTTATAATGTCACAATAATAAATTAATAAAATCTCCAATTCTATAAGGTGGTTTCTTTATAGAACTAAATATTAATTTAGTATTTTGCGTCACTTTTAAAATAAACGAACAACTATATTAAGGGCTTTTGTTATGAATTTTAAAGTCTGTATTCGCTTTACTGAATTTACAGATGTTATGTTTAAAGCAAGCTAAAAAAGAAAAGACTTTCTAATATGAACATTTACAACGATTACATCAAAGAGATTGAAGAAAGAAAGGCTCAAGGCTTACATCCTAAGCCGATTGATGGAGCTGAATTAACAAGTGCAATCATAGCACAAATTAAGGATACAGAGAATCCACATAGAAAAGATTCTTTAAACTTTTTTATTTACAATACTTTACCCGGAACAACCAGTGCTGCGAGTGTAAAGGCGAAATTTCTAAAAGAAATTATTTTAGGTGAATCAGTTGTTGCCGAAATAACACCGGCTTTTGCATTAGAACAATTATCACATATGAAAGGCGGACCTTCAATAGAAGTTCTGCTCGATTTGGTTTTAGGAAGTGATACCAAAATTGCATCTGAAGCTGCGAAAGTTTTAAAAACACAAGTCTTTTTATATGATGCCGATACAAAGCGATTGGAAGACGCTTACAAAGCAGGAAATGCTTTAGCAAAAGACATAATTGAAAGCTATGCCCAAGCCGAGTTCTTTACAAAACTTCCAGACATTGACGAAGAAATAAAAATAGTAACATTTATTGCGGGAGAAGGTGATATTTCTACCGATTTGCTATCGCCAGGAGCCGATGCACATTCTCGTTCCGATAGAGAACTACATGGTCAATGTATTTTTGAGCATAATAAGGAAATGCAAAAGCAACTTTCTGATTTAAAAGCACAACATCCAGATAAACGTGTGATGCTTATTGCCGAAAAAGGTACTATGGGTGTTGGTTCTTCAAGAATGTCTGGTGTGAATAATGTGGCGTTATGGACAGGTGTTCAAGGCAGTCCATATGTTCCGTTTATTAATATAGCTCCAATTATTGCAGGAACAAATGGAATTTCTCCTATTTTCTTAACAACAGTTGGTGTAACTGGAGGAATCGGAATCGATCTTAAAAACTGGGTTAAGAAAAAAGATGCCGAAGGAAATGCAGTTCTTGATGCCAACGGAGAACCTGTTTTAGAGCAAGTTTATTCCGTTGAAACGGGCACTGTTTTAACCATCAATACAAAAACAAAAAAATTATACAGTGGAGATTTAGAATTAATAGATATATCGGCTTCTTTAACACCTCAAAAGATGGAGTTTATTAAAGCTGGTGGATCTTATGCAGTAGTTTTTGGTAAAAAATTACAAACTTTTGCTGCTAAAGTTTTAGGTATCGAAGCACCTTTGGTCTATGCGCCTTCAAAAGAAATAACTATCGAAGGACAAGGGTTAACAGCTGTAGAAAAAATATTCAATAAAAACGCGGTAGGTATAACACCTGGTAAAACATTACACGCAGGTTCAGACGTACGTGTAGAAGTAAATATTGTTGGATCTCAAGACACAACAGGGTTAATGACTTCTCAAGAATTAGAAGCCATGGCGGCAACAACGATATCTCCTATTGTAGATGGTGCTTACCAATCGGGGTGTCATACAGCTTCAGTTTGGGATAGTAAGTCTAAAGCAAATATTCCTAAGCTTATGAAGTTTATGAACGACTTTGGATTAATCACAGCACGCGATCCTAAAGGAGTTTATCATGCCATGACCGATGTAATTCATAAAGTATTAAACGATATTACAATTGATGATTGGGCCATAATTATTGGAGGCGATTCGCATACTCGTATGTCAAAAGGAGTGGCGTTTGGAGCAGATTCAGGAACAGTTGCCTTAGCATTAGCTACTGGCGAGGCAGCAATGCCAATTCCTCAGTCTGTTAAAGTTACTTTTAAAGGACAAATGAAAAGTTACATGGATTTCCGTGATGTGGTTCATGCAACGCAACAACAAATGTTAAAACAATTTGGTGGTGAAAATGTATTCCAAGGACGCGTTATTGAAGTACATATTGGCACTTTAACTTCAGATCAAGCTTTTACATTTACAGATTGGACTGCAGAAATGAAAGCTAAAGCTTCTATTTGTATTTCAGAAGACGAAACTTTGGTAGAATCTTTAGAAATTGCTAAAGATCGTATTCAAATCATGATTGATAAAGGTATGGATAATCAGAAGCAGGTGCTTCAAGGATTAATAGATAAAGCCAACAAAAGAATACAAGAAATAAATACAGGAATAAAACCTGCTTTAAAACCTGATGCAAATGCTAAATATTATGCAGAAGTAGTTGTTGATTTGGATGAGATTTCAGAACCAATGATTGCCGATCCAGATGTAAATAACGAGGATGTTTCTAAACGCTATACACACGATACCATCCGTCCATTATCTTACTATGGAGGTACTAAAAAAGTAGATTTAGGATTTGTTGGATCTTGTATGGTTCACAAAGGCGATATGAAAATATTGGCTCAAATGTTAAAAAACATAGAAGCACAACATGGTAAGGTTGAATTTAAGGCACCTTTGGTAGTGGCACCTCCAACATATAATATTGTTGACGAGTTAAAAGTTGAAGGCGATTGGGAAGTGTTGCAAAAATATTCAGGATTTGAGTTCGACGACAATGCACCAAAAGGATTAGCGCGTACTAAATATGAAAATATGTTGTATTTAGAGCGTCCAGGTTGTAACCTGTGCATGGGTAACCAAGAAAAAGCAGAACCAGGCGATACGGTAATGGCAACTTCAACACGTTTATTTCAAGGAAGGGTTGTTAAAGACTCTGGAGAGAAAAAAGGAGAATCGTTGTTATCTTCAACACCAGTAGTTGTTTTATCAACCATTTTAGGTAGAACTCCAACCATGGAAGAGTATGAAGCTGCTGTTGATGGTATTGTTTTAACACGTTTTGCACCATCTCAAAAACAATTAGTTTTGTAGTTAAGCAATAGAATAATATATAGATAGAAGTCCGAATTTTTTATTTCGGACTTTTTTTATACCCTGTTTTAGGATTGCATTTTACAAATCAAATTGTTTTATGTTTTACATCGCTCACTATTTTTGTATATTGTGTACTCTTTTAAGGATTTAAACAAAAAAATTAAAATTTATGGCATTTGACATTGATATGATAAAAGGGGTTTACGCTAGAATGCAAGAACGCGTAGATGCTGCCCGAGAAATTGTTGGTAAACCACTAACGCTTTCTGAAAAAATATTATACAATCATCTTTGGGATGGAAATCCTACCGAAGCTTTTGAGAGAGGTAAAGATTATGTAGATTTTGCACCTGATAGAATTGCGTGTCAAGATGCGACAGCTCAAATGGCGTTATTGCAGTTTATGCAAGCAGGGAAAAGCAAAGTTGCTGTACCTACAACGGTACATTGCGATCACTTAATCCAAGCCAAAGAAGGCGCAGCAGTCGATTTAAAACATGCAAATAGTGTGAGTAGCGAAGTATTTAATTTCTTAGAATCTGTTTCTAATAAATATGGTATTGGCTTCTGGAAACCAGGCGCAGGTATTATTCATCAAGTGGTTTTAGAGAATTATGCATTCCCTGGAGGTATGATGATAGGTACTGATTCTCACACGGTAAACGCAGGTGGTTTAGGAATGGTTGCTATTGGAGTTGGAGGAGCCGATGCGGTAGATGTTATGGCAGGTATGGCTTGGGAGTTAAAATTCCCAAAATTAATTGGTGTTAAATTAACTGGTAAACTATCGGGTTGGACAGCACCAAAAGATGTGATTTTAAAAGTCGCCGAAATTCTAACTGTAAAAGGTGGAACAGGTGCTATTGTTGAATATTTCGGACCAGGCGCAACAGCAATGTCTTGTACAGGTAAAGGTACCATTTGTAACATGGGTGCCGAAATTGGTGCAACAACTTCAACTTTTGGTTACGATGAATCTATGGAACGTTATTTACGTTCTACAGATAGAGCTGATGTTGCCGATGCTGCCAACAAAGTAAAAAACTATTTAACAGCAGATCCTGAGGTTTATGCATCACCAGAAAAATATTTCGACCAGGTTATTGAAATTAACTTATCTGAATTAGGTCCCTTATTAAATGGACCATTTACTCCAGATTTATCTACCACAGTTGGAAAGGCAATGAAAGAAAAGGCGACTGCTAACGAATGGCCTTTGGTAGTAGAATGGGGATTAATAGGTTCATGTACCAATTCATCTTACGAAGATTTATCACGTGCATCTTCTATTGCCCAACAAGCTTTAGATAAAGGACTTAAAATGAAAGCAGAGTTAGGTATTAATCCTGGTTCTGAACAAGTTAGATATACAGCCGAAAGAGATGGAATTCTTCAGGTGTTTGAAAAACTGGATGCTAAAATATTTACCAATGCTTGCGGACCATGTATCGGGCAATGGGCGCGCTACAGCGATCCTAAAAATGCGCCTAAAAATAGTATCGTGCATTCATTCAATAGAAACTTTGCTAAACGTGCAGATGGAAATCCCAATACGCATGCGTTTGTGGCTTCACCAGAAATTACAGCAGCCATTGCCATTGCGGGTCGTTTAGATTTCAATCCAATGACTGATAAACTTATCAATGAAAAAGGGGAAGAAGTTATGTTCGACGAACCAACAGGATGGGAATTGCCACCAAAAGGGTTTGCCGTTAAAGATAATGGCTATTTAGCACCAGAAGCAGACGGAAGTCATGTACAAGTGAAAGTATCGCCAACTTCTGAAAGATTGCAATTATTAGAACCTTTTGAACCGATCGGTAAAACAATTACTGGCGCAAAATTATTAATTAAAGCTTTCGGAAAATGTACAACAGACCACATTTCTATGGCTGGTCCGTGGTTACGTTTTAGAGGGCATTTAGATAATATTGCAAACAATACTTTAATTGGCGCAGTAAATGCCTTTAACCAGAAAACAAATTTTGTTAAAAATCAATTAACAGGTGAATACGGCGGTGTGCCAGACGTACAAAGAGCGTATAAGAAAAATAAAATTTGGTCTGTAGTTGTTGGTGATCATAATTATGGTGAAGGATCTTCACGTGAACACGCTGCTATGCAACCACGGTTTTTGGGTGTTGCTGCTGTTATTGTAAAATCGTTTGCGCGTATTCATGAAACCAACCTTAAAAAACAAGGTATGTTAGGTTTAACTTTTGCAAATGAAGCCGATTACGATTTAATTCAAGAAGACGATACGTTTAACTTTATAGATTTAAAAGATTTTGCACCCGCTAAACAATTAACACTTGAAGCAGTGCATGCCGATGGTAGTAAAGATCTAATCAAATTAAATCATACGTATAATCAATCCCAAATTGAATGGTATAATGCGGGGTCAGCGTTAAACTTAATTAAAAAACAAAACGCATCTTAATCCTAGATGAAATTTATATCAAAAATCCAGCTTATCGGTTGGATTTTTTTGTTGGTATCAGTTTAGAATTAAATATTTATAATTGTATTTTTACCAAAACACTTAATATGAATTCTAGAGCAAATCAACTTAAAGCCTTTGATAGATTATTAACCATTATGGACGAATTGCGAGAAGGCTGTCCGTGGGATAAAAAGCAAACTATGGAATCGCTTCGACATTTAACCATTGAAGAAACTTACGAGCTTGGTGATGCTATTTTAGATAATGATTTGCAGGAAATTAAAAAGGAATTAGGAGATGTATTGCTTCATATTGTGTTTTATTCCAGAATAGGAAGTGAAACCAATGATTTTGATATTGCTGATGTATGTAATAGTATTTGTGATAAATTAATTAGTAGACACCCACATATTTACGGCGATGTGAAAGTTGAAAATGAAGAAGATGTAAAACGAAATTGGGAAAATTTAAAGCTTAAAGAAGGTAATAAAAGTGTTTTAGAAGGTGTGCCAAAAAGTTTGCCAGCTCTGGTGAAAGCGAATCGGATACAAGAGAAAGTAGCAGGTGTAGGTTTTGATTGGGAAGCTCCAAATCAGGTTTGGGAAAAAGTTGAAGAAGAGCTCGCAGAATTTAAAACGGAAGTAGAATTAGGTAATCAAGATGCTATAGAAAGCGAGTTTGGCGATGTATTGTTTTCAATGGTTAATTACGCACGATTTTTAAATATTAATCCCGAAAATGCCTTGGAACGCACTAATAAAAAGTTCTCGAAACGATTTCAATATTTAGAGGAAAAAGCAAAATCAATTAATAAACCCTTAAAAGAAATGACTTTAGCAGAAATGGATGTTTTTTGGGAAGAGGCGAAAGGTCTTTAATACACTTTAAGAAGTATTATATCATGAATATTTTACAAACATTTAAAATTGCATTATATTTATTGAAATTGATTATTGTTAATTTTAATGGATAATTTAAAAGTTTGCACAATATATAATATTGTGTTTTTTTTCCTTTTTTCAAATTTTTCTTGGACGCAAAATGTAGCTCCAGTTTTGACTGCAACAGGCAATCAAGCCTATTGTGCCAAAAGTCAAATTAAAATAGTAACCGATTTTGATATTGTAGATCCAGACGATACTTCTATTCTGGCATTGTACGTGCAAATTTCTGCGGGTTATGTTTTAGGAGAAGATACCTTATCGCTTATAGGTAACCATCCAAACATCGCACCGCCAATATGGAATTCATTAGAAGGAAAGCTAACTTTAGAAGGGGTAGCTTCTGCTCCAGTGAGTTATATCGATATAATTGCCGCTGTAAAAGACATTGTTTTTCAAAGTACAAGCAATAATCCGTCAGATAAGAGTTTTTCTATTACTATTGGAGATGCTAATTTTTTGCCGTCAACAGGTCATTATTATGAATATGTTCCAGCTGTAGGAATTACCTGGACTAACGCAAAAACCGCAGCAGAATTGAGAATCTACTATGGTTTACAAGGCTATTTAGCTACCTTAACTTCCGCTGAAGAAGCACAATTATGTGGAGAACAAGCGGCTGGTGCTGGATGGATTGGTGGTAGTGATGCCGAAACCGAAGGAACTTGGAAATGGGTAACAGGACCTGAGTCTGGTACTATTTTTTGGTATGGTTTGGCGAATGGCTATTCACCTAATTTCTCATTTTGGAATAATGGTGAACCTAATCAGACAGGTGATGAAGATTATGCGCATATTACTGCACCGGGTGTTGGTATACCTGGTTCTTGGAACGACCTAAGAAATACTGGAGAGGCAGATGGTAATTTTCAACCTAAAGGGTATATTGTTGAGTATGGCGGCATGCCTGGAGATAATCCCTTAAATATCGCAGCCAGTACAACTATTTATGTTCCAACTATTGCAAACACGTATCCAAATTCGAGATGTGGTGTTGGTAGTTTAAATTTAGCCGCAGATGTTTCAGTACCAACGGCTACAGTATATTGGTTCGATGCTTTAACGGGCGGCAATTTAATTGGAACTGGTTTAACGTATACCACGCCCATATTAACTTTAACCACCACATATTATGCCTTAGCTTCAGAAAACGGATGTACAGATGGAACTAGAACACCCATTGTGGCGACCATTTATCAAGTTCCTATTATACAATCTAATATAACTTTCAAGAATTGCGATGATGATAGTGTGCCAGATGGTATTGCAAATTTTAATTTAAATGAAGCTAACGATATTATAACCAATAATGCATCTTCAGGATTAACGATAACCTATTATATGTCGCTAAGTGATGCCAATCTTGGAGTGAACGCCCTTAATGCGTCCTTGTATAATAACAGCAACGGAAATACAGTTTATGCTCGGGTTGAAAATGTGAATGCTTGTTTTATGGTTTGTACCGTAAACTTACAAGTGTCAACCACATCTTTTCCTATAGGATTTTTTCAAGAATTAGATAGCTGTGATGATGACAATGTGATTGACGGATTAACCGAATTCGATTTAAGTCAAGCGTCTTCAATGTTTATTTCGCAATTATCTTCTGGTCAGAATTTAAGTGTGCATTATTATAAAAATTTAAGTGATGCTCAATTAGAACAAAATGAAATTTTAAACCAAACCACGTATACAAATGGAGTTGCTTTTTCAGAAACACTATATGTACGGGTTGAAAGTGATGATAATGGAGATTGTTATGGTATTGGGCCTCATTTATTGCTAACCGTACATCCAAGACCTGAATTCGAAGTGGAACAAACAGAGGTATATTGTTCCGATAATATACCAATTACTTTAGAAGCTATTAATGCTTCTGGGAATTTTACCTATGAGTGGAAGGATGATAGCGGACAAGTTATCAGTAATTTACCTATAGCCTCAGTTGCTTCGGGCAATTCGTACACCGTTACAGCAACTTCGGCTTCTGGTTGTGAATCGTTTCCTATTTCTTATACGGTTAAAGAATCGGCCATGGCTTCTATTGATTTAGATGATATTACCATAATTGAACTATCAGATAATAATGGAATTTCTATAAATAACAGCAATAATAATCTTGGTATTGGCGATTATGAATTTGCGCTAGATAGAATAGATGGTCCTTATCAAAACGAAGCAGTTTTTAGTGGAGTAGCTGCGGGCATGCACACTGTTTATATAAGGGATAAGAATCTATGCGGTATCGCGCAAATAGATGTATTCATCCTAGGATTTCCTAAATTTTTTACCCCTAATAATGATGGAAAAAATGATACTTGGCATGTAATGGGCTTAGGAAGCGAATTTACAAACGCCTCTGTTGTTAATATATTTGATCGTTACGGAAAATTAATAAAACAAATTAATGCGAAAAATGGTGTTTGGGATGGCACCTTTAATAGTGAGCCTCTTGCGGATTCCGATTATTGGTTTTTAGCAGAACTGGTTGAAGCTACTGGCAACATAAGAACCTATAAAGGTCATTTTAGTTTGGTGCGATAATATTTAGTACTCATATTCAAAGGCATAAAAAAACAGCTTAAGAATTACTTAAGCTGTTTTTTATTGGAATATCATTAGACTTAATAAAGTTCCTTAATTTTACTAAGTTTACTTTTCCATAATTTTAAATTTTCTTTATGGGCTTTAATATTATTTTTAACTTCTTTTACAACTGGATTATCATCTTCTACATTCGTAAAAAACTGTAAATTGTTTTCTAATTGATTGATTTGACTTTTAACTTCATCAATCTTTTTTCTGATAAAATAACGCTCATTATCTAAATCTTTATGATCGTCAGAAACAATAGAATCAAGTTTATTTTCAAATTTTATCATTTCAATTTCATTCTTACTCATTTTTAAGCTCGTAAGAATTTCGTCGATTGCTTTATTAAACTTACCTTCTATATAACGTTTATCATTTGGTACTCTTCCTAAATCTTTCCAGTTATTAATATATTCTTTAATACTTTCAATATCTTTTGCTTTATCTTCTGAAGGTTTAAAATCTTTTAGTGTTTCTAATAAAGCGGCTTTTTTATTAAAGGCTTCTAAAGTTTCTTTGTTTGCAGCATTTCTTGTGGCGTGTAATTTGTCAAAATAATGATTACAAGCTGCTTTAAATCTTTTCCAGATTTTGTCGCTATCTCTTCTTGGTACATGTCCGATTTTCTTCCAATCACTCTGAATTTTTTTCATCAGACTTGTTGTTACTTCAAAATCGTCGTTGTCTTTATTGTCTTCAGCAATTTTAATTAAATCTAATTTTTTCTGAAGATTGGTATATTGGTCTTTTTTAAGTTCTTTATAAAAGGCATTTTTTTTGCGATTAAAAATCCTAACCGTTTCTTTAAATTTAGACCAAGTACTTTCGTTTACCTTAATCGGAACTTTTCCTGTATTGAAAAATAATTCGCGTAATGCTTCAACTTCCTTAATTTTCTTTTGCCAAGCGCTGTGGGTTTTAACCTCTTGTGCATTTACAGCCTCAATACTAGCAATTATTTCGAGTTTCGTTTCGAGGTTTTTTTCGTAAACTTTATCAATTTCTTGATAGTATAATTGACGCTTATCATTAATTATTTTGGTGGCAGCTTTAAACTTTTCCCAGATGTCATCTCTGTGTTCTTTGTCAACGGGACCTAGTTCTTCTTTCCACATTTTATGAAGTTCTTGTAACTCCCTAAAAGCACGCATAACATTATCGTCTTGCGCTAATTCTTCAGCACGCTCAATAATTAATAATTTCTTCTCTAAATTATGCTTAAAATCTAAATCGCGTAAGTCGCGGTTTAAATGCAAAAAGTCGTAAAACATTTCTACATGATGATGGTAGCTGTTCCAAGCATTATTGTATTTATCTCTTGGTATAGGACCTGTATTTCTCCAGCGTTCCTGTAACTCTTTAAAGTGTTTGTAAGTGGTATTAATGTTTTCTTCAACATTAATTAATCCTTTTAACTCTTCAATTATTTCGAGTTTATCGGCTAAATTTTGTTTTAAATTTTGCTCTAGGTTTTGGTAGTGCTCGTTAAGCTTTTTCCGGTATTCGTGGTATGCTTCTTTATAGCGCTTTTGTACAGGAGACGCATAATAGAAATCTATTTCGTTGCCTCCATCGTTTAAAAACTCTTCTTTTTTTTCGTCTAAAAGAGCCTGAAATTTTTCTTTAAATTCGCTGTTAATGCTGTCTACATGCGATTTTATTGCTTGCACTTTTTCATTTTTCACAAGCTTTTCTAACTCTATAGCCAATGCCTCAAGAGACATGGTATCGTATGCTTTTACTTCAATACGATGTCTGTCTTTATTGCCTTCATCTTCTGCATCTTCAGCATTAGAATCTTCAATTTCATTTAGAACTTCATCGTCTTTGTTAATATCTGAATTCTTAGGAGCATCACTTTCTTCAATATTGGTCGCAGCTTCTAGCGCAACTTCAGGTGATTCTTCAGCCGGTTGCGTTTCATTGCTTTCTACTAATTTTTGTTCCTCCGAGACGTTATTAGAAATGGTTTCTTTCTTATTAACTTCTTCTTCTCCCTCTGCTTTTGGCAGGTTATTTATATCAGACATTTTAAAAATGTTAAGGTTCGTGTTATTACTTTAGACTTTAAAGATACTAACAAGTCTATTATTAACAAAGTAAGGTTATGGGTTTTCGCTAATTATTAACGATTTTGTTTTAAATTCCAAATAGACCACGCTTTTTCGGCTTGTAATTTTAACATGTTTAGACCATTAATTGTTATGGCCTGTTGTTGTTTTCCTAATCTTAAAAACTTGGTTTCTTCTGGATTATAAATTAAATCGAATAAAATATGATTGCTCGTTATGGCAGAATAGGGGATAGCGGGGCAATCTTCAATATTTGGAAAGGTGCCTAAAGGCGTACTGTTTACAATAATTTGATGCTCTTTTATGATGTCTTCTGTTAGCGATTCATAAGTAAAGCTAACATGCTCTGATTGCTTTCGTGATACATATTTGAAATTAATTCCGAGTTCTTTAAATGTATAAGCGATTGCTTTACTCGCGCCACCAGTTCCTAAAATTAAAGCATTTTTATGATGTGCTTTTAAAAAAGGTTTTAAGGTTTTTTTAAAGCCATAACAATCTGTATTATAGCCAACCAATTTACCTTTTTTTGTAATTTTTATGGTGTTAACAGCGCCAATGGCAGCTGCTTTTTTATTTATTTTATCGAGAAAGGGAAGTACCGCTTCTTTATACGGAATGGTAACATTTAATCCCTTTAAATTTTTGGTGTTTTTTATAATTGAAGGAAATAATTCGATGGAGTCTATATCGAAATTTTCATACGTAGTATCGGTGATGTTTTCATTTTCAAATTTCTGTTTAAAATATGCTCTTGAAAATGAATAAGATATGTTTTTGCCTAAAAGCCCTAATTTATTCATTAATTTTGCTTGTTTTTTGTCCGTAATATTCAAGTGCCAAGACTATGGCAATGCCCAAAACTATAAAAGCGATGGCATAATACGTTTCTGTATTTAAACTGGGAATATAGCGTTCGTAATTTAAAACTACTTTGGTTCCTGTAGAATCGAAGCTATATGCACCTTCTTCTGTTAATTTATAAATCGTTTTTTTCCAAGGCCAGACAACGCCTAAAGACCCTACAATAAATCCAATAATTGCAGAAAGTGTAATGTTTTTATAATGTTTTAAAATATAGCTTAAAATATGTGAAAATGTAACTAAACCAGTAAGCGACCCTAAAGTGAAAACGGCAAGTACTTGCAGCATTCTTAAACGTTGGTGGTTCTGTATGAAGCTAAAATCGCCAGTAAATAATTCATAAAAAGTATCTGAAAGGGCATTTACAGAATCAACTAAAAGTAGCACATAATTACCGAGCAACATGAGAATAAACGAACCTGAAAACCCTGGCAATGTCATTCCTGAAACACTTATAATACCACAAAAAAATACAAACCACAAATTGTCATTTTCTTTTGCAGGATTTAAAAAACTTATGCTTAAGCCAGCTATAATTCCCAGCGCTAATGATGTGTACGTTTTATAATTCCATTCTTTGAAATCTTTATTGATATAATAAATAGAGCCAACAATCATTCCGAAGAAAACACTCCAAATGTATAATTCGTAATATTTAATAAAGTAATCTAATACTTTCGAAACACTAAAATAACTTACCACCATTCCGAAAAACAACAAGCCCAAAAAGCGCCCGTTAATGTAATAGTAAAAACTCTTAAACCGCCCGTTTAAAAGCAATTTGAATGCTTTGCCATTTACTTTTCGTAATGAATAAATAAACTCTTCGTAAAAACCAGCAACAAAAGCCACAACACCACCAGAAACACCAGGCACCTTATTAGCCGCACCCATTCCGAGTCCTTTTAGAACCAGAAAAATTTTGTCTTTAAGTGTTCTGGTATTTTCCATCACTGCTTTTTTGATCCTACTTTCTCAAGAATAAAAATAGTTAAAAATCCTAAAACAGCTAAAAATATAGCGAAGAGTAATTGATTATCGCCATTAAATGAAAAAGGAGAAATACTTTCTTGTATTAAAGGTGATTTAATGCCTTTGGAATTTGTGTGCCATGATAAAGTTGTTTTCCATGGCCAAACTTTTTCGAGCGACCCAAACATAAAGCCCGTAAGCAGCGCCAAAGTTATATTATGATAGTTTTTAAATAACCATTTTAACACATGACTAAAACTGAGTAACCCAATAAGAGCACCGCATATAAATATCACAATTTTTTTTACATCAAAATCATGAATGGCATCCCCTAAAGTTTTATATGCTCCTAAAATAATGAGTATGAAGGATCCAGAAATACCAGGTAATATCATGGCGCAAATGGCAATTGCTCCTGCAAAAAACAAAAAGTTAGGGTTGTCGTTTGTTGCTAAAACCGGAAGTGACGAAATTATATAGGCAACTATAGTGCCTATTATCAAGGCCGTAATTACCGCCATATTCCATCTGCGAATTTGTTTGCCAACAAAATAAATACTGGCTATAATTAAGCCAAAAAAGAAAGACCAAATTAATACAGGGTGATTTTCTAATAAATATTTTGCGAATTGCATAAAAGAAACATAACTGATAACAATACCACTTACGAGTGCTAATACAAAATTAGCGTTGGCTTGCTTCCAGAATGCAAAGAATCCTTTGTTAAATAAAGTTTTAAAAAGGGAAAGATTTATGTTACTAATAGTAGCCACTAACTCTTCGTAAATACCTGAAATAAATGCTATGGTACCTCCTGAAACACCTGGTACGGCATCTGCAGCGCCCATGGCAAGTCCTTTAAAAGAAATAATTAAATAGTCTTTGAAACGTCTTTGCATAAGTTGATTTTTAAGCTAAAATCAAAGGTATGGATTTTAACTTGACGTTTGACTATTGATTTAGGTTTAGTATATTTTTAACTAGAATTTTGCTTGTTACCTCCGGAAATAGTTCTTCCAGTATAAAAGAATACTCTGCATTATATCTTAAGCCATTTTTTAAATGAAATGTGCCTTTATCGGTTTCATTTAATGAAAAATATAAACCTGCCAATCGATATTCAATTTCAGCGTTTTCAGGATAAAATACTACGGCTTGTTCAAAATTATCAACGGCCGTTTCGGGTTCACCAAGTTTAACTAATAAATCGCCTCTAGATAACCAAGTGTTTAATTCGTAATTCCCTAAATCAAGTGTTTTTTTAAAACCACGTTCGGCTTCTTCAAAATGGTTTAAGCGTTGGTTAATTTGCGAATATAATTTCCAATATATTACGTTTTCCGAATCTATATTTATGGCTTTGTTAATGTAATATAGCGCTTTCTGGTAATTTCGTTTTTTGTTATAATAGCGAGTAATGGCAATCCATCCTTTATCTAATAACGGGTCTTCGTGTACCGTTTTGTAATAATACTGAACTGCTAATTCATCATTTTTTAATTTTTCGTAGCAGTTACCAATTCTTAAAAGAGCGAAAGATGTAGGTTCATCCAATTTTAACGTAATCGTATAATTTTCTATCGCTTCTTCGAATTTTTTTAGCTTTTCTAATACTTTTCCGCGTTCTAAATAGGCTCCTACAAAGGTGTCGTCTGATATGATTGCAAAATCGAATGCAGCCAGAGCTTTTTTGTAATTTTTAAGAGTATAATACTGTTTTCCTAACTGATGCCAAGCCACTTCACAATACGGATTTGTATCTAAAAACTCATTTAAGTAGGCAACAGCTTCTTCGGTCTGATTAAGAAATTCAAAGCAATAAATGATATTATAGAGTGAAGAATAATCTTCTGAATCTTCATTTAAGCACTTCATGAAATATTCTTTAGCTTCTTCAAATTTATCTAAGAAAAGATACTCCATGCCTATTAACGAATATAAATCTACCACATCGTCGGTGAGCTCTAAAGCTTGTTTTAAAACTGCGATGGCTTGCTCGTGATCATCTTTTTTAGAAAAAATATTCGCCTTTTGAATGAAAATTTCCTCATTCGTTGGGTCTAAGCTATAAAGTTCGTTTAGTAGTTTATCCGCCTCAATTAGCTTGTCCTCGAACACGTAAATTTCAACTTTAAATATTCTTAAATTAATAGAGGTGGGATGTTGGTCTAAACCTAGTTTTATGGCTTTTTTTGCTAATGCTATTTTTCCTTGATTTAAATAGTGATGAATGATGTTTTCGAATTCTTCCGAATCGAAGAACAAAACATGGTTTGTTTTTAACATCGATTCAAACTTTGTTAACGGTACATCATCGTGGTCATCATAACTAAACTCCATAAGCACTTTGGTAAGGTTCTACTTGATTAAATTTAAGGCTCTATTCTTTTTTTATTAGACGTTTTAAGCAAATCTTTTTAACAAAGTAATGAACACTTTTGAAATTAAAGTATTGATTCGATTGTTTTTTGTTGGTAATCAACACATTACAAAGATGCTATTCTCCGTCTATTGTATTTAAAATATCAATAATTATACCACAACCTTTAATAATTTCATCATTAGAGATGGTTAATGGGGGTGTAATTCTTACTGCTTTGGGTTCAAAAAGTAGCCAAAATAGAATTAATCCTTCGTCTTGACACTTTAAAATAACCTCGTTTGTGATGGTTTCTGATGGCATCATTAGAGCGAGCATTAATCCAATACCTCGAATTTCTTTAATTAACGGATGCACTAAAAGTTTTCTAAAAAGTTGTTCTTTTTCTAAAGCTAAAGGCATTAAATTACTTTCGGTGATTTCTTTTAAAGTCGCCAATGCAGCTGCAGCAATAACAGGGTGTCCACCAAATGTGGTAATATGGCCAAGTTTAGGGTTTTGCTGCAATAAAGACATTAACTTACTTGATGCGGTGAAAGCACCAATGGGCATTCCACCACCAAGACCTTTACCCATTACCAAGATATCCGGAACGCAATTATAATTTTCGAAACCAAAAAGTTTTCCAGTTCTTCCAATTCCTGGTTGAATTTCGTCTAAAATTAAAAGTGCTCCAACTTCAACACAGCGTTTCTTAACCTTTTCCAGATAACCGTTTTCGGGTTGAATAAAACCAGCACCACCTTGAATGGTTTCTAATAATACGCCTGCGGTTTTAGAGGTAATTAAATTTAAATCTTCTTCATTATTAAATGTAATGAATCGAATATCGGGTAACAACGGTCTAAAGGCTTGTTTGCGTTCCTCGTAACCCATTACGCTCATCGATCCCATGGTATTTCCGTGGTATGCATTATGTGCTGAGATAAGCTCGCTTCTGCCCGTAGCTCGTTTGGCAAGCTTTAATGCACCTTCTATGGCCTCGGTACCTGAATTAACCAAATAGGTGTTTTCTAGTGTTGAAGGTAGATTTTTGGCAAGAAGTTTTGCAAGCTCTACAGCTGGTTTTTGAATATATTCTCCATAAACCATAACATGTAAATATTTGTCGAGCTGCTCTTTTATGGCGCCGATAACCTTAGGGTGATTATGCCCCAGAGGTGTCGCTGATACTCCTGCCACAAAATCTAAATATGCTTTGTTATTTGTGTCGTAAATATAACTTCCGTTTGCATGAGAAACTTCCATGGCTAGCGGATGTGCTGTAGTTTGGGTTTGGTATTTTAGGAAATCGGATTTCATTATTTTACAGACTATATAGATTGTAGACTCGAATTATTTAGCTTATTAAGTGGATAGGATTTGAAATAAAATAGTTTTTAGATTCCTTTTTCGTCATCAGGGATATTTCTACCTGCTTTATTTTCAATGCCAATTTTACCAGCCAATTTTATGCGTTCTAGTAATTCATCATCAAAAAATCTGTCTTGCGGTATATAATCTTCTAACCCTTTAATAATTGGTAAAACTAAAGGTTCGTCTTCTTTAAATAAATCTTCAACACTTAGAGGACGTTCGTCTTCGCGCCAATCAAACCCTTTTAGACGATTTTCATTTTTTGGATATTTAGATTCGGGATAAAGATTGCCATCTATTTGATTATATCTCGTATATTCTTCAATATCTCCTTCGGAAAATAAAATAGATATACTTCCCGATTTTGCTTTGTCGATTCCAATGAGTTCTTGTTTGTCGTTTCGTGCGTAAAAAATTGACTCCGCATTTTTAATAATATCTACTTGGCGTAATTTATTTTCATCATTAAATAATCCTTTCAAACGAATTCCGAAAATTTGATTAAATCCATCTTTACTGATGCTGTCTTTACTAATGATGAAGGCATTATTAAAAACTAGTAGCGAATCCAGCTTTTCGGTTTCGGGGTTAGAAATAAGATGTATGGTGTCGCCCGTCATCTGATTTGCTATATTCCAAAGAATAGGTCGTCGTTTCGTTGAGAATTTATCAGAAGATGAAAATCGCGATAAATTTATTAATTGCGTGATGCCTGTTTGCTGATTTGAATGAATGGAATCTGCTTTTCCGCTTAAGTCGGTTTTGTAAATTTTAGCATTGTAATAAGCACGAACAATCCTGTTTTTTGGTTTGCCCGTCATCATTATTTTATCAGCATGCATGTAAATGCTATCATTTTCTTGTTTGGTAACAATTAAGGCGCGCTTTGTAATAAACAAGGAATCTTTTGCTTTATAAACTTCGGCATAATGCCCTTTTGCAATACTTTGATTAATGGTGTCTGTAACTTTTATATTGTTGGTTGCAGAAGCAAATTTTATGTTGTCGTCAAAATATAAACTGTCACCTTCAATGATACGATTGTTGTAATTTATTTTTGAATTTTTAACAGCGTAGCCATTTCGCTTTTTCGTGTCGTAAAACCCTTTTTCTGTATATGTTTTGCTTTCAGTCGTCGTAATGGTTGAAGGACCAAACAGGTATGCAAATCCGGTGTCCGAATAAAAATCGAAATATTCAGAATTTATGGTAGCATCTTTATTAACAAGCACAACATCATCAACAAACTGGTATTTTTTTTGTTGCATGTAATACCTTCCCACTTTACTTGTTATAGTTCCAGACGTATCTTTTACAACCTTACCCTTATTTTTGTAGAAGGCCTGTTGTTTTACACGGTCGAAATATAAAGTATCTGATGAAATCGTAGAGTTTGGATCTCTCAATACCACATCGCCACTTGCAAATGCTAATTGTGTAAAGCCGCTGTATTCTATGTATTTAGAAGTCATATGAATGGTGTCTCCTTGTATGAGTACTACATTTCCGTAGGCTTCAATAAAGTTTTCACCACTGTAATAAATAGCCTTATCACTCCACATATTAATACTTCCTTGAGTAATATGCACTTGTTGTGATTCATCACGCGTTAGTATTTTTGCTCCTGGATAATTTTCTTCGTCAACATTTAATCTTCCTGCATATTCAATTTGAATTTTCTTTTTTTCTTGTGCTATCATCGCAATAGAAGATAGGCTGAAAAAAATAAGAAGCAAGTAAATGGTTTTTCTATTCAAAATCTAAAAGTTTGTGGCAAAAATAACGATTAAAATTATGTATAATTGTTTTGCAACAAAAAACGCTTCAAATTTTTTTTGAAGCGTCTTTAAATATATTTAGTTGATTATGAAAGTAAAACTACTTTCTAAAAATAGTCTGTTTTCTATCCGGACCTACAGAAACGATTGTAATTGGAATTTCCAATTCTTTTTCTAAAAATTCAATATAGTCATTTAATGCTTTAGGTAATTGAGAAGCTTCAGACATTCCTGTTAAATCTTCTTGCCAACCATCAACTTCAGTATAAATAGGTTCTACATTTTCAGGTTCAATATTATATGGGAAATGTTGAATAACTTCACCTTTATATTTGTAAGCTGTGCAAACTTTTAGTTTTTTAAATCCTGATAAAACATCACTTTTCATCATCATTAATTGTGTAACACCATTAACCTGACAGGCGTATTTTAAGGCGATTAAATCTAACCAACCACAGCGTCTAGCTCTACCTGTAGTTGCGCCAAATTCCATTCCAACACGACTCATAGTAGCGCCATCTTCATCAAATAATTCCGTAGGGAATGGGCCAGAACCAACACGAGTTGTGTAAGCTTTAAATATACCAAAAACCTCACCAATTTGGTTTGGCGCGACACCTAAACCAGTACATGCTCCAGCTGCAGTCGTGTTGCTAGATGTAACAAATGGATAGGTTCCAAAATCGATATCTAATAAAGAACCTTGGGCACCTTCGGCTAAAATGGTTTTTCCTGTTCTTTGAGCCTGATAAATAAACTCTTCTGAATCAATAAATTTTAATGATTTTAAAACATCAATTGCTTTAAAGAATTCTACTTCAAGTTCTTCTAAATTATATTGAATATCTACATTGTAAAAATCAATCATAGATTCGTGTTTATCGGCCAACGCTCTATAGCGCTCTTTCCAATCGCTTAATTCTAAGTCGCCCACACGAAGTCCGTTTCTACCCGTTTTATCCATGTAAGTTGGTCCGATACCTTTTAGAGTAGAACCAATTTTGGCCTTACCTTTGGAAGCTTCACTAGCAGCATCTAATAAGCGATGGGTTGGTAAAATAATATGTGCCTTACGAGAAATTACTAAAGACTTTCTAAAATCCACATTTTGGTCTTCTAATTTATCTAATTCGCCTTTAAAAATAACAGGGTCTATAACCACACCATTACCAACTAAATTAGTTGTGCCATCATGAAATATTCCTGAAGGTATGGTGTGTAAAACATGTTTTTTGCCATTAAAAACGAGTGTGTGTCCAGCATTTGGTCCACCTTGAAAACGTGCAATAATGTCGTAATTAGTAGTCAGTACGTCAACAATTTTTCCTTTGCCTTCGTCGCCCCATTGTAATCCTAGTAGTAAATCTACTGCCATTGTAAAAATTAGTTATTTGGTTGATTTTCTATTTCCGTAAAAATAGAGTGAATGATTATTGATTTCTATATCGAAAACCTCTTCGATAGTTTTTTTGATAGACTGAATTCTTGGGTCGCAAAATTCGATAACTTCGCCAGTATCGGTTAAAATAACGTGGTCGTGTTGTCTGTCAAAATACGATTTTTCGTAATGTGCTTGATTTTGTCCAAATTGATGTTTTCTAACCAATTTGCATTCCAGAAGTAATTCTATAGTGTTGTAAAGCGTAGCCCGCGAAACACGGTACTTTTTATTTTTCATACTTAGATATAGCGATTCTATATCAAAGTGTTCTTTGTTATTATAAATTTCTTGCAATATAGCATAACGTTCGGGCGTTTTGCGGTGTCCGTTGGTTTCTAAAAAGTTAGTAAATACACTTTTTACAATCTCCTGATTTTTTGTGTCTGCGCTTGCGTTCATAATTTCGTCCCAAATTTACACTTTTTTTAAACTCTAATTACCTTATCTATGCCATTAATTTTTTTAAGCTTATCTAAAAGCTTTTTTAGCATGGAGTTGTTTTTTACTACTAAATTGATATTTCCAGAAAATAATCCACCATCAGTTTCAAAACTTATGCTTTTCATATTTACGTGCATATTTCCAGAAATTATTTTGGTAATATCGTTTACCAAGCCAATATGATCGATTCCTGTTATTTTAATTTGTGCTAAAAATTCTTGTTGCGAAGAATCTACCCATTGAGCAGTCATGATTCTATAGGCATAGTTAGAATGCAGACTTAATGCATTGGGGCAATTTTTTTTATGAACTTTGATGCCTTCTGAAACCGTTAAAAAACCAAACACTTCGTCGCCAGGTATCGGGTTGCAACAATTTGATAATTTGTAGTCTAATTTTTCTTTTTCTCTACCAAATACTAATGAATCGTAGTTGGTGGTGATTTCATCTTTTTCGAGGTCTTCTTTCTTGATGTTTGATTTTCTAGAAATTTTACTCTTAATATAGGTCATTAAGGCATTGCTTCTAGAAGAGGCATAATCTTTTAGCATGGCGTTATCAATCGTGCCAATACCAACTCTATAAAACAAATCTAAACTTGTTTTAAGTTTAAAATAGTTTACTAATTCGTTTATAGAAGTTTCATTAAGCGTAATTTTTAACTGCTTTAATTTTCTTCTTAAAATTTCTTTACCTTCTTCACCTAATCGTTTTTTGTCTTCGCGTAGTGCTGATTTTATTTTGCTTCTTGCTCGGGCAGTTGTAGCATAATCTAACCAGTTGGGGTTTGGTTTTGCTGTTTCTGAAGTTAAAATATCTACCTGATCGCCACTTTCTAACACATGACTAAGCGGCACCAGTTTGCCATTAACTTTGGCACCTCTGGTTTTCATGCCAACTTCTGTATGGATGTTAAAAGCAAAATCTAAAGAAGTAGCGCCTTTTGGAAGTGATTTTAACTCGCCAGTAGGGGTGAAAACAAAAATTTCTTTTGAATACAAATTAAGTTTAAACTGCTCTACAAAATCTACAGCATTAGTTTCCGGATTTTCGAGTGCTTCCTGTAATTTGTTAATCCAGTTTTCTAGATTATCTTCTTTTTCGCCATCTTGTTTGTATTTGTAATGTGCCGCATAACCTTTTTCGGCAATTTCATTCATGCGTTCACTTCTAATTTGAACTTCAACCCAACGACCTTTAGGGCCAACAACCGTGATGTGCAGCGCTTCGTATCCGGTAGATTTTGGTGATGAAATCCAGTCGCGAAGTCTTACTGGGTTAGGTCTAAAGTGATCTGTAACAATCGAGTAAATTTTCCAAGCTAAAAACTTTTCGGTAGCTGGTTCACTTTTATAAATAATTCTAATGGCAAATTTGTCGTAAACTTCATCAAAAGAAACGCCTTGTTTCACCATTTTTTTTCTAATGGAGAATATAGATTTGGGGCGACCTTTTATGGTGTATTCTAAGTTTTCTTTGTTTAACGAATTCTTTATAACTTCACTAAACTGTTCAATGTAAAGGTCTTGTTCTTCTTTACTTTCTTTTATTTTGTTTAGAATATCATTATAAACTTCTGGTTCGGTGTATTTTAAACCTAAGTCTTCAAGTTGTGTTTTAATATTATAAAGCCCTATACGATGTGCTAATGGGGCATAAATATATAAGGTTTCTGATGCGATTTTCTCTTGTTTGTCGGTACGCATCGCATCCATAGTTTGCATGTTATGGAGACGGTCTGCAATTTTTATGATTATAACTCTAACATCATCATTCAGAGTTAAGAGCATTTTTCTAAAATTTTCAGCTTGTAACGATACGCCTATATCTTTCTCTTTACTTAATGACGATATTTTTGTAAGTCCGTCTACAATCGTAGCGACGGTTTTTCCGAATAAATTTTCAATGTCTTTTATTTCGTAATCCGGACTATCTTCAACCACATCATGCAATAAAGCAGCAGCAATAGATGTAGCATCTAGCCCAATTTCTTGCGCAACAATTTTGGCGACAGCAATCGGGTGAAATATATAAGCTTCACCAGATTTTCTGCGCTGATCTTTATGGCCATCAACAGCAACTTCAAAAGCTTTACGGATAAGTTTTTTATCATCATCGGTTAGTGTTGTGTAACTAACTTTTAACAATTCTTTATAGGCTTTGGTAATGGCTCCGTTCTCTTTTTCTATATCTTCCTCTGTCATAAACTAAATGTAGCACAAAGAATATTAACTAGCAACATGATAGTTAAATTTTATATTATTTTTAAAAATAATTAAGAATTTAAGAAATTTATTAATTGGGTTATGGCTTTTCCACGATGCCCGATACTGTTTTTTAAACTTAAATCCATTTCGGCAAAGGTTTTATCGTACCCGTTGGGTTTAAAAATTGGGTCGTAGCCAAATCCGCTATCACCATGTTTTGTATTAGTAATTTCACCTTTGCATATTCCTGTAAAGATATGTTGTTGGTTGTTAAGTTGTAATGCAATAACAGTTTTAAATTGGGCACTTCTATTTTTGGCGTCTTTTAATGCATCAAGTAATTTATCCATATTGTCGTTCGCAGAACGTTGTTCGCCAGCATATCGTGCAGAAAATACTCCTGGTTCACCATTTAATACGTCTACTTCTAAACCTGTATCATCAGCAAAACAATCATAGCCATATTTTTCTTTTATATACAATGCTTTTTGAATGGCGTTCCCTTCAATAGTATTTTGAGTTTCGGGAATTTCTTCAAAACAGCCAATATCGGTTAAACTTAAAAGTTTTATATGTTTAGGGATTAATGCCTGAACTTCTTTAATTTTATTTAAATTACTGGTAGCGAATACTATTTGCATTTATTTGGATGAATTTTAGTTTTCAAAAGTAAGCTAATAATGATTTGTGGTAAAGTAATCTATCATCCAATTTGTGTTTAGAATAAAAATTTATAGTATTTTTTTATACCTTTAAAAAATCCAACTAACTATTTATGATTCCATATAAATCTCCTTTAGAGGCTTTTTTACACTGGGAGAAAACAACTCCCGATAAAGCATTTTTAAAACAACCTATTAACGGGAAAACAACAGTTTATACATTTAAAGAAGCTGGAATTGAGGCTCGTAAATTAGCGGCAGCTATTAATAAGTATAATTTCCCGATACAAAGTCATATTGGGTTATTATCGAAAAATTGTGTTCATTGGATTATTTCAGACTTAGCAATAATGATGTCTGGTCATGTGTCTATTCCAATATATCCGTCACTTACCGCAGAAGCCATACATCAAATTTTGGAGCATAGCGAATCGAAAGCAATAATTATTGGAAAGTTGGATAATTTTGAATCTCAGAAATCAGGAATTCCTAATATTCCAAAGATAAGTGTCGGGTTATATGGTGAAAATGAAGGCGAACTATATGAAGATTTGCTTTTGAAGAACGAGCCATTGGAAGATGTTTATATGCCGGAATCCGATAATTTGCATACTATTATTTATACTTCAGGAACTACTGGAGCGCCAAAAGGTGTTATGCACACGGTGGGTAATTTTGTGGAAAGTCTGAATGTGATTAATTCAGGTTTAAAACTAAAGGAAGGATCTCGATTTTTTTCATATTTACCATTAGCCCATGTTGCAGAACGCGTAGGGATTGAAAGCTATGGTATTTTACTAGGGGCAGAAATTTCGTTTCCGGAATCGCTCGAGTCTTTTCCGGGAGATCTTGAAGCATGCCAACCAGAATTGTTTTTCGCAGTACCAAGAATTTGGGCAAAGTTTCAAGAAAAAATATTGGAAAAAATGCCTCAAAACAAGCTTAATACGCTGCTTAGTATACCATTACTTAATAGATTAATTAAAAATAAATTAAAGCAGAAATTAGGCTTAAAACATGCTCAGATTATTATATCGGGCGCTGCTCCATTATCTGTGAGTCTTATGAAATGGTTTAAGAAATTAGATATTGAAATTCTGCAAGGGTATGGAATGACCGAAGATTGTATTATTTCGCATATTAATTTGCCCGAAGCCAATAAAATAGGCACAGTAGGAAAAAAGTTGGATGGGGTAACCATTAAATTATCGACAGAAGGGGAGATTTTAATAAAAAACAAGTGTTTAATGACGGGGTATTATAAAGAACCGTTAATAACAGAAGAAGTTTTTGAAAATGGTTTTTTTAAAACCGGCGATATTGGTGAGTACGATCATGAAGGGTATTTAACCATTACAGGTCGTATAAAAGACCAGTTTAAAACAGATAAAGGCAAGTATATTTCACCAACACCTATAGAGTTGCAGTTGTCGAGTAACGCAGATATTCAGCAAATTTGTGTAGTTGGTACGGGTATACCACAACCCATAGCTCTTATTACACTTTCAGAATTAGGAAAAGAAAAATCTAAGGAAGCTATTTCTACTGCATTAATAAAATCGATAACTGCACTAAACAAGACGCTTGAAAAACATGAAAAAATTGAAAAAGTTGTAATTATGAAAGAAGATTGGACGGTAGATAACGGTTTAGCTACCCCAACATTAAAGGTAAAACGGAATGCTATCGAAAAAATACATCAGCCTTATTATAAATCTTGGTTCGAACAAATTGATACTGTGATTTTTGAGTAAGATAACTTAAATGTAGTAAATATTTTATCAATAATTTATGATAATTGATATTAAAAGTCTACTTTAAAAACAGTAAATTAGACAAATGATAATTTAAAAAAAGAACGCATATGGCAGTAAATTTTCAATACGTAGATGTAGATGTAAGTGAGACACTTTCGGCTTTTACCGAAGAAAAATTAAAAAAAATATTTAATAAGTTTGAGTTCATAATAGGAGCTACCGTTTATTTTAAAAAGGAAGACCATAATCACGACTCGGGTAAAATATGTAATATAGAGTTAAGTTTACCTGGACCAAGAATTTTTGCGACTTCTAACGAGCGTAACTACGAAGTTGCGGTAAGAGAAACTATTAGCGATTTAGAACGACAGCTTAAAAAACGCAAGGAGGTATACAAAACGCACTAATTAACGATGGTGATAAGGTTCATTCCTTAAAATTGTAAAGCCTCTGTAAAGTTGCTCAATAAAAAACAAGCGAATCATTTGATGGGAAAATGTCATTTTTGATAATGATAGTTTCCCATTAGATTTTTCATATACTTCCTTCGAAAATCCGTAAGGTCCCCCAATCACAAATACCAATTGTTTAATACCAGAATTCATATGTTTCTGTAAATACTCGGAAAAATGAACAGAATCAAGTTGTTTGCCGTTTTCATCTAGTAAAATTAAAACATCGGTAGCACTCAGTTTGCTTAAAATAAGTTCGCCTTCTTTTTGTTTTTGTTGTTCTTCACTTAAATTTTTAACGTTTTTTATATCTGGAATAATTTCTATTGAAAACTTAATATAAAAACCTAATCGCTTAATGTAATCATCCATTAAGGATTGTAAATCTGCATTATCTGTTTTGCCAATGGCAACAAGTTTGATGGTCATAAAAGCAAAAATAGCACTTAGTATTTATGAATAATGAATTTAATTATTAAAAATTTATAAAATTCGTAATTGTAAAATTTAAAAAAGTAAATCTATTTCTTATTTTTGCTCTAAATCAACTTAAAACCATGATAACACAAGAGCAGTTTGATCAAGAAGTAAAATCTATTATCGCGAATGCTATTAGAGAAGATGTTGGCGATGGCGATCATAGTTCATTAGCGTGCATACCTGAAAACGCAAGAGGTAAGGCGAAGCTTTTGGTTAAAGATAAAGGCATTATAGGCGGGGTTAATTTTGCCAAAAAAGTATTTGCTTACGTAGATAAGAATTTGAAGTTAGAAGTACTTATAGAAGATGGGTCTGAGGTAACTTATGGCGATATGGTTATGTATGTTGAAGGGTCTTCGCAATCTATTTTAAAAGCAGAACGCACCGTTTTAAACGCCATGCAGCGAATGAGTGCCATAGCTACCAAAACCAGAATGTTTGTTGATTTATTAGAAGGAACCAAAACTAAAATTTTAGACACCAGAAAAACAACTCCAGGAATTCGTGTTTTAGAAAAATGGGCGGTAATTATTGGCGGTGGTGAAAATCACAGATTTGCATTATACGATATGATTATGTTAAAAGATAATCATATTGATTTTGCTGGCGGAATTACCAAGGCTGTTGAAATGAGTAAAGAATATTTAATAGAAACTGGCAAGGATTTAAAAATAATGGTGGAGGCCAGAAATTTAATTGAAGTTGAAGAAATATTACAATTAGACGGAGTTTACAGGATTTTATTAGATAATTTCGATTACGAAGACACTAAAAAGGCAGTGAAAATGATTGGTAACAAGTGTCTTACGGAATCTTCAGGTAATATAAATGAAGCAACCATTAGGCATTATGCAGAATGCGGTGTTAACTATATATCTTGTGGCGCTTTAACCCATTCTGTATATAATATGGATTTAAGTTTAAAAGCTATTAAATAGTTTTTAACCCATGGTTGTTTAATTACTTTTTTAAACTAAAATCGCACTTAATTTTAATAACTTTGCTATAAATATTAATGCAAATTATTAATGGCAAAACCCCTTAAAGAAAAACTAGATACTATTCCGGTTATTAGTGTTTTAATGCGTTTTTTTAAGCGAATAAAATTACCGGGACTTGAGGGTTTATCGTTTTACGATTTATTAGAACTATATGTAACTGGTATTGTTAAAGGTGCTTTAACAAGCAGAGCAAGTTCTATTGCTTTTAGTTTTTTTATGGCATTGTTTCCTTTTTTGCTATTTGTTTTAATCATTATTCCTTACATACCGATTGACGATTTTAAAATTGAATTTTTAAGATTCTTAGAATCCTTTTTACCTCCAAGAACTTCCGATTTTTTTATGGAAAGCATTTTTGAAGGTATCGACCAATCACAGCGAGGCGGTTTATTATCTTCCGTATTTATACTTTCTATTTTGCTTATGGCAAATGGTGTGCAGGCCGTTTTTTCAGGATTTGAAAATTCATACCACGAACAATTAACCCGAAATGTATTTCGCCAGTATTTCTACGCTTTAGGTGTGGCATTAATTTTGGCGTTTTTACTTATTTTAACCATTGCTGTTTTAGGGTATTTTCAAATATATATCGTTCAAAAATTAGTAACCACTTTAGAGAGCAGAGGGTATCAAGTAGATTCGCAAGGCGTTTTTTTGGCTAATATGGCTAAATATGTGTTTTTTGTATTTATGGTTTATATTGCAACAGCAACCTTGTATTTTTTTGGAACAAAAGAAGGCAGACATTCTAAATTCTTTTCGGTTGGAGCGCTATTTACAACCATACTCATTATTATTTTATCGTTTTTATTCGGGATTTATATTGAAAATTTCGGACAATACAACAAATTATATGGCTCTATTGGTGCACTATTAATTCTAATGTTTTATTTATGGTTGAATTCAAATATCTTATTATTGGGGTTTGAATTAAATGCATCTTTGAATAAACTTCGAAAAAGAGGATAGTTTATGCCATATTTTATAGACGTTATAATACCTATACCACTTCAAAAGTTATTTACTTATAGTATTACCACGGCTGAGAACGACTTTTTAAAAATGGGCATGCGTGTGGCGGTTCCTTTTGGAAAATCGAAAATTTATACCGGAATTGTTGCAAAAATTCATACCGAAGCACCCAACACTTATGAGGCCAAAGAAATTCATCAGATTTTAGATGAAGGACCCATTGTAAACGAAAAACAACTTCGACTATGGCAGTGGATTGCTAATTACTATATGTGCACCTTGGGAGATGTGATGCGTGCCGCATTGCCAAGCGCCTTTATTCTTGAAAGTGAAACCATCATCACTAAAAATTCAAAAATTATTGATGAATCTATTTTACTAGATGAGGAGTTTTTGGTGTACGAAGCATTACAGCATCAATCGTCTTTAAAAATCCACGATATTGCTAATATATTAGATAAAAAAAATGTACTTCCTGTTATAAAACGCTTAATAGAAAAAGAAGCAATTTCGGTAGAAGAAGAAGTTTATGAAAAGTACAAACCTAAATTGGTTCGTTATGTAAAACTACATGTCAATTTTGCTTCCGAAAACGCACTCCAAAAACTGTTAGATGATTTACATAGAGCGCCTAAACAACATCAGGTAATTTTAACGTTATTTTCTATTTCGGCAACAACCAAAAAACCAGTAAAAGTAGCCGATTTGTCAAAGGAAAGTGATGCATCACCTGCTATTATAAAATCTTTGATTGATAAAGGCATACTCGAAGAATATTTTATACAAACCGATAGAGTTGAATATTCTGGGGATGATAATGAGAATACTAAGAATCTAAACGACTATCAAAAAACAGCATTAAACGAAATAAAAGAGGCTTTTAAAGAACAGTCGGTTGTGTTGCTTCATGGGGTTACATCATCTGGTAAAACAGAAGTCTACGTAAAACTGATAGAAGATGCGCTTAATAAAAACCAGCAAGTCTTGTATTTGTTGCCAGAGATTGCGCTAACGGCTCAATTAATTACACGATTGCAGAATTATTTTGGCGAACAGGTCTCGGTGTTTCATTCTAAATACTCATCGCACGAACGTGTTGAGGTTTGGAATAATGTTTTAAATAATTCCGCGAAAGCGCAAATCGTTTTAGGAGCGAGGTCTTCGATATTTTTACCGTTTAATAATTTAGGATTAATAATTGTTGATGAAGAGCATGAGCAATCTTTTAAGCAATTTGACCCGGCGCCTCGTTATCATGCACGCGATACGGCCATTGTTTTAGCACATATACATCAGGCAAAAACACTTTTAGGATCTGCTACACCTAGTTTAGAAAGTTATTTTAATGCGAAGCAAAATAAATACGGTTTTGTTGAAATCACTAAGCGATTTAACGATGTATTAATGCCCGATATTGAGTTGGTCGATATTAAAGACAAGCTGAAAAAGAAGTTGATGAAAGGGCATTTTAGCGATCGATTGCTTGAAGAAATGACCCAGACTTTGCGAGACGGACATCAAATTATATTGTTTCAAAACCGTCGGGGATTTTCACCTATTGTAGAATGTAATACCTGTGGGCATTCGCCACAATGCCCTAATTGTGATGTGAGTTTAACCTATCATCAGTACAGAGATCAATTGCGTTGTCATTATTGCGGATTTGCAGAAATAATGCCTAAAACCTGCAAAGCTTGTGGCAGTCCAGACTTAGATAACAAAGGTTTTGGTACAGAGCAAATAGAAGAAGAGGTGAAGCAGTTATTCCCCGAAAAAAATGTGGCTAGAATGGATTTGGATACTACACGAGGTAAATATGGCTACGAAAAGATTATTACGGCCTTAGAGCAGCAAGAGATTGATATTTTGGTTGGTACCCAGATGCTAACAAAAGGATTGGATTTTAGAAATGTTAAATTGGTTGGCATCATGAACGCCGATAACATGCTAAACTTTCCAGATTTTAGAGCGCACGAACGCAGTTTTCAATTAATGTTGCAGGTATCGGGTAGGGCAGGACGTACTGAAGAACGCGGGAAAGTGTTGATTCAGACTTACAATCCGCACCATAATATATTACAACAGGTTTCTACCAATAATTATAAAGAGATGTATAACGAGCAAATGAACGATCGTTATAATTATAAATATCCACCTGTTTATAAGCAGGTTAAAATTACTTTAAAGCATAAAGATTACAACCGGGTTGATGCGGCATCAATTTGGTTTGCCACGTCTTTAAGAAATGTGTTTGGCGATTTTATTTTAGGGCCTGAGTCGCCACCAATAGGTAGAATACGAAATCAGTTTTATAAAAACATATTGGTTAAAATTCCTAAAAAGCAGTCTTTATCGAAAACAAAAGAAGCTATTATTAAAATGAACAATAGCTTCTTAAGTATTAAAGATTTTAGGTCGGTTAAGGTAATTTTAAATGTCGATAACTTCTAATTTAGTTGGGTTAACATTTAAATATTATTTAATGCGTCTACAAGCTGGGTTTTTTTATTCCTGCTTAAAGGAATTTCGTAAGCACCAACTTCAACATTTTTACTGTTAAACCTGTCAATTTTATCAAGATTCACGATGTACGATTTGTGAATTCTTAAAAATTTGTTTTCAGGTAATTCTTTTTCAAAAGATTTCATAGTAGATAAAACTACTAAGCTATTTTCTTCTGTAACGAGTTTTACATAGTCGCCAAGTGCTTCAATCCACTTAATGTCTTTAATGTAAACTTTACGTTTTTTAAGATTGCTTTTAACAAAGATATGTTCCCCTTCTTCTTCGTTAAAGTCTTGGGTCAATTTGTGCTGTTCAAGAGCTTTCTCTACAGCGGTATTAAAACGTTCTCTAGTAATTGGTTTATGTAAATAATCGGTAGCATCATAGTTAAATGCTTTAAAAGCATACTCTGTTTTACCGGTTACAAAAATAATTTGAGGTTTGTTGTTTAATACGTCTAATAGCTCAAATCCGTTTAACACTGGCATTTCAATGTCTAGGAAAATTAAGTCTACTTGATTGTTGTTTAAACCATTCTTGGTTTCTAAAGCACTACTGTACTCTGCAATTAAGTTAAGAGCGGGGTGATTCTCTACTAACTTAACAATGGAGAGACGTTGTATTGCTGAATCGTCTACTACTACACAGTTTAAAGTCATAACATTTATATTATTTCGGTTAAGATATCGACAATAGTACAAAAAATTCGGCTAAAAACCAAAAAACATCGTTAAACTGCAAAATTTAACAAAATATTAACATTTGTTTTTTACTAAGCCAAATATATGATAAAATTAACTGTTAAATATAGTTGTTTTGTATGTATTTAATAACTATTTTTGCACCCATTTTTAACAATAAACACGATTTTTATGAATCATTATGAAACTGTTTTCATCTTAAATCCCGTTTTATCTGAAGATCAGATAAAGGAAACAGTAAAGAAATACGAAGATTTTCTTGTTTCTAACGGAGCTAAGATGGTAGCCAAAGAAGATTGGGGGCTTAAAAAATTAGCATATCCAATTCAAAACAAGAAAAGTGGTTTTTACCACCTTTTTGAATACACCGTTGCTGGTGATGTAGTTAATACTTTAGAAGTAGAGTTTAGACGTGATGAGCGTTTTATGCGTTATTTAACGGTATCGTTAGATAAACATGCTATTTCTTGGGCAGAGAGAAGAAGAGTTAAACTTAAAGCTAAAGCGTAACCATGGCAACATCAATAGAACAACAATCTAAAGGAAAAAAAGACGGAGAAATTAGATATTTAACTCCGCTAAATATTGATACAAACAAAACGAAAAAATATTGTCGTTTTAAAAAGTCTGGTATTAAATATATCGATTATAAAGATCCAGATTTCTTATTAAAGTTTGTAAATGAGCAAGGTAAAATTTTACCAAGACGTTTAACAGGAACTTCGTTAAAGTATCAAAGAAAAGTGTCGGTTGCCGTAAAAAGAGCACGTCATTTAGCTTTAATGCCTTACGTAGCAGATTTATTAAAATAAAAAATACCGATAACAATGGAACTTATATTAAAACAAGACGTTGAAAATTTAGGATTTAAAGACGATGTTGTAACAGTTAAGAACGGTTATGGTAGAAATTTTTTAATTCCGCAAGGACAAGCTATTATGGCTACTGCTTCTGCTAAAAAAGTATTAGCAGAAAACTTAAAGCAAAGAGCTTATAAAGAAAAGAAAATAGTTGACGAGGCTAACAAAATTGCTGAGGCTATTAAAGCTTTAGAAATTAAAATAGCTGCAAAAGTTGGCGCTGGCGATAAATTATTTGGTTCAGTAAATAATATCGATGTTGCTGCTGCTTTAGAGAAAGAAGGTCAATCAATTGATAAAAAATTCATTACAGTTACAACTATCAAACGTACCGGAAAATATACAGCGGTTGTACGTTTACACAGAGAAGTAACAGTAGATTTAGAATTCGAAGTTATAGCACAAGCTGCTGAGTAATATTAACAAAAAGTTAATAAAAGCTTTTAAAAATCTAAAACCACTCTTTTGAGTGGTTTTTTTTTGCACTACATTTGTTCAATAGCATGTTGTGCTAACAGCATAATAAACAATTTTTTAGCATACTAACTCTAAACAACTATATCCGCATGAAAAAAAATTACTTTTTATTTTTATTTCTGTTTGTCGGGTTGTTTGCGTTTGCGCAAGTAACAACGTCTAACATCAAAGGCCTCATTTTAGATGAGACTTCAGAACCGCTTCCCGGAGCCAACGTAGTTGCCATACACACTCCAACAGGGACAAAATACGGGGCATCTACTAATATTGACGGCAGATTTAATTTGTTAAATTTAAGAGTTGGTGGTCCTTACACCGTCTCAATAAGTTTTATAGGATACCAAAGTCAGACTTTTAACGACGTGTATTTAACATTAGGTAAAACCGAGAATCTTGATATTGTCTTGGTTTCAGATAGTCAACAATTAGATGTGGTTGTAATTCAGGGCACTTCAGGAACAGGTACATTTGGCAGCGACCGCACAGGCGCCTCAACAAATGTTGGTAGACGTGAATTAACGCGCTTACCTACCATTTCAAGATCACAGTCCGATTTTACACGATTAGAACCTACGGCTAGTGGCGGTTCTTTTGGAGGAAGAAACGATCAGTTCAATAATTTCTCATTAGATGGGGCGATTTTTAACAACCCTTTTGGGTTAGATGCCGCAACCCCTGGTGGACAAACAGGTGCACAGCCTGTTTCGTTAGATGCAATTGAGCAAATTCAAGTTTCTACCGCACCTTATGATGTAACATTGTCTGGATTTACAGGCGCATCGGTTAACGCAGTTACCAAAAGTGGTACGAACGAATTTCATGGAACCGTTTATGGGTTTACAAGAAATGAAGAAATGACTGGTAAAAAGATTAAAGGAGAAACGGTTGCCAGACCAGATTTAAACCAGACACAATATGGTGTTAGTATAGGCGGACCTATTTTAAAGGATAAATTATTCTTCTTTGCCAATTTTGAAAAAGATGAGCGTGACGATTTAGGTACAAATGGCTGGACGCCTAATACGGGTTCTGGTGGTATAACAGAATCTCGAGTTTTAGAGAGCGATTTAATTGCTGTGAAAGATGCATTGCTTGCTGTTGGCTACGATCCTGGGGCTTATGAAGGTTTTACACATGCATCAGAATCTACCAAAGGTATTTTTAAAATAGATTGGAATATTAATGATAATAACCGTTTGGCGATTATCTATAATTTCTTGAAGGCTTCAAAAGAAAAGCCAGCGCACCCTTCTGCGATAAATTTAAGAGGACCAGATGCATCGACCTTACAATTTCAAAATTCAGGGTACGAAATAAATAATAACCTAAATTCTGTTCAGTTGGAGTTAAATTCAACTTTATCGGAAACATCAACCAATAAATTGCAAATTGGTTACACACATTTTGATGATTTTAGAACACCGTTTTCTACGCCTGCACCAGTTATAAATATATATAAAGACGGATCGCCATATATAATTGCAGGACATGAACCGTTTTCCATTAACAATAAATTAGACCAAAAAGTATTTCAGTTTACAGACAATTTAAATTTCTTTGCAGGCGATCATACATTTACCATTGGTACATCTTTTGAAAAATTTCAATTTGCGAATTCTTTTAATTTAAAAGGTTATGGTTTTGATGTATTTGGGAATGTTGATATTGCCGATTTTAATGCCGCCAATTACGATTTTGCCGGTGCTGAAGCGATATATAATACTAAAAATGCATTAGGAGAAGGTGTTGATGGTGGTTGGTTATTGTCTGAAACTAACGTTGGTCAGTTAGCGTTCTATTTACAGGATGAATGGAATGTTTCAGATAAATTTAAATTAACCTATGGTTTGCGTTTCGATAAGCCTTTGTTTTTTAATACCGCTGAAAATGCCCAAAAATTTATTGATACCGATAATGGTGAAATTTATTTGCCAGAAACCGAATATATCAATCCTGATACCGGAGAATCTTTATTGATAGATTCAACACAAATGCCAAATAACGATTGGTTATTATCTCCAAGAGTCGGATTTAATTATGATGCCAATGGTGACAGTACTTTACAATTTAGAGGAGGTTCTGGCTTATTTACAGGGCGTTTTCCTTTTGTATGGATTGGAAATCAATTAAGTGGTGTCGATATATTTTTCTACCAAGCGGTTGATCCTGATTTTAAATTTCCGCAAGTATGGAGAACCAATTTAGGATTAGATAGAAAATTAGAAAACGGTATTATTTTAACGGCCGATGTTTCTTATACGAAAGATGTTAATGGAATTCATGTACAAAACTGGGGGTTAAATAAACCAACAAGTACTTTGCAAGGTGTAGATAACAGAGCTATTTATGGCGATGGCGATCATGCCAAAGCGACACTACCATGGGGCGATGTTACCAATGCGAATGCTTATGTAATGACAAATTCTAATAAAGGACGTATTTGGAATGCTTCTTTAAAAGCTCAAAAAACATTCGATAATGGTATTTATACCATGCTAGCATATAGTTTTTTAGATGCTAAAGATGTGAACTCTATAGAAGCAGAAATTACCGGCGATGCCTTTAACGGTAATCCTGCTTTGGGTAATGTAAATGCCGATGTGTTATCGCATTCTAAATATGGCGATAAACACCGTATTATTGGTGTAGCTAGTAAAAAATGGGATTATGGCAACGACAAATGGTCTACTACCATATCTACATTTTTTGAATATGCACAAGGTGCACGTTTTAATTACACCTACGGTGGCGATATAAATGGTGATGGCTCGGGTATTAACGATTTAATTTATATTCCAACATCAGAAGATATTACCTTAATGAATTTTGCTGGAAATGCGGCAGAGCGAACTGCTCAAAGAACGGCTTTTAATAATTACATTGCACAAGACGATTATTTAAATGGTAGAAGAGGAGATTATGCAGAGCGTTACGGTGCACTTGCGCCTTGGAGAGGAAAATGGGATGTGAAGTTTTTACAAGATTACAATGTTAAAGTGTCTGACACAAAAACAAATACCATACAGTTTAGTATTGATGTGTTAAATATTGGAAATTTAATTAACTCAGATTGGGGAATAGTGCAGCAACCAAATAATGTGCAACCTATTGCTGTGAGTGTAGATGGTACAGGAACACCAACTTATAGCTTTAATACAAGCCAAACCAAAACCTTTGGTTACGATACCAGTTTGTTATCGAGATGGCAAGCACAGGTTGGATTACGCTACATTTTCTAAACAAAATAGTATATAAATTATTAAATTTGCGCTCCGTTGTGGGGCGCATTTTTTTTGCGTTAACGATTGAAGCGGCATCCTTTTGTTTTTGTGATGACGTTTTTTGCATTTGAAAAACATTGTAAAACAAAAGATACAGCGGAAAGCGTGTTAAAACGCCCAAGTAAAAATACTATGAAATACAGAAGATTAACTAAAGAGCAATTTGAAGAATTACACCAAGAGTTTATTAACTTTTTAGCAACCCAATCGGTTACCGCCGATGAGTGGGCAAACCTAAAAGCAAATAAACCAGAATTGGCAGAAATGGAGTTGGACGTGTTTAGCGATTTAATTTGGGAAGGGGTTTTAAATAAAGCAGAATTTTTAGAGCATTTTTCGGCGCAACACATTTATTTATTCCGTTTAGGAAAAAAGAAAATGAAAGCAATTGTAATAAACGTGAAAAATCCTGAGGTTGATATTACGACCCAAGAAGGATATGATTGGTTACGTGAAAATTTAATGGATGAGCGTGTCGAGTTTTTACAAGCAGATAAACCTTATACAGAAGATAAAAATTTAGATAAATTTAAAATGATTGAACAAGGCGCCTCTATTACAAAAGGGGAGTTGTTTAAGTATTTTGATGGCTTGATAAATTAGTAGAAGTTGTAAACATGGTCCTATTTTTTTTGTATTATTTGGGTTAAGCATAGAGTCTTTACCGCTTGGCGCAGCTAAATTTCAATTTAAACTCTTATTTTTGCGGTTCCGCATCATACAATCACTAAGGTGATCGTGGGATGTGGGATTATCAAAATTAAATTTCATTAATTAAAAGATTCCTGCCTTCGCAGGAAGTTATTATGGCTCAAAAACCAAGCATCCCGAAAGGTACCCGAGATTTTAATCCAGAACAGGTAGCAAAGCGCAATTATATTTTTAATACCATTAAAGCTGCTTTCGAAACTTTTGGCTTTCAACCTATTGAAACACCAAGTTTCGAGAACTCTGAAACGCTTATGGGAAAATATGGTGATGAAGGCGATAGGTTGATATTTAAGATATTGAATTCTGGCGATTATTTATCTAAATCGGATGCACAGGCTTACGAGGAAAAGGATTCTAATAAATTAACGGCCAGTATTTCAGAAAAAGCATTGCGCTACGATTTAACGGTGCCATTTGCACGTTATGTGGTACAACACCAAAGTGAGATAGAATTCCCTTTTAAACGCTATCAAATACAGCCTGTATGGCGTGCAGACCGTCCGCAGAAAGGTCGTTTTAGAGAATTTTATCAATGTGATGCCGATGTGGTTGGTAGCAAATCGCTTTGGCAAGAAGTGGAGTTTTTGCAGTTGTATGACACGGTATTTTCAGCCTTAAAACTGGAAGGTGTTGTTATTAAAATTAATAATCGTAAAATTTTATCTGGCATTGCTGAGGTAATAGGCGCGAGCGATAAATTAATAGATTTTACGGTGGCACTTGATAAGCTTGATAAAATTGGTGAAGATAAGGTGAAGGAAGAAATGCTTTCTAAAGGAATTTCGATGGAAGGAATTTCAAAACTGCAACCACTTTTTAATTTATCGGGTTCTTTTGAATCTCAAATAGAAAGTTTAAAATCGATTTTATCGTCTTCTGAAGAAGGTAAAAAAGGTATTGAAGAATTGGCTTTTATAAATGAAGCTATATCCGAATTAGGATTAGCTACGGCCAGTTTGCAATTGGATGTTACTTTAGCAAGAGGCTTAAATTATTACACGGGGGCTATCTTTGAAGTCGCAGCACCAAAAACTGTGCAGATGGGATCTATTGGTGGCGGCGGACGTTACGATGATTTAACTGGTATTTTCGGACTTAACAATGTAAGCGGTGTAGGTATTAGTTTTGGCTTAGATCGTATTTATTTAGTGCTTGAAGAATTAAACTTGTTTCCAGAAGCAGTTAATAAAAACGTCGAAGTTTTGTTTATTAATTTTGGAGATAAAGAAGCGCTATTCTGTTTAAAAGCAATTAAAAAATTGCGTTCTGAAGGTGTAAATACAGAATTATATCCAGAAGCTGATAAGATGAAAAAACAAATGAATCATGCAAATAAGCGTGCCATTCCTTTTGTGGTTTTAGTAGGCGAGGAGGAAATGACATCTAACCTATATACCCTAAAGAATATGATATCTGGCGAACAGGAAAAAGTATCTTTGGAGCGTTTGATAAAACAGCTTAAATAAGAAAAGCCCTAAGCCAAATATATTGGATTAGGACTTTTTACAAAGTATTGCTGAAATACATAATTATATTTTAAAGTGACTAACTCAAATAATTATTTTACCAATACTTTATTAGATTTTGTATCTCTTTATGTATTTAGTGTGATTAAAGTTTATTAATTCTTAATAGTCTAATTGCACGGGGCTCATCTTGTCCAATTCACAAATTAAATCGTGTTTAAAATATTAATGGCCTTCATCGTTTGTCCGTAGTAGACTACTAACTATAGAATAAATTTAAGAAAAAAATCCATAAAAAGCAAATAAAATCGATAAAATGCACAAATAACATGATATACCCACTTAATTGTGCGTTTAGGATGCCATTTAAAAAGTCCTAAATTAGATTTTAGGACTTTAAACAAATAAGTACTAAGACTTAAAGATTTGGGTTTGTAATAAGTTTATTTAATTAATAATAACTTTTTTAGAAATGACTTCCTTATCTGTCTGCAGTGTAATAATATAGGTGCCGATTTCGATGTTTTTAGGTTTTAATTCTAAAAAGTTGCTGGTAGAATTAATATTGAATTGAGTAATGGCTTGACCTAGTATATTATTTATTTTAACAGACTTTATTTCTTTATAGTTAGGGTTATTGATAATAATGCTTTCTTTTTCATTCGAAAAATAGAGTTCGATATTTTTATTAATAACCTCACTTGTGCTTAGTAATGATTGATTATTATTGAATGTGATTTCAAATCTGTTTAAATATTCACCAGACGGAAGATAGATTTTAAAACTACTTTCTTTTAAATTATGGTAGGTATTTAAAGTTTTATCGTGAAGATAAATATTCAAATTGTCTATATCATATTCTATAGCATCTATATTAAAAGTATTCCAACCAGCATTTTTTGTGTGAATTCCTAGAGGTATTATGGTTGATTCAGAAATTTTATCGATTCCCTGTATGGTGTACTTTTTACTGTCTATCATCCAATACGCATCATCTTTAAGATTTTCAATATATGGTGCATCATATCCCCAATCGTAATTCATGCTTGAGTTGCTATCAACAGTCACCAAAAGTTGTCTTTTAATGGCATTTACGGAGTTAAAGCTCAATCTGAGTTTTGTTCGTGTATCGCTTATAGCATTTTTGTTGGTTTTAGTATTTAATTGTTTTATGAACAGCGAATTCTCGCCGTCTTCTATTTGAAAAACACGTTGCCCGTTATTAAATTTAATAGTGCCTGAATTTGAGGCAGTTACAAAGAATCCTTGTGCCACAGGAATATACCGCTTAGGTGTTTTTGTAGCTGTTCCACTTGTGCCAGAAGATGCAGCTGGCACGCCTCCTGCCAAAGTATATGTTGCATAACCGCCTTGGTATTCGCTTAAAATGTGTGAACCACCTCCCCAGTGTTCCCAGAAATATAAGGTTCCTGTTGTGGATCCTGAACCGGAATTGCCATTATCTTGAATAAATTGATTTGCATCCAACGCCGACGGATAGGGGTTTCCTACTAAATATTCGTTGCCAGCACTTATAGGTAAATTAATATCGCCGTTATTTGGTTTACCTAATAACACATAGTTTTGAGGGGTTGTTATAGAACCAGTACCTGGTCCTTTCATAGTAAAACCTTCGCCTGCAAGTAGTGTACCCGTGCTTCTTACATGTTGCCATTGTGAGTAATCGCCACTTGTTTTGTTACTGAATTTCCAAATCCAGTAATCGGCTATTCCTAAAGGCGATGCACTACCATTATAACCGGTAGTTATAAAATTTAGTCCTTGGAAAATGTCTGATATTTTATAGCTGTTATTATTGGTTGTGTTATTAGGAAGTCCGACTGGAGACGACCAGTAATTGTAAGTATAGGTGTCGGCAGTTCCTTGTTGATCGCGTTCTAAAGTACCCGAGCTGGTTGGGTCTAAGATGCTTCCTAAATCCTGCAATAATTGTGCTTCACCTTCTAAATCTATTTTACCATCAAGTTTAAGGTTTTCAGTAACGCGTAAACTATTGTCTATGATGGTTAATATCGTATTGTTTTCTAATACAATTGATTTCACATATCCAGCGGCGGCTCCCGCAGAAATTACGGGGTAATTGGTTAATCCTGATGGGATTAAAACGTTTAATGTCATTTCTATGCCATTTGTTGGCACACCTGCACACCAGTTTGCGGAGTTGTTCCAGTTAGTGTCGGCATCACCCGTCCAGTAATTTTTATTTATGGTAGCATTCACCGCAGTTCTTGTTGCTGTTGTACAACTACCATTTGTAGCATCTACCCAGTACGTTGTAGTTGATGAAATACTCGGCGTTGTAAAACTAGTCCCTGTTCCTAACGAAGTCCCACCAGTTGAAGTCGCATACCAGTTAATAGTTCCGCTTGAAGCTGTCGCACCTAAAGTCACGCTACCGGCACCACATCTTGAAGCCGGCGTTGTTCCTGTAATGGTTGGAATGCTGTTAATAGTCGCGATTACGGCAGTTCTTGTGGTGGTTGTACAACTACCATTTGTAGCATCTACCCAATACGTTGTAGTTGAGGAAATGCTAGGCGTTGTAAAACTAGTCCCTGTTGCTAACGAAGCCCCACTAGATGAAGCCGCATACCAGTTAATTGTTCCGCTTGAGGCTGTCGCACCTAAAGTTACGGTGCCATTTCCACATCTTGAAGCCGGCGTGGTTCCTGTAATGGTTGGAATGCTGTTAATAGTCGCGATTACGGCAGTTCTTGTGGTGGTTGTACAACTACCATTTGTAGCATCTACCCAATACGTTGTAGTTGAGGAAATGCTAGGCGTTGTAAAACTAGTCCCTGTTGCTAACGAAGCCCCACCAGATGAAGCCGCATACCAATTGATAGTGCCGCTTGAAGCTGTCGCGCCTAAAGTTACGCTACCGGTGCCACATCTTGCAGCCGGCGTGGTTCCTGTAATGGTTGGAATGCTGTTAATAGTCGCGATTACGGCAGTTCTTGTGGTGGTTGTACAACTAGCATTTGTAGCATCTACCCAGTACGTTGTAGTAGAGGAAATACTCGGTGTTGTAAAACTAGTCCCTGTTGCTAACGAAGCCCCACCAGATGAAGCCGCATACCAGTTAATTGTTCCGCTTGAAGCTGTCGCACCTAAAGTCACGCTACCGGCACCACATCTTGAAGCAGTTGTTGTTCCTGTAATGGTTGGAATGCTGTTAATAGTCGCGATTACGGCAGTTCTTGTGGTGGTTGTACAACTACCATTTGTAGCATCTACCCAATACGTTGTAGTTGAGGAAATGCTAGGCGTTGTAAAACTAGTCCCTGTTGCTAACGAAGCCCCACCAGATGAAGCCGCATACCAATTGATAGTGCCGCTTGAAGCTGTCGCGCCTAAAGTTACGCTACCGGTGCCACATCTTGCAGCCGGCGTTGTTCCAGTAATGGTTGGAATGCTGTTAATAGTCGCGATTACGGCAGTTCTTGTGGTGGTTGTACAACTAGCATTTGTAGCATCTACCCAATACGTTGTAGTTGAAGAAATACTCGGCGTTGTAAAACTAGTCCCTGTTCCTAACGAAGTCCCACCAGTTGAAGTCGCATACCAGTTAATAGTTCCGCTTGAAGCTGTTGCGCCTAAAGTTACGCTACCAGTTCCACATCTTGAAGCCGGTGTTGTTCCTGTAATGGTTGGAATGCTGTTAATAGTAATGTTGGTTCCGTTGATTGATCCAGTTACAACGGGATTGCTACTTACAACACGTATGCGATATTGATTACCAGTTGCCGTTGCTGTTGGAATGGTTGCTGAAATCGTTCCTGATGTGGTACCGGTTAATGTTCCAATGGATACTGGTGAAGTAAAATTGCCGCTAGCATTCGATAATTGTGCAGTAAAAACATTTCCTGATGTAAAAGTTCCCGTAATTGTAAAAGGTACATTAATTGAAGAACCCGAACAATACGATGTTGGTGAAATTGTTCCTGTAGTAATTGAAGGAGCAGCGATTACGTTTATGCTATAATCTTCTACTTCGCCGTAAGTCGTGTTGCCACAAGAGCTTACGGAACCAGTATAAGTTATTCGAATTCTTAATCGGGTTGGTCCAACTAATGCACTTACTGGAGGTGTTATTGTTGAAGTATAAGTTAACGGTCCTCCAGAAGTTGTAAGTGTTTCATTTGCATCCAGAAAATCTCCATCTTGATTCCAATCTACCCAAATACCGCATTGGTCGTTGATATAAGGCCGCCCATTAGTAATTGTTATTGGGTAGCCTGTTCCAATTGTCATATTAGTACTTTGGCTAGTGTAATCGGTGTAACCACCTGTAGAACAAGATGATGTGTTATTAATAGTGCCTACTTGAACTTTGCTTATAAATTCATCGCAGGTTGAAGAGGATGCAGAACAATATATTGACTCGGTACCTCTAATAAATATTTCATCAAATGCAACGCCTGTGTCAGTGATACTATAATCGGATGCAAAAAGTACTCTAAATTTTGCTTGTGTTGCAGATTCGAAACCGATGTCTTCAGTACTTAAATTAATGCTTCTCGTTAACCATCCGCTGCTATTACCAGACCATCCATCTTCATTACTATTAAAGGCATTAACTCCTGAATCATTATACCAATTTGAATTAGATACAGAACCTAGATCGTTCCAACTACTTCCATTATTTAAGGAATATTCTATTTTCATTCCGTCATAAGAAGATTCAGTGTTATACCAAATTTTTAATTCAAGAGTAATTGAAATGTAACCTGTTAAATCAATAGCTGGACTTGTGGCAGTGATATACGTATGATTATTGTACTCAGAACTATATTTTTGAGAGTAAAAATAATTTCCTGTGGCTCCTGAGGAATGACTGGAATTAGAACCTCGAACCCAAGCCCCAGTGCCAGAACCAGTTGAAGTAGTAGACCAACCTCCAGCACTAGAAGAAAAGCTTTCTGAATAAATTACAGTTTGTGAAAACGAATTTATACAGAAAGCCATTAATAAGGTTAGGAGATAACTCCTTGAGATTTGTGAGAGACATTTCATTGCGAGAGTACAATTAGTTTAATTTAAAACAATTTACAGTACAATAGTAGTAATAAATGCCGTGAAATGCAAAAAAAACCGATGAAATGCACTAAATAATAAAATTTGAGCACAAACGAAGGTTTTAAAATGCATGAAAAAAGTCCTAAAAATGAATTTAGGACTTTAAAAAAATAGGTAAAAAGAGTTTTTGATTTGGGATTACAACACTTCTGGCTATTTATTTAATTAAAACTTTTTTAGAAATTATTCCGGAGTCTGATTTAATTTTTATAATGTACGCACCCGGACTTATTTGTTGCGGTTTGTATTCAATTAAGTTTTGATTTGATTTAGTTTCAAAGTTTTGGACTGTTTGTCCTAATATATTTAAGACTTCGGTGGACTTAATGGTTTTTTGATTCGGGTTATGTATAATAATATTACTAGTTTCATTTGAATAGTAGGCTTCAAAAATTTGACTTTCAATAGTTTCATTTGCCAATAATTGCTTGCTGCTAAACGAAATTTCAAATCTGTTTAAATATTCACCAGCAGGAAGATACGTGTTATAGCTGCTTTCAGTTAAGTTATGACTTGTATTTAAAGTTTTATCATGAATGATTACGTTCATATTGTCTGGTGCATTTTCTAAAGAATCCAGATTAATACTATTATAACCATCATTTTTGGTGTGAATTCCAATAGCCATAACAGTAGTTTCACTAATTTCATTGATGCCTTGTATGGTGTATTTATTACCTTCAATCATCCAATACATATCATCTATAAGATTATCAATATATGGAGCCTCATAACCCCAGTCATATCCACAAGTTGTAGCAGGATCGGCAGTAACTAATATTTGCCTGCGTATATTATTAACCGAGTTAAACCCTAATCTTAGTTTGGTTCTGCTGTCTGCAATATCGTTTTTGGCTGATTCCTTACTCTGTTTCGTATTACCAGGTTTAACAAATAAGGAAGTTATGCCATTTTCATTTTGAAATACGCGTTGTCCGTTATTAAATTTAATCGTGCCAGTTGTTTTCGCGGTAACAAAAAATGCTTGTGCTACAGGGATATAACGTCCTGGTCTTTTAATAAGACCTGGAGGTGGTATTCCCATAAATGGAGCTGGTGAGCCACCCGATAAGGTATAGGTTGCGTAGCCGCCTTTATATTCTGCTAATACGTGAGAGCCGCCTCCCCAATGTTGCCAGAAATATAATGTTCCTGTAGAAGAACCAGTGCCGCCAAGGGTTTCATCATTATCATTAATAAATTGATTGGCATCAAGTGCAGACGGGTATGGGTTGCCAATTAAATAGTCATTACCTTCATTAATATTCAAAGTAATGTCGCCATTATTTGGTTTTCCGTAAAAAGTATAGTTTTGAGTTGAGCCTAAAGATGTTGGCGAACTTTCAACCCCTTTCATTGTAAAGCCTTCACCAATTTTAATGGTTCCGGAGCGTCTAATATGTTGCCATGCAGAATAGGAATTACTTAAATTATTTGCAAATTTCCATATCCAATAATCGGCTATACTTATGTTTGTTCCAGAGACACTTCCATTGTAACCTGAGGTTAAAAAAGTAATGTTATTTGGTGCTGCCGATATGGTGCCGTTTTTTAAGATGTTATCGCTAAGTTTAAAGCTATTGTTGTTACTAGTGGTATTGCTTAATCCAACAGGAGAAGACCAGTAGTTATAGGTGTATAAATCTTTTGTGCCTTGTTGGTCTCTTTCTAATTTACCAGAGCTGCTAACATCTAAAATACTACCTTGATCTTGCAGTAATTGTGATTCTCCAACCAAGTCTATGTCGCCAATTAGTTTTAAATATTTGGTTACACGTAAACTTCTACCTGCATTTGTTTCGTCTAGAGGATCGTTCGGGTCTGCAATAGAAAGTTTTGTTCCAGCGGCATCGGTTATCAAACCAGAAAGCGTAATGTTTTTATCGCCCGAACTTATGTTGTGGGAGGTTGTTACAATATTCCAATCTATAGGTGTGGTGCCATCAACACCTAAGCCATTAGGCAAATTCCAAACAGTATCACCATGGGTCCATGGCGTTGAAGCTGTTGTATCTGTCCAGCTTCCGTTGGCCTTTGTTGTGTATGGTAATGGCGCATTTTGTAATTCTAATGTGGTTGTGTTTTTCTTAACGCCATGAATGTTGTTTCCAGAGGCATCATCTGCCGTATTGGCATTCATGGGATAGTATCCTTTTAAATTGAGCCACGACAAACCGTTTGAAATATCTAATTGCGTCACTTTACCTTTTACATTCGTTCCGTTTTGTTCAATTTCTTGATTCATCGCATCTCGAATTTGTTGTTCATTTAAGTCAACATTCCAGATTTTGACTTCATCTATAAAGCCATTAAAATAGTTTTTTGGGGTAGAGGGTGTGTCGCTGTCATAACTGGCACCAATAAGAAACGGCTCTGCAGTGTCTGAAGGCGCTGTTGAAATGCTAACTTCGTTTACTATTAAGCCATCAATATATAATTTAACAGATGCACCGTTAAAAGTTGCTGAGACATGATACCATTTATTATTAGTTATGGGATATTGCGAAGTTAAATTTACTAAGGCAGTTCCAGAGGCATTATACCAAGTGATATTAGGGTAATTATTAATAACCGCTAATTGATATCCGCTTTTATTTCCTGCTTTTATATTGCCTTTTGAAATGATGCTACCGTTGGATACAGTGGTTTCTTGCAGAATCCATGCTTCAAGCGTGAATGTGCTTGTTAAATCGTGCACATCGCCAAAATCGATATAGCTATTAATACCGTTAAAATCAATCCGAGGTTGCTCTAATGTTAACTCCAAATACCTGACGACTTTATTTGGGGAATTTACATAATTAAAGATTGCTCCTTTAGAGTCAAAAGTTTCGCAGTTAATTTTAGTTTTAGAGTACGAACTGAGAGATATAAGTAAACCTAAAACATAATAAAATAACTTTATTGTGTTGATAGGGGTCTTCATAAGTAGTTAATTAAGTTTGGGACTAGTTTAACTATGTTCAAAACTAGATTAAATATCCATTAAAAGCAAATTTAATCGACGAAATACACTATAAAAATATTACAATATTTAAATAACTGATAGGTAGTTATTTACGGTTAGAATGGCAAATAATTTAAAGCATACATTTTAAAATTAAAAAGCTGCTTATTCTAAAATCTCCATGACTTAAAAACCCAGCTAAAAAAGTTTGTATTGTTATCGTTTTTAAGCGTTATGTTGTTAATAAGTTTTTGTATATGAGGCTTTTAAAAAATATTTACATCAAACAAATAAATATTGCATTTTAAAGTATCTATCAATTGGTTTTTATATTAATTTTATTAAACAATCTAACCTTTACTTATGTACCTTACTATCGTTATTATTTTTGCAATAGGATATCTGGCTATTGCCTTAGAACATCAAATTAAAATTAATAAAACAGCATCAGCTTTATTGACTGGCGTTGTTTGTTGGGTGTTGCTTGTATTTGGTCGCGATACCATGTTTTCTAATTTAGCTGAAACGGAATCGTTACATTTTATTTCTGAAGTTTTGCTGGAACATGTTGGTGAAATTTCAGAAATATTATTTTTTCTACTAGGCGCCATGACCATTGTTGAACTTATTGATGCGCATGAAGGATTTTCGATAATTACGGATAGAATAACGATAACTAACAAACTTAAACTTATTTGGGTGCTTTGTTTTTTAACATTTTTTCTGTCGGCTGCCTTAGATAATTTAACGACTGCTATAGTAATGTCGGCTCTATTAAAGAAGATGATTAAAGATAAAAATGATTTATGGCTTTTTGCCGGAATGATTATTATCGCAGCCAACGCGGGTGGCGCTTGGTCTCCAATAGGCGATGTTACCACCATTATGTTGTGGATTGGGGGACAAGTAACGGCTTCGAATATTATAATTCAAGTTTTACTACCAAGTTTAGTGTGCTTAACAGTGCCTTTATTAGTGCTAAGTTTTAGTTTAAAAGGCCATATTCAACCACAGGTTGTTGAAATTTCAAACCAAAAGGCTGATGCAAAACACCATGTTAGTAAATTTGATCAAACACTTGTTTTTTGTGTTGGTATTGGTGCATTATTATTTGTGCCGATTTTTAAAAGCGTTACCCATTTACCTCCATTTATGGGTATTCTTTTTGGTTTGGGTGTTATGTGGATTTTAACCGAAATATTACATCGTAAAAAGGACGACGAGCAAAAACATTCACTTTCTATAATTTCTATTTTACAACGCATTGATACCCCAAGTATATTATTTTTTCTAGGGATATTATTAGCGGTTGCCGCGTTGCAATCTGGCGGACATTTATTGCAGTTAGCAACGGCATTAGATAGTAGTTTTGATAGTATATATGTGGTGAATACATTAATTGGAGGGCTATCTGCCGTTATAGATAATGTACCCATGGTGGCTGGTGCAATGGGAATGTATTCTTTAGAGACTTACCCGGTAGATCATGCGTTCTGGGAATTATTGGCTTATTGCGCAGGAACTGGTGGAAGTATTTTAATTATTGGATCTGCTGCAGGCGTCGCTATTATGGGTATCTTTAAAATTGATTTTATATGGTATTTAAAAAAAATATCGTTGTTGGCAATTTTAGGGTATTTAGCCGGAATAGGAGTCTATATATTGTTAAATTAATTTTCGCCTGAATTTATAGGAAGATTACTTTTCAATTAAAATCATTTATTTTAATTGAAAAGGCCATTTTATTAGGTATTATTTTCAATCACTTATAAATAATTCAAAAAACAAGGTTTCAGTCAAAATTATTGGTTTTTTTCTTTAATTTTTGACTACTTTTTGGCATATTTGTATTGCTTAAACGTTTAAGCAGATGTTTTAAGACAAATTATTAATAGTTTTAAATTCTTCATACATGAGTAAAGATAATTTAGTGCAGTCAGACCCATTAAGTCAGAGTAGAAAGGATACGGTTCAGTATATCAACCTTCAATTAGCATCATTGGGGCAACCTCTTTTTCAGGATAAGGAGGATGCAGAGTATAAATTTTGTAATCCGAAGCTTCAGCAATTAACAAGTGCTTTTACCAAAGGATTTAAAGAAAAATCAAGACTTTTATCAAAGTATCTTTCTCCAGCCGATACACGAATTCAAAATTTTTTAAATGATTTTTTAAAAGATGTAGATTTTAAAAAATCTTACGAGATTCCTAATAATACCTTGATATTAAACCAAAAAGGGCACGCAAGAGAAATTAGTTTACCACCAGATGGTACTTCTTTTAAAAGTGAGGATATTATTTCACACAGAATAAAGCAAGGGATCTTAAACAACCCTATTAACGATAAAAGAACCACTAAAGGTACTTTTCATATTGTAGAAAGTAATTTGCCAGTGCCGTTAGATAAAAAGGAGGTTCCTAAAATAACCTTTGCTCATTTTTTACACGAAGCTTTCAAACCATCTGATGCTTTAAAAACATTACCGTTTACGGCGAATCAAAAAGAAAAAGCAAAAGTAATGGTGTCGTTATTGTTGCGCCCAATGGTATGCCCAGAAGTAAAAGGTGTTATTCCTAAAAAGAGTATGGAAGTCCGTTTTTTTGCTCCTGGTAGTTTGGTGAGTAATTTGGATTTTGTCGAATCGATTTTTGGTAACGCCGGCGACCCAAACCTTGCTCATAATGATGCTGCCTTAGATACAGAACACTGGACAGGACATACAGGATGTATTATTTTAGCGCCACAATTAAAAACTCTTAAGAAAAAAGATGTAGGATTACCGCATTGGGACGATGCCACCGAGCGTCAGAAAAACGACGGTATGTGTTGGAAAAATGAAGATGAACTTTACAATGAAGGTGGAGCTTTTAAAGTAACGTGTAGAGACGACCGCGGGGTTGTAGTTACCATTATTGCCGATAACTATTTTGGATATTCTAAAAAGGAAATTAAAACGCAAATTAGTTATTCTGCTAATTTGTTCGGTTTAGTAGAAGAAGAACATTCGGGTGGTGCTATTGCGTATCCAAGAGGTGTAATGGGCGATATTGTAGATGGTAATGGCTTTTCTAGAAAATATGAAAACAAGTATTCATTTGAGGGTGTTAAAACCTTATTAGGTAATCGAATAGACGTTAAGCCGGGTAATTATGCGGTAGATAAAAACTATCCAAATTTAGTTTACATTCCCGAAAACGCCTATATTAATACCAATACCAATAGTATTACCTGGACATATAATAATAAAGAACAAAAATTGGTGTTATCGCCAAATAAAACTTACATCCATCCAACAGGTAATAAATTTAAATTAGAAAAACATAAGGCTATTTCGTTGTGGCGTATTGTTAATACAGCGCCAGAAGGTATCTTTTGCCATAAACCATGTACGGTTTCAGGTGGTGGAAAATCTGAAATTTCTAAATCGATGCTTAACGCCATTACGTATAGCGCGTTTAATATCGTTAATATTGACGAGGATTTTAAAAAAGCCGATGAGATTATAGAATATGATTATTCTAAAAGATGGAAAAATTACGATCCTAGTTTACCACCATCCGAACCCTTTTTAAGCTCTAAAAGAACACTGGGTTCTGCGGTTAGATTGTTACAACCTTTAGATGTATATACAGATGAGTACAACACATTTGTGAAAAATATTCCGGTACATATTAGATCGCTTGTATTATTTGTGAAAAGACTATACCGTCAAGATTACGATACATTGAATTGGAAAGAATGTATGTATGTAGACGTAATAAACGGCCAAAAAGGAACGGGACTAAATTATTTTAACAACCCAGTGGTTGGAAGCTATGTGCGTATTGGTTTTAATCAAGAAGGACGTTGGTTATTAAATAAATTGAGATCCGATTTTTCTGCAAGTCAAAAAATACAAATGGAAGACGATATTTCGGCTTCTGTTACCCTGCCAAGAAACCAATTTAAAAACTTAAATCCAGAGTTAACCAATGGTAGTTTTAAAGTGGTTGCAAACTGCGAAAGTTTCTTATTTCAAAGACCCGATGAAGCGATTATTCGAGGATATGATGAAGGAGCCGAACGCGACCTTGTAACAGATAACACCTTTTTAACCAATTATGAACTTTTAACAAAAAAGGATGCTATTGAAATTTATGAAGACACCATTAATTTTGATAAATACACCCAACCTGTTAAAGATCTTATTTTAAGTGTTGTTAACAGTCCGAATGAAGAAGAATATTTTTGTCTTCCATCGCACACTAGAATTGTAGATGGTGAGCCAACAAAAAATCCGCGTTATTTAGAACGTAATATTTTTATCGACGAGACTGAAGCCAGTTATTTAGGTGAAGTTGGGGTACGTTTGTATAGAAAAATTAAATCGGAAGACCCCGTAATTCACGTTGTTAATGCGGTATTGCCTGGAAGAAGAAATAATCCGGTTGATAAGAAGAATGGTATTCGTCCGTTAGCAGTTTATAACCCGATACATTATCAGGAAACTCCAGAGTTGTTTATGGATTTTATCTGTAGTCTTACAGGTAAATCACCTTCAACAACAGGTGCAGGATCTGAGGGGGCCTTAACAAAAGGACCATTTAATATGTTAACGCCTACAACCGATTTAAATAACGCCTTATTGTCGCATATTTTAACAGATTCTAACGCGTTTAGTACAGCTGCCGGTTATGTGGGTGCCGAAAATAAAGTAGATCACGATATCAGTTTATTAATACCAGAAATTTGGGCACGTTTAGACGAAAATGATCGTAATCCTAAATTACTTATTGAAGATGGTTGCCTAGAAAAAATAGATGATTTTGAGTTTAATGGCAAAAAAATATTAGCTAGCCGTTTAGGCTATAGAATAACAAGCCGTTTCTCTTTAAGATGTTTAAATAAACTCTTCGATGAGCCTAATGCCGTATTTAACGAAAGAATGTTAAAACCAGAATTACAAGGGTTAGAAGATTATGTAGATGGTATTAATAACATTGTAGAAGCACAACAAAAAGTAGCTTTGCGATATTTTGAAGATGGTAGTATTGAATCTGCAATTCCACCATTAAAAATTCTGTTGCATATTATGGCTTATGGTACTTATGAAGGTAAAGAAATTAGCCATCCAGAATTAAGAAAATATTTTGAACGCGATTATATCATAAATAGTGATTGGTATAAAGACCGATTAAAATTAAAACAAGCAAAAGATATGCGCTTTTATGAGTCTCAAATAGCTTATTTGGAAACATTTATTGCAAATCCAAATAATGAAGATTTAGTGTCTGAGATGAAAATTAAGAATCAATTGAAATCTGTTAAGCAGTTATATGCTGAAGCTAAATCGGAAGACTATCTAAATAGTTTAGTAGGAACCATTGGTGCAGATCCGTTATTTAAGAAATAAAAATTAATTCAAAGTAAGAAAAAAGTTCAGTATTAGTTTGCTGGACTTTTTTTTGTTTTTAAAAGTTCTGTTGCGTTAAAATAAATTCTTCAGTATTAATGTTAATAATAGCAAAATAAGGGTAAGTAAAAAATCCATACATTAACTATACAAAAATGCTTTGAGCCATTATTTTTAGTAACTTAGTACCTTAACAATAATTGTTTTTGGTTTGAAATTAGCGAATATATTTTTTCGGCTGACGTTTTTAACAATGTCTGTTTTCTTGATGGCACAGGAGCGACCAACTGTTCAAACATATAAACCATTAGATTATGGTGGAGAAACTCAAAATTGGTCTATTTCACAATCTAGGGACAAATTTATTTATGTTGCAAATAACAAAGGACTATTGGAGTTTAATGGGGCGGAATGGCGATTATATAATTCGCCAAATGAAAGCATTATAAGATCGGTATACGCCATAGGAAACAAAATATATACGGGTTGTTATAGAGAGTTTGGTTTTTGGGAACGTAATCAATTTGGATTATTACAATACATCTCTTTATCTAAAAAGCTCGATATAAAATTTTTAGATGACGAAGAATTTTGGAATATCATAGAATTAGATAACCACATTCTTTTTCAGTCGTTAAATAGAATTTATATATATAATCTAACTAGTAAAGCATATAGTTTTATTGAATCGAAAACCGGAATATCAAAAATGTTTAAGGTTAATAAAACTATTTACTATCAAAAAAATAAAGAAGGATTATACAAAATAGAGAACGGTTCGTCCAAATTAGTTTCTAATAATAAAATTTTAAAAGAACACATTCTTGTGAATGTTTTTAATTTTCGAGATAAACTGTTGTTAGCGACAGAAGATTGGGGTTTTTATGTTTTAGATAATAGCACATTAGTTAATTGGAATGTTCCAGCAAATCAATTACTCGTTAAAGAAAATATTTACCGCGCCACCCAACTAAAAGATAATGGTTTTATTGTAGGTACACGATCCAATGGAATTTTGCATCTTACCAAAGAGGGTAGAATAGGTTATAGAATAAATACCATTAATGGATTAAGTGATAATACAATTCATTTTGTTTTTGAAGATGCCGAACGCAATATCTGGTTGGCATTAAATAATGGAATTAATTGTGTTAATATAGAATCTCCGTTTAGTGTTTTTAACGAAGAAAAGGGGAAAATAGGGACAGTAAATACCTCTGCCATTTATAATGGTAATTTATACTTAGGCAGTAACCAAGGCTTGTTTTGTAAGCCTTTAAATGAAGATGCAGAGTTCAAATTTATTGAAGGAACCCAAGGAGCGGTTTGGAGTTTAACAGAAATAGATAATACGCTTTTTTGTGGGCACGATTCTGGAACTCTTGTAGTTAAAAATAGTAGTGTAAGCAAAATAGCAGACATACAAGGCACCTGGAATGTGTTGCCCATCTCAAATAACTTATTACTTCAGGGAAATTATGATGGCCTTTATATTTTAGAAAATCAAAATGGGAATTGGCGTTTACGTAATAAAATTGAAGGGTTTAATTTATCTAGTAGATTTTTTGAAATAAGTAAAAACGGTCAAATTCTGGTTGGTCACGAATATAGAGGTGTTTACAAAGTAAAAGTAAATAATCAGTTAACAAAGGCTGTTAAAATAGCGATAGATTCAACTATTAAAAGTGAAATAAATTCTAGTATATTAAAGTATAACGACGACCTATTGTTTACAAGCAAACAAGGAGTTTTTAAATATAACGATGCTAAAAATCGGTTTTATAAAGACACTATTTTAAGTAAGTTAATTACAAAAGATAAATTTTCTTCTGGCAAGTTAATATTCAATAAAGCAACAAACACACTTTTTAGTTTTTCTAAAAAAACGTTAAATTATATATCCCCAGGAAAACTTACTAATACACCAATAATTCAAAGTATTTCATTTTCAGAGACGCTACCTAGAGCGCAAACAGGCTACGAAAACATTACCCATGTTAAGGATAAAAAGTACCTTATTGGAACTTCTTCTGGTTTTGTGGTGGTTGATTTGGATAAATTTGAAAAGAAAGCGTATACCGTTAATATTAATTCTATATCTAAGCATAACATAAATTCCGATTTAGAATATGTTAATAAAAATGACGCTGGGTTTTTTAAAAATCGAGATAATCATATTGAGTTTAGATGTAATGTAGCCCAGTTCGATAAATATTTCGATACCGAATACCAATATCAGTTAAAAAGTATGTATCCAGAATGGAGTGCGTGGGACTCTAATCCCATCGTATCGTTTAGTAATTTACCACATGGTGATTATACATTTAATGTACGCGCAAAAGTTGGGAATAGTTTAACCAGCAACATTGCAACATATAAATTCACTATAGATAAACCCTGGTATCTAACAAACCTTATGATTGTTACATATTGTTTGCTTTTAATATTTTTTTCGCTTTTCATGCATAATATTTATAAGCGATATTACAGAAAGCAGCGTGAAAAATTGCTTGAAAATACAATGCGAGAGTTGGAGCTTAAAGAATTAGAGAACAAGCAGCAATTGATGCAATTTAATAACGAAAAACTAAAAAGCGATATTGCGGCCAAAAATAGAGAGTTGGGTATTTCTACCATGAGTTTGATTAAAAAGAACGAATTTTTAAGTAAAATAAAAGAAGAAATTAAGATCGCGTCTGAAAATGATAAGAATTTAAAAAGTGTAATTAAAATTATTGACAAAAATCTGAACAATACAGATGATTGGCATTTATTTGAGGAAGCTTTTAATAACGCCGATCAAGATTTTCTTAAAAAGATTAAAACAGAACATCCATCACTCACATCAAACGATTTAAGACTTTGTGCATATCTTCGATTAAATCTGTCGTCTAAAGAGATTGCGCCATTGCTTAATATTTCTACCAGAAGTGTAGAGGTTAAACGCTACAGATTGCGTAAAAAAATGAATTTAGACCACGATGATAGTTTATCGGACTATATTTTAGAAATTTAAACCACAACACGTATTTTATTTACCTATACATTACCACAACATTGTTGTGGTTTTGTGTTATTCCTAGCAAGATTTTCGTGATGCGATATTCTAAATTTCAGCCTTGAATATTGTGATTTTCATAAAAACAAAGGTGTTTTATTATGATGTATGTTTTTTGTTGTGGTAGAAATTTTCGATACATCAACCAATCTTACTAATTTTAAAAAAACTAAAAACTAAATTAATATGAGACAAACTCTTTTTAAAATTCTATGCTTTTTCTTTTTTGCATACTCAGGTGCGCAAAATATTGATATTAGCGGAACTGTGCTTGATGACACAGGATTTCCTATTCCAGGTGCCAACGTTATAGTTAAAGGCACTAATAAAGGAACAATTACCGATTTCGACGGTAATTTTGCACTTGCCGATGTAAAGGTAGGTGCCGTTGTATCATTTAGCTATGTAGGTTTTGTTACTTACGAAACAGTAGTTAAAGATAGAACTAAATTAACCATTAAAATGGTGCAAGATTTAGCACAACTTGATGAAGTAGTGGTAGTAGGTTACGGTACTCAAAAAGTAACTAAAGTATCCGGAGCCATCTCAACCGTTAAAGCAGAATCTATTGAGCAATTCAAACCATTAAGGGTTGAAGAAGCTTTACAGGGTAGTGCTGCTGGGGTATCGGTTATTCAAAGTGGATCTCCTGGTAGTAAGCCAACAGTATTAGTTCGTGGTATTCCTTCTTTCTCTGGTGTAGATCCAGTAGTTATTATAGATGGTGTTCCACAAACATTAGATGATTTAAATTCCATTAGTTCGGCAGATATCGAATCACTTAATATTTTAAAAGATGCGGCATCTACAGCAATTTATGGTGTTAAAGGTGGTAACGGTGTAATTGTAGTAACTACTAAAGGAGGTAGAAAAAATCAAAAAACCGAATTTAGCTTTAATACTTACGCTGGTGTGCAATCTGTAATTAGAAAATTAGGAGTGTTAAATGCATCAGAATATGCTGTTATGATTAATGAAGGAAGCGTAACTGCTGGTGGCGATTTAATTTTTTCAGACATATCTAATTTAGGATATGGTACAGACTGGCAAGATGAAGTTTTTGAAGATGCTTCAGTTAGTTCACACACACTTTCGGCGCGAGGCGGATCAGAAACTGTTGGTTATTTTGTGTCTGCAGGATACTTAAGTCAAGGTGGTATAGTAGGTGGTTTCGATAAATCAAATTTTAACAGAGTAAACTTTACTGCAAACGTAGATTTTCAATTAACTTCTAAATTAAAGTTTATACTTAATTCTAGTTATGCTAATATTAAAAGTAAATCGATTGCAGAAAACTCATTTAATTCCATCATAGGTAATGCCATAAACTTCGACCCAACGGTATCTGTTTATAATACAGATCCTAGCGATTTTGCAACCTATGGCTATAGTAATTTGTTATTATCTGAAATTTTTAATCCAGTTCAAAGATTAGACGATACTTATAATGAAAGTAATGGCGATAAGCTTTACGGTAAATTTGAGTTACAGTATGATATTTTAGATAATCTTAAAATTACCTCTCGTTTTGGATATACTAAATGGGATCAAGTAGGAAAAAGTTTTACGCCATTAGCGTATTATGGACCTAATAACGTATCTAGTCAATATTTACCTGATGGAACTGTGCCAACGCAGTCTGTTGATAATGGTGATGGTACTACAAGTGTAATTCCATCATTTCATAATAGTGTTACTGAAAGCACGGTTTCAAGTTTTAATTACACTTTTGAAACTTTTGCGAGCTATGGTTTTAACTTAAACGATAAGCATAATTTTGATATTGTTTTAGGTATATCAAGAAGTAAATCTACGGGTTATGGTTTTGGTACTACACGACAAGATGTTAGAGATAATTCTTGGGAGTGGGCAGATATTAGTGCTGCAACAGGAGTTAATACAGAGTTGAATACAAATGCCTACACAGGATATAGCTATCAAAATTTAGAACGTAGAAATGTATCTTATTTTAGTAGGATTAACTATGATTACGAAAGCAAATATTTAGCTTCGTTCTCTGCAAGACGCGATGGTTCTATCGCTTTTGGTACAGATAATAAATTTGCAAACTTCTATGCTGGCTCATTAGGTTGGGTGGTATCCAATGAAGATTTCTTTAATTCAAAAGCCATTAATTCTTTAAAAATTAGAGGAAGTTACGGTACCGTTGGTAACGAAAATGTAGATCCACAATATGTAGGTATTACAGTAGGTGGACCTAGTTATAACTCTACGGCAAATAGTAACGGATATACTTTTGGTACCGAATTTGTTTCGGGAGCAACAGTAAACTCTTTTAGTAATCCAACATTAAGCTGGGAAGAGCAAACACAATATAATATAGGATTTGATGCTACACTGTTAGATAATATATCTATTTCTGCCGATTATTTTAATAAAACAGTTGATGGGCTTTTATTTACAGATGCACCACCACTTTACGCCGGTACTTCAGAACCTGTAACTTCAAATATTGGTAGTACAGAAAGTAAGGGTGTCGACTTGACTATAGGGTATAAAAATAGTAGTTCGAATGAATTTAAATTTAATACCTCATTCACTTTTACAACTTCTAAAAACTTAGTAACAGCAACAAATAGTGATGGTACTGCACTCATTGACGGTGGTAGTTATTTTAACGGACAAAGTCAAACTGCAACACGTTTTCAAAAAGGTTATACACCAGGTTACTTTTATGGATTTGTAACAGATGGGTTATTCCAAAACCAAGCAGAAGTAGATGCTCATGTTACACAAACAGGTGCAAATCCAGGAGATATTCGCTTTGTTGACGTTAATAACGACGGTATTATTGATAATAACGATAAAACTAAAATTGGAGATCCATTCCCTACATTCACTTTAGGTTGGAATCTTGGATTTGATTATAAAAACTTCGATTTTAGTATGTTTACTTATGTTTCTGTTGGCAACGATATATACAGAGCTTACGAGCGTAATGCACAGTACACAAACAAAGATAGAAGCATTTTAAATAGATGGACTGGAGAAGGCACAACTAACGATGCTAAAAATCCACGTTACACATTTGCAGATACCAATAGTAATATTAGAGTGTCTGATAGATATGTGGAAGACGGAAGCTTTTTGAAAATTAAAAGTTTAATAGTAGGTTATACCTTGCCTGAAACGTCAAACAATGTATTTAGTAAAGTGCGTATATATGCACAAGCTAAAAACTTGTTAACACTTACAGAATACACAGGATTTGATCCTGAAATTTCAGGTGGTATTTTAGATACAGGTGTAGATAGAGGAGCATATCCACAATCTAGAACATTTTTAATTGGTTTAGACCTTAAATTTTAACATCCAAAAAAATATATTAGTATGAAAAATATAAAAAACAGTATTGGGTTAATCATCATACTTTCAATCTTTATTGGTTGTTCAGACGTGGTTGAATTCGACCCGCATGATGAGTACGCAGTAACAGAATTAGATTATTTAAGAACAGCTTCAGATTATCAAACGATGGCAGTAAGTTGTTACACACCAACACAATGGCTTAACCAGATTGTGGTGATAGGTGATATAGCTTCAGATAATGCAGTAGCAGGTGGTGAAAATGCATCCGATGTATTGTCTTTACAAAATATCGATGATTATGATTATCAGCTTTTAGCAAATAATAGTACGCTTGAAGATATTTGGAAATCGGCTTATGAAGGTGTTAACAGAACCAATTATTTATTAAAATATAAAGATGCTAATCTTTTAGGAGAAACTGTATTGTTTGATGGTAAAGAGGCTCTTTACGGTGAAATTCTATTTTTAAGAGCATATTATTATTTTAATCTAACAAGAATGTTTGGCGACGTGGTTTTGTTTACCGATGGTAAATTAGGCATATCAGATTTCGGAACTTTACAAAGATCTCCTCAATCTGAAGTTTATGCTCAAATTGAAACCGATTTGTTAGCTGCCATTAGCGTTTTACCAACAACACAATCACAAAAAGGGCGTGTTACTAAATATGCTGCTCAAGCCTTATTAGGAAAAGCGTATTTATACCAAGAAAAATTTGACTTGGCAGCTGCTATGCTCGAAAACGTAGTAAATGGTCCGTTTAGTTTAATGACTTCTTTTGATGGTATCTTTTTATTAGAAGGTGAAAATGGTCCGGAATCGATCTTTGAAGTTCAATATTCTAATGGTTCACCTTATTATAATTGGGCTGGTCAAACCAGAGGTCAAGGAAATTATGCCGTTCAGCAATGTGGTGTTAGAGGTTTAAATGGTGCTGCAGCAATGCCTTATAATGCTGGTTGGAGTACTAATTTACCAACTCAAGATTTAGCTTCCGCTTATGAAGATGGCGATCAAAGAAAAGACGCTACATGTTTTGATGTAGCCGCTTATGCAGCCGCTAATCCAAGCCTTAATGTAACGTTTCAAGTTGCTCCTTTTAAAAATACCGATTTATATAACAAAAAGTATTTACCGAGAAAAGGACAAACCAGTGGACAAATTGAGTTGAATTACGAGAACAATCAACGAATTATTCGCTATTCAGATGTATTGTTAATGGCGGCAGAAGCCAATTTACGTGCAACCAATAAAAATTTAAGTAAAGCACAAGCCTATTTAGATAGAGTACGCGATAGAGCTTTTGGCGATACAAATCATAGAGTGACAGCAACAGTACAAGCTGTTTGGGATGAAAGACGTTTAGAATTAGCAATGGAAGGCGATCGTTTTTTCGATTTGGTTAGAACTGGTCAAGCGGCTACTGTTTTAGGTAGTGGCTATAGTACAGCAACTAAAGGGTTGTTTGCAATTCCTCAAAGAGAAATAGATATTTCTGGGATAACTCAAAACGCTGGATATTAAAAACTTAAAAAATAACGTATGAAAACATTAAAATATATTTTAAGCACCATTTTGATTGTCACTCTTGTTTGGAGTTGTCAGGATGATGATTTTGGAGATACAGATTTTGTGAATAGCATTGAAGCACCAACCAACGTTACGGCTGCTTTTAGTGTAACTCAAGATAATTCAGGATTGGTAACCATTGCACCTTTATCAGAAGGCGCTGTGAGTTATAACATAACCCCAGGAGATGGCTCTGCTACTCAAGAAGGTATTAAACCAGGAAAAAGTATCAAGCATGTTTATGCTGAAGGAACCTATAATGTAACCATTGTAGCTAAAAGTTTAAATGGATTAACTACAACTGCAACAAAAAACATTGTAGTATCCTTTAAAGCTCCTGAGAATTTAGTTGTGATTATTGAAAACGACCCTGCTATTTCTAAACAGGTTAACGTTACAGCAACCGCTGATTATGCACTTTTTTACGAAGTTTATTTTGGTGAGCCTGGAAACGACACACCAGTAGCGGGAAATAATGGTGAATCAGTTAGTTATCAGTATGAAAATGCAGGTACTTATACTATTAGAGTTGTTGCGATGAGTGCGGCTATAGAAACTACAGAATACACCGTAGACTTTGAAGTTACAGCAATTTTACAACCTTTAGCTGCGGCTCCGGTACCTTTTAGAGCATCGAGCAATGTAATCTCTATTTATAGTGATTCTTATACCAATCCATCAGGAATAAATTATAATCCTAATTGGGGGCAAGCTACCACCTATACTCAAATTGCAGTTGGTGGAAATAACATGATTCAATATGGTGGATTAACCTATCAAGGAATCGATTTTAGTGGAGCGCCAGTGGATGCTTCAGCAATGGAGTATTTACACGTTGACATTTGGACGGCAGATGATAATTTTGATGCAAAAATTTCGCCAATTAGCCCAGGCCCAAATGAAACAGCTTACACCTTAAATTTAGTAGCGAATCAATGGAATTCTTTCGATATTCCTATATCGTTCTTTACGGGTCAAAATCCATTAGTAGATTTTTCTCAGATATTTCAATTTAAATTTGATGGTGTACCTTCAGCAGGAGGAACAATCTTTGTAGATAACTTATATTTCTATAAAATTCCAGCTACTGGCACTAGTGGCGTATTACCATTAACTTTTGATGGTGGATATACTTTAGACCAATTTGATGGAGGCGGCACATCGGTAGTTGCTAATCCATATACTACAGGAAACTCAACGGCTAACGTATTAAAATTAGTAAAAGGCGCTGGTCAACCTTGGGCAGGATCTAAAGTAACGATACCTACACCATTCGATTTTTCTGCAGGTACTACTGTTACAGCAAAAGTATGGTCGCCAAGAGCAGGTTTAAAACTTTTAATGAAATTTGAAGATAAAACCGCATGGCCTAACACCATTGCATCTGCCGAAATAACAGCTACAACAACAGTGGCAAATCAATGGGAAACATTGTCATTCAATTTTTCTGGAATAAACACGAGCATTCTGTATTATAACATGGTCCTAATTATGGATAATGGTACACAAGGTGATGGTACGGCGAATTATACCATTTATGTCGATGATATTTCAACAAGTCCAATGTTAACATTCGAACCAGAATACACTTTAGACCAATTTGATGGCGGAGTAACATCTGTAATCGCTAATCCAGATACTAACGGAAATACTTCACCAAATGTTTTAAAAATGGTAAAAGGTGCAGGACAACCTTGGGCAGGATCTAAAATTACAGTTCCTACTAAGTTCGATTTTACTGCAGGTACAACTATTACCGCTAAAGTATGGTCGCCTAGAGCAGGATTAAAATTATTGATGAAGTTTGAAGATGCTGTGCCATGGCCAAATGTAACGGCTTCTGCAGAAATAACAGCAACTACAACGAAAGCAAATCAATGGGAAACATTAACATTTAATTTCGCAGGAATAGATATGGGAATTGAGTTTTACAACATTGTTCTTATTATGGACAATGGTACTCAAGGCGACGGAACTTCGAATTATACGATTTACGTAGATGATATTTCTCAAAATTAAGGACATAAAAAATTATAACATATGAAAAACTTAAAATATTATATAGGAATTTTGTTTTCGCTGGCACTAGTGTTTACTAGTTGTCAGGACGACGATGCTTCCTTAGGAAATCTTATTGCTCCTACTGGGGTTACAATTACTGCCGAAATTGTTGGTGCAGATGCAACCAATCCCAATGGAGATGGAACGGGCTTTGTTAATTTTACGGCAACAGCAGATAACGAAATAAGCTACGAGTTTAATTTCGGAGATGGAAAGTCTGAAATAGCGCCTTCAGGTCAAGTGTCTCATAGATATACTACCACAGGAGTTAATACCTATTTGGTAGTAGTTAGCGCTATAGGTACAGGAGGAATAAAAACGAGCACCTCAATAGAGTTGCAAGTATTTAGTTCATTCTCTGATATTGAAGCTGTTGAGATGATGTCTGGAAAAGTAATAGGAGGAAGCAAAAAATGGTATTGGGCTTCCAATTTACCTACGCATGTAGGTTTAGGTCCTGTTGAAGACGATTATGGCAACGGGGAATTTGCATACGAAGCTTGGTGGAATTCTATTGGTCCTTGGGATGAAGAAAAATCATGTATGTACACTAACGAATTTGTATTTACAAGATTAGCCGAAGGTTTAACCTTCGAACAAACAGTAGGTCCAGCCTTCGTGCCAGGAACTATTGCTGGCGATCTTGGTGTTGCTGGAGATACCTGTCATGGAGAATCCGTTGTGCCAACTATGTTTGGTGTTAAAGATGTGTCTTTTTTACCATCTTCATCAAAAGCTGCGCTTCAAGGAAGTTATAATAATGCACCTTATAGAGGTACAAGTTTTGAAATAGCCAATGGTGGATTTATGGGATGGTATGCTGGTGCTAGCACTTACGATATTATTTCTGTAACTGATGATATGCTTATTGTGAGAATTATTCAGGCAGGTAATGGATTTGCGTGGTATCATAAATTTACATCTACCAAACCTGTTGAAACTACCGGATTTGTATCTGAGTTTAACAATTTAGTATGGTCTGATGAATTTGATACTGCAGGTGCACCAGATGCTACCAAATGGACCTACGATTTAGGTGCAGGTGGTTGGGGAAACCAAGAAGTTCAATCTTACACTAATAGCGCAACGAATGTGTCTGTTGCAGATGGCTTGTTAAAAATTACAGCTGTAAAAGACGGAAGTAATTATACGTCTGCTAGATTAAAAACTCAAGGTTTATATAGTTTTAAATATGGACGAGTAGAAGTTAAAGCTAAATTACCAGCATCTGCTGGTACATGGCCAGCTATCTGGATGTTAGGGTCGAACTTCTCAACAGTAGGATGGCCACTTTGTGGTGAAATTGATATTATGGAGCAAACAGGTGCCGATAAAACTAAGACATTAGGAACATTCCATTGGTTTAATACCGCAGGAAATAACAATGCGAGTTATGGTGAAAGTACCACTGTTACCAATGCTTCTACAGAATTTCATTTGTATTCTGTAGAATGGACTGCAGATAAAATAACTGTGCTCCTTGATAATGAAGCATATGTTACAATGGATAATTCTTCAAGTTTACCATTTTATGACAAAAACTTCTTCATGATTTTAAATGTTGCCATGGGAGGAACTTTGGGAGGAACTATTGATTCTGCTTTTACTCAAGATTCTATGGAAATTGATTATGTAAGAGTGTATCAATAATTAATATAAATTTTAAAAAGGTCGGAAGAGAAGTCTGCCGACCTTTTTTATAATTATTTACAACAACATAAGTTTAGCGTAAAGACATAATATTTCCATAATAATCGATCGATACCTACGGAATCGAGTTGGAAGCGCCATGTTACCCATAAAAAACAAATAATATCAACACATGAAAAACATTTGTGTAAGGTTTGTACTTTTTCTATTTACATCAGTTGCTTTAGCGCAGTCTACCCACGTTTCTATATTAAATAACGATAAAGGAATTAAATTGGTAGTTAATGGTAAAGATTTCATGATTAATGGAATGAATTGGGATTATTTCCCAATCGGTACCAACTATAGTTACAGTTTATGGCAACAATCAGATGCGTTTATTAAAGAAGCATTAGATGCCGAAATGAGCTTGTTAAAAAATATGGGTGTGAATGCCATAAGGGTATATTCAGGCATTCAGCCAAAATGGGTACAATATATTTACGAGAATTATGGTATTTATACCATGCTTAACCATTCCTTCGGAAGGTATGGCGTTGGCATTAATGGTGATTGGGTTCCTGTTACAGATTATAGTGATACGGCAGCTCAAGATCAATTGCTTTCTGAAGTCACTTTGATGGCTGAAGACTATAAAAACACTCCAGGATTGTTATTATACTTGTTAGGAAACGAAAATAATTATGGTCTTTTTTGGGCAGGAGCAGAAACCGAAGATTTTCCAGACAATGAGCATGAAAAGCAATTTGTAGGTGAAAACCGTGGCAGACCCATGTATAAATTAATGAATACTGCGGCTGTTAAAATGAAATCAATAAATTCATCAGTTCCAGTAGCCATCTGTAATGGCGATGTTTTATTCATCGATATTATTGCCGATGAATGTAAAGACGTCGACATTTTTGGTGTTAACATGTACCGTGGTATTTCGTTTGGTGATGCATTTCAAGTTGTGAAAGATAAGCTTAACAAACCAATTTTATTCACAGAATTTGGCGCAGACGCTTTTAATACCATTCAAAATAAAGAAGATCAACAATCGCAGGCCTATTACAATTTAGGTAACTGGAAAGAAATATACCAAAATGCTTCAGGTTTAGGAAAAACAGGAAATGCAATAGGTGGGTTTACATTTCAATTTAGCGATGGCTGGTGGAAATTCGGCCAAACAAAAAACCTAGATATACATGATAACCATGCCTCTTGGTCTAATGGTGCATACCAATTTGATTATAAAGAGGGTGAAAATAATATGAATGAAGAGTGGTTCGGGATTTGTGCAAAAGGACCAACAAATGATAAAGGATTTTACGAATCATATCCCCGAGCAGCGTATTATGCTTTAAAAGAAGCACATAAAATTAATCCTTTTTCAGAAGGAATAACACTTGAATATATAGATAAGGCATTCAAAAATATTAATATAAATAAGGCTGTTTCAAAAGCACTCAAAAATAAAAAAACACTACAAACAAAACAGAGCGATTGCGTTAAAAAAGGTAAATAAGGTATCGCTACTGCTATTTTGTGGATGCTTACTTACATTTTAAGATGAAAATGACAATGTAGAGAGTATTTGTAGAGTTTATATTTTTCAATAACTATAGCATTAATGATAGTTTTGAAAGCAAAATATAGAAAACTAAATAAAAGTAAAAAATTAAACTAATGAACCAGATAGATACGATTCAAGGCGATTGGGTAACTTTAGATAACGAGCAATTTTATAAAATATCTAATTGCGATAAAATGAGGCCGTTTTTTATGAGCATTGTAAGTGACTCAAATCACTGGATGTTTATTTCAAGCAACGGTGGCTTATCGGCAGGAAGAAAAAATGCAGACTTCGCATTGTTTCCATACTATACAGACGATAAAATTACAGAATCGACAGATGTAACAGGAAGTAAAACTATATTTCAAATTCATAAAAATGGTAAAACTCTAATTTGGGAACCATTTTCCATTCGTCAAATGGGGGTTTATAATATTAAAAGAAACCTTTATAAAAATAGCTATGGCAATAAGGTTGTTTTTGAAGAAATAAATACAGATTTAGGATTAACCTTCAGATACCAATGGAATTCCAGTAATCAATTTGGTTTTATTAAAAAATCGACCTTAATAAATAATTCAAAAGAAAAATTACAAGTTACCGTGCTTGATGGATTGCAGAATATTGTACCATCAGGAATCAATTCAAGTTTACAAAACAACTACAGTAACTTGGTAGATGCTTACAAACGAAGCGAATTACAAGCGCAAGTTGGTTTAGGTATTTACGCCTTAAGTGCCGTTATTGTTGATAAACCAGAACCTAGTGAAGCCTTAAAATCGAATATTATTTGGTCTGTAGGATTTAAATCGCCAACCTATTTAGTATCTTCTCTTCAGTTAAACAATTTTAGAAGTGGGCAAGCAGTAACGCAAGAAGTTGATGTTAAAGCAGAAAAAGGAGCGTATTTTATTGTAGCTCCTACAGAAATTGAAGCAGGTAGCGATAAAAATTGGATGTTTGTTGCCAATGTAAATCAGTCTATCACAGGAGTTGTTCAAGTTTCAGAATTAATTAAAAACGAAAAAGATATTGTTGGTTTAGTTCAAAAAGATATTGATTTAGGAACTAAAAACTTAGTAGAATTAACCGGAGCTTCAGATGGTTTACAATTAACCAACGATCAGTTAATTAATACAAGACATTTTTCAAACACCTTGTTCAACATCATGCGTGGTGGTATTTTCGACGATGGCTATACCATAGAAAAAAACGACTTTATAAAATACATGGCGCATGCCAACAAAAAAGTATCTAAAAAGAAAGAATCGGTATTAACGGCGTTACCAGAAACGTTCTCTTTAGATTTTATAAAAAATCTAGCAGAACAAGACGATGATAAGAATTTTAAACGTCTTTGTTTTGAATATTTACCATTAAAGTTTAGTAGAAGACATGGCGACCCAAGTAGACCTTGGAACCGATTTTCTATTAATACACAAAGTGAAATTGATGGTTCGAAAGTGTTAGATTACGAAGGAAATTGGCGCGATATTTTCCAGAATTGGGAAGCGTTGGCACACTCGTATCCGGAGTATATAGAAAGCATGATTCATAAGTTTTTAAATGCTACCACATTTGAAGGCTATAATCCATATCGTGTTACAAAAGGCGGATTCGATTGGGAGGTTATTGAAGAACACGACCCGTGGTCATTCATCGGGTATTGGGGCGATCACCAAATCATTTATCTGTTAAAGTTTTTAGAGTTTATCGAAAATCATTATCCAAAACGATTAGAAAAACTATTTAAACAAGATGTATTTGTTTATGCAAATGTTCCTTATAAAATAAAAAGTTACGCCGATACTTTAAAAAATCCGAAAGACACGATAGATTTCGACTATGAATTGCATGCAAAAATAGTTGAAGAAAGAAATAAGTTAGGAGCAGATGGCGCCTTGTTGCGAGATGAAAACTCTTTTATCTGTAAGGTTAACTTAATAGAAAAGTTATTGGCAACCGTGCTTGCTAAAGTATCTAATTTTATTCCTGAAGGCGGCATTTGGTTAAATACACAACGCCCAGAATGGAATGATGCCAACAATGCGTTGGTTGGAAATGGCGTATCTATGGTAACCTTGTATTACCTAAACAGATTTTTAAATTTCTTTGAAGAAGTTGTTGCAAAATCTGATACGGCCAACGTGGAAATTTCAGAAGAACTAAACACTTTCTTTAGTAGTGTTTTAAAAACGCTTCAAACAAATAAAAATATACTGGCAGGTAGTATATCCAATAAAGACAGAAAAACTGTTTTAGATGGTTTAGGGTTAGCAGGAAGCGATTATAGATTAAAAATCTACGAAAAAGGCTTCTCAAGCAATAAATCGGCACTAAGTAAAGAACAGCTTTTAGAGTTTATTAAAACTACCAAACAGTACTTACAACACACCATTGATGCCAATAAGCGCGATGATAATATGTACCACGCCTATAACTTAATGACGCTTGAAAATGATACAGAAGTATCTATTTCTTATTTATCTGAAATGTTAGAAGGTCAGGTAGCGGTGTTAAGTTCTGGTTATTTAACGCCTTCGCAATCATTACAATTATTAGATGGTTTAAAAAGTAGCGCCTTGTTTAGAGAAGACCAATACAGCTATATTTTATATCCAAATAAAGAGTTGCCAAGATTCGATAAAAAGAACAATATTCCTACCGAAAAAGTTGAAAAATCAAGTTTGCTTCAGCAATTAGTAAAAGACGGCAATTCTCAAATTATAGAAAAAGATGTTCTGGGGAATTATCATTTTAACGGCAATTTTAATAATGCCAATAGTTTAAAAACAGCATTATCTCAGTTATCAGAAAACTATCAATCGTTAGTTGAAAAAGACACCAAATTTTTGCTAGAAACTTTCGAGGGTATTTTTAATCATAAATCTTTCACTGGGCGTTCTGGAACTTTCTTCGGGTACGAAGGTCTAGGGTCTATTTACTGGCACATGGTATCTAAATTGTTATTAGCGGTACAAGAAAATTGCTTGTTAGCTGTTAAAAATGGTGAAAGTGACGTGTTAATCGGACGCTTATTAGATCATTATTACGAAATAAATGCAGGTATCGGGGTGCATAAATCGCCAGAATTATATGGTGCATTTCCAACCGATCCGTATTCGCATACGCCGGGAACCAAAGGCGCACAACAACCAGGAATGACAGGTCAGGTTAAAGAAGATTTGTTAAGTCGTTTTGGTGAACTGGGTGTTTTTGTTAAGAATGGAAAAATGATGTTTAATCCACGATTATTACGAAAACAAGAATTTTTAAACGAAACCAAAATATTTAAGTATACCAATCTTAAAAACGAAGCGTCTCAAGTAAAATTAGAGAAAGATGAACTTTGCTTTACCTATTGTCAAATCCCAGTTATTTATAAACTTTCAGATAAACATGCTGTTCAAGTGGTTTATGCAGATAAGCAGGTAGATATTGATGGATTAAGCTTAGATGAATCGACCTCAAAACAAGTTTTTGAAAGAACCGGAGCGATAAATAAAATTATTGTGTCGATTAAAAAATAGAACGATGAATTTTATTCGAACAAAAATTCTGATGCTTGCGGTCATTATTGCAATTGTTGGATGCGCTAATAAATCGAAAAAAGAAACAGAAACAGTGATAAAGGAAACAAATAAAACTGCGGCTGATATTTTGGGAAACCCTGATTATTTGGCAATCTCATATGGTGGTTACAGGCAAATATCTAGAGACTATCAACCAACAATACCAGAGCTTAAAGACGACATGAAGATTCTTTCGGCTATGGGCATTAAAATTTTAAGAACCTATAATGTGCATTATGCACATGCGTCCAATGTGTTGGAAGCGATTAGTCAACTTAAAAAAGAGGATCCTGCGTTCGAAATGTATGTGATGTTGGGTGCGTGGATTGATTGCAAGAACGCCTTTAATAGGGGGAATGGTGAACCAGATCATAACCAAGAAAGCGAAAGAAATGCTATCGAAATGGAAACTGCCGTTGCCTTGTCTAACAAGTATCCAGACATTGTAAAAATTATCGCGGTTGGAAATGAGGCTATGGTAAAATGGGCAACAAGCTATTATGTGCAACCTGTAGTCATCCTTAAGTGGGTTAATTATTTACAAAGTTTGAAAAAAGAAGGGAAGTTATCTAAAGATTTATGGATTACGAGTTCCGATAATTTTGCGTCTTGGGGTGGTGGTGATAGCGAGTATCATGTAGAAGATTTAAATAAACTTATAAAAGCGGTCGACTATATCTCAATGCACACCTATCCAATGCACGATACGCATTACAATCCTGCATTTTGGGGTGTTTTACCAAATGAAACAGGTCTGTCTGACATTGAAAAAATTGATGCAGCAATGCTTCGGGCAAAGGAATATGCGATTTCTCAATACGATAGTGTGTTTAATTACATGACAAGCTTAGGCGTTAGTAAACCTATTCATATTGGAGAAACGGGTTGGGCATCGGTGTCCAATGAGTTTTATGGTCCTACGGGATCAAAAGCAACCGATGAATATAAAGAAGCCTTGTATTATAATCATATGCGCGATTGGACAAACGCTGCGGGAATGTCCTGTTTTTATTTTGAAGCTTTCGATGAACAATGGAAAGATGCGCAAAACCCGCTTGGTTCAGAAAATCACTTTGGGCTATTTACCTTAAATGGCGAGGCAAAATATGTGTTATGGAATATGGTAGATAAGGGGATTTTTAAAGGGTTAACGAGAAATGGACACTCTATAATAAAAACATATAATGGCGACAAAAATGCTTTAATGAAAGAGGTGTTAGTCCCAAAAGTAAATGCAATAAAACAGAAAATTTAAATCGTTTTAAATATGAAAACATTAAAATATTGTTTCTTAATCGGTCTTTCTATTATGATGTATAACTGTAAAGAAAAACAAAAAGAATTAGTAGTAGAAGTTTATGAAACATCTGCAACAGGTAATAAATTAACAAGAGTAACAGATTTTCAGGTTGCAGATAGTATAGCAACCATAAAATTATTACCAAATAATAAATATCAAACAATTACAGGGTTTGGAGGTGCATTTACAGAGTCTTCAGCATATCTGTTAAACAAGTTGAGCAAAAAAAACAGAGACACCATTTTGAAGGCTTATTTTGCGAAAGATGGTGCAAGATATTCGTTAACCAGAACGCACATGAATTCATGTGATTTCTCATTAACCAACTATTCTTATACACCGGTAGAAGGCGATATTAATTTAGAGCATTTCACTATTCAAGAGGATAAAGATGATTTAATTCCTATGATAAAAGATGCCATGGCAGTATCAGAAGATGGTTTTAAAATATTTGCTTCTCCATGGTCTGCCGCTCCTTGGATGAAAGATAATAACAAATGGGTTGGCGGTAAATTGCTTCCAAAATATTATGATACTTGGGCGCTGTTTTTCTCTAAATATGTAGATGCTTATAAAGAAGAAGGTATCGAAATTTGGGGATTCACGGTAGAGAATGAACCGCATGGAAACGGCAATAATTGGGAAAGTATGCATTTTTCTCCTAAGGAAATGACCGATTTTGTACAGTTTCATTTAGGACCAAAATTAGAAGCAGATGGTAAGGGTGATAAAATAATTTTAGGTTATGATCAAAATAGAGCGGGTTTAAAAGAATGGGTTGATGAGATGTTTAGAGATGAAGCTTCATCAAAATATTTTCATGGTACTGCCATTCATTGGTATGAGAGTACCTATGATTATATGCCTGAAGCCTTGCAATATGCCCATGCGAAAGCACCCAATAAATATTTAATAGAAACCGAGGGATGCGTTGATTCCGAAATACCTGTATGGCAAGACGATGCTTGGTATTGGAAAAAGGAAGCAACCGATTGGGGTTGGGATTGGGCTCCAGAACATCAAAAACATTTACACCCAAAATATGCGCCTGTAAACCGCTATGCCACCGATATTATAGGTTGCCTTAACAACTGGGTTGATGGTTGGGTAGATTGGAATATGGTTCTTGACAGACAAGGCGGACCAAATTGGTTTGAAAATTGGTGTGTAGCACCGGTTATTGTCGATCCAGATGCCGATGAGGTTTATTTTACACCGCTATATTATGTTATGGCACACTTTAGTAAATATATTCGACCAGGGGCTGCAGTAATTGGTTTGGAAAATTCAGATAAATCGCTCATGGTAACTGCTGCTACAAATCCCGATGGAAGCACTGCCGTAGTAATTTTCAATGAAACCGAAACGCCTAGAAAAATTAATTTAACATTAAATGAGAAAACGGTGGAAATTTCAATTGGTGCCAAGGCATTGCAAACCATTGTGATTCCTAATTAAGAACAAGACCAACTAAACTAACTAACTAATCTAATTATTATGTCTACTTCCACTAAACAAGTCCCATTCGGCCAAAAAGTCGCTTTCGGAGTTGGAATGCTTGCTAATCAAATGTTTCCTGCCGTATTAGGTATTTTTATGGTAGTGCTTGTTCAGGATCTGGGTTTTCCAGGATGGATGTGGGGTGTTATTTATTTTTTCCCTAGAATATTCGATGCGTTTACAGACCCAATTATGGGCTTCATTTCAGATAATACAAAATCACGTTGGGGGCGTCGTAGACAATATGTCTTCTTAGGCGCCATTATTATGGGGGTGTCATTTGTAATAATGTGGCAACTTTTCAGAGTAAATGGTATTGATTATAATTTCACATATTTCCTGCTTTGGTCTTTTGTTTTTTATTTAGGACTCACCATTTTTAGTGTGCCTTACGTAGCGATGGGTTATGAAATGAGTAACGATTTTCATGAGCGAACAAGTATTATGGCGGTGGCACAATGGATTGGGCAATGGGCATGGGTTATTGCCCCATGGTTTTGGGTAATTATGTACGACCAAAGTTTATTCGAATCTGCAGATGTTGCTACAAGAACACTGGCGGTATGGGTAGGAATTGTGTGTATGATTTTTGCAATGGTACCAGCTATTTTCATTAAAAGTAAATCAACTTTAAACGAGAATTATTCACCACTTAGTATTAAGACAATTGGTGGTAGTTTAGCAGAAATACTTTCTGGTTTTAAAGAAGCCTTTGTTATAAAACCATTTAGACAACTTTGCATAGCTACATTTTTAGTGTTCAATGCGTTTAATACCATTGCAGCATTTTCATTCTTCATTATTGTTTACCATCTTTTTGATGGCGATGCAGGAGCGGCAGGTTTTTGGCCAACGCTTTTTGGTAGCCTTGGTGCCTTAGGTACAACATTTATGGTTATTCCTGTCGTAACACGCCTGTCTAGAATGGTGGGAAAAAAGAAGGCCTTTTTAATTTCTCAGGGTATTTCCATTTTCGGTTACATTTTACTTTGGTTCTTATTTATTCCAGGCAAACCCTATATGTTTATTATTGCCTTGCCATTTTTCTCTTTTGGTATAGGAAGTTTGTTTGTGTTGATGATGTCCATGACAGCAGATGTAATAGACCTCGACGAACTTAATACTGGAAAACGACGCGAAGGAACTTTTGGTGCCATCTATTGGTGGATGGTTAAATTCGGTTTTGCCATCGCAGGTGGATTGAGTGGCGTTATCATGAGTTCCGTTGGTTTTGACTCAGGTGCACAAACTCAACCTGAAGGCGCTATAGATGGGTTGCGATTCTTTTTCTCCGGACTTCCTATCCTTGGAACCCTGTTTGCCATGTATGTGATGTGGAATTATGATGTAACCGAAGAGCGTTCTGGCGAAATTCGTGCAGCTTTAGATGCAAGAGAAAATGCTTCAAAGAAAAAATTAAGTTCATCAAATTATCAAACCGATAAATTGAAGTCGTTAAGCAATGGAGAATTTCTTTTAAAGTCATCAACAGATACCGATTTTACAACTATATCACCTTCCGAAATAAAGACACTTTTTACTAAATCTTTTAATGATGGTTTTTACGGATTATGTTTTAGTCCGTACCTAGAAGGACAAAATATAGGTGATGTTTTGTCTAAAAACCAGATAAATAAACGAATGGAAATTATTGCTCCTTACACAAAATGGATTCGTTCTTTTTCGTGTACAGATGGCAATGAGTTTATTCCTAAAGCGGCTCGAGAAAAGGGCTTAAAAACGATTGTTGGCGCTTGGATTGATACCGATAAGGCCAAAAACGAAAAAGAGATTAAAAATTTAATCAAATTAGGCAAGGAGGGTTATGTAGATATTGCTGTGGTTGGTAATGAAGTGTTGCTTAGAAACGATTTAACAGAGCAAGAAGTATTAGCCTATATTAAAAGGGTAAAAGATGCGCTGCCAAATATTCCTGTGGGCTATGTAGATGCGTATTTTCAGTTTGTTGAAAGACCAAATATTGTGAAAGCCTGCGATGTTATTTTAGCTAATTGTTATCCGTTTTGGGAAGGGTATCCTATAGATCAAGCAGCTTTGAGTTTACAACAAATGTATGCGGTTACTAAGAAAATTGCTCATGGCAAGGATGTAATTATTACAGAAACGGGTTGGCCTAATAAAGGAGAGAATAATAGCGAAGCAGAACCCTCTCAAGAAAATGCCATGAAATATTTTATAAACAGTACCAATTGGGCAAAACAAGAAGGCATACAGTTGTTTTATTTCTCATCGTTTGACGAGTCATGGAAAGTACATCATGAGGGCGATGTAGGCCAACGTTGGGGCCTATGGGATAAAAATGAAACTCTAAAATACCAATAAGATTCTTGTAGACTAAAAACCATTAATATCATGACATTTAGAGCAGAAAGAGTAGGCTCATTAACTGGTACAGAGCTTAGTAAAAAGACAAAAAAGGGCTTAGAAAATCTTTTTAAAAGAGTGTTAAAAAACGGAATGCATGGGTTGTGTTTTAGTCCATATGAAGAAGGTCAAGCCCCAGGTGATCAGATTTCAGAAAAACAAATCAGGCGTCGTATGAAAATAATAAAACCATACACAAAATGGATACGTTCTTTTTCATGCACCGAAGGAAATGAACTTATTCCAATAATCGCCAAAGAATTCGGTATAAAAACACTGGTTGGCGCCTGGTTAGGTGATGACGCCGAAATTAACAAAAAAGAAATCGCGGGACTTATAAAACTGGCAAAAAACGGATTTGTAGACATTGCTGCAGTTGGTAACGAAGTGATGTACAGAAAAGATTTAACAGAAGATGAGCTGTTGGCGTTTATGTATCAGGTTAAGGCATCAATTCCAAATATTCCAATGGGTTATGTAGATGCGTATTATGAATTTAGTCATCGACCAAAAATAACAGAAGCTTGCGACGTTATATTGGCGAATTGTTATCCATATTGGGAAGGGTGTAGTCATGAATATTCTTTAATCTATATGAAGGATATGTACAACCTAGCTAAAAAAGCAGCCGATGGAAAGAAAGTTATTATCACAGAAACTGGATGGCCATCTTTCGGCCTTGGACTTGAAGGCGCCATTCCTTCGTATGATAATGCTTTAAAATATTTTATAAATTCACAAATTTGGTCTGATGAAGATGATATAGAAATGTTTTATTTCTCTTCTTTTGATGAATCCTGGAAAGTGGGTACCGAAGGCGACGTAGGTGCTTATTGGGGCATATGGGATAAAAATGAAAAACTTAAATTCTAGGATATAGAAGAAACTTATTAAAATATAAAACTTCTTTGGATGCATGTAAATTACCTATTTACATGCATTTTTTATTTGCTTTAAGTTGCTCGCGAACCATGTAATTTTCTGTATGTCGGTTATTTATGCTTGTAAAATAAAAAAGGAGTGATTTAATAAAATTTAAATCACTCCTTTTCTTTTTTCAAAAAAATAAAACTTAGCCTAGTTAGATTTTAGCTAACGGATTTAACCATGTTTAATCGAAAATTATAGAATAATCTCACATTTAAGTGAAATTTTGAATAATAACAATTTAAAATAAAAGAGGCCTTTTTATTATTAAATCGTAATTTTTTTGGTGTTAAAATCGTACTTATTTATTAATAATTTGGGTTTTAACAAAAAAATAACATATATTTGGCAAACCAAACTGGTAAACCAGTTTTGTAAACCAGTTTGGTTCACCACAATTAATTATTCTAAATGTATATTAATTCACTAAAACAAATTACAAATGAATTTAAAAACTAAACTAACTTTATTGCTAGTATTGATATTTAATATATCATTATTTGCACAAGGCGGATATCAATTATCCGGTACAGTAACAGATGCATCAAATGTTCCAATTCCGGGTGTTAATGTTATTATCGCTAAAACAACAAAGGGAGCCAGTACCGATTTTGATGGTAACTTCCAATTAGAGGTAAAAAAAGGAGATGTTCTTAAAATTTCTTTTTTAGGTTATGTCTCTCAATCTATTACAATTTCAAATCAAACAACACTTAAAATTGTAATGGTTGAAGACGCTAGTCAGTTAGACGAAGTTGTTGTAGTTGGTTATGGAGCTCGTAAAAAGAGCGACATTACAGGCTCTGTATCTTCGGTTAAATCTGATGAATTAAATGCCTTCCCTTTAGCAAGTGCAGAACAAGCACTTCAAGGACGTGCTGCAGGTGTTGTAGTACAATCTAATAATGGAGGGGAACCTGGTGCTCCTATCAACATAAAAATTAGAGGAAATACGTCTATTAATGCTTCAAGTTCTCCACTTATTGTTGTAGATGGATTTGTGGGTGCTAGCATGCCACAGCCTAACGATATTGAATCTATTGAGGTGTTAAAAGATGCTTCGGCAACCGCTATTTACGGTTCTAGAGGATCGAACGGGGTTGTTATGGTAACTACAAAAAAAGGTAAAAGTGGTAAATTATCTGTGGAGTTGAATTCTAATTATTCTGTTAATAATACTTCTAATAGACTGGATTTGTTGAATGCAGACGAATTTGCTGCTTATCAACAAGCCATCAACCCATCATATGTTCAAGGTAGTGCTGATACAGATTGGCAAGATTTATTATACAGAACAGGAAGTACCCAAAATCATCAATTTTCTTTTTCAGGAGGAAGCGATAATATCAACTTTTATGCTTCTGCAAATTATTTCAAACAAGATGGGGTAATTATAAATTCTAAATATGAAAAAATTACTTTCTTATCGAATATTGATGCGCAAGTAACTGACAAGTTTAAATTAGGTTTTAATCTTTTTAGTAGCAGAGGAGATAAAGATGGTGTACCAACACAATCTACTGGTGATACTGCTAATGGTGGTGGTGACGATGTTGTATCATTAATGTTTAGATTCATGCCAGATTTAGGTGTGCAAGATGAATTTGGTGTAAACACTACAAGTACTATTGGAGATAACATCGATAATCCGTATGCAGTGGCAACAGAAGCCGTAAATAAGGTAAAAACAGATGTTAATAGAGCAAACTTATATGCTAATTACGATATTTTAGATAACCTTACGTTTAAAACTACTTTTGGTTATAGTACTACTAACGAGTACGATGCGTATTTTAGACCGTCCACTTTAGTAATTACAGCTGGTGGTGGAACTGGTGGTAAAGCAGGCATTGAGAATCTAAAAAGAACGAACATATTAAATGAGAATTACTTAACGTATCAACAAGAGATAGGGAAAGGTGATTTAACTTTATTAGCTGGTTATTCTTATCAAAAAACGCTTTCAGAAAGATTTTCTGCAAGTGCATCAGGTTTTACCGATGATAGTTTTTCATACTATAATTTAGGTGGAAGTTCAGTTTACGGAATCCCTACTTCGTCATTTACAGAACAAGAAATTCAATCGCAATTCGGAAGATTAAATTTCGATTACGACGATAAATATTTAATTACCGCTACGGTAAGAAGAGATGGGGCATCTAACTTTGCTGAAAATGAAAAGTATGCTATTTTCCCATCGGGTGCTGTAGGTTGGAAAATATCAAATGAAAACTTCTTAAAAGATCATGATAAAATTTCTAATTTAAAATTAAGAGCGAGTTATGGTTTAACTGGTAACCAAGCAATTTCAGCTTACGAGTCTTTAGCTAAGTTAAGTACGCTTTTTGCTACCAATAACGGAGAAGTTGTGAATGCTGTTGTGCCAGATCAAGCTGCGAATTCAAATTTAAAATGGGAAACGTCTTATCAAACTAACATTGGTTTAGATTTAGGATTATTCAATAATAAAGTTTCTCTTTCATTAGATTACTATAATATAGATACTAAAGATCTTCTATTAGCAGATGCAAGTCAACCAGAATATCTTGGTTTCTTAACATTAGCTAGTATTAGAAACGTAGGAGAAATTAATAATAAAGGATTTGAAATCTCTTTAAATACTAAAAATATGTATACTGATAATTTTAGTTGGACTACAGATTTTAACTGGTCTACCAACAAAAATAAAGTAGTATCGCTTATTAATGGTATTGATGTATTTCAAGATGCGTCTCCTGGATATTTTAGTGTAGCACGTACACATATTTTAAGAGAAGGTGAAGCTGTTGGTCTTTTCTGGGGTTATGATTATAAAGGTGTGTACCAAGGAGGTACATTGCCTGAAGGAACTGCTCTTGGCAATGCGCCATTTAACCAAGCAGGCGATCCATTGTTTGCAGATTTAGATAATAGTGGAACAATCACTACCGATGATCAAAAAATTATTGGAGATCCAAACCCAGATTTTACTTTTGGTATTACCAACAACTTTACATACAAAAACTTCGATTTAAACATATTTTTTCAAGGTGCTCAAGGTGGAGATATTTTCAATCTAACCAATGTGCAGTTGTATAACGGAGATTCTAATGCACTTAGAGATGTGCAAAATGCATGGACTTCAACAAATACAGATACTAATATTCCGCGTGTTGTAGCCAATAGAGGTAGAGAAATATCTTCAAGATTTGTGGAAGATGGTAGTTATATTAGATTGAAAAATATAGCACTAGGCTATAATTTACCACAAGATATTACCGAAAAGTTAGGCATGACTAACGTAAGATTTTCAGTTAGCGCACAGAATTTGTTAACTATAACAAATTACTCTGGTCTAGATCCTGAAGTGAGCTATTTTGGTGCTGGTGGTGAAAGTACTGGTTCAAGTAATACTACTAACGGATTTGATTTTGGAAATTTCCCAACTGTTAAATCAGTGAATTTTAGCCTTAATTTAAAATTTTAAAAAAAATAGATTATGAAAAAATTTAAATATATATTCTTATTGATAGCAATATCAATTATGGGATGTTCAAATTTAGAAGAAGAACCAGTAGGTTTATTAGCCCCTGAAAGTTTCTTTACATCTTTGGATAAAGTAGAAACAGCAGTTAATGGTGCGTATGGCCATATGCTTCATAGAAATTTTATGTCCAGAGAAATGTCTATGTCACTTATGTTAGCTAGTGATATGGTAGATCTTAATCCTAATGTAGGAAATGCGGAAAGAGTTCAGTTTAATAATTTAGGTGTTTTAGCCGATAATTCTAATATTGCGGTTTACTGGCCAAAATGTTATCAAATTATTGGTGCAGCAAATCAAGCAATTGCAGGAGCTAAGTTCGTAAATGCAGATGCTGCTAATAAAAACCCAATTATTGCGCAAGCTTATTTTGCAAGAGCATTTGTATATTATCATTTAGTAAGACAATTTGGAGCAATTCCTTATTTAGACGAACCAGTTACCGATGTTCAAGCAGGAGCTTCAATTAGTAAAACTTCAGCAGCAGACGTGTATACAAAAATTATTGCCGATTTAGAGTTTGCTAAAGAATGGTTGCCAAATACCCAAGCTTCAAGATCTAGACCAGCAAAATCGGCTGCTAGTGCTTATTTAGCCGATGTGTATTTAACATTGGGTGATTATGCTAAGGCGTATGCAGAAGCAAAAGATATTATTGATAAAGAAGGTATTTATAACTTAGGTTTAGAACCAGATTTTCAAGATTTATTTGACTCTTCTAAAATAGATGCGTCTTTAGAACCAATATTTGTTTTAGATTTTATTGGACAATCTAACGGAGATCAAGGAAGAGACTATCAAGCTGCATTTACAGGTATTAGAAACGATGCAACATATGGCTACGGTGGTGGTTGGTCTGTAGAAGTGCCTTCATTATCTGTATATTCTACTTGGAATGGTAAAGATTATAGAAAAGCAGTGAGCTTAGATACAACAGCAACCTTTAGAGGTGTTGTAGTAGACTATACGCAATTTACAAACACTGGTATTGGTGGTTATGGTTCAGGCGATAATCGTCCACATATTGCAAAATACACTCGTAAAGCGGGTGTAGCTGCAGAAGGAAATGGAAGAACCACAAATTCTAATTATTTAATGATGCGTTATTCTGAGGTATTATTGATAGCAGCAGAAGCATTAAATGAAATAACTCCTGGAACAGCAGAAGCCGATGGTTACGTAAATAGAGTAAGAACTAGAGCAAGAGCTGGAGCAGATGGTAGTGCAGCAAGAACATATCCTGCTAACGTTTCTGGTTTATCTCAAACCGATTTTAGAACAATGATTTTAGAAGAGCGTAAATGGGAGTTTGCATTTGAGTTTAAAAGATGGTACGACATTGCTAGAAGAGATTTAGGAGCACAAGTGTTTGGTGCGTCTGGATTAGAAGGAGCAAAACCAAATTTTGTAGCAGCTAGAAATTACTTATTCCCTTTGCCTGCTAATGAATTAGTAAGAAATCCAAACTTGCTTCCTCAAAACACAGGGTATTAATAATAGATAATAAAATATAAACGTTGAGTTTGTAACGTTTTATTGTTTGAGTTAGTTTTTTATAAATTTACTGGTCTGTTATTCAGGCCAGTAAATTATATAAATTAGAAGTCTTTTGATGTTCTTAATCAGAGATTTAAGTCTAGTACAACAAATTTATATAACCTATTAAAATTTTGCGTTCAAAATAATTAAATAACAGTTAGGTGTACGTGTCCATTAAAATAAAACGCATCTTAACACATGAAATCAGATACGATAAAAATTAAAGACAATACAGAAATTCAGAATATAATAATTTCCAAGATTAGGGATTTTATTAACTTGAAGAATTTAGAACCAGGTGATAAATTACCATCACAACGTGTCTTATCTGAAAAATTTAATGTTAGTAGGCACCATATAAAAGAAGCAATCGATAAACTTGAGTTTTACGAATTGCTGACAACAATTCCGCAAGCGGGAACTTTTGTGGCAAATATTGGCCAAATTGCTTTAAACGGTATTATTGAAGATATTGTTACATTAGAAGAGCAAGATTTTAAATCTTTGGTAGAAACTAGATTGATGCTAGAGGCAAAAACAGTGTATTTAGCGGCAGAACGGAGAACCGATGAAGATTTAGTAAATATAGAAAATGCACTTAATGCTTATAAAGTTAAACATTTAAGTAAGGAAGTAGCAATACAGGAAGATTTACTATTTCATTTAGCCATTGCGAAAGCCTGTGGCAATAGTACGCTTAATGCGTTAATGCTTCAAATTACCCCTAAAATTATTACAGAGTTCGAAAAAACACGTGTGTGTCACGAAGACGATTTTATTAAGGAAGTCAAAAATCACGAAGCTATTTTTCAAGCAATTAAAGATCAAGACACCAAGAAGGCCCAAAGAGCGATGGAAGTTCATTTTGAAAGACTCGTCAAGTTTTCTGAAAAATATTAAAAAAGTAAATTGTTCTAATACTTCATTCTTAAGATTAGACTAAGATTAAAATTGGTACTGTTTTATTTCTGCAAATTTTACCAAAAGCTTATCACCCTAACACTCTAAATCATTTTAAAACGTTTTATGTAAATACAGCAATGCTTCTAATTGCTTTCGTTTATATAAAAATCTGCAAACCATAGTACTTCATCTTTTAAGTCTGCAGCTTTGTTTAAACTTCTGTAAATACCCCATTTCGGTCTAATAAAACTATTGTTTTCTCTCATAGTCATAATGTTTTGGTTCTCATAAGTAATAAGTTCTTTTCCATCATGTATTCTTTTTATCTGTAAAGAATAAGTGCCTTGAGCGCCTACTTTTATAACTTCGGTTACTTCAACCCAAGTATTTTCAAAAGCACTTAAATCTGCACTTGCTAAAACATGTGTGTTATCATGAATGAGGTTTAACTTGTTGATCTTTCCCTTTTTTGCTGAGAGTGTAAAAATAGGCATGCTGTCATCGCCTCCAACCGCTTTTATTTGGTGTAAGTGTGTGAAACTTGTAGAGGGCTGAAAACCCTTTGGTAATTTAAATTTCCATTGGTAAGTGATAACATCTCCTAGTGTGCCTTTTAAATTATCGGGCGAAGGACCATAGGTTTTAATTTCTAACCGCTGACGGTCGAATTTTTCGCATCGATCGTTGTCTGGTGTTACATGAATATGAAATTCAAATACAAAAGCATTTAATTCTGCATCCCAAACTTCCGTAATATGTCTACCAAAAGTATCATGGGCACAATCGGGCGATTCAACAGCTTCTTTTCCCGAAGCAAGAATATTATTGAACAATTCATAGGTATCTCCAGGACCATCCGCTTTCAAGATGGTTTGAGCATTACAAAAAGATAGTGTTGTAATAAAAAAGAATAAAGAAGTAAGCTTTGCTTGAGTTGAATTAACCATAATGTCAATTTTTATATAACAAAAATAGCATTAAATTCATCAATATTTTATAGAATTACAATCGATGGTATTTTAAAAAAATATAAGTATATTCAACCTCATAATTAATCACAATTTTCATTCATGAATCATTGTTTTGTTTTAATTTTTAGCTTGTTTTTTATAGCACTTCCCATTTCGAGCCAGAATATGGCGTATCGATATTCTCAGATTCTTGAGTATCCTTTAGACTCTGTTGGTATTCCACGAAGTATGTCGGTTAAAACAGGAGAAATTAAAGGCGTTTGTTCTAAGGATTGGACCAGCGGTTTTTTTGCTGGAAATCAATGGCAATTATACCAGCTTACAGGAAACAAAGCCTTTAAAGAAAAAGCTGCCTTATGGACCGCATTTATTGAAAAAGAAAAATACAATAATAAAACGCACGATATGGGGTTTAAAGTGTTTTGCAGTTTTGGGAAAGGATTAGAAGTAGAAGATAATCAGAAGTATAAAGCTATTGTTGTTGAAAGCGCCAAAACGTTAAGTACGCGTTATAACCAAACCGTGGGCGCCATTCGATCTTGGGATTTTAATAAAGATATCTGGGAGTTTCCGGTAATTATTGATAATATGCTAAATCTGGAATTGTTGTTTGAAGCAACAAAGATTTCTGGTGATAGTACTTATCATAAAATAGCGGTGCAACATGCTAACACCACATTAAATAATCATTTCAGAAAAGATCATAGCACCGTTCATGTCGTTGTTTACGATACCATAACCGGTAAGGTTAAAGACAAAGTTACGCATCAAGGTTTTAGTGATGCATCGTCGTGGGCTAGAGGTCAGGGATGGGCTATTTATGGATATACTATGGCCTATCGTTATACTAAAAACGATGCTTATTTAAAGCAGGCGGAAGCCACGACAAACTTTTTTATCAATCACAAAAACTTACCAAAAGATGGCATTCCGTATTGGGATTTTAATGATCCTAGTATTCCAAATGCACCTCGCGATGTATCGGCGGCAACGGTTGTGGCTTCCGCATTATTTGAATTGTATAGTTTTACTCAAAACAAAAAGTATTTAAATTACGCAAACAAGGTTTTGAATACTTTAAATTCTAATACCTATATTTTAAATGACACTGTAAAGGGGCCGTTTATTTTAAATCATAGTACAGGCAATTTGCCTAAAAATGATGAGATAGATGAACCCATAGTTTACGGCGATTATTATTATTTAGAGGCCACACTTCGGAAGAAATCACTTTAATTCATGAAAAAATCAATTACCAACTTAAACTATTTATTATGCATTGTTAGCATAATGCTATGTGCAGAATTTCTTTTTGCTTTTAATGTATCAAATCAATCGCCGTTAAGAACAAAAGTTAATATTAATAGCAATTGGCTGTATGCTGAATATAATACGAATTCCATTACTGAATTGGCCGCATTTCACGCTTGGAAATCGATTGATTTACCACACACCTGGAACAATGAAGATGTTACCGATTTAATTCCTGGTTACCGAAGAAGCGCGAGTTGGTATAAAAGAGAATTAGCTATAAATTCAATGGTTGAAGATCAAAAATATATACTGTATTTTGAAGGCTCTAATATTACAACAAAAGTGTTTGTAAACGGTAAAGAAGCGGGCACGCACGTAGGGGGTTATATAGGTTTTGAAATTGATATTACCAACTTTATAAAAACAGGGACTAATGAAGTTTTAGTGCGCGTAGATAATAGTTTCAATCCAGAAATTATTCCTTCTCAGCAAAGCGATTTTTTTATTTATGGAGGCATCACCAGAGATGTTTGGTTAGTTACAAAACCAAAATTTCACATCGCTTCAATTCAAATTACCACGCCCAAAGTATCACAAAAAAATGCCAGTTTAGCAATTAACATAATTTTAGAAAATTTAGAAACCACTTCCAATGTTCAATTAAAAGCTGAGGTGTTTAATCCACTGGGAAAAAAAGTGGCTACTAAGGTGGTTTCAATAAATAGCCAAGAAACACTTATCACTTTCAATAACATAAAGAATCCTGAATTATGGGATACCAAAAGCCCTAATCTCTACACGGTCTCGGTAGAATTAATAAAAAATAAACAGATTACCGATAAATTATCGGATAGAATTGGGTTTCGCTGGTTCGAATTTAAAGACCACGGACCATTTTATCTCAACGGAAAGCGTTTGCTTTTAAGAGGAACACACAGACATGAGGAACATGCTGGAGTTGGAGCAGCCATGAGTAACCAGCAGCACAGAGCAGACATGGAATCCATAAAAGAAATGGGCGCTAATTTTGTGCGTTTGGCGCATTATCCGCAAGATCCTGAAATTTATAAAGCTTGCGATGAGTTGGGTTTATTGGTATGGGATGAAATTCCCTGGTGTCGTGGTGGCGTTGGTAACGACGTTTGGAAGACCAACACCAAAAATCAACTTAAAGAAATGATAGCTCAAAATTACAATCGTCCAAGTATCATTATTTGGTCGTTAGGTAATGAAATGTACTGGTTGCCAGATTTTGAAAGAGGCGATGATATTGAAAAAATGAATGCTTTTTTAACCGAGTTGAATACGTTGACTCATCAATTAGATCCTTCACGCAAAACAGCCATTCGAAAGTATTATGAAGGCGCCCATATTGTTGATGTTTTTTCGCCTAGTATTTGGTCTGGGTGGTATTCAGGCAGTTATAAAAGTTATCAAAAGGCTATTGATACCTACAAGAAAGAATACAAACATTTTTTACATGCCGAATATGGTGGTTCGAGTCATGTTGGGCGTCATACAGAAAACCCGATTACAGGAGAAGGTCAGATTCAATCTGAAGGATGGGAAGAAGCTATTGTGCAAACAAAAGTGGCGAATATTGCACAAATAGGGGATTGGAGCGAAAATTATATCGTCGATTTATTTGATTGGCATTTAAGAATATCAGAAACCAATCCAACATTCGTCGGTAATGTTCAATGGGCGTTTAAGGATTTTGGAACGCCATTGCGACCAGAAAATGATATCCCGTATATGAATCAAAAAGGTTTGGTAGATCGTGCTGGAAAGCCAAAAGATGCTTATTATGTGTTTAAAAGTTATTGGGCAGAAAAACCATTTACCTATATAGAATCTCACACCTGGACCGAACGCCAAGGGCCAGAAAACATCCCGCGAACACTAAGTGTATATAGTAATTGCAGCAAAGTTTCATTATATCATAACGGAACTTTATTGGGTGAAAAGCAAAAAGATATTTCAAAATTTCCTGCATCGGGTTTAACCTGGGATGTAACCTTTAAAGAAGGTGAAAACACATTGATGGCTATTGGAGTTACAAACACAGGAGAAAAAGTTTCGGATACCTTAATAGTAAATTATCGATTCGAAAAGCATGATACAGCTGCTGCTCTGAAATTATCTTCAAAAAAATTAAATAATGGCAATTATTTAGTAAAAGCCACAGCAGTGGACGATAAGGGTTTAAGGTGCTTAGACTATGAGAAAAAAGTATATTTTCAGTGTTTAGAAGGCGGAGAAACAGTTAAAAATCAAGGTACTCCAACGGGAAGCGAAGAAATAGCCATGTCTAATGGTGAGGCGAGTATTGAAGTAAAGCCAAATCAAAAAGGCGGTAAAATAACTATGATGGTTTTAAATCAGAGTTTTAAAGGCACTTATCTCAATTTTATAAGCAATTAGAAGTTAAAATGCGTGTTATTAGTATTCCAGAGCTTATATGTCATGGCGCTCCATGTACATCGCATTTTCTTTAAGCAGTATCTCTATAGGAAGAAATATTTTATTCGTCGGAATTTTGTTTTTCATTAAATAGTCGGTTATAATTCTAATCGATTCGTAACCCTGATCGAATGGTTTTTGAGAAATTAAAAATGAAACCGAATCGTTTAACAAACATTCAATATTTTGAGGCGTATTATCAAAACCAATAAGCTGTAGCTTTTTCAGATAAGAATCGTTTAAACAATCTGCAATCATATAAATTCTACTCGAGGGAACAAATATCCCTTCAATTTCTGGATGGTTTTTTAAAAAATCATTAATTTTTTCTTTTGTTTCTTCTCGGTTACTTAAGTTTTCAATTTTTAAAGTAAACGATTGTGAATTGATATTGTTCTTTAGAAAATAATCATTAAACCCTTCAATTCTTTTAAAAATGGCGTTGTTTTTAGTGATGTTATGCCGTGATTGAATAATTAAAAAACTTGAAGGTTTCGATAGGTTTAAATACATCAGTTTACCTGCAATATAGCCAGCAGTATAAGAATCCTGCCCAATAAACGCCGTGTTGTTAAATCCTTCCAAGTCTACATTTATAAAGAAATACGGAATTTCTAGTTGTTCTAAATTCTTAACAATTTCTTTTGTTTCCTTTAAAAATGTAGGTACTAATAAAACCGCCGATGGCTTCGTTTTTATTAATTTTTTAAACATCGTAATATACGATACCGAATCGTATTGATTATACTTGAAGGTGCTTACTTGTGTACCAAAGTTTTTTACGTCTTCTGTGGCTTTTAAAATTCCCAAATAAGGCGATTTCCAAAATAAATCATCATCATTATAACTGGGAATTAAAGCCGCAATATGAAATTTGTTCTTCAACGCTAACGCACTCGCCACCGGATTCACGCTAAAATTGTATTTTTTAAGAATCGTTCTAATCTTGGCCTCGGTTTTTTTTGAAACGCCACCACGATTATGTAAAACTCTATCCACGGTTCCGTCAGATACGTTTGCTTCTTTGGCTATATCCTTTATAGTAATCATGTAAAAGATGAATAAAACTTAATTAATAAACGGGTCAAATAAAAAGGCATTCAACCGTATTCAATTAATTGATTTTTAATTTTTGACTAATTTATGACAATTTTATGTGTGCGCACACTATTTTTTATTATTTTTGTGTGTGCGCACACGAAAGCGTTCGAAATTATTGATGAATATTAACAACTAAACCATGAGTAAAGTAATTGTATTAACAGGTGCCGGAGGTGTTTTATGTAGCACACTTGCTAAAGCCTTAGCGAAGCAAGGGCATAAAATTGCAGTTCTAGATTTAAAATTGGATGCAGCAGAAAAAGTTGCGAATGAAATAAATAAAGACGGTGGAACAGCAATTGGTGTTGCTGCCAATGTGTTGGAAAAAGCATCTTTAGAAGCTGCCAAAGAAGAAATAAATAAAAAATTAGGAAGCTGTGATATTTTGGTGAATGGAGCAGGAGGGAATCATCCATTAGGAACAACTTCTAATCCGTATTTGGTAGAAGAGGATTTGAAAAACACGACCGAAGGTTTTAAAACGTTTTTCGATTTAGATCCAAAAGGAATTGAGTTCGTATTTAATTTAAATTTTATTGGAACCTTGTTACCAACACAAATTTTCGCCAAAGATATGGTTGGTAAAAAAGGATGCAGTATTTTAAATATTTCGTCCATGAACGCATTTACACCTTTAACAAAAATACCAGCCTATAGTGGTGCAAAAGCAGCGGTTTCAAACTTTACACAATGGTTAGCAGTACACTTTTCAAAAGTAGGTATCCGTGTAAATGCTTTAGCGCCAGGATTTTTCTTAACCGATCAAAATAGAACTTTATTAACAAATGCCGATGGAAGCTTAACACAAAGAGGTCAGCAAATTATCGATCAAACGCCAATGGGACGCTACGGAGTACCAGAAGATTTAATAAGTACTACCTTGTATTTATGCGATGAAGCATCTGCTTTTGTTACAGGTGTTGTAATACCTATTGATGGTGGATTTGCAGCTTATAGTGGTGTTTAATTGATTTAAATAAAAATATTATGGAACAAACATGGCGTTGGTACGGACCAAAAGATCCGGTATCGTTATCAGACATAAAACAAGCGGGTGCAACAGGTGTTGTATCGGCATTACATCATATTCCAAACGGAACCGTTTGGACCGTTGATGAAATTACGAAGCGAAAAGAAATCATTGAAAGCGCAGGACTTACCTGGAGCGTGGTAGAAAGTATTCCGGTGCATGAAAATATTAAAACACGCACGGGCAACTTTCAACAGTATATTGATAACTATAAAAAAAGTATAGAGAATTTAGCGCGTTGCGGAATCAACATTGTATGCTATAATTTCATGCCAGTTTTAGATTGGACACGAACAGATTTAGCATTTGAAGTTTCAGACGGATCAAAAGCACTACGTTTTGATATGACTGCTTTCGCCGCTTTTGAATTGTATTTACTAAAAAGACCAGGAGCAGAAAGTGTGTATTCTGATGCGCAAAAAGCAGAAGCTAAAACTTATGTTGAAAAACTTTCAGAAGAAGAAAAACAAAAGCTTGTCAATAATATAATCGCTGGCTTACCAGGTGCAGAAGAAGGTTATACGCTAGAGCAGTTTCAAACCATATTAGACACCTATTCAAGTATTGATGCGAAAAAGTTAAGAGAAAATTTAGCATCATTTTTAAAAGAAATTATTCCAATCGCAGCTCAAAATGAGGTTTTAATGTGTATCCATCCAGACGATCCACCATATCCTATTTTAGGATTGCCAAGGGTGGTAAGTACCGAAGAAGATTATGCGTATTTATTTTCAGAAGTGCCTAACAGAGCTAATGGTATTACCTTTTGTACAGGGTCTTTAGGTGTTAGAGCCGATAATAATTTGGTGCAAATTTTCAAACGATTTGCAGATAGGGTGCACTTTTTACATTTGAGAAGTACACAGCGTGATGAAAAAGGGAATTTCTACGAAGCCAATCATTTAGAGGGCGATGTAGATATGTTTTCTGTGGTGAAAGAAGTCGTGCTTGAAGAACGAAGAAGAAAAGCGGCAGGAATGAAAGACGCTTTAATACCTATGCGTCCAGATCATGGGCATCAAATGCTTGATGATTTACATAAAAAAACAAATCCAGGATACTCAGGCATTGGCAGATTACGCGGTTTAGCAGAGTTGCGAGGATTAGAGTTCGGTTTAAAAAATGCAATAAATTAAATACATTAAATTTTATGAAAACTTATTATGAAACCCGCTATGCATCAAGTCCGCAAGCAGTAAAACAATACGACACCACACAGTTAAGAGATGAATTCTTAATTGATAATTTAATGAAAGAAGACCAATTGGTTTTAGTTTACACCCATTACGATAGATACATTGCCGGTTCTGCGGTGCCATTATCGCCTATTAAATTAGAAACCATTGATCCATTAAAATCAAATTATTTTTTAGAAAGACGCGAAATAGGTATTATTAATGTAGGCGGAAACGGTTCTGTGGAAGTAGATGGAAAAGTATACCAATTAACATTAAAAGATGCCTTATATATTGGTAGTGGAAACAAAGACGTTATTTTTAAAAGTGATGATAAAAATAATCCGGCTAAATTTTATATAAATTCTGCGCCGGCACATAGAAATTATCCAACAAAAAAAGTAAGTAAATCCGAAGCAAATAAAATAGAATTAGGATCGCTAGAAACAGCAAATCACCGTACAGTTAACCAAATGATTATTGGTGGTATTGTTGATACGTGTCAACTTCAAATGGGAATGACTGAACTTAAAACGGGTAGTGTTTGGAACACAATGCCTGCACATGTTCATGACCGAAGAATGGAGGTGTATTATTATTTAGATATCCCTCAAGACCAAGCCGTTTGTCATTTTATGGGTCAGCCACAAGAGACACGTCATATTTGGATGCAAAACCATCAAGCGGTTATTTCACCACCTTGGTCTATTCATTCAGGTTCTGGAACATCTAACTATACATTCATTTGGGGAATGGCAGGAGAAAATTTAGATTATGGCGACATGGATGTTGCTAAAATTACAGAGTTAAAATAATTTTATTAATAAAATAATATGTCAATTAACTTATTCGATTTAACAGGTAAAATAGCACTGGTAACAGGTAGCACCCATGGTTTGGGAATGGCTATGGCTAAAGGGCTGGGAATGGCAGGAGCCACCATTGTAGTTAATGGAAATTCCTCGCAAGAAAAAATTGATAATGCAGTAGCAGAATATGCTAAAGACGGTATCAAAGCTTTTGGTTCTAAATTTAACGTAGTTAATGAAACTGAAGTTAAAGAAGCCATAGCAGCCATTGAGAAGGAAATAGGATATATTGACATATTAATAAACAATGCGGGTATTATTAAGCGTTCTCCGTTATTAGAAATGGAGGTTGCAGACTTTAAAGAAGTTATAGATATCGATTTGGTTAGTCCGTTTATAGTTTCAAAACATGTTGTAAAACGTATGATTGAACGTGGTGGTGGAAAAATCATTAATATTTGTTCAATGATGAGCGAATTGGGTAGAGATTCTGTAAGCGCGTATGCAGCAGCCAAAGGCGGATTAAAAATGCTAACACAAAGTATGGCCACCGAATGGGCAAAATACAACATTCAAACCAATGGTATTGGACCCGGTTATTTTGCAACAAGTCAAACGGCGCCCATAAGAGTTGATGGGCATCCTTTTAATGAATTTATTATTAGCAGAACACCTGCCGGACGTTGGGGAGACCCAGACGATTTGCAAGGAGCTGCAATATTTTTAAGTTCAAAAGCCAGTGATTTTGTTAACGGACATGTTATTTATGTTGATGGTGGAATTTTAGCTACCATAGGGAAACCATACAACGAATAGTAAAATGAAAAAAGCCCTATACCATTCCAGATTTGTGGTCGAATGGACCGATTTTGATGGATGGTATTATTATACAAATGAAAGGACTTTAAAGCTTATTAATCCAACAAAAACTAACTTAAACTAAAAATTATTTATGAATGCAACACATTTCATAACAGATAATTTCTTGTTGCAATCCGATGTAGCTCAGGTGTTATATCATCAATATGCCAAAGAGTTACCTATTATAGATTACCATAATCACTTGTCTGCAAAAAAAATTGCAGAGAATTTACCGGTTAAAAATATTACCGAAGCATGGTTAAAAGAAGACCATTATAAGTGGCGTGGCATGCGCGCTAATGGTATAAACGAAATATTTATAACTGGAACAGCAACTTCTAACAAAGAAAAATTTATTAAGTGGGCAGAAACTGTTCCATATACTTTGAAAAATCCTCTTTTTCATTGGACACATTTAGAATTAAAACGATATTTTGATATTGATGAGATTCTTCAACCTAGTACAGCCGAAAAAATTTATGAAAAGGCAAATGCGGTTTTAGAACACAAAACACCCGCTCAATTATTAGAGCATATGAAGGTGGAAGTGGTTTGCACTACAGACGACCCAACAGATGATTTAAAATACCATCAACAAATAGCCGACAGCAATTTCAACTTAAAAGTATTACCCACATTTAGAGCAGACGAATTATTCTTTATAAATAAAGACACATATTCTAATTATATCAAGAAGTTGTCTGCCAGGGTGAATTATAATATCAATACCTTAGATGACTTTTTAAAAGCGATAGACGAGCGTATTCATTTTTTTCATAGTCAAGGTTGTAGACTGTCTGATTTTGGAGTAGGCGAAGCATTACGCATAGTAGATTTTAATAGAAATGATATCTCTAAAATTTTTGATAAAAAAATAAAGGGCAGCAACCTTACTAGTGATGAAGTTGATAAATACCGCTCGTTCCTTTTTATCTATTTAGGACAAAAATACCACGAGTTTAATTGGGTGCAACAATATCATTTAGGACCTATTAGAAACAACAATAGCAGATTGGTAAAACAAATTGGTTTAGATGCCGGTTGCGATTCTATCAGCGATTATTCTATGGCAGAATTTATGTCTAGTCTCTTTAATACATTAGATTCTACAAATCAATTAGCAAAAACCATTACCTATAATTTAAACCCAGCGCAAAATGAAGTGTTTGCAACCATGATGGGGAATTTTCAAAATTCTGATGTTCCAGGAAAAATGCAATGGGGTTCCGGATGGTGGTTTTTAGACCAAAAAGATGGTATGGAAAAACAAATTGATTGTTTGTCTAACATGGGCTTATTAAGTCGATTTGTGGGGATGCTTACAGATAGCAGGAGCTTTTTATCGTTTCCAAGACATGAATATTTTAGACGTATTTTATGTAATGTAATAGGAAACGATGTGAAACAAGGTCTTGTGCCAAATGATATTGAATATCTGGGACAAATGGTTCAAAATATTTGTTATTACAATGCCAAAGAATATTTTAAATTTTAATTAAACATAAATACCAATTAAACCGAAATAAATATGATTGAATCAAAAAAAATAGGAAACTACCGATACAGAATATTGGGACTCCTAATGTTTGCAACCACTATTAACTACTTTGATAGAAGTATTATTGGGGTGATGGCACCAACTTTAGAAAAAATGTTTGGATGGTCTAATAGTGACTATGCGAATATTATGATTTCATTTAAAGTAGCTTATGCCATCGGTCTGCTTTCAATGGGAGGCTTAATAGATAAATTGGGTACTAAAAAAGGATACATTTTATCAATCGGAATCTGGAGTGTTTTCGGAATGTTGCATGCGGCGGTTCGACCAGGATTTAGTGTTATAGGCTTTGCTGCCGCCCGATTTGGATTGGGCTTTGGAGAGTCTGGTAACTTTCCTGCAGCCATTAAAACAACTGCGGAATGGTTTCCAAAAAAAGACAGAGCTTTTGCTACGGGACTTTTTAATGCGGCTACCAGTGTAGGAGCTATTGCGGCCCCTTTTGTAGTTGGTTGGATTGTGCATGAAGATGGGAAAAACTGGCAAATACCGTTTTTATTAACAGGTGTGCTTAGTGCCATTTGGGTATTCTTATGGTTTAAAATGTATAAAAAACCAGAAGTGCATCCAAAAGTAACTAAGGAAGAACTTGATTATATACAGAGTGATTCAGTACAAGAGAATGAAGATAAATTACCATGGAAAAGTGTGTTGTTTAAAAGACAAACTTGGGCATTTGCTTTAGCCAAAGTTACAGATGCTGTATGGTGGTTTTATTTATTCTGGGGTGCTAAATTTTTAGCAGATACTTTTAATGTTAATATCCATAATATAGCACTTCCGTTTTTCGTAATTTATATAATGGCCGATGGTGGTAGTATTTTAGGAGGCTATCTTTCTGGTGTTTTTATCAGAAAAGGTTGGTCTATCAATAAAGCTAGAAAAATAACATTATTAATATGTGCTTTAATTATACTTCCTGTAAGTTTTGTAGCCATAACAGAAAGTAAATGGATAGCAATTTTCTTAATTGGTTTAGCGGCCGCGGGTCATCAAGCTTGGTCTGCAAATATTTTTACATTAGCGTCTGATGTATTTCCTAAAAAAGCTACAGCTTCTGTAGTTGGAATAGGAGGTATGGTTGGTGCTGTTGCTGGAATTTTGGCCGATATGGCATTGGGTTCTGTATTAGATCAAGCCGGAAATACTGGTTACTTTTGGGCTTTCTTAATTGCAGGGTCTTGTTACGTAATCATTCTTGGTTTCGTACATTTATTAATGCCGAAAATGACCCCTTTAGATGAAAATTTAAAATTAATTACTGAAAATTAAGTGTGTTAATCCACTAGATTTTATTGTATAATTATAAATACGGATGTTTCTGTATTAAGAGGAGCACATTACAAATTTAAAAACCCAAGAATAATATTCTTGGGTTTTTTTATGCTCAAACTGTAAAGTGTGAGAAGGGGTTCGATTTATCAATTTATAGGAGATTAATAGATTTCTAGACTTTTTACACGGAATAAGATATCTAATTTAGGTTGATAGAAAATGTGAAATAATTTCACATTTTTTGTTGGCAAAAGTCAATTATCTGTCTTTAACTTTTTAGCAGACTTATCTACAAATAAAGCAGGTATAAAAGAGCTATTTAAATTAAAATTGGCTTTCCAAACTTTGTTTTTCGTAGATACATCGATTCCGCTAAGTTCTTAGGTTGTTCAAATTATTTATATAAAAAACTATTAAATTTATCTCATTATATAAGACGCCAAATAAAGTTTAGTTCTTAAATTAGATCAATGAAAAAACTCAAAATTTTACTCTTCTTTTTTGTTATATATTTTCAGGCTTTCGGGATTTCAAAACTTGCTTTAACCCAAGAAAAAGACAGCTTATATTATTACTTTTCAATAGCACAAAAACCAGACTCTGCTTTAAATTTATCAAAAGCGTATCAATTTTTTAACAGGAAAAAAGATGCATTCATAAAAAACCATGACACCATAAATGCGATAAATCATATACGTGGATTAGCCATTGCACAGAATGAATTAGGCGATTATTATGGCTGTGAGACCACTATAGTACTTGGGTTAAAATTATTAAACGGACTAAAAGATTCGAAGTTTACAAATGAAAGTAAGATTGCGTTGTATAATGAACTTGGACGTATTTATATGATTTTATTAAATTACGACGACGCACTCAGCTATTTTGAAAAAAGTTTAAAAATCACCCAAAACCCGATATATATTAATATTATTCAAAATAATATGGCGTTGGTTTATATTGAACAATTAGATTTTATACGCGCCGAAAAACTATTAACCGAAGTCTATAAAAACAGTTTAACACAAAAAGATGCCGAACAAACGGCCAGAGCTCTAGATAACCTTGGTAATGTACAGTCAAAATTATTCAGACCCGTTGCCTTAGATAATTTAAAAAAAGCGTTGAATATGCGACTCGCTATAAAAGACAATTATGGCGTTTATGCAAGTTATAAGAATTTAAAAGAATACTATAAAATTAATAACGACTTAAAAAAAGCATCATTTTACGCCAATAAAGCTTACCAAGCGGCCAAAAACGTTAACAGTGCATCGTATATAGAAGATGCGCTTTCACATATTATTTCATTAAGTTCCGACCCTAAAGTTTTAGAATACAAAAAGGTGAAAGACAGCATTACAAACGCAAAACAACTGGCAGACAATAAATATGCCCTTATAAAATACAATTATTTAAAATCGGAGAATGAAGCTAAGGCAAACGAGTTAAAATATAAGGATAGCCAAATTAAAGAACAAAAAGAACGAGTAAATAAAACAATCTATCAATCGGTCGCAATTATTGGTTTACTACTTACTATTTTTCTGTATTTCATTATAAAATCAAGGCATAAAAAGGAAAAATTACAAGAAGTTTATATTACCGAATCTCGAATATCAAAAAAAGTTCACGATGAAGTTGCCAACGATGTGTATCATATTATGACCAAGCTTCAGGGTGATAACAATGTAAAAGAGCGAATTTTAGATGATTTGGAACAAGTTTATTTAAAAACGAGAGATATTTCAAAAGAAAACAGCATCATCGATGTTCAAGAAAACTACGATGCACTATTAAAAGACTTACTTCAAAGTTATAAAAGCGAATCGATTAACGTTATAACACAGAATATCTCAAAAATTGAATGGAATACGCTGTCCGATTTAAAAAAGATAACCCTGTTTAGAGTCTTGCAAGAGCTCATGACCAACATGCGTAAACACAGTAAGGCATCACTTGTAGCCTTATCTTTTAAAACATCTGGAAACAAAATAACTATAGACTATAAAGATAACGGCGTTGGATGCAACGTAGTTAAACACAATGGTTTGCAAAATGCGGAAAACCGTATGGCATCTATAAACGGAACGATTACTTTTGAATCGGAACCTGGAAATGGGTTTAAAGTTCAAATAACGCTATAACACATGTTTACTAAAGTTTTAATATCTGAAGATATGGAAGACATCAACAAAGGGGTGCATACATCGCTTTGTGAATTAGGTGTTAAAAACATTCAGCACGTACAGTATTGCGACGATGCTTATTTAAAAATTAAAAAGGCTATTTTAGATGATGCACCTTTTCAATTATTAATATCAGACCTTTCTTTTAAATCGGACCATCGCGAACAAAAGTTTCCTTCGGGTGAAGACTTAATAAAAAAATTGAAGGAAGAACACCCTTCGTTAAAAATCATTGTTTATTCTATAGAAGACCGACTTCAAAAAGTAAGGATGTTAATGACAGATTATAGCGTAGATGCATATGTGTGTAAAAGTAGAAGAGGCTTAACCGAATTATCAAAAGCCATTGAATGTGCTTTGCAGGATAAACATTATTTGTCTCCCGAAGTCGCCCAGGCGTTTAGTCCGAACAATAATCTAGAGATAGATGATTTCGATATTCAGTTATTAAGGCAATTATCTATCGGACGTTCTCAGGAAGAAATAAGTAGCTATTTTAAAGAACATAATATTTCTCCAAGCAGCCTGAGTTCTATAGAAAAGCGATTAAACAAATTACGTATTGAATTTAAAGCCAATAATGCCATTCATCTTGTGGCTATCGCTAAAGATTTGGGTTTTATTTAAAATTTCACCTTAATTACGGGAAACAGTAATAAAACATGCTTTAAGTTTAATAACATTGTACTGCTATTAATAATGCTACGTCAACACGTAGAGGGGTTTTCCGAAGAACTCTGTATAAATTTTATACAGAGTTTTTTTTATGTCTTTACGGAACACTGTAGGGTTAAATTGAAAAACGGTTTAGGAAAACTAAACCGTTTTTTTTTGAGTCGTTTAAATTTTGTAGCGAGAGGGGGGCACGATCCCCCGACCTCCGGGTTATGAACTCTAACAGTTATGTGTCAAAACGAATCAAAACACCCTATATAATATTGATTTTTAAGGTTTTGTTATTTCATGGTAGTGTTTGATGACAAATGATATCACCAAATGTTGTACCTATGTTGTACCTGAGATTTGTATGTTTACTAAATACTCAAGTTTTATAAGTTATGGCATCAGTTAAAGTAGTTCTCAGAACAAAGCAAAATTCCCAGAATTTATTTCCTATTGCAATAAGAATCACAAAGGATAGAAAAACTTCTTTTTTATACATAGGTCAATATATTAAGAAGAATCAATGGGACAATACTAGAGGACAGGTTAATAAATCTCATCCTGATGCATTGAATATTAATCAATTAATTTTAAAAAAACTCTCAAAGGTTAATAGAGGTTTATTAGATGCAGAAACGAATAGCGAATACATATTTTCAAAGAATGTTAAAAGCTCATTAGTTTCAAAGAAGTCTAATGATTTTTTTGAAATAGCAAAAGTTTATTTAAAAAACATTGAAGAAAGAAAGAAATTCCACCAATTAGATATTGAAACGAAGCGCATAGAAGTTTTTAAAGAATTTATTAAAAAGGATAAACTTCTTTTTGGTGAATTAAATATTGAATTACTTATAAAATTTGACAACTTCTTGCTAAGTAAACGCAATCTCTCAAAACGTACAGTTGTAAATTATATGATAACTATAAGAACCGTTTTTAATTTGGCAATAACAAACTCCACTGTAGATGTTAAGGTATATCCCTTTGGAAAAGGCAAATACCAGATAAAATTTCCAGAAACCAAAAAGATAGGTTTAAACAGTGATGAGATTACCAAATTAGAAAATATCAAAGATTTAACAAAAGCTCAAGATTATGCATTATCTGCTTGGTTGTTAAGCTTTTATTTTGCGGGTGTTAGAGTTAGTGATGTACTACAATTATCTATCAATCAAATTTTCTTCAAAGTGATACAGATGAGGCATTGGTTAAAGTAATTAATTTTTAGGATTGCCTAAGGCAAAGGTTGATAAAATGAGTTTAGCAGGTGTTGGTAATGCGGCTGCTGGAGCTGCTGTTGTAGAAGTTGTAAAAACAGTCTTCACCACACAAGACAACAAACCAGCCACCATAAAAGATATACAAGAATTAAAAACACTTATTACAGTGCGCTATTTACCGGTAAATAATGCTGGAAAAGATTGCATGGGTAGATCACCATTCTATGATGTTGAAACTGGGAATGTGGTGTATTTGTAAAATACGGAAGACATGTTAAATGAGTTTTAAACACCATATTACATCTAGTTAATAAGTTAATTATTGGATTGCCACAAATCACACTACTCGAAGCAGCCAAAATAATTGCCGAAAATGCCATAATATCAGTTATTTGGATGTGAAAGACGATAACAATAAAAGTTTAAAAAACTAATTGAGACCATATTAACAAAATTGAAATCTTAAGTTTTGTAAACGCAATTTTTGTGAGGTTCGAAGTTTTAAAGTACTAGGGTTAGCTGACAATTTTTATAGATATTTAATGGTTGTATTTTACTTAACTTCTAGAAGTCAATTTAAGCTAAAACTAATAAGTTAATTAAGAAAAGATAATACTGCATAACAAATTATATGCGCCATTTGTGATACAAAATGCTTAATTTGTTACAAATCTATTTTTTCCTAAGCTGTAATTTTATACCAATTATTTAAAACACTTAAAATCTAATGGATGAAAAACAAACTGCTTCCATTGATTATTGCAATTTTTAGTATCATTATTGTCAATGCTAAAGATTAAAGGGAATTTTTCTTTCAATCAACGAATATTTCCAGAAGGAAATTGCATTTTAGAAATAGTATTTCAAATGCAATTGGGATAGGTATTCAAACATTCAAGTGGGATAAATCATCATGGAAGAAATACTAACTAATTTAAAAGAAATACATGGGCAAAAACCTTATTACAATCCTTAAAACTTATAAACTTGGCAATCACACGATTTACTTTTTTTTGTTAGCATGTTTTTTTAATTTATGTTCTTACGCTCAAAATAAAGATGTTCAAATTGACGGCGAACTAAAAAAATGGCATAAAGTAACCCTCAGTTTTTCAGGAGACGAACTATCAGAAAAAGGGCAGGAAAATCCTTTTTTAGATTACAGATTAACTGTTACTTTCAAAAACAAAAACAAAATTTATGTAGTGCCAGGGTTTTTTGCAGCCGATGGAAATGCTTCTGAAACAAGTGCTGAAAAAGGAAGCATTTGGCAAGTAAGATTCGTGCCAGATGCTATTGGGGAGTGGACTTATGATGTCTCGTTTAGAAAAGGAAAGGCCATAGCGGTAAATGACGATATTAATGCTGGTGAGAGTACTCAATTTGATGGAGTAAGCGGAACCTTTACCATAGTAAATTCAGATAAAAATGGCGTTGATTTTAGAAGCAAAGGACGTTTGCAATATGTTAACGAACGCTATTTGCAATTTGCTGAAACAAAAGAATATTTCCTTAAAGGCGGTACCGATAGCCCTGAAAACTTTTTAGGATATTTTGAGTTCGATCAAACACCTCCTTCACACAAATACGAGGCACATGCTAAAGATTGGAAGCAAGGCAATCCAACCTGGCAAAACGTAAAGGGAAAAAATATTATTGGAGCCCTTAATTATTTGGCTTCGAAGGGAATGAATTCGGTTTATTTTTTAACCATGAATGTCCAAGGTGATGGAAAAGATGTTTGGCCATGGCACGACATTAATGAACGCTATCGTTTCGATTGTAGTAAATTAGATCAGTGGGAAAAAGTGTTTGATCACATGGATACATTGGGCTTAATGCTGCATATAGTCACCCAAGAAACAGAAAATGAATTGTTGATGGATATTGGCGAATTGGGCGTACAGCGGAAGCTTTATTATAGAGAATTAATCGCTCGTTTCTCACATCATTTAGGCATTACTTGGAACTTAGGTGAAGAAAATGGCCCTGTTGATTGGAGCCCGAAAGGACAAAATGATGCAGACCGAAAAGCCATGGCAAAATATATTAAGGAACAGGACCCTTATAAAAATTTTATAGCATTACACACCCACTCCGTGCAATCACAACAAGAAGAAATTTTAAATCCTTTGTTGGGTTATGAATATCTTGATGGGGTTTCAAACCAGATTCATCATCCAGATTTAGTACATCATATTACTAAGAAGTGGATTTTAGAATCTCAAAAATCAAAAAGAATATGGTTGGTAACGCAAGATGAAATTGGTCCTGCAGATTCTGGTGCAAAACCAGATGCCGACGACCCAGAACATAATGCTATTAGACATGAAGTGCTTTGGGGTAATTTAATGGCAGGTGGTGCTGGTGTAGAGTGGTATTTTGGCTATAAATATGCACACAACGATTTAAATTGTGAAGATTGGCGTTCTAGGGACATTGTATGGGATCAAACAAGATATGCTTTAGATTTTTTTCGCACGTATTTACCTTTTCAAGACATGCAATCGGCAGATGATTTAACCGATAGTACGGAAGATTACGTTTTCGCTAAAAACCAAACCGTTTATGCTATTTATCTACCAAAAGTAGTAGATACAAAAATTAATTTATTGGGTTCAAACCAGCGTTACACAATCAAATGGTATAACCCAAAAACGGGTGGCAAACTGCAAAATGGAACACTAAAAACCATTAAAGGTGGTGCTTTAGTTTCTATTGGGTTGCCTCCAAGTAAAGAAGGTGATTGGGTAGCTCTTATTGAAGCTAAAAATAAAGTTATAACTCAAAATAAAACCCAGAACCATCAAGTTATAACTTTGGATGCCTTGACCGATTTTGAAAACGATACAAAGGCAAAAGCGGTTTATTACAGAGACAAACTTAATGGTGTTTTAGCCATAGATGCTTCCGATAAAAACCAACGCAATGTATTTGCAAACGCTTATTCAATATTTAAAGGTGAAACAGGTTTATACAAGATGTCTTTTGTTTCATTAGCAGAAAATGATGGTGAATCTGAATACAGGATAAAAGTAAATGGAACTGTAATAGATACCATTGTAAATCCGGTTGTTTCAGATGCTTTTAAAGTGATTAATTATAAACTTGATACAATTCATCTTTATACGAACAATATCATTCAAATAGAATCTAACGCTGTTTCAAATGGAAAAATTCCTGAAAACAATGAAACAGCTTGGTCTAGAGGTCGTTGGAAAGCACTCAATTTAATTCCAGAAGGACTTTCAATTAAAGAACAACTAAAAGCGGTTGTGCCTTTTGAAGAAAAGGATGGTTTTTTAGAAGTAGAAGCCGAAGCATTTCATTACAGTTCTAATAACGGAACAAAACGTGATTGGTACATTCGTTCTAGAGAAGATTCCTTGCCTTTTTTAAATGATAACATTGAGAATCATTCGAATACTGCCAGTGGTAACAGTTACATTGAAGCATTACCAGACACTAGAATAACACATGATGATCCACTGATTCAGGATGAAAATTTTTTCCCAATTGCGGGGGTGGGTGGTATGGTATCCTACAAAGTGAAAATCAGTAACCCAGGAAGATACTACGTTTGGGCACAAGCCTTTTCAAGTGGAACCGAAGACAATGGTGCACATGTTGGTTTAAATGAGCAATGGCCAGAAAGTGGAGCGCGCATGCAATGGTGCGATGGAAAGGGTAAATGGACCTGGTCTTCAGCACAGCGTGTGCCAGAAAATCATTGTGGGGTGCCAAAAACTATTTATTTAGATTTCCCAAAAGCAGGAGAATATGTTATTTCTTTTTCAATGCGCGAAGATGGTTTCGAAATGGATAGGTGGATCATCACAAAAAACAGTAATTTTAATCCGGAATAAAAGTAAACTACCATTATGTTTTTTAATAGTCACACTGGCAAATTTCTGATTTTTTATTTCCTAATAAGTTTGCAATTATGGTCACAAGGAAGTTTGATGGAATACCATTTTGTTAATATTAAAGATGGCATTTCTAAGGTGGCTGTGCCAAGTATTATACAAGATAAAGAAGGTTTTATTTGGATAAGTACTAATGGTGCTGGATTATATAGGTTCGATGGGATTGATTATCTTTCTTATAAGCATAAACTTAACGATTCAACTTCTTTAATTAGTAATTTAATTTACTGTTCTCATTTAGACTATAAAAATAGGCTATGGATTGGTACTGAAGATGGACTAAATTTATATGAGAGACAGTTTGATAGATTTAAAAAAATACCAATAAGTAGAATAAATAAAAATAAAAATATCTCTGTAGCCATTAGTAGTTTGGCGTCAGATAAATCAGGTAATATTTATATCGGTACTTTTGAAAATGGTCTTTATAAATTTAATTTTAAAAGTGACAGAATTGAACAAATACCTATCAAAGGCATTAATTCGGAAACGAGTTATGTAAATATTAATGGGATTCTAGTTGGCGAAAATGGAAAACTTTATGCAGGATCGAATATAGGACTTTATGAATATGATAGTGAAACAAATACACTAAAAAAAAGTTATTTTTCCTCTGATAAAGGAATCGTTTCAATAGACCAATCCATACAGTCTATCTTGTTAGATAAATCAAATAATATTTGGGTAGGCACACTTGAAAATGGATTATATGGTTTAAGTAAGGGCAAAGACGAATCTTTGAATTTGAAGCATTATAAAATTACCAATAAAAGAATTTTGTCAATGATTCAAATTCCCAACGGTACCTTGTTAATTGGCACTGAGAATGATGGGCTAATTAACATAAATCAATATGGTTCAATAATTAAGAATTATACCTTAGATAAAACAGATAATAATAGTATAAAATCAAATTCTATTTGGTCTTTATTCGTTGATAATAACGAAAGAATATGGATGGGGTATTATAATAGTGGGGTTGCTGTTTACGATAAATTATATGATAAATTTAATAGTTTAGAAAGTGTATCAGGTAATCCTAATTCCCTTCAGTTCGCTTCAGTTACTGCTATCGCGCAAGATGAGTTTGGGAAGTTCTGGATAAGTATGGATGGTGGAGGTATCGATATTTATGATCCTAAAACTAACAACTTTGAGCATATCAATAAAACAAACACCAAAAGTTATGCAGGATTAACTAGCTTAGATATTCAAGCCGTTTTTATAGATAGTAAGAAAAACGTTTGGGCAGGTAGTTGGAATAATGGTTTGTTTTTATTAAAAAAGGGTTCTAAAAAATTTATCAATTATAATTCAGAAAACACACCCAATGTTATTGCTAACAGTATATTAAGTTTTGATGAAGATCGAGATGGAATTATCTGGATAGGAACTTTTCATGGTGGGGTTATTTCATATAATCCTAAAAATGGTGAATTTAAAAATCAATATATGCCGCCATTTCCCAAAAATGAAGTTATTGGAAATGCTGTACGAAAAGTGATGGTTGATTCTAAAAATAATGTTTGGGTTGGTACAACCGAGGGGTTATATAGATTTAAAAAAAGCAGGAATAATGAATACGTAGTTGAGTCAATTTCAAAGAAAAAAACGAATGGTAATAGAAACAAAAAAAGTGCTAACCACATCTTGTCACTATTTGAAAGTTCCGATGGTTCAATTTGGTTTGGAACTCGAGGTTCTGGGCTATGTCGTTATACCGAGGATGATAAATTTCAATGGTATAATGAGTTGTATGAATTCACAGAAGAAAGCGTATCTAGTATTATTGAGAGTAAAGATGGAAATTTATGGGTTAGTGTAAATTCAGGGCTTTTAAAATTAAATTTAAAAAATAATGAAATAACAAACTTTACCTTAAACGACGGGCTTTTATCTAACGAGTTTAATTTTAATGCCGTTTATAGAGATAAAAAGGGGTATTTGTATTTTGGGAATTATAAAGGAGTTGATTTTTTTAATCCCGAAGAAATAAGTACAAATAAAATCGTTCCATCATTATATCTCACAGGTCTTAAGTTGTTTAATAAAGAAGTTTTACCAGGTAAAGAAGGCTCTCCACTAACGGAGATATTGGCTAAAACCAAAGAAATAATATTGAATCACAACCAATCTGTTTTTACTATAGAGTATTCAGGAATAAGCTATACGAGGCCAGAAAAAAATCAGTATGCCTATTATTTAGAAGGTTTAGAAGAATCTTGGAATTATGTAGGTAATTTAAGAAGCGCCACCTATACAAATTTAGATAGAGGTACCTATGTTTTTAAATTAAAAGCAGCAAATAATGATGGGGTTTGGAGCGATAAACCATTGGAGTTAAAAATAACTGTTCTACCTCCTTGGTGGAAAACAAATTGGGCGATATTTGTGTATGTATTATTGATTTTAGGTACAGGTTTCGTGCTCTACAACTTAGCTCAAAATCGTATAAAAGAAAAAGAATTAATTAGAAATGAACGAAATCAAAGAATTCAGGAAGATGAATTACATGAGAAGAAACTTCAATTTTTTACAAATATATCTCATGAATTTAGGACGCCTTTAACTTTGATTATTAATCCATTACAAGATATAATTAATGACAATAAACTAAATTTACCACTACGTGTTAAAGAAAAACATAATATAATTTACAAAAACACAGATAGGCTCTTCAGGTTAATAAATGAATTAATGGATTTTAGGAAGTTAGAGTTTAACAAAATGCGAATACGGGCTCAAGAAACAAATGCTGTTAGCTTTACTAAAGACATAACTGGTTATTTTAAAGAAGAAGCTTATAATAGAAACATACATCTTGCAGTAGATTCAGACGTTCCAAGCATATCACTTTGGGCAGACGAAAGCATGTTAGAAAAAATTATTTTCAATGTACTGTCAAACGCCATGAAAGTGACGCCAAACGGAGGGGCTATAAATATCGATCTTTTATCAAAGGATGATTTAATTGTGCTACCCTTGGTTGATGAAAAAAAACCAATTAAGGTAATTGAAATTATAATTTCAGATACAGGTCCAGGCTTAGATAAAGAACAAGCTAAAAAAATATTTGAACGTTTTTATCAAGTAGAAAATTTGAATAAAACTTATTATGGAGGCACAGGAATAGGGCTTGAAGTGGTTCATAATTTTGTAAAATTACATAAAGGAAGCATTGAAGTTGAAAGTAAAATAGGAGAAGGTACCACTTTTAGAATTTTATTCCCAGCGGGAAAAAATCATTTTTCAGAACAGGAACTTCTTACCGAAGTTACATCTGCAACATCAATAAAAGAAAGGTTTGTTCCAAAAATTAATACAGAATTGGTAAAAGAAGATGTTGCTTTCGATGAAAAAACAACCAAGTCATATACCGTTCTTATAGTAGAAGATAACACAGAGCTTCGAAATTATTTGCGTGATGAACTTAAAGGAGACTATAAAATTTTGGTAGCAAATAATGGAAAAGAAGGCTTAGAAATATCAAGAGATGCCCTGCCAGACGCTATTATTACAGATGTAATTATGCCAGAAATGAACGGGTTCGATTTTTGTAAAATACTTAAAACAGATTTACGAACTAGCCATATTCCTTTACTAATGCTAACCGCTAAAACAAGAATAGACGATAGAATCGAGGGCATAGGTTATGGCGCTGATGCCTATATGGTAAAGCCTTTTGATATGCGTTTGTTAAAACTTCGAGTATCACAGTTAATAACAAGTAGAAAGTTAATTTTTAATAAATATTTTGGAGCAATTAGTGGTGCCGAAGAAAGTAAAAATGCAATATCTATTGATAAAGAATTTATTCAAAAAGTTTTAAGTTTCATTAATAAAAACATCAGCGACTCAGACTTAAGTGTGGAGTTATTGGCTGAAGAATTAAATTTAAGTAGAAGTCAACTCTATAGAAAAATAAAAGCTTTAACAGGACAAACGGTTAATGAATTTTTAAGAAAAATTCGATTACAACGTGCAAAACAGTTGCTCGAAAGTGGCAGTGCAACTGTTAGTGAAGTTTGCTTTAAAGTAGGTTTTTCTTCGCCTTCTTATTTTACCAAATGCTTTAAAGCACATTTTGGGGTTTTGCCTACAGATATAGAACAAAACTCTTTATGATAAATCCTTAATCATTTATTTTTGGTAGTATCTCAATAAGTGTGTAAAGTTACAAATATCGAGGGTTATAGCTCTCGATATTTTTTTGTTTAAGCAATTCAATATAAGTGCTCAATAACAAATACCTTTTAGCCAAAATTTAATTGTATTTAAATAATATTTTATAATTCTTTTATAACAATATAGTACATACTATAACAAATGTAGCATCAGATATCTCTAGTGATGCGTTTAGCCTATTTTATCCCTAATTGCAACAATTCTTTCAGTACTTGCTTTATATGTATTATTTCTGGCCTTGTAAGCCAATTATATTTGTTTTAAACATTTTCTTATTTGTAAAAAAATGAAAAGTATTATAATCAGACTTTTAAAAATTTATTAAGAAATTTTGAATATAGGATTTTTGTTTTTCTACTCTTATTAATATGTAGTTTCCATTAATTAATTCATCTACAATAAAAAAACGCTTTTAATGAATTTTAATATATACAATAGACCTCAGTTTTTAATTAAGCTTTCAAAAATCTGTTTATTAACCGTTGTGGTTTTTTTTATTTCGTGTAAGGCAAACAAAACAAATGAGCAAGTAGCAAAATTTACTGCCTTTAAATTTAATGATACTTCTTTGCCGATCGAAGAAAGGGTGCGGGATTTAATTAGTCAAATGTCATTATCAGAAAAAGTATCACAAATGCGTTATGATGCACCTGAGATTAATAGGTTGGGAGTACCTGCTTACAACTGGTGGAACGAATGTTTACATGGCGTTGCCAGAGCTGGCGAAGCTACCGTTTTTCCGCAAGGAATTGGTATGGGGGCTACGTGGAATGCACCTTTAATTTTCGAAATGGGTACAGCAGTATCAGACGAAGCAAGAGCAAAACACCACAAATTTATTTCTGAAGGTAAAAGAGGTATTTACCAAGGATTAACATTTTGGACGCCAAACATTAACATTTTTAGAGATCCTAGATGGGGAAGAGGACAAGAAACCTATGGCGAAGACCCATATTTAACTAGTAGAATAGGGGTTAATTATATTAAAGGACTTCAAGGAGATGATTCTAAATATTTAAAAGTGGTAGCAACGGCAAAACACTATGCGGTGCATAGTGGACCAGAAAAATCTAGACATGAAGATAATTACCAGACATCTAATAAAGATTTGTTCGAAACTTATTTGCCTGCGTTTGAAGCTGCTGTAAAGGAAGCTAAAGTACATTCCGTAATGTGTGCCTATAATCGTTTTAGAGATGAAGCTTGCTGTGGAAGTAATCTTTTATTACAAAAAATTCTTCGTGACGATTGGAGTTTTGATGGTTATGTGGTTTCTGATTGTTGGGCGATTAATGATTTTTGGGAACCAGGAAAACACGAGCTTGTAAAAACACCAGCAGAGGCGAGTGCCTTAGCAGTTTCTAGAGGAACAGATTTGAATTGTGGAGACTGTTACGACCCCAATTTAAAAGAAGCTGTTCTCAAAAAAATGGTTGATGAAGAAAAAATTAATTTAGCACTAACCAGATTGATGACAGCGCGTTTTAAACTAGGTATGTTCGACCCAGAGGTGAACGTAAAATGGTCTAAAATCCCCTACGGCGTTGTTGCGAGTCAAAAGCACTATAATTTATCTGAAAAAATCGCAAAGGAATCTATGGTGTTGTTAAAAAACCAGAACAATACGCTGCCTTTAAGTAAAAACATAAAATCTATCGCAGTAATTGGGCCTAACGCAAATTCTAAACAGGCTTTGTTAGGAAATTATCATGGTACACCAAAAAAATACAATACGCCATTAAATGCAATCAAAGATAAGTTGCCTAATGCTACTATAAATTATGCTTTAGGAAGCGATATTGCTATCGGTTGGCCCATGTTAAATACTATACCAGCTGCTTTATTAAAAAATGGAGAAAGAAAAGGATTGAAAGGAGAATATTTTAAAAATAAAAATTGGGAAGGAACTCCAGAATTTATAAGAAACGATAGCGTAGTAGATTTTCTTTGGACCTTAAAAAGACCTATCGAAAATTTAAAAACTGATGAATTTTCAGTAAAATGGACAGGACAACTGGTGCCAAATGAAAGTGGGAACTATAGAATAGGATTTAGAGCAAGTAGTGCAGGCAAACTTTATTTTGACAATGAATTGAAGTTTGAATTTAAAGACGACCATGAACCAAAAACTAAGTATTTCGATATAGCTTTAAAAGCAGGAAAACCCCATGATATAAAAATTGAATATTTTAACTACCATTCAGATCCGCAAGCGCAATTTGTTTGGGCTAAAATGGATCAAGATTTATTAACGCCAGCATTAGAGGCCGTAAAAAATTCTGAGGTTGTAATAATGTGTTTAGGCCTATCTCCAGATATTGAAGGCGAGGAGATGCCAGTTTTATTAGAAGGCTTTGATAAAGGCGACCGTTCAGACATTACACTTCCCAAATCGCAAATTGAATTAATGAAAAAAATTCAAGCTCTTGGTAAACCAATAATTTTGGTTTTAATGAACGGAAGTGCCTTAGCGGTTAATTGGGCAGCAGATAATATTCCTGCAATTTTAGAAGCATGGTATCCAGGTGAATTTGGAGGGAATGCTATTGCAGATGTTTTGTTTGGAGATTATAATCCAGCAGGACGACTCCCTGTAACATTTTATAAGTCGGTGAACGATTTGCCCGATTTTAAAAACTATAACATGGAAAATAGAACCTATAAATACTTTAAAGGGAATCCTCTTTTTCCATTTGGTCATGGTTTAAGCTATACCAGTTTTGCTTATACTAATTTAAACATCCCAGACCAGGTTATCATAAATAACGACATTAATTTAAATGTTGAGGTTAAAAATACTGGAGCCTTTGATGGAGATGAAGTTGTTCAACTATATGTTTCTCACGAAGGAAAAGTAGATGCAGCCATAAGAACTTTGGTAGGTTTTGAAAGGATTCATTTAAAAGCTGGCGAAACTAAAAAATTAAGTTTCAGTATTAGTCCAAAACAATATGCCTTAATAAATAATGAAGGCATCGCAGTATTAGAATCAGGATTATTAAAAGTAAGTATTGGCGGAAAGCAGCCTGGTTTTAAAGGTGTAGCAGATACCACCACTAGCGATATATTAGTAAAAAATGTAACATTAATAAATTAAATAATCAACAAACTAAATTAATAACTTAAACTAATTAACATGAAGATAAAGTTTAAATTGGCAGTCATTGCTTTGGTGATGATGTGCATACAAAGCGCTTTTTCACAATCAAAAACGGTGTCGGGCATTGTTACAGGCGAGTCCGGAATTCCTTTGCCGGGAGTTAATATTCTTATCAAAGGCACCACTACGGGAAACATAACCGACTTTGATGGTAAATATACCATCAACAATGTAAATCTAAATAGTGTTCTGGTCTTTACCTATATGGGTTTTGCAAAACAAGAAATTGTATTTACAGGTCAAAGTAAATTAAACGTAAGTTTGGTAGAAGACACCTCTGCATTAGATGAAGTAGTTGTAATAGGTTATGGAACTTCTAAAAGAAAAGATTTAACAGGAGCTATTTCTTCAGTTTCAGCTGATCAGATAAGAGATCAGCCATTTACATCTGTAGATCAAGCGCTGGTTGGTAAAGCCGCGGGGGTTACGGTATCTCAAAACTCAGGTGCCCCAGGTGGCGGGGTTTCTATGAAAATAAGAGGGATAACGTCTATAAATGGAAATGAACCATTGTACGTAATAGATGGCACACCTATTTTCGCAGATAGAAATAACAAATCATTAGATTTAGGATCGGCCACAGGTGGTGGCGCAGGGCAAAATGTCAATTCTGCGTTGTCTGGTCTAAATATGTCAGACATTGAATCCATAGATATTTTAAAGGATGCGTCGGCTACTGCAATCTATGGAGCTAATGGATCTAATGGAGTTGTTTTAATTACTACCAAAAAAGGAAAAAAAGGTAAAGCGGTAATTTCTTTTGATAATTATACTGGTATTCAATCTGTTACAAAGTATATTGATATGATGGATTTGCAACAATACGCTCAGTATACAAGCGATTTGTTAAAATCTGATAATAGAGAAGTCCCTTTTGAATTTCAAAACCCTAGTTTATTAGGTAAAGGTACTAATTGGCAAGAGGAAATATTTAGAGAAGCTATAGTTACTAATAACCAAGTTGCGATTTCTGGAGAAAAAGATGGTACGCGCTATTATACATCCTTAGGCTATTTTAAACAAGATGGTGTTATTGTTAATACCAGTTTTGAAAGAATTTCTATGCGATTGAATATTGATACAAAAGTTAACGATTGGCTTAAGGTAGGTAATAATGTGTCCTTAAGTAATATAAGTCAGCGTATTGTTAAAAATGATGACAGAGGTGGTATCGTGTCATCGGCTTTGCGTTTAAGCCCGCTAATACCTGTAAGATATCCTGATGGCAGTTACGGAGCTCCTGGCGGTGGTGTAAATGGCGCAGCCAATAATTACGAAGCTGTTAATCCAGTTGCTTATTCAGAATATGTAAACAATCGTGATAAAAAATTTAAGATAAATGGTAATTTATTTGCTGAAATAGAATTACTAAAACCGTTAACTTTTAGAACTGAACTTGGTTACGATTTAAATGCGGGTGATGGTAGAGTTTTTATTCCTACCTACGAAAATATTGGTACTGCTGCAAATGAGGTGAACTCCTCTCTTAAACAACAGGATCAAAGTTATTATTGGAATGTTAAAAACTATTTAACATACAATCAAAGTTTTGATAAGCATAGTTTGAATGTGGTTTTAGGGCAAGAAAGACAAAAAAGTGATTTTGAATATTTAAGAGGTTCTCGAAGAGGATTAGAAGGAAACAACCAATTTGATAATTTAGTGTTGGGTTTAAAATCAACCTCTGAAGTAGATAATCAAAGTTATGCTTGGGCTATGCAATCTTACATTGCTAGAGCTAACTATAATTTTGATGATAGATATTATTTAACAGCTTCAATAAGAGCCGATGCATCTTCAAATTTTGGACCTAATAACAAATGGGGTTATTTTCCAGCTGTTTCTGGAGCTTGGACCATATCGAATGAAGATTTCATGAAATCGTCAAGTACTGTAAATTACTTGAAACTACGTGGTGGTTATGGTGAAGTAGGGAATCAAAACATTCCTAGCTTTTTATTTCAAACGCAATTTTCCGCTGTGCCTTCATCAAGTGGGTTATCTTATATTTATTCTGTAGATGGAAATCCAGATATTAAATGGGAAACTTTAAAATCTATAAATATAGGTTTAGAAATTGGCTTATTGGATGATGCCATTAAATTAGACCTAGATGTGTATCAAAAAAAATCTTCAGATTTATTAATTCAAAGACCTGCCGACGACAGAACAGCGGGTAGAGTTTTGCCTTTCGAAAATGTAGGTGAAATGCTAAACAAGGGTATCGATATAACTTTGAATACTAGAAATTATCAAACAAAAGATATATCATGGAATTCTACTTTCATATTCTCAACGTTTACTAATAAATTGACAAAATTTTATGATGGTACAAAACCACTAACCGCCAATATTCCGCAATCTGATGGAGAATTGCTTTATAGTTACGTGGAACAAGGAAAATCTCTGGGACAAATTTACGGATTTGTTACAGATGGTATTTTTAGAACCCAACAAGAAGTTAATGAAAGTGCTATTCAGGTGCCAGGTAAAACCAGTGTAGGAGATATTAAATTTAAAGATATAGATGAAGATGGAGAAATTACACTAAAAGACAGAACTTACATTGGGTCTGCGCTTCCAAAATTTACCTTTAGTGTCAACAATAATTTTAGTTATAAGAATTTTGACTTAAGTGTTGTGTTAAACGGTTCATACGGAAACAAAATATACAATCAAAATAGATTTTATACAGAAGCATTACGTTTCATAGGAGAAAATCAAACTACAGATGCACTAAACCATTTCGTTGTAAACTATTTACCAGATGGTGTTACTTTAGACGACGCTGCCAATTTAGCTCAAAACACAAATATTCCAAGAATTGATTTAGGAAATGGAAATGCCAACACTCGTGTTTCAGATCGTTTTGTAGAAGATGGGTCTTATATTAGAATTCAAAATATTACGATGGGATATAATATAAGCTCTGATATTTTAGATCAAACTAATTTCTTTACTAAAGCTAGAATTTACATTTCCGGACAAAACTTATTTACGTTCACAAAGTACTCCGGTCTAGATCCTGAAATAGGAAGTAGAAATTCAGATATTCGATATGCAGGACTAGACGTAGGTAGATATCCTTTGGCTAAAACAATAACATTAGGGGTGAACCTAACATTTTAATAACATTAAAGTTTAATTATTATGAAAAAGCTATTAAATAAAATATTAATGCTAGCTACCATGATTCTTTTCTTAGGATCGTGTTCAGGAGATTTTACAGATTTGAGATCTGAGAATTCACTATGTACAGATTGTTTGCCTCCTGGAGCATCTCCTTATGAAGGCATTCAAAATGGTTTATACACTAAAGGTTGGTTTGATTATAATTTTAAGGGTATGATAACCCAAGGTGATACATATGCAGGTAATGTATGGGCAAATGACGGTGAATTTAGACCCTTTGCAGAAGCATCTGTATTAAACGACAATGCCGTTTTAAATAGCAATTGGACCGGATTATTTTCTGTAGTAAACCAATCGAATTCTTTAATCCAAGATTTAATTAAGGACAAGGAAAATATCCCTGAAGATGCTTATATTCAAGGGGTTGGTGTTTCTAAATTTATGCGAGCTACTGCCTATTTTTATTTAGTACGAATTTGGGGGGCTGTTCCAATTTATGATGAAAACTCTTCGGGTATCAATGCGTTTAGAAATTTAGAATCGGATGTTTACAAATTTATTGAAATGGATTTGGAAGATGCCGCGGAAAAATTGACAGCGAATCCAAAGGTAGGACGAATTGGAAAATACTCGGCAATGGGTATGTTGGCAAAAGTGAAATTAAATTTAAAAAAATATGATGAAGCTGCTCAATTATGTCGAGAAGTTATAAATAGTGGAAAGTACGATTTATTAGAAGATTATGGTAATTTATTTAATAATCCTAATTATAACAATAGTAAAGAAAGCTTGTTTTCTTTACAATGGACCGTTAACTGTAATGAATGGGGCACTCAAAATACCGAACAAGCTTTTATCGTGCCATCAGGCTCTGGTATTACTGGTGGGGGTGATGGCTGGGGTTCTTACATGCCAACCATTGATTTACCGGGATTGTATGAATCAGGTGATAAAAGAAGAAAACCGTCTATTATGGTTGATGGTGATGTTTATCCAGAGTTACTAAGTAAAAAAGGAGGTTATACTTTTGATAAATTACCTTCCCAAACAGCCTTGAATTTTCGAAAATATATAGTGGGTTCAGCAGATGATGGATATAATGTTTGTTTTATGCGAACAGATCAAAACACCAATATGTTACGTTATGCAGATGTGCTGTTAATGATGGCCGAAGCCAAATTAGGTGCAAATGCCTCTACATCAGATAGTGAGGCGCTGTTGGCTTTTAACAAAGTGCGTTCTCGCGCAGGTTTAGGCTCTGTTAGTACCATTACACAATCTAGTTTGTTTAAAGAACGCAGAATTGAATTTTTATTAGAAGGTCAATATTATTTCGACTTACAACGTAGAAATAGACAAGATGCATTGGCAGAAATAGCTGCCCAAGAAAGAGGTTTTTATGGCGATGGAGCTAGAACTCAATTAGTTTCTATCAAAATTGCACCAACAAATGATTACTTTACTTTACCACTTCCAGCAGGTGCTATAAGTATTAATGTTAATCTTACTGCCGCTCCAGTACCTTTTAATTTTTAATTATTAAATTATGAAAAACATTTTTAGAATAAACACAATATTAATAGTACTCATTTTTGTATTATTCGCATGTTCAGAGGAAGAAGCTGGGGTGCCAACTATAAATTCTTTTGTTTCACAAACTAATCCTAATGCCTCTGGAGTCCCTGGCGAATTGCTTAAGATTGAAGGAACAAATTTGTCTGGATTAAAACAAATAATTTTAGATAATAAAATTGAAGTGTCTTTTAATCCTAATTTGAATTCTAGCGTAGCGATATTTTTCAATATACCTAACTACGATTTTGATAATCCTTATAATTTTGGAGTTCAACCTATCAAGTTTATAACTGCTAATGGGGTGATTGAATCTCAAATTAATATTATACAACCTGCACCCGTATTTGGTAGTTTTAGTGCGCTTCATCCAAAAATAGGTGATAAAGTTACCATAAAAGGACGTTGGTTTGTTGATATTGTTTCAGTTACATTTGGTGGAGAACCATTAGCTTACACTTTAGTTTCAGATAAAGAATTATATTTTACAGTACCTACCAATGCCACGGCGGGTGCAGATGTTGTTATAACAACTTCAGCAGGTAGCACGCCTCTTGTCCCTCCAGGTCCTGGGGTAGTAAACACAACGTTTTTAGATATCAATTTTGGTTTTATCGATTATTTGTTTGAAGATTTTGACGGTAATGGTTTGTACACTAGTACATGGGGATATTATGGTGATGCAGGTGCTTTTACAGCAACAGCATCAGGTCAAACCGGTAATTGTGCACAATACGATTATAATGGAGCCACAGCAAATGGATATAATGGATGCCAGAATAATGAAGCAGGGGTATTTTTGCCAAGTACAGCAACTGCCGCTTCTAAAGTAACATTTAAAATGATGGTAAATGCTAGCGCTGGTTCTTCATTTGATGTGATTCTTGATACTTGGGCATATCACTTTACTATTACTACAAGTGGATGGCAAGAAGTTTCAGCAGTCTTAGATCAATTTGGATCTGGTTATAATCCTGGAAATGCCGCAACAGATACTAAAAAAGTAGATCCGTCAGGTATATTACAAGTTAAAGTTTCTTTGCCTAATAATGGTACAGCTTCAACCTTGAAATTTGATGATATTAAATTTAGAGTCGAAGAATAAGAAAAAAATGAATTTTATTAAATGATACTATTCATAAACAATAACGGTTTTAAAAAATATTAAATGAAACTAACTAATATAAAAATGGGAATCGCTCTTTTGTTAGTAATGACATTGTTAAGTTGCAGTAAAGATGATGGTAATGGTCCAGATCCAATTGAAGTGTTAGGGATTCCCTTTGCTTCAACGGCTAGTAATATTACAGATACTTCTTTTCAGGCAAATTGGGTTTTGGTGGCTAAAACCGATGGTTATTTATTAGACGTATCAACAAATAGTAGTTTTTCTACTTTTGTTGCAGAATTTAATGCATTATCAGTAACAGGTAACACATTTGTAATTACTGGACTTTCGCCAGCTACTTCCTACTACTATAGAGTAAGAGCCAAAAGAGGTGTTGAAGTATCTAATAATTCTAATATTATAGCGGTTACAACTACAGGTATCGTAGCTGAGGATCCAACGTTTCTTAAAGTGAAGGCAAACGCATTAGCTAATCCTTTTTTTGTAGGAGTAGCGGTAAAGTCGCAACAATTAAGTACTGGTAGTGCGTATGATGTAGTTCTTAAAAACGAATTTAGTAGTCTTACAGCCGAATATGAAATGAAAATGAATCCCATTTCTACAGGTAGCGGATCTTATAATTGGGTGGCAGCAGACAAAATAGTTAAATATGGAAATGATAATGGCATAAATGTGCATGGTCATGCTTTAGTTTGGCATAATGCCGTTCCTAATTGGTTAACTAATTTTTCGGGTACTAATGCAGAGTTCACGATGGAAGTAAAAAAATACATCACAGATGTGGTAACTCGCTATGCTGGAAAAGTAAAATCATGGGATGTTGTAAATGAGGCTGTTAATGATAATGATGGTGGTTTAAGAAATACTATTTTTCTTCAAAAGATGGGGCCTAATTATATTAAAGACTGTTTTCAGTGGGCTAGAGATGCAGCAAATGCTGCTGGGGATACAAATTTATTGCTTTTCTATAATGATTATGCGACTTCAACTAATATTAATAAACAAAATAAAGTTTATACAATTGTAGAAGATTTAATGGCAAATAACCTTATAGATGGTGTTGGTTTTCAAATGCATAACACATATCTGAGTCCTACGAAAATACAAATGGAGACCGATATTAATAGAGCTGTTGTTAAAGGCTTAAAAATTCATGTTTCTGAGTTGGATATTCAAGTGAACCAAAACAATGATATTACTTACCTCACTGAAGAAAGAAATTTGGCTCAAAAAGCAAAATATTTAGAGATTGTTAAAATCTATAATGCTCTTCCTGCTGCTAATAAGTATGCTTTAACAGTTTGGGGATTTAAAGACAATGAATCTTGGATTCCTTATAGTACAGATTTGAATCATCCAGGGAATGACTGGCCCCTATTATATGATAAAGATTTTAAATTAAAAAGTGCACATACAGGATTTTTAGAAGGATTAAATTGAGTTAGTTTAGTTGTTTAGTTAAGGACATCGTTTAAAAAGCAATATTTGAACGATGTTTTTTTTTATGTATTTTAGGTTTTAATCGACTGAAAATAAATGAAAATTTTGCTAGTTATTTAAAGGGTTAATGGGTGTTTTAGAAGTAATTAAACCTTTGTTTTGTATAGGTTTTCATGGTGTGATTTGTAATATTGACGGGGAAATTTTTAAGAATTACAATACCTCTTTTTAATTAAGTTAGCGTTATTTTTGGCTGTAACAATAAATGAAGGGAGATAATTACTCGGTTGTTATCCTGTAGTATAGTTGTTTTGCGAAGATGTGTTTTTGGATTGTATTACGAGAGTTGCCTTAATTTTTGCCTTCAACTTTATAAAATGACTATGAAGGAAATGCATAAATTGGTACTTATTTATATTAGGTTTATTTAAATAACTTAACTTAGGGTTGCATTATTTCTTATTATAACGAAAAAAGCTATTTAAAAAGTTTGGGTTAACGTGATTGACGTTCGAACCTCATTTAAATAGCTTTTTTTTAGTGTATTTAAATTTACTTTATAGTTATATTAATTGTTTTATTAATATTATTAGAAGCGTTCCCTAGATAAACCATGTATTCTCCTTTTTCAAGATTCCAATCAGAAATAGATTCATCATAAAATGCAAGATCCGCTGCGTTAATAATGATTTCAGTAGTTTTTTGCTCACCGACTTTTAAGTAGATTTTTTGAAATCCTTTAAGTTCCTTTAATGCTCTTTTTACTTTAGATTTTGGTTTACCTACATATACTTGAATAACTTCGGCACCATCTAAATTACCAGTATTTGTAACTTGGCAGGTTACCTTTATTTTGTCGGTTGGTTGGTATGTTTTTTTATCCGTTTTAATATCAGATATATTAAAATTAGTATAAGAAAGTCCGTAGCCAAACGCATAAAGTGGATCTATTTTTTTTGTTTCATGCCATCTGTAGCCAACTAAAATATCTTCTTTATAGGTTTGTGTGTAATTTATGCCGGGGTACGACGATTCTCCAAATGCGTGTGCTGCATTATCCTTCAATTTTACAGGGAAAGAAAATGGTAATTTTCCAGAAGGGTTTACATCCCCACTTATTACATCGGCAATACCATGTCCAGCCATACTGCCAAGGTACCAGGTTTGCATAACGCCATTAACGTTGTTTAACCATGGCATTTCAACCGCATTACCTGATATTAAAATATACCCAACATTTTTGTTTACACTTAAGATGTCGTTAAGCAGTTCGTCTTGGCCAAAAGGTAAATTAAACTGTTTTCTGTCGGCACCTTCACAATCTTGTAAATGGCTTTTATTCAATCCTCCAAAAAACAAGACTATATCTGCATTTTTTGCAACTTTTATGGCTTCAACTCTTAGCGAGTCGGCATTAAGTTTAGAAGGAATAATGGCATCATAAACCGATGGACCAGTAGCGTACCCCATAGCGTGTACAATAGTTGCGTTTTTATAGCGCGCTTTTAAACCTGCTAGCGGTGAGATTTCGAATTGAGGTTTTAATTCTGAAGAACCTCCACCAGCTGTCATAGAGCGGGTTGCGTTTTCACCAATGACAGCTATCGTTATGTTTTCATCTTTTACAGGAAAGAAATTGTTTTTGTTTTTAAGTAAAACAATACCTTCTTGTGCCACTTTACGTGCAATATCGTGATGTTCTTTATTATTTACGCGACCCCAAGGGCGATTAGCACTCATATTAGTTCTATACATTAATCTTAGTATGCGTCTAACTTTATCGTTTACAACGGCTTCATCAATTTCTCCAGATTTTATTGAATTTAAAAATGGCGTAGCCAAATAATAATCATCGTAGTGATTGGCTGTTGATGAACCTAAACCATCTGTACCGGTTCCCATTTCAATATCTAATCCAAATAGGGCAGATTCATAAGTGTCGTGTGCGCCACTCCAGTCGCTTACTACAACACCATCAAAAGCCCAGTCTTTCTTTAATATGTTATTCAATAATAATTCATTGTGGCAACAGTACTGACCTCTAAATTTATTGTAAGCGCCCATTATAGACCAAACACCTCCGTCAATCACCGCAGCTTTAAACGCTGGTAAATATATTTCGTAAAGGGCTCGGTTGCTAACTTCAACACTTACCTCATTACGCCATAATTCTTGGTTGTTTAGTGCATAGTGCTTAACACAAGCAGCCACACCGTTTTTTTGAACACCTTTAATATATGGAACGACCATAGTTGAAGCTAGAAATGGGTCTTCGCCCATGTATTCAAAATTTCTTCCGTTAAGTGGTGTTCTGTAAATATTAACGCCAGGACCAAGTAAGATGTCCTTTTTTCGGTATCTGGCTTCTTCACCAAGATTATAACCATATTCTCCTGATAATTTAGGATTAAAAGTTGCAGCTAAACAAGTAAGTGCAGGAAAAGCTGTGATGGAATCATTGGTCCATCCGGCATATTCCCAAGAGTCCCAACTTATTTCAGCTCGTACGCCATGTGGACCATCAGACATCCATATTTCTGGAATCCCCAGTCTTTCTACTCCTTTTGTGCTGAATTTAGATTGTGCATGGCACATGTCTACTTTTTCCTTTAAAGTTAATAAGGATATGATACTGTCTATTTTAGATTCTAAGACGTCAATTTTTTGCGATTTTGTATCATTGTTTTGTGCGAAAGTTTTAGGAGCGTTTATTAAAAAACTAATTAAAACTAATGCTGTTTTTAAAGCTTTTGTTATTGTTTTTTTTGTGTTCATATATAACTTGTTATTAGTTGTATAAAATTAGTTTCTTCTTAAAAAGAAATAAATATTTATGATGCAATAATTAAAACAAATGTTGCAATTAGTTCATTTCGTGCTTTCCATGGTTTATAATTTGAGCTTTTTAATTATTAAAACCATATTATATTTACAACAGGTTGAACTAATATAAATCAATTCAGAAGATCTCATTAAATAAGTTACTAAATCGGCTACCAAGAAGTAAATAGATGTTTAATTATTAGTATTAAATTAATAAAGAATTTATAAGGTTTGAATAAAAATTAAACTTGTTAAGATGTATTGAGTTTATTTTAAGTTTAGAGGTCTCGTTAATTTTTTTATTTGAATTTTGTTGAATGGTATAATTAAATTAAAGCAATTATTTCAATAATCAGAAAACTAAAAAGTGCATACGTTTTTGCATACGATTTAATAATTTTTAGGGGTTTTGAGCTTAAAATTTGTGCTTAAATCAATTTAAGAGAAGTGCTCATAACCTGAAGCTCACTGGTTCGAGTCCAGTTCCCGCTATAAAGATAAAATCCTCTAAAATCTGGATACGGCGGGCAAAGTGAGCCACTTTAATCCGCTCTAGAAGTTATTCTATATCCATTTTTTACAGCTTGTTGGCTAATTATTGTAATTTTGAAGTGTATTATTGTAAGAAAACAAAAATAGTTTAATAGAGTTCTTCTAAATTACGTTTGTTTGAGATATCAGTGAAAAAAAAATTAAAATGATTTCTAAGGATTTATTTTAACTAAATATAATTTATAAAAATATTAATTTTGATTAATCAGGTCATAAGTTATAGCTGATATAAGGACAAATCAAAAAACTCAGACTTTATTTCAATTTTAATACCTAATATATACTTCAAAAACTCTCAAAGAATAACTTTCAGAATTATCATAACCTCACCAACTTAATCCTATTTATTAGTGCTTCTTAGTAAATTTAAGCAGTATCGGTATTTTTGAATACCCTAATACGAATTTTAAAACTCCTAGTAACTTCTAAATTGCAGTCACTAATTTTTTAAAAATTGAGGTATTATGGAAATGATAAAACATATTGATATTAATAAGAATTCTAGAGTTCCAATGTATCAGCAAATAGTTGATTCCATTGTTAACAATATATCAGTGGGTAATATTAAGCTCAACGAAAAACTACCTTCAATTAATACAATAAGCGAAGATTTCTATTTATCACGAGATACCATAGAACGGGCGTATAGTATTTTAAAAGAGCGAAATATTATTGAGTCAATCCCACGAAGAGGTTATTACGTAGTAAATACCGAGCAACATCACAAACTAAATATTTTGTTTTTGGTCAATAAGATGAGTACATATAAAATGAGAATTTATAACTCGTTTTTAAATAAAATAGGACTTAACTCAAAAATTGATTTGGTTGTATATCATAACGACGAATCTTTATTTCTTAATGCATTAAACATTAGTAAACTATCCTATGATTATTATGTGATAATGCCCCATTTTAAAACGCAAAACCTACAGCACATAAGTTTAACAGATGCCGCAAGCGAAGCCTTAAGGCTTATTCCAAAAGATAAATTGTTAATGTTAGATAATATTAAGCCCTCTGTATGCAATGATGTTTCTGCGGTTTATCAGGAGTTTGATAATGATATTTATGAGGCATTAAATGTAGGATATAATAAAATAGCAAAATATAAAAAGCTAGTCTTGGTATATCCAGAAAAGTCTGTGTACCCATACCCTAGAAGAATTTTACATGGGTTTAGAAAGTTTTGTATAGAAAAGGAAATCGATTTTGAAATTCTGAATGATGTTTGCGAAGATATGGTTTTAGAAAAAGGCGATTTATTCATTACTATTGAAGAGTCCGATTTAGTTAATTTAATAAATCAAATAAGAGCAAGTAAACTTGTTTTAGGTAAGACTATAGGTGTTATTTCGTATAACGATACACCGCTTAAAGAGTTGTTGGGCATTGCCGTAATGTCTACAGATTTTAAAGTGATGGGAGAAATCGCAGCACACATGATTTTAAACAATCAAAAAGGACGTTTTAAAGTGCCTTTTAATTTTATCGACAGAAAATCTATTTAATTTTTTTTTAATACTAGATTCTATATAAGCGAACTAGATAATTTTTTTCAACGCTATAATTAATGTAAAAGTAATTGACCTTTAAGGATGCAAATTCTTTTGTTATCTTTACTTTTTAGTCTATCGGATGAAAAGATTTATTATAGCATCAATTCTTTTGTTTTTATCGAGTTTGTGTTTCTCACAAAAGGAGATCTACAAGTTCGATCACGTTACTATTGATCATGGTTTGTCTCAGAATTCAGTTATTGCTATTCATCAAGATAATTTAGGGCAAATTTGGCTAGGAACTAGAGATGGATTAAATAAATATAATGGTAAGGAATTTACGGTTTATAGGTACGATAGAACCAACCCGCTTTCAATAAGTAACAGCGATATTTTATGTCTAGAACAAGATAGTAGTGGAAATATTTGGGTAGGTACGGCCTATGGCCTTAATAAGTACGACCCTAAAAAAGATGTTTTCACAAAATACTTCCATCAAAATAACGCTTCAACTCCTTTAGATAATATTATCTGGGCATTAAAAGAACTCTCAAATAAAGAATTATGGGTTGGGACTCCTAAAGGAATTTCAATATATAATAGCACAACTAATTCATTCAAATCAATATTAGATGGAAAACAAATTCTTTCAATTTACGAAACTAAAAAGGGCGACGTTTTTGTTGGAACCAAAAATGGATTAAAACAACTTATTAGTAAAACAGGTAAAACCTATCAATTTAAACATATAATAGGTACTGAAGGTCTAGATATTCAAGATATTACAGAAAACTCTTCGGGTGTTTTGTTTCTTGGAACAAGAACTCAAAGTGTTTTAAAATATGATATAGTAAAGCAAAAGGTAGCACCCTATTTTTCAGAAGACATCTTAAAAGGCAAGAACAGAAATGTTAGGCAAGTGCTTTTTGATGATGAAGAGCATTTATGGATAGGCACTTATAATGGACTTCAAATTGCCAAAAACAGCAAAAGTTTAATAGTATTAAGTCATAATATTAACGACCAAGAGTCTATTAATGATAATTTTATAAAATCTATTTATAAAGATAAACATGGCTCAATATGGATAGGAACATATCATGGTGGTGTTAGTATATGGGATAAATCCAATGTAAATTTTATTAATATTATTCAAAAACCAGGTGGTTTTGGCTTAAGTTATAAAGCTGTAAGTTCTATTATTAACTATAAACATTTTATATACTTTGGAACCGAGGGAGGAGGGATTTCGGTATTAAATACAAAAACGCTAACCTATCACTATATTAACACAACAAAAACACCCGCACTAAAAAGTGATAATATAAAAGCCTTATACATTACGAATGATAATTTACTTTGGATTGGAACTTTTGAAAACGGATTGGTGGTCTATAATCTGGAAAAGGAGCAGTTCGATACGGTAAAATTAACGAAAGAACTACAAGATTTTCTAAAGAATGTCGGGGTGTATTGTATCCAACAAGAAGCTAATGGTAATATGTTATTTGGTACAACAGGTAAAGGTGTTGTAAGATATAATGTGCTTAATAAATCATTTCAAATATTTGATAAACGAAGCAGAGGTTTATCCAATAATATTGTTAGAGGGTTAAAAGTGGATTCAAAAAATAATATTTGGGTTAGTACTATTAATGGTCTTAATGTTATAAATGAAAAAGGAGCCATAAAAACGTATTTCTATAATAAGGATTTAGATTCAGGTTTTTACATGACTTCAATTTTTGAAGATTCTAATGGGGTTTTATGGGTAGGTAGCGATGTTGAAGGTTTATTTAAACTTGAAGGTAATAGTTTTAAAAGCGTAGATTTAAAAATAGATAATGCGCCGTTAATTGGTGTTAGAAGTATTGTTGAAGATGGCAGAGGTTTTTTCTGGATTAGTAGTTCAAACCAAGGCCTTGTATATTACGATCCTGTTGGTAAAAATGTAATTGCCAATTATACTCAAAAAGAAGGTTTAGCAAATAGCCAGTTTAATAATAACGCTAGTTTGCGAATGGGTAATTATAATTTGTTTTTTGGAGGATCAAATGGCGTTACTTATTTTGATGCCAGCGATTTTGTTAAAAATAACTATGCGCCACAAGTAATTATTACCGATTTTAAAATAAAAAACAAGTCGGTTTCGGTGGATGATGATACTAAATTACTTTCTCACACCATAGCCTTCACTAACGATATCGAATTGTCTTATGAACAAGGTAATTTTAATATTTCTTTCTCAATTCCAAATTTTATAAATTCCAATAGTAATAGTTATCAGTATCGCTTAAAAGGTTTAGAAAACGAATGGAACGAAACATCACAAAATTCGGTTAACTATACCATTCAGAACCCGGGAGATTATATTTTTGAAGTAAAAGGTGTAAATAACGATGGTGTTTCTAATAGTGTTCCTACTACTTTAAACATTCGAGTTAACCCCGCACCCTGGCGTACATGGTGGGCTTTCTTAATATATGGAGTCGTAATTTTTATGGCATTATATTATTTATTAAACATTTTAAAATCAAAAGAAAAACTGCGTCATCAGTTAAGTTTAGAAAAATTAGAAGTAGAGCACACAAAAGAAGTTAATAAGGCGAAATTAGAGTTTTTCACTAATATCTCTCATGAGTTTAGAACCCCGTTAACCTTAATACTCGGGCCCTTACACCAGGTTTTAGAAAACTATAAGGGTAGTAGCACAATGTATAAAAAGCTAAAAGTTATCGAGAGTAGTGCTAATCACTTGCTACAGCTTATTAACCGTTTAATGGATTTTAGAAAGTTAGAAAATAATATAATTAGCCTTGAGGCGGCCGAAGGCAACATTGTTAAATTTCTTAAAGAAATATATTTGTCTTTTTCTGTGTATGCCAAAGACGGAAATTATAAGTATCATTTTTATACACCTTCCGAAGAGATATTAGTGTATTATGATAGATATAAGTTAGAGCGTGTATTTTATAATTTAATATCAAATGCATTTAGATATACTCCTAAAAAAGGAACCATAATTATAAGGATAATAAAAGAGGACGATGTTATACGCATTCAAGTAGAAGATTCTGGTGTAGGTTTAGCAAAAGAATATCAAGATAAAATATTTGAACGATTTTTTGAATTACCAATAAATAACAAACCAGATAGCGATTATAATAAAGGTACAGGTATTGGTTTATCGATAGTTAAAAATATTGTCGATTTACACAAAGGCAAAATTAGTGTACGAAATAATGAAGTTACCGGTTCTATTTTTATGGTAGAACTTCCTTTAGGTAGAGCGCATTTAGAAGATTCTGAAATTCTTAAAGATTTTAAATTTAGCGATGATTTATCGCAGTATGTAAATCAATTAGAAGAGCAACCTACAATAATAGAGAAAGAAGATTTTTTTGAAGAATTAGATCCAAAACTAAAACCAACCATCCTACTGGTTGAAGATAATAAACCGCTTCGCAAATTTATGCGCGATTTATTACGCGATAATTATCAAATTTTAGAAGCAGAGAATGGTAAAGTAGCCTATAAAATGGCAATAAAGGAATCTGTCGATTTAATAGTTAGCGATGTTATCATGCCAGAAATGACGGGCACAGAATTATGTGTTACAATAAAAGAAGATATAAGAACAAGTCACATACCGTTAATTTTATTAACCTCTCGTTCGTCGTTAATATATAGATTAGAAGGTTTAGAAAAAGGTGCAGACGATTATATTAGCAAACCATTTAATGTAAAGGAGTTTAAACTTCGAATAAAAAATATTTTAAATTCTGTAGCACGTTTAAAACAAAAATTAAATTCGAGTGATGTAATTCCTTCCGAAGACATTTCCATATCCTCGCTAGATGATAAACTTTACAAAAAGGCTTTGCAAATTGTAGAAAATAATATTGGAAATGAACAATTTGATGTGCTCTTTTTTTGTGAAGAACTCGGTGTAAGTAGAACCGTGTTATTTAAAAAAATAAAAGCCTGGACAGATTTTACCCCAAACGAGTTTGTTCAGCATATAAGATTAAAAAAAAGTGCTCAGTTTCTAGAACAGGGTCATATGAATATTTCTCAGGTTAGTTATAAATTAGGTTTTAAAAACCCTAAATACTTTAGTAAATGTTTTCGTAAAAAGTTCGGGAAAACACCAACCGAATACATGAAGACCTTTACAGACTATTAATGTCTAAAAGGCTTAACATACCTTCATTTAGTTAAAGTCTATAAAAACAATCGTTTTTAATAAAAATAACAGGAAATAGGTATTTTTCTATACCTATTTGGTACTTCTGCACTCTTGTTATCAGGTAAATTTGAAATTATATTGTGAAAATTTTATCAATTTTTCAAAATTTCACGATTTCACTAATGAATCTAAATTTTAATTAAGCTTAGGTAAAATGAAATTAAAACAAACAAAATACTTGGAAACGTTTTTGCTTTTTGTTGTTGTAATCATGATTCTGGTGATTTTGCGTTTACTGTAATATTTTTTTTTGAGTAATCAGTACAAACAAGGACAGAGTTGGATTTGCTAATTCGTAAAATTGTTTTCGATTTAAAATTCAATATATTTTATCAAACTAACTATTTACTAATAAATAACATAATTTATGTTAAAACTTAAACTAAAAATGAAACAAAAAACTATTAAGCAAAAATCTGCTTCTGGGTTACCATTTTTGTTGATGCTGGTCTTTCTCAGTTTGTCAGCGTTTAATGTAAGAGCCCAAGAAAGAATTTCTGGTGTTGTTAAAGATGTTGGTGGGATGCCATTACCTGGTGTTACCATTATTCAAAAAGGAACCACCCGGGGTGCTGTAACAGATTTTGATGGAAACTATTCTATTGAATTAACATCAGCAGGTCAAAAAACTTTAGAGTTTTCTTATATTGGTTTTAAAAGCTTGCAAATTGAAGTTAAAGGCCAGAAAATCATTAATGTAACTTTACAGGAGGATATAGCAACCCTAGATGAAGTTGTTATTGTAGGTTATGGTACTCAAAAGAAAGAGTCGGTAGTCGCAGCAATTGTCCAAGTAAAAGGAGAGGATTTAATGGAAAGAGCGGCTGGTATCTCTAATGTTGAAGAAGCATTACAAGGAAATTTACCGGGTGTTACCACTATACAGGGTAGTAGTATTCCTGGACGGTCCGATATGCAAATTTTAATTCGTGGTCAAGGTACTTGGAATGGTTCTGGGGCACCACTTGTTCTTGTAGATGGTGTTAAGAGGTCTATGACTGATATAGACATGAATGATATTGAAAAACTATCGGTGCTTAAAGATGCTTCTGCTACAGCTGTTTTTGGTGTAGAAGGTGCAAATGGTGTGATATTAGTTACTACAAAGCGTGGTCAAACTGGTAAAGCACAATTGTCTTTAGCGGTTAATACAACCTTGAAATTTGTTTCAAAGCTACCTGAGAAGCTAAATTCTTATGATGCCATTATGCAGTCTAACAGTGCTATTTTAAGAGAATTACCAATTAATTCTGTGTCATGGGGCGATTATACACCAATGGCAATTGCTGAAAGGTATCGTAATCCTTTAACTCAGGAAGAAAGTTATATATACCCTAATGTTAATTGGGAAGATGAGCTTCTAAAAGATTTTGCTCAAGATTACAGGATGAATTTATCTGTTAGAGGTGGGGGTAAAACGGCCAAATATTTTGGAAGTTTAGCCTATCAAACAGTAGCTGATATTTTTGATGGTAAAAAATATGATAACGGTAAAGGGTACTTGGGCGAATATAAATACGAACGTTTTAATTACCGTAGTAATATTGATTTTAGTATTACAAGTACTACGGAGCTTTCAGTTAACCTTTCTGGTTACTTAGGAACCCGTGAAAACCCTAGTAATTTAAATACAGTAGTAAATGGTATTTACGAAATAGCTCCTAATGCTTATACCCCAGTATATCCAGATGGTTTATATGGGCTATTAAAGGATGATACTTTTGGTTTTTCTAATTCTATTGTTAGTTTAACCAATACTGGGTATGATACGTTTACCGATTTTCAGGTAAATACAGATTTTATTCTGAAACAAAAACTTGATTTTGTAACAAAAGGCTTGTCTTTTCAAGGACGTTTTTCATTAGATAATAATATGACAAGTCGCCAACAATTAAACGATCCCGGTGCAAATGGTCTTGAGAATGTGGTGTACAGGATTTATGATGGAGGCCAAGAGAGCATTCTGTCTCCAAATGGTGTTAATGACTTCAGTTTTGTGCAGTTCCCTTGGACGGTTGGTGCTTCAGAAATAATAGATAATACCACTAACGGTATTCAAGGTAGAAGGCGTAATATGGTTTATGACTTTTCATTCAATTATGATTTCACATTTGCCGATAAACATGATGTGTCAGCATTAGCCTTATTTAGAAGACAAGAAACTGCTACAGGTAGTGTGTTCCCTACAAATCGTGAAGATTGGGTTGGTAGAATAACTTATAATTATGATTCAAGATATTTTTTAGATGTTAATGGCGCTTATAATGGGTCTATGAAATTTGGCCCAGGCTATCGTTTTGATCTCTTCCCTTCTTTAGCCCTAGGTTGGACTGCGTCTAACGAATCGTTTTTGAGTAAGGCAAAAGATAATTGGTTAGACAAACTTAAGTTAAGAGGGTCTTATGGAATTGTTGGTGATGATAAACCTGGTGCAGATTTCGCATATTTAGGTGTATGGGGAAATGGTGGATCGGCATGGTTAGTGCCAAGTGTTTATGATGGCACGGGTGATAGATCACCTTACATTTTCTATACTGAAGAAGGTGTTGCAAATCCTAACCTTAAGTGGGAAACAGCTATAAAGTATAATATAGGAGCAGAGTTGTCTTTATTTAAAGGCTTATTTACTGCTGAGTTTGATTATTTTGCAGAAAATCGTGAGGATGTTTTTGTTAGTGGTTCTGCACGTAGCGTACCAGACTGGTTTGGAGCGGTGCCTCCTCCTGTTAATTCAGGAAGTGTAGAGGTAGAAGGTTTTGAAATTGTATTGGGTACAAATTATACCTTTGAAAGCGGGTTAAATCTTTTTGGTGATTTCAACTTTACGCAAGCAAAAAATTTAGTTACAGCAAGAGATGATGCAGCGGCTACACCTTTTTACCAAAAGCAAGCAGGTTATCCAATAGGCCAATCAAGATCGGCAATACCTGCGGGCATACTTACCAATTGGGACGATGTTTATATGTCAACCCCAACAATTACAAATCAGGGTGAAACTCGAGTAGGTTATTATGATGTGGTTGATTTTGATGGCGATGGTGTTTATGATAGTGCCTTTGATAATGCACCTTTTGGCTATACATCGAGTCCTCAAAGAACCTGGAGTGCTACGGCAGGAGCTCGTTATAAAGGCTTTAGTTTTTCAGTTCAGTTTTATGGAACTCAAAATGGTCAGAGAAGTTATGGCAACAGAACATTTACTAATCAAACAGATTTGATTTTTACTCAAGATATAGATTATTGGACTGTAGATACGCCTAACAACACAGATACGCAGCCTGCATGGAGAGCAAATGCTGCTACCAACCCTAGAGATAACTGGTATGATACATCTTTAACAAGACTTAAAGCGGTTTCATTGTCTTATAATATACCTAAAAAAACCTGTGAAAAACTTGGGATAGGTTCTCTTCAAATTTTCGCAAATGGTAATAATTTGTTCTTATGGTCCGACCTGCCTGATGATAGAGAATTTAACGGTAATGTCACTGCAGATTCTAATTTCAGAGGGGATTACCCAACCTTAAAGAGGTTCAACTTCGGTTTTAATATGAATTTTTAAAAAGAAAAAGTGATGAAAAATTATAAAATAAAAATATTAATTGTCTTGGGGCTTATAATGTCTTTCTCATGTGAGGATTACTTAGACAAAGCTCCAGAATCAATCATAGACCAAGAGGTTGCTTTTTCAACCTTCGACAACGCACAAGGATTTGTTGAAGAAATGTACGCCTTAGTGGTAGATTATGGAACGGGGGCGCATACCTTCCAAGATTATTTATATGGAGATGACGCCTATGGTAATAGAACCTGGAAAGGAAGTTATCAAATTGATAATGGAGACTTGGCAGGTTTAAATAGAGCTAACTATAGTTACTTAACTAGTTGGTCGAATAGTACGTATGGAACCAGTAACGCGAGTACTACTCAGAATAATATTTCTAGAAGACCTGGTTTATGGGACGGTAGTTTAAGAGGTATTCGTAATGCTAATATGGTGCTTGCCAGCGAAGATTTAATGGTTAATTTAAGCCAAGAGGAAAAAAATATAATTCTAGGACAAGCCTATTTTTTTAGAGCATTTTTTCATAACGAGATTATGAAATTCTGGGGTCGTTTTCCTTATATAAAGGAGGTGGCATCTGGCGAGTTTACACCACCACGTCCTGCAACCTACAAAGAATGTGCTTTAGAGGCTAATGAAGATTACAAGAAAGCCATTGCGTTGTTACCAGTTGATTGGGATAATGAATCTTATGGGCAAAAAACATTAGGTGAAAATAGGGGTAGGCTCACTAAGGGTACTGCTTATGCTTTTCAAGGTAAAAATCTCCTTTTTGCTGCAAGCCCTTTAATGCATTTTAATAATCAACCGGGAATAGACACCTATACTTATGATACCGAATTAGCCAATATGGCTGTAGAAGCTTTTGCAGGAATACTTAAATTGAAAGACCAAGGGCGTTATGCCTTAGCAAGTTGGGCGAACTATGACGAGGTGTTTTGGAAAACACCTACACCAACTGCATGGCCGGGTAGTACCGAGTTTATTTTTGCTGCTACAGGGGGTGATAAAACTACATTGCAAAGGTTTATGACAGCCGGTGTAGATAGAGCTATCCATGGGCAAAGTGGTTCAGAAATCGTGAGCCCTACTCATAATTTTATTTATAACAATTTTGGAATGGCCAATGGTCTTTCTATAGAGGATGATTTAAGTGGTCAATACGGGCCAACAACATATAACCCTCTTAGACCTTTTGAAAATCGTGATCCACGTTTTTATAGATGGCTTATTGTAGATCGTGATGTTATTGGAACAAAAGCAACAATTCCTGCTAATCGAAGAACTGCAAAACTTTATACTGGAGGTTTAAACCGCAGTACTGGTAGTGATAATCAGCCATCAACAACAGGATATATGCATAAGAAATTTTATCCTAGAAGTGACGATGGTGAATTACATAGTATATGGAATAATATTATTAGTCAATATGTTGGAATGCGTTTGCATATGAGACTTACAGATGTTTATTTAATGTACGCTGAGGCACTACATGTTGCAAAGGGCGCCACTACTGCTCCTGCTTCTTACCCGTTAACAGCAGAAGGTGCTATTAATGCATTACGTAGTAGAGCAGGAATACCTAACGTACTTCCATCCATTGTATCTAATAGCAATAAGTTTATGGATGAAATAAGACGAGAAAGAAGTGTTGAGTTAAGTTATGAGGCACACAGATGGGTAGATATTCGCCGTTGGGGAGTAGCACATGAAGAAAAGTATAGAAGAAAAACATCTCTTGAATTTCCTCAAGACTGGTCATCATTCTCAGATAATTTACTTGTTGAAAGAGTATGTGAATACCCTAAACACTATTGGATACCATTTGAGGCTAAACAAACTCGGATTTATGAAGGCTTTCCTCAAAATCCAGGGTGGTAGTTTTATACAAATTCGTTTTAACTAATATACTAAAGAAAAAAAAATGAAGATAAATAAATTATATAGGTTGTTTACTCTACTGTGCTTAGCCGTGTTTTGCTTTGGCGGTATTGCCACAGCTCAAACAAAAGGGACAGAGATAAAAGCAACTGTGATTGATAAAGAAGGAAACCCTTTAAGCGGTGTAACTATTTTTGCCCCACTTGGCGTTCAATCAACAACAGATGTTAATGGACAATTTCAAATTACTGTACCTAATAATGAGGCTGTAGTAATAGAAAAAAAGGGCTATGAGTCAAAATTCATCGATGTGTTTGATATAAATGGTGACATTACTTTAGAAAAATCACCTTTCTTAGCATCAGAAGATGATGAAATAAAGATGGGGATTATTACTAAAGACCGACGTGATATTATTGGCGCTGTATCGTCAATAAATACCAAAGACCGTTTAACCTACGACAATACACAGTGGGTTAGAGATTATATTAATGGCTTAACCTTAGGAGTAAGAGGCTCTGATAATATTAGAGGTTTAGGAAGTGCCGTTTTTGTTATTGACGGTGTATTTGGTCGTGATCCAAATATTTTGAATATGGAAGAGGTGGAGCAGATAACCGTGCTTAAAGACGCAAATGCTGTTGCCTTATACGGTAGCCAAGGTAGAAATGGCGTTATTATTATTAATACCAAACGTGGGAAAGTAAATAGAAAAGAGGTAAAAGTGAATGTGCGTTCTGGAGTTAAGGTGCCAATGGCCTTGCCTAACTATTTAGGGTCTGCACAGTATATGGAACTTTTTAATGAAGCATTTTTTAATGATGGTGGAGTACTTGGAAACCAGCCATTTTCAAATGAAATTATTGAAAATACTAAAAGCGGTATCAATAAGTACAAATATCCAGATGTTGATTTTTACTCAAATGATTACATACAATCTTTTGTAAGCAACACAAGTATTATCACCGAGTTTTCTGGTGGTGGTGATAAATCACAGTATTATGTTAATTTAGGCTGGAATACGGAACAAGATTGGGTAAAAACCAATCCTGATGCCAATGCGGGTAGTAACCGCTTTAATGTTAGAGGTAACATAGATTTTAAAGTAAACGATTGGATTACAAGTAGCCTTGACGGTATTGCTATAATTACCTCAAATAAAAGTGCTTTAACTAATTTGTTGAGTGCGGGAACTACTTTCAAACCTAATTCTTATTCACCTTTATTACCAGTTAATTTAGTGGATACAACTGGAAATCCGGAGCTTGCTGCACTTTTAGCATCAGCAGGAAAATATGGTGGTATGTTACTAGGCTCAACGCAGCAGTTTGGAAATGATGCACCTATTGCTAATATCATTGCAGGGGGATATCAAAATAATGTATTTCGTGCTACTCAGTTTAATAACGCTATTAATTTTGATTTATCTAGAATCACAAAAGGGCTGTCTGCAAAAACGTATTTGAGTTTTGACTTTTATGACTCGTATAGATTGTTCAATCAGAACGATTATCGAGTGTATGAGCCTACGTGGGCGGATGATAGAATTGTAGGTTTAACACCATATGGTGATCCTGATTTAAAAGATTTAACAGAAAATGTAAGTTCTAATGGATTCATATCCCGATTAGGTTTTTATGGATTGGTTAATTACCAAAATAACATTACTGAAAATTCTTCTATAAACACAACGTTCTTAGGTTACTATAATTCACAAAAAAGTGATGGCGTAATCCAAACTAATATTGATTCCCACTTAGGGTTTCAAATAACTTATGACTTTAAGAAAAAAATATTTGCTGATTTTAGTGGGGCATACACACACTCCATCAAATTGCCTGAAGGTAATAGAAACGGTTTATCACCAACATTAGGTTTAGCTTATGTTTTAAGTGAGGATTCGTTTTTAAAAGACAGTAAGTTTGTAAATTACTTAAAATTAAAAGCTACAGGTGGTATTATTAAGTCTGATGTAGGGATTGATGGTTATTATTTATATGATGAAAACTACTCTCAAGGGTCTAACTTTACCTGGGCAGATGGAAATTCTAACCGGAAACAAAACCTTTCGCAGGGAGCAAACCCTGATATGGGATTTGAAGAACGCATCGACCTAAATGTAGGTTTAGAAACTTATTTAATGAATTCATTGTGGTTAGAGTTTAATTATTTTAATACAGAACTTGATAAACAATTAACTTTCTTGAATGACAAATACCCGTCTTATTACAATACATTCAGACCTTATGATAATTTCAATAAGAATTTATATACTGGTTTTGAATTAGGGATGAATTTCAATAAAACCTTTAATGATTTTTCAGTTGGTATAGGAGCCAATATTTTGTACAGTCAAACAGAAGCAGTAAAACGATCTGAAACAAATGAGTTCGATTACCAAAATAGAGTTGGTAGAGAATTGTCAACAATTTTTGGATTAGTTGATGAAGGTTTCTATTCTCAGGCTGATTTTGATGGAAACGGGAATTTAAATACCGGTTTGCCAGTGCCTAACTTTGGCGCAGTGCAACCAGGCGATATAAAATATAGAGATCAAAATGGCGATAGCATTATTGATAATGACGACAATGTTGCTATTGGACAGTCTAGTAGCCCATGGACTTATGGTGTAAACCTAAACTTAAAGTATAAAGCATTCAATCTATTTATACTTGCTACAGGACAAACTGGTGGCGATGGTAATAAATTAAGTAATAGTTTTAACAATTACTATGGCGTAAATGGCAATGATAAATATTCAGAGGTTGTATTAGGGCGTTGGACACCTGCCACTGCAGCAACTGCAACGTTCCCAAGGTTGTCGTCTCAGACCAATCAAAACAACTTTAAAACATCTACATTTTGGTTGTACGACACTAGTTTCTTCGAAATTAGTCGTGCGCAGTTAACTTATGAATTTACAGATGATTTATGTAATAAAATAGGTTTGGATGATTTTAGTATAAATCTTTCAGGAACGAATCTGTTTGAAGTCGCTAAAAATAAAGATATTCGTCAATTAACTATTGGCGGAACGCCTCAAAGTAGAGCGTACACTCTTGGTTTAAGAATGTCATTTTAATACAATACAAAATAGAGATAAATAAAATGAAAAATTTAATAAAATATATATTAGTTGGGGTAGTTTTTACCGGCATGATTGCCTGTGATAACTTGGAACCTATCGATGAAAATAGGTTAGACTTTGATTTTGTAAATTCAAATCCTGCAGCTGCAGAAGGGATATTATTACAAGGGTATTCTGGTATAATCAATCAATTTGTATTTTCTGATGCGGCCACCGATGATGCTGTAAATAATGTTTTGGATGACAATTACAAACGTATGGCTCTTGGTGAGTTGTCAGCTCAATTTAATCCGGCTTCGCGTTGGAATAGTTTTGAGCGCGTATTCTGGGTTAACCGTTTCTTACAAATTATTGATGCTGGTGAGATAGTATGGAACAGAGATGAAGACATCAATGAACTGTTTAAACTTCGTATGAAGGGAGAGGCACTAGCGCTTAGAGCCTTGCATCACTTTTATGTGTTGCAAGCACATGCAGGTAAAGGGCCTTCAGGTGAATTATTGGGAATTCCATATTTTACGGAGTTTATAGAAGCTGATGGTAATTTTAATACACCACGATTGTCTTTTGCAGCTTCTGTTCAGGCGATTATCGCAGATTTTGATGAGGCACTTACGTTGTTGCCAACAGATTATTCAGATAGTCAAGCTTCTGTGGATCCTTGGTATGCAAGTTATGATTTTGGGAAGTATAAAGTTGTTAATGGTGCTCAATATAACTTACGTATATCTGGTAGAATTGTAAAGGCACTTAAAGCACGTTTGGCGTTGTTTGCGGCCAGTCCATCGTTCTTGAATGGTCAAAATGGGTACTATACTTTGGCAGCAAATGCGGCAAGTGAAGTGTTGAATACTAGAGGAGGTGTTTCTGGTTTATCATCAAATGGTGTTGAATTCTATACATCAGATAATATAGATAATGCCGAAATACTATGGCGTGCATCTATTGCTGGTAATAGTTCAACTTACGAAAAAAGAATGTTTCCACCTTCTGTAAATGGTAGAGGAGAGATAAATCCAACTCAAAACCTTGTAAGTGCATTTCCTATGAAAAATGGATATCCAGCTACTACGGCGAATGGTTATGACCCTCAAAGCCCTTATGCGAACAGAGACCCACGATTAGAAAAATACATAGTTCTTAACGGATCGTCTTTTGGAGGAGGAACAATTAAAACTGGTGTTGGAGGCGGTATTGATAGATTGGATTCAATCCCTCAATTTTCCACAAGAACAGGGTATTATCTTAAAAAGTTGTTGCGTCCAGATGTTAGACTTAATAATGATAACACCTCAGTTGATAAAAGACACTTTGATGTTTATTTTAGGTATACAGAGTTGTTCTTAATATTTGCAGAAGCAGCTAATGAAGTTGGTGGTCCAGACCAATCAATTAATGGCATGACAGCGCGTAACGTTATTGCTGCTATACGACAAAGAGCTGGTATAACACAACCAGATGCTTATTTAGCAACAATTACAACTAAAGAAGCTATGAGAGCGCTTATAAGAAACGAACGCCGTTTAGAACTTAGTTTTGAAGGTCATAGATTCTGGGATCTTAGAAGATGGGGATTAGATTTGAATGAAACAGCAAAAGGTTATTTTAACGATGGAACTAGTTATGTAGAACTTCCTTCCGTTGAAAACAGAAATTATCAATCCTTTGCCACTTACATGCCAATTCCTAACGATGAAACGTTGAAGTTTTCAGAACTTTTACAAAATCAAGGTTGGTAAGATAATTTGTACTTTATAAGAATTAAAAAACATTAGATATGAAATTAAAAATAATTATAATATTCGCTGTTGTCCTTGGTTTAATGGGATGCGAAAACCAGGACATAGAATTTGACGATTTTGGTTCAACTTCAGTGTATTTCCCATTTCAAACGCCTATTAGAACTTTAATATTAGGTGAGTATGATTTAGGGTTTAATGAAAATGATAATAACGGTCGTTTCGAAATCGGTGTTACCATGTCCGGAGTTTATGAAAACAAGAAAAAAAGACTGGTATATTTTGAACTCGCTCCTGAGTTGATAGACGCTACGTTATTAGGTGTAGATTCGGTAAATGTGCAGATATTGCCTTCTGCATATTACACCATCGAACAATCAAGTCCGGTAACTATTCCTGCCGGTTCTATTAAAGGGCGTATACCCGTACAACTTAACGATGCGTTTTTTGATGACCCGCTTTCGTTTGCTGGCGATAATGAGGTGCACTATGTAATTCCACTAAAAATTACAGATTATGAAGCATTGGATTCTTTACTAACAGGTGTGCCTTTGGTCGATAACCCTATCAAGATATATTCAGATCATTGGAAAACAAAACCCAAAGATTATACACTTTTCGGTATTAAGTATATGAATAAATACCAAGGGATGTATCTAAGACGTGGTGAGGATAAGGTTGTAGGAACTTCTCAAAAGTTTACAGTTTTAACTGGAACTACAGAAACAACCAATATTGATGGCTCCACAGTTTATAAAGCTGAATTCGTTGAACGCGATGAAGTAACTCCAATATCAACTGCAGGAAGAAATATAGCAATTAGTACTAATCTTGTTAGAAGGCCAGGTATTGCGAGCAATAGCACTGTGTCTTTAAAATTAACATTCAATGCTAATGAAGAAATAACAATAAGTAATGCTGATGACAATAGTAGTGTTGCTATAACAGGTTCTGGAAAATGGGTAGTAGATGGCGATGAATGGGGTGGAAAAAAGCGAGATGTAATTTATTTAGATTACCAATATCGAGACCTTGAGGTTGTTGAGGAATTGGTATTTGGTACTGTACGATCTAGAACAACAGTTGATTTGATGCATACGGTTAAAGATACTTTAGTGATTAGAGATAGAAATGTAAAATTCGAAGAATTTACAGTTCAATTAACAGGATTGTAATTTTCATTTGATTTCTTACAAACTGAAATTGAATATTTATTCGTTTTAAGTTAAATAGCCGTCTCATAAACTAGAGACGGCTTATTTATTTAATTCTTTCGGCATAGAGCAGGACAGAACTTAATCGTGTTTGGTTTAATTTTAGACATTATTCTGTATTTTTTACAACATTTTAATTAATTCTATAAAATAATAAATTTCTCATGTTTAAAAATAGTATCCTATTAGTAATATTTACTACGTTATTTAGTTTGAATGTTACTAATGCTCAAAAAACAAATAATCAAGATAAACCAAACATCATTTTCATCTTAACAGACGATCAACGTTTTGATGCTATTGGTTATGCAGGAAATAAATATGTGCAAACACCAGAAATGGATAATTTGGCATCTACTGGCACCTATTTTAATAATGCGATTGCTAGTACACCCATTTGTGCAGCAAGTAGAGCAACACTCTGGACAGGTTTGTATGAGCGCTCTCATAACTATAATTTTCAAACAGGAAATATTAGAGATGAGTATATGAATAATGCCTATCCACAGCTTTTAAAAAGTAATGGGTATTACACAGGTTTTTTTGGGAAATTTGGTGTTAAATATGCAGATTTTAAATCGCAATTTGATGTCTATGATGATTATGACAGAGATACAAGATATAAAGATAAAAGAGGCTATTTTTACAAAACGATTGATAATGATACCGTCCATTTAACACGATATACTGGACAGCAGGCTATCGATTTTATAGATGAATCGCCAAAAGATAAGCCATTTTGTTTGTCATTAAGTTTTAGTGCGCCACATGCTCACGATCCCGCTCCCGATCAATATTTTTGGCAAAAAGAATCAGACCAATTGTTGGCCGATACCACCATTCCTGGTCCCGAATTAGCCGACGATAAATATTTTAATGTACTTCCTAAATTTGTAAGAGACGGATTTAACAGATTACGTTGGACCTGGCGTTATGATACCCCAGAAAAGTATCAGCATAGCCTAAAGGGGTATTACAGAATGATTTCTGAAATCGATAATGAAATCGCTAAAATAAGAGCAAAATTAAAAGAAAAGGGATTAGATAAAAATACCGTAATTATCGTAATGGGCGATAATGGCTATTTTTTAGGAGAGCGTCAATTAGCTGGTAAATGGCTTATGTATGATAATTCTATACGCGTTCCTTTAATCATTAACGACCCTAGGATAAATAAACATCAAGACATTAACGACATGGCACTTAATGTGGATGTGCCTGCTACCATCGCCGATATTGCTGGCGTTCCATTACCAAAAACATGGCAAGGTAAAAGTTTACTTCCAATCGTAAAACAAGAAACAAATACTATTGGTAGAGACACCATTTTAATCGAGCACCTATGGGATTTTACAGAAATACCACCAAGTGAAGGGGTACGTACTAAAGAATGGAAATATTTCAGGTATGTAAATGATAAAAGTGTAGAAGAATTATATCATCTTGCTAAAGACCCTAAGGAAACTAAAAACCTAATAGCACATAAAAAATATCAAAAGATTGCAGCAGCATTACGATCTAAATGCGATGAGCTAATAAAGGAGCATAGCGACAAATACAGAAATCCACCTATTGATTTAACAATAGAATTAATAAGAGAACCAAATGATGGCGTTAAAATTTTAGATACCAAGCCAGAATTTGGATGGACGGTGCCTTCAGAATCAAAATATCAATCGGCCTATCAAATTTTAGTAGCTGCATCAAAAAAAGATATAGATAATAATAACGGTCCTATTTGGGATAGCCACGAAGTGCGCTCTAACCTTTCCTCAAATATAGAATATAAGGGAAGTTCTCTTGAAATTGGAAAAACTTACTATTGGAAAGTTCGTATTTGGGATGAAAATAACAGATTGGTAGATTATTCCCAACCACAGCAATTCACGATGGGTAAAAGTGATAATTACATGCTTTCAACCGAGAATAAAACAGTGGTAAGCAAAATAAAGCCTGAACTTTTTGAAAATCGAGGCAATTTCCATTTTATAGATTTTGGTAAAGCCGCATTTGCAACTTTAGAGTTTAATTACAAAGCTAAAAAACCACACACATTAACCATCAGAATTGGTGAAATGTTAGATGGACAAAACATTAATAGAACACCTCCTGCCAAAAGTAATATTCGTTATCAAGAAGTTAAGGTAAATGTTGTTCCTGGTAAAACAAGATATCAAATAGCGATTAAAGCAGACGAAAGAAACACCTTACCTAATAAAGCGATTGCTTTACCTAAGGGTTTGCCGGTTTTAATGCCGTTTAGATATGCAGAAGTTGAAGGAAACAAAGAACCAATTTCAGCATCCGATTTTGAACAATTAGCATATCATACCTATTGGGATGAAAAGGCAAGTAATTTTGAAAGTAATAACACGATTTTAAATCAGGTATGGGATTTATGTAAATATTCAATTAAGGCAACCACATTTAATGGGTTGTATGTAGATGGAGAAAGGGAACGTATCCCTTATGAAGCCGATGCATATTTAAATCAGTTAAGTCATTACACGACCGATAGAGAGTATGCCATGGCAAGACGTACCATCGAGTATTTTATGGAACATCCTACGTGGCCAACAGAGTGGCAACAACATGTAGCCTTGTTAATTTATGCCGATTATATGTATACCGGCAATACCGAATTAATTGAGCGCTACTACGAAGCTTTAAAACATAAAACGCTTTACGAATTGTCTAATGAAGATGGTTTAATTACTTCAACAAAAGTGACGCCCGAATTTATGTATAAATTAGGGTTTAAGGAAGGTTACAATAAGCCACTTACCGATATTGTAGATTGGCCATTAGCAAACTTTAACGGAAGTAAAACCAAAGGCGAACACGACGGTTTTGTATTCAAACCTTATAGCACAGTCATTAATTCATTTTTCTATGAAAACATGAAAATTATGGCAGAATTTGCAAAATTACTAGGGAAAACAGAAGAATCACTTGATTTTGAGTATCGCGCAGCTAAAGTTAAAAAAGCAGTTAACGAGCAAATGTTTAACAAAGAGCTAGGTATTTATGTTGACGGCATTGGCACAGACCATAGTTCGTTACACGCCAACATGATGCCTTTAGCTTTCGGATTAGTGCCAGAAGCGCACTATAAAACAGTGTTAGATTTTGTGAAATCCCGCGGAATGGCCTGCAGTGTATATGGTTCTCAATTTTTAATGGATGGCCTTTATAATGCCGGTGAAGCCGATTATGCCTTACAATTATTAACCAGCACCGATAAAAGAAGCTGGTACAACATGATTCGAGTGGGCTCTACAATTACTTTAGAGGCTTGGGATTTAGAATATAAAAATAATTTAGATTGGAATCATGCTTGGGGAGCAGTACCGGCAAATGTAATTCCTAGAGGATTATGGGGTATTAAGCCTAAAACACCTGGTTTTGGTATCGCCAGCATTAAGCCTCAAATGAGTAATCTAAAATCAAGTAGTATAGAAGTGCCCACGGTTTTAGGAACCATAAAAGCAGATTACAAATATAAAGGTGCAAGATTACAAACTTATGAAATTGAGATTCCTGCAAATATGGTTGCTGAATTTTCATTAAATAATCTTGATGGTAAGGATTTGATACATAATGGAGAAAAAATTCCATCTGCATTTGATTCTATCAGATTAGCACCAGGTAAACATATTATTGAATTAAAAATAAACTCGTTTTAAATTTCTGGAAACTCAAAATATCTAGCCATCGATCAAATTGTTTGGTTTAAAAACGATAAAAGTTTAAGAGAAATTACATGTAAATGCGTTAGTTGATGGCTAGTAAATTAAAAATATTGAATAATAGGGTATTGAACGTCATGTTCTTTATGGCTGTGTATGTTTTGGCAGCTCAAAACCCTATTGTTCCAAATAAAGGTCTTAACGATCCACATGTTCATATTTTTAATGATACAGCTTATGTGTATGCGTCTCACGATAAATCCATCGATAATAAAGAATTTATAATGGAAGATTGGTGGATTTGGTCTTCGCCAGATTTAGTTAACTGGACTGAGCGTAGTAGGTTAAACCCAGAAAACACTTATATAGTGAAGCCGTTTACTAGTTGTTGGGCAACCGATGTTGCAGAAAAAAACGGTAAATATTACTGGTATTTTTCAGAAGGAAACCAGCAAACCGGAGTGGTTGTAGGTAATTCACCTGTAGGACCTTGGTCAGATCCATTAAAAAAACCGTTGTTAACTTCAGATTTAACACCAACCCACGAATACGACATGGCGGTTTTTGAAGACAAAGGTGAACATTATATCATATTTGGGGTATGGGATTATTACATAGCCAAGTTGAATGACGATATGATAAGTCTTGCCGAAACGCCAAAAAAGATTATTATCAACAATCCGAGAGGTCCCTATAATCCGGATGGGAAAAACATAGAAAAACCTACAGATGACAAACCATTTGTACACAAATATAATGGTAAGTATTATTTGTCTTGGGGTTGTTTTTATGCCATGTCCAATAATGTATATGGCCCATACGATTACAAAAATTCAATTATTCAAAAAGAAAGTTTTGCAAAAGGCTACGATAGTCCAACCTGGCCAAATGGGTTTTTACAAGGGAGGCATGGTTCTTTTTTTCAATGGCACAACCAATGGTATTATGCCTATTGCGACATCAGTCAAACAGGCAATCGCTATTTTAGAGACACCTTTCTAAGTTACGTTCATTACAAAGAAAATGGAGAAATGGCAACAATTCGGGTTGATGGTATTGGTGTTGGAAACTATAATGCTAATGTTCCAAAAATTGAAGCTGAGGATTATTTTAAGTCAGACGGATTTGTAAAGAAAGAATTAGGTAGTGGCTTTGTTGTAGAAACAAATAAAAAAACAAGTGCATTACATTTTCCTAATGTGGCTAGATTGGAAAATAAATCGCTACTTAAAATGACATTAAAGGCGTCTGCTGGAGGCGAATTTACAGTTCAATTAAGGAACAATGATGCCCAAGGGGACTTAATTACTGAAAAGAAAATACGATTGAATGCATCTCAAGGTGATTTTAGTGAAATAACTATGAAATTAAAATCAATTAAGAATAAAAAAAATATCTGTTTTGTTTTTAAGCAAAAGGGTGATAACGTATTGGTAATTGATTCTTTTTCAATACAATAGTAATTATTAAATATAGTAAACAATAGAAATTAAAATATAATTAGAAATGAATAAAATAGTTTTGTTGCCTTTAGTCTTTTTGAGTTTGTTTTTTCAAGTCAATTGTCAATCAAAAAAGTCTTTTGAAAAATATAAAGATGCGTCCTTATCTGTTGATGAGCGCGTTGAGGCCTTATTGCCGTTATTGTCTTTAGAAGAAAAAGTAGCCCAAATGCGAATTTTTCATGCCAATATTGGTGTGGATGCTGATAGCAAAGGGAATTTAAAACTATCTGATAAAGTCGTTGAAAAATTAAAATTGGGAACAGCAGGTATTAAAAACCCTGGTGAACATATGGACGCCGTTGCAGCTGCAAAATTCAATAACGTACTTCAAAAATATATTATTGAAAATAATCGCTGGGGAATTCCAGGGTTATTTGTTACCGAGTCTTACAATGGCGTGGATGCCGAAGGTTGCACCAAGTTTGGAAGACCTATAAATTCTGCAGCGTCGTTTAATTCAGATTTGGTTTATAAAATTTGGGATGTTGTTGGAAAAGAAGCGCGTTTACGCGGGATGCATATGTGCCATTCTCCTGAAGCCGATTTAGTTCGCGACCCACGTTTCGGCAGAATGTCTGAAGCCTTTGGAGAAGATACGTATTTAACAACTCAAATGGTAACAAATGCCATAAAAGGCGTGCAAGGAAACTATGAAGGATTAGGCAAAGGCACGCATATAGGTGCCGTGGCTAAACATTTTGCTGGTTATGGGCAAGTTTTGGGAGGTACTAATTTTGCTGCCATCGAAATTTCTGAACGTACTTTAATTGATGAAATCTATCCGCCTTTTGAAGCGGCAGTTAAAGATGCAAAAACACTTGGAATTATGGCATCACATGGCGATTTAAACGGCATTGCTAGTCATGGTAATCCAGAATTATTAACAGGTGTGTTAAGAGATCAATGGGGTTTTAATGGCTATGTGGTTTCCGATGCTAACGATATTGGTCGTTTACATTATTTTATGAAGGTTGCCGAAACGCCAGAAGCAGCGGCCTTATTGGGCTTAAATGCAGGTGTTGATATCGATTTGTATGCAGAAGATGCTTATGCGCTTCTTCCAGAAATGGTAAAGAAAAATCCTGAAATTGAAACCTTAATCGATAGATCGGTAAGACGTGTTTTAAGAACGAAGTTTATTCTTGGGCTTTTCGATAATCCATATATAAAGATTTCTGAAGTTGAAAAAGGGGTTCGTGCTAAATCGTCTTTAGATTTGGCGAAGGAATCAGATTTAGAATCCATCATTTTATTAAAAAATGAGAATAATATATTACCGCTCGATAAAAATAAGCCAACAAAAATCGCACTTTTAGGGCCTTTAGTAAAGCCTTCAACAAAAAAAATGTTCGAAACTGCAGCAAGCTCTAATGTTTCATTTATCGCCGAAAAAGGGTTTGATTTAACCGATGGAAAAGGTGGTGCACCTAATTTGTTGGAAAGAGATCCTGTCGCCATAGAAAAAATGGTTGAAATGGCTAGAAAAAGCGATGTTGCCATTGTGTTTGTAGGTGGTGATGAATTCACTTCTAAAGAAGCGTTTTTTACGAATGCCATTGGAGACAGAGCAAGTATAGACCCAGTAGGAGCGCAAGACGAATTGGTTGAAAAACTGAAAGCTACAGGAAAACCTGTTATTGTGGTATTAAAACACCGTAGAACTTTATCTATTAATGTATTTTCAGAACAAGCGGATGCTATTCTGGATACTTGGGATTTAAGTGAATTTGGCGATGAATCAACTGCGAGAATTATTTTTGGAGATGCTTCACCGTCAGGGAAATTACCTGTAACCGTACCAAGAACTATTGGACAGATCCCTTTTCATTATTCAATGAAAGAAATAAATTATAAAAAAGGATATTTATTTTTAAAAGATGGACCGTTGTATCCGTTCGGTTTTGGGTTAAGCTATGCTAAGTTTGAGTATTCTAATTTGAAATTATCAAACAATGATATGACAGCTAATTCTGAAATTGAAGTAACGGTAGAAGTAAAAAATACCAGTATTGTAAAAGCGAAAGAAGTCGTTCAAATGTATATTAAAGATGACATTGGCTCGGTTACGCGACCTGATAAAGAATTAAAAGCATTCGAAAAAATCGAATTGAACCCAGGCGAATCCAAAGTTGTAAAGTTTAAAATACATCCTAAAATGTTAGAATTTACAGGACTTAAAATGGAGAAAACATTGGAAGCAGGAGATTATACCGTAATGGTTGGAACCTCTTCACAAGAATATTTAAAAACATCGTTTAAACTTAAAACAAATTAAAATGGTTAAAGTATCAGTAGTTAAATTTATTACATTTTTTGCAGCTGTAAATTTATTATTGGGGTGTAAAGTTTCAGCCCAAACCAATACCCTCGACAAAAATTTCATAAAGGCTTCCATGATTAAAGCATTAGAATGGCAAGAAGCGCATCCAATTTTTGCGATTGCACCTACCGATTGGACAGCTGGAGCTTATTACACAGGTGTTGCGAAAGCGCATCAGGCCACCAAAGACCAAATGTACATGGCAGCGCTTAAAAATCAGGCTTACTGGAATAATTGGCAGACGTATAGTAGGTTGCATCATGCCGATGACGTTGCTATTTCTTATAGTTATTTGTACATCGATATAAATGATGGTAGACGAGATTTCGTGGATTTAGAACCAACAAAAAAATTCTTAGATGCCCATTTATTTGAAGATAATGTGTGGAAAAAAGGAACAGATAAGAGTGAATATGGCAGAACTATTTTGTGGTGGTGGTGCGATGCCTTATTTATGGCACCTCCAGTACTTAACCTTTATGCGAAGCATACAAAACAGCCTAAATATTTAGACGAGATGCATAAGTTTTATATGCAGACCTATAATCAACTGTATGATAAAGAGGAGCAATTATTTGCACGCGACATGCGATTTGTATGGACAGGTTCAGATAAAGACCAAAAAGAGCCTAACGGAAAAAAAATATTTTGGTCGCGTGGTAATGGGTGGGTAATTGCCGGTTTAGCTTTAATTTTAGAAGATATGCCAAAAGAGTACGAACATCGTCCTTTTTATGAAAACCTGTTTAAGGAAATGGCAGAGAAAATTATATCAATACAACCCAAAGATGGCGTGTGGAGAACGAGTTTATTGTGTCCTGAAACCTATAACCATGGTGAAGTAAGTGGCAGTGCCTTTCATACCTTCGCTTTAGCATGGGGTATTAACAATGGCTTGCTAGATAAAAAGTATACGCCTGCAGTAAAAAAAGCTTGGAACGGTTTAGTTAAATGTCAACATAAAGATGGTCGTGTAGGTTGGGTGCAAAACATTGGAGCATTTCCTGAACCGGCATCTTATGATAGCTATCAAAATTTTGGAACAGGTGCTTTTTTAATGGCAGGGAGTGAGATTCTAAAAATGCAATAACAATTAGTAAATAGATAAATTATGAGAATAAATATAGCTAAGAAATTCGTGCTTATTTTATCGCTATTATTTTTTGGCTATGAGGTAAATGCGCAAGTACTATGGTATGGAGATCCTAATTTATCTGTTAACGATAATTTTAGACGATTAGATTCTGATGGTAATAGTAACCCTACAGGGACTGAATGTGTTGATGATCCAAATAATGTGCCTTTTGTAACCACTCCTGTTGATGCTGAGTTTGGTAAATTTTGGCGTGTTACGAAGCCAACATCCAGAAAACGTGCCGAATTAGCAAGAACTACAGGAGATGTAAATAGTTTTGTTCCACAGAATGGTGGCACCTACTATTACGGATGGCGCTGGCGCATCAATGCGACACCTAATCTTACAGGTGGTATTGCAGTTTTTCAATGGAAGACTGACGATGGTGGTGATATCAATAATAATAAACAGAACTATCCATTTAATATGGAATATGATGGGACGTTTTTAAGTCTCCATGCTTTTGGTCCAGCTGAACCTAATTGGAATAGACCTGGGTCAATAACCCAAAGAAGGACCACATTATGGAAACAAGCAGTTTCAGAAAACCAATGGGTAAGTTTTGTTGTTAAAGTAAATGTAGCCGATTCGTACGATAGTGTGAATAATCGATATCAAGGTTATATAGAGTTTTGGTTTAATGGTGTACAGCAAACATTGTCGAATAGCGATTTTGATCAATATCAAGTAGTGCTCGCAAATGCTAATACAAGAGCCTATCATAAAACATTTGATGGTATTGAGGTGTACCCGAAGTGGGGAGCTTATAATCAAAACGCCTGTGATTTTGAAGTGATTACAGATTTTGATGACATGCGTGTTGCTTCAACATACCTTGAAGCACTTCCTAGTGGTTCAAATGGTGGAAATCCAACCAATGGTTTAGAAGGAAAATATAAAATTAAGCACAGTATAACGGGGAAGTATTGGACTGTAGACATTGCAAATTCAAATATTATTACAGCCGATGAAATTTCGCCAAATAATGATGCACAAATTTTTGAAGTGAAATCTGTTGGTTCTAATGGTTATTATAATATTTCATGTACACTTACGGGATGGGATGCAGTAAGATTTGAATCGCTTAATGTTTATCCTACTACAACTGCAACTCCAACTACAGATACAAATAACACAAGAATTTTTGAGTTTGTTTCTAACGGTTCTGGCGCATACGATATCCATACGCCACAGACAACTACTGGAAGGTATGCATATGATAATTCGGGTGATGTTAATTACACAAGTTCAGCTACAGCTAACACGAAATGGCTATTAGAAAATACGAATCCACTTAGTAATGCAGATTTTGATAGAAATTCAGTTTTCATTTCTAACCCAATAGATAACGAAATTATAATTGATGGATTAGAAAAAAAAGTCAATAAAATTGAAGTGTTTAACATAGATGGCAAAACTATAGTAGTGAAAAACGTAAAAGGGGCATCATCTATACGAATAGACGCTAATACCTTAACCAGTGGTTTATACTTTGTTAAATTTTACGGGGAAGCATCAATATATACAAGAAAAATAATCAAAAGATAGAACCTTAAAAGTAGTGCTATTTGTGAGCAAAAAACAGTTTGATTTTCTATAAAGTCAAACTGTTTTTCTATTTATAAAAGAGATTTACTGTTTAAACTTACTTGTGTTATTTTGATTCATAAATATATCAAGTAACTATAAATTAAAATAACAACTTGTTTTCCATTCTAAATGGTTTACAGTACAGAACAGGATAACAACTGTTTTTTTTATGAATACCTTTATTAATTGCACATAAGGACAAGCTAGTTAGTGGCTTAGTTTTTAAATTGAAAAACACATATTAATTTATATATAATCATGAAGAAAACTACGCCATCAAATAAGCAATTCTTTAAATATTGTTTCTTTTTTGCATGTATCATCTGCTTCCTTTTAAAAGCCGAAGCACAGAGCTATCCTTTTAGTTTGCCAGAAACTATTACGGCCACTTTAAATGTGCAGACTTCTAATAAGGAGCCTTTTAACAATAGGCTAATCGGGTATAATATTCAAGGGTTTAAAACACAAGCACAAAAAGATTTTGTGAAGTTGGTAAATCCAGTTACTATACGTTTTCCTCATGGCGTGTGGGCCAATTTTTATAAATGGCAAACAGATGGGTATCAAGATGATGCTTATGACAATAGAGATCACGAAGAAGCACTGCAAACTTTTGTATGTTGTATTAAAGGAGATATAGATGGAATTGCTGAATTAAATGCAGACCGAAAAGCAATTAATAGCGGTAAGGGTTATGATATGATGTGGACGTATTCCATCAATTTTGATGATGGAGCAAGTAGTGTATCCAGAGCGCAAAAAGACATTGGTCTAGGTTTAGAAGTTAATGCCGTAGAATTAGGGAATGAGCATTTTTGGTTAGGTCAACGTTCTTTAAGAACTGAAACTCCAGAAATGTATTTAGCAGCGGCATCTGAGGTTTCCAGTGCTTTAAAAACAGCGTTTCCAGATATTAAATTATCAATACCATTAAGTTGGAGAAGAAGCCACGAAGCCTATAATAATACTATTAAAGGCAATGGCAATTATTTTGATGCTATTTCGCTTCATAAATATATGGGCGCAGATCCCGATGTACCAGGTGAAAGTGATAGTGCCTATAGCTCCTTGTTAACGGCAAAATTACAATTAGAAGAAGATGCCAACTGGGTGCGGAGTTTTGCTCCAGGAAAACCTATTTGGTTAACCGAATGGGGCGTTTCGGCAGGAAGCAACGATAATGTACACGCTGCCGCTTGTTTAGGTATGGCAGATGTGTATATGTTTATGTCCGAAAATCAAGATGTATACGAACGCGCTAACTGGTTTATTTTTAATAGAGTGCTTAATGCCATGGTGGTGCTTGATAGTAATAAAGAACCCGTATATCCATTGCAAAAAAGAGGCTATTTATCAACCTACGAAATTATACAAGATGTTTTTAGAGACGCAACCATGCTTGATGGAATTGTAACTTCTTCGTCTCAATTAACAGTTTCGAGAGGTTCTGTAAATGCCATAAATGCCAGAGCTACAACAAATGAATTTGGCGAAACCAAAGTAATTGCCGTAAATCTTACGGACAAGCCCGTAACCTTCGAATTGAAATTTGATAATGTGGTTTATACAAAAAGCTTTAAACACGAGGCCTTGGTATTTGATAATTTAGGAGTCGTAGCCAACATCGATTATTTTTCTAACCCTTTACAGTTAATAAAAGAAGGTACAGGTACCATTACATTGCCGCCATTATCGGTGAGTAAAATTTCTGGAATTTATTACGATGAATCGATAAAACTAATTCCCGGCATTATTGAAGCCGAAGATTACAAAGCAGGAGGAGAAGGTATTGGTTATTCTGATACGACGCCCGATAACACCCTAAGCCCAGGTGTAGATACCGATGGTGTGGATGTAGGAATGGTTAATGGAATCACTTACGTTGGTGATACCCAAAATGGCGAGTGGTTGAAATACGACGTCAATGTATTGAATACGGGCGATTACGATTTTGAATTTCTATATGCTGCCCAAAATTCGGGAGCATTAGTGAGTATAGAAATTGACGGTGTGTTATTGTTTGATAATTTTTCATTACCGCAAACAGGAAGTGGTACAGATTTTCAAAGCGTGACGAAGTTTATCGTTTATTTAACCAAAGGGCTTCACGAACTAAAAATCAACGTACAAAATGCTGGTTTTAATTTAGATAAACTGAATATTACCTATCTGCCTCCACTAGAAGCACCCACTTTTGTAACACCAAAAAATATAGATAATATAGAGCCAGGAAATAATATTGAAGTACAGGCTACAAGCACCTTAGCATCAGGAAATTTGGCTAGTTTAGCGCTTTATGTAAATAATAATTTAGTTAGAAGTATTACTGCTGCGCCATTTACATGGGGTTATAGTGGGCAAAATGATGTGTTATTAGAAAACATAGCTAGCGGAAATTACACCTTGAAATTAGTGCTAACCGATACTCATAATAGAACCATTGAAAAATCAATAACAGTAACAAGCAATACTTACCCAACCCGACCATTTTCAGGGTCACCACATACAGTTCCCGGAACGATTCAACTTGAAGATTATGATTTTGGTGGACAAGGTTTCGCATTCTCCGATGCCGATGTTGGTAATTCTGGTGGTGTTTATAGAACTCAAGTTGGGGATGATGTAGATGTTTCGGTAGGAGGCACCAATTATATAATAAGCGATTTAAAACCCAATGAATTTACAAGATACACCATTAATGTAACAGAATCTGGACGATACGAAATGATTGTAAATTTCAGAACGTTTTCAACAACTTCAAAATCCTTGGCGGCGTATTTGCTTCCTAAAGATTTATCGTCCTCAACAGAATTATTTTACGACCGTGGCGGCTCCACAACTTCAGGAATTATCAGGTCGGAAGATCAAAGTGGCTCTGTTGTATTTCTTGATTATAAGTCTATAGAATTTGATCTAAATGCTGGTGTTTTTGTTTTAGAATTTAGGATTCCGCAAGGTGGAAACGGGCCTTCTTATGATTATATAACCTTAAATAAAGTAGCTTCCTTAAGTGTTAATGATGTTGCACAAACAAGTAAAAATTTAAAAGTTTACCCAGTGCCTAGTAATGACGGTAGATTTAATTTAGACAAGTACACAGAATGGAAGGTTTACACGGTATTAGGAACCCAAATAGCTAACGGAACAGGTGTTATAGTCGATATTTCTAAGTTTTCAAAAGGGATCTATCTGTTGAAAACACAAGAAGGTATAATGAAGCGGTTAATATTCCAATAATTTTTTTCAAAGTAAAAATAAATGCTAAAAGCTTAAAAACAATAGGGCTTTAAGCAGTTAGGTATGATAAAAATTAGCCACAATAAGACACTATTTGTTAGCTAATCAGGACAATACAGGACAACATTTTTAATTGTACTTCATAATTTAGGGGTATTAATTAATTAAAACTATAACTAATGAAAAAAATTACTTTAAAAATTACAGCATTTTTATTGCTAACCTTGTTTGCGCTACAGGTGCAATCGCAAGAAATAGCACCCTTAGACAGTGATGGGTACGGTTTTTTTAATACAACTTCGCCGGGAACTTGGAAAATTAAATTGAGAGATCAAGTTGATGGTGAGACTCTTTTCTTAACTGTAAACAATAATCTTAAAGCGGTGTGGACTACGGAACTTGAAAATAATCATCCTTCTCAACTTTGGATCTATTCTGAATATACTGCTGGCTCTAGTAATTTTACTATCGCTACTGCAGTTCCAGCTATTGCAGGTCAAGTTTTGAAAGCAGACGTTACTTCCACAGGTTTAGAACCTGATTTAATTATTGGTGCACCTGGTGTACAAGATGAGATGCAGATGAGAAAGTTTTCTAATATTGAAACTGGCTATGCTAGTAATAACAGTTTGCCTGGTCAAAATGCGATTTTACTTGCAAGTGATAAAACTGGTACGGCTTGGGCAACTGCTCCAAATAATGTTAGAATCGGTTCGACACCTGTTAAAAATGCTACTATTAAATTAGGTCAAAGTCAGGTTGCATTGAGGTTTAAATTTATTTCTGCACCATTAAGCAATAATAAATTTGATGCTAGCTCAATTTTTATTTCTAACCCAGTTAAAAATCAATTAAACATTAAAGGACTTACAGACAATGTAAATAAAGTATCTATATTTTCATTACTTGGTCAGGAAGTATTAAGTAAAAAAGTAGACGCACAATCGTCTATTAATATAGATGTTAGTACACTTTCAAAAGGTATGTACATTGTTGAACTATCAGGAGACTCTGGTAAGTTTACAAAGAAGATAATCAAACAATAAGTTAGAAATATAATTCTTTACTTTTTAAAAGACCATTTAATTAATCTTAAATGGTCTTTTTTTGGTCTATATATTTATTAAAAATAAATAATGTTGTTCAAGCTTATTTTATTAATGAATATGTGAATAATTATTTGATCTTCAAATAGAATTAATTATAACAGACAATACAGGACAGTATATCTTCTTGAACCTTTTAATTTTAAAAGATTAAGGATAACAACTTGTAATCTTAAAATCCATGGGTTGTTATTATAGACTAAACGAGTACTTCAATATTTTAGATGACTCAAATAGCATATTTAAAATGATAAGAAAAATACAACTTTTAGTTTTCTGTATTGGTTTTGCAAATACGTTAAACGCTCAAATTTTCACGCAAGATTTTAGTGCTTCAACAAATGTTTCAAGCTATGTAAGTGCAACACCAGATTCTGGTCAATTTAATGGGATATCTCCAGATGGGGCAAATCTTATTACAACCATCAATAACGGTGCTTTAAGATTTAATAGAACAGGTACAGCTTCTATTTATGCTTATCGAAATTTCACATTTAGTACAAATCCAACGTTTGTGCAATTTAAAATGGATTTTGAAGCGTCGGGTAATACAGCTGGGACACAATCTCCAATTTTTAGTGTATTTATAGGCAACGGATTTTCATCAGCGTCTAGTGGAACTACCTCTGCTTATGCAAGTCGATTTGGAATCCTTGTCCAATCTACACCTGGTAATTTTAAAATTGGTACGGTAGATAATATTGGCGGAGCTCCTCAGTCTGCTGAGTTTACGGGTAAGCAAACTATTACCTATGTAGTAAACAACTCTGGTAGCGATCAAACTTATACAGGGCCAGATGCTAGTATAGAAGCAGTAGCCAATGGCAAAATGGATGTTTGGGTTGGAACAACAAGAGGAATTAATGATTTTTCTTTAAAAAACACCGCTTCACCTACAGCTGATATAACAGGATTTAAAATTCAAGCAACTTCAGCTTCGGGAACCGGAGTTTATGATTTTGATAATATTGAAATGAGGGATTTAATAAATGATCCTGTTACCCCTCCTACAATAAATTTACCCGATACCCCGCCTTCATATTTAACATTAACACATCCATTTATTTGGGCTTCTTATCCTGAAAGACAACAAATTGTTGATAATATTCATCAATATACTTGGGCAAGCTCTTTATATAGCCAACTAAAAGCGCGTGTTGATGCTGTAAAAAATGCACATGAATCAAATCCGGCAGCAACATTAAGTGCCATTCCAGCAATTCCAGGCGTGCTTGCAGATAGAACAACACATACCGATATTGTCGCTTCAATGAATGAGGCTTCCATAATGTATTATTTAACCAATGATGCCAGTTATGCGCAATATGCCGCTGATATATTAAGTCATTATATGAAATATTTGGCGGTACAACCTGTTCAAAAATATCAAGAAGTTACCGATGGTCTTATGTTTAATGATGGGTGGTTAGAATCTCGAACTTTATTTCCGCGCATTGCCTTGACTTATGATTTTTTATATAACTATGTAAATGATGCGAATAATACGGTCTATGATTTAGCAATGGGAACAAACATTCAATTTAACGATGCCACAGCGCAAACCACGGTTGCTAATTTGTCAGATATTGTGTTTATGAGTATTAGAGCGCCAAAAAGTAATCACTCTGTTTTAGCTGGTAATGGTAACTTATTTAATCTTTTAATGATATCAGATGATACTAAAAGAGAACAATATTTTGATCGATTCTACAATAATACAAGCGAAACGTTTGATGCCTATACATGGACACTAAATAATTTTACTGAAAATGGGGTGTGGCCAGAAACCTTTAGTTATTCGAAAGAGTCTCATGCGCTTGTTATCCAGTCCATGAATGTTATCGATCGTTACAAACCAAGTTTGGATTTGGTAAATAATAACATACAAATTTTAGATGGTTACATTGGTTATGCCAATTGGATTTATCCTTCAGATGAGTTAATGCGTTTTGGCGATACCGGAACAGAAGGCGATATGAATGAAGGCTACCAATGGATACTGCGCATTGCAAACCGAAAAAATCTACCAACGTATTCGCAATTCGCAAAGCAAAACCTAAAGTATTATTACGAAAAAGCTGGGGGTTATAACCCTCAAATTGTAACCGATAGATTAGAATTTACAAGTCCTCTACAGCTATTATGGGGCGAAAATGTTGAGGAAACCCAAACCGTTGTGCCTCCTAATACGGAATCCACATATAATCTAAAACATGCAGGAATCGTGGTTCAAAGAAATTATAATACCCCAGATATAATAAACGATGGTATGATGTATTATTCTGGTGGAGCGGCCTATGTGCATACCCATTCAACAGGAATTGACATGGAATTGTATGGTAAAGGACAAATTTTTGGGGCTGAAAGTGGTAGCGGATCCTATGGATCTGATGAACACGAAAATTATAGAGTGCGTCATGCTGCCCATAACACAGTTATTGTTAATGGTTCTGGAAAACGAGGAGGAAACAATTGGCTGACTAAAGTCGCAAATGTTGATTTATTGGATTCGGAACCTAAATCTTTTGGCGTTCCTATTGCAACTAACTTTTCATTTTCAACACAATATATCAATGATGCTTTTAATAGTTGTGAACAACAACGTACTAATAGTATCATTCGTACAAGTGCAACAACAGGGTATTATTTTGATATTTTAAGATCAAATGGCAAAGTATCTAATAATTACCATGATTATATTTATCACAATATTGGTGATGCTGTATCCTTAACATTTTCAGATGATACAAATGTTCCATTAAGCACTTCTACTAAATATGCCACCGATAGTGTTGGGGATGTTACAGGCTGGACATTTTTTGAAAATGTAAATTCATCAGCTTTAACAACGCAAGCCGTAAACGCAACCTTTGCTTTAAATACGGTTAATAAATACATGAATGTTTTAATTCCAGAAGGTATTAACCGCGAATATGCCACGGCACTCGCCCCTTATACAAAAGGAGCGCTTAACGGGTATAGTAGTAAGCAAACACCTGTTATTACCATGCGTAAATATGGTGAAGCTTGGAATGAACCTTTTATTGCTATTTACGAACCATCGGGGATTGCAGCTAGCACCATAAAATCGACCTCGTATTTGTATGATAATGCTAAAGTTATAGGCGTAAAAGTAGTTTCGGAAGTAAATGGAAAACAAATAACAGACGTGATTATTTCCAACGATAATGATAATTTGTCTGTAAATTTATCCAACTTAAACATTGCTTTTACAGGAAGATTTGCAGTGGTAAGAACGCAGGTAAATACAGGAAGTACAGATGTATCCTTATATATGGGTAAAGGGCAACAGCTAACTTTTATGGATCAAACCATAAATGGCGATAGCGATGGAAAAGCCTATTCGGAGTACAGTTTAAATTACGAATTATCAACAAAAGATATAAGTTTAGCTAAGCGTGTAGTCGCATATCCTAATCCAACTACTGGTATAGTGAATATAGAAGTCCCAAATGCATCATATACTAATATTAGTATAGAAATTTACAATTTGCAAGGTCAGTTAATAAAATCGGGCAAACACAACATTTCTGACGCTAAGATTCATTTAGATTTAAGTGATGTTTCCAAAGGTATTTATGTGCTCAAGCTTAATTTAGATAATCCTAAGTTTATTAAGGTAATTAAGAAATAAAATGGTTTAACATAAAGAATGAATCAATATATGAAACGCAATATTATTTTTTTGGCAATTGGGGTAGTTGTTTTTGGATACCAAGCCATGTGTCAGAATGTGTCAATTAATTCAGATGGTTTAACATTCCAGACATTAAGCGAAAACTTTAAAAATCCTTCGCTCGCATACCGTCCAGAAACCTGGTTTCACATTAATGGCAATAACATTAGCAAAGAGGGTTTAACCCTAGATTTAGAAGCGATACAAGAAGCAGGGCTTCAAGGCATTCATTTATTTAATAAAGCAGGTCAACCTTATCCAAATGTTGAACCTATTAAAATTTTATCGCCTGAGTGGGAAGACATGATTCGTCATGCGGCAGATGAGTGTAAGCGATTAGGTTTAAAATTCACCATGCAAAACTGCCCAGGATGGTCTATGACAGGAGGTCCTTGGGTTCCAGCGGAAGAGGCGCAGCGCGAATTGGTTGAAACAACATACAGACTAAAAGGTAGACAGAATTTTTATGAGGTTCTGGAAATAGATTCGGTATTCACAACAAAAGATTATGATTATAAAGATGTTTTAGTGCTTGCTTTTCCAACGCTTCAAGGTGATGATTTAGCTCCACATAATCCGTTAAAAATTGAAACCAATAATGCATTAATACCTTGGGAAGATATGTTCAATCCAGCGTCTAAAATTATTGTTGACGATAAAACAACAAAATTAGACAAGCCACTCGAGGCATATCGTGAAACAGGAATTGCTAAAATTAACACAAATGACACTTGGGTAAAAACAACATTTAAAAACCCAATAACCTTGCGATCCATTGTTTTTCCGCCGTTGCGACATATCATTATGGATTCACAGTATCCACAAGTGGATGTTAATGTAAAGGTTCAAGCGGTCATAAATAACCAATTAATCCACATTTCAACCATTAATTTACCTGATGCCAATTGGAACGATAGGCAGAAACATCTCACCTTAGCAATTCCAGAAACCACATCGAAAGAATTTGTTTTCACTTTTGAAGGTGAACATGTTATTCAACCAGAATTTATACGCTTATCTTCAAAACCAAGATTGCATAATCATGAAGCGAAAGCTGGAAAAGCCTTCAGACGTCTTGAAAAGGACGTTACGTTCGAATTTCCAAATAATACCATAATCACTTCCAATCAAATTATTAACCTTTCTGATAAATTAACACCCGAAGGAAAATTAAATTGGAAAGTGCCAGAAGGCAATTGGACCGTGGTGCGTTTTGGGCATATTAATATGCGATTAACTAACAAACCTGCAGTTCCCGAGGCTACAGGTTGGGAGTCCAGTAAATTAGATAAAAAAGCCATTGAAAATCACTTAAGAAATGGCATGATAGGTAATTTAATTAATGATGGCGGACCCATTGGCGACGGTAAATTACATGGGCTTTTAATTGATAGCTGGGAAAGCCATATACCTACGTGGACCATGAATTCTGAGGACATGTTTACAGAATTTGAAACGCGCAGAGGCTATAGTATGAAGCCTTATTTACCCGCCACTATGGGATATATTATTGAAAGTCCTGATACGACAACAAAATTTTTAAGAGATCTTCGTCAAACCATGGATGATGTTTATGTTGATAATTTCTTTTCTCATTTTGCAACCGTTGCCCACGATATGGGCGCTAAAGTTTATACTGAAGGCGCTGGTGGCGAAGTGTTGCCAATCGACCCCATGCGGTATTATGGTGTTAGCGATATTCCTATGACGGAGTTCTGGTACCCTTCTGCACCATCCGCTCAAAACGAATATGCAAAACCAATATATAATGCGGCTTCTGCAACACATTTGTACAACAAGCCCGTATTAGCTGCCGAAGCTTGTACTCAAGTTGGTGTAAAATGGAACGAGCATCCGTTCGCCGTTAAATATTTAATCGATTATAATTTTACAAAAGGAGTTAATCATTTAGTGTTTCACACGTTTTCACATACACCGCAAAAAGAAGTCTATCCAGGATCTAGTTTTGGGGGCAACATTGGTTTTCCTTTAGTAAGAAATCAAACTTGGTGGAAGTACATGCCTGATTGGACCGATTATTTAACTAGAAACCAATACATGCTGCAACAAGGGGAATATGTAGCCGATGTACTTTGGTATTATGGTGATAATTTTGAACGTCCGCCATTTGATTTAGATTATTTTCCGAAAGGCTACCGATTCGATTATTTGAATGCTGAAATATTACATGATAAATTGAGTATTGTAGATGGTAAACTTCATGTAGAACATGCAGGCGACTATCGCGTTATATTATTACGAGATTCTAAAGACATGTTACTTTCTACAGCACAGAAATTAAAGGAATTGGTATTAGCTGGTGCTGTAATTCTAGGAGATAAACCTACAGATTCACCGAGTTTAATGGATGATAAAATGGATTTAAAAGCCTTAAAATCTATTGCCGATGAGTTATGGGGAACAAGTAAAAGCGGGGTTAAACAAGTAGGCAAAGGAAAAGTATATTGGGGAAAATCTATCGATGAGGTTTTAAATGAAGAAAGCATTCTGCCAGATGTAGTAGTTCCTAAAGATTTAGATATTAATTGGATTCATCGCAAAACAAATGATGCCGATATTTATTTTGTTGCTTCAAAAATGGATAAACCCATGGATGTAGCCTTGAGTTTTAGGTTACAAAATGTGTATCCTCAAATTTGGGATGCTTTTACAGGCGAACAAAGGGAAGCAAAAATTTGGAGCAAATCAAGTGAACGCACCAATGTCGTATTGTCTTTACCCGCAAGCGGAAGTGCCATTATCGTTTTTTTGAAAGGTGATAAACAACCCTATGCTTCAAAAGTGAATTTTGGTAATGAGGTCATTTTGAATGCGGAAACAAGATGGTTTAGAAGTCATGATACAGCAGATTTGTCTAAATTATCATGGATAGGAGAAAAACTGATGGCTTCTAAAACAGGGAGCTATGACTTTTATTTGAATGACAATAAAATAACCAAAAATATTTCGGTTAAAGAAAGTTCACTGCAATCACAATGGACATTAAAATTCGACGAAGGTTGGGATACTCCAGAATCTATTGAAATGCCATATTTAAAATCATTAACCCAACTAGAAGATGAGGCTGTAAAGCATTATTCTGGTACCATAACATATTCTAAAACAATTAAATTAAAGCATTTAGGAGAACAAACCCTGTTAGATTTAGGCGAGGTTTATAACATCGCAGAACTTTGGATAAATGATAAAAAGGTAGGTGTTAAATGGGCAGCACCGTTTATTTTTGATATTTCGGACTACGTGCAGAAGGGTGATAATAAAATTGAAATTAAAGTAACCAATACTTGGAGAAATCAACTTATTTTCGATAATTCCCGCACTAAAGAAAATAAAAAAACTTGGACTACAAATCCACCCAAAACAAATGAAACCGAATTAGAGGTGTCAGGTTTAATAGGTCCAATAGTTTTAAAAACAATGCCTTAATTTAATTTTGGCTTGCTTTAGAATACGCTTTCAGTTGGTTACATTTTAACTAATAATTATTGGTTTTGTCGAAAAATCAAAATATTAAATTTTAAAACAGGATAATTCAGGATAGAGATTTCCTTAAAAATTTAGAACTTTAAAAAATTTAATTATCGCTATGAAAAAAAATACTTTTAAATCCATAATATTTTATGGTTTTGCGCTGTTTTCACTTTTTTTAACAGCACAGACAGCGCCTGATGAAGATACTGGGCCTATTACAAGATGTACTACAGAGGGAACAAATACAGTTAGAGAAACAGATATACCTAACCCTGTAAATGTGGGGACTATTGATGACCGCAGTTGTTACGCCAATTACAAAGAAAGTAGTGTTTATGGAAAAACTTGGGGTGTATACAACATAACATTTGATTCGAATGATTTTGATGCAACATTGCAACCAAGAATAGAACGCTCATTAAGCAGGTCTCAGCAAACAGGTGTGGGTAGTTTTGCAAAATTTACAGGAACCTTTAGGATTCTTGAAGTTGGTGATACAACAGGAACCAGTAGTGACGGTACGTATATAGCTCAAGCTAAAGGAAAACACACGGGTGGCGGTGGCTCTGCAGATCCGGCTATTTGTTTGTATTTGGCTAAGCCCGTTTATGGCACAGGTGCCGATGCAGGTAAGCAAGTGTCTTTCAATATTTATGCTGAGCGAATCTTGGTTCGTGGTGGAGAAGGAAGCAGTGGTAGAGAAATCCTTTTCCTTAAGAACGTAGCTAAAGATGCCGAAACTAGCTTCGAGTTAGAGGTAGGTTTTAGAGAAGACCCAAACGATGCCACTAAAAAAATTCATTATTGCGACGCTATAATTGGAGGAGACGCTTTTAATTGGAATATCCCTTCGCCAGAAAGAGGAACAGAATCTGGTATTAGATATGGTGCATACAGAGTTAAAGGGGGAAGAGCTCAAATTAGATGGGCAAATACAACGTACGAAAAGGCAGAAGTTGTGGATTCTAACCCACCTCCAACTACAACAGGAGACGTTTACAGGCTGAGAAATGTAGCTACCGGGAAATACTTAACAGATGCTGGCGCAAGTGCTACACCAGTAACTATGGGTGATTCGGGTGAGGCACAAAACACACATTGGACGTTTGTAGATAGCGGCATTTATTATAATATTGATAGTCAAACCTATGGAATACTACGTGCACCAGGTGCTAGTGGGCCAGGGGGTGCTTATGTAGTTGTAAGTACAGCAAACAATCCACCATCAAGTGATGGCGATAAAGTTTGGACAATACATTTCAACGAAACCGATGAGACATATAGATTTGAATCTGGCAGTAGCGGCAGATTCATGTATCATGAAGCAAATGGAAGCGTAACCCATATTTCAGTTCCAGAGACTGATGATAGAAGTAAATGGGAGGCCATAATAGTTAGTGGGTCTCTTAGCACTTCAAAAAATGAAATAAATACATCATTTATTAAAGTATACCCAAATCCTGCAAATGATAAGTTCGTTTTAAATTTTAAAGGTTTAGGAAAGGCTTCAGTTAGTATTTACGATATTTTAGGAAAGCCAGTTTATACAACTACAACTACCAGTGATAAAATTGAGATTGAGACTGGTAGTAAATTTCAATCGGGTATCTACCTCATTAAAGTATCGGATGAAAACCAAAAGGTTTATCATACCAAATTAGTAATACGTTAATTTCAAGTTTCTAATCATAAAGCAGAAAAAATAACTTTTTTCTGCTTTATGATGTTATTTAATTTAAGATACTTGAGAACAAGTTTTTAGGATGATTTCTAAATTTTCTTGGAGACATACTAGTTTATTATTTAAAAAGAAGATTAAAATAGTATTAGGATTCATAGCCAAGGTAAAGTAAAATTTCTTTGTGGCTTTTGTCTATTGTTAACAGTAATTCTTTATAACGTTCAGTTTTTATTCAATTATAAAACTGTAAAGGTGAACTACCAGTTTGTTTTTTAAAATCTATTCTAAATTTTGATTAACTAATATTCAGTTCCCTAGACATTTTTTTAAATTTATGCTTAGTTGTAAGTTTAAATATCGTTTTCAAAAAAAAACTAAATTTTCTATTACAATTAGTAATGTGTTGATTATTGGTAAGTCATATTGGTGCGAATAGGGAAATCTATTAAAGAAGGAATTTTAAAAATTCATATAAAAACTATATTAAGGCATTACAGGATACCAAATGTTTTTGAATTAAATATATTTGAATAGCATAAAAATTTAATCTTTTTTATGAAAATTACTTTACTAAGTTTTTTGTGTTTTATGTGGATGACTCTTACCAATGCACAGGTGAAGTTATCTACCGATTTTACAAGTGAAGCCAAAAGAAACCTTCCAATTCATAATGTTTGGAATACAGCCAATAGAATTAGCCCAAGAAATGGGTCTACTATTCGATCAGGACTCAAGATGAACCTTGTTAGGATGATTGGCGGGATAATAAAAGTTGTAAATGGAGTTCCTCAAAAAGATTTAGATTTCGATCCATGTTTATATGATTCAATTAATAACGTTTATGTTTATAGGTGGGAACCCCTCATTGAAAGACTCGATAGAATTCTTAATTCGCAAACTGAGATTCTTCAAATTGCATTAGATCAACCACCATGGGCATTTCAACATGGCTACACATTCATCCCAAATGGCACAAGAGATAATATTCACTTTCGCGAAAATGAAAGAATGTCTAAATACGGTAACTCACTTCCGCCTGCCGATAAACAAGCCTATCATGATTTTATAAAAGCATTAATGGCTAAGTTAGTTGAGACTTATGGTGAAGAAAAAGTATTGTCTTGGCGATTTAGAGTAGGTTCTGAAATAGAAACTCCAGAGCATTGGTACGGCACTAAACAAGATTTTATAGAACATTTTGCAAATACTGAAAGTGCAGTAAGATCTGTTTTACCAAATGCCATGGTTGGTTTGCATACCAGAGAACATGGTTTTCTTAAAATAGGGAAGATGTTAAATTATAAAGGAGAACCCTTTGCATCCTTTATAGAAGACCTTATTGATTATAACTATACAAATAATATAAAGTGCGACTTTTGGGGGATATCAGATTACATAAAAATTGGGGACAGTAGTTCCAGGGACATGCGTGACAAGTATACTAAAAGTTTCGCTCCGCTCATTGATAACCCAAAATGGAATGCTAACACAACAATAGATCTCATGGAATATAGTACTGTAACAACTATGAATGGAGCGGATGGCAGAGGTGTACTAATTACTTGTGAATCCACACATAGGGATATTGTAGAATTGGTTTTGTCCAACACTTTCTATAAAAACTACGGCTTAAAATTTATTTACAGATGGTCAAACGGAATAGGTAGCGAAGATCCAGATGGTATTAAAGAGTTAAAGACCATGTTGGGGATGATTCGCTATGAAACCAATATAAGTGGAAATCCAAAGACCTCTACTAACGAGTTGGATGCTATTTTTGCTAAAAATGACAATCAAAACGAGTATGATGTTTTAATTTATAATTACAATAGCAACTCAATTAACTATATAGAAAGTGAACCTGTTAATGTTTCTTTCATTATTGATTTTCCTGTAGGAACCACGCTGTATTACAGAAGTAAATCTTATGGCAAAGAGAATAATAAACTTCAAAATTTTTTAGTAAACAACTTAAATTTTGTGAAAAGTGGTTTTGATAATAAAGGAGCTCCAAATAGAATATTAACAGCTGAAGGATATAAAGCCTATAAAAATTATGAAAACCCTCACCCTCCTATATTTACGGAATGGAAAAGTGTTATCACCACAGAACGAAGTGATGGGAAACCTGGATCTGAAGTGAGTGTAAGTACAAAAATTGGATCTTTTGCATTCGAAAAATTCGAATTTAGGTCTAACTTCTTTTAGGGAAGAAGATAGTTTAGAGTTAAAAATTAGCTGATTAACATATTCACAAAAGCAGAAAATTTAATTTTCCGCTTTTGTTTTAATATAAAAAATATTTTATTTCATATTTCTGAACTGTCCAGGTGCGAAACCTGTTTTCTGTTTAAATAACCTATTAAAATAATAATCAGATTCAAAACCAAGTTCAAAGGCAATTTCCTTTTGACTTTTAGTGGAATTTAAAAGTAACTCTTTCGATTTTTCTATTTTAAGAAGTAAGTAGTATTGTAGTGGAGAAACGCCTGTTTGTTTTTTAAAATCCGATCTAAATTTTGAATAACCGACACCTAATTCTGAAGCGATTTTGATTAAATCAATCGATTTGTTGATGTTTTGATACATGAAGCTTTTTGCACGAGACACCATTGAATTAAGATTTTCAATGTTAGTTCCTCCGTGTTTTATATTGTAAAGTTCAGCCATTAATTGAATACAAATACCTGAAGCCAATCTTTGAAATCCAAAAGGTTCTTCATCAAAAAGTTTAAAAAGTTCATTGAAATAGTTTAAAACAGCAGATTTATCGCATTTAGAAATAATAGGTTCGTTTGCGTTAAAAAAACCATTCGATAAAAATTGTTCAGCTATTTCTCCAGAAAACCCAACCCAACGCTCTGTCCAGCCTGTTTTTATTAGAGGTTTGTAGCGGTGCCATATCCCCGGAAATAGTAAAAATACATCGCCATCAGAAATTTTTAAAGCGCCTGTTTCATTACTTTCAAAAACACCTTCGCCTTTAGTAATGAGTACCAAATGAAATTCATCCAAAACTCTTCCCTTATCCCAATTAAAAACATAATTTTCAGGATGGTCTTTTGAGGGATACTCCTTGTTTTTTTCAATAATGGTTCTTCCTAGGCTATTTATATAAAATCCCCACTTTTTGTCTTGGTCAAAAACGATGAGGTATTTTCTGTATATATTTTTCATGTCATTTTGTGCAATAAATATATCAGTTTGTTAATTTTTTTTGAAGTTTAATTTGTTGATTTTTATAATCCTAAATATACCCATTTAAGGGTTTTAATATACTAAATGTTATTTAAATTATAAATTATTTGAATTATATAAATTGATATCAAAAAGTGCTTAAATATTTTAAAAAGAAGGATTTTAAAACGTACAAAATGATTAGAGTTTACAAATTAATATGCTTATTTCTTATAATAACTATTTCACACAGTTTTGCGGCAACTCAAGTGGAGTTAACCGACCTTAAATGTGAATATAGAACGAATCCGTTAGGTATTGACAATACCACGCCTCGATTTAGTTGGAAACTAATAGACGATAATCATATTCGAGGACAAAAACAAACAGCCTTCCAAATACTTGTGTCGAGCAGTTTGGAACTTTTGAATAAAAATAAAGGCGATGTTTGGGACTCAGGAAAAGTAATTACAGATTCATCAGTAAATAATGCTTTTAAAGGTAGCCTATTAAAATCTTCAACCAAATATTATTGGAAAGTACGTGTTTGGGATGTTTCAGGAAACCAATCTAAATGGAGTGAATCCGCTAAATTTTCCATGGGACTTTTAAATACTTCAGACTGGAAAGGCGATTGGATTCATAAACTCGACCAAAAAAAGACCGACCATAATTGGTATAGAAAAACATTTAAACTCAATGAAAAAGCTACTTCGGCTTTTGTGTATGTAGGCTCTTTTGGCTATCACGAATTGTATGTAAATGGCAAAAAGGTAACTGATAATGTGATGAATCCGGTATCGTCTTATATGAAAAAACGCATTCCTTATTTAACCTATGATATTATGGAATTCTTAAACAAAGGCGATAATGTCATCGCCATTTGGCACGCCGCAGGTTGGGCACGATGGGACCGCATTACAGAATACCGCAACCCACCGTTTGTATTTAAAGCGCAAGCCAATATCACAACAAATAAAGAGCAAATAGTTTTAGCAACGGATGAAACTTGGAAATGTAAAAAAAGCCACAGTTCTTATTATGGCGATTGGGATATATTAGATTTTGGAGGTGAAACCATAGATGATAGGTTAAAGGAAGACGACTGGAATACTGTTGCATACAATGATGCTGATTGGGCTAATGCAAGGATTTATAATGCTGAAAAATTAAATGTATCACTCGAAGAAATAAATGATTCTGTGGAGGTAAAAGAAGATAAACTAATAGGTAAAGGTAAATTTCAAAATAGAAAGTTCAGCCCAATTACCGCGCAACTCAGTGCGCAAATGGTAGAGCCTCAAGTTAAGTTTAGAGCGATTAAACCTGCCGCCATCACTAAAAATGAAGATGGCACGTATCGAGTAGATATGGGTGAAAACTATACTGGTTTTTTTGAAATGACCTTATTTAATGGTAAAGAAGGTGATTCTATTTTATTTGAAATTAGCGATGTAGAAGATGTGCGCTCTAATTGGAAGCAAAAAAGCAAATACATTTTTGGGAAATCGGGTAAAGGCACCTTCGCAAACCGATTTAATGTAGCCGGTGGGCGCTGGATTACTGTTTACGGCCTAAATTACCAACCCAATTTGGCCGATGTTAAAGGTTATGTAGTTACAAACGACCGTAAAATTATCAGTAAGTTCCATTCCTCAAGCGAGCTCCTCAACAAAATTTATAAGATTAATTTAGATACCTACATCGCAAATACTATGGATGGTATTTTGGTGGATTGTCCGCATCGAGAACGACGCGGTTGGGGAGAAGTCACCGTTGCCGCCATGTATGGTGATGCACTGCCAAATTTTGAAAGTGGTGCTTATATGGACCAATATTTACAATATACCCGCGATGCACAGTTGCCTGACGGACAGATTCGCGGTATTGTAAATGAAAATGACCGTCCTTTTTTAATGTGGAAAGCCAATAGCCCGTTAACAGTTTGGGAAACCTACAGAATGTTAGGCGACAAAAAAGTGTTGGAAGACAATTATGAGTCCATGCAAAAATGGATGACTTGGATGTTTGAAAATTCTAATTATAAAACAGGTGGTGCATTAATTACTGGGAAACAAGAGTCGAGAACTTTCCCTGGTTTAGGCGATTGGTGTACACCACGAGGTAATTTCTGGACCAGTAGTAACTCGCCCGAAGCCATACATTTTAACAATTGCATTTACGCAGTAATGCTCGATAATGCAGAAAAAATGGCATTAGAATTAGGTAAAACCGATGATGCCAAAACATATGCCAATCGTTTAAAAGTTCAACGAGAAGCCACGCATAAAATGACGTATAATCTAGAAACCGGACAATATGGTAATGGGCAACAAGTCAATCAAGCTTTTGCTTTGTTATCTGGTGTTACCCCAGCGTCTGAAAAGCAAAAAGTATATGATAATTTAGTAGATAACGTCCTTTATAAATTTCCATATTACGATACGGGTAGTTCAGGTCAAGCATTGTACACACGCTATTTTATTGAATCGGGTGAACGTATGGATTTAATTTATGAGCTGTTGCAAGACAAGCATCATCCAAGTTATGGGTATTTTATAGAACAAGGCAAAACGGTATGGCCAGAGCGTTGGTCTGCTGTTGGAAATAGTCAAATTCATACATGTTACACAGGTATTGGTGGTTATTTTATCAAAGGTTTCGGTGGAATTAGACCAAACCCTGAAAGTTTAGGAATGCAAAATATGATTATAAAACCAGCATTAGTAGGCGATTTAACCTTTACAGATACTGAATACGAAAGCATGTATGGAAATGTGGTAGTAAACTGGACTAAGGAAGATAACGCTGCAATTTTTCATATTGAAGTTCCTGTAAATACAACTGCTAAAGTGTATTTGCCTGCTGTTGATAAGGAAAATGTTAAAGAAGGTGATGTTTTAGCAGAAAATTCAGAAGGAGTCAATTTTGTAGGTACTGAAAAAAGTGATGCTGTTGGAAATTACGTAATTTATAATGTAGCATCTGGTGTTTATGATTTTAAAGTGAATGAACTTCCAAAAGTGTCATATCCAGAGCCGTTAAACAATTTAACAAATTTAGCTTCAATAGGAAGAATGAATGCATCATCCATGTTTATTGAAACTGAAAAGTTACCAGGTTTTGAAGCTTTTAAAGCAAATGATGATAATATTGAAACACGTTGGTTGGCTAACGACTTAAATAATCAATATTTAGAGGTGGAATGGGTAAAACCACAAACTTTTAATAAAGTGGTTGTTGATGAAGTTGAAAATAATATTTCAACATATAAAATTCAATATTGGGAAAATGGATCGTGGAAAGATATTGTAAGTGGAACAAATTGTGGAGCTAATAAAGAGCATAGCTTTGAGTCAGTTACTGCTTCAAAATGTAGAATTTTTATTGTTGAAGCTAAAAAAGCACCATCAATTTCAGAGTTGAAAATATATCAATCTAATTAAAGAAAAAAACTAAATGAAAGTAGGATTATATGGCATTGGATTAGATACCTATTGGCCACAATTTAAAGGACTATTCGAGCGGTTAGAAAGTTATCAAAATCAGATAGCCAATAAAATGAACGAATTTGGCGCAGAGGTTGTAAATGTAGGGTTAATTGATTCGCCCATAAAAGCAAGAGAAGCGGCTGATGTTCTCAAGAAAAACGATGTGGATATGGTGTTTTTGTATATTTCAACATACGCTTTGTCGTCTACAGTGTTACCAGTAGTACAAAAATTAAAATGTCCTATTGTTATCTTAAATATCCAACCAGTGGCTGCTATTGATTACGAAAAATTTAATGCAATGGGCGACCGCGGGTTGATGACCGGCGAATGGTTAGCTCATTGTCAAGCTTGTTCTGTTCCCGAAATTGCTAATGTTTTCAATCGTGCAGGTTTGGATTACGAATTTGTAACAGGCTATTTAGGTGAACAAGCTGTTTGGGGCGACATTCAAGATTGGATTGATGCTGCGAATGTAGCTTCAATAATGAATAACAATAGATTGGGAGTTTTAGGACATTATTACTGCGGAATGTTAGACGTGTATTCCGATTTAACAAAACAATCAGCAGCATTTGGGACGCACATAGAAATTGTTGAAATGTGCGAAGTAAAAAAATACAGAGACGAGGTAACTGAAACAGAAATTAAAACAAAAATTCAAGAATTTCACAACACTTTCGAGGTTGCTTCAGAATGTGAAGAAGCAGAATTAATTCGCGCAGCAAAAACATCCGTAGCACTTGATAAATTGGTAGAAGCTCATAATCTTGGTTCTTTAGCTTACTATTACGAAGGCGAATCGGGTAATGAATATGAAAATATAGTAACTTCTGTTATTGCCGGAAACACCTTGCTAACTGGAAAAAATGTTCCTGTTGCTGGTGAGTATGAAGTGAAAAATGCTCAAGCCATGAAAATTATGGATGCCTTTGGCGTTGGTGGTTCTTTCTCAGAGTTTTATGCCATGGATTTTAATGATGATATCGTCATGTTAGGGCATGATGGTCCTGCTCATTTTGCCATTGCCGAAGGGAAAGTTCAGTTAGTGCCGCTTCCTGTATATCATGGAAAACCTGGTAAAGGTTTGTCTATTCAAATGACTGTAAAACACGGTCCAGTCACTTTACTTTCAGTGGTTGAAGGTAAAGATGAAGTCTTTTTATTAGTTGCGGAAGGTGAATCGGTTGAAGGTCCAGTCCTTCATATAGGTAATACCAACAGTCGGTATCGTTTTTCAATTGGTGCACGTGCTTTTATGAACGAATGGTCTAAACAAGGGCCTTCACATCACTGTGCCATTGGTGTTGGTCATATTGCCAATAAAATAGAAAAGCTAGGGAAACTATTGAAATTAAATGTAGTACGAATTTGTTAATATATGTATCGTAATGCAATTCTTTTCTTTAAATACCATACAACTGGTATTAGCAACAATGATATTGTCTAGGCATATTTTTTTATTGCTAATAACCAAGACAATACAGGACAAAAATCATATATCTAAGATTTAAATTTATTTATTAAAAGAAAAAAAATACAGGCACCGTGAATTTCAAAAACCATATAATTATTCGATTTTCTTTAATTTTAAGTTTAGTGCTATTAACATCGTTTTCTTTTGCTCAAACACCAAACTGGCAAGGCGCACAATGGATTTGGCAACAAGACGAGGGGCCATCCAACACCTGGATGAGCTTCAGAAAAACAATAAATATAAATGAAGTGCCGAATAAGGTAGAGGCGTTTATTTCAGTCGATAGTAAATTTTGGTTATGGATTAATGGCGAAATGGTACTCTTTGAAGGAGGTTTGTCAAGAGGTCCAAGTCAAGCGGGTAGTTGGGATAGAAAAAACAAAATAACACCAGCAAATTCGTGGTATGAGACAGTCAATATTCAACCGTATTTGAAAAAAGGAGAGAATACCATTGCTATTTTAGTTTGGTATTGGGGACGAGAAACACACAAAGGAACTCATATTGATAGTAAAAAAGGAGGCCTTTTGTTTTCGGCGAATATTGGAAAACAGAAACTGGTTTCAGATGCATCTTGGAAAGCAAAACAGCATCCTGCTTATGATAATACCATTCCCCCTGCAAGTGATGCAGTGGTTCAGTATTGCGTTAAATTTGACGCACAAAAAGCCATGAATGATTGGTCAGATAAGGCGTGGTACACTTCAGGTTTTTTAGATAAAAATTGGCCTAAAGCCATTGAAAAAGGAGTGGCTGGGACTGCACCTTGGTATAACTTAGAACCAAATATTGTCCCTCATTTAATCAATCATGGATTACAAGATTATGCGAATTCTCCAGACTTAAAATTACCCTATATCAGTAAAGGTGAAACCATTAAGTGTAAGCTTCCTTTCAATAAACAAATTACTCCTTATTTAGAAATTGAAGCCAAAGCAGGTGACACTATTTTTATCACCACCGATAACCGATTAAATAGAATCAACGCTACTTATATTACCAAAGAAGGAACGCAATCTTTCGAGAGCTTTTCTTGGATGAACGGACACGAAGTGCGCTATACAATTCCAAAAGGAGTTAAAGTGAAAGCTTTAAAATACCGTTGGATGACTGTTGGTGAAATGGCAGGTACCTTTGAAGTTGATGACGCTTTTTATAATCGTTTATGGTCGATGGGAAACAACACCTTATTTGTTTGTGCCCGTGATAATTTCATGGATTGCCCAGATAGAGAGCGTGCTTTATGGATAGGTGATGTAGCCGACCAAACAGGCTATATTTTTTATTCGATGGACAATGCGGGTCGTCAGTTATTAAAGAAGGCTATATTACAAACCTTGGCATTTAACGAAAATGGAGTGATTGGTGCATTAGGGCCACTTAGAGTGCGTGAGTTGGTTGCACAAAGTTTGCAGTTTATTGCACAGTGCGTTTGGCCCTATTATTTGAATACAGGAGATAAAGAAACCTTGGCAAAAGTGTATCCTTATATGTATAATTATCTAGCCTTATTCCCTATGAAAGAAAACGGACTGCCAGAATACCGCAAAGGGAAAAGTCCAGATGCTTGGGATTGGGTAGATTGGGGCGTAAAAAACACCATTGATAGCGAACCTATTCAAGCAGCTTTTTATTACCTAGCACTTGAAGAAGCTAAAAAAATGGCTGAAGTCTTAGGTAAAGAGGAAGATATAAAATGGTATGCCAATAGAATGCAAACAATGAAGCCAGCTTTTGATAAAGCCTATTGGAAAAATGGTTTTTACAGTTCTAATCCTGAAAGTTTAAAGGATGATAGAGCGAATGCAATCGCAATAGTTTCGGGTATTGCAAAACCAGAATATTACAACCAGATTGTTGATAATGTGTTAATTCCAAATCGCTTTTCAAGTCCGCATTTTGAATGGATTGCAGAAGAGGCCATGTGTATGGCAGGAAAGCACAAAGAATCTTTACAAAGAATGAAAGACCAATATCAAAGTCAGGTTGATAAAAAGGAGATGACAACGTTGTACGAAATGTTTCCTAATGGAGGAAGTTACAACCACGCTTGGAATGCGCCTAATACCATTTTATCCAAATATATTGCAGGAGTTGTACCTACTAAAGTGGCATGGAGTGAATATGAAATCATGCCTAAACTAATGCATATAAAAAGTTTAAAGGAAACCATACCAACCGTTAAAGGGGAGATAAATGTTGACCTTAAAGTAAATGAAAGTAGTTTTTATATAAATCTGGTTTCTCCAGAAAATACTGTTGCCCATGTAGGAATTCCTAAGAATGCCAAAGAAATAAAAGAGGTATGGTTAAATGAACAGTTAGTTTGGAAGGATGGAAAAACAATAAAGGATACTAAAAATTTTGAATATAATCAAGAATCTATTGATTATTTGAAATTCAAAGTTCATTCAGGTAATTGGAATATTAGAGCGGTTTACAAATAATTTCAATTTTTAAGAGACACAACAGTTTTGTGATTGTATTGCAAAACAGTCGTGTCTTTTTATGAAAAATCATACAGAAATGAATTCAAAAAGAATATTTACCTGTTATTTAAGTGTTTTGTTCATGCTTGTTTTAATGAGTTCCTCTAAAACTTGGAGCCAAATGAGCAAACAAAACTTTCAACAACTAAAATCTAATTTTACCAAACCTGCCAACGACAATACTATTTGGTGTTATTGGTATTGGATTAATGATGATATATCTAAAGAAGGTATTACCAAGGATTTGGAAGCCATGAAAAAAGCGGGTATTGGTGGAGCTCTCATTGGAAATATTAATCCAGCTCATAAAGACGGAAAAGTACCCATGCTTAGTGAAAATTGGTGGTCGCATATGGTACATGCTGTGGTTGAAGGCAAGCGTATTGGGGTAGATATTGGGGTGTTTAACTGTCCTGGATGGAGCCAAAGTGGTGGTCCTTGGGTCGATTATACTAAATCGATGCGTTATCTTACGTATAGCGAAACCAAAGTTTCGGGTGGAAAAAAACTTAACATACAACTTGAGAAACCGAAAAATGAATTTCAAGATACGCACACCTTTGCATTCAAATCGTCTGAGGTCGAAAAAAGAAGTACACAGTACATTCCAACCAAAGTAACTACCAATTGGATCGATATTAACGTAAATATTTTAACCGATGGAAATATAGAAGAAGGTACCAACTTTGAACCCAAGAAAGGTGCTTCTTTAGAAATTATTTTTGAACTTTCTGAAACAATAACGGCTCGTTCTATAGCCATTACACCAAGCAAAGCTTTCAAATGTAATATGATGCTAGTTGTTGTGGTTGATGGCAAGGAGAAAATTGTAAAAGAATTTACTTTTGACCGTTTTAAAATAGAACCCAATGTGGCATTCATTAAAACGGGCGCTTATGCTACCGATTTACCAGATGTAAAAGGACAAAAGTTTATATTAAAATGTACTGATTTCAGAACCAAAAGTGATGGATATGGTTTTGCTGAAATTACTATTTCTGAAGCACCTGTATTAGATAAATTCATTGAGAAACAACTGGGTAAAATGAACTCCACTCCCAGTATTCAATGGGATTCGTACATCTATGGACAACAAGAAGCACTGAAAGATAAAAGTTTATGTATTAATCCTGATGCATTGATTACTTTAAACGATAAACTCGATAAAAATGGAGTGTTAAATTGGGATGCACCTGCAGGAGATTGGACTATTATGCGAATGGGAATGACACCTACAGGCACTAAAAACGCTCCAGCAGCGCCACAAGGTGTTGGTTACGAAATTGATAAAATGAGTAGCTCTTTAGCAGAGTACCACTTCGATAATTTTGTTGGCGAGTTGATAAAAAGAATTCCTAAAGAAAGCCAATCAGCTTTTAAATATGTAGTAGCAGATAGTTATGAACAAGGGGCTCAAAACTGGACAGACGGTTATGAACTTAAATTCAAAGAAAAATATGGCTACGATCCTGTGCCATTCTTACCCGTTCTTTCTGGAAGAATAGTGGGTAGTGTAGAGCTATCTGAACGTTTCTTGTGGGATTTGCGACGTTCCATTGCAGATGATATTGCTTATGAATACGTGGGTGGATTACGCAAAGCCAGTAACAAGCACAACCTTAAAGTTTGGTTAGAAAATTACGGTCACTGGGGTTTTCCGGGCGAGTTTATGATGTATGGCGGACAGTCGGATTTGATAGGAGGTGAATTTTGGAACGAAGGTACTCTCGGTAATATCGAATGTAAAGCTTCTTCTTCAACCTCACATACGTATGGTAAGCCTATAACTTCGGCTGAGGCTTTTACTTCCTCCCGAAAAGCCTTCCTGCGTCATCCTGCCATGCTTAAAAAACGCGGTGATTGGGCACTTACAGAAGGGATTAATCATTTCGTATTGCACCTGTATATTCAACAACCTGATGATAAACGCAAACCTGGAATGAACGCTTGGTTTGGCACCGAGTTTAACCGTCATAATACTTGGTTTGGTCAGGCTGATACCTATTTTGATTATCTGCGTCGTTGCCAACATTTATTACAACAAGGTAAATATGTAGCCGATGTTTGCTATTATATAGGTGAAGATGCTCCTGTAATGACGGGTGTTCGTAATCCTGAAATTCCACAAGGATATTCTTATGATTACATCAACGCTGAGGTGATTATGAACCGCTTAACGGTTAAAGATGGCAGATTTGTGTTACCTGATGGGATGTCTTATAAAGTGATGGTGTTACCTCCATTTACTACGATGCGTCCTGAATTACTAAAGAAGATTGAAGCGTTGGTACAACAAGGAGGTGTTATTTTAGGTCCAAAACCATTAGAATCTCCAAGTTTGCAGAATTTCCCAGCCTGCGATGAGCAAGTGAAAGCATTGGCTAGCAAACTGTGGAATGGAACATACAATCAAGGTAAAATGGCGGTACAATATGGCGAAGGAAAAGTGATGGATGGTTTCCAATTGTCAGAAGTATTCGAGACTATTAATCTGTCAAAAGATTTGGAGCTTTCTGCTGATGCACCAGTACTGTGGATTCACAGAACGATGCCTGGTATGGAAATCTATTTTATAAGTAATCAAAGTGATGAGACCATTGATTTATCTCCAGTTTTTAGAGTGAATCAAAAGCTAAAACCACAATTGTGGGATGCGGTAAGTGGCGATATAAGAGCTTTAGCCAACTATGAAATAACAAGCACAGGTATCAAAGTACCATTAACAATGGAAGCTGCTCAAAGTTGGTTTGTGGTATTTGCTAATGAAGCCAATAATATCGAAGTGAAACCTACTTATGCTACTAATTTTCCTGTTTACGAAAAGGTGAGTACTATTAAAGTGCCTTTTAAAGTAGAATTTATAAACAAAGATATTGCACCTAAAGATCCTGTAGTATTTGATGAATTAATAGATTGGAGAAATTCAGAAGATGAGCAACTAAAGTACTATTCAGGAACTGCTGTTTATTCATCAACTTTTAATATAAATAAACTTCCAAAAAACCAAGATCTATTCCTTAATCTAGGGAAAGTTTCGGTAATGGCAAAAGTGAAGCTAAACGGAAAAGATATGGGAGGTGTGTGGATGGCACCTTACCGACTAAATATCATAAATGCTTTGAAAAAAGGAGAGAATACATTAGAAATTGAGGTGGTGAACTTGTGGCGAAATCAACTCATAAGAGACAAACAACGGTCTGATGATAAAAAATATACTTGGTTAGTTACTGATGATATTAAGCCTGATAGTGACATACAATCATCAGGTTTGTTAGGGCCAATTATTATTGAAACGATTAAATAATAAGAATTAGTGATGACTTTTTTTTACTGATTAGCCTGTAAAAGTGAGACAGTGCAGGATAGTATAAATAAATCAACAAATTAAATTTATCAGTCATAAAATTCAAAAAACATAATTTAAATAAATGAATATCATCTATCAAAATCAAATAAAACTTCGTTTTGTTATCCTACTAGTTTTTACAGTTTTTACAACTATTGGCTATGCCAAAACCCCCAACTGGGGGGGTAACGCACAATGGATGTGGCAAGAAGAGGCAGGACCTGCAAATACCTGGGTTGCTTTTCGTAAAACTTTTGACCTTAAAAATGTTCCTACTGAAGCTTTGGCACATTTAGCTGTAGATACTAAATATTGGCTGTGGGTAAATGGTAAAGCAGTTTTGTTTGAAGGTGGTTTGGCTCGTGGAGCGGCACCCAACACCAATTATTATGATGAGGTTGACTTAACAGCCCATTTAAAAAAAGGGCAAAATACCATCGCTATTTTGGTTTGGTACTGGGGAAGAACACGAAAAGTTCATGATGATAGTGGCAAAGGCGGTCTTTTATTTCATGCCAACTTAGGAAATCAGATTATAGAATCAAATACAGACTGGAAGCTAAAAGTGCATCCAGCTTACGACCCCAATAGCGGTGGCGGTGGCGATTCTGCCAATCGTGTTAATGCTTACAATGTAAAATTTGATGCGCGTTTGGCTATGGGAGATTGGTCTGATAAGGCTTGGTACTCTCAAAATTATGATGATAATAATTGGAGCAGTCCAACCCTAAAAGGATTAGCAAACAGTTTTCCATGGGGAAGTTTAGTAAAAAGAGCTATTCCGCAATGGAACAACAGAGGCTTAACTAATTATGAATCACTTAAAATTAGCTCTAAAACGGATAAGGTTAATATTAAATTACCTTATAAAAACAATACAGATTCAACAGTAATCATCCATGCTAAACTTCCTTTCAACAAACAAATTACCCCTTACCTTAAAGTAAATAGTATTGCTGGTAAAACCATTATTGCAAATACCGACAATCCATTTAATATGTTAAGTGGAACTTACATTACGAAAGATGGGGAGCAGGCCTTTGAGAGCTATTCTTGGATAAATGGTCATGTAGTAACCTATAGTATTCCGCCAGGTGTTGAGGTATTAGACTTAAAATACCGATGGACAGGTGTTGGAGAAATGACAGGTAATTTTGAATGTAATGATGGCTATTTTACTCGTCTTTGGTGGATGGCACGTAATACCTTGTATATATGCGCCCGTGATGGCTATATGGATTGTCCGGATAGAGAACGTGGGTTATGGATAGGTGACGTAGCCGATCAAACAGGTGCCATTTTCTACACTTTGGATAATGCAGGACGTCAGCTGCTGAAAAAAGGAATTGATAATACGATTGCATATCGCGCTGGTGATACGATTCAAGGGTTGGCACCCGGCTTTGGTGCTTACAGAGGAAAAAGTAGTGAACTTACTTGTCAAAGTTTACAATTTATTGATCAAGTAGTTTGGCAATACTACTACAATACAGGCGATAAAGAAACTTTGTCAAATGCTTATCCAGCTATCTTTAACTATCTAAATCTTTGGAAAATGGAATCCAATGGCTTACCCGAACATCGTAAGGGCTATGCCAATTGGGTAGATTGGGGGGAAGATACAGATCCAACTCCTACGAATGTTTGTTGGTACTATATGGCTTTAAAAGCAGCTAAAAAAATGGCAATAACTTTAAAAAAGGAAAGCGATATTAATTGGTATAATGAACGCATCACAAGTATTGAAAAAAACTTCGCAAATGAGTATTGGCAAGGAACACATTATGGAACAAAAGGAAAACCAATAGAAGAGCGTACCACGTCTTTGGCTATTGTAAGTGGTTTGGCTGACAAAGCCCATTATGACAAATTAGTAGATTCTATTTTACTTCCTGTTCAAAAAGCAAGTCCTCACATGGAATGGCTTGCACAAGAGGCTATTATGTTGACAGGTCAATATGATAAGGGCTTGTTGCGAATGAAACAGCGTTATGAATCTCAAGTAAATAATAAAGAACTAACAACGCTTTATGAAAAATTTGATGATAAAAAACCTGGTACCCCTAACCATGCGTGGAATGCGCCTAATTATGTACTCTCTAGATATATTGCAGGAATAAAGGCAACTGATGTAGCTTGGAAATCTTTTGAAGTAAAGCCAAATTTAGCGCATCTTACGAATGTAAAACAAATTGTTCCTTCTGTAAAAGGCGATATTTCTGTTGAAGTCAATAAATCAAAAGATAGGTATTCTATTCATTTAAGTTCTCCCAAAGAAACAGCGGCAACAATATATGTACCTAAATCAGACAAAAAGATTAGTAAGATTTTAGTAAATGGGAAAAATGTTTGGAAGGGGGATAAGAAATTCAAACAGCTGGATGGTTTTGAATATGTAAGTGAAGATTCAAATGATATCATGTTTAAAGTTGTTGCTGGCAAATGGTTAGTGGTTGCTGAATACTAATAATAGAGTACCCTCTTTTGGAATAGATAATCCTAGAGGCCTTATTCTTTATTTTTCATTCAAAAAACCAGATTAGATAAACGTATGGTACAACTAAATAAAGTCAATTTATGAGAATTTTTATTTTTTTTCTAATGGGTATCAGTACAATGGTACAGGCTATGGAAATCAAAAACTTAAAATGCGAAGGACAAACAAATCCTGTAGGAATTACCAAAACGCATCCCAGTTTTAGCTGGACATTTGTAGGAGATAAAACAAGTCATGAACAAGGAGGTTTTCGTATTATGATGGCCACCAGTATTGAAAAATTAAAGTATCCTGATATTTGGGATACAGGACCAACAAGCAATGCAGGTACAGGACCTTATAAATATTTGGGTGAACCCCTAAAATCAGGGCAAAAAGTTTATTGGATGGTGACCGTTTGGGGAAATAATCGCGGGGTGGTACACAGTGAACCTTCTTGGTTTGTGATGGGGGAGATTAAAAATCCTGAAAAATCTTTTGTACCACCCGTTTTTGAACAAAAAAAAGGGGTAGTAAAAATCACTTTAAACCCAAAAGACAAGGGTCGGGTTTTTGAAGGTATTGGCGGCGTTAGTGCGGGTGCTTCTACCGATTTATTGTATGATTATCAAGACCCTTACCGCAGTCAAATTTTAGATTTGTTGTTTAAACCCAAGTTTGGGGCTGGTTTTCAGCATCTAAAAGTAGAGATGGGTGGTGGCGAAAATTCCACTTGTGGCTCTGAACCCTCGCATGCTATTACTAGAGAAGAATTAAAAAATCCAGTGTCCAGAGGATATGAATTTTGGCTCATGCGCGAAGCTAAAAACCGAAATCGAGACTTGATTTTGGAATACCTGCCTTGGAGTTTTCCAGGCTATCTGAAACCGAATATTTACACCAAAGAATCTGCTGAATATTTTGTTTCATTTATGGATGTGGCAAAACGCGATTGGAATTTGGATATAGACTGGGTAGCAGCAGCCGAAAACGAGAACTATACGGATCGCGATTGGTTGGTCAATGAAGTGCGCCCCCTATTGGATGCCCGAGGCTACAAAAAAGTGAAAATTCAAGGACCAGATGATAACAGCGGCGATTGGCAAATTTTTGAGGCTTTTGAAAAGGATTCCGAATTCGATAAAGTGGTAGAAGCCTCAGGATATCACTATATAACGGGACGTGAGTTCAATGAAAATATGGTGGATGGTAGAGGTCGTCCTACAACTGCCAAGGCCAAAGCATCGGGCAAACCACTTTGGGCTAGTGAAGATTGGAGCTGGACAGGTAAAGACTGGGGTGGAGCTGGGGCACTCAATCTAGCACGTTTGTATAACAAGTTTTATATTCGAGATAAAATTACCAAAACCCTCATATGGGCACCTATTGGCTCGATATACGAATCGGTTACTTGGGATAAGGCAGGAGCTATGAAGGCTAACAGTCCTTGGAGTGGTTATTACGAAGTATGGCCTACTATCTGGGCAACAGCGCACACCACACAATTTGCAGAACCCGACAAATGGCAGTATTTGGATAAAGCTTGTGGCTTGTTTGATGCTGCAACTTACAAGGGAAGTTGTGTTAGTTTAAAAGAAAAAAATAGCGATAATTGGAGTATGATTATTTGTACTGAGATGGCTGAGACCTTGGAGGTTAAGATTGAAAAAGGCTTGTCGGATAAAACGGTTACAGTTTGGAAATCAGATGAAAATAATCAGTTTGTTCAGCAAGAAAGTATTCTCCCTAAAAAAGGAAAGTTTGTAATAAATCTTAACCCTAAGTGCATCTATTCATTGACCACCACTAAAGGTCAACAAAAAGGGCATTATTCAATTCCTAAAGAAATGGCTTTTCCTTTTCCTTATAGTGAAGATTATGAAGATAGAAAAGCAGGAGATTTACCTAAATATCATTCAGACCAAACAGGGAGTTTTGAAATTACAAAAAAAGAAGATGGAACAAATTGTTTGAAACAAATTAATCCCGAACAAGGGTGCGACTGGATGCGTATTTATAGGCGTTCAAATATAAAACCCAATACCTTAGTGGGAGACATCAACTGGAAGGATTTTACCTGTAGTGTAGATGTATTCATCGATGGTGGTGATGTTGAATTAGGAGGAAGAGTACAAGGCAGTTATTTAAAAGGATATCGTTTGATGCTTGAAAAAACTGGAAACTGGAAACTGGTTTTCGATAAAACAAACTTGGCTTCAGGGACTATTCAAAATTTTGACGGAAGTATTTGGCACAATATAAAACTTAGTTTTAAAGAAAAAGAGATTAAAGCATTTGTTGATGGGATATTGCTAACCGAAGTAACCCAAAATACTGGCAATGGATATGTTTTATTGGGAAGCTCCTATAACAATAATCTTTTTGACAATCTTAAAGTTTTCAAAGAATAATTTTAAGGAGTAAAGTGTAAAATTTAAAGAACTATAACGGCTCTTGAAATTTAGGGTAGAAAAACAAATCCACTAATTAAAGTAGATAGTATCATGAATCAAAAAAGGTTTCTAAAAAAATTAAAAACACTACTAAACAAAATCGTCTTAGCAAGCTTGTTATTGTGTTTGTTCTTATCGGAAGTTAAAGCGCAAAACACTGCACTCGAACAAAGTTTTCAAAATCCCCCTGCATCTGCAAAAGCTCAAACCATTTGGTTTTGGATAAACGGAAATGTATCAAAAGCAGGTATAACAGCCGATTTGGAAGCGATGAAAACGCTTGGTATTCAAGGCGCGATACTGTTTAACGTAAGCTTAGGAAACCCAGAGGGCGTTGCGCCTTATTTAAGTCCAACATGGTTAGAACTCTTTAAGTTCGCTGCTTTGGAAGCCAAACGTTTGGGTCTGGAGTTGGGCTTTCATAATGGTGCTGGCTGGTCCTCATCTGGTGGTCCTGCAATTACGCCTGAATATGCGATGCAAGAACTGGTATATTCAGAAATCATACACCAAGGAAATTCCATATTCAAAGGTAAATTGCCTCAACCAAAAACCAAATTAGATTATTATAAAGACATTGCCATACTCGCATTCCCAAAACCCAAAAGCGATGTACGTATTCATGATTTGGATATTAAAAGTCTTTCTCATAAAGTCCGAAATCATTTAAACCCCGATGATAAAACTATTTCAGATTTGGCAGTTATAAAGAAATCAGACATTATTGATTTAACATCGAAACTTGATTCTGATGGTTCGTTAACTTGGAAGGCACCTGCTGGGGAATGGGTGATTTTACGTATGGGGCACACCCCAACTGCTGAGATGAACCGTTTTCCTAGTGATGGTGGTCGTGGATTAGAATGCGACAAAATGAGTACCCAAGCTGTTGATTTATTTTGGAATGAAAGCATAATGCCTATTATTAACAAACTGGATACCTTAGTAGGTTCTGTAGTTAAAAGATGCCATTTAGATAGTTATGAAGTAGGAACAACCAACTGGACTAAGGATTTTGCTGCGGAATTCAAAAGGCTTCGTTCTTATGATTGTCATTCATATTTACCTACGCTGGCGGGTTATTATGTGGAAAGTGGCGAAGCATCCGAACGATTTCTTTGGGACTTCCGTCGAACTATTGGCGATTTAATGGCAAAAAATTATTACGGACGGCTAGCAGCCCTTAGCCATCAACATGGTATGCTGTTTTCCACCGAACCTTATTGGGGACCTTTCGATAATATGAAGGTGGGCGAATCGGCCGATTTAGTGATGTCTGAGTTTTGGAGCGGAAGTCTCGCGTTTTTCGATTCCCCAAAATTTGTTGCTTCCATAGCCAAATTAAATGGCAACAACATTGCCGAGGCGGAGTCTTTTACCGGTATGGGTGGATGGGACCAGCACCCTAGTAAACTTAAAGCGATGGGCGATTTGGCTTGGGCGCAGGGTATAAATCGTTTTGTTTTTCACAGTTATGTACATCAACCTTGGGATGTGGGTCCTGGATTGACTTTACAGGTTTTTGGAACTGATTTTAACCGTTTGAATACTTGGTGGAACCAAAGTAAACCTTTTGTGAACTATATCAATCGAGGTCAGTTTTTATTACAGCAAGGTCAATCTGTTGCCGATGTTTTGCTGTTTACAGGAGAAGCTTCGCCAAATGATGCCTTATTGATGCCAGAAATAAAAGCCTTAGGATACGATTATGACGTGATTGGTTCCAATAAAATAAACGAATTGTCGGTGAAGGATGGTTTAATTTGCACCACAGTTGGCGATACATACCATGCTTTGGTACTTCCCTCAACGCCTTGGATGACACCTAAAACATTGACTAAAATAGAAGCGTTGGCAAACGGTGGCGCTACTATTTTGGGGACAAAACCACGAAAATCACCTAGCCTTCAAAATTATCCGGCATGTGATGAACAGGTGAGAGATACGGCTATTAACTTATGGGATTCCGGACTCATAAATGATTTGTCAATTTTAGATTTTCTTAAAAAGAGTAAGCTCCCTCCTGATTTTTCTGTTCAGCAAGAAAGTACAGAAGCTCTAGATTTTATCCACCGAAGAACAGCAGACACAGACATCTATTTTGTAGTGAACGCACTAAAGGAAAGTAGAAATCTTGAATGCCGTTTTAGGGTTACAGGCAAACAACCTGAATTTTGGAATGCCGAAACAGGCGAAATTACAAAAGCTTCAGTTTGGAAAAATAACGGAGATGGAACCACTACGGTTTCCATACCGTTTGCTTCAGAAGCAGCTGTTTTTGTGGTTTTTAGAAAGTCGGATGATTCAGAACATCATATTGTAAGAGTTACAACGGCGTTACAAAATCCAAATGTTGAACCACTACCAAACTTAAAAATTATAAAAGCAGAATACGGTACGTTTTTACCTGATGGCGTAGTTGATGTGACAGAAGTCGTTTCAAATAGTGTTCTAAATAGTCAACTGAAAATACAAGCAACTAGAGACCTCTGTGGAGGCGACCCAGCTCCGGGCTACAAAAAAGAATTGCGTATTCAATATAAAATAGGGGGAGAAATTCTGGAGAAAAATGCTATGGAACGCGAATGGCTGGAAGTCGCTGCGCCTGATGCTGGGAAATTGGAAATATTGAAAGCAGTTTTTGGAAAATTTAAAAGGGGAATCGATGGTATTCCACCTAATAAGCCAGTTTACAATGTAACTGACAAAGTTAATTCCATGGTGAATTCAGGAATATTCGAAATACCAGTCAATAACAGTTTTTCGGAAAAGAAAGATAGCTCAATTAAAAAATCCTTACGTATTGTATATGTTACAAATGATGAAGAAAAAACAGTTGTAGTATCGGATGGAGGCATATTGCGACTATCAAAAGAATCACCTGAATCAAAATTGAAATATGAAGATGGAACGTTAAATTGGGTAACGCCTTTAGCTGGTAAAATTACCTACCGTACTTCCGCAGGAAAAACAAAAACAGTAGAGGTGAAATCAGTCCCTGAACCTATGGAATTAACTGGCGCATGGGATGTTAGTTTTCCGCAGAAGAATGAAACGGTTTTAAAAGAAACGTTCAACAGCTTAACGTCGTGGACTACCTCTTCTAACGATGCTATCAGGTATTTCTCGGGTACAGCCAGCTATAAAAAACAATTTGAAGTTCCATCCAAATTTTTCAAATCTAATATTTGCTTACAGTTAGATTTAGGAAATGTAAAAGAGATAGCCGAAGTGTATTTAAATGGCAAAAATCTTGGAATATTATGGAAAGCGCCTTTTAAAATTAATATTAATGAAGCTGTTGTTAAAGGCACAAATACGCTAGAGATAAAAATTACCAATCTTTGGCCTAATCGACTAATTGGTGATGAACAATTACCTTCAGATTATAAATACAAAGGTTCGGTAGTTAATGAGTGGCCCGAGTGGCTTTTAAACAATACAGACCGCCCAACAGAACGAGTAACTTTTGCAGCCTTTAAGCATTGGAACAAAGATTCTAAATTACTTCCATCGGGCTTATTGGGGCCTGTTAAAATTATAGTTTCCAAAGTGGAAAAATTGAAATAGACTGGAATGAATTCAGCACAGTACAGGACAACATCTAAGAAGATTTAAAATAAATTTGAATCTTGGCATTATTTGTTTCTGGTAGTGGCTTAGCCGTTACCTGTAAATGATATTCCAAGTAGAATTAACGATTTAAAGAAAACTTTTACATGAAGCATATCTTATCAATAGCCGTTTTATTTATTGGTTTGAGCACTGTTGCACAGCCCAAAAAGAAAATGCCCAACATCCTTTTTATAGCGGTGGATGATTTACGTCCGGAACTGAATTGTTATGGGGCAAGCCAAATCAAATCACCTAATTTGGATAAGTTGGCTGCTGAAGGCTTGGTTTTTAACAGAGCCTATTGCAACATTCCTGTTTGTGGTGCTTCAAGAGCAAGTCTTTTAACGGGTACGCGTCCTACGCGTTATCGTTTTATTGATGCTTATACTGAAAAGGACAAAGACAATCCCGATGCCGTGTCACTGCCGTTATTGCTTAAGAATAATGGTTATACCACCATTTCCAACGGAAAAATATACCATCATCAAAAAGATGATAAAGAGGCGTGGGACAGCCGTTGGTTTCCAAAAGGAAATATTCGTGATTATCAGTTAACAGAGAATATTAATAAGAATGCCAGTGCAAACCTTTCGGAAATAGGAGGAGCTGCTTTTGAAAATGCAAATGTGGATGATACTGCTTATTTTGATGGCAAAATTGCTCAAAAAGGGATTGCAGATTTGCGTAAACTAAAAAACAAAAACAAGCCTTTTTTTCTGGCTTTAGGTTTTATGAAACCCCATCTGCCGTTCAACGCGCCTAAAAAATACTGGGATTTGTATGATAGAAATACCATAAAACTTCCGGAGAGTTACGTTCAACCCGAAACGACTCCCAAAGAAGCATTTCATAATTATGGCGAATTGCGCCTGTATGGCGGAATTCCAAAGAAAGGTGAATTATCAGAGGATTTGGCTAAAGAATTGATTCATGGCTATTATGCCTGCGTGAGTTATGTTGATGCACAAATTGGTTTGGTTCTCGATGAATTGAAACGTTTGAATTTAGAGGAAGATACGATTGTGATTTTATGGGGCGACCATGGATGGAATTTAGGTGACCACAAACTGTGGTGTAAACATTCTACTTTCGAAACAGCACTTAAAACCCCATTAATCATTAAAGTGCCAGGAAAAACTAATGGTGCTATCAGCAACGATATTGTTGAGTATGTAGATGTCTATCCATCGTTGGTAGAACTGGCAGGTTTGAAAATCCCGAGTACGGTTGAAGGCAAAAGTTTTGTGCCCATTATTAATGGAAATAAAAGTGATAAAAATTGGGCCGTGAGTAAGTTTAAAGATGCTGTAACTTTGATAAAGGGCGATTTATTTTATACCGAATGGACAGACAATCATGGGAAAGCCTACGCTCGGATGCTTTTCGACCATAAAACCGACCCTTTAGAGTTGGATAATTTAGCTGAAAAACCAGAATATCAAAATATGGTAAATGAATTAGCCACAGATTTAAGGGCAAAATGGGGAAAGGATTTTTTAATAAAAAATTAAAGTTTAATAGCAATAAATAGTTACCAATGACAAAAGCTAAATATTTAGTTTTAATACTAATTTCCATATTTTCGTTTTCAGGATATAGTCAAAGTCAACATGCATCAAAACCCAACATAGTATTCATTTTAGCAGACGACTTAGGTTGGACCGATGTAAGCACGGGCAATACTAATTTCAATAATGGTTCTAAAATATTTCAAACTCCTGAGATTGATAAATTAGCATCCCAAGGCATGTCTTTTACTAATGCGTATACCAATCAAAACTGTGCGCCAACGCGTGCCGCCTTGATAAGCGGGCAATACGCCACAGGCTCTGATAACGGCGTGTACAATGTAGGGTCATTAAAAAGACAAGACAAACGAACAAAAGGTTTTCCAAATGTACTAATTGAGCCTCATGAGCAGCAAAAAGTAATTTCAGAAGATGGATTTAATATTTTCGATATGCTCAAAACACAAGGTTACCAAACTGCTTTAATTGGCAAAAGTCATGGTACACCGCATCCTTTAAGAGGCGACTATGGTATCGACTTACCTGCCGACATTCATAATGAGATAGCGGCTACTGTAAATGGAGAAAAAACGAAGTCGTATTATTTAGCATTGCATTCAGATGGCAATGGATGGACTTTTGGATCGGATTATTTTGATAAATATGCGCATCCGTATAATCAAAAATATATTGATGAAAACTTATCACCATACAAAAAGAATAGTAATCAATCGGTTTTAGTAGGAACACCTAAACACCTTACAGATGCCATTGGTGATTTTTCGGTAGATTATATTAAAGAAAAAGCAAATACTGAAAAGCCATTTTTTCTTTACGTGCCCTTTCATGCGGTTCATTCAGATGTTGTAGGTCGTAAAGATTTAACCGAGAAATATTTAAAAAGAGGTTTAAGTGAAAAACAAGCAGAATACGCTTCTTTAATAGAACTTTTAGACCAAAATGTGGGTAAAATTAGTAATGCCTTGAAAGATCCAAATGGTGATGGTGATTTTTCAGATGATATAACCAATAACACCCTGTTTATTTTTTATTCAGATAACGGAGGATTGGTTGATAATGTTCCTCTTAAAGGCAAAAAAGGAAGTTTAGACGAAGGGGGTATTCGAGTCCCATTAATTTTTAGATTTCCCAATGTAATCAAAAAGAATTCAGTTTCAAATCAAGCAGTGCATTGTATTGATTTTTTACCAACATTAGCTGATTTTGCAGGAGTAGATATTGCTTCATTACAAAAAGCTAATGGGGAAAAAGGTATTTACGACGGCGCATCTTTTGCACATATTTTAAAGGGGAAGCAAAAACGTATAGAACGCGACAATTTGTTTTGGCACCTCCCGGGATATATGGACGAAAGGTTTTCGCCTACCACACTCATTCAAAAACGCATTGGTAATGCCTATTATAAGCTTTTTTATTTTTATGAAACAGAAGAATTTGCTTTGTACAATTTGAAAAAAGATTTGGGAGAGAAAGACAATCTTTTAGAAAAGCCAACTTCAAAAAATATGAAGGTTGCTTTAAAAATGAATGCTGATATGCTAGCTTGGTTAAAAGCAAATATGGCTCCTACGGGTACATTTATAAAAAACGGAAATACAGTACCTTATCCAAAAGCAGATGCAGTTAGCAAATACAAACAATAATTATATACTATTGAAAATGAAAAAATATAATCTGATACTGCTTCTCTTTGGATGTATCTCTTTAACAATGATTTCATGCTCGGCTCAAAAAAAGAAAGAGCAAGCGAATGCTAATAATTCACAGAATCAAAGCACACAACCCTATATTATATTTTATTTGTCTGATGATCAAGATGTATATGATTATGGTTGTTATGGGAACGAAAAAGTTAAAACCCCCGATGTGGACCGAATTGCTAGAGAAGGGATTTTGTTCGAAAATGCCTTTACAGGTCAGGCCATCTGTGCGCCTAGTCGATCGCAATTATTCACAGGGAAATATCCTTTGAAAAACGGTTGTTTTGCGAATCATTCCAAAGTAAAACCCGATATCGTTAGTATTACCAAGCAGCTGCGAAAACTTGGGTATGAAGTGGTACTAGCAGGAAAAAGTCATGTGAGTCCAGATGCAGTTTTTAATTGGGACAAAGAATGGCATGCCGTAGAAAGACCCGAAGGCCCAAGAGAATATATTCCAATTGATAGTATTCAAAGTTATTTTAAAACGGCCAAAAAGCCATTTTGTATGTTCATAACATCATATTATCCGCATTCGGAGTATTTTAATGTGAATGGTGCTTCTGCAAATGATATCAAGTTTTACCCTTTTAATGAAAGCAAAAAGAACAATGCTGCTTTTATAAAAGACAAAGCCGGCTATTACAGAAGCATTGAAGAAGATAACAAACAATTAGACCAAGTGCTTACGGCTGCTGATAACTATTTAGGAGACAATACCCTAATTATATATAGCGCAGACCATGGTGTTTCTGGGAAATTTACAGTAAAAGATATTGGTTTGAAAGTTCCTTTTGTGGCACGTTGGCCCAAGGTAATTAAACCAGGTTCCAAATCAAATCAACTCATTCATTATACTGATGTATTACCTACTTTTATGGAAATTGCGGGTGGTAAAGCCACAGCTGATATGGATGGCAAAAGCTTCTTGCCAATTCTAAAAGGGCAGGATATTGAAATTAATAAATACGTTTATGGCGTACGGACTAATCAAAATATTTTGAATTCTGAAGTTTTTCCGTCTCGAATGATTCGAGATAGCCGTTACAAATACATCCGAAACTTTAATTCTATTGAAGTGGTAGAAAAGAATCTAACAAATAAACCCAATGTTGATTTTTTCATTCGCAGAGGTGCTACCGCTTTTAAAAACGAACCCTTTGAAGAATTGTATGATTTGAAAAACGACCCTTTCGAACAAAATAATCTAATAAACAAACCCGAATTAAAAGAGATTAAAGAGCGATTAATCAAAGACCTATTTAGTTGGATGACATTTCAAGGCGACTTTTTAAACAATCAACCGGGTACTATGCCATTAATAAAAGGAAAAGGAAAAGCTGGTTTCAGGCTAGACGAAGATACGCCTCGAAGAAAAATTCCAGATTCAATAAAAAACACGCTAAACGAAGAAGATTATTTAATTATTAAGCATTGGTAGTTTTACATTGGTTTAAAGTATGTTTTATAATAACTTGTTTTGCAGGCTACTATAAAGATTGACTAAAAATTGTGAGCTTATAATTTTCCGTTATTTTTACGAAGCATGACAGCACAGGATAACATATTTAATTACAAAAGTTAGATTTGTTTTTTAACAAAAAATAAAATATATATATGCAAGCAATATTAGGTGTTTTGTTTCATTCTTTAGGGGGTGTCGCTTCAGGAAGTTTTTACATGCCATTTAACAAAGTAAAAGGATGGGCTTGGGAAACCTATTGGATGATTGGGGGTTTAATGTCATGGCTTATTGTGCCGCCAATAGCAGCGTGGTTAACAATACCCGGATTTTTAGATATTATTTTTGCTAGTTCCAGTACCATTTTATTTTTTACTTTTTTAATGGGCTTACTTTGGGGAGTTGGCGGACTTTCTTATGGCCTTGGGGTTCGTTACTTGGGCATGTCTTTGGGTAATTCGGTGGTATTAGGGTTTTGTGCAGCTTTTGGAGCGATTGTACCTTCAGTATATTATAATTTTGTTCCAACAGAAGGCAAAGTATCGTTTACAGATATGATTTCTTCAACAGGTGGGCAAATTGTGCTTTTAGGAGTGGTAGTTTGCTTACTAGGTATTGGTATTTGTGGTAAAGCAGGTATCATGAAAGAAGCGGAGTTATCTGATGAAGACAAGAAAAAGAGTGTAGCAGAATTTGATTTAACCAAGGGATTAATTGTTGCCATTCTTTCTGGTATCTTGAGTTCTTTTTTCAACTTCGGAATTGAAGCAGGAAAACCATTAGCCGATGCTGCTGTAGTAGCTGGTTACGACCATTTATATTCTAACAATGTAACTTTCGTGGTGATTCTTTGGGGTGGTTTAGTAACTAATTTAGTGTGGACTACCATTTTAAGCATCAAAAACAAGTCGTACAAAGATTTAACAAATAAAAATACGCCAATCTCAAAAAACATCATGTTTGCTTCATTGGCAGGAACCATATGGTTTTTACAATTCTTTTTTTATGGAATGGGCGAAAGTAAATTAGGGAATGGTGCTAGTTCATGGATTTTACACATGTCTACAATTATACTTACTGCCAATTTTTGGGGAATTTACCGTAAAGAATGGAAAGGTGTAGCTAAATCAACAAAATGGACAATCACCATAGGCATCATAGCAATTCTTTTATCTGTTGTAATAGTAGGTATTGGAAATAGTATATAATAAAAAGTAATTTCTTTTTTAAACGGCATACAGGATAAAACAGGATAACTTTAATTAAATCAAAAGTTACATTTGAGTTTAATTAAATTATTAATGTTTAACATATCCTGTATGCCGTATCGTTTTATAATTGTATTTGCTATTTTTTTAGGTTTTTCCTGTAGCCAAAAAGACCTGAAATCATCTCTGTCTGAAAATGAATTAGTGTTTGAGTCATTAAGGTGCAACTCAAAAATTAATCCTATGGCGATTGAAGATGAGCAGCCACTTTTTTCTTGGATTGTAAAGGCTCAAGGATTTAATAAATCGCAATCGGCATATCATATCATAGTTGCTTCAAGTCTTGAAAAGTTAAATGAAAATGATGCAGATGTGTGGAATTCAGGTAAAGTTTCGAGTAATAATTCGGTTTATATAAAATATCAAGGTAAAAAGTTAAACCCTACAAGCACCTACTACTGGAGTGTTAAAATTTGGGATGAACTTAACAAACCATCTAATTGGTCTGATGCGCAAACATTCCAAATGGGATTAATGGATGAGGCAAATTGGGGTGATTCAAAATGGATAACTTTAAATAAAGATACGCGAACTTCAGAACACCGTTTTCGTGAGTATATAACAGGTTCAATGAATAAACCTGTAATGGTTGAAGGTTTTGCAGCAGGGTATTTTAGAAACTTAATTAACATTGGGAAATCTATAAAACATGCTCAGGTATATATCTGCGGTCTAGGTTATTACGAGTTATTTTTAAATGGTGAAAAAGTAGGCGACCATGTATTAGATCCCGCACCATCTAATTATGATAAACAGGCGTATTACGTAAGTTATAATATTACCAATCAATTAAAACAAGGTAAAAATGCCTTTGGTATTATATTAGGTAATGGATTTTATGGTCAAAACATATCTTGGAAAAACGACCCAGAATCAGAAAAAGATTTGTCTTATGGTTCGCCTACGGTACGTTGTTTAATTAAGGTGAACTATACTGATGGTAGCTCGTCTGATTTTTATACTGATGAAACATGGAAGGAATCTACTGGCCCCATCGTATTTAATAACATTTATGGAGGAGACACCTATGATGCTCGGTATGAACTAGGAAATTGGACTTCAGCTAATTATAATGATACATCTTGGGGCAATGCTAAGTTGGTTTCACCAGAAGTGACTAAAATAAGCGCACAACAAATACCGCCCATAAAAAAACTAAAAGTTTTAGAGCCTCAAAACGTATTTAAAGGCGCCGATGGCGAATGGATTGTCGATTTTGGACAAAATATTGCAGGTTGGGTTGAACTAAATGTGAAGGAAAAAGAAGGACAACTTATAGAGATTATTACAACCGAGGCACTATTAACCAACGGAAAAGATATTTTTCCGGGGTCTACCAATGGAGGTGCTAATGGCATGCCTCAAATTTATAAATACATATGTAAAGGAAGCGAAACCGAATCTTGGGAACCAAAATTTAGCTATCATGGGTTTCGTTATGCTAAAATAAAAGGTATTTCTACAAAGCCAGATGCGAACATGATTAAGGCGGTTTTAGTGGCTACCGATATTCAGGAAACAGGTAGTTTTAATTCTTCAGATGAATTACTAAATAAAATGCACAGCATTAGCAAATGGACCATCGTAGATAACGTTCATGGCATTCCAGAAGATTGCCCGCATCGCGAAAAATGTGGTTGGTTAGGCGATGCCCATGCGTTCTGCGAATACGCACTTTACAATTACGATATGTTTGATTTCTATAAAAAGTATATGGAAGATATTCGTACACAAATGCGTCCAACCAAAGGGCACAACAATCCAGAAATAAAGTATCAAGTGCCAACCATGATAGCTCCTGGTAAGCGTACATCAACCTATGCTAAAATAGATTGGGGTGTGGCCACCATGTATTTGCCTTGGTATAATTACTGGTATTATGGTGATGACGATATAGTAAAAGAGTACTATCCAGAAATGAAAGATTTAACCAATTTTTACCTCAATTTTAAAGGTGAAAATGGCATTATGCAAGACGGAATGGGCGATTGGTGTCCACCAAGTTGGGATAGAAGATTAAATCCTGATGCGATGGAATGCGACCCAATCATTTCAGCTAATGCGTATTTTTATGATGTTTTGGGCATTATGGAACGATTTGCTAAAATGAATAACGACGTTGCGTATGAGGCAAAAATGAAGGCAGAAAAAGAAGCTTTAAAAACTGCCTTTAATAAATCATATTTGGTTACTATACCAAATACAAATCATAAATGGTACCAAAGCCAAACGGCTACCGTGCAAGCACTTCAATTTGGCATGGTTCCAGAAGCCGAAATAAACAATGTGGTTAATGGTCTTGAATACGATATTGTAAAAGTTAAAGGCGGTCATCATTCCACAGGAATTCATGGAAACAGATATATCTATACCGTTTTAGCTAACCATGGAAAGGCCGATTTAGCATATCAAATATTAACCACTCCAGATTTTCCTAGTCAAACCTATGTTATGAATTCTGGATTCACCACATGGCCAGAGCGCCAGTTTGAATGGGAGAAAATGGAAGGTCCAACAAACTCATTAAATCACCCAATGCACAGTGGTTTCGCCGCTTATTTTTATGAATCTTTAGGAGGGATTAAATCTTCAAAAGAACAGGTTGGTTATAAGGAATTTATTGTTAAACCTATATTTCCAAAAACCATGACTGAAACTGAGGTAAAGGTGCCTTCGCCGTATGGTTCGATTCATAATAGTTGGAAGTTGAATGGTGAAAATTTTTCAATGAATTTAGAAGTGCCTTTTAATACGAAAGCACAAGTTGTTCTATCACCCAAGGAATTAAAATCATTAAAAATTAATGGTGTTTCTCTTGAAGCTTTTCAAAAAGAAACGAAAGTTGAAATACTGAATAATTCGACTTTAGTAATAGGTTCAGGAAGGTATTTATTAGAATACGTCAAATAAATAAATATGAAAAATAGACTGTTTACATTATGCTTAGTGATGCTATTGGTTGCGTCTTTAAAAGCCCAAGTTAAAATCACTCAAAAAAGTATTTCAACAGTAGATTCTAAAGCGCTTACTATTGATGGGAGGTTTGGAACCGCTATAAATGGACGAACCTACCAAAAAGATGCCTTGGCGTCAAATAATGGGTATCAATATATTGCGTATTACAACGAAAATAGACGTGTTTGTATTTCAAGAAGAAAACTTCCTGAAGGTGATTGGAAAACCATTCAATTTTTAGATTACGATTTTAAAAGTGACGATTCTCATAATATTGTTTCATTAGGCATTTGCCCCAATGACGGCACTATTCATTTAGCCTTCGACCATCATGGACATCCGCTGCATTATCGGGTTTCAAAAAAGGGTTTAGCAACCAGTCCTGAAACAATGGAGTGGAGTGCAGCTTCATTCGGCCCAATTTTAAATGAATTAGAAGAAAATAAACCCATTAAAATAACCTACCCAAAATTTTGGCCAACGCCTGAAGGTAATCTTCAAATGAATTATCGTGTAAGAGGTTCCGGTGATGGCGATCGCATGTTGGTTGACTACAATGCCGAAACCGGAAAATGGGAGCATACCCGACAAATTGATTCGGCATTGGGAATGTTTGAAGATCAACTGGGGAAAAGTGAGACACGTTGCTCGTATCCTAATGGGTACGATTATGATGCTAATGGAAGATTGCATGTAACCTTTGTTTGGCGCGAAAATAGCCAAGGTGCAAATCACGATTTAATGTACGCTTATAGTGATGACCGTGGATTTACCTGGAAAAATAATGACGGTAATGTGTTAGATGAAATTATAAACGTTAATTCACCAGGTTTAGTGGTGCAACCCATTCCACGTGTTTGGGGTTTAATGAACGATCACGGGCAAGTTATAGACTCCAAAGAACGGGTGCATGTGGTTATGTACCATGGTACAAAAGAAACCATTGAAGCGGTAGGAAGTACATTGGGAGCAACGCGTTGGGGGCCTATTTCAGCACAACGCTATTTTCATTATTGGCGAAATGAACAAGGTGTATGGAACCGTTTGCAATTACCTATGGCAGTAGGTAACAGGCCTAAAATATTTGTTGATAAAAATGATAATTTAATTATGATTTATGGTGGTACCACCAACAAATCAATTAAAGGTAAAAGTAGTAAAGCTGATGGTACAGATTTGATAGTAGCTGTAGCAACTGCAAAAAACGATTGGCAAGATTGGCATATTGCACATGCGGTAAAAGGACCTTTTATGAACGATATGTTGGCAGATAGTTACCGTTGGAAAAATGAAGAAATAATATCGGTAATGCTGCAAGACGAACCTAATGGGATTAGAAAACCAAGTGAATTAAAGGTTGTCGATTTAGAAATTGATATAAAATAATGAAGCATATAAATGCTTTCGAATAGATAATGACTATAATTTAAATATGATGAAAACAGGAAAATTTACAATGAATCAAATCTTTTTTGCGATTTTGTTCAGTTTAGTACTAATCATTTCGGGTTGTTCAAAATCTGATGACGTAGAAGAAGAAATAATTGAAGAACCAGAAATAGAGGTTCCAGAGCCCATAGATCCTGCTAAACTTGTAACCATTAATACGGGCGCCGTAGTGGGTACGTTTTATAATTTTTGGTCAACAAGGCCTATGATAAACCAAACGCGTTTTAATAGTTCAGGTTTTAGAACCGGAGAGGTAGAAAGCGTTAAGGATTATGTAAAGAGCTATAATTTGGTACGAATGCTTGGAGGAAGAACCGATGATTTAAACGAGTATTACCAAGGCGTTGACGCATCGGGTAATATTATTACTGATTTTAGCGGACTCCTTACAAGCATGCGTAATTTTAGGCTTACAGGTTTAAAACCGCGTATTGTGTTAGATAATGTGCCTTGGGAGATGAGTTTGCCAAAGGTAGTGGATACTTACGGAAATTCTAAGCCACCAACAGATTACAATTTATGGAGACAATATATCAACGCCTTTTTAAATACCTTAGTTAATGAATTTGGAATGGCAGAAGTTAAAACCTGGCGTTTTAGAGTGGCAACCGAACCAAATTATACACCAGATCACTGGCGCGGAACTAAGGAAGATTATTTTAAGCATTACGACATCACGGTTGATGAGGTTTTAAAAGTAATTCCAGATGCTATTATTGGCCCAGGAAATATGCTTACAGAAGGTAGTGCTACATATTCCACAGAACTTATAGACCATTGTGCTACCGGTACAAATTATGCCACTGGTCAAAAAGGAACAAAAATGAGCTTCTTTTGTATTTCTTATTATGAAAAAATAGATCAAAACACCGTAAAACTTCCAGACGATATTGGGCCATATAGAAATAGTTTGGATAGCTATGCTCAGTTTAGAGATATTCCATTAGATATCCAAGAATTTGGTGTTTTAAGAGACGAAAACGGTAAAAGAGGTGTTAGTTTAAATGATGCAACCGAATTAGGAGCAAGTTGGTACGCAACAATTGCCGATATGGCATTTAAGTACAGAATTAGTGAAATTTATGAATGGGGACAAGAAATAGAAGGTAGTAATTTACCTCAAGGAAGAAGAAACGTGTCTAAAATGTTTCAAATGATGGAAGATGGGAGTAGACTTCAAGCAGTTCATAATCTTTCTGGATATGCTGGCGTAATCCCGGTTGTAAAAAACAATGTCATTTATTTACTGGTTTATAATCATAACCCAAGTAGAACGAGTACGGCAAAAAACACTATCTACCCAAGACTTGAAGGCGGTTTAATTTCTGGAGGAACTAAGTGGAAAATGAACGAATGGACTGTTGATAAAACCAATAGTATCATGATGCACGAACTTTACAAAGATCTTCGTGCTGGCGGAGTAAGTGAGATAACCAATGGCCGAATTTATGGTAACAGAATATCCGATCGTTTTAATACAGGTTGGGAAAATGTTTTAAATGCAAATATGACCAAGTATGAAAATTTAGCAAAACTTTCTAAAACTACAACAAATGTTATGGTTGAAAAAAAGGATGGAAATCTTACGTTGAAAGTTGAATTAGAACCCCATAGTGTCAAGCTAATAGAATTAACACCTCAGTAATTTTTTATTGTAAGCAATTACGCAGGAATGTTTTATACGATATCCATTGTCAGTGTTAGACCCAACAAATAACGGATATCGAAATTAATTAGTGTTTGAGTTAGTTTAGTTTTTAAAAGACCGGAATAATTTTATTTCGGTCTTTTTTTATGATTTTTCCACAAAACATTATTGGTTGTTAGATAAAAAAAATACTGACATTTTGTTTTTTTATTAACACTTTTTTTAAAAAAAATACAGTTTTAAGTATAAATAATTAATTATAATGTTTTTTGTACCCTCACAAAACAGGATAGAATGTAAATTAAGTCTAAATAAATTTAGACCAATTAAACCAATTAACTAAATAAATATGAAATTAGAATTTGAATTAGATTCATTTCCAAGTTTTAAAAAAACTTGGTTGTGTTTAGTCATTACTTTATCCTGTTTTGTAATGACTAATGCGCAAACAGTTTCTGGAACTGTAACCGCAGACGGTCAACCGCTGCCTGGAGCAACGGTTTTAATTAAAGGAACATCAAAAGGTACCAGTACAGATTTTGATGGAAATTTCACAATTGATGCCAGCCCGCAAAATACACTTTTGTTTTCGTATGTTGGTTACGCTACGCAAAGCGTAATGGTTGGAAATCAAAAAAAAATTAGTATTGTATTAATTGCCGATAACAAATTAGACGAAGTTGTAGTTATTGGATATGGTACACAAAGAAAATCCGATTTAACGGGGTCGGTGTCAACCGTAAGTTCAGAGGATATTGCATCGGTTCCTGTATCAAGGGTAGACCAAGCCTTACAAGGTAGGGCTGCTGGAGTTCAAGTTACTCAAACAAGTGGAGCGCCTGGTGCAGGAACATCTATAAGGGTAAGGGGAGGTAATTCCATTACAGGAAGTAACGAGCCATTATGGGTTATAGACGGAATTATTGTTGGAACCAATTTTGATTTGAACAACATTAATGCAAACGACATTAAGTCTATTGAAATATTAAAAGATGCTTCGTCGATTGCTATTTACGGTTCGAGAGGTGCAAATGGGGTTGTACTTGTAACAACTAAAAACGGCGCAAATGTTGGTGGAGGTAAACCGCAGATTAGTGTAGGTATTTATACGAGTACACAATTGGTGCCGGAAAGACCAGCATACTTATCTCAAGCTGAACAAATTTCATACACAAATGAAGATGCAAGATTTAGAGGGGTTGCAGAGCCGTTTCCTGGCAATCCTTCCGACTATCCTGATAACGATTATTTTGATTTGTTGTTAAATCCAGCTCCTATTTATAATGCCGATGTGTCAATAGCTGGGGCATCAGAGAACGGAAGTGTAAACTATTTTAATTCATTGAATTTTTTCGATCAGGAAGGTCTGATAAAAAATTCGGGAATAGAAAAATATATTTTTAGATCGAATTTAGATTTTAAAATAAGCGATAAATTAAAGACTGGAGCACGTGTTAATTATTCTAGAATTAAACAAGATAATGGTGTTGTTGGGTATGGTGGATTGCTAAATATTTTGCCAACACAACCAGTGTATAATGATGATGGCTCGTATAACGGATTTAATGATGTTATTGGAGCACCATTTAGTAACCCCTTGGCTATTGCGGAATTAGATACAGATGAAACTTATTCTAATAATCTTTTGGGTACAGTTTATGTAGAATATAATCCTGTTAAGAATCTGATTATACGCTCCACATTTAATCCCGAAATAAATAACAGTAAAAGAAACGAGTTCACATCAAGTCAAAGACCAGATTTAACCGTGGTTGGAGAGAAAGGTAATGCCAGAATATCTTCAGTATCTTCAATTGGATGGAATAATGAAAATACAATTCAATATGATGCTGAATTTGGAGAAAACCATAATTTAACCGTTTTAGGGGGCGCCTCTTTTCAAAAAGTTTCAACTGAAACGTTTGAAGCACAAGCGTTTGGGTATACTACCGATGCAACCCAATTTAACAACCTAGGGCTTGGAACAGATCCAGTAAGGAATGTAGTTGGAAGCGGCTATACGGGGTTTCAAACCGTGTCTTTTTTTGGAAGAGCAAATTATTCTTTCAAAGACAAGTATCTGTTAACATTAGTGGGTAGAAGTGATGGAAGTTCAGTATTTGCGGAAGGTAACAAATATGCTTTCTTCCCTTCCATCGCGGGGGCTTGGAAAATTTCGGAAGAACCGTTTATGCAAAATCAAAATGTATTTAAAAATTTGAAGTTGAGAGCCAGTTATGGTAAAGCAGGAAACCAAGCTATAGGGCCTTATAATACCTTAGGGATATTGCAAGAAGCTAATACGACGCTTAATGGGGTAGAACAACCAGGTTTAACACTTGGTAGGCCAGCAAATCCAGATTTAAAATGGGAAACTACCAATTCATTTGACATTGCATTAGAGGCATCATTGTTTGGAGGCAAAGTATTTACAGAGTTTAATTATTATTATAAAAAGACCGAAGATTTGTTGCTTGATGTAACCATCCCAAGACAAACAGGGTTTACTAGCCAATTACAAAATGTGGGGTCATTGGAAAATAAAGGATGGGAACTAATGGTAAGTTCTACCAATATTCAAAATGATAATTTTAAATGGAACTCTACCTTAACATTGTCTTCTAATAAAAATAAAGTGTTAGACCTCGGGGGACAAGATTATATTGATGTCGTGGTAGATCAAATTATAGGAGCTGGAAACCTACGAATTATTGTTGGAGAAACAGTGCCTGTATTTACCGGAGCCAGATATTTAGGGACTTGGAAAAGTCAGGCAGATATAGATGCGTCAGGTTTAAATCCAGGAACACAGATTGTTGGGGGACCGAGATATGAAAATTTAAATGGTGATGGTATCATTTCTAATGAAGATTTTGTTGTTTTAGGTAGTCCGTTTCCAGATTTAATATTTGGATTGGAAAATAGTTTATCATACAAAAATTTCGATCTTAATTTTTATTTTCAAGGTACAGTTGGTAACGAAGTGTATAACTTAAGAACACGTGGTAATTTCTGGACTCGTGGTGAAAACCCAAAATATGCCGAGGTTGCAAACCGTTGGACACCTGATAATCCAACCTCCGATATACCTAGAGCTGGGTCTGATGCGGTTACTTCTTCCATACCCAATTCATATGATGTGGAGGATGGCTCTCACTTGCGTTTAAAAAATGTAAGGTTAACTTATAATCTACCTGTAGATAAAATTGGAGCATTTAAAGGAGCAAAAAGTATGTCAATATATGCTTCAGGCACTAACTTGCTTTTATTGTCAGATTTTAGACTAATTGACCCTGAAACCAGTAGATATGGAAGAAACGGAGTAGGAAACATTGCTCAAGGTTTTTCTAATGGAGAGTATCCAAATGCTAAAGTTTTAAGCCTTGGACTGAACGTAACTTTTTAAATAAACAACTTATGAAAACAAAACATATATATTTATACATCTTTTTAATGATTTCTTGCCTAGGGTGTGAGTCATTTTTAGAAGAAGATCCTCGAGATATTATTGCTCCAGAAAATTTCTTTGCATCAGTAGCCGATGCCAAACAAGCGATTACAGGGGTTTATGCAATTTATAAGAACAATTCGATTTATGGGCAAGTAGGTTTAGATCATTTTTATGATAACGGTGCCGATATTATAGAGCCCAATCGTGTAGCCGATTTTGTAGCTCCCATTGGTAATTATACTATGAATGAGTCCGTTGCCGATGAATCCATTCAAAGAATGAGTGTCTCTGATACCTGGAAGGATTTTTATAAAATTATATTAAACTGTAACATTATAATAGACAGGGTTACGGGTAATACGGCAATTTCTCAAAGCACTCAAACAGAATTGATTGCCGAAACAAGGTTTTTACGTGGTTTGGCTTATTGGCATATTACCAACCTTTGGGGAGATGCGCCTTATTATACCAACAATCTTAAAATAAATGAAATTAGAGAATTAGGCAGAACACCTAAGGCAACAATTTTAACAGGTGTTTTAGATGATTTGCAGTTTGCTCAAAATAATTTAAAATCATCTTATCCAGCGGCAGAAAGAGGTCGCGCATCGAAGTGGGCAGCTGCCATTGTTATTGCTAAAATTTATATGCAGGAAAAAAAATGGCAACAAGGTTTAGATAAGTGTCTCGAAATAATAAATCAATCTGGGCATCAAATCTTACCAAGTTATGCGGCAGTTTTTAACCCTGCTAATGAATACAATGCTGAAATTATTTGGTCTTTGGATTTTGCAAAAGATATAAGAAGCCAATATGAAGAAGGATTGGTTGATGAGGCAGGAGGTAATTTATCTGCTATATGGGGGAATGGAAACTGGAGACCGAGTATGTTTAACCCGCGATTACGGGATGAGCCCAAAAATACATCGCAAAGAGCAGCGTTATCTGCAGCATTAACGGCTAATGGAGAGGCATTTAATGGAACCGGTTTACAGATAGCTTCAAAAGATTTTGCAGAAAAGTTTCCGTTAAACGATTTAAGAAGACCTTTAAATGTTCTGGATAATTATTTAGGATTTGATCTAGCATTTCCATATATGCCAAAATTCATGAATTTAAAACTGGATACTTCACCGCGATTTAATCATTCAGATAACAGATTAGTTTTCCGTTTGGCAGATGTGAAATTAATGGCTGCTGAATGTGAAAATGAAAGACCAGGAGGTAATCCAACAACTGCTTATGGATATATTAAAGAAATAAGAGAACGTGCTTATGCAACTGTAGCGGAGGCTGAAGCTATTAAAGGGCTTAATCAGCAGCAGTTTAGACAGGCGATTTACAATGAGCGTAAATGGGAACTGGCTGGAGAATGTATGAGAAGATATGATTTAATTAGATGGGGCATTTTGTTAGATGTAGTTCAAAATTTAGAATATCGTTTCTGGAAGCCAAATGAAAATATAAGAGCTTGGCATGTTTTGTTGCCAATACCATTACAGGAGTTGCAATTAAATCCAAAATTATTGGAGTCAGACCCAACAAATAACGGATATCGAAATTAATTAGTGTTTGAGTTAGTTTAGTTTTGAAAAGACCGGAATAATTTTATTTCGGTCTTTTTTTATGATTCAACTTTTTGAACTATTGTATTATTAAGATTAATCAGCACAATACAGGATACAAAATCACTAATCTTATTTTACATTGTCCTGTTTTTTAAACTAAACTATTTTTATGCAATTTAAAGTCGCTATTTTTTGTTTTGTAATTTTTAGTTTCGTTGGTCAATCTCAAATTAAGCATGGATTGAGAGACGATTCGGGTCGACATGTTATTCCAAGAGGATTCGTTGTAAACACCAACGATGGCAAAGGTGAAGTGTTTTTTAATAGCGACGATTATATGCGTATGGTTCGTATGGGTGCCAATACCCAAGTAATACGCTTAGAACTTGGTAAACTTAGTAATTTTCCGGGTGGGAAACTCGAACCAAATTATCTTGTTAAGTTAGATTCTCTAGTAACATTGGGTAAAAACGCGGGGATAAAATCCGTTTTTAAAATGACGGTTTATGGTGTAGATAAATTTATTTGGGAAGAATTTTGGCAAAATAAAAAGAATGAATACCACACCTTTATTGAAGCATGGAAAGTCATTTGGAATCGATATTCCAATGAATCTTATGTGTTGGGTTATGATGTTGTGAATGAACCCAGAAAGTTAACCATGGATATTACATATTCAGACTTAACAAAAAAATATCTGATTCCATTGTATCAGCAAATTATTGATGAAAGTCAAAAAATCAATCCAAATAAAAAAATATTAATTCAGTCTATTTTTATGAACAAAGGTGAAGGTATTGATAACAATCAATATGCCGAAATTACAGCGCCCATCAATAGAAAAAATGTCATTTTCGCACCGCATATCTATCAAAACAAAATAGACCTTATCAAACCTGTAATGGATCGGTTTGATAAAGAATCAGATATGCTAAACGCCCCTATTTTAATTGGTGAATGGGGTTTTCCAACCTTTGCAACAACCGATACTTTAATAGAAGGAAACCTTGGTCAATTAAAGTATAGAGAGCTTTATATTAGAACTGCCGAGGTGTTCGATCGCATGGGGGTTGGGTCTATAAAAGCTTGGTTTTTAGGGAATAGAACCATGCAGCATTTTCTTCCTGGAGGTCCTTCAACATGGTCCATTTTTAGCGATAGCACCGATGCTGGAACTGTGGAGCGTAAGTATATTACCGATGTTATTGCAAGACCATTTCCTCAAACAATAGCTGGAGATATTCAATCGTTTTTATTTAACCATGCCACCAGAACGCTTAATTTGAGTATAAAAAGCGATAATAGTAAAGGGGTTTCTAAAATATTTGTTGGCGCCAACAGGCATTATCCAGATGGATTTTCAGTAATTATAAATGATGACGTGGTCATGTTCTACAATCCGTTAAAAAATGTAGGCTTAGAAACATATAAATGTCCAGAATATTTTAATGCAACTAATATAATTTGGGATGCACAAACCCAAAAATTAATTATCTTAAAGTGGCCAATAGACAACCAAATTGTTGATATTAAAATTCTTCCGGGTTTAAGGAATTTCAACTAAATAACATAAATCAATTCAAAAAATAAAATAATCTCAATTAAATGAAAAAGTTAACCCTAATTGGTTTTTTTGCAATTACAATATTTGCTTGTGATTCTGGGAAAATGGTCGCTCAATCAAAACAATTAAGTGACACTGAAATTAAAAAGAATGTCGATAATCTTCTAAGTCAAATGACTTTAGATGAAAAAATAGCAGAAATGTCGCAAGATGCACCTGCTAACGATCGCTTAGGCATTCCATTCATGAAATTCGGTGAAGGGTTACATGGTTTATGGTACGATGGCGTAACCGTTTATCCTCAGGCCATTGCTTGTGCTTCTACATGGGAACCGGAATTGATTAAAAAAATGGCTTCTCAAACTGCTTTAGAAGCGCGCGCTTTAAATATAACACACTGTTATTCGCCTAATTTAGATGTTATATCAGGCGATGCACGTTATGGTCGGGTAGAAGAATCGTATGGTGAAGACCCTTATCTTGTTTCGCGCATGGGTGTTGCTTTTATTCAAGGAATGCAAGGTATGGGCAACGAGCGATTAGACAAAAATCACATTATAACCACAGCGAAACACTTTGTGGGCTATCCAGAAAATCGCCGTGGTATTAATGGTGGATTTAGCGATATGTCTGAGCGCCGATTAAGAGAAGTATTTTTACCACCTTTTGAAGCTGCAGTAAAAGAAGCACAAGTGGCTTGTATCATGCCGGGGCATCAAGATTTTAACGGAGTGCCTTGTCATATGAATACTTGGTTGCTAAACGATATTTTACGTGGCGAATTAGGGTTTGATGGTTTTATTGTATCCGATAATAACGACGTTGGAAGATTACAAACCATGCACTTCATTCCCGAAACACGAGCAGAGGCGGCTATACTTGGTTTAAAAGCTGGAGTAGATATGGATTTGGTTTTAGGTAAACCACTAGAGTTGTATGCATATCATTCAAATGTTTTAAAAGATACACTTTCAAAAAACCCAGATTTGGTAAAATATGTAGATTTAGCAACCTCAAGAATTTTAACCGCAAAATATAAATTGGGTTTATTTGGTTCAAAGTTAAAAGAAGCAAAAACAGATACCATTGTTAGTAAAAAAGAACATCAGGCCTATGCCTATGAAATGGCTAAAAAAGCGATTATTTTATTAAAAAACGACAACAATTTATTACCGCTTGATATAAATAAAATTAAATCGTTGGCAGTAATTGGACCTAATGCCCATGAAGAAAAACCTGCTAAAGGTTCTTACTCTTTATTGGGTGGGTATTCGGGTTTACCACCTTATTATGTTTCAGCTTTAGATGGTATTAAAAATAAAACAAAAGGAAAGGTTACAATTAATTATGCACAAGGGTGTAACTTAATGGGTGATTCTAAAGCAGGATTTTCAGATGCTATTGAAGCCGCAAAAAAATCGGATGCCGTTGTACTTGTTGTTGGCGGTTCCAGAAGAACAGGTGGAGAAGGTGTAGATCGCGACGACCTTGATTTAATGGGTGTGCAAAATGAATTGGTAGAAGCGATTCACAAAACAGGAAAACCAATTATTGTAGTGCTTATTAATGGTCGTCCGTTATCGATAAATTATATTGCTGAAAATATTCCTTCTATTCTAGAAACATGGTATTTAGGCATGCATTCTGGTGATGCTATTGCCGATGCCATTTTTGGTGATGTCAATCCGGGTGGAAAGTTAACCGTATCCTTTCCGCGTTCTGTGGGTCAAATTCCAGTTACTTACCTAGAGCGTCCAGATTTTATAGGTTCTGGTAAAGGGCAATATGCATTTAGTGATAAATCGCCATTATTTCCTTTTGGTTACGGTTTAAGTTATACAAGCTTTAAATATAGCACGCCTAAATTAGAGAATGCTGTAATTAATACCGATGGGTCTACCATGGTTTCTGTTGAAGTTACGAATACAGGAACTCGAGTTGGCGATGAAGTTGTACAAATGTATGTGCGCGACGATTTTGCTTCTGTGGGGCGTTACTTAAAGATGCTTAAAGGGTTCAAACGTATCAGTTTAAAACCAGGTGAAACTAAAACAGTTTCATTTAAATTAGGTTTTGAAGAGCTTAATATATTAAATCAAGAACTGAAAAGGGTAGTTGAACCGGGTACGTTTACAATATCAATTGGTGCCTCTTCTTTGGAGAAAGATTTACACAAAGTAACACTAAAGGTGCAATAAATAAGCATTAATCATAATTATTAAACTAAACATGAATTTTTTAAAATCATTTTTTCTAATTATAGTAGTCATTTGTTTTGGATGTAAAACAGAACAAAAAAAACAAAAGTCAAGTGATAATAATGAACTTGCTCAAGCTAAGACAGGAAGCTGGGGAGATCAAGGAGATGGAACTTACATCAATCCGATATTAAATGCCGACTATCCAGATTCAGATATTGAACAAGTAGGTGATACCTATTACATGATCACCTCTAAACAGCACATGTCTCCAGGTATGCCTATTTTGAAATCAAAAGATATGGTGAACTGGACCAATGTTGGGCACGTGTTTGAAAGTTTGTCATGGGCACCTGAATATAATTGGGATAGAATGAATGGCTACTCTTTTGGTGTATGGGCCGGAGATTTGGCGTATCATGAAGGTACATGGTATTGTTATCAAATAGATTATCAACATGGTTTAATGGTAAGTACCGCCAAGGATATTGCGGGTCCATGGAGTAAGCCCATTATGATGCTTCCTAAGTCGGAAGTTTTAGACGATCCAGCAGTCATATGGGATGAAGAAACACATAAAGCTTTTATCATTATAAACACAGCGGGCAAACAAAAAAGTCCTGAGAACACCATTGAGGGTAATGAGAACAGAATTTATGAAATGAGTTGGGATGGCACAAAAATTCTTAGTAAAGGGAAGTTGGTGTATACTGGAATGGGTGCAGAGGCAGCTAAAATGTATAAGATAGAAGGTAAATGGTATATATTTTTGGCGCAATGGACCATGGGAGATAACGCTACGTTACCAGGTGTTAAAAATCCAAAAAACGATCGAAAGCAAATTGTATTGAGGTCAAAAACGAATGATATTTATGGGCCATATGAAGTGCGTACTGTTTTAGAAAAAGGAACAGCTTTTAATAATCGTAGTTGTAGCCAAGGCGCTTTAATACAAGCACCCGACAAATCTTGGTGGTATATGCATCAATTAATTCAAAATGATGACATTCCTTTTCAAGGAAGGCCACAATGTTTAGAGCCTGTAACTTGGGTAGATGGTTGGCCAATAATAGGGGTTGATGAAGATAATGATGGTATCGGGGAGCCCGTGAAACAATATAAAAAACCAATAGATGGATATCCTATAGAAGCTCCAAGTACCGATGATGATTTTTCAAAAGCAACATTAGGAGCACAATGGGAATGGAATCACAATCCAAGAAATACGCATTGGTCGTTAACCGAGAGAACAGGGTGGCTACGATTAAAAGCAAGTAAGGTTTTACCAAACGAAAAGGGATATGGGCCTAACATAAATCAATGGACAAATAACGATGGGTCAGATTCCGATTTTTGGAGAGCTTGCAATACCTTAAGTCAGCGTATTATGGGGATTACCACTGGTACATCGGTAGCTAAATTTGATCTTTCTGGAATGCAACCACATCAATTAGCCGGATTTGTTAGATATGGAGGTGCTTTTAATTTATTAGGAGTTAATGTGAGTGAAGATGGCAAGAAAAAATTGTTTTTCATGGATCCTATGGGTGTTAAAACCGAAGGTCCAGAAATAGCAGGAAACGATTTATATGTAAGAACTTCAAATACGAGCAATCAAGCCAATTATGAATATAGTTTAGATGGAAAAACCTTTAAACGATTTGGACCTGTTTTTACAATTGCTTTTGGTAAATGGACTGGAGATCGATTAGGTTTCTTTTCATGGAATGAAAAAGAAGATGCCGGTTATATTGATGTTGATTGGTTTACCTACGATTATGATGGACCTAAAGCCAAATAACATTTGCGCACAATATTTATTACAATAATTAAATATGAATTAATGAGTAATTTAAAAATTTATAACCTAGTAGTAACCTTTATTTTGTCAAGTTTTTTTGCTAATTTTTCTAATTCACAAGAACTTGAAAAAGATTTATCCAAAGGCAATAGGTCAAAGTATAACTTCAACCTAGATTGGAAATTCATAAAAGAAAATCCCGCCAATGCAGAGGCTGTTAATTTTAACGATGCATCATGGGCAAGCGTAAGTTGTCCGCATACATTTAACGATGTCGATACTTTTGATGATTACAGTAAGGGCGGTCATTATGGCGAGTCAAATCAATGGCGCGGAACCGTTTGGTACAGAAAACATTTTAAACTTCCAAAATCAGACAAAGGAAAAAAGATTTTTATAGAGTTTGAATCGGTGCGTCAAATAGCCGATGTTTATATAAATGGTACGTATCTAGGGAAAAATCAAACCGGATTTATTCCTTTCGGTTACGATTTAACACCCTATTTAAAATATAATGAGGAAAACGTTATTGCCGTAAAAGTGAATAACGATAGAGGTGATGACTTTAGAAATAATTTCCCATTGGTTTGGAATCATGAGCACTGGCATCCAATTCATGGTGGTATTTATCGAAATGTATTTTTACATGCCTTAGATCCTTTACACATAACCTTACCTTTATATGATAATTTAAAGACAGTAGGTACCTATGTGTATGCTGAAAATATTAGTAAAAATCACGCCGATGTAACTGTAAAGACCGAAATAATTAACGAATACAACAATCAAAAAAATATAGTTATTGAAAACCATATTGTTGATGCAGCAGGCAATGTCGTTAAAAAAGTTTCGAATAGTCATGTTATAGGCGGAAATAAAAAATTGATTTTTGATGCACAATTAGCAATTGAAAACCCAAAACTTTGGTTTACTAGAAATCCTTATATGTACAAAGTAATTACTTCGGTAAAGGAAAACAATAAGGTTTTAGATACTTACGAAACACCCTTAGGGATAAGAAGTTTTGAGTTTAATAAAGACACCGGATTTCATATCAATGGTGAGTATGCTAAACTACATGGTTGGGGACAAAAACCAACCAACAGTTGGGCAGGATTAGGAGCGGCATTGCCAGATTGGTTACGCGATTTCACCTATCAATTGATGGATGAAGCAGGTGGCAATTTTATACGTTGGGGGCATTGTGCCGGATCTCCTTCAGAAATTGCCATGGGCGATAAATACGGTTTCGTAACTTTAATGCCTGGGGTATCGGGTGAATCTGAAGACGAGGGCGAGACCTGGGACATCCGTATTGCAGCGTTTCGCGATATGATTGTTTACTATCGTAACAATCCATCCATTTTTATTTGGGAAGGTGGCAATTGGGCAGAATCCGCAGAACATTATGAACAAATATTAGATATCATAAATACGTTCGACCCGAACGGAAAGCGCTTAATGGGCAACAGACGTGCCGACAATGCGGAGGCTTCCGAAAAATATATCAGCATCGAAATTGGAACCGAAGGTTGGGAAGGAGAATATCCAGATTTACCATTAATAGAAAGTGAATATTGTCGTGATGAATCACCGCGTCGTGTGTGGGATGAATTTTCAAGAGACGATAATTTCTTTAACCACCCTAATTTAGATCGTAATACTTATAAATTAGCTTCTGAAGAATTTGCCGTAAAACAAGCAGATCATTGGTGGAATAAAATGGGCAAGAAGCCTTATCATAGTGGTGGAGCCAATTGGATTTTTTCCGATGGACCGCATGGTGGAAGATGTCCTACCGAAGTAACAAGAGCCAGTGGCGAAGTTGATGGCGTTCGCTTACCTAAAGAAGCCTTTTATGCTTTAAAATCTATGTGGCGACCAGAGCCACAAGTGCATATTGTTGGGCACTGGAATTATGATAAAGACACTACAAAACCTATTTACGTGATTTCTAATTGTGCAGCAGTAAAACTTTTTGTAAACAATGAATTAATAGGAATCGACTCTATACCAGATAATGGATACGTGTATAAATTTGATAAGGTAACATGGAAATCGGGCGAAATTAGAGCGGAAGGTTTTATTGATAATGTCTTAAGAACTTCACAAGTTAAAAACACGATTGGCGAACCTGTTGCTATTAAGTTAACACCCATTACGGGACCTAAAGGTTGGTTAGCCGATGGATCGGATGTAGCGCTTATCGATGTAGAAGTAGTAGATAAAGATGGCAATAGATGTCCTTTAGATAAAGGACGTATTGATTTTACGTTTTCGGGTGCAGGTATTTGGCGAGGTGGTTATAACAGTGGTAAAGAAAACTCTACTAATAACCTTTATTTAGATACAGAATGTGGTATAAACCGCGTGGCAATTCGTTCTTTGTTAAAATCAGGTAAAGTTAAAATTACAGCAAAACGTGATGGTTTACCTTCTGCAACTTTAGAAATAGCATCTAAAAAAGTGAAATTTAAAGATGGTCTCAGTTCAGAAATGCCACAAGTTTATAACGTCGTAGCAAAAGAAGAACCATTACCAGCACATACACCTAAAATTCCGGTAGGTGAGGCAGGTGTGAGTAATAAAAGTTTACTCTTTAAAAAGTTTAGTTATACCGGAGATTCGCCCGCGGTATTAAGAACCAATGTGTTTTGGGGTAAAAAGGCGTATACAGACCTTCCGTATAACTACACCGTAATTCCAAAGTATTTAGTTGGATGCGAATATGTACGAATGCCTAATTCAGATAGTCGTTATTGGGCGCGAGATTTACTTCAATTTATTGCAGCCGATGATATGACCTTGTATGTAGGTCATGATGACCGTGTACCCAGACCACAATTTTTAAAAGATGAGTTTGAAGATACAGGAGACGATTTTAAATTAGGTGATGTTACGATGTCTATCTTCAAACGTGAAGTTAAGGCTGGAGAAAGCGTTGTAATGTCTGGGAATAGCGATGGAGAAACTCCAAAAGAAGCTAGAATGTATGTGGTAATGGCAAAAAAAATAACGAGATAATGATAAAAAATATAATCAATAAGCCAAATATTCTTACTGTTGTATTGATTTGTTTGTTGTTTAGTTCTTGTCAAACGAAGGTAGGCGAAACTAAAAAAGCTGAAACAGATGACACGAAAAATCCAACAGAAAAACCAAATATATTGTGGTTGGTAACTGAAGATATGGGCGCCTACATACCGCCATTTGGAGACTTAACGGTTCCAACACCCAATCTAACACGTTTGGCGAATGAAGGGGTTATTTATCCAAATGTATATTCAACCTCGGGTGTTTGTGCGCCAAGTAGAGCTGCCATCGCAACGGGTATGTATCCAACAAGTATTGGAGCTAATCATATGCGCGTTAATTCTTATACCGAAGTAACAGGTTTGCCAGCCTATGAAGCAGTGCCTCCTTCAGATGTAAAAATGATAAGTGAGTTACTTCGAATGAATGGTTATTATTGCTCTAATAATTACAAAGAAGATTACCAATTTAAGGCGCCCGAAACCGCTTGGGATGAAAGTAGTCCGTATGCCCATTGGCGTAACAGAAATGATAATCAACCATTTTATGCTGTTTTTAATTTCACAGACACGCACGAATCTGGTTTATTCGAGCCCTATGGTTTTAGGCACATTGAAAACAGACATTATAAAGCGGGTGATACTAATTATAAATGGAAATCCGGTAACATGACGGAGGAAGAAACACCAGTACACTTGCCAAAAGATACTAAGTTTAAAATTCCGCCTTATTTGCCAGATAATGAAGTTGTAAGAAGAGATATGTGGAAGCTATACAATAATATAGCAGAAATGGATAAACAAGTGGGAGCCATTTTAAAGCAACTAGAAGACGATGGCTTGCTAGAAAACACCATTATTTTCTTTTATGGCGACCATGGCGGACCACTTCCAAGGGGGAAACGTTTAATTTATGACTCAGGATTAAATACCCCTATGATAATTCGTTTTCCAAAAAAAATGAATGCAGGAACTAAAGACGACCAGTTGATTAGTTTTGTAGATTTTGCTCCTACCTTACTTTCATTAACGGGCAAAGACCCGCTTCCGTATATGCAAGGACAGGCTTTTTTGGGTAATTATAAATCTAGAAACAGCAGAAATTATATTCACGGAGCAGCAGATCGTTTTGATGAAGTAACCGATGTTATTAGAGCCGTTCGCGATAAGCAGTTTAAATATATTAGAAATTACAGACCAGAACAAGGCTATTACCTGCCACTTAGCTATCGAGAACAGATTCCTACCATGAAGGAATTGTTGAGTTTGCGTGATGAAGAAAAATTAAATGATATTCAAATGCAATGGTTTCGAAATAGCAAACCCGAAGAAGAATTGTTTGATTGTCTAGCAGATCCGCACGAGCTTAACAATCTAGCCAATAATCCTGCATATTCCCAAAAGATACAGGAATTAAGAACAGAGATGGATAGGTGGTTAGAAGATATTAAAGATACACCAAGCATGCCCGAAAGAGAACTTATCAAAAAATTATGGAATGGGAATGAAAACCAACCCGTAACAACAAGTCCTAAAATTCAATATTCACAAGGTAAGATTGCTATAACCTGTGAAACCCAAGGAGCATCCATTGGATATAAAATAAAGAATAGCGATGGCACATATCCAAAAACATGGAGTGTTTATAGCCAGCCTTTATCGCTTTCTGAAACATCACAAATACTTGTTAATGCACATCGCATTGGCTATAAACCGAGTAAGACTGAAGAAATTTTATTAAAGAATTTTAAGAATTAATAAATATAGACGAAGTAGTTTTTATAGATGTTTCAAGCATATTTGTAATGTTATTAATAAAGCTTAATGCATAGAGTTGGCCAAATATTAAAGATAACCATACTAATAGTCCTATTTGGACAATTAGTACAAGGGCAATCTGCAAAGTTTAATGCTCCCATAGTTTCCGAAGAGCTTGTGTTTGAAGAAAAAGAAGGACTTTTGGCTGTTGAAGCTGAACATTTTTATAAGCAAAGTAAATCTGAAATTAGGGCATGGTATCGAACATCAAAAGAAGAAACTCCTCGTGTTGGACGCGATGAGGACGATCAACATGGTTTCGGTGCCAGTAAAAACGCATATATTGAAATTTTACCAGATGAGCGCGTAACCCATGCCGATAAAATAGTTCCTGGTGAAAATTTTACAAACGAGCCAGGACTCATGGCTGTTGTGCATTATAAGGTAAAGATAAATACCCCAGGACGCTATTACGTTTGGGTAAGAGCATTTTCAACAGGTAGCGAAGATAATGGTTTGCACGTTGGATTAAACGGAACTTGGCCCGAGCACGGACAACGTATGCAATGGTGCGATGGTAAAGAACAATGGACATGGGATAGTAAACAACGGACTAAAGAGTTTCATTGTGGTGTGCCAAATCAAATTTATTTGAATATTGAGAAACCTGGACTACACGAAATTCAATTTAGTATGCGCGAAGACGGTTTTGAATTCGATAAATTTATTTTAACAACCAATGTTGATTATAGTCCCGAAGCAGAGGGGCCAGAATCAATGGTTTCACAAGGTATTTCACCAACGACATTTCCAAAAGTTGAAGCACCATAAATAGCGTAATAATGACCTAATTTTTAAATTTTAAAGATGAACAAATCAATTATAACATTCATAAGTATTCTTTTCAGTGTCTTGTTTGCGACGTCGCAAACCATAAATCCGCCTTCGGGTCGTATCGCCATTGTCGCAGATGGTAATTCCCCAGATCCAGACGATTTGGGTGGTACCGCCGTATCTTTGGCCTTATTACGTGCGGCAGGTCTAGAAAATCGATTAGTGCATTATTCACATAGTTGCGATTTAGTAGTGCTACATAGAATTTCTGAGGCGGCCGAAAAAGAGCGTCATGCTATGATGCAAACCGCTTGCGATGGTACAGCCAGACGCTGGGGTGGATTTGAGCATATTACGTTTTTAGATGCTAAATGGCAATTGGACCAGACTATTAAAGATTTGGTAAAAGCCATTAATGCCTCAACTCAAATAGACCCACTCTGGATTGTAGAGGCCGGAGAACCCGATATTATAGGGTTTGCTTTAAAGGCTTCGGAAAAGGAAAAACTTAAATTCGTGAAGGTGATTACGCATCATCCTGCTAATGATAATGCCGGCGATTTTTACAAGTGGCAAGATATTTTAGATTTTGGTATTGAAGAAGTTCGTATCCCAGACCAAAATACATATTTAAAGGTAAAAGAATCTGAATGGGATTGGGCAAAAAACCATACCGACCACCGCATGCAATTTGTGTGGCTAATGGGAAAAATGGCTGAAGTGGATGATGTCGTTAAGTTTCAAAAAGGCTATTGGGATTGCTCTGATGCAGGCATGGTTCTTTACTGGATTACAGGTGCAACAAATGGTGGACTAAAAGAAGGTACCGTTAGTGATGTGAAAACAATATTGCTGCGTTACCTAGATGATTCTTCGAACAAAAAATAAATACAAATTTTATATTATGCAACGACTTGCTTTTAAAATGAAACTGAATAAAGGGCAAAAAGAAGCCTATACTAAGCGTCATAATGAGATATGGCCAGAACTTAAAAAACTATTGAAAGATAACGGCGTAAGTGAATATTCTATTTTTTTAGATGAAGAAACAAGCACACTTTTCGCATTTCAAAAAGTATCAGGTACTGGAGGGTCTCAAGATTTGGCTAATAACCCCATTGTAAAAAAATGGTGGGATTTTATGGCAGATATTATGGAAGTAAACCCAGATAATTCGCCTGTGTCAATTCCTTTAGAAGAGGTGTTTTATATGGAATAATTAGGCTGCTTCTTAAATTTGAATCTACCTTAGCAGTACAGAACAGGACATATTTCGATTCTTATCTAACTATCTTTATGAAGTTTATTGCTAAAAGAAAAGAACTATGAAAAGAAATTACCTTGTTATTAGTAAATATGTAGCATTAATATCTACTTGTCTCCTCTTGTTTGGTATACAAGTATTACAAGCTCAAGTAACTTTAGAAAACGAAATTAAAATCACCGATTTTGGCTTGCATTTCGATGGTACTCAAGTTTCATCGGGTGCTGCTAATGCAGGGGATTCTGCTCCCTATGACTTTTATTTCGGTCGAAATATTTCAGCTCATGGCGATTGCATAAAAACCTATAACGAATTTGTTTTTATGACATGGTATAAAGGTGGTAAATCCGAACGTAATGTGATGCTAACTCGTTACAATACCATTACTGGCACCATGGCAACTATCGAGTTTCCGCATCGTCACACTGGATATCAAAACAAATATTGGATTGGAGAATCTCACAACACCATAGCTGTAGGTGTAAGCCCAATAAATGGAACCATTCATTTATTGTACGATATGCATTCTTATGATAACAATAGGCCTTCAGATGGTAGTTTAAGTAACGATTATTTTAGGTATTCCTATTCTATCGCAAATGCTGCAGCGCTTCCTGATGTAGACTTCACCCTCGATAAGTTTGTTCAAAATTCAACCGGAGGCTATAAGCATTTAAGCCTTAACGGTGGTGTGGATTATAGCAATTTTTCGGCACTAACGTATCCTAAATTTTTCTTAAACGATATGGGCGATTTATTTATGTACATGCGTGAAGGTGGTAATAATAATGGTGCCTATAAATTTTCTAAATACAATGCCAGTAACTCTACCTGGTCTAGTTTCACACAATTCAATGTATTAAATGCCAAGAATCAACCAGGGATAACTTATAATTGGGGTCTTTATGGAGATATTAAGTATGTAAACAGAAAAATGCGTATCGGTTTTCAGAAAAGATCAGCCAATAATACAGATAAGTACGAATATCAAAATGGGGTGTATTATGCCTATTCCGATGACCAAAACGGTTTTACAGGTTGGAAAAACCACCAAGGGCAAAGTTTTGCTTTACCGTTATATGACGCTGATTTTATAAAAGTTATGGAGCCAGGGGATTATGTTCAAGGTACCAATGCAAACTCCATAAGTATTGTTAGTGGTTTTGATTGGACGGTTACTGAACAGGGAGACGTTCATATAATTAGTAGGGTTAGAGATAATCAATTTGGTGTAACAAAAAATTTGCACACATATAAACCTGCTGGAGCAACCGATTTTATAACGTCGGAAGCCTTTTCAGGTGCCGATGAAATTTACACATCTGGGGATAATATCTTTATCATAGGTTTAACCTCTGGAGGTCGTGTATATGTTGAAAAGGCCGAAGGAGGCACTAATAATTTTACGAGGGTTTATGAAGCTACTTCTGGAAGAACTTTTGATCATGGACAGATCTATATAAAAAACGGCAAACTGTATTATTACTTAATGGAAAACGGTTCGGGGAATGCACTGCCACTTTATTTGCAAATTATAGATTTAGATATTATTCAAGACCCGTTTAGAGTTTCTTTATCCTCGCCCAGTAATGGAAGTATTTACAATGTTGGTGAAACGGTACAGATTTCAGCCGATGCTGTAGATGAAAACGGAAGTATTTCTAAAGTAGAATTTAAGGTTAATGGTGCTCTTTATGGCGAAGATACAACAGCTCCATATTCCATAGATTGGACACCTAGTACAGCTGGTGATTATACCGTGCAGGCTGTGGCTTACAACGCTAGTAATGCGACTGTTTCCTCTCCAGAAATAACAGTAAATTTTAGAGTGTTCGACCCAACCGATTTAACAGGCGCTATTTATCGCATCAAGAATTTTGTAACTGGTAAATACATGCATTCGGTAGACTCTGATGTTGTTGAAAGTGATAATAGTACTAATGTAGCTCCTGGAGATAAAGAATGGGAATTTGTAAAAGCTGGGAATTATTACAATATTGAAAGTAAAAGATCGGACAAGGGAATATTAAGAGCGGCAGGGAATCCTCCTAACGATATTATTAATACAGGTTTTGCAGCGCCTAGAGAAGATAGTGACAAACAATTTGTGGTTATTTATAATAGTACAGATGGCACATATCAATTCCAAACACGAAATGGTTCCAATTATATATATCACAATGTTAACGGCATCATAGAACATGTTTCAACTTCAGATGATAGGTCTAAATGGATTGTAGAATCTACAACCTTAAGTGTGAATGATAAAGCATTTGAAAAAGTATCTTTAAAAGTATTTCCAAATCCGGCAAGCAAAAGTTTTACCATAGCATTAAAAGATGCCAATAATGCTAACATTGTAATAAGCGATATGTTAGGTAAAATAATTTATAAAAACACTTTAGAAAATGGTAAGTTGTTGATAGAGAATGATGGACGATTTAAATCTGGTATGTATCTTGTAAAAGTAACGAGTGAACGTCAATCTTATTATACCAAATTTGTTTTAAAATAAAAGACCAAAATGTAATGTTTTTATTCAACCTGTGAACTTAGCTTCACAGGTTTTTTTATTAAATTACTTTTCTTAATTTAATGGATACCACAGATCCCATCAATTTAAACCCGACTAGAGCAGGATAGATTTTAAATGATACGGGCATATCTTTAGTGCTAATTGTACAAAAAGATTAAAAATTAAAAATTTAAATTTTTAAAACATGAAAAGACGTTCTTTTATGCATTTAACTGCAATAGGAAGCGCTAGTTTACTATTGCCTATGTATGCGTGTAGAAGTGGTCATAAACAGGAAGAATTAAAAGGGACGACTGATTTTGAAGCGTTATCATTAAACCTGTTAACCACATGGTGTGATGCTATGATACGCGATCAAATTAACGATCCAAATAATTCGGTTACACACGGGGCTTTATATTGTCATGCTTGCGAAGATATCCACGGGCGTTGCACCGATGCCGTGTATCCATTAATGTATATGGCCGATAAAACGGGTGAACAAAAATACTTAGATGCCGCCATAAAATTAATGGATTGGTCTGTAAACGTCGATTTGCCCGATGGTAGTTGGACCAATATGTTAGACCCAAAATCGTGGAATGGAACTACTGTTTTTGGTTCAATCGCCTTAGGGGAAGCACTGCACCATCACGGGCATCTGCTTTCAAAAGAAATGAAACAAAAATGGGAAGCGCGTTTAAAACGGGCCATCGAGTATGTCTATTTAAAATTTGATGACAATTTTAGTCATATCAATTACCGGTTTACCGCCATTTATGCTTTGTCATTTTTAGGCGATTATTTTAATGAAGAAAAATATATAAAAAGAAGTGATGAGTTAGCGCTTTTGATTCCTAAATATTTAACGGAACCCAATAAGCTACTCTATGGTGAGGATCATCCAGATGATGAAAAAAGTGAAAAAGGCTTACTTCCCATTGATATTGGCTATAATGTAGAAGAATCTTTAAATGGGGTTGTGCAATATGCGGTGCATAAAAAAGATGAAAAGTTAATACAATTACTTACCGAGTCCTTAAATGGCCATTTGGAATTTATGTTGCCCGATGGTGCTTGGGATAACAGTTTTGGTACACGGCAAAATAAATGGACTTATTGGGGAAGCAGAACAACCGATGGTTGCCAACCAGCCTTTACGTTGTTAGCCGATAGAAATCCAGCTTTTGGTACCGCGGCTATTTTAAGCACTGAATTATTACAACGATGTACGGTAAATGGTTTGTTAGCTGGTGGTTTACATTACGAATCTTATGGCGAAAAGCCTTGTATGCATCATACGTTTGCGCATGCTAAAAATGTGGCGTTTGTTTTAGATAATTCTAAAAAATTAAAGAACGTAAACAAGAAAACACCAATTCCAAGAAAAGTGAATGATGGGGTAAAACACTTTCCAGAACTCGATGTGTGGTTGGGCGCTAGAGGTCCATGGCGAAATACCGTATCTAGTTATGACCAAATATGGAAGAAAAAATATTCGGTAGCAGCTACAGGTGGTTCGTTAGCGGTATTATGGCATGAAAAAGTGGGACCATTATTCACCGCCAGTATGGTGGAATATATGGAAGTAGAACCATACAACCAACAACCACAACCGGGTGAGGACTTTTGTTTAACGCCACGCGTAGAGCGCATGGTTGATAACGTTTGGTATACAAATATTCAAGATTTAAAGGCAAAAGTTTCGGTGACAGATTTCAATGGAGAAATCAATTTTTCTGTCAATACAATACTGACTGACAGAGATAAAGCGACCTTAAAATCAGATGGCGCATTTGCACTAAATTATTTGTTTGATAAAGAAAAAACAACCATAAAAGCCTTAAGAACATCTTCAGAAGCAAACGGCGATACTTTGGTACTGCCTGTTATTTCACCAACGGGTGAAAAAGTTGTAAAAGTTTCAGATACTAAAATTGAAATTCATAAAAAAGAAGGAATAGTGGTTTTGGAATCCAATGTGCCTTTAGCAATTAAAAAATCTCTAAAAGAGCGCATATTCAATCAGGTTCCCGGAATGGAAGTGTTGCCAATTATGGTGGCTTTTCCTGAGGGAATAAAGGAGGTTGTTTGTTCCATTCAAGTTATTTAAAAAAATACTAAAAAAATGACGCTTAAATCGCTTTCAATATTCAGTGCATTCGTTTTTTTGGTAACGCTTTCAAGTAGCGCACAATTATTAATTCCTCAAGAATTAGTGGTTTCAGAAGGTTTTATAAACCCCATTGGTTTTTATAATGCCCAACCTACTTTTTCTTGGAAATTGCCCATTTCTAAAACTATAAAAAGTCAATCAGCATATCAAATAGCGGTTGCTTCAAACCCAAAATTGCTTCCTAACAATCCAGATTTATGGGATTCTAAAAAGCAAAAAAGTAATCAATCGGCATGGATAAAATATGCTGGCACAAAGTTAGATTCTCGTGAGAAAGTATATTGGCAAGTACGGTACTGGAATCAAAATAATAAGGTTTCAGACTACAGTGAAATCAATTCATTTGAATTAGGATTGCTAAAAAACAGCGATTGGAAAGCGCAATGGGTTGGCTTAGATACAGCAAAAGATAGTATTAAAGGGGTTCGTAAGTTTTTAATGCACAGACCTCAATATTTAAGAAAAGGATTTGAATTAGCTTCAGAGGTAGTTTCAGCACGATTATATATCACTGCAAAAGGCGTTTTTGATGTGCATTTAAATGGTGAAAATGTGAGCGACGATGTAATGCCTCCGGGTTGGACGCCCTATAATCATCGTATTGAAACCATTACTTATGATGTTACAAGATTTTTGGAAACAGGTAAAAATGCCTTAGCTGTTGAATTGGCTTCAGGTTGGCATTCAGGTAGAATTAGCAGAGGAACTGCCCTTTATGAAAATTTTTCATCGCCTAAAATATTATGTCAGTTAGAAATAACCATGAAAGATGGTTCAAAGAAAACCATTTTATCTGATGAAAGTTGGAAAGGAACAACTAATGGACCAATAAGGTTGGCAAGCATTTATGATGGCGAAACTTATGATGCCAATCTTGAAATGCCAAATTGGACAACTTCAAATTTTGATGATGCATCATGGGAAGAGGTTGAAACCGAATCAATAGCAGATGCTGTTAAACTAGAGCCAAAACGCCACAGCACTGTAAAGAATAAAACAATTATTAATGATGTCGAGATTGTTTCAGTAAAAGATAATTCAGCTATTTTTAATATAAAACAGAATATTGTAGGCATTCCAAAAGTGAAAGTGCCCATGAGAAAAGGGGATACATTAACAATTCGTTTTTCAGAAATGCTTTTATCTGACGGAACATTTTATACCCAAAATTACCGTTCAGCACAATCCACGGATTATTATATTTCTGCCACAGATGGGATTGTAGAGTATACACCAAAATTCACGTTTCATGGATTTCAGTTTGTTGAATTAAGTGGGTATGACAAAGATGTGACTCCAGATGCTAGTTGGGTTCAAGGAGTTGTACAGCATTCAGATTTTCAATCAAATGGCGTGTTTTCATCTTCACATGAAAAATTAAACCAACTGCAAAGCAATATCACTTGGGGTTTGCGTGATAACTTTTTTGATATCCCTACTGATTGTCCACAACGCGATGAACGGTTAGGGTGGACAGGCGATGCACAAGTAATTGCGCCAACTTCATTATTTAACTTCCAGACTCATGCGTTTTGGACCGCTTGGTTGCAAAGCTTAAGAGAAAACCAATCTGAACATAAAAACGGTTTGGTGCCTTATATTGTGCCAGATGTTATTCAAAATAAAAATGCCAGTTCAGGGTGGGGCGATGCTTGTGTAATTATTCCTTGGGATATTTATAATATAACAGGTGATATCACCGTACTTGAAGAGAGTTATGAATCGGCAAAAAAATGGGTTGGCTACTATCAATCAAAAGCAGAAAATTACATTCCCAACATGCATTCTTTTGCAGATTGGTTACAACCTTATCCAACGGGTGAGGGAAAAGAAGGAAATCGCGGTGATACCCCCAAAGAATTAATAAGTACTGCTTTTTTTGCACATTCAGCGCATTTGGTATCTAAAATAGCAGGTGTTTTAGGAAAAACAGAAGATGAAACGAAATATAAAGATTTATATAAAGCTATTGCTAACGCATTTGAAAATCAGTTTTTTGACGAAAATGGAAGGTATAATAATGATAAACAAACACAAACAAGCTACTTACTTGCCATACATTTTGATTTGTTAAAAACAGAAACCAAACCCAAGGCACAACAGCATTTACTTGAAGAAATTAAGAAAGCCGATTACCATTTAGGAACTGGATTTTTAGGCACCCCTATTTTACCTAAGGTTTTAGATAATATGGGAGAAATAGATTTGATGTATAAAATACTATTCAAGGAAACTTACCCATCTTGGTTTTATTCCATTAATCAAGGCGCAACAACCATGTGGGAACGTTGGAATAGTTATAGTAAAGCCGAAGGCTATAACCCACAAAGCATGAATAGTTTAAATCACTATGCCTACGGTGCTATCGGCCAATGGATGTACGAGCGTATTGCAGGAATCGCTTCTTTAGAGCCAGGATATAAGAAAATTAGAATGGCACCAATACCTAATGTTGAGTATTTGAAATCGGCTTTCGCAAGTGTAAAAACACCTTATGGAGAAGCATCATCATCATGGAAAATTGAAGGTAATTCCTTTATTCTTGATATTGTGATTCCACCAAACACATCTGCAGAAGTACAAATTCCTTATGGTAATAAAGAAAATTTACTTGTAAACGGAAACGATTTCACTGAAACTTCTAATTTAAAATTAATCAGTTCTGATAAAAATCTAATCAAGGTTTTAGCAGAACCAGGAACATATAAATTTCAAACGAAACTTTAAATCAAAATGACAAAACAATCAAATTTTGCAATTGCTTTTTATGCCTTATTAAGTCTGGTTATTCTTAATCTTACAAGCTGTAAAAATCAACAACCTTTTTTACAAAATGCTGAAAGCTTAACAATTTCAGAAGGCTTTAAAAATCCTATGGGATTTTACAATGCTACACCAACGTTTTCATGGAATTTGCCCGTTGAAACAGATGTAAAAAGCCAATCAGCATATCAAATTGTGGTGGCTTCAAATCCCGATTTGCTTCCAAATAAAGCCGATTTGTGGGATTCTAAAAAACAAGTTTCAGAGCAATCAACGTTTATAGCATATGCGGGTAAAAACTTGAATTCTCGTCAAAAAGTATATTGGCAAGTAAAATATTGGAATCAAGAAAATGTGGCATCTAATTGGAGTGAAATTAATCATTTCGAATTAGGATTGTTAAACAATAGCGATTGGCAAGCAAAATGGATTGGGCTAGATACTAAAAAAGAAAACGTTTTAGGAAGCCAGAACAATATAGTTCACAGACCTCAGTACTTAAGAAAAGGCTTCGAGCTGTCTAATGAGATAGCTTCAGCAAGATTATATATCACAGCCAAGGGCGTTTTTGATGTAGCAATTAATGGTAAAGATGTTAGTGACGATGTTATGCCCCCGGGATATACACCTTATAAAAAACGTATAGAAACCATAACTTATGATGTTACTAATTTAATAGAATCTGGTAAAAATACTATTGGAATTGAAGTCGCTTCTGGATGGCATTCAGGTCGCTTAGGTTGGATGGAATCGTTTTGGAGTGATACCGAATCGCCTAAAATTTTATGTCAGTTAGAATTAACCTTGAAAGATGGTTCTAAGAAAGTAATCATTTCAGACGATTCTTGGAAAGGAACTACCAACGGCCCCATTCGATTATCTGAAATTTACGATGGTGAAACTTACGATGCTAATTTGGAAATGCCTAATTGGACAACCAATAATTTTGATGATAATAATTGGGTACATGTTAATGCTTTCGATATAGATGCTACCATTAAGTTAGAACCAAAACGTCATAATACAGTTAAATCTAAAATAGAATTAGCTGCCAAAGAGATTATAAAAAGAGATGGTACAGTTATTTTCGATTTTCAACAGAATATGGTAGGGGTTCCTTTGTTAAAAGTACCTATGAAAAAGGGACAAACTTTAAAAATTCGATTTGCAGAAAAGTTATCTCCAGATGGTACTTTTTATACAGATAATTATAGAAGTGCGCAGTCTACAAATTATTTTACAGCTTCAAAAGACGGTGTAATAGAGTGGATGCCAAAATTCACATTCCACGGATTTCAATATGTAGAGTTAAGTGGCTATGACAGTACAAAAGAACCATCAAAAGCCTGGGTGACAGGATTAGTGCAGTATTCAGATTTTGAAGAAAACGGAACGTTTACATCATCGCATGAAAAATTAAACCAATTACAAAGTAATATTGTTTGGGGACTTCGAGGTAACTTTTTCGATATCCCAACGGATTGTCCACAACGCGATGAACGCATGGGATGGACTGGTGATGCACAGGTGTTTGGGCCAACATCTATGTTCAATGCTAATGTGCATAATTTTTGGGCAAGTTGGTTGCAAAGTGTTCGCGAGTCGCAATACGATAATGGCGGTATTCCTTGGGTAGTACCAGATGTTTTGTATAATAACAAAGTTAGTGCTGGTTGGGGTGATGTGTGTGTTATTATTCCTTGGAAAATTTATTATAGAACAGGCGATAAGAAAATTCTTGAAGAAAATTACGAAACTATGAAAGGTTGGGTAGCATACCATGAAACTTCTTCCAAAGATTTTATCTCATCTATGGGAGGTTTTGCAGATTGGTTACAACCGCTTCCTGCTAATGGAGATAATAAAGGTGATACATCTCACTCTTTAATAGGAACGGCATTTTTTGCACATTCGGCTAATCTTACTGCTAAAACAGCGGGCGTGTTAGGCAAAATTGAAGAGCAAAAACAGTATGAAGCCTTGTATAAAAAAGTAGCAGAGGCCTTTGATAAAAAGTTTTTTGATGACCAAGGAAAAATTAAAGAAGTAACAGAAACGCAAACATCGTATTTGTTAGCATTGGCGTTCGGTTTGCTGCCAGACCATAAACTTGAACAAGCTAAAATTAATTTGTTAGCAAAAATTAAAGAAGCCGATAATCATTTACGAACTGGTTTTTTAGGCACACCATTATTATCTGAAGTGTTAGACGAAATGGGCGAAATAGATTTAATGTACACCTTACTCTTTAATGAAACCTATCCATCGTGGTTTTACTCCATCAATCAAGGTGCCACGACCATTTGGGAACGCTGGAATAGTTATAGTAAAGAAGAAGGCTTTAACCCGATGAATATGAATAGTTTAAATCATTATGCGTATGGTGCCATAGGCGAATGGATGTACGAGCGTATAGGAGGCATTGCACCATTAGAACCGGGTTATAAAAAAATAAGAATAGCACCACAACCTGGAAATCCGCTTAAATCGGCTGCTGCAACTTATAACACGCCATACGGAAAAGTATCATCTTCATGGAAAATAGAAAATAACCAATTCCATCTGGATGTTGTAGTACCGCCAAATACAACGGCTACAATTTTGATACCTGCTAACGCAAAAGAGGAATTGCGTTTAAATGGTGAAGTTTTTAAACAAGATTCAAATGTTAAATTGATTAAAAAGGAAAATGATTTCTTTGAAATTTCGGCACCATCAGGCACTTATAGTTTTCAATCAACAATTAAATAAATTTATATCATGAGAGTGAATATGGTTTCCATCTTATTATCAGTTTTGTTTTTTATGCAACTAAGTTGCGTAAACGTGACAAAGACGGTTAAAACAAGCCAATCTAAAAAACCGAACATCGTATTTATTTTAACAGACCAATGGCGTGGATCTGCTTTAGGATATGCAGGCGATCCAAATGTAAAAACACCTAATTTAGATGCACTGGCCAAAACCTCGGTTAATTTCACTAATGCCGTATCGGTTACCCCAGTATGCACACCGCATAGAGCGGCCTTATTAACAGGTCGTTTTCCAACTACAACAGGCATGTTTTTAAATGATATTTACTTACCGAGTGAAGAGTTATGTATGGCCGAAATTTTTAAGGCAGAAGGCTATAATACGGCCTATTGGGGGAAATGGCATTTAGATGGTCATGGTAGAGAAAATAATGTAGCACCAGAAAGACGACAAGGGTTTGATTATTGGAAAGGTGCCGAGTGCGACCATAATTATAACAAAGAACATTATTATGCTAATAACGATCCTGAAAAAAAATATTGGGAAGGCTATTCTCCCTTTTCAATAGTTAAAGATGCTAATGAATATATAAGCAACCATGCAAAAGACACGAACCCTTTTTTGATGGTTATATCGTTAGCAACACCACATTATCCTCACGATAGTGCGCCTCAAAAGTATAAGGATATGTATCCGCTTGAAAGTATAAAATTGGCTCCGAACGTTTCAGAGCAATGGAAAGACAAAGCTTTACAGGAATCACAAGGTTATTATGCACATTGCACCGCTACCGATGAGGCTATCGGGCAGGTATTGGATAAACTAAAGGAATTGAATTTAGACCAAAATACCATCATCGTATTTTCTTCAGACCATGGGGAGATGATGGGAAGTCAGGATGTTAAGCCATTTACAAAACAATTAGCATGGGACGAATCCATCAGAGTACCTTTTTTAATAAGTTACCCTGGCATAGGTAAAAATAAAGGAACCACTGTGAACGCACCAATTAATACACCCGATATTCTTCCGTCATTATTAGGTTTGGCAAAAATTTCTATTCCTAAAACCATAGAAGGTGAAGATCTTTCAGAATTAATTAAAAATCCAGACCCAAATGAAGACCGTGCTGCATTGGTTATGAATGTGAGTCCTTTTACTGGCAATTATAAAGATTCGGCTTATCGAGCAATTAGAACAAAGCAATATACTTATATAAAGACAGTAGATGGTGATAATAGTCTTTTTGATAACATAAAAGATCCGTATCAAATGACCAACTTATTTGATAAATCCGAGGTTAAGGAGATTCAACACGATTTAGATGATAAACTATATAAAGAGTTAAAAAAAAATAATGACCCATTTAAGGATAGAAATTATTACTTAAAAAAGTGGAATTATGTTCTTGATGAAACCAAGCACGCCATTGATTATTGGAGTTGGTCAAAAGGAAAAGGAGTGGTGCAATCACCTAAATTAATTAATTAGTATTTTTTATAATAATGAAAATCTTAGGTGTTAAATTGGTTTATTATTTGTTAGTTGGCCTGATTGTGATGACGTGTAAATCTAATTCGCAACTAGCAAAAATCGAAAAACCAAACATACTTTTTATTTTGGTTGACGATTTAGGCTATTCAGACTTAAGTTGTATGGGCAGCAAATTTTATGAAACACCTCATGTTGATGCCATTGCAGAAAATGGTGTTTTATTCACAGATGGTTATGCAGGAGCCCAAGTATGTAGTCCAAGTAGAGCCACCTTGTTAACGGGGCAATTTACGGCTAGACATGGTATAACCGACTGGATTGGAGCGCCTGTTGGTGAAGATTGGCGCAAAAAAGGACGATTTACAAAAGTGCTTCCTGCAGCGTACAAAGATCATATAGATGTAAATACCATTACACTACCCATGACATTAAAAAATGCGGGCTATTCCACGTTTTTTGCTGGAAAATGGCATTTGGGAGAAGAAGGTCATTATCCAGAACAATACGGATTCGATATTAACGTAGCAGGAAACCATAGCGGTAGTCCCGCAGGTGGATACTTTGCGCCTTTTAATAATCCGCAATTAGAAAATCATAATGCCGGCGAAAATTTATCAATGCGTTTGGCTAAGGAAACAGTAAACTTCATAAAAGCATCAAAAGACAAACCATTTTTTGCGTATTTATCGTTTTATGCGGTACATGGCCCTATTCAAACAACAAAAGAAAAGTGGTCGAAATATCGTAACAAGGCCGAAAAATTTGGAATTGCAGAGCAAGGCTTTGAAGACGGCGATTTATTGCCAATACGAAAATATCAAGACAACCCTGTGTATGGAGGATTGGTTGAAACCATGGACGATGCGATAGGTTTGGTGCTTAATGCACTTAAAGAAAATGGTTTAGACAAAAATACCATCGTTATTTTTACCTCAGATAATGGAGGCGTTACATCAGGAGACAATTATTCGACCAATTGTCTTCCATTAAAAGGAGGTAAAGGTTATCAGTGGGAAGGTGGTATTCGAGTTCCATTTATTGTTAGTGTACCCTGGATGCCTAATCACGGAAAAAAGAGTGCTATTCCCGTTGCTGCGAGCGATTTTTTTCCAACAATCCTTGATTTAGCGAATTTACCCATGCCATTAAACGCACAAATAGATGGTGAAAGTATTGTTCCAGTATTAGATGGGAAATCGTTAAAAGAAAGACCTTTATATTGGCACTACCCTCACTACGGAAATCAAGGCGGCAGACCCGTTTCCATAATGCGAAAAGGCGATTGGAAACTAATACATTTCTGGGAAGATAACCACAACGAATTATATAATTTATCGCAAGATATTCACGAAGACTCTAATTTAGCAAAACTTGAGCCAAAGCGTACAGAAGAGATGGCAAGTCAACTTTTAAATTGGCTTGAATCAGTTGGCGCGAAATATCCTAAACCAGACCCGCTTTACGATAGCTCAAAAGAGCAGGAGGCCATAGCAAATAAAAAGGCTCAGGTTTTTAAAAGTCAAGAAGAACTTAGAAAAAATATGTTAATGCATAACTGGCAACCTAATGCTACTTGGTGGGGAAGTATTCAAACTAAAGATTAAAAATTAAATGATTTTAAAAACAAAAAGCATGCAAAAAAGTGTATTAATTATTTCGGCGTTTGTATTAACAACCTTTATCACACAGATAAACGCCCAAATAAAGTATACCATTAATGAATCTTGGCAATTTGTAAAAGATATTGCTATAAAAAACATCAATCAGTTTGATACACAAAATATAAAAACTGAATTGATTGATATTCCGCATACTTGGAATATTGAAGATGTGGTAGATGAAGAAGAAGGTTATTATCGCGGTGTTGGATGGTATACTAAAGAAGTGAAAATACCAACTAATTTTAGTGAAAAGGAAGTGTTTCTATACTTTGAAGGCGTTGCAACGGCGGCCGAAGTGTATATAAATAACACACTAGCCAAAACTCATATTGGCGGTTTTACACGTTTTATGGTGCCTGTTTCAAAATTTATAAAATTTAATGAAGCAAATGAGTTTACCACTTTTAAAGTAACGGTAAAAGCAGATAATTCAGAAAACGAAGACTGGCCTGCATTACGTGCCGATTTTACCTTTTTTGGAGGAATATATCGTGATGTTAATTTAATAGTAACAGAAAAAGTTCACTTCGATATTGTAGACGATGCAGCCAATGGTGTATTTATTACGACGCCAAATGTATCGGCTGAAAGCGGCGATATAAACTTAAAAGTGAAGATTAAAAATGATGAAGCTTCCACGAAAAAAGTAAAATTTATTACAAAAGTGTTCGGCCCAAAACAGGAACTTGTTCAGGAAAAAACAACAACATTAAAATTAGGAGCTGGAATTTCTAATGAATTTAATTTAGAATTAAAACCCGTTTTAAATCCGCAATTGTGGTCGCCAGATGCACCTAATTTGTATAAAGTAGTTTGTGAAATATACGATGCAAAAACGAATCAGAAACTAGATGAATCAGCAAATCCATTAGGCTTTCGCTGGTTTAAATTTGATGCAGATAAAGGCTTCTTTTTAAATGGGGAATACTTAAAGTTAATCGGTACTAACCGCCATCAAGACTATAAAGATATCAGCAATGCAGTGCCTGATCATATTCATGTGGAAGATATTTTAAGAATGAAGGCAATGGGAAGCAATTTTTTACGAATTGCGCATTACCCACAAGACCCAAGGATACTCGAAATGTGCGACCGACTAGGTATTTTAACCACTGTTGAAACTCCAATTATAGATACAGTTACCGAGAATGAAGTTTTTACAGAAAACTGCTTAATTGCACAATTAGAAATGATTCGTCAAAATTACAATCATCCAAGTTTAATTATTTGGGCTTATATGAACGAAGTAATTTTGCACCCTAAATTTACAAATGATAAAAAACGCTATGAAATTTATACAAAGTATATTAAAGATTTAGCGCAAAAAATTGAAGATTTAACGCGCGCTGAAGATCCGTATCGATATACCATGATTCCTAATCATAATAGCTTGGAACGTTATAGTAATGCTGGATTAACAGATGTTCCTATGATTGTTGGCTGGAATATTTATAACGGATGGTATGGTGGATCGTATGAGTTACTTCCAGAGAAAATTGAAGAAATTCACGCAGCCATCAAAAAGCCAATGATTATTACAGAGTATGGTGCTGGAATAGATCCAAGATTACACACCTTGTATCCCACACGTTTTGATTTTACACACGAATATGGCGTAGAATATCATAAATATTATTTAGAATATTTTGCCAAAAATGATTTTATAGCGGGCGTTAATGTTTGGAACTATGCCGATTTTAATTCTGAAGGCCGTATTGATGCTGTACAAAGTATTAATAATAAGGGCTTGGTAGGATTGGATAGAAAACCTAAAGACGTATTTTTCTTTTATCAAGCATCATTACTAAAAGAACCTTTTGTTGCTATAGCCACTAAAACCTGGGGACAGCGTACCTATGTTGAAGACCAAGAAGGATTGGGAATTTCAACAATGCCAGTTCAAGTTTTTTCCAACCAACAAGAAATTGAATTACAGTTAAATGGTAAAAGTCTTGGTATTAAGCCTGTTGTAGATAAAATTGCGGTTTTCGAGGTGCCTTTTATAAATGGTATTAATAAACTGGTTGCTAAAAGTACAAACGGAACCTATTTAGAAGATTTCTCCGAAATTCGGATTAATGTGCTACCAATAGCATTAAAAAATTTCCCTGTTGGTGGCATCTCAATAAATGTGGGCGATCAACGCTTCTTTTACGACGATAAAATAGATCAAGCTTGGATGTTCGACAGATCGTATACCAAAGGAAGCTGGGGACATATTGGTGGAAAACCCTATGTGCGACCAGATAAAAATATGCAACAACCTTATGGTGCAAAACAAACAATAAAAGGAACCTTTAACGACCCAATATATCAAACGCAATTAGTGGGAATCGACCAGTATCGGTTTGATGTTCCAGCAGGTGTTTATGAAATAACATTACATTTTGCCGAATTAGAAGGAACACAAGCAAAACACCTGCCTTACGATTTAACCGAGGAAACTAAGCAAGAAACAAAAATTACAAATCGCACATTTTCAGTAAGTATCAACAATAAAAAAATTGTAGATAAAATAGATTTATTAGGGCAATATGGTGAATATCGTGCCGTAAAAATTAAATCGGAAGTACCTGTAAAATCAGGAGATCCTTTAATTGTTAATTTTAAAAAGATTGTAGGTGAACCTGTTTTAAATGCCATTGAAATCTATAAGAAATTATAAAAGCGGCCGTTAGTTCTCGTTTTTAAAACACGTTCGTTTGGGACTGATTATTAGGACAATACTTAACACACAAATAAAAAAACAACAATTTTAAAATAAAATAAATTTTCAAATGCAACGATTCATATTAAATTTTTTAATTCTATTTAGTTTCGCACTAAGTAGTTTTGCCCAAAAACAACAGCCCAACGTCCTTGTATTTTATGTAGATGATTTACGAGCAGAATTAGGTTGTTATGGAAGTCTAACAGCCATAACCCCAAACATAGATAAACTGGCCAGCGAAGGTGTTCAGTTTAATAAAGCTTACACCCAACAGGCTATTTGTGCGCCATCTAGAATGAGTACATTAACGGGTTTGCGTCCAGAAACACTTGGTATTTATAGCATATTTACACCACTGCGTAAAGTTCATAAAGATGTGGTTACCATGCCACAACTTTTTAAAGAAAACGGATACAAAACAATAAGTTTAGGTAAAGTTTACCATCATTCATTTGATGATAAAGAAAGCTGGACCACCCAATTTGAAAAAGATAACAATAGCTATTTAAAACCAGAAAACATGGCGTTACTGGAAAAACTCAAAAAAGAAGGCAATAAAAATCTTAATGGGCCTGCTTTTGAAGATGCCGATGTGGAAGACGAAGCATACAAAGATGGTCGGGTTGCAAAAAATGCAATCGAAACCTTGCACAAAGTTAAAGATGATAAATTTTTAATGTTTGTAGGTTTAAGCAAACCACACCTTCCTTTTAATGCTCCAAAAAAATACTGGGATTTGTATGATAAAAACAAGTTTGCAATTCCTTCCAGAGAAAAACCACAAGATGCCTATCGATTGGCATTGACCAATTGGGGTGAATTAAAAGGCTATCATGGCATTCCTCAAGAAGGCGATTTAGATGATGATTTAACACGGACTTTAATCCATGGTTATCACGCTTCTGTAAGTTATATAGATGCGCAAGTTGGAAAAGTAATGAAGACTTTGGAGGATTTAGATTTACGCAAAAATACCATCATTGTTTTTATGAGCGACCATGGTTATAAAATCGGCGAGTATGGGGCGTGGTGTAAACATTCTAACGTAGAGATTGATGTTCGCGTACCTTTAATAATAAGTAGGGAAACCAGTCATAAAGGAAGAAAGGCGGGTGTTACCTCTGATGCTTTGGTAGAAAACGTGGATATATTTTCAACATTGGTAGAGATTTGTGGTTTAGACGGTCCACCTTCCGATGGAAAAAGTCTAGTACCCGTAATTGATAATCCCAATATGGCTTGGGATGCTGTTGCTACAAGCGTGTATCCTAGAGGAACTAACATTATGGGTTGTACCGCCACAGATGGCCAATGGCGTTATACCGAATGGCGAGATGCTAAAACACATGAGGTGTTAGGTTCAGAATTATACGAACATAAAAATAGCCTGTTGTCATTTAAAAACGTATCTGGAAATCCAGAATACAAAAAGGAAGAAAAGCAAATGAAAAAATTATTAGAATCCCAGTTTCCAAGAAATTCCAAGCCTTTTTTACAAAATGACGAACCAAGAAAAAATTGAATTGATTAATTATGCTGAATAGAACATATCTCTTTCATTTTAAAATAGTAAAAAGTATTGCCTTTTTGTTGATTTCTTTATCCTGTTTTTCACAACGAATTGAAACGAATTTCAACAATAATTGGCGCTTTATATTAGATGATAAAGCAGCATATTCCAATGAAATTTTTAACGATAATTCATGGGATAACTTAAACATTCCGCATGATTGGTCGTTTGAAAAAGGTGTTCGAAAAGGTGGCGACCAAGGTCAAGGTGGGGGCTATCATGATGGTGGTATTGGTTGGTATCGCAAGTCGTTCAACGTAAAAAAAGAAAGTCTTTCTAAAACAACCTACATCAATTTTGATGGGGTTTATATGAATAGTGAAGTTTGGGTAAATGGCCAGTATTTAGGGAAGCGACCTTATGGTTATATTAGTTTTCGCTACGATATATCAAAATATTTAAAAGATGGCACAAACACCATAGCTGTTCGGGTTGATAATAGTTTAGAGCCTTCAGCCCGTTGGTATCATCCGTGTGGCATTTATGCGCCCGTTAGTTTAATTGAAGTGAACAAATCACATATTGCCCCCAACGGTGTATTTATTACAACTCCTAAAATTGAAGCGTCGCAAGCTATTGTAAAAGTCAATGTTGATTATGTCAATGTTTCTGAAAAGCAGGAATGTAAAGTTACAGTTCTATCTCCCGAAGGAAAGGTTTTAAAAACTACCTCTCAAAAAATTATAGATACTAAAGTTACTCTAACTCTTCAGGTAGAAAACCCCAAATTATGGAGTCCAGAAACACCTGTTTTGTATAAATTACGTAGTCAAATTATAAAAAATAAGCAGGTATTAGACGAAGTAGAAACCACTTTTGGTTTTAGAACCGTAGCATGGAAAACCGAAACAGGCTTTTGGTTGAATGGCGAAAATGTAAAATTAAAGGGCGTTTGTGAACATTGGGAAGGCGGACCCGTCGGAGGCGCATGGACCAAACCTATGTTACGCTGGAAATTGCAATTGTTGAAAGATATGGGCATCAATGCCATTCGTCCGTCGCACAATCCAACACCACCTATGTTTTATGATATCTGTGATGAAATTGGGTTGTTGGTCATGGATGAAATTTTTGATGGTTGGCACAAAAAAGCACCCGAAGATTACGGAAAACAAGCTTTTGATGCTTGGTGGCAACACGATATGCAAGAATGGATTACCAGGGACCGCAACCATCCAAGTGTTTTTGTTTGGAGTTTGGGTAATGAAACACACAGTGACATTGCACCCGAATTGGTGAAATTTGGTAAAAGTTTAGACCCAACACGATTATTTTCTTCAGGGGCAGGAAATCCTGAGGATATGGAAATTACAGGTATTAATGGCGGTTCAGAAACCCAATCATTTTTAGAATCGGCTCGTTTTGATAAGCCTTTTGTTTCAACCGAAGCACCACATACTTGGCAAACAAGAGGTTATTACAGAACACATACTTGGTGGCGCGATAACGAATTACCAGGTACTTATGAATTACCCAATTTAACCGAAAAAGAAATCTTTTTTTATGAAGGTTTAGATCCTAAAAAATGGAAGAATAGAAAACAACGTTTTAATTCATCCTATGATAATGCTACGGTTCGAATTTCAGCAAGAAAAAATTGGGAAGTGATGCGCGATACGCCTTGGCATAGCGGACATTTTCGTTGGACAGGTTTCGATTATTATGGCGAAGCAGGATTGGTTCATGGCGGACTTCCTTTTAACTTGTTTATGGGTGGTGCTCTTGATGTAGCGGGTTTTGAAAAAGATTTGTACCACTTCTATCAAAGTCAATGGACCAAAGAACCCATGGTGCATATCTTACCACATTGGACGCATCCTCGAATGAAAAAAGGAACCGTTATTCCAGTATGGGTTTATTCAAATGCCGATGAAGTTGAATTGTTTTTAAACGGAAAATCCTTAGGGAAAGACAAACCCGGTACCGTTTGGAACGAGATGCAATGCGAATGGATGGTGCCTTACGAAGAAGGGAAATTAGAGGCCGTAGCTTATAAAAACGGAATAGAAGTAAAACGAACTTCTATGGTAACTAGCAAAGCACCTTCACAATTAAAAAATAGTCTTATAAAGTTGGATGCTGAAGATGGGTTTAGTGCCAGTTATATTTTAACTTCTGAAGCATTGAACGCTAATAAAACTCTGTATCCTTATGGAGAGAATAGAGTCTATTATGCTATTACGGGCGATGTGGAGAAAGTTTCCATGGAAAACGGCAATCCAATCGATTCAATCAGTCGTACAAAATCTGATTTTAGAAGCTTGTTTTTTGGTAAAGGACGCCTATTCTTAAGAGAAAAGGACAATGCCAAAAAAGCATCGGTTATCACAGCTTCCATTTTGGGAGACAAAGCCTTATTTCTTTCCAATAAAATTACAATTGATGTAAAAGAAATAGCCGTGATTGGCAAAACTTCAAAATCGAATTTCGAAATATTCTATACTACTAACGGCGCTGACCCCTTAAATGAGGGTGTGATTTATACGAACCCTTTCGAAGTAAAAGACAATACCACAATCAAAGCCATAGTAAAACAAAATGGGAAACTAGTGTTGACTATGGAAGAAACTTTTGGTCCTAACGAAGGTCTTTTTTGGGGCGATGAACATTCAGTAGATATGTGGAAAGGTCGTGGTGTTAACATTTCCGCAGAAGAAGCTATTTTGTCGGGTGGTGCACACGCCAGTAACGATGCGCAACATTTTAAAGGAACGGGTTTTGTGAAATTTGATAATAAAGAAGGGAGCATCACTTTTTATCAAGAAAACGATGGTGAAGCGGGCGATTTTAGTATCCGATTTAGATACATGCATAATGACAAGGACAAGCAATATCCAATGAAATTATTTGTAAACGATACCTACGTTAAGACCTTTGAATTTAAAGCTACTGGCGGATGGATTCAAAATTGGGCATTTGTAAATACAATCGTGGTGTTTAAGTCGGGTGCCAATAGCATTAGGCTTGAAACAACAGGAGAAAGCGGCCCTTTTATTGATGAAATGTTTGTGGATTAATTAATAAGAAATAGTTGATATGATATCCGTAATTATTACAATGTGTGCTTTAGTGGTAATAAATATCTTGCTATTAATGTTTAGTTGCAATAAAGACTGATTTTATTGAAATTTTTTTATAGGGTCACATAAAAATTATTTGTTTTTAATACTATCCATAACAGTTTAATTTATTTAAAACTTTAGTTAATAATACGTGTTTAGGGGTGTTTTATCCGATTTATACGGTGCAATTTTCATAATAATGCGTTCGGGTGATCCGTAAAACATACTTAAAAAAATGTTCAGACTTTAGTTACTCATAACGGGAAACAGTCCAATCAATTATTGGAATAAAAGCAACACATAAATTAATATATAAAAATGAAAAATATAAATAGAATACTAATAGTGGTTTTACTGTTTTCAGCATACAGTACTAACATACTAGGGCAATCAAAAGCCCAAAAACCCGAAAAACCAAACGTAGTCTTTATTGCTGTTGATGACTTAAATACGTGGTTAGGATGTTTAAATAATTACTCCAATACCAAAACCCCGAACATCGATAAATTGGCGGCTTCGGGCGTGTTGTTTTCAAATGCACATTGTCAAGCGCCATTATGTGGACCATCACGTGCTTCTATTATGACAGGATTACGACCTTCAACCACGGGTATTTACGGAATGATTTCAGATGAAAAAATACGTTCAGAAAATCCAGCTACAAACGGAATTACCTTTTTACCCGAGTACTTTAGAAACAACGGATATCATACCATGGGAATCGGAAAACTATTTCACGATTATGCCCCAAAAGGTGTTTTTGATGAAGAAGGAGGCAGGGAAAAAGGTTTTGGTCCACTGCCAGAAAAACGCTTTGTATGGGATGGATTTGGCACTTCAGATAGGAAGAATTATGGACGTACCAGTACCGATTGGGGTGCATTTCCAGAGCGAGACGAGCAAATGCCAGACCATCAATCGGTGAACTGGACAATTGAACGTTTGAATAAAGATTATGAAAAACCATTTTTCATGGGATTAGGGTTTCTTCGTCCGCATGTACCGCTATATGTGCCTCAAAAATGGTTCGATATGCATCCTTTGGAAAGCATTCAAGTGGCTCCGTATTTGTCTGATGATATAAAGGATATTCCACAAATTGGTTTAGATATCAACGATTTACCTATGATGCCTTCAACCGAATGGGCTATCGAATCTGGCGAATGGAAAAAAATCATTCAAGCCTATTTGGCTTGTGTAAGTTATGTGGATTATGAAATAGGACGCGTTATGAAAGCGCTTGAAAATAGTAAATATGCCAAAAATACGGTGATCGTTTTGTGGTCTGACCATGGGTATCGTTTGGGTGAAAAAGGTACATTTGCCAAACACGGTTTATGGGATTCTGCCACAAAAGCGCCTTTATTGTTTGTAGCTCCAAATCTTCCTAAAGGAAAAGTAATTGACGCTCCTGTCGAAATGCTTTCTATTTATCCAACACTTTTGGAGCTGTGTGGAATGCCCTCCTATGATAAAAATGAAGGGTTAAGTTTGGTTAAATTAATGCATAGCAATAAACCCGAAAATAAAGCATATGCACTAACAACTTACGGCATGAATAACCATTCGGTTAATCATGGAAGATTTAGGTTTACCCAGTATGAAGACGGGTCACAAGAATTATACGATCATAAAATAGACCCGAACGAATTTACAAACCTTGCTAAGTTTCCAGAATACAAAAAGACTATTGAAAAATTGAAACGATTACTTCCAAAAACCAACGAAAAATGGGATAAGAATTCATCCTACACCTTTCAACCGTATTTTGTAAAACAAAAAAAGCGAATAAATGGTGAAAATGAATCACCAGTAAAGGTAATTGGCGCAGATAAATAATAGAAACAATGATTCATTCTTTACTTAAAATTTTTAAAGCATTCGTATTAATCAATTTAATATTGATGTCTTCAACTTACGCACAATCGTTAAAACATCCAGTCATTTGGGTAACTGAAGAAGAGCGTGAAGGGATTCTTGAAAATATCGAAAAATATGATTGGGCAAAAGATATTTTAGACCAGTTGCACGAGCGGGTAGATTCCAAGTTGAAATTACATTTAAAAGATCCAAATGTCATTTTAAATACAATTCCCGATTTTGCAAAACACGATCGCGAGAATTCCGAGCAAAAAGCAGGCCCTCTAGCAGCAGGTCATAATAAGGTTTTAGCTCTTGCTTCTGAAGCGGGTATGCTTTATTATTTAACGCAAGACGAAACATATGCCCAATTTGCGGCCGATATTTTAGGATATTATATAGATGTTCTAGCACCAAAAACACCACAGACCACCACCATTTGTGGCTATGAATTTTTCGACCCAAGAACCACTTACGGTCCGTTTGCCTTAACCTATGATTTTATTTATAACTATTTAAAGCAACCAAACGCAACGGTTTTTAATAAACAAAAAGGCATTAGAGTTCCTTTTGATAATGCAAAAGCTCAAAAAGCAATGGCGAACGTTGCTGGTAACGTGTTGCAGGAGTATGGAAAACCAGATCAGCATGGTAAAACAATTTCAAACCATCCAATATTAACAGCTTCGGGCGCTTTGTTTAGTATTCTTTGTATTGAAAATGATGCGGAGCGTAATCGCTTATTTCATGTGTTTTGGGAAAAAGGAACGGCACACCAAAACTCCTTTAAAAACACCATCCTCCCAATGTTTGGAGAACAAGGTATTTGGCCGGAATCTACAAGTTATAGCTTCATGCCTATAATTACCATGACATTAAATATTGTAGATCGTGTGTATCCAGAAATGGATGTCACAAAAGACTATCAGCACATACTCTATGGCAATTTCCTCTTTGATTATTTAAGACACCCAAATAGAAAATTTGTTCGATTTGGCGATTCAAAACGAAATAATGATGGCACCGAAGATCTTTACAGATACACTTTAAGTATTGCAGAACGTCGAGGGTATTCAGATTTAAAATTAAAAGCACAAATGGCATTAAAACAAGCCTATGAAGCTAAAGGCGGGTATAAACCAAAACTTGATGATGGTATTTTTAATAATTTTCAACCACTCGATTTATTTTGGGGGCAACCCATTCCAGATAAAATTGAGAAAGGCATAAATTTTAATAAGCCAACTGTTTTAGTAAAACATGCAGGCATCGCATTACAGCGTAACTTAACAGAAACGGCTAACGAACTTTATGGTCTTACAGGTATTATTGGGGGTGCACATTATGTGCATTCACATCTTACAGGAATTTCAATGGAGCTCTACGGTGCAGGCTACATTATGGCGCCCAATGCAGGGTTACCTACATCTGTAAAAGAGAGACAAATTCCGCTTCACGAAAATTATTTTAGATTGTATGCTGGCAATAATACGGTTATTGTTAACGGAACTTCCCATGGTTTGGACGAGGGTTCATGGAAAGGAGATGCTTATGTATGGCAAAATACCACTAAAAATATAGCAGCAGAACCTAAGCATTTAGAAGACCCTGTAAGTGAAAATTTTAGTTTTGCTACTCAATTTTTAGAAGATGAGGTTAATCATTGCAATCAACAACGTACACTAAGCATTATTAGAACTGGTGAAAAATCGGCATATTATTTAGATGTTTTTCGTTCTAAATCATTAGGAGAAAATAAATTTCACGATTATATCTATCATAATATTGGTGATGAAACCATCATAAAAAATGAGAAAGGTAATACGTTAAATTTGAAGCAAACCGATCGCTATAAAAATGATATTGGAGACCCTGTACAATCTCCAGGTTGGCGTTATTTTGAAAATACGCAGGTTACAGAGCCCATAAAAGAAGGGGTTAAAGTAACATTTAAAATTAATTTCGATAAGGGGTACATGCATATGTTTGTGCCCAAAGGTGTTACAAGAGCATATACAAAAGGATTAACGCCAGCAACCAGAGAAGCAGAAAATGGCTATGTAAATAAGAAAACCCAATTAATTGCAATAAGACAAACCGGTGAGGCTTGGGATAAACCTTTTATTAGCATTTTTGAACCCTCACTAAATTCAGAATCAAGCATTCAAAGCGTTGAGTCTTTAATGGATGGCGATAAAATTGTGGGTGCTAAAGTTATTTCTAAAGTAGAAAAAATTACTATAACAGATTATATTATTTCACAAGATATATCTAATGCAACGTATCAAAACAAAGCCTTGAATTTAAGTTTTGAGGGTCGTTTTGCAATAGTGCGTGTTGAAGCATCAAAAGGCGAAAAAAAGGTTAGTCTGTATATTGGTGACGGTAAAAAATTAAATTTTGAAGGATTTAAATTAGAAAGTAACCATCAAAATAAAGGGTTTAAAGTATTTTAATTAAAAATTAAACTAAAAATTATGAAGTATAAATCGATTACAATTCTGGTTCTCATTTCTTTAATGATGACTCATTTAGGGCCATTGCATGCTCAACATAAGGGGAGTAGCAAATCGTTAAACCAATATGCTTTCGATTTATATGGCGAATTAAAAGATGAAAACGAAAATGTTTTTTTGTCGCCGTTGAGTACCTATTATGCGCTTTTATTGGCTTACGAAGGTTCTAAAAACAAAACAAAAGCGGCATTTGAAAAGGTGCTGTATTTAAAAGATTCAACACGTTATATTTATGACGATTTGTATAAGCAGGAGAGTAATTCAGACAGCCTATTTGGTTTAAAAATTTCTAATGCCGTTTGGGTAGATAAAAAATTTGAAGTAGAATCGGCGTTTAAAAATACCGTTTCAAGTAAATATTCTTCAGATTTCAAGCAAACCGAGTTCGCAAATGCAGAACTGGCAGTAACAGATATCAACCGTTGGGTTTCAGATAAAACAAATCAGCGCATAACAAATATGGTAACCCCTTCAGATATAAATTCTGAAACAAAATTAATGATTTCGAATGCGGTTTACTTTAAAGGCGAATGGCTAACTAAGTTTGAAAAACTTAGAACAGCTGAATCAACCTTTTTCACAGATAATGAAAATCAATACAAAGTTGATTTTATGAATATCACCGAAAACCTTAATTATTTTGAAAATGAATCCTTTCAATTTATAACTAAGCCATACAAAGATTCAGATTTGTCGTTTTGTGTATTATTACCAAAAACACTATACGGACTAGAAGCCATTGAAAACAATTTGAATGCCGAATTTTTTAATGAAATTTTAGAGCAAACAGTTTCCACAAAGGTATGGCTTTCCATACCAAAAATAAAATTGGAAACGAGTTATAAACTAAAACCGGCCCTAACAAATATGGGTTTAAATTCGGTATTTAATAATGAAGCAGAATTTTCTGGAATATTAAAAAATGAACCTTTGACCATTGAACAAGTAGCCCACAAAACCTATATTGATATAACCGAAGATTATACAGAGGCTGCTGCTGCCACAACAACTATTGTTTATATTAGAGGTTTGCCTTCATATAAAACGTTTAAAGCCGATCATCCATTTGTGTTTTTTATTGTAGATAACAAAACCAATGCGATGGTATTTATGGGTAGATATGTTAAGCCTCAAGAAGGTAAAGTAATTGATAAAGCAAATTTTGTAGATAATTTACTAAAAAGAAATAACAAAAAATTAGATTGGGGAGGGAATGATAAAATTTTGATTCTGATTGCAGAACGAAAAAAATTTAAACCAATTGATATACAAGATGTGAATTTTAATAACATTGAATATCTGAAAGTTTATAAAAAGGAAGATGTTAAAAAATTCACAACCGAGGATTACTATGGCGTTGTTGTACTTAAACTCAAAAAAAACAAAAAAATTAAAAAAAAATAGCATTAGAGAATGAAACAACAATTTTTAAAAATGGTTGTTTTAAGCATATTTTTCGACCATAAAACAGACCCATGAGAACTGGATGATTTAGCTGAAAATCCAGATTATAAAAATACAGTAGAAACACCTTCAAAAGAATTTTGCGAAAAATGGGGAAAAGATTTTTTAACTAAATAAGTAGTTGCGATGAAAAAAATAGAAATTAAAATAATACCTATTCGATTAATCTTGCCAATTTTTTTTCTCTTGGTGCAATCTAAGATGTTTGGTCAAGTACAAGAACGCCCTTTTATTTTAGTTAAAGCAAGTGAACGCGATCAAGTACTCGAAAAAATCAAAACACAAGCTTGGGCAAAAGACATTTATAACAATCTGTTAAACAACACAGACATAGAAGTCGCGTTCTTTTATAACAATCCAGAAAATTATTTAAAACAACTCCCTTTCAATTGGAAAGAAGGGGAAAAAGATGAATTTCCACCATTTTATAAAACAGACCATGTAGAAAACGGCATTCATAAAAATTTAGATAATGCCACAGATGAAGAATGGAAACCAGCCGCGCTTTTAATAAAATATTTACAAGTAGCTTTAGATTGTAGCATGCTTTATCATATTACTGAAGATGAGAAATACGCTTATGCCGCCAGTAGTATATTATATGCTTTTATAAAGTCGGTACAAAAGTCCCAACTTTCAGATTGGCATGGTCGAGGTGGGTGGTTGTTTCCTTATGATGGTTTTCGCGAAGTTCGTGTTATAGGTTATAAACTACCCTTGATTTATGATTTTATTCATCCCTATATTAAAAAGGGCGGAAAGTCCTTCGATATTATAAAAAGCAAAAATCTAGATTTCCCATTTAATGAAGCTCAAAAGGTGTTTAGAACTTACGCAGATATTACCATAAATTATGGTCAAACGGGTTCTAATCATTCTGTTTTAGAAGCCCCAAGTTTGGTGTATAATGCACTTGCTATGGATGATAAAAAGGAACGTGAAAAATTGCTGTCTTATTTTTTAACCGAAAATACAGATAATCAGGATGCATTAAATGTCATGGCTAAAAACTATAAAAATAAGGGTGATATTTGGCCAGAAACATCGCAATATTTAAACCATTCTACCGCAATTTTAGTAAAATTAATGTTGGTAGTAAACAGATACAATCCCGATTTAAAATTAGCTTCAACATACCCCAATATACTTTTTGCCTTACCAAGATTAGATTACTTTGTTTATCCAAATAATGAGATTGTTAGGTGGGGGGATGGGCATCGTAAAGGGAGTGTTTTATATGATGCGCTTGATGATGCCCTCTCTTTATCTGAAATGGATGGCTTAGATGAAGTTACAGATAAGTTTGCCCCATTATTAGCTGCAGCAATACAAAATGGTAAATATAAACGTCATGAAATGGAATCCATTTTTTGGCACCATGAAATTACTGCAACAACCCCAGCATCTATTCTGTTACCGAGAACAGATAGAGTGTATCATGCAGGCATCGTGATGCAAAGAAATTTGAGCAGTACAATTAAACCAGAAGATGGTTTGATGTGTTTTGTAGGCGGTGCGCATATGGTTCATGGGCATGCTGAGGGCATGAATATAGAATTATATGGAGAAGGTCAGGTTTTAGGTGTAGATAATGGCCGTGGGCGTTATGGGAAAGACATTCATGAAAACTACTCGCGCATTTTTGCAGCACATAACACCGTTATTGTTAATGGTGCATCGCAAGGAGAAGGTGGATGGGCTAATTTAGGAATTAATACGGTTAAGTTAATTTCTTTAGAGCCTCAAGTGGGGGCAGAAGGTGTTTCGCCTTATTATTCATTCAGTCAAACCAGTTTTGAAGACACTGGAGGCGAAAAAGCCGAAGCTAAACAAGAGCGTACTTTAGCATTAATACGTACCTCCCCAACAACCGGATATTATGTAGATGTTTTTCGATCTAAATCTAAATTACCTAATCAATTTCACGACTATTTGTATCATAACATTGCAGATGACTTAGTATTTAATACTACGGATTTAAAATTTAATGATACGCCAAACAAATACATGTCTAATGCTAATTCAACATGGAAAAGTGGTACTTATAGAAACCCGGGATGGCATTTTTTTAATGATGTAAAAACATCGAATACTTATGAAGGAAATATAAAAGCTACTTTTAAGACTAATAAATTAAAAAATGGAGCCATTTACATGCAATTGCACATACCAGGTTTTAAAAACAGGGAATATACCAAAGTGAATGCGCCAGCTACTTTTGAAGCACCAAAACCTTATGATGAATTAGTAACACCTACATTGGTAATTAGAAATTCGGGTGAAGCATGGAAAAACCCTTTTGTAGTAGTGTTCGAACCATTTAATGCGAATGAGAAGCCTTCAATCACTTCGGTTGAAAAAATTGAGGAACATGGTGTTTATAAAGGGTTGAAAGTAGAAACCGTTGTGGCATCGAAAACCTTAATTCAGTATATAATTACACAATCAAAAGACGAGGAGTTTAAAAGTGAAGCTTTAGATATCGAATTTAAAGGTACTTTTGCTGTAATTACATTAGATGAAAATGATATCTTACAAAATATTTATATAGGTGAAGGCGAATCGTTGAAGTATAAAAATACGCTTATTGAAACAGATGAAAATAAGGCCTTTTATAAATCGTTTATAGAGTAAAATGAATTTATATTTTAGTGTAGTTAGAAAAATACAGAAAAAAAGTATTTGGTTTTTAGTCTTAACTATTGGCTTTGGCTTTTTGATAAGTTGTTCTCATCATGATAGCAAAACACTATTATTTGTTGGTAGTTTTACCGATAAAAAACCTGGAGAAGGCATTCATGTTTATGAGTTCAATAATAATACAGGAGAAGCCACTTTAAAGTTTACCGTCGATAGAATAACCAATACATCTTTTTTAAGACTTTCACCTAATGGTAAAAATTTGTACTCTGTAGTAGATAGCCAAATGGATTATAATGGGAAAGTGGCTGCCTTTTCAGTCGATTATAAAACTGGTGAATTATTCTTGTTGAATACGCAAGATTGTGGTGGTAGAAATCCAGCACATTTACAAATAGATAAAACTGGTAAATACTTAGTAAACTCGAATTATACAGACCCTAGTTTAAGTGTATTTAGAATTAATAATGATGGAAGTTTAAATCCATACAATCAATTAATAACTTTCAAAGACAGCAGTATTGTAAAAGAAAGACAAGAAACGGCACACATTCATTCTTCAAATTTTTCACCAGACAATAACATGCTGTTTGCTCAAGATTTAGGGTCCGATAAAATAAGGAGCTTTAAGTTGGTGCCAGAAAATCAAGATACCACACTGCAAAATGAAAATTCTTTAAAGACTAAACCGGGAAGCGGTCCAAGACATTTTACATTTCATCCAAATGGAAAATTTGGTTTCGGAATTACCGAGTTAAGCGGAAAAATTACCGTATATAATTACAAAAATAATAGCTTGGAATTTATTGAAGACTATCCTTCATACCAACAAAATCAGGCTATTTATAGAGCTGCAGATATTCATATTTCGCCAGATGGCAAATTTTTATATACTTCTAATAGAGGTCCAGAAGAAGACAGTATTGCTATTTTTTCAATTAATCTAGATAATGGGAAGTTAAGTTTAGTTGGTCATGAATCAACCTTTGGGCAGCATCCAAGAAATTTTGCTATAACTCCAGACGGCAAGTTTTTACTTGTTGCTAATCAATTTTCTAGTAACATAGTTATATTCCGTCGAGACTTTAAAACAGGTAAACTTCAAAAACTTTCAAAAGAAATATCAGTAAATAGTCCGGCAAGTTTACAGATATTCACATATAATTTGTAAAAAATGTTAGTTACCATTTTATTTTAGAATGTGAAAGATTAATTACAGTTGCGTGACCGTTTACCCTCAGGTTGAAAGAGTTTTTTAAATTTCAGTATAGAGCAGGACATATATTGTTATTAGAAAGTTTAAAATTGTAGTTTATTATTTAAGAGTTAAAATAAATAGTTTAAATTTTTGGTAACATAATTCAAAAGTTTAAAGGTTTTGGTTTTTTCATTTTTTAATAGAAATCATAGTCGTTTAAATTTATTAATAATTCATTTTAGTAAAATATTAGGTCATAATAATGAAAAAAATATTATCAATTATCGTCATGTTAGTTTTGGTAACAGCATGTAAATCTCAAAAAAATCAGTTTGTATCAATAAAAAACAACAACGATTTAAATTATGCAGATAAAATAATCTCGCTATCATATACCAAAATAAAAAGAGCACATCCTTGGATAACCAATAATGCTTTCAAAATTATTAATTCTAAAACGCTTCAGGAAGTACCATATCAATTGGAATATTTAGGTAATGAAAACCCTCAAAACGTATTGATTCAATTGTCGGTCAACAATAACGAAAAAATAAAATTAGCATTTCTCAAAGAGAAACCTACCGAAGTACCTCCAAAAACTTATGGACGATTTGTGCCTGAACGAGCCGACGATTTTGCTTGGGAAAATGATAAAATCGCCTTTCGTACCTATGGTAAAGCCTTAGAGCTTACACCTAAACAAAATGCTTACGGAATTGACGTTTGGGTAAAACGAACAGATAGAATGGTTATTAACGAGCGTTACGCAAGAGGGAAATATCATGAGGATCATGGCGATGGGATGGATTATTATCACGTTGGTTATACCTTAGGCGCAGGAAATTGTGCCCCTTTTGTAAAAGACAGTCTTTGGTATTCTAAAAATTATTCGAGGCATGAAATTTTAGATAATGGACCACTACGAACAACATTTAGATTGTATTTTGATACTTGGAAGGTTGATGGCCATATGGTTAATGCAACAAAAACCATTAGTTTAGATGCTGGTTCTCAATTGAATAAAATTGAAGTGAGCTATAATTCAGAAACTATTAAAAACTTACCAATAGTAATTGGTGTTATTAAAAGAGATGAGGTAGGTTTGGAGTTGTTTGATACTAAAAATGGCATCTTAGGATATTGGGAACCAACGTTTGAGAAATATGGTACAACGGGTGTTGGTGTCGTTTTTCCATTACAAGTAGATGACATGAAGCTGCGTAAAGACCAATATTTAGCACATTTAAACGTGCCAACAAATAAAACATTCACCTATTATACTGGGGCGGCATGGGATAGAGCGGGTGTTTTTACAACATCTAATGATTGGTTTAAATATTTAGAGAATTATAAAAAGCAATTGAACGCTGAAGAATTTAAGATTTCTTATTAGTGCCAAATAAAATATTAAAAGTTTTAAATTTCTAATAAACAAGGATATATATGTTTCCAAAAACATATATACGAATGGGGAAGAATATTCTAAGAGTTGGTATATAATTCTTAAGTTTCAGTACAGTACAGGATAGATAGCTTCTTTTCTTCCATTATTTTTGAGAACATAATTATAAAATTTCACATGAATACACTCGAAAAAAAATTTAGTTACGTAGATTATCTTTGGGATGATAAAAAAGCTAATGCGTTAGGAGATGACCAAGTGGCCTTGTTTTTATATCGTTCAAATATTTTAGGAGCCGATTTAAGGATCACTAATTACGGAGGTGGAAATACCAGTTGTAAAACCATAGAGAAAGATCCATTAACAAATGAAGAGGTTGAAGTTATGTGGGTAAAAGGATCTGGTGGTGATATAGGGACTTTAACACGTTCTGGTATTGCTGGTTTGTATACAGATAGACTTCGCAACTTAAAAAATGTTTACGGAGGTTTAAGTGATGAAGACCGAATGGTCGGACTTTTTAATCATTGTATTTATGATTTAGATAGTAAAGCACCTTCTATTGATACACCGCTTCATGGATTATTACCTTTTGCACATATAGACCACCTACATCCAGATGCTTTAATTGCTGTTGCTGCTGCAAAAGACAGTGAAAAAGTTACCAAAGAAATCTGGGGCGATACTATGGGATGGGTGCCTTGGCAACGTCCTGGGTTCGATTTAGGACTTCAATTAGAAAAATGTTTAAACGACAATCCTGGAATTAGAGGAATTGTTTTAGGTAGCCACGGGCTGTTTACATGGGGCGATACATCATACGAGTGTTATATGAATAGTTTAGAAGTTATTGAAATGGCTTCTGAATATATTAACAAAAAAATAAAAGAAAAAGGGTCTGTTTTTGGTGGACAAAAAATGGAGAGTCTTCCAAAAGAAGAACGCCTTGAGAAAGCAGCACAGTTAATGCCTTTACTAAGAGGGTTATGTTCTTCAGAAAACAGAATGATTGGTCATTTTTCTGATAACGATGTGGTTTTAGAATTTATAAATAGTCATGATCTTGCAAGATTGGCGCCGTTAGGTACTTCTTGTCCAGACCATTTCTTACGTACAAAAATCCAGCCATTAGTACTTAGTTTAAATAAAAACGAAAATTTAGAAGATACCAAAGCTGTTTTAGCCAAGTTAGAACCTGCTTTCGAACAATATAGAAAAGAATACGCCGATTATTACAATACCTGTAAAAAAGCCAATAGTCCTGCGATGCGCGATCCAAATCCTGTTATTATTATTTATCCGGGAGTTGGTATGTTTAGCTTTTCAAAAGACAAGCAAACCACACGTGTAGCAAGTGAATTCTACATAAACGCCATAAACGTTATGCGAGGCGCCGAGGCTATTACAGAATATACCTCTTTGCCACGTCAAGAAGCTTTCGATATTGAATATTGGTTATTAGAAGAAGCCAAGTTACAGCGCATGCCAAAAGAAAAGCCATTATCTCGAAAAGTAGCTTTAGTTACTGGTGCTGGTGGTGGTATTGGTAAAGCGATATGCGATAAATTAGCTGCTGAAGGAGCCGTAGTTGTTTTAACCGATATTAACGAAGAAAGCCTTATTGAAGCGAATGCAACTTATAAGCGTGATGTTTCAACCTATGCCGTATGCGATGTGACGAATACCGACTCTATTGCGGCTGCTTACAAAAAAGCCTGTTTAGAATTTGGCGGGGTTGATATTGTTGTACACAGTGCTGGTTTGGCAATTTCTAAAGCATTAGAAGATACCACCGATAAAGACTGGAATATTTTACAAAACATATTGGTGAAAGGGCAATTCGACCTTGCAAAGCAATTCTCTGCCATTACACGTAAGCAAAACTTAGGAGGTGATTATATCTCTATTGCTAGTAAAAATGGTTTAGTTGCTGGTCCTAATAACGTGGCTTATGGAACAGCCAAAGCGGCACAACAACACATGGTTCGCTTATTGGCGGCAGAATTAGCCAAAGATAAAGTTAGGGTGAATACCGTAAACCCTGATGGGGTTATTGTTGGTAGCAAAATTTGGGAAGGCGCTTGGGCCGAAGGTAGAGCTAAAGCAAATGGTATTACAGTTGAAGAGTTACCGGCTTTTTATGCCAAACGTAATTTGTTAAACGAAATAATTACACCGGCAGATATTGCCAACGGCGTTTTTACTTTAGTTGGAATTCTCGATAAATCTACTGGAAACATTATTAATGTTGATGGTGGAATGGCTAACGCATTTGTTAGATAAATAGAAATTATAATTAGTTTAGTTGTTTAGTTAAGAAAAAGAAACCTTCCATATTTAAAATAAAAATGGAAGTTTCTTTTCTTTTTAAATACATATATCACATGAAAATAGAACAAAATAACATTCAGGAGGTAAATAGTAAAACACTTAAATCTCACAACGAACAGTTTGATTTTTTATCAAATAGTTTAACAAGCAAAGGCTTAAATGTAAAAGACTTAGTAAAAAAACTACAAGACTTTCAAGTAGCAGTACCAAGTTGGGCATTGGGCGCCGGAGGCACACGTTTCGGGCGTTTTTCATTTTATGGCGAACCTTCTAGCTTAGAACAAAAAATTCAAGATATAGGGGTAATTCACTCTTTAACTCAAACGGCAGGAGCAGTATCATTACACATTCCGTGGGATATTCCAAGCGATTACAATGCTATTAAAGATATCGCCAGCGGTTTAAACATTAAGTTCGATGCTGTTAACTCTAATACGTTTCAAGATCAAAAAAACGCGAAAGAAAGTTATAAATATGGCTCATTAAGCAATATTAATAAAGCGGTACGCGACCAGGCCATTCAGCATAACTTAGACGTAATTAATATTGGAGACAAACTAGGTTCTAAAAGTTTAACGGTTTGGTTGGCAGACGGATCTTGCTTTCCTGGTCAAAACAACTTTCAAACGGCACTTCAAAATACCGAAAATAGCTTAAAAGAAATCTACAAAGGCTTACCTAACGATTGGAGTATGCTTATTGAATATAAGCCTTACGAGCCGAACTTTTACAGTACGGTAATTCAAGATTGGGGTACATCGTTTATGCTTGCGAATGCTTGCGGCGATAAAGCTTATACCTTGGTAGATTTAGGGCATCATTTACCTAATAGCAATATCGAGCAAATTGTTTCAATCTTAATGCTAAAAGGAAAATTAGGTGGTTTCCATTTTAACGATAGCAAATATGGCGACGACGATTTAACCGTTGGAAGCATCAAACCATATGCCTTATTCTTAATTTTTAACGAATTGGTTTACGGCATACAAAATAACCCACAAAATCCAGATTTAGCGTGGATGATTGATGCGAGCCACAATGTTAAAGATCCGTTAGAAGATTTAATTCAGTCGCTTGAAGCCATTCAAGAAGCTTATGCAAAAGCATTATTAGTCGATCAAAATGCGCTTAAAATAGCACAACAAGAAAATGATGTAGTAAAATGTCAAGAAATCTTGCAGGATGCCTATAGAACAGATGTACGTCCGTTGTTAGCTAAGGCGCGATTAGACATTGGTGGTGCTTTAAATCCAATTCAAGCTTATCGCGATTTAGGAGTTCGAAATCAGTTAATAAAAGAAAGAGGTAAACATACTGTGTCAACAGGATTATAATTATTTGAAATGATAGATGTAACGGCTGTTTTTGATATTGGAAAAACGAACAAAAAATTCTTTTTGTTTGATAATGATTTTAAAGAAGTTTATAAAGAATACATCCTTTTTGATGAAATTAAGGATGAAGATGGACATCCCACCGAAAATTTAAAGGCGCTTCAAGATTGGTTAAAACGTGTTTTTGAGAATATTCTTAAAGCTTCGGAATTTAACGTGAAAGCCATAAATTTTTCAACCTATGGGGCTAGCTTTGTTCATTTAGATGAAAACGGTGACGTATTAACGCCACTTTATAACTACACAAAACCATTAGACGAAACCATTGTTACTTCGTTCCTCGAAAAATATGGGCCTAAAGATGCCTTCTTGAAAAAAACAGGCTGTGGCGATTTAAATATGTTAAACTCTGGCATGCAATTATATTGGTTAAAATATAGCAAGCCAGAGGTTTATAGCAAAATAAAATACTCCTTACACCTGCCACAATATTTGAGCTATATTTTTTCAGGTGTGCCATTAAGCGAATTTACGAGTATAGGTTGCCATACCGCCCTTTGGGATTATAGTAAAAAAGATTACCACGAATGGGTTTATAAAGAAGGTATTAATAAAATATTACCAACTATTGTGTCTACCGAAACCAGTATTAACATGAATTACAATGGCAAACGCATCAAAATTGGCGTTGGTATTCATGATAGTTCTGCGGCCTTATTGCCTTATGTTAGAAGTATTAAAAAGAAATTTATTTTAGTTTCTACCGGTACTTGGAGTATCACTTTTAATCCGTTTACAGAGCATCCAATTTCTGAAGATTCAAAAGAAATAGACTCTATAAACTACATGCGTATTAACGGTAAAGCAGTAAAAGCATCAAGTTTGTTTTTAGGTAACGAGTATAAAATTCAAGTAAGTAAACTAGATAAGCATTTTGGAGTTCCGGACGATTATCATAGAAAAGTAAAATTTGATTACGATACGTATTTTGAAATTAATAAAGATTTCAAACATATGTTTAAATGGGAAAGCGTTGTTGACGAGTCGATGCCTGGTATGACTAAAATACCTTATGAAACCTATGAACAGGCCTACCATCAATTAATGATGGAACTGGTTGGTTTGCAAATTAAAAGCATCAATAAAGCCATTGGTAACGATGATATTAAGCATATCTATGTTGATGGTGGTTTTAGTAATAATGACCTTTACATAAAGCTGTTATCTCATTATTTTAATGATAAAAAATTAAAAACAACCGATGCTTCACTTGGATCGGCATTAGGTGCTGCAATTTCTATATCAGATAAAAAACTCAATTCAAAATTCTTGAAAAAGAATTATTCACTAAAAAAACATAAACCTTTTATTTCAAGATAAGGTAAAAATATTAACCATTAGATTCTCTGTATTAAGAGAATTCAATCAGCCATTAAAACCTATAACAATGTCAAAAAAAATTAATTTAGAACATCCTAGAGATCAAATCACCAAAATAATAAGTAGAATTTATCAAAGAGGAATGACAACCACATCAGGTGGTAATATTTCAATTATAGATGAGCAAGGTGATATTTGGGTAACACCTTCGGCAATAGATAAAGGCTCACTTAGAGCTTCCGATATTATTTGTGTAAAAAAAGACGGAACTATTATTGGAAAACATAAACCGTCATCTGAGTTTCCTTTTCATAAAGCTATTTACGAAGCACGCCCAGATATTAAATCGGTTATTCATGCGCATCCGCCTGCATTAGTGTCTTTTAGTATTGTAAGGCAAATTCCTAACACGAATATTATCTCACAAGCAAAACATGTTTGTGGACCAATTGGTTATGCAGAATATAGATTGCCAGGTAGTGAAGATTTAGGTGATGTTATTGCAGATGAATTTAAAAAAGGATATAAAGCGATTATCATGGAAAACCATGGAACCGTTTTAGGAGGTAGTGATTTAACGGATGCTTTCGAGCGTTTTGAGGCATTAGAGTTTTGCGCACGTACCATTTTGTATGGATCGCAAATAGGAACTCCAAATTATTTAACCGATGCGCAAACTGAAGAGTTTGAAGCGCAAGCTACAAGCGTTTTACCAGAAATGAAAGTCACTGAGTATCCTTCAGATGAGGTTGAGAAACGTGCAGAAATCTGCAAGATTGTTAAACGTTCTTGCCAGCAGGGTTTAATGATAGGCTCTTATGGAACAGTATCTATGAGATGGAAAGATAACGACTTTCTTATTACCCCAACTGGAATTAATCGTTGGGATTTAGAACTCGATGATGTGGTTCAAATTAAAGATGGGCATCGCGAAGCAGGTAAAAAGCCGAGTAGAGCAACCTGGATACATCAAGAAATTTATAAAAACAATCCAAAAATAAACTCTATTATCATGACGCAATCGCCTTATTTAATGGCGTTTGGGGTGACTAATAGCTATTTAAATGTGCGTACAATTCCAGAGAGTTGGATCTTCTTGCAAGATATACATGCCGTTAAATATGGCACTCATTTTAAGCACAATAATAACTCAGATATTGTTGAAAATTGCGCGACAGCCCTGATTATTGAAAACGATTCGGTTATTATTACTGGCGATAAATTACTGCAAACTTTCGACTATTTAGAAGTAGCCGAGTTTAGTGCTAAATCGATTGTTTTAGGTCATTCATTAGGTGAAATGGTGCCAATTAATGACGAACAAGTAGAAGATTTAAGAATAAAGTTCTTAACATAAAATTGTTTATCCAACGAAAAAATAAGAGTGCTTTAGGTGCTGCTATATTAATTTAAGATTTAAAAAATAATGTTACAAAGTAGAAGGATTTATTTGCCCCCATTAAGTTTAATTGGTCCGGGAGCATTAAATGATTTGGGTGAAGAATTAAAAGAACTCCCATATAAAAAAGCACTTTTTGTTACCGATAAAATATTAGTAAAAATTGGTGTTGCTAACAAAGTACTGGAAGTTTTAAAAGCTTCAGGGATAGAAGTTGTAGTATTTGATAATGTTCAACCAAATCCTACAGTTGAAAATGTAAATGAAGGATTGAAATTATTAAAGGACAATTCATGCGATTTAATTTTAACCCTTGGAGGCGGTTCTCCTCAAGATTGTGGTAAGGCTATAGGTATTTTAGCAACTAATGGAGGCAATATTGAGGATTATGAAGGAATTCATAAATCTAAAAATAAATCGTTACCAATTATAGCAATTAATACTACTGCAGGTACAGCAAGTGAAGTAACTATAAATTATGTTATTACAGATGTTAAGCGTCATATTAAAATGGTGATGGTTGACAAAAATTGTTTAGTATCTATTGCAGTTAATGATCCCGAGTTAATGTTAGGAAAACCTGCCGATTTAACAGCGGCCACAGGAATGGATGCCTTAACACATGCTATTGAAACATATGTAACTAAAGGGGCGTTTGGCTGGTCTGATGCTTTAGCTTTAGAAGCTATAAAATTGATTTCAAGCAGTTTGGAACAAGCTGTGACAGATGGTTCAGATATAGAAGCCAGAAGTAAAATGGCTTGGGGGCAATTCATTGCTGGTCAGGCATTTTCAAATGCTGGTTTAGGATTTGTTCATTCAATGGCTCATCAGTTAGGGGGTATGTACGATTTACCACATGGAGTAGCGAATGCCATATTGTTGCCTCATGTTGAAAAGTTTAATATACCAGCTTGTGCTCCTAAACTTAAAAAAGTAGCGCGAGCAATGGGTGTTGGAGTTTTAGATATGAGTGATATAGAAGGTGCAAACGCAGCCATTGAAGCCATAAAAAAATTGTCTAGGTCAGTTGGAATACCTTCTGGGTTAAGAGAATTAGGAGTCAAAGAAGAAGATTTCGAAATCATGGCGCAAAATGCGCTTGAAGACGTTTGTACTGGCGGAAACCCTAGGGAAGTTACTATTGAAGACACCATTGAGCTTTACCGATCAGCTTTATAGATGATTTAAGCATAAAATTTTTGACATAAACTAATAAGAGATTAAAAAATGAAACATTACAAGCAGTATATTAACGGACAATTTGTTGACTCAAAAGCTACATCAGTTATTGAAGTTCTAAACCCTTGTACCGAAGAAGTAATTAGTACCATTTCATCGGGTACCGTAGAAGATGCAAATAATGCTTTAGAAGCTGCTAAAAAGGCTCAACCGGCTTGGGAAGCATTACCAGCTATACAGCGGGCAAGTTTTTTACATAAAATGGCTGATGTTATTAGAGAAAATCGAATATTTTTAGCCGAAACATTATCAAGAGAGCAAGCAAAAGTTATTGGTTTAGCGCAAGTTGAAATAGATGTTACTGCCGATTATTTTGATTATAATGCAGGTTGGGCACGTAGAATTGAAGGTGAGATTATCCAAAGCGATCGCGAAAAGGAGCATATATATTTACACAAAGTTCCCATTGGAGTTGCTGTTGGAATCTGTCCTTGGAATTTCCCGTTTTTCGTAATGGCTCGTAAGGTGGCTGCTTCTTTAATAACTGGAAACACTTGTGTTATAAAACCGAGTTCTGAAGCACCAAATACCATCATGGAATTTGCCGATTTTATTCAAAAAATTGGTTTGCCTGCAGGGGTTTTAAATTTTGTATGTGGTGCCGGTAGAACGGTTGGAAATGCGCTTTCTAAAAGCCCAATTACAGGAATTATAAGTTTAACAGGAAGTGTTTCTGCGGGTCAACAAATTATTAGTGCCGCAGCCGAAAATATTACCAAAGTATCATTAGAATTAGGAGGAAAAGCACCGGCTATAGTTTGTGCCGATGCTAATTTAGATTTAGCGTTAAATTCGATTGTAGCTTCAAAAGTTATTTTTAGTGGTCAGGTTTGTAATTGTGCCGAAAGAGTATATGTGGAGGATAGCATTTACGATGAATTTGTTGATAAACTAACGAAAAAAATGAGTGAAGTTACGATTGATGACGCCTTAACAGGAGTTAATGCAGACATGAGTAGTTTGGTTTCCCAATCTCAAATAGATAAAATCTCTGAAATGGTTGAATTTGCTAAAAAAGAAGGCGCCGAAGTTTTAGTAGGAGGTAAGAGACATGAACGATTTGATAAAGGGTATTTTTATGAGCCTACCGTAATTACAAATTGTAAGCAGAGCAGTAAAATTATTCAGGAAGAGGTTTTCGGACCAGTATTACCAGTAATGAAGTTTAGTACGCTAGATGAGGCTATAGCCTTATCGAATGACACCGAATTTGGTTTAACATCGTCTATTTTCTCTGAAAACTTTAATAACATTATGCGAGCTACTAATGGATTGCATTTTGGAGAAACCTATGTAAACAGAGAACATTTTGAAGCCATTCAAGGATTTCATGCCGGTTGGAAAAAATCTGGAATAGGTGGTGCCGATGGTAAACACGGTATGGAAGAGTATTTACATACTAAAGTTGTGTATGCTAAGTATTATTAGTGCTATCATTAATTATGGAAACAAAAAACTCAGCAATATTTTGCTGAGTTTTTTGTTTCAAATTAATTGTAGGTGGTTAAATCAAAAATACGGTTAAACTCATAGCACCGTGTGCTCCAACAACCAAACATTGTTCAATATCTGCCGTTTTTGATGGACCCGAAATGAAAACACCAAAATCTCTTTCTCTTTGGCTTATTATTTTATAAGCTTGGTGCATATGCAAACAAAGACTGTCTTTTTTAAGAATAATAACCAAATCGTTTGTAATAAATGGTAGTACGCGTACAATACTATTGCTAGCGGTAACCCATATGGCGCCATTTTCAGCAATACCTAATTCGCCTTCAAGAATAGCCAAATCGATATCTTCAAGAGTATGCGGGTCAATATCTTTTGAAATGGATACTGTACCAACAGTCGTACTATTAGAGGTGGAAACGATGCGTTTTGCATTAGTGTAAATGCTTTTTATTTCAGAATCTATATCCTTTGCTTTAATCTCTTTAATAGATCCTCCTACTAAGGCGACATTTTTTATAAACGTTTCCTTTAAGTCGATAGTTTCTTCAAAAACAGTTTCGTTAATTTCAGGAACTGGAATTAAATTAGGTTTGTTTTTTTTAATCGCTTGTAAAATAGCTTCTCTACCCATTTTTATTTCTTTTTTTATACCATTCATCAAAATTCTCATTTTTTACTTCAGGTAAATCTCTGGCCTTACCCCAAGCGTTAAGTTTATTGTAAATCATAAATTTAGGTAAGTATTTTAAAGCTGCTCGTGCCGATTTTCCTGAAAAACTATACAATTTCGGGCTTGATAAAACCTTGCCAGCAATCTTTAAAATAGATTTTTTCACTAATGGTTGTTTCTCTTCCTTAACAATAATTTGTCGCCATTTATAAAGTTGTTCATGTATGTTTATTTTTACTGGGCATACATTGGAACACGACCCACATAATGTAGAGGCAAATGGTAAGGAACTATGTTTTTTCAAGTCTTTACCGGGTGATAAAATAGAACCAATTGGCCCTGGTATGGTATAATCATAACTATGGCCGCCGCTTCTTCGGTAAATAGGACAGGTGTTCATGCAAGCCCCACAACGAATACAATGCAGTGATGCTCTAAAATCTTCTCTACTTAATTGTTCTGTTCTACCATTATCAACAATAACAATGTGTAATTCTTTGCCTTCGTCTGGCTTGTTAAAATGCGAAGAGTAAGTTGTAATGGGTTGTCCGGTAGCGCTTCTTGCCAATAATCTTAAAAATACACCTAAATGTTTTTCTTGTGGAATAATTTTTTCAATTCCCATACAGGCAATATGAACCTTTGCTAAGTGCACACCCATGTCGGCATTCCCTTCATTGGTGCAAACAACAAAACCACCAGTATCTGCTATGGCAAAATTAACGCCAGTTATAGCAGCATCTGCACCTATAAACTTTTCTCTTAAATGTTTTCTTGCTTCACCGACTAAGTATTCTGGGTTCCCTTGACTTGGTATTGTTCCTAAATGTTCTTGGAACAAAATATCAACCTCCTCTTTTGTTTTATGTATGGCAGGAAGTACGATGTGGCTTGGTGGCTCTTCAGCCAATTGTACAATGCGCTCTCCCAAATCTGTGTCAATTACTTCAATACCTCTTTCCTCTAAATAAGGGTTTAAATGACATTCTTCAGTAAGCATCGATTTGCTTTTAACCACTTTTTTGGCGTTGTGTTGGCTAAGAATGGTATTTACAATGTTGTTATGTTCTTCGGCATTGGAAGCCCAATGTACCTGAACTCCATTTTTTTTTGCATTTGATTCAAACTGTATTAAATAGTCATCGAGATTCGACAAAACGTTGGCCTTAATACCTGAACCTAATTCTCTTAAATATTCCCAACCTTGAACTTTATGAGCTGAAGCATCTCTTTTTTCGCGTACATACCACAACGCTTTATCATGCCAGTTTACCTTAGCTTCATCTTTATTGAATATTTCTGCTTTTTGCGAATGGTTCATATCTATATCGTACTATTTAAAATTTCAGCTATATGCATTACTTTTAATGGCTGTTTGTTTCTATTTATCAAGCCTTCCAAATGCATCAAACAAGAATGATCTGCACCAGTAATAACTTCCACTTCACTATTTAAATGATCTTGAATTCGGTCTTTTCCCATCTTTACAGAAATGGCTTCTTCAAACACTGAAAAAGTACCTCCAAACCCGCAACATTCATCTTTTCGTGTTAATGTCATGAGTTTAAGTCCTGCTACCTTGTTTAACAAATCTTCTTCTGTAGAAAAATGCGCGCCCATAACTTCCGAACAGGAGCCTAGTTTAAGACCTCTTAACCCATGGCAACTTTTATGTAAGCCCACTTTGTAGGGGAATGATGCTCCAACATCGGTTCTTTTCAATATTTTTACTATAAATTCGCATAGTTCATAAGCATTGTTTCTAACTTTTATTACCTCGGGTGTTTGCTCTAGAATATCGAAATGGTGCTTTACGTGATATATACAACTCCCCGAAGGGCCCACGATATAATCATATGCTTTGAAATTTTCAACAAATAACTGGCATGCACCTTTAGAATCGTCTTCATAACCCGAATTGCCTAAAGGCTGACCACAACATGTTTGACCCTGCGGGTAATACACATCAACACCTAATTTCTCTAATAATTCTAATGTGGCAATGCCAACCTGAGGGTATAATTGATTTATATAGCAAGGGATGAATAAACCTACTTTTAACTTTTTCATATAAGTAATAAAAATCTAAAATTAGGATAAAAGTAATTTACTATTTTGATTATACTGTCCTGCTCTGACTTGAATACGTTTAATTAGTTGAATAGTTTTGCTTTTCTAATGAGATATAATTTGTAATGACCTTTTAAAATAATATTTAGGAATCAAACTTGTTTTGTAATTCAAAACAAGAGTTATTTAGATTCACAAATTAATATTTCTAAAATGGGAGAAAAACATATATAAGTTTAATTACATTCTTTGCAAGGGGAAGTGTAGTAAAACATACGATATAGAATAAGAGTAATTTTAATTCACATGTTAAGACATAGTACCCAAAGAAACGCTTAATAGTATAAAATTTCGGGCTATTTCATTGCAGCACATTCCCCTACATGCCGCGAAGGGCTTCATTCCGGGAAAAGAGCTTCTTTAAAAGTCTTTGACACAACCCCAAAGTTTTATATTTCCATTTCATTTCTTCCTGCCGATGAAGGCAGGTACGCTCCGTTCCCAAAACAAAACTTTGAAATAGCGTCCGCTTAATAGGAAAATGTATTTGCGTTTTGTTCCGCTTCCTATGCTTTTGTATTTCACAAGGAATTTAGGTTCACATCCTGATCCAACACCGCTATACCCTTTTTTGACAGTAAAAAAACAACATTCAGCTTGTTGAAAGAAGGAGAGTTTATCGCCTTTGAAGATAGTGAGGACAAAAGATGAATTGCCAACTAAGGCAATGATATATTCTGAAGAATTTTCAGAGGGTGTCTAACCCGGAGGTCGGTTTTTGGAGTTAACTAGGGAAATTAAACC
>NZ_JBHTIB010000009.1:0-698 GCF_042676825.1 Mariniflexile aquimaris
TCATTTCTATACATAATGTTTAAAATTATGTAGCCTTATTTCAGGACGGGTCAAAATGTTTGCCAACGTGTTTGTATAAGAATAGTTGCGGGTTTGCGTGCGAGGATTTTCCGAAGGAAAATCAGATGTAGTAAATACGCAACTACCTTTGTTTTAGCACTAAACCGCAATTATTTTTATACGGTGTTGTGCCTAGTTTTTTATATTCAGTTTTATTTTTTGTCCGTCTTTCAAATCCTTTATCTGAAATCCTAAATCTCCACTAAAAGCAATTAATTCCGCAAAACTAATTTTTCCAAGATTTGATTTTTCATATTCTCCGCCAATAACAGCCGACATTTTCAAACAATATTTTTCGTTTTCTTTTAATTCTCCAAGTTCCGATTTCGCAATATTCACAAGGTTTGTCATTTCCCAATCTTCTATAAATTCAGAGTCAGATGAGATTTTATTAAATTCAGATTCTGATTCCGCAATCTTTTCGCAACTTATTTCTTCGGGACAAATTCTCCAATATTCGTTTTTGTCCGTTTTGAAAATCACATTGCCAAAGTCATTCGTCCGAACTATTTCGGTCGCATTAAATCCTTTCCAATTCCAAGCTTTATTTATTTCGGCAATCATTTTCTCAAATTAGGCACAACGTTTATGTGTAAGGAACGTTGCGTGTTTGTGTGCGAGGATTTTCCGAAGGAAAA
>NZ_JBHTIB010000010.1:0-892 GCF_042676825.1 Mariniflexile aquimaris
TAAAAACAAAAATCCTAATATTAAAAGGTAACGATTCATTTTTTTTAAATTGTGGCTAACGTTTACGTATATGAAAAGTTGCGTGTTTGTGTGCGAGGATTTTCCGAAGGAAAATCAGAAGCTAGCAAACAAAGCAACTCACATTGGTTAAGCACAAAATAGCAATTTTTTATATACAATGTTGGGCTTTCGTACTTATTTTATTCAAAATTCAGGTATGTCAATTATAGATTTGGAAACCTCAAATTCTTTATAATAATGAAAAACTCTATATCCTATATTATCTCCATGTTTCACAATTAAAGTATCTCCTTTAACTTCATAGCTCCTTTCTAGGAATCTTCCACAATTCATGGTTGAATAAGATATTATTATATTTTCATTTTTGTCCAAAACAAATGAAATACCTCCATCTTTGTTAATAAAGGAGTTTGAATCAAAAACGGTATCATTGATATTTTTTGAAAATGTAAAAGCAGTTCCAGAATTATAGAATCTATAATATTGTGTTAATTCTTGATAATCTTCTGGTTTCATATATTTTGGAATTTCCTTGTCATATGTATATGAGTTATCATTTTCATTATAAGCATAACCTAAACTTTTATAAAATACATCTGTCCTTATATTTCGGTTTTCTGGATTAACCATTTTATATTTTTTTAGTTTCTTTGTAATCCATACTCGCGCTTGTTCTTGTCCTTTTTTACTGTTCGGTCCAATACACGCACAAGAATTCAATATTAAAAACAACAACATTATTCCAATAGGTTGAATTAGTATTTTACTTTTTTTATATTTAATATTCGTCATGTTTTTCAGTATGAAGCCCAACGTTTATGTATATGGAAAGTTGCGGGTTTGCGTGCGAGGAATTTCCAAAGGAAATTCA
>NZ_JBHTIB010000011.1:0-4130 GCF_042676825.1 Mariniflexile aquimaris
GTATATAAATTAACAGCGTAAATTCAATTTTAACCTGTAGCCATATTTCAGGACAAGACATATGAGAAAAATCACGTTACATAGACCAAAAGAGAATTTTAACAAAAACTGTTCTTATGAAATATTAGTCGGAAAAAAATATCTGACTGAATTAAAAAACGGAGAAGAAAAAATTATTGAAATACCAAACGATTTTAAGAACGAAACTTTGAAAGCAAAAATTCAATGGTGTGGAAGTGAAAAAATGGAATTACGGAATTTATCTGAAAACGGAAAAATAATTGTCAGTGGAAATAAATTTCTGAATAAAAAAATGTCATTATTTGGAGCAATGTCTCCGTTAATTGGACTTATGTTTTTTAATCTGAAAATTGTACCAAAAAATATCGGAATTGGAATTTTTGTGATTTTTTTGATTGGAATTATTGGAACGATAACTATTTGGAAAAATAAATGGCTGAATATCAAAACGGAATGAAAATACGCATTACAACACCGTGTATAAAAAATTGCTAGTTTTATACTAAACCAATGTCAGTTGCTTTGTTTGCTAGCGTCTGATTTTCCTTCGGAAAATCCTCGCACACAAACACGCAACTTTCCATACACATAAACGTTCTACGCAATTTGAAAAACTTACTCAAAATATTAATTCTGACTTTGATTTTAGCTTCTTGTAAAAAAGAAACTGAAATCAAAACGGAATTTCCTAAATCTGACTTCAATCTCAAAACGGACTTAACCAATTTTAAGAAAAAAATGACAGAATTAGATACCATTAAGGTTTTCTTTGACCATTCAGTTTGCACTTACGAAGGTTTTGAGAGAATTGAAATCACAAAAAAATCTGACTCAATAAAAATTCGGACTGAATTTAAAGAATTGACTTTTAATGAAAATCAAAATCCTAATTGGAATTTAGTTTACGAGAAAAAAATTTCGGAAACGGACACAGTTTGGCAATTTGGAAAGTTTATTGAGCGAAATTCTAACCGCAAAAATTCGAACGAAAAAAAACGTGGAATTTTAATTGTGGAAAATAAAAAAGATACTATTCAGTTTTTTACAAACGGACTTGTGGACTTGAACCATTTTTTGGAGGATTATTACCTGACTATGAGAAAAATATATCCAGAAAACAAAAATGGAATTTACGGATACGAACTTGTGGAGGAATAAAAAAACTGCGTAGAACACCGTGTATAAAAAATTGCTAAATTAGTGCTTAAACAAAGTCAGTTGCATTTTTGCTACGTCTGATTTTCCTTCGGAAAATCCTCGCACACAAAACCGCAACTTTCCATACACATAAACGTTACCTTTAATGCTGAAAACACGTTTCAAACCAAAATTTTAGTCCGAATTTTTAATTTTAGTTATCTGACATTTGCCAATCTTTATGTGGATTTTGAGCAAAATACGGAAAACCGAACTGCGGAATTTTAGCAAGTTTGCGGAATCGATACGCGGACAAAATTAAACGCTGACATTTGATCTTGTTTGCGAAAATAAACAGATCGGATTTTATCACTCAAACGGAATTTAAAACGACTGACCTCACTCTTGCGGAAAGCTGATTTTGACATTTATTACGGACGAAAAAATGACAGAAAAAAAGCACTAAAGGTAACACCGTGTAAAAAACATTGCTTATTTTAGTTCAACCGTTNCAACATTTGACCAAACATTGAACATCACACTTCGAAATATAAATTGGACTAAAAACAGCGGTATTCTGATTATCGGAATTTGTTTGAGTGCAATGCTTTTGAAATATTTGGTTCAGCCATATCGTGGAACTTGGATTTATCAATATGGAAGTATGATTTCATTACTTGTCTTTTACGGTGGAATTTTTTGGTCTTTGATAAATACAATCCTTTTGATTAAAAAACATAAATCTGACTTTAAAAATAACCTGATTTGGATTTTTTTAAGTGCAATTCCATTTCTATATATTGGAATAATGATGACAATTGCAATGACTAAAACCGTTGAATAATGTTCTGGAATAAAAAGAAAAAGCGGATTGAAAAAATTGAACTGACCGAAAACGGATTTCAAGTCAATTACGATGAAGAAATTACTCAATTCCAATGGTCAGAGATTAAAAAACTGACTGGTTTTAAAGTTGACCGATTTACAACAGATGATATTTGTTTAAAAATAGAATCTAACAACAAAACATCTTATGCGACAGAGGAATTCGAAGGTTGGCGGATTTTTACGAATAAAATGCTAATGGAATTTCCGCAGATTGACAAAAATTGGGAAGGAATTATAGCAAAACCAGCATTTGAAAGAAAAGAAACTGAATTATATAACCGAAATAAAAACGTTGGGTAACAACGTGTATAAAAAATTGCTAAATTAGTGCTTAACCAAAGTTAGTTGCAATTTTGTTACGTCTGATTTTCCTTCGGAAAATCCTCGCACACAAAACCGCAACTTTCCATACACAAGACCGTTGGCATTCATAGCCCACTCGAATTTAAAAAATGAAACAATTCTATATAAAAAACAAGAGTGATTATTTAAAAATATTAAATAAGTTTTTAATAGTCGTTTTTATAATGTCTTTGCCATTAATTATTCCTTTTTCATGGCAATGGTTATGTGGATTATTTGGAAAATCCATTCATGAAGGAAATAGTGCAATTTTTTCTTTGTTTTGGTTTTCATTAATTACACTTCCCGTTGGTGGAATATTATTAATAGGAATGATTTTCATGGTAATTTGGGATACAATAGCTATTAGCGTGAATCGAAAATAAAAATGTCTGAATTTTTACTCAAACTCTGAAAATCAGTTTGGTGGAATTCTTACTCAAAATCTGAATTTAGAAAGTTTGCGGAATTGAGCAAAATGTGTAAAATCTGAATTGCGGAATTCACTCAAGCTCTGAATTCAAAACTTGGTGGAATAATCACTCAAAATCTGAATTCTAAAAAAAATGGAAAATGAAATAAAACTGAATTATAAACTGAAAAAACTACGAAATGCCAACACAGTATATAAAAAATTGCTAGTTTTATGCTAAACCAATGTTAGTTGCTTTGCTTGCTTGCATCTGATTTTCCTTCGGAAAATCCTCGCACACAAGCACGCAACTTTCCATATACATAAACGTTGGGTTTAATGCAAAAACCCGTTCCAAATCAAAATTATCGGCTGAATTAGTAAATTTAATTATCTGACATTTGCCAATCTGTTCTTGGATTTTGAACTAATTGCGGAAAACCAAACTGCGGAATTTTAGCAAGTTTGCGGAATCGAATCGCGAAAAAAAAACGCTGACTTTTGAGCTTGTTTATGGAATAAATAAAAATCGGACTTTAGCCAGTTTGCGGATTTGACTTTTGAATGAAAAAACAAATGATTTAAAAGCTATTTATCTGACAAAAAAAGCACTAAAACCCAACACCGTGTAAAAAACATTGCTTATTTTAGTTAAGCCGTTTGGTCGTTGCTTTGTTTGCTAGCTTCTGATTTTCCTTCGGAAAATCCTCGCACTCAAACACGCAACGTTCCNTTTATTAGCGTATTTGCTTGTAAGAATTCGGAAAAGACTGAAGTCAAAACTAATCCGCCAAAAGTTGAATTTAACTTTTCTGATATGCCAGAAAACTACGAGGCTAAACCTTTCACTTACCTTAATGACTCAAATAAAATTTTCACTAAAGAACAAAATGAGGAATTAGAGAACCTTTTAATTAAACTTGAAAAGGAAGGTAAAAAGATTGTAATTATAACAAGTTCTTCTAAAGAAAAACCAAACAAACAATGGAGTGTTGATGATAATAGATTTACAAATCTTACAAATAGAGGAATAATGATAACTTTTGATAAAACCTTAAAGAATATCGGAATTGGAATTGCTATGGACACAAAAAATATATTCTTGGAAAGTACTCGTAAAAAGATTATTGAAAACATTATAATCCCTGAATTTGAAAATGGAAATTATTACAACGGAATTAATAAGGGTATTGAAGAGATTTTAAAACACTGGAAATAAAAGTACTGTGTACAACAAAGTATATAAAAAATTGCTACTTTTAGCTTAATCAATGTTAGTTGCTTTGTTTGCTAGCTTCTGATTTTCCTTCGGAAAATCCTCGCACACAAA
>NZ_JBHTIB010000012.1:0-1208515 GCF_042676825.1 Mariniflexile aquimaris
AGTCCCCCATAAAAAGATACAACGGATAGCGCGGTTTTTATGTTTTATAAAAACTTGCCATAATAACACTAGAGCCGATTATTTAAAATAAAAAATCCCGTAAACAATTAAGTTTCGGGATGCTTTTAAGTTTGACTTCTTGCGATATAAGTTCTACATCATTTTATTCTAGATTTTTGAATTATGAAGGGTTTATTTACACTATCGATATATTTTGTTTACTTTCTTTTATGGCGATCCTTTTTAAGGTAAAAACGGCTAGTGTAAAATATATGAAAGTTAATAGCCATAAAGATTTCCATTCTGGAAGGATATTTGAAAATGAGGCTTCCATTTGTGAGAGTTTTATAAATCCGTCGATGCCAGAGGTTGAAGGTAATAATTTGCCTAAGTATTGATAGAAAACAGGAAAGCTTTCGGTTGGAAACGATAAACCACTGAGCATTAATGATGGAATGGATAGTAGTACTAAAAATATAATGGAATCTTCCCGTTTTTTGAAAAAGGACGTAATAATTATTCCAAGAAATACAACTGCCAGTATGTAGGGAATTAAAAATAAGTATATAAGAAATATGGATGATCTTATTGGGATTCCGAAAAGACTATATACAATGCCAATTTGAATTGGAATTATTAGTATAAATAACATGAGATACAAAAATGATTTACCTAGCAAAATTGGAATTGTACCACCAAAATGTAGTAATCTGGGGTAATGTGTTGTTAGATTAGAGTTTTCGTTTCTTGACCCATATAATAAGCCCATAGCCATGAGTATGACTAGTTGAACTATCAACGCTGTGAGCATGGGTATTAAATAGGTTGCATAACCAGAATTAATATTGAATAAGCTTGTTGAGATTGGTTTTATGGGTGCATAATATTCGGTTGCTTGGGCGATAGATTTTCCTTTTAAAATTTCCTTTTTTATGGCAATTCCGGCATTAAAATAGCTCGTTATAATAGAAACATCGCCTAGCACCTTTTTATAAAATAGCATGTTGGAAGCATCTGAAAAACTGATTACATCTGTTTGCTTTCCTTGTTTTATGAATTTTTCAAAATCCTTAGGTATAATGATTATACCCATGACCTTTTTAGAATAGTAGGCTAATTTAGCTTCTTCTAAATCACTATAATTTGGGAATGTTTGTATTCCAGACGAGGCATCTAGCATAGAAATATAATCTCTACTTAATTTAGATGCGTCTTCATTAACTATTGCTACAGGAACTTCTCTAATAACTTGTTTGGAATAAATTGACGTATAAAGTACAAGAATTACAAAACAAACAGAAAAGAAAATGGCAAAAACAGCTTTGTCCTTATAAATAGCATCTAGTTCTGTTGTTACAGTGTTCCAAAATGATATTTTGGTTTTGTAATATGTTTTAATGGTTTTTTTCATTTTAAATGCTCGATTTAAACACTCCGTATACAAAAAGATTTTTTAAATTTTTCCAAGCTAGAAATAGGGTAATGGTAAATAATATGAGAAGTATTGCTAATGAAACTAGCGAATAGTATACTGGGAATCCTTGTTGTGATTGTTCTAGAAGAAAATTAAAAAAATGGGTGAACGGAAAAATTTGACTCATCCATTGTAATAGTTTTGGCATTCCAAAAATAGGGAAGGTAATACCTGAAAACGATAAGCTTACCGCTGCAAAACCGGAGCCTATTGTTAAGGCAGTTCTAAAACTTTGACTAACAGATAAAATTAAAAGCGCAAAAGATTGGGTAGTAATAATGAATAATAACAATCCTATAATGATTGCTAGTTTACTACCGTTTAATGGAAAATCATGCCATACAAACATGCTATACAGCATTATTAAACCCACAAAGAAGAACCAAATGGTATAGGGGATTAGTTTTCCGAGAATTAATGGTGATAAATGTCCATTAGATATTCTTAATAATTTAGTTCCTTTCCCATATTTTAAATCTATTCCGAAAATATAAATGGTGGTAAGTATGACGAAAATGTGGAAAAACAAGGTTAAAAAGCCAGTATTTAAATAATATGAATAATTTGTATAGGGGTTTGAAATAACATGACTATTTAAATTTACTGCTTGATAATTGATTAATGCCTGTTGTTTAGACATTCCAGATTTCATTTTTTTTTGAATAAAAATGCCGGCGGAAATTGTTCCAATTACTTTATTGAATGCTTTATTTTCTAAACCGCCAGGTAATAAAATATTGCTATTATATTGATTGATAATATTTACTTGCTTACCATTTTTTAAATGATTTTGTATGTCTTTAGGAATGGTAATTAAACCAATAGCTTTGCCTGTTCTAATTAATTCTTCACCGTCTTTTTCGCTTAATGGATAAAAGTCAACTTGTAATTCTGGGGTGGCATCTATTTGGGCAATGATATTTCTTGACATGGCACTGTTGTCATGATCTATAACAGCAATGGGTAAATCGCGAACAACCCCATTTTTAAATAATCCATGAAAAAATAAAAAAGAAACAAAAGGAAGAATAATAGCAAAAATAATTATTGTTCTATTGTTTAGTAACAGCGCAATTTCTCTTTTTGCTATTCTTTTTACAGGATTCATATTATTTATTAAATTGAGAATAATCTATTAAAATACTCATACCTGGTCTTAAATCTGTTTCTTCTGAAATCGGAGACGCTTTAATTTCGAATGTTCTTATATCGAAATCTCCAGTGGCTTTTGTGGCATTCCATGTAGCATATTCGCCTAATGGGGCTATGTAATAAACTTTAAATTTTACTTGTTTGTTATTTAAAGCGGGTATGGTAGCGACAAATTGGGAGTTTTTCTTAAAATTTAAAAAATAGGTTTCCTTTATATTTAATGTTGCATAGCTGTTTTTTAAATCTACTAAATGAACGACGGGATAACCTGCCGAAATTAACTCACCTTCTTCTGGTAAAAAGTTTAAAACTTCGGCATCAATCGGAGCATTTATTCTGGTTTCATTTTTATAATCTTGAACTTCATTTAAAGCACCCGTAGCTTGTTTCACTAATCCTTCTGCAGCAGTAATATCTTCTTTTCTGGCACCATTTGTAGCCATTTGATACATGCTAAAAGCAGCTTCTTGATCGTTGATAGCTGCTTTCATTTTTGCAAACACTTCATCTTTCTGTTGTTCAGAAATTAAGCCGTCTTTAAATAAATTATCGATTCTGCTATATGTTTTTTGCATCACATTAGCGGCCGATGTTGCTTTATCATAAACGCTTTTAGCAGCTTTAATTTCTTCAATTCTGGCACCATTTGTTGCCTTGGTTTTTTGTGCGTTTGCTGCTTGTTGTGCTCCCAAGGCTTGTTGTTCTTTGGCTAGTATTTCAGGACTTTCAAGTAAGGCTAATAATTCGCCTTTTTTCACACTTGTTCCTTCTAGAACCATAAATGTTTTGATTCTTGTTGGCAATTTAGAGGATAAATATATTTCTTTCGCTTCAATTCTCCCTTGTAATACGATGTCTTTAGGTTTAACCAATAGCCAAATACCGGTTAACACTAAAATAGCAATACTTATTATTGTTAAAGTTAATTTTATTAATCTTGGATTTTTCATTTTTCTATTGATATTGATTTAATAATGTGTCTGTTTTTCCGGAGAGTACCATGAGTTCACCGTATGCAACGTTATATTCGTAAAGTGCTTTTATTTTCTTTAATTGAATTTCTGATAATTTTAAAGTAGCATCTACGACGTCTATTGAAGTTCCTGTGCCTTCTTCAAAAGCCCGTGTTCGCATGAATTTTAATCGTTGTGCGTAGGATTCGTTCGTATCTAAACTTTCATATTGCTCTAACTCCTTTTGCATGGTATTAAACAGCTTTTCAGAATAGGTAGTCAAATCCAGTTTTGCTTGCTTTTCAATGGCTTCAACTTGATTGATTTTGAATTTGGAAGCTTTGATTTTATGTTCTGTTTGAAAGCCATTAAATATTTCCCATTTCGCACCAATTCCAACCATCCATTTGGTGTTTTCTGCCAAGGGTAAATTATCTGTATATGGAATATAATTACTAAAAACGCCAATGCTAGGGTACAAATGACTTTTTTCTAACTTTACGCCAATTTCTGCCAATTCATGATTTTTCTCTATTGTTTTCAGTTGGGTATTGCCAGTTAATACATCGGTTTTAAATTCCTCAAATGAATTGATAATAGATGGTTTATTAAAGTTTGTAGAAATTTGAGATATATTAGTAATTCCGATGGTGTTTTCTAAAGCAGTAGTGGCCAATGCAACATCTTTTTGTGCAGCTTTAAGTTCTGTTTCGGCGTTTGATAAGGCAACTTTGGCATTTAGTGTTTCTACCTCTGGAATGATACCGTTTTCATAAAATTTTGTGGCTTGATTGTAATGCAGCAGAACGGTTTCATATACCTGTTGCCTTACGTGCTCTAATTCTTTGGCAAGTTTTAATTTAAAATAATAGTCGATTAGTTTTATAGTAAGTTCGTCTTCTGTTAATTGCGATGCGTTTTTAGCTAAATCAACCTTTATTTTTGTGGCTTTATTGTAGTTATTTATTTTACCACCTGCAAAAAGGGGCATTGAAAGTTCTACAACACCAAAGCTTAGATCTTTTTCCTGAAGTGTAAAATTCCAATCACCTAAAACCGAAGCGGGATCAGAAATACTTAATAAGCCTCCAACCATGTTTCTGGTGGAATTTAAATCCATCGTAATATCATTTTCTAGTCTTAAGTACGTCGCAGAAGCGCTAAGAGTTGGATATCGTAATCCCTTCGCTGCTTTTTGTTCTTCCTGCTTTTCACTAACTTCAAATAAGGAGGCTTTAATGTGGCCGTTATTTTGCAGCATGATATTATGTGCGTCTTGTAACGTTATTTCTTGGGCACTAAGTATGTTTATAGAGAGGAATAAAATGACAATGATTAAATTACTTTTTGAAGTTGAAATGTGTGAATTATAAAGTGTCATACTTATTAACTTTTTAGGATTTTCATAATATTCTGTGTTAGAAATTCTACGTCGTTATCGATTTTTTCTTTTAAATCAAAAATGTTTTTACGCTTAAAATTGAGATAGTCGATGGTGTAAAGAAAAACATGGTAATACACTTGATACAAACTTATTGACTCGGATATTTCACCAGATTTCAATCCGATTTCGTGGATTCTAGCCAATACTTGAAGGCCTTTTTTTGATAAGTCTTCAGTAAGCGTAAAGTTTTCGTTATGCAGTAATTGGTAATAAAATTGCGAGGCTATAGGTTCGTTAATATAGTTTACAATTCTATTTTGAATAAATGCTTTAATTAGGTTTTCAACCTTAGATTCGTTTAATGCAAGAAGAAATGAGATCTCAGTATAAATGGAATCCATTTTTTCATAATATAATTCATTTATTAAATCTTGTTTTCCGGCGTAGATTCTATACAGATAGCCACCACTAACGTCGGCATTTTTAGCTATCATGGCAATGGTTGTAGCTTCAATACCGTTCTCTACAATGGTTAACATGGTAGCTTCTTTTATTCTTTTAATTTTATCCTGATCGATTTGTCGAGCCATAATTAGTGCATTAAAATTAATAATTACAAATATATGAATAAACATTCATTCATTTAAAAAAACAACAAAATTATTTAATTTGGTTAGTCCCTCATATTTTATTTAGAATTAATTTATATGATTGAAAAACTCAACACAAAGGAATTTAGTAGGGCTTAAATTGTACCAGTGATTGATGATTTGGGACTTGTGAAAACGGAAAACAGTAACACTTACCTAATATTATCGCAGGCTAACTGCCATGCAATACAAAACATATTTTGGATGGGATATAAATGCCTATTAAAGATTATGAGTTTGGTTATAATTTTAAAAGCATCGAAACAAGGTCGTTAAATTAATTGTTCTTTTTGAACATGCTATTTAAAATAATTTTAAGTCCTTTAAAAATAAGAAATACAGCAAAAGCAGAAATTAAACTTCCAAAAATAAGAATTGGCATGTAAAGTGGTTTTTCAGGATTACTTAAAGCTACATGCAGTAGGGTAGGTCCCATAAATAAGCTTAAAAGCGCAAATATTAAAGTTTTTACACCTTTAAAAAGTAATTTTTTATCTGTTCTACTCGTTTCCATCTTTGTAAATTTTAATTGCTGTGCGTACGTTTTTATGTGTGTTTAAAAGAATTTTGGCTTCTTCTTCAGAGATATTAAGTTCCATCATAATCATTTTTGTACCCCTATCTACTAGCTTATTATTGCTAAGCTGCATATCAACCATTTTATTACCTTTTATATGACCTAATTGAATCATGGTTGTGGTTGTAATCATGTTTAGCACTAGTTTTTGAGCTGTACCAGCTTTCATTCGTGAACTTCCAGTAACGAATTCAGGACCAACAATAACCTCGATAGGATACTGTGCTGTTTGGGAAAGCGGACTGTATTTATTGCAGGTAATACACCCCGTAATAATATGATGATCATTGCACGCCTTTAAGGCTGCAATAACATAAGGTGTGGTTCCAGAAGCTGCGATACCTACCACCACATCTTTTTTAGAAATGTTGTAGGATTTCAAATCTTCCCAACCCTGTGTTGTAGAATCTTCGGCGAATTCCACAGCTTTTCTAATAGCGGAGTCGCCTCCAGCAATAATGCCAATTACTAAATTATGTGATACGCCGAATGTTGGAGGACATTCTGAGGCATCTAAAATGCCTAAACGTCCACTGGTTCCTGCACCCATATAAAATAAGCGACCACCATTTTTTAATTTAGAAACAATAATGCTCACTAAAGCTTCAATTTGAGGTAATGCTTTTTCTACAGCTTGAGGTACATTTTTGTCTTCATTATTAATGTTACTTAACAATTCAGAAATGCTCATCTTTTCTAGATGATTGTAATTAGAATCTTGCTCGGTTGTTTTGGTAAAACTCATGCTTCAAAAGTACATATTTTTTAGTTCTTAACGCTGTTTGAATTTGTAGTTATTGGGTTTGCATTTTTGACAAAAATTAAATACATCTAATTTACAATGTATCTAAAAGTAGATACTTCTGATACTCTGAAATACCCTAGCGGAAAATTGTCTGGATTAGTTTGATTAATGCAATTACCTCTAATGGTAGTGGGTTGTGTTTGAAATGGATCGCCAGAGTTATTATCGTCGTTCTGTTGAAGCAAAATACTCATGTATTCAAAATGTTGTTTTGATATACCGTGGTTTTTAATTATCAGTTCGTCTCCAGACTTAAGATCTTCATACGATTGAAATGCAAATATTCTATTGCCGTCTGTAAATTCATCATCATACACATCGATATTTAATTCGTTAGCATTTGTATTTACATATTCGAATAGGTAATAATTTTTTGTATTTGCTGGGTCTGTATAGTATGCTTTTATTTCCGTGTCTTCGCCCGAAAATCCAGCATCGTTTTTTTGTTCTACGTATTCTATTGGAACCACGGGCATTAAAGTTTCAGTACCCGTATAAATTTCGTTGTTGTATAAAATTGTAAGCGTATACACACCATTTATTTCTGGTATAAAATTAAAATTTCTATAAATACCAGTGTTTTCTTCTTCAATAAATTCAAAAGTGTTGTTTTTTGTGTCGGTTACTTTCACGACAGCACCTGTTGCAGGCGGAACACTCGTATCGTAATATGGAGCCGTGAGACTCAATTTAATAAATTGGGTTTTGCCATTAGTGTTTTTAATCCAACCTAACGATGCATCTATTACTAATTTTTGTTCTGATGTTTTTAAATTCAATTCAACTACTTCTTCACAGTTAAAAACTGAAAGACAAATAAATATTATATATATTAAATTTTTCATAGCCTAAAATTTAAAATTATATGAAATGGATGGTACAATTCCAAAAATGGAAAGTTGAGTCGCTTCATTAACTCTGCTGTCCTCGTTCTGACCAAATGCGATGGATGCGGCATTTTTACGATTGTACGCATTATAAATACCAAAAACCCAATAGCTTTGCCAATCTTTACTTTTGTTAACTTTTGGGGTGTAGGTGAAGGAGATATCGAGACGGTGATATGAGGGTAGTCTGTCTGAATTTCTCGCATTGTAGGTCGGTACGCTTATGTTATTATAAACATATTGCCCGTTTGGAAATGTAGCAGGTTGCCCGGTTTGAAATAAAAAATTGGTATTTAGTTGCCAGGTTTTATTGAACTCGTAGCTTCCTGTTACAGAAATATCATGAGTTTTATCGTAAGCTGTTTGGTACCATTTACCATTATTTATACCCAATTCGGTGTCCGTTTTACCTTTGGTTTGCTGTTCCGATTTTGATAGGGTATACGCCAACCAACCTTTTAATTTACCTTCATTTTTCTTAAAAAGCAGTTCTAATCCATAAGATCGGGCTTTCCCATTTAAAATAACCTGTTCAATAGCGTTATTGGCAATAAGATTGGCACCATCTATATAGTCAATTCTGTTTTTTACGGTTTTATAAAAACTTTCAACTTCTAAAGAATAGTTCTGGTTATTAAAATTTTTAAAGTAGCCAATTGCATATTGATCGAGTAATTGCGGTTTTACATATTTACCACTCGGTGTCCAAACATCTAAAGGCGTTGGTGAACTGGTGTTAGATAATAAATGTAAATATTGACTCATTCTGTTATAACTCGCTTTCACAGAATTATCAGAATTAATTAAATAAGAAAACGATAAACGAGGTTCTAAATTGAAGAATTTAGCAATAACATCACTTTTTTTGTAATACAGTGTGTCGATTGGTTCTGCCTTTTCATAAATTTTAAAATCTTCATTAAATAGCACAGGTTGGTTATTTTCGTAGATGTTGAGTCCGTTTTGCCCTAATCTTAAAAAAGAACTAAATCGCAAACCATATGATACTGAAAGTTTGTTGGTTACCTTGTGTTCGGCATCTATATATACAGCATTTTCTAACGCAAATTTATCTGTAAGTTTAAATGAGTTTATTCCTGAAGTTGGGGTAGTTGGATTTATTTCTCCTGGATTAAACTTGTAATAAATACTGTTTAAACCGTATTGAAGTCTAAACTTATCGTTAAGATAGTGTTTGAAATCGTATTTTACATTAAAGTTTTTAATGGCTGAAACCCAATCGAATTCCACAAAATTTAGCTTTAATCCGTAGTAATAATCGGAATAAATTAAAGACAAGTTTGTAAATAGTTTATCTGAAAATAAATGATTCCATCTAAAATTTAAAACCGAATTCCCATAGGTGTTTTCGAACGTGTCGTTAATGTTAAACACGTCACGACCAAAATATCCCGATAAATAAATATTGTTTTTATCGTTTAATTTGTAACTTAATTTGGTATTTAAATCGTAGAAGTAGGCAATGTTATCAATGTCAAAAAGAGGTAAAAATAAGTGTGCATAACTCGATCTGCCTCCTAAAAGAAACGATCCTTTATCTTTTTTTAAAGGACCTTCAAGTAATAATCTGCTGGAAACTATACCTATGCCGCCATTGGCATGAAACTCTTTACTGTTTCCATCTTTTTGATAAATATCTAAAACCGAAGACACTCTTCCGCCATATCTCGCAGGAATTCCACCCTTATAAAGTTTTAAATCTTTAATAGCATCGGGGTTAAACACCGAGAAAAAACCAAATAAATGAGACGAATTATAAATAGTTGCTTCGTCTAAAAGTATTAGATTTTGATCTGCCGAACCGCCACGCACATTAAAACCAGAAGATCCTTCACCTGCAGACGTAACACCTGGTAGGAGCGTAATGGCTTTAATAATATCGGCTTCGCCTAAAACAACAGGTATTTCTTTTATAGTTCCTGAGGTTAAGCTGTTAATACTCATTTGTGGTTTTTGAATATTAAGACTCTCCACATTTTGAGTAATTACAACTTCTTCTAAATTCTCTAAAGCATCACTTAAACTAAAATTTTGAGTGCTGTTTTCGGTAAGTATGATGGTTTTAGTTATGGTTTGAAACCCTAAATAACTAATAACAACTTTATAGGTGCCTTTTGGAAGTGTTATCGAATAAAAACCATATTCATTGGTCGATGTTCCAGTCTGTGCCTCAGGAAAAAATACACTAACACCTATTAAAGATTCGTTGCTTTTTTCTTCTGAAATAGTTCCTTTTAAAGTAAATTTTTCTTGTGCTGCTGAATAATGATTACTAAAACTGAAAATAAAAAGAAAACATAATACTATGTTTTTCATATAATCCTTTTTTTACAAAAGTATAAAAAAAAAGCTCCTTGAAAAAGAAGCTTTTTAAATTGATATTTTAATTCTTAGTTAAGAATTTTGTTTAATGTTTTGCTAGGTCTCATGGCCGCATTTACTAATGCCTCATTTGGTTCGTAATAGCCGCCAATAGTTACAGGTTTTCCTTGAATCTCTATAAGTTCTTTCACTATAACAGATTCATTTTTAGCTAATTCCTTGTAAATGGTGTCGAATTCTGATTTTAATTCGGCGTTTTTAGATTGATTTGCCAGAGCTTCTGCCCAATATAAAGCAAGATAGAAATGGCTTCCTCTATTGTCTAATTCTCCCGCTACACGCGACGGTGATTTTCCGTTGTCGAGTAGTTTTCCGGTAGCCTCATCTAAAGTATCGGCTAATATTTGCGCTTTTTGGTTGCTCTTAGAAATCGCTAAATGTTCTAAGGAAACGGCAAGGGCCAAAAATTCTCCTAAAGAATCCCAACGTAAATGATTTTCAGATAAAAATTGTTCAACATGTTTTGGAGCAGAACCACCTGCGCCGGTTTCAAATAAACCACCACCATTCATTAATGGAACAATTGATAACATTTTTGCGCTCGTTCCAACTTCTAAAATCGGGAATAAATCTGTTAAATAATCGCGTAACACATTTCCTGAAACCGAAATAGTATCTTTTCCTTCTTTAAGTCTTTCGCAAGTAAATAGGGTAGCTTCAGCAGGTGCTAATATTCTTAAATCTAAACCAGTTGTATCGTATTCTTTTAAGTAAGTATTTACTTTTTTAATTAATTCTGCATCGTGTGCTCTTTTTTCATCTAACCAGAAAACGGCAGGAGTTTCGGAAGCTTTTGCACGTGTTACTGCTAATTTTACCCAGTCTTGAACTGGTGCATCTTTAGTTTGGCACATTCTCCAGATATCGCCAGCTTCCACATGGTGTTCTAATAGTGTGTTTCCTGAAGCATCAATAACGCTTACTTTACCATTTGAAGCAATTTCGAAGGTTTTATCATGCGAACCATATTCTTCAGCTTTTTGAGCCATTAGTCCAACATTAGGAACAGTTCCCATGGTTGTTGGATCAAAAGCACCGTGTTTTTTACAAAAATCGATGGTTGCTGAATATATTCCGGCATAACTACTATCTGGGATAACAGCTTTGGTATCTTGAAGTTGTCCTTCGGCATTCCACATTTTTCCAGATGTACGAATCATTGCTGGCATAGAAGCATCAATAATTACGTCACTTGGTACGTGTAAGTTTGTAATACCTTTATCACTGTTAACCATTGCTACGGCAGGACCATTTTTAAAAGCAGCATCTATATCGGCTTGAATTTCACTTCGTTTTGACTCTGGTAATTGTTGTAGTTTTTCAACCAGATTTCCAAAACCATTATTAACATCAACACCTATTTTTTCGAGTGTTTCAGCATGTTTTGCAAACACATTTTTGAAAAATACTTTTACCGCATATCCAAAAATTATTGGGTCGCTCACTTTCATCATGGTGCCTTTCATGTGTAATGAAAACAACACGTCTTTTGCCTTGGCATCATCTATTTGAGCTTCTAAAAAGCTTAACAACGCTTTTTTGCTTAATATGGTAGCGTCAATTATTTCAGCTTTTAATAATTTAAAACTATCTTTTAAAACGGTAGCTGTACCATTTGAATCGGTATGAACAATTTTAATACTTGTTGCTTCTGGAACGGTTACAGATTTTTCGTTATGGAAAAAATCACCCGATTCCATGGTGGCAACATGTGTTTTAGAATCGCTGCTCCACGCACCCATAGAGTGTGGATACTTTTTAGCATAATTTTTAACGGCTTTTGGAGCACGACGGTCTGAATTTCCTTCGCGAAGTACCGGGTTTACAGCACTTCCTTTTATTTTATCGTATCGCGATTTAATATCTTTTTCGGTATCATTTGAAGCTTCATCCGGATAATTTGGAATGGCAAATCCTTGAGATTGCAATTCTTTTATCGCTGCTTTTAGTTGCGGAATAGAAGCACTTATATTCGGTAATTTAATAATATTAGCTTCAGGACTTTTAGCCAATTCACCAAGAATAGCTAAGTCGTCTGAAACTTTTTGATCTTCTTTCAAAAAATCAGGAAAAACAGCTAAAATTCTTGCCGCCAAAGAAATATCTTTCGTTTCAATGTTAATATCAGAAGACTTTACAAAAGCCTTAACAATTGGTAAAAAAGAACGTGTTGCCAGGGCTGGAGCTTCATCGGTTTTTGTATAAATGATTTTTGACATTAATGAGATGGTTTAAATATTATTAATTAGCTGTTTATATTGAACACGATTTACTATATCGTTTTCGCGCTGCGAATATACGAAAATTGAGATTTAAAAATACCCATGGGCATCTTATAAAAGCTACAATGTTACGAAGTTTTAATATAATATCAAAAATGCTAGGTGCCAGTAAGAATTTATTAAAAAACTAATGAAGATGTTATAAAAAACAAAAGCCATATCACTGCAGATGTTACTCTCGCTTTGACATGGCTTTCTTTGAAATAACATAACTTAATCTATTTAGTATTGCTACTAAATCAATTTAAACTGTCGCTTAAATTTTTTCAATTCAGTGCTATTATTTCAACGAAACATTCTGTTTTTGTAATTTTCAATATGCATTGACCTATTACCAAAATGTTTCACATAATTGTTTTTTTTGATGCTGTTAATCTCCCTGTTCGTTTTCACGTCTAGCTTGGTTCGTTTTCACGTCTAGCTTGTTTAAAGCATTGCTTTTATTATAGCATTTAACTTTTCAGTCTTAATGCTTTTTATTGCTTTCAATTAAATTAGTTTCCATCTGTATGCACATATGGTCTTTTTTAATCTCATGGTTTTTTGTTTGTCATGCTTACACATGCTCCCAAAACAACCTCAAAAAACAATTAATAAATAAAGAACGTTACCTTACTAAGAAAAACACTAATTCATTGTTTACATGAAACCAACTTTCGTTGTTGTTATTTCTTAAATGCTAAGATACTACCCAAATTCAAAAAAACAAACATTTTAAGCCTATAGATATCAACGAGTTATAAACCAAAGTTATTAACAAAAGTTAATAAAAAAAGCCTCGAGAGATTTCTCGAGGCTTTAAAATTGCAATGTGCAATAGTAGTTTATTAATGTCTACGCTCTTTAATTCTTGCTTTTTTACCAGTAAGACCTCTAAAGTAGTAGATTCTAGCTCTACGCACTTTACCGCGTTTATTAACTTCTATTTTTTGTAATGCAGGTAAATTAATTGGGAAAATACGCTCCACACCAATAGTACCAGACATTTTTCTAATGGTAAAAGTTTCTGATGCTCCAGATCCTCTTCTTTGTATTACTACGCCTCTAAAAAACTGAGTACGAACTTTTTCGCCCTCTCTAATTTCATAATAAACAGTAATTGTGTCTCCAGCTCCAAACTCTGGAAGGTCTTTTTTTGTTACAAATTCGTCTTGTACAAATTTTACTAAAGATTCCATATCTTTAAATTTTAATAATGATTAATTCGAAACAACATTCACGATTCTCGCCAGAGGTTAACCCGAAATTGGCTGCAAAGATAATTATTAATTCATAATCTACAATTAATAATTATTTTTTTTATTTGGGTGTTTCCCTCCTTTGGTCGGGTCAGGCTATCCGCTATATCTTTTGTTCCGTAAAAACGGAAACAAAAGGATGCCGCTGCTATCCTTAACACAAATCCAGTTTGCAGTCTCAGTCTCAGGCTACAGTGTTCAGGCATTTTTAAAAATATATTCCAAATAAAACAAATTTACCTATAGAACATAGAGATTTACCTAACACCTAACACCTAACACCTAACACCTAAAAAACTACTCCTCCAATAAATCTGGTCTGCGTTCTTTTGTTCTTAAATAAGCTTGCTCTTCACGCCACTTTTCAATTTTGGGTAAATTTCCACTAAATAACAATTCGGGGACTTTTAATCCTTTATATTCTCTTGGTTTGGTGTATATGGGAGGCGCCAATAAATTATCTTGAAAGGAGTCGGTTAGGGCAGAAGTCTCATTACCTAAAACCCCTGGGATTAACCGTATAACGCTGTCGCAAAGAACTGCTGCGGCCAATTCGCCACCAGACAACACATAATCGCCTATAGAGATTTCTCTTGTAATATATGCATCACGAACGCGCTGATCGACGCCTTTATAATGCCCACACAGTATAATAATGTTTTCTTTTAATGAAATCTGATTCGCAATGCCTTGTTTTAAGGTTTCACCATCGGGTGTCATATAAATAACCTCGTCGTAATCTCGCTCGCTTTTTAATGCCGAAATGCATTTATCTATAGGTTCTATCATCATAACCATTCCCGCACCACCACCAAATTGGGTGTCGTCTACAGATTTGTATTTATCGCTTGTATAATCGCGTAAATTATGAAAATGGACTTCTACTAAATTAGCTTCGATAGCGCGTTTTAAAATAGAGGCTTGAAACGGACTTTTAAGTAATTCTGGTAAAACGGTAATAATGTCAATGCGCATGGTTCTGTTTTAAGAACTGCAAAGATAATTGAATTAATCAATTTTTCTTTTTTGAAACCAGATACCTTCTAAACTTAAATTTAAAGATAATAAGTGATAATTCTCTTTAATTAATCCATTTGTAACTAGTCCTTTGTTACCATACGAGTATCCAAGGTTTATCATAGAACTTGTTCCGTTATTTAAAGGAATACCGATGCCAAGGTTTAATGCAGAATTTTGAACACGTTGGTGGTTTACCTCTAAATTACCGTTGTTATAACTGTAACCAACTCTGTATTCTAAATTATTAAAAAATTTAGACACTTTTTTTTCTGCAGCATATTGAAGACCAATACCAAAAGCATCTTGGTCTACGTATTCTCCAAGTCCGTCGGTTTGGTTGGTATCGCTCCAGTAACTTTTTTTATAGTCTGCATTCAAGGTAAAGTAATTTTTAAATGTGGTTTGAAAACCGAATGCGAGTTCTAGGGGTAGTTTAAAATCATCGATATTACTATCGGTATTTTCGGTTAAATCTGCTGTTGAATCTGTTGTGTATAAGGTTATTGTGCTCGATTTACTTCCGTTAAGATAGGTTGGGAAATTTACGGTACCACCAATGGAGGTATTTTTAAAAACATCATACTGAAATCCGGCGCCAAAACGGAATCCGGAATAGCTATTTATATCTTCAATAACAAATGTGTTATCTGGTAAATAATCGGTTTCGGTTTCTGTTATTTGACCAAATAGGGCAGAAGCAGTTACACCCAGTCTCAGTTTACTGGTTAGCGCATAACCGTAATTAAGTTTTAAATCGTTAATACCTCCTTCACCGTCTATGTCGGTTATAAAAATATCTGTAATGCTTCCTTCAATATTCGATTCAATTCCAGAAATGCTATAGCCTACGTTGGTTAAAGGAATAAGTGTTACGCCAAATCCAGATTTTTTTGTCACAGGAAATGCCAATGCTATGTTTGAAAAATTGCCCACAAGATTGGTGTTTGTACTACCTCCTTCTTTTAGGGTATTAGTTTGTCCTTTAAAGCCAAAATCAAAAAAGAATGAATTTGGCAACATGCTACCAAATGAGGCAGGATTGGAGTTGTTAATAAACGTGTTAGAGGGCATTGCTATACCCATTCCGCCTAATCCGTTAATTTTTCCAGTAGTGGTTTCATTACTTAAACCTAAACCATATAAAGAATAGGGTGAGCTAGAAAGTTGATTTGCTTGTGCGTTTACTTGTGTTGTAACCAGCAAAAGTATCAGGCACAAAGGTATATACTTAGTTATCATAGATAGCATACGTTAATTCGAGTTTAGATTTTATTGTATTAGAAGCTGCTTCACCATTAAAAATATATCGGTCTACCGACTGGTTAAAATCATTTGGATAAATAGCTAAATACAATTTGTCGCCATTCAAATCTGTCAATTTTAAGTTTAAAAAATATTTAACAGGAATGGTATAGGTGGTAAAATTAAATTCTGAATCTTCACTCTCAATCGTTGCATAAACGGTGGAGCCTTGGGTGTCTGTTAATACTCCTACTATATCTGAGTATTGATCAATTATATACACATTGAGATTGTCGCTGGTGTGCAAATTGTCTGTTGAAGAATTTTGTTTTAGTTTAAATTTTAAATTGGCGTCTATTATAATTCCAGTTCCTGGTATGTCGTATAGCGATTCTACATTTGGGATATCTATTCTCGTGGCTATACCTGTTCCTGCCTGCATAAAAACATTGTTACTGGTATACTTACTCGATAAATAGGTTTCTTGGTCTGTTAGCGAACTAAAAATAGTTGTTTCAATAGCGCTCGAAATGTTATGAAAACTATTGGTTTCATCAAAAGGCATATCTAAGGTGAGCGATTCGGTTGTTATTTCTTCTGTATCGGAATAATATATTCTTATAAAGCTACTTTTTAAGAAACCTAATATAGCTGTGTTACTGGCATCGGGTTCAATAAGTAGTCCTTTATAAACTCTTAAAAAATCCTCTGAATCATTAATTTTATTATCTCGTAAGTTTTCAAACAATGTTTTTCCAAAGGTATTGCTCATAGTAACATGAAGCGAATCATCCTTATTAGGTTTTGCATAAAAACTTTTAGTAGCTATTGCAGTAGTGCTGGAAGAAATTTTGGTTGTGTTGTAATAACTGGTCGCATCTTCATCTGGTTCAATATCGTTTAAAACTTCATAAACGTTTATTTTTTGAACGGGTATCGTGTCGTTGTAAAAATAGGTATCGTAGTTTAAAATGAGTGCAATCGAATCGAACGTCGTAGAACTTTCTAGCGTATAGGTGCTATTTGTAAACTGCGTATAGACTTTGCTTTTTGTTAAACCAAAAACAGCGTCTGTATAAGCGCCAATTAACAATCTGCTTGTAGAAGAAACAGAGATAGAGTCAAATTTAAACGTAGATGCTTTAACCGACATGGTATCGATAAAGTAAACCTTAGTATCTAAGTTAATCCAGTCTTCACCAACGGGGAAGTTTTCGTCGTCTTTTTCACAAGATATAAATGATGCACACAGCACTATTATAAAAATAGGTACTGCAAATACTTGCTTTATGGTCATAAAAAATATTTTTGGCGAACTTAATTAATCACCATTTCTCAATAAAATTAGTTATACAAAGGCAGGGATTTAATATGCCAATTGGACAATTGTGACGACAAACTTGAATTTTTATAGTTCGTCATCAAAAAAGAGGCGTTTGTATAGACTAAACCTTAGAACAGCTATTATCTTTTTATTTAAAAGATGTTAAAAATAAATTTGTCGAAATTTTATTTGATACATGAAGAGATTTATCATGGTGGCTTTTATTATTACTATTGGAAACCAAACCTATGCACAGTTAAACGAAAACACATTTTCATTTAACTATGGTCTGACACCAATAGGGCATGATGACATAGATTTTTATAAAACCGATTTTAAGTTTAACATACCAATGAAGGTTAATAATGGGGTGTTAATACATAGTCTTGGTTTTGAGAACTATTGTGTTAATTATACCAAAGATTTTAGTTTTTCAACCGAAGATATTACCAAGTTGTACAATATTAATTATGGTTTAAAATATAAACTACCAATAGCACAAACATGGTTATTAACCACAAGTGCCGAGGTAGCCATAGTTTCTAACCTGGTAAACACTATTAATAGTAATGACTTATTAGTAACCGGTAGTCTTTTAGCATCGAAGACTTTAGGAGCTGAAGATCATGCTGAATCATTAACATTTGGACTCAGTTATACCACAATTACAGGCAAACCAAGCATTTTGCCAGTTGTAAGTTATACGAAACAAGTAAATGATAAGTTTTCGTTTGGTGTCGGGTTTCCTGAAACGTTTGCTTATTATAAAATCAACAACATAAGTTCTATACAATCGGTATTGAAGATGGATGGTGTGTATGCCAATTTAAATAATGCAGTGGGGATTAACACAACAACCAATGCCGAAAAACTGTCATTGTCATCTACCTCTTTGGGCTTAGGTTATAATTATGCGATGGACGATTCGTGGAGTATTTCCTTTAATGGTGGGTATGCACTTTCTAACAATTTTGAGCTGCTGAATATAGATGATGATACGGTATATAATTTTGAAACAGAATCAAAACCTTTTTTCTCGGCAGGAATAACATTTAATATAAAAACACAAACAAAAAAATAAATTATGAAAAACAATAAAACACGTTTAATTGCCATAGTAATTATTACACTAAATGCGATCACTTTTATGAGTTGCTCGTCCGATGATGATACGGATAGAGGAAACTGGCAAGAACGATCGGTTTTTGATGGAACACCAAGAAGTAACGCTATAAGTTTTACTATCAACGATTTTGGTTACATGGGAACTGGTTATGATGGCGATGATTATTTAAACGATTTTTGGCAATATAATATTGAAGGCGATTATTGGGTACAAAAAGCTAATTTTCCAGGGGTTGGAAGAAGTGCGGCATCCGGATTTGCTATAGACGACAAAGGTTATGTTGGCGTTGGTTATGATGGCGATGATGAACTTAGCGATTTTTGGGAATATAACCCAAGCACAAACACATGGACACAAAAAGCTAATTTTGGCGGGGGTGTTAGACGTGGTGCAGTACAATTTGGTATAAACGGTATGGGATATGTTGGTACTGGAAATGATGGTGATAACGATAAAAAAGATTTCTGGAAATACAATCCACAAACAGATACATGGTCAGAACTTGTTGGTTTTGGAGGTGAAAAAAGAATTAATGCTACAACATTCATTATAGACAATAAAGTATATTTAGGAACAGGTTCAAGTAACGGTCTTTATAAAGTTGATTTTTGGGAATTCGACCCTTCAACTGAAGTTTGGACGCGACTAAATGATTTAGATGAAGATGATGATTATTCAATCGCTAGATCTAATGCTGTTGGGTTTGATATGGATGGCTTAGGATACATAGCAACTGGTTATTATGGTGGCGCACTTTCATCTATTTGGGAGTACACACCGGCATCAGATGAATGGGAAGAGATTACAGCTTTAGAGGGAACTGTGCGTCAAGATGCTGTAGCTTTTTCTAATGGAAGTAGAGGTTACGTATTGATGGGTAGAACAGGAAGTTTATATTTAGATGATATTTATGAGTTATTCCCTCAGGATGATTATGACGATGAAGATTAATATTGATTAGTAGTTTATTTCTGAATCCAAAGCACGACCTCATTTAGTATGTTATAAATTGAGTGCTTTGGATTCTTTTTTTTAATTTAAAATTACGCATATGAAAGCAAAATATTATATACCAGTATTATTAGTTCTTGGCGTTTTGTTAGTTGGTTTCATTGTAATAAAAACTACGGCAACAAACAAAAAAGAACCGTTTACAACATCGGTTTATAGTACCAATACAGGTTTTGGTTATAGTATAAGTTATAACAAAGTGCTATTAATTAAACAAGATCATATTCCTTCGATACAAAAAAATCAATCTTTTTGCACTGAACAAGACGCTCAAGCAGTAGCCAATTTGGTATTAGAAAAACTATATAAAAAAGTAAATCCAAGCGTTTCACCTTTAGAGTTAAAAAAGCTAGGTATTAAAATAAACTGCATAAATTAGTACCATGGAAAAACTAAGTTTAAAAGATAACCGTAAACGAAAACAAATAATATTACATGTTTCAATTTGGGCTGTTTTTATAACTTTTAGTTTAATGCAACCCAGATTAGAACCAGAACTAATATCAAAGGGTGTTATCGTGGGTTTAGTATGTAACTTGTCGCTTTTTTATAGTAATTATTCGTATTTAGTTCCTAAATTTTTACTTAAAAAGAAGACACTCATTTACATTAGTAGTGTTTTACTACTCATTATACTATCAACAGTTGTTTTAAATGAGTTTGCTGCAGAATTTAGACCTAATCCAGATTTTAAACCACCTTTTCCAAAAAATAAGTTTGATATTTTTTTTCATAGAAAATTAATAGGGCTATTTGTATTTAATGTGTTATTAGTTGTTACAGGAACAGCGCTGGGTGTTTATTCCGAATGGAATACAAACGAACGCAAGAAAAGGGAAATTGAAGTGCAGAAATCCTCCACAGAACTTCATTTTTTAAAGAATCAATTAAGTCCGCATTTTTTATTCAATTCATTAAATAGTATTTATTCGCTTACTACAAAAAAGTCTAACGATGCCCCAGAGGCGGTGATAACCTTGTCGGAATTAATGCGATACATGTTATACGAAACTAATAATGAATTTGTAAGCTTAACAAAAGAGTTAGAGTATATTCAAAACTATTTAAAGTTACAGCGGTTAAGAATAGCCAACAATAAAGATGTCACGCTAAATATACATGGCAATGTTGCTGGTCAAAAAATAAGACCTTTGTTATTTATTTCGTTTATAGAAAATGCCTTTAAATATGGAACAGATTTTACAGGACATACCGAAGTTAAAATAGAAATTACTGTAAGTGGCGATGAATTGCATTTTAATTGTATTAACATAATAGGTAGTAGAAAAACAGATAAAGATAGGTCGGGTATTGGTTTGCAAAATACCAAAGAACGTCTAGAACTTTTATATCCTAATAAGCATGTTCTTGAAGTAACTGAAAAAGACAACCGATTTATTGTAAATTTGACCCTAAAATTGAGTTGATAAAACCTTGCATTGTATAATGTGGTAGCTAAGAAGCAACTTTTGGAAGTTACCAACATGTATAAGTAAATGGGATTTGAGACCGACAGAAACCAATAAATATAAGCAGATGAAATGTGTAATTATAGATGATGAACCTTTAGCGATAGATGTTATCGAGTCTTATATTAAACAAGTTGGCGGTCTTGAAATTGTGGTTAAATGCACCAATCCGTTAGAAGCTATCACGGTATTAAATAAGCACAAAGTCGATCTTATTTTTTTAGATATTGAAATGCCTAACCTTTCGGGTATCGATTTGGTGAAGGCCTTAGATAATATGCCGCAATTTATTTTTACCACGGCTTACCCACAATATGCTTTAGATGGGTTTAACTTAAATGCGACCGATTATTTAGTAAAACCAATTCCATTTCATCGGTTTTTAAAAGCTGTAACACGCGCTAAAGAAAAGTATGAGTTGGAGAATAAGAGTGGAATTACTCAAGATGTCGCTGCAGATACTATATATACAAGAATTCAGGATAATTTTATTTTTGTGAAATCGGAATACGAAAACATTAAAATAGATATCGATAGCATCAAGTATATTCAAGGCTTGAAAGATTATATAAAAATATATACATCAAAGTCTGATAAAGCCATTTTAACACTCTCCAGTTTTAAAGATATTTTAAGCAAGCTACCATCGTCAAATTTTATAAGGGTTCACAGATCCTTTGTGGTAAATATCGATTTTATTACCGCCTTACAAAAAACGAAAATTATTGTGGATGGTATTCACATTCCTATTGGCGATACTTACAAAGAAGATGTTGTAAAACGATTTGGCGTTTAATAAGCCTTAAGTCTTCACATAAAATACAAGCATTCGCTGTCTCAAAATTTTTAATTCTAAATTACTTAATTACTTTTGCGGTTTTAAATATGAGAAAATTAATTATTCAATTTATAGATACGTTCTACTTTTTATTTAAACGTATCATGCCTTTAAAAACCTTTAGGTATGCCTTTTGCGGCGGAAGTAATCTAGTCTTCGATACTATTCTATACTTTGTATTTTACAATTTTATTTTTGCCAAACAAAACATAGATCTATATTTTGTTGTGCTTAGTCCGCATATAGCGGCCTTGTTTTTTGTTTTCCCCATAACATTTGTTACCGGTTTTTTACTTAACAGATTTATTACTTTTCAAGATTCTAATTTGCCCTGGAATGTTCAGTTTTTTAGATATTTTCTAGTGGGCATGGGAGCAATTTTAATAAGTTATATTTCTATGAAGCTTTTGGTAGATTACTTAAAATGGTATCCAACACCCTCGCGATTAATTACCATTATTTTCACAGTGGTTTATGCCTATATTTTGCAAAGCAAGTTCAGCTTTAGAGTACAAAAAAAATCTGCAATAAAAATTACAGATTCTTTAAAGCCTTTGTAAATAACCTTTAATTTATTTTTTAGGTTTTACTATTTTTTGCTTATTTATTTCGTCTTGTAATTGGCGACGAACTTTCTGTTCACGCTCAACGGCAGTTTTGCGGTGTTCTTCATATTCATCTTCCAAATCTTGAAGCACTTGCTTCGCGTGTTTGGTAACAGCATTACTGTTATTAAATTTATAGATAAAAAATAACAGTGCCACCAGTAAAAATCCAATAATAGACCACATAAGCGCACTGTAACTACTTTTACTTATTTGAGCGCCCAAGACCGAAACATTATCTTTTTCGTCTTTAATTTTATTAAGTGAATTTTGATAATTGGTAAGGTTTACCTTTAAATCTTCTATTTCTTTAGCTTGTGCTTTTATGGTATTATTGGTGCTAACAAATTCTTTTCTTAGCGATGCAATCGAATCTAAAGTACTTTCTTTTAATTTAGTTAACCAAAAGGTTTTTATAACTCTATAATTTTGTCCACGCTCATCGTTCCATCCAGTAGATTTTGTTATTACATATTCAAACTGATTATCAAGAGTTCCACCATCTAAAGAAAGGTTATCGTCCTGACTGTTAGTATTTTGTGAGAATGAAGATAACGAGCAAAGAAATATAAGAAGAGCTATTGGCTTTGTAAATGTCATGTTGATTTGGTTTACTGTTTGTTATGGTGTACTAAGTTAAAAAAAAATGTTCATTAAATAATTTAAAAATGCGAAAAGCCGCTGTATATATGGCCTTTTTTTATATACGAGTAATTACAGTACTTAGATTTTTTTTGTTTCAATAATGTCACATAAATTACTATCGGTTTTAAATTAAAATAAATAAGCATGTTAGCTTTGCACGAGATATAAACAAAAAAAAAGAACCTCCAAAAAACATTTGTTTTTTGGAGGTTCTTATTACAAGATAAGCAATTAATTATCTAAAATTATAATGTTGCTTTTCGCCATTAGAATTTATAAGTTCAATTCTTAAAGGCTCATAAGACGATTGATTTTTTAAAGCATTTTGAGCATCATCAACCGAGTATATTTTAATACCGTTTATATTTATAATAATAGCGCCTTCATCAACATTATTGTTTTTCCAATAATCGGCATATTTCTTATCCAACTGAATAATTTTTACACCATAATTAGCTTTAAAGCGTTTTAAATCTTCTTTTTTGGCATTTTTTACTTGTCCCACCAATGGCAAAACAAAGGTTTCATTTCTGGTTAAAGTTACCGGAACCGTTTTAAGGCTGCCATTTCTAGAAATTTTGAGTGTTACAACGTCATTCACGCGTTTCGCTCCAATATGCCCTGTTAAATCGGCAAATTTCGAAACTTTAATGTTATCTATCTCTTTTATAATGTCGCCTCGTTTAATCCCTGCTTTTTCGGCGCCAGATTCTTCAACAACGCTATCTACATAAATACCTTCGGTATCATTAACACCTAATTTTTCTGCCGATTCGCTGTTTAATGCGCCACCGCTTATACCAAGAATACCGTTTTGCACATTACCATATTCCATAATATCTTCAATAACACGGCGTGCAATGTTGCTAGGTACAGCAAACGAGTAACCAATATAAGACCCGGTTTGCGAGCTAATGGCAGTATTTATTCCAATAAGTTCTCCTTTAGAGTTTACTAACGCACCACCCGAATTTCCTGGATTTACAGCGGCATCGGTTTGAATAAACGATTGCGAGCTGGTTCCAGATAAATCTCTTGCCTTGGCACTAATAATACCCGCAGTTACTGTAGATGTTAAATTAAACGGATTTCCTACAGCTAGCACCCATTCGCCAATTTTTGCCTGATCAGAATCAGCAAAAGTTACAAATGGTAATTCTTCATCAGCATCAATTTTTAATAAAGCAATATCCGTTTTTGGATCAGAACCTATAATTTTCGCTTTATAAGATTTGTTATTATTTAAGGTAACTGTTAATTCATCCGAATTATTAATGACATGATTGTTTGTTATAATATACCCGTCTGTGTTAATAATTACCCCAGAACCTGTTCCCATTTGTGCACGTGGCGTCGTAGTGCCAGAAAACAAATCTTGTAAAGTAAGCTGCCCTTTGCTAATCGATACATTTTTAACATGCACAACAGCATTCACAGCATTTTCGGCTGCAATGGTAAAATCTGGCGCCGCATTCAGGCTCGCTAAATTACTCACATTACTGGTGGGTAAAAAAGCAGGGTTAGCGCTTGCAGCAGTTACAACTAACTTATCTTTTGGTTCTAAAAATAGTTTATAAGCACCAAGCGTTAAAGCACCACCTAGCGCAGAAACTAATACTAAGGACAAAATCTTCTTCATAATATTCAATATAGTTTTGTGTTATTAACGATTAAAATTAAAAATTTATTGAATCGTAAAATTCCTTTTAACGATTTTTAACTACGCCTTTAACTACTATTTAACAATCCCTTAAAACAATAGCTTTTTTTGGTTTGGGCGTTACCGCTAGGCGGTCGGGCTTTTTGTTGACCCCGAAGCCTCGGGGCGCGCTCCTGCGTCGCTGTGGGCTTTTCACTGCAATCCCTAACGCACTACCATCAAACGTTTAGATATTATCCGAAATTTTAGTTTGCCCACAATAAGTTAAAAGACTTCTTTATATTTGTGCATTATTATGACACAAACATTTTATAAATATCAGGGAACAGGAAACGATTTTGTGATGATAGATAATCGTCAAGAAACGTTTAACAAAAAAGATACCAAGCATATTGCATTTTTATGCGATAGGCGTTTTGGCATTGGTGCAGACGGACTTATTTTACTAGAAAATCATCCTACATTAGATTTTAAAATGGTGTACTATAACGCCGATGGAAATGAAAGTACCATGTGCGGTAATGGTGGCCGGTGTTTGGTCGCTTTTGCAGAACAACTGGGCGTTATAAAAGACAAAGCTGTTTTCGAAGCGATTGATGGTTTGCATCATGCAAGCATTCAAAATGGTATAGTAAAACTTCAAATGCAAGATGTTAATAAGGTAGAAAAACATAAAAATCACGTTTTTTTGAATACTGGTTCACCACATCATGTACAATTTGAAGATGCTATAGATAATTTCGATATCAAAACACAAGGCGCTGCCATTCGTTACAGAGCGCCGTATAACGAAGCCGGAAGCAATGTTAATTTTGTAAAGAAAATATCCGACCAGATTTTCGCAGTGCGTACCTACGAACGAGGGGTTGAAGACGAAACCTTGTCTTGCGGAACAGGGGTTACCGCTGTGGCTATTGCAATGCATGCTCTAAAGGAAACAAACCAAAATAAAATTACTTTAAAAGTGCAGGGTGGCGAATTGCAAGTGTCTTTTAACGAAGACAACGGCGTCTACAGTAATGTATGGCTTATTGGTCCGGCAACATATGTTTTTAAAGGAACTATATGATAACTTTAAAAGGCGAATATATCTATTTACGTGCTTTGGAACCCGAAGACTTGGAGTTTATTCATACCATAGAGAACGACGAATCTGTATGGGAAATAAGCAATACCATCACACCTTATTCAAAATATTTAATCAAACAGTATTTAGAAAACGCACATAAAGATATTTTTGAGGTGAAGCAATTACGATTAGTTATTTCTAATTATAATGATGTTGCTTTAGGAATGATAGATTTATTCGATTTCGATTTTAAAAATAGTAGGGCAGGCGTGGGTATTTTGGTAAAAGAACTAAACGATCGCTCTAAAGGATATGGTAAAGAAGCCCTAAAACTTCTTGTTAATTATAGTTTTTCTCACCTAAATTTGCATCAGTTATATTGCAATATTTCCGAAGAGAACGAAGCCAGCATCAAATTATTTTCTAATCAGGGTTTTAAAAAAATAGGATTGAAAAAAGATTGGATTCTTTCTAACGGAATTTATAAAAACGAATTAGTATTTCAGCTTATAAATAATTAAAATGTATATAAAAAAGATTCTCCTTGCCATCGTTTTTATCGGGTTAATCGTGGCATCCTATTTTGCATATTATGTGTATAAAGCTATGATGGATGCCAATACAGCCTTTAATAATGAGGTAGCTTACATTTATGTGCCTACAAACGCAACCTATCAAGATGTGCGGGAGCAGTTGGAGCCGCTATTAAAAGACATCAAAACTTTCGATGCGCTTGCAAAGCAAAAAAAGTATAACACCAATGTTAAAGCAGGACGTTTTGCCATTAAGAAAGGCATGAATAACAACGATATTATTAATTCTATAAGAAGCAAAAATCAGCCTATTAATCTGTCTTTTAACAATCAAGAAACGCTTGAAAAATTGGCTGGTCGTGTGGCGTCTCAAATTGAGGCAGACAGTATTTCACTTTTAAAAGCCATGAAAGATTCGTCGTATTTAGCAGAAAATAATTTTTCTAATGCCACGGCCTTAGGGATGTATTTACCCAATAGTTATGAGTTTTTCTGGAACACTTCTGCAGAACAATTCCGTGAGCGTATGTTCATCGAATACAACCGTTTTTGGAATGACACAAGAAACGAAAAGGCAAAAGCTATTGGATTAACAAGAGATAAAGTCATTGCTTTAGCATCTATTGTTTACGAAGAATCTAAACAAGCATCCGAACAACCAAGAATTGCAGGTGTATACATGAACAGGATTAAAATAGGCATGCCTTTACAAGCAGATCCTACGCTTAAATTTGCGGCTTACCAATTACCGCAATATAAAAACACCGTTATAAAACGTGTTTTAAATGTTCATAAAGAAATTGCTTCTCCTTATAATACCTATAAAAATCTCGGTTTACCACCAGGACTCATAGCGATGCCAGATATATCTGCGATAGATGCTGTTTTAAACTACGAAAAGCACCAATATCTCTATTTCTGCGCTGATGCTAAGCTATTAGGGTTTCATAAATTTGCTAAAACCTTGTCACCGCATAATGCCAATGCACGAGAATATCAACAATACTTGTCGTCTCAAGGGATTAATAAATAGTGAATTGTTCCAAAATAAAATATCTGTTCCTGGTTATTTTATTTCCTTGCAACGCTATTGCACAATCGCATCTCGACTCATTTTTAACGAATAGTGATACGCTTAATAAGCCAAGAAGAAATGCCGTAATAATAACGGAAGCTTCATTAGCGAGTGTAACGCTTGTTGGGTTAAATCAGTTATGGTATGCAGACTACGAGCGCTCAAAATTTCATACGCTCGATGATACTAATGAATGGCTGCAAATGGATAAAATGGGGCATGTTTTTACTTCTTATCAGTTAGGGAAACATGGCGCTCAGTTATTACATTGGAGTGGAGTAAGCGAAAAAAATCAATTATTATATGGTGCAACCCTCGGCTTTTCTTTTTTAACTACAGTTGAGGTTTTAGATGGTTTTTCAAAAGAATGGGGCTTTTCTTGGGGCGATATTTTGGCTAATGCAACGGGCACTGGCTTGTATATAGGGCAAGAATTACTCTGGCAAGAACAACGTATTGCTATAAAGTTTTCTTTTCATCAAACTAAATATGCTTTACAGAACCCAGAAAAACTAGGCGATGGACTTCTGGAAGAGATTTTGAAGAATTATAACGGACAAACCTATTGGCTAAGTGCAAATCTTGATGCTTTTTTTAAAGAAAAAAACATACCTAAATGGTTGAATGTTGCAGTAGGATATGGGGCTGACGGTATGTTAACTGGTGCTAAAGTTGTTGACAATCAGTTGTTAACAAATTACGAGCGGCAGCGACAATTCTATTTGAGTTTAGATGTAAATTTGACCAACATTAAAACAAACTCTAAAGTATTAAAGTCGCTTTTTGATATTTTCAATATGATAAAAGTTCCCTTGCCAACTTTAGAATTTAATAAAAATGGGTGTGTATTTCATCTATTCTACTATTAAAAAAAGTCGTTAAACGATTAATTTTGATATTGTTAGAAAAATATGTAATTTTGCACGCTGAAATTTCAAGGTGTTTTTAACAATTAAAAATACTGAAAAAATTTAAACTTTATGAGAAAAAGTATTGCAAGTTACTTAATACTAACACTTACAATATGTATTCTAGTGTTTGTGTCGTTTTCATCAAAAGAAACGATAGATTTAAGTAGGTACTCTACAGCAGGCTTGGAGTTGAATTATACTGTAAGCCAAGATGAAAACATTAACGATAATGTTTTAGCATCAAATGGGGTAAAGAATGCCGATATCCCTTATTTAGGCAAATCGTTTGTCGGATTTAAAGAGGCCTTAGCATTTAAAGAATCCAGAGGAAATTATTTTACAGTTAATACATTAGGTTACCTAGGCAAATATCAGTTTGGTAAGGGAACTTTAAAATTAATTGGAATTCACAATCCTGCTTTATTCTTAAAAACGCCCGAGCTTCAAGAAAAGGCTTTTATTGCGAATACGCAGCGTAATAAATGGATATTACGTAGAGATATCAAGAATTTTGTTGGAAAAACCATTAATGGAATTTTGGTAACGGAATCTGGTATTTTAGCAGCGGCGCATTTAGCGGGTCCGGGAAGTGTAAAAACCTATTTAAGAAGTTATGGACTTAATAGCTTCGAAGATGGTTTTGGTACGTCGATTGAGTATTATATGAAACGCTTTTCGGGGTACGATACATCTTTTATTAAAGGTAATAGAAGAGCAAAAGCAATTTAATTTAAATTGTGAAGCTTTCTTACTAAAGCAGAATTCTAGCTTTTATGAATTATAAATATCGTAGGCCTTTTATGAAGGTCTACGTTATTTTTTTTCCATGATATGGCAGATTGTGTTTTAATAAATTCGGTGGGTAAGGTAATATCACAAGCCACACAAATTTGTGTGTTTTGGTCAAGAACATTGCTTAAATCTTCAAGCATTTTGTTGTTCCTATACGGCGTTTCTATAAATATTTGTGATTGATTGTGTTCAAACGATAAGCGTTCTAAGCGCTTCAATTCGGCTTTTCGTTCACCTTTATCTATAGGTAAGTAGCCATTAAATGCAAAACTTTGGCCATTCATTCCAGAACTCATTAACGCCATTAAAATAGACGATGGTCCTACCAATGGTACTACTTTTATGTTTTTTTGATGTGCAATTTTTACAATATCAGCTCCCGGGTCGGCAACCCCTGGGCAACCCGCTTCCGATAATAAGCCAACATTTACCCCATGTAAGCAAGGTTCTAAAAAACTAGGTAAGTTACTTACTTCTGTAAATTTATTTAAATGAAACATTTTTAATGAGGGTTGCGATTTTTCGGGCGATATTCTTTTTATAAAATGTCGCGCTGTTTTATCATTTTCAACAATAAAAGTGTCTGTTTTATCAATAATTTGTTTAACGGTTAACGGTAATACTTCAAGCGGTTCGTTATCGCCTAATGTTGTTGGTATTAAGTAGAGTATACCTTTAGCTGTTGTCATTACTGGAATTAATAAGTGAATTGGCTATTATTGTGCAGGCTTCATCCAGCATTTTATAAACATTTTCAAAGCCATCATGTCCTCCATAATAGGGATCAGGGACATTGTAATTTTGATCGGGATATATTTCGTTTAAAATAAACTTAACTTTCGCCTTGTCTTGATCATCTCTGGCAAGCGATATGATGTTTCTATAATTCGATTCATCCATGGCGTAAATAATATCGAATTTATCAAAATCTGAAACATTAAATTGTCGGCCTCTTAAATTTGAAATATCTAACCCATATTTTTTTGCAACAGCTATAGAACGACTATCAGGATTTTTTCCAATATGATAAGCGCCTGTCCCAGCCGAATCAATAAAAAATGTATTAGTTGAAAGTTTAGATTTTAAGATACCCTCAGCTAATGGCGAACGACAAATATTGCCCAAACATACCATTAGAATCTTAGTCATTTTTACTTGAATTTATACAGAAAGCTTTTTTGTTATGTCGTCTACGTATTTTCTAAACTGCTTGTCTGTTGTAGATAAATTATCAACAGTTTTACAAGCATGCAATACGGTAGCATGATCGCGTTTCCCAATTTGAGAACCAATACTTGCTAACGAAGCCTTGGTGAATTTTTTAGCAAAAAACATAGCTAATTGACGTGCTTGTACGATATGACGCTTTCTTGTTTTAGATTGTAAGGTATCGATATCCATTTGGAAATAATCAGATACCACTTTTTGAATGTAATCTATTGATACTTCTCGTTTTGTGTTTTTAACAAACTTCTCAACGATAATTCTTGCTAAATCTAAGGTGATTTCTTTTTTGTTAAAAGAAGATTGCGCAATTAACGAAATAATAGCACCTTCTAATTCTCGTACATTAGATTTAATATTTTTAGCCACATACTCAATAATATCTTCTGGCATATCTACACCATCGCGATATAATTTGTTTTTTAATATGGAAACGCGCGTTTCAAAGTCTGGTGTTTGTAATTCGGCCGAAAGTCCCCATTTAAAACGAGATAATAAACGCTGTTCAATATCTTGCATGTCTACAGGAGCTTTGTCGCTTGTTAAAATTACCTGTTTTCCATTTTGATGTAAATGATTGAAAATATGGAAAAATACATCTTGCGTTCCGGTTTTACCAGACAAGAATTGTACATCGTCAATAATTAAAACATCAATAATTTGATAAAAATGAATAAAATCATTTCTATTATTTTTCTTTACAGAATCAATGTATTGCTGTGTGAATTTTTCAGCTGAAATATATAAAACTGTTTTTTCAGGATATTTATCTTTGATATCAACACCAATAGCGTGCGCTAAGTGTGTTTTTCCTAAACCGACACCACCAAAAATAAGTAGCGGATTAAATGATGTGCCTCCTGGTTTTGATGCTACTGCTAATCCAGCACTTCGCGCCAATCGGTTGGAATCACCTTCTAAGAAATTTTCAAAACTATAATTCGGATTAAGCTGCGATTCAATTTTTACATTTCTTATGCCGGGAATTACAAACGGATTGCGTAATTCTGGATTTTTGTTATTTAAAGGAACATCTACTTCTTGAGATTTCATAGCACTTCTGTTAGCGCTTGGAATTTTCTCGGTAAATGGTTGTTTGTTGCCATAAGTGTTTTCCATTTTAATAATGTAAACAAGTTTGGCTGTTTCCCCTAATTCTTTAGTAAGCGATACTTTTAAAATTTTTACGTAATGCTCTTCAAGCCATTCGTAAAAAAATTTGCTAGGTACTTGTATGCTTAAGGCGTTGTCAGTGAGTTTCACTGCTTGTATGGGTTCAAACCACGTTCTGTAAGCTTGCGGTTGAATATTATCCTTTATGAATTCTAGACAATTATTCCATACCGATTGCGCAGTTTTACTCATTTTTGTTATTCGTAGTTTGTTAGTTAGTTTGGACAGAAAATTCTATTTCTATGAGTCCCCCATTAGTTTGGCAAATATGTGAACAAATTTCTTAAAAAAAAAATCATTTTCTATTGGTTTTTAATAAAAAAATGTCCATGTTTAACCTCTAGCCGAAGCTACAAAAAAATATTGAAATATCCTTATGAAATTCGACGAAATACAAATAAGAGTGAGGTATGGCGAAACCGACCAAATGGGGGTTGTTTATCACGGAAATTACCCGTTATACCTTGAAATGGGGCGTATTGAATGGTTACGCAAATTAGGTGTTTCGTATAAAAACATGGAAGAAAATGGTGTAATGCTTCCCGTAATTTCTTTAAGTATAAACTATAAAAAATCAGCTGTTTATGATGATGTAATTAATGTAAAAACACAACTAAAAAATACCCCAACAGCAAAGATTGAATTTGAGTACGAAATTACCAACGAAAAAGGCGAAATTTTAACAACTGCTAGTACTACTTTGGTATTTATTGATAAGAATACAAACCGACCAATTAAGGTCCCTCAATATATTTTAGACCTAATTAATAATTAGTCTAAATTTCTTTTATGTTGATTTCGAAAAGATGATTAAAAATCTCATAAACGATGTCGGCTTCATTTTTTCTCACCGAAATTGTTATTTGGCAATCGAGGTGTAATTTTTGATTGGTAATATTTAGGTTTTTTTCCTTAATTATTCGCATTACGGTATTCATGTTTTTATAGTCGAAAGTAATAAGGAAAGTTTTGTTAATGGTTTTTTCAACTTTTGTGGCAGCTTCAAGTGTTAATTGGGCGGTGGTTTTATAGGCACTTATTAATCCGCCAACACCAAGTTTAACACCTCCAAAATAACGAACAACAACTATTAAAACATTGGTAACATCAAACGATTGGATTTGTCCGTAAATGGGCATACCAGCAGAATTGCTTGGTTCGCCATCGTCGTTTGCGCGATATACCACTTGTTCGGCTCCTATTTGGTATGCATAGCACCAATGCCGTGCACTATGGTGTTCTTTTTTTAAGTTTTCTAAATGAAACTTTACGTCGTCTTCATTTAAAACTGGATAGGCAAAACCAAAAAATTTACTATTTTTTTCTTTAAATAGGATGCCTTCCGTTGCTGTTTCTATAGTATTGTAAGTGTCTTTTTCAATCAAACTATTTAAAATAAGTTGCTTTTAATTTTAAAAAGATTCGAAATATCTTCCAATTCAGGATTAATATGCCATGTTTCGATGCCTAACGATTTTGCGGTATGGCAATTATCTTTATTATCATCTATAAAAAGGCATTCTTTGGCATTCAACTTGTTTTCGTTCAATACAAATTGAAATATTTCCTTTTCTGGTTTTCTTAGATGGATCTCATGACTCAAATAAAAAGCATCAAAACAGTTTTTAAATGTATTGTAAAAAGAGATGTTGTTTTTAATCCAGTCTATATGAAGTTCGTTGGTATTACTTAAAAGAATAAGTTTATAATTAGAATCTTGTTTTAATTGTTGAAGAAACTCTAATCGATGCTTTGGAAAATCTTTTAGCATGAAATTCCAGATAGCAATTAATTCTTCTTCTGAAATCTTCGGAAAGTTTTCTGCATAAAATTCTATGAATTCTTCAGTAGATATCAGGCCTTGTTCGTATAAGCTATTAAAAGCTATCATTTCTTCTGAAAACGAATCAATTTTAAACGTATCGAAAGTATGTTGGATAGCGCCTTCAATATCTAAGTTCACAAATACATTACCAAAGTCGAATATAATGGTTTTAATCATTTTTATATATTTTTAAAATATCATTTAAAATAGTAGTTTCAGAAATTAATGTTCCTGAAAGCCGTGGTGCTTTTACGCCTTTGTTAAATTGAATGGTGCCTGTAAAAACTCTGGCTTCATCCCAAATAGTGTCCTCAATAAATGTTTGAAGTGTTTTAGAGCCACCTTCTATAATCACTGAATTGATGTTGTTCCGGTAAAGCAACTCACAAATTTGAAGCGAACGGTTTTTTGAGAAATCGATATCTTTTTCAGAAATAATAATGGTTTTGGCCTCTGTATTAAAAACAGCTAAATCTTTAGATAATGTCGAGTCTTTATCAAGCACAATACGTACGGGGTTTTCTCCTGTCCAATCCCTAACGGTTAAAGCAGGATTGTCTTGTAATACCGTATTGGTGCCTACTAAAATAGCTTGTTCTTCTGCGCGCCATTTATGTACTAATTGTCTGGAATATTCATTGGTTATCCAAACGGGTTTTTGTTCATTTTTAAATTCAGGAGCTATAAAACCATCGGCGCTTTCTGCCCATTTTAAAATAATATAGGGTCGTTTTTTATTGTGAAAAGTAAAAAAGCGTTTGTGGTGTTCTTTACAATCGTTTTCTAAAACCCCAACAATAACATTACATCCCGATTTTTTAAGCTTTTCAATGCCTTTTCCTGCCACTTCCGGATTATCATCAATACAGCCAATTACCACATTCGGTATTTGGTGTTTAATAATGAGATCGCTGCAAGGTGGTGTTTTTCCAAAATGCGAACAGGGTTCTAGCGTTACGTACAATGTGGCTTGTTTTAAAAGCGCTTTGTCTTTTACGGCATTTATGGCATTAACTTCGGCATGATTGCCACCATAAGCACTGGTAAATCCTTCGCCAATTATTTGGTTACTATGTACAATTACACTGCCAACCATAGGGTTTGGTCTGGTAATGCCTAAACCATTTTTAGCAATTTCTAAACAACGAGATATGTAAGTTTCGTGAATCGTCAAACTGTTTATTTAATGGTGATTTCTTCGGTTTTATCGATAAGATACGTATGAGAAAACCCTAAAACTTTATAATTAATATCGCCCCTATACTGCACTTTTAATCTTCTTGTTAGTAAGGTTCCTAATAAGCCACTTAAATTTTTGTCGTTAAAAATACTGTCCGTTGGAACAAGTGCTGTGAGTGGAATAGTGAATTCTTCTTTAGCAGGAACATTGAAGTTTTCGGCAGATACGGTTGCCATTTCGTTGTCGTTTATATACACTTTTATAGCATCGGTTTGTAATTCGCCTCCTATTATATTCGGATTTATAAATTTAGCATCAGCACTAAAAGTGATAGTATTTGAAGTGGATTCAACTATTTGTATGTTTTCAATACCAATAAATTCGGGCTTTTCATTAACAGAACAGTTAAAAAAAGTAGTTAATATTGTTGATAAGATTATAAAACGTTTCATTTTAGATTTTTTATATTTAGCGTATCTTCATCCACACAAATATTCGTACAAAATTAATATATTAAAGTGAGTAAAGGTACTATTGTTATAAGGAAAATTGAACCTAAAGATAACCAGCAAATAGAACAGGTTATTAGAGCTTGTTTTCATGAATTTAAAATTCCTTTGGAAGGAACGGCGTATTCCGATAAAGAAACGCCTCAAATGTATGAATCTTATCAAAATGATAACGACGTTTATTTTGTAATTGATAAAGATGGTGAAATTTTAGGAGGTGCAGGCGTAAAACCATTAAAGGATTTTGAAGCTAAGGTATGTGAAATTCAAAAAATGTATTTTTCACCCAAGGTTAGGGGACAAGGTTTTGGTAAATTGTTGTTTGAAAAATGCCTAGAAGCAGCCAAAGAATTAGGTTATAAGCAATGTTATTTAGAGTCTGCGCCACAGTTAAAGGCTGCTATTCATATATACGAAAGCTTTGGTTTTAAACATTTGCCAAAAGCACTCGGAAATACAGGTCATTTTTCTTGTGGCATTTGGATGATAAAAGATTTGTAAATAATTATTTTAAAGACTGCATTAAAGGAAAAACAGTGAATTTAAAAGACGTACAAAACACATTTCATAAAGAATTAGATCCGTTATACGGAAAAGAAGAAGTCGATAACTTCTTTTTTATGCTAACCGATGCTTTTTATAAAGTTTCGAGACTTGATTTAGCATTAAACACTAAGTATGCTATTGATAATTATGATGCCATAGAAAAGGCACTACAATTATTAAAAGACGAGCAGCCAATTCAATACATTTTGGGTGAAACCGAGTTTTGCGGGTATCCTTTTAAAGTAAATGCCTCAACCTTAATACCGCGACCTGAAACCGAAGAGTTGGTGGAATGGATTGTAAAGCAACAATCAGCACTTAACAAACAACAATTACATATCTTAGATATTGGTACAGGCTCTGGGTGCATTGCTATTTCTTTGGCTAAAAAATTGCCGGAAGCAAAAGTTTATGCGTTAGATATTAGTGATAAGGCATTAACGATGTCTAGGCAAAACGCCGAATTAAATAATGTTAATGTGGAATTTATTGAAGCCAATATTTTAAAGTCGGATACTTGGAATTCAAATCTTGAAAATATGAAATTCGATATCATCGTTTCAAATCCGCCTTATGTAAGAGAGAAGGAAAAAAAACAAATGAAAGCCAATGTTTTAAATAATGAACCACATTTGGCTTTGTTTGTAAAAGATGAAAACCCATTGCAGTTTTATAAAGCCATTATTGAGTTTTCTAAAAGTAATTTAAATAGCGATGGCGTGCTCTTTTTTGAAATTAATGAGTTTTTAGGAAAAGAGATGATTCAGCTTTTGGTAGATAATAATTTTAAAGACATTGTGTTAAAACAAGATATTTTCAAAAAAGACAGAATGATTAAAGGACGAAAGAATAATGAGTAAAATTCAACATAAAATACTAGAGCTTCGTAAAGAATTAAATGAACATAATTACAATTATTATGTTTTAGATAATGCCACGATTAGCGACTACGAGTTCGATATAAAGTTAAAAGAACTTCAGGAGTTGGAATCGCAGCATCCAGAATTTTTTGATGCCAATTCGCCTACACAGCGGGTAGGAGGTGAAGTGGTTAAAAGTTTTGAAACCATGCCTCACGACTATAGAATGTATTCTTTAGATAATTCGTATTCTAAAGAAGATTTGCTGGATTGGGAAACCCGTATAAAAAAATTGATAGATGGAAATATTCAGTACGTATGTGAGCTTAAATACGACGGAGCTTCTATTAGTTTAACCTATGAAATGGGCATGTTAGTTAGAGCTTTAACTCGAGGCGATGGGTTTCAGGGCGATAATGTAACAACAAATATCAGAACAATAAAATCGATACCATTACAACTAAAAGGCGATTTTCCTGAGAAATTCGACATTCGGGGAGAAATTGTCTTGCCGTTTGAAGGGTTTAATAAAATGAACGAAGAACGCATCGAAATTGGCGAAGAGCCTTATCGAAATCCGCGTAATACGGCTTCAGGAAGTTTAAAATTACAAGATAGTGCCGAGGTTGCAAAACGTCCGTTAGAATGCTTATTGTATAATTTAACGGGGGCTAATCTGGGAGTTCAATCTCAGTTTGAAAGTTTAGAAAAGGCCAGACAATGGGGTTTTAAAGTACCAGGTGCTGCAAAACTGGCAAAATCTATGGAGGAGGTTTTTGAGTATATAAACTATTGGAATGTTCATAGGCACGACTTGCCTTATGAAACCGATGGGGTTGTAATAAAAGTAAACAACCTTCAACAGCAAGAAGAATTGGGTTATACGGCAAAATCTCCGCGTTGGGCCATTGCCTATAAATTTAAATCGGAACAGGTTTCAACAAAATTAAATAGTATTTCGTATCAGGTTGGTCGCACGGGAGCCATTACGCCTGTTGCCAATTTAGAACCTGTTGAATTGGCTGGAACTATTGTAAAAAGAGCGTCGTTGCACAATGCTGATCAAATTGAAAAATTAGATATCCGCGTTGGCGATGAGGTTTACGTAGAAAAAGGAGGCGAAATTATCCCAAAAATATTGGGAGTCGATTTAAGTAAACGCCCATTAAATTCGCAACCAACAGTTTATATTACACATTGTCCCGAATGTTTTACAGAATTGGTGAGGCAAGAAGGAGAAGCGCAACATTACTGTCCTAATTACAATGGTTGTAAACCTCAAATTATTGGTCGTATTCAGCATTTTATATCGCGAAAAGCCATGGATATAGAAGGATTGGGAGGCGAAACAGTAGCGCTTTTGGTGAATGAAGGGTTGATTACAAATTATTCAGATTTATACGACTTAACAAAGGCACAGGTAATTCCATTAGAGCGTATGGCAGATAAAAGTGCCGATAATTTAATTCTAGGAATCGAAGAATCTAAAAAGATTCCTTTTGAGCGCGTTTTGTTTGCTTTAGGAATACGATATGTTGGCGAAACTGTTGCGAAAAAATTAGCTAAACATTATAAAAGCATCGAGGCTATTGCAAATGCCAGCGAGGACGAACTAGTGAATGTGGATGAAATTGGTGTTAAAATTGCTCAGAGTGTTAAAGCCTTTTTTTCTTCAGAAGAAAACCAGTTTATCATAAATAGATTAAAGGACTTTGGACTGCAATTAGAAATTTCCGCAGAACAACTCATAGGGCAAACAGATCTATTAAAAGGAAAAAGTATTGTTGTTTCTGGTGTCTTTGAATCGCTCTCGAGAGATGAACTAAAAAAGCTTATTGAAGATAACGGAGGTAAAGTGAGTAGTTCTATATCATCGAAAACCGATTTTATCGTGGCAGGCGATAATATGGGGCCAAGTAAAAAGAAAAAGGCTGAAGATTTAAATATTTCTATTATAAATGAATATAATTTCTTACAAAAAATAAAAAAAATTTGATTTTCATCGATAAAATGTATTTTTTTAACGTTTAATTGTAAATTATGTTTATATTTGTTTAGCAACCTTGAATTCATGTTATGGACAAGTCAAAGTTTTTATTAGGTGTAGCAGCGATAGTTTATGCGTTGTATGTATATTTTCAGTTTCAAAATGAAATAGTTGTTTCCAATACTTTAAGGTCATTTATACTGCCAACAATCACGTTGTTGTATTTTTTGACTGTAAAAAGGAAATCTTTGTATTTCGCGCTTTTTTTGGTAATATATGCTGTTTCAGATTTATTAATGGTAATAGAACCTTATATTTCTAATAAGGTAAATTATTACTTGGGTAATTCATTATATATTCTTGCTTACACATTTTTATTGCTAGAGGTTTGTAAATCGGTTTGTGTTTTTCATGTAGTTAAAAATTTTAAAATTCATATAATCGTGCTAAGCATTTTAAATGTTTACATTATTTATGTATTGCACGTTATTGTAGATCCGCGTGTTGGCAATACAAATAAATTATATATAGAAATAGTCTATAATGTTGTTATGCTTTTGGCATTATCATTGGCTCTTGTTAATTATTTTTATAGAGATAATGTCAAGTCTCTTTACCTGTTTTTAGCGTCTATGTGTCTAGTGTTTAGCGAGGTAATTTGGGTGGCTTATATTTATATATCTGCCAGTATCTTTCTTAACATATTGTCTACTTCTTTATATGTTATTGCGTTTTACTTCTTTTATAGACAATCTCAATTATTTAATACAAATAGATCGGAAGAAATGAGCATTTTAACCCACTAAGTTAAATGCACTGATATCGTCGTTTTTGTCGCAATTCTTAAAAAAAATATGCTTCGTTTTTAATTGGTGATGACCCATTTTTATAAAAATGTCCGATAAACGGTACGTTTTACGTGTATTTTATCGATAAAGCGCTTAATTTTACCGTTGAAACAAAATTTTATTTATACATTTGAATCAACCTACTTATTTTAACTATTGTGAACAGCTGGTTTAATCTTACGTATAACAAAGTGTTTTTAGGAGCTTTATTGCTCTTAATAGGAATTAATGTATTCGGTTCTTTTACAGGAAATACTATTGTGATGAATTCTGCGATGCCGTTATTTATTCCGGTATTTCTAATTTTTTATTTCGTAAAATACAAAGCCTTACGAATTACCTTTATATCTTTTCTGTTATTTTCATTTTTAGGTGATACATCTTCTATGTTTTTCTCTGAAGAATCTTTAATACAAACTTCCAGTATTCTGTATTTATTGAGTTATTTATATTTAATAATAATTGTTGCTCCTAAATTTAAGATTTTTGAAGTGAATAAATTAATTGGCGCCTACCTATTGGTTGTTTTTCTAATCGCAGTATATTTCTTGTACATAATATATAGCATTATGCAATCTGTAATAGCCAATCAAACAGAAGTGTTGTTGTTTGGTATAAAAAGTTTAAGTTTAATTATTTTAACTTTTGTGTCTTTCGGAGTTTATTTAAATACGCAAACTAAGCATTCTGCGCTGTTTTTAACAGCGGCTATTTTTATTGGGTTTTCTGTAATAATGAATTATATAAACTTGTATTATTTATATAACTGGAGTTTTGTATTGCTACAACGTGTGCTATATGCTGTTGGCCTTTTCATCATATTTAAATTTATTATGATGACTAATGTTGATAGAGACCCAAAGCCGATTCAAATTAACGAACGTTATTCTTCCGATAATATATTAGCTTAAACAATTATTGAAGTACCGTTCGCAGATTTGTTCTTCGCCGCATCAAAATAAAAATCTATTTTACCTAAATTAATACCGTAGCAACCTACTTGGTTAATTAGCATGTTTTTACCTTCGCTATTCTTAACAACGGTTGGTTTCGATAAAAATGTGTGGGTATGTCCTCCAATAATTAAGTCGATATCTTTTGTCAAAGAAGCTAGTTTTAAGTCGCTAATTTTATTCGAATTAGTTTTATAATTATACCCCAAATGTGATAGGCAAATTATTAAATCGCAATGCGCTTCCGTTTTTAAAATACGAGTCATTTCCTGAGTCATCTCAACAGGATCCAAATATTTTGTTTCTTTATACATAGCAGGGTCTACTAAACCTTCTAATTCGATTCCTAACCCGAACACGCCTATTTTTATCCCATCCTTTTTAAAGATTTTATATGGTTTTGCATGTGTATTCATGATGGTATTCGAGAAATCGTAATTTGCCGAAAGAAATTCAAATTCTGCATGAGGAAGCTGCGCATATAAACCGTCAATGCCATTATCAAAATCATGATTACCAATGGTGGCAGCATCGTATTTTAATTTGCTCATTAATTTAAATTCCAATTCACCTCCATAATAGTTAAAATAGGGGGTTCCTTGAAAAATATCGCCTGCGTCTAATAAAAGTGAATGCGGATTTTCTTTTCGAATCGATTCAATTAACGAGGCTCTTCTGGCAACACCACCCATGTTTGCATTTCTGCCATCTTCAGATCCAAATGGGTCTATATGAGAATGCACATCATTAGTATGTAAAATAGTAATTTTAGTTGTTTTTGGTACTGATGAAAACGATTGAAGTCCAAAGCTTCCAAGAGTTACTAATGCTGTTGTTGCTGTTGTTTGTTTTATAAATGCTCTCCGCTTCATAAAGTTTATTTTATTTGAATAAATCTATCGTCTCGTACAGGATTAATAGTGTCTATTTTTTTAAAATTATCAATCAGGGCGTTTCTTATTTTATAATTTAAAGCAAAAAAACCTTCATTTGGTTTAAAAAAATCCATGTCGTCTCCACCATTATATAGATAGTCGTTTGTTGCTACATAATATATTTTATCTGCATCAATGTTATCACCATTTATTGAAGATTCAAGAACATCAAAACTCTTATTAAGTACTAGTTTAAGTTTCGATATGGGATGGGCAGTTTTTACTTTGCTTAAATAATTCACTAAACTAGCTATCTGTGTTCCTTTTAATGCGACAACCACAATGCTGTTTTCAAACGGCATCAGCTCATAGGCAGTTCGTGTGGTAATGTTTCCTTTTGAAATAATCGACCGGATACCACCATGATTTAAAAGAACCATATCAATGTTTTTTCCAGTTCTACTATTAAAAATGGGATTGGCTTCATCAAAAACGGCATCAGCCATAAAATTACCAAGTGCGGTATTAAAATTTCCGTCCGTTTTTGAATACGTTTCTTTAGAATAGGCCAAAACACTATCTAAATCCTTTTTAATATGTTCTCGGTACGGTTTTATAAAAGCTTCAATTTGAGAATCGGTATTTAACGAATCTGAAATTTTAATTTGTGTGCCTTCTATTTTTGAAAGATATGCTTTAGGTTGTTTGCAATTGAATACTAAAAGAGTGAAAACGGCTAATAATAAATATTTAAAACTCATTATTTAATCTTATAATTTTTGACGAATATTTGGATGTACTTTTGTTACCTTTGCGCAAAGTATAAAGATAAATGATTTTAAAGGGTTTTAAAGAAAAATCTATTAAAAAGTATTTGAACAAATTGTTGTCTGAAGCGCATGAATATGAGGCAGATAATAAGATTGAAAGTCTAGGCGTTATTGTAAATGTAGATGAAATTCAAGATTTTAATTGGTTTAATGAATTGGCAAACGCCTTAAACATACATCCAAATAAATTAAAAATTATAGCATTTTCAACGCAAAAAAAAGAAACACTTAATCTTTGGGATGATTGTTATAACGCTAAAGATATTGGTTGGAAAGGCGCGATTCTTAATAATGATTTAAAACTTTTTTTAGACACAAAATTTGATGCTTTATTAAGTTATTATGAAGCAGATGTTACGGAGTTAAAGCTTATTACAGCATTATCTAAGGCAAAATTTAAAATAGGAATATTACAAACCGATGAGCGGTTAAACGACTTAATCATCAATACCAAATTAAACGATTTTAATGTATTTAAAAATGAAATGTTTAAATACTTAACTATATTAAACAAAATTAAAAATGAATATTAAGTTTTTAGGAACTGGAGTTGCTTTAGTTACGCCATTTAAATCAGATTTAAGTGTAGATCATGATGCGCTAGCGGCTATTGTTAATTTCAATATTGAGAATGGAGTAGAATACCTTGTTATTTGTGGTACAACAGGAGAAAGTGTTACCATTACAAAACAAGAAAAAAAAGAGATTATCGCCACCGTTTCTAAAACAAACAATGGGCGCGTACCTATGGTTTTAGGTATTGGCGGTAATAATACAGCCCAGGTTGTAGAAGAAATTAAAACGACCGATTTAAGTAATATCGATGCCGTATTATCGGTTTCACCTTATTATAGCAAGCCTTCGCAAGAGGGAATTTATCAGCATTTTAAAGCCGTTGCCGAAGCTTCTCCAATAGATGTTATTTTATACAATGTGCCTGGTCGTACTTCTAGAAATGTAGAGGTGCAAACAACACTTAGGTTAGCAAATGATTTTAAAAACGTAATTGGGGTTAAAGAAGCGGGAAATAATGTAGCGCAGTATTTACAGTTAATAAAAAATAAACCAGAAGATTTTTTAATTATTTCTGGCGACGACGATTTAGCTCTTGGTGTAGTATTAGCCGGTGGTGCAGGTGTTATTTCTGTAATTGGTCAAGCATTCCCTAAAGAATTTTCAGAAATGATTCGATTAGGATTAAAAGGCGATGCTAAAAGCGCTTATAAACTGCATTACAGATTAATGGATGTTATCGGTTATATCTTCGAAGAAAACAATCCGGCAGGAATTAAAGGTGTTTTTGAAGCATTGGGCATGTGTAGAGATACTGTGAGATTACCTTTGGTTCCGGCATCTGATCAACTTAAAGAAAAAATTAAAAATTTTGTAAATAAGTTTTAGTTCTGTTAAATATTACTTAAACCTTATGATTGCTGTATTTAAGCCATTATTTTAGCGTTGAAATAATATTTTTAAAATCCATATTAATAACTTAATTTTGCATCCTGTTTTAAATTTATGAAATGAGCACGGTTAACAATTTGAGTGTTAAACTTTAATTTAGTTGTGTGCATAACATGTTACGGGAAAAAAATAATGACTCTAAACAGATGAAACATTTTATTTACATAGTAATTGCACTTATTACCTTAAATTCTTGTAGCGAATATCAAAAGGCTTTAAAATCTGAAGATATTGCGGCAAAGTTTAAGTTAGGTGACTCACTATATAGCCAAGGTAAATTTGCAAAAGCAAATAAATTGTTTGCGCAAATAGTTCCAGAATATAGAGGGAAACCACAAGCTGAAAAATTGATGTATTTATATTCTAATTCGTTTTATGAAATGAAAGAGTATTATACAGCAGGTTATCAGTTTGAGCGTTTTGCTTCTAGTTACCCGAAAAGTGAAAAACTAGAAATTGCTTCGTTCTTAGCGGCTAAGAGTGCTTATATGTTGTCGCCTGTTTATACCAAAGACCAGAAGGAAACAAAAGTAGCCTTAGAAAAACTACAAAACTTTATTAACTTGTTTCCAGAATCTGAGCATTTAAGCGAAGCAAATAAGTTAATTAAAGAATTAGATTTTAAACTGGAGAAAAAGGCGTTTAGTATTGCAAAACAATACAATACCATATCAGATTATCCAGCAGCGGTTAAATCTTGCGATAATTTTATAATTGAATTTCCGGGATCTTCACTTCGTGAAGAAACCTTGTTTATAAGACTTGATTCGGCCTTTAAATTAGCCATCAATAGTGTAGAATTAAAAAGAACACTAAATGGTTTGGTTAACCTTAAAAAAGATCGTTTAAATCAGGCAAAAGAGTATTATACATCATTTAAAAAATCATTCAAAAATTCTTCACATTTAGAAGATGTAGAAAAAATGGGGAATGCTATAGATGAAGAATTACAAAAATACAGCACTAAAAGTTAAATTACTATGACAATGGACTTAAAAAAAACCAATGCACCTGTTAATACTATTACTTACGACAGAAATCAAATTGACGAGCCAACAGATAATATCTATGAGTCAATTTCTATAATTGCTAGACGTGCAGAGCAAATTAACACAGAGATTAAAAAAGAACTTATCGATAAGTTAGAAGAATTTGCTACTTACAACGATAGTTTAGAAGAAATCTTTGAAAACAAAGAGCAAATTGAGGTATCTAAATTTTATGAAAAATTACCTAAGCCTCACGCGTTAGCTGTTCAAGAATGGTTAACAGATAAAATTTATTTTAGAAATACTGAGGAAGACGCTCAATAATTATTTTTAAAATGTCAATATTAAGCGGCAAAAACATACTATTAGGCATTACTGGTGGTATTGCCGCTTATAAAACAGCTTCATTAGTAAGGCTTTTTATAAAAGCGGGCGCCAATGTAAAAGTGGTCATGACCCCGGCTTCAAAAGAATTTGTTACGCCTTTAACCTTATCAACGCTATCAAAAAACCCTGTGTATTCATCTTTTGTAAATGAAGATGATGATAATGCTGTGTGGAATAGTCATGTGGATTTAGGGTTGTGGGGAGACTTATTCCTTATTGCCCCTGCTACAGCAAACACCTTGTCTAAAATGGCAAATGGGGTGTGCGATAACTTGTTATTGGCTACCTACCTGTCTGCAAAATGTCCGGTGTATTACGCACCCGCCATGGATTTAGATATGTACATTCACCCTAGTACGTTACAAACTTTTAAAATTTTAAATAGTTACGGAAATATCATGGTACCTGCCACTAGTGGAGAATTAGCAAGTGGTTTAGTGGGTGAGGGACGCATGGCAGAACCAGAAGATATTGTAGCATTTATTGAAAACGATATTTTAAATAATCTGCCGCTTAAAGGTAAAAAAGTGCTTATTACAGCAGGACCAACCTACGAAGCTATTGATCCCGTGCGCTATATTGGCAATCATTCTAGCGGCAAAATGGGATTCGAGATTGCAAAAGCTTCGGCAAATTTAGGTGCTGAGGTTATTTTGGTAACGGGCCCAACGCACCAAAGTGTTTCAAATAATCTTATAAAGGTCATTCCGGTAACCAGTGCTTCAGAAATGTATTCCGAGGTTCATAACTACTTTAATACGGTCGATATCGCCATACTTTCTGCCGCAGTTGCCGATTATAAACCAAAAGAAGTCGCTAGTCAGAAAATAAAAAAGAAAGATTCTACGTTAACTTTAGAGTTAGAAAAAACTCAGGATATCTTGGCGTCTTTAGGTAAAATAAAAACGAATCAGTATTTGGTTGGATTTGCTTTAGAAACGAATAACGAGCTCGAAAACGCAAAAGAAAAACTAAAAAGTAAGAATTTAAATTTAATTGTTTTAAATTCGTTAAACGACGAAGGTGCAGGTTTTAAAAGTAATACTAACAAAGTAACTTTTATTGACGACGACGAAACAGTAACCGAATTTCAACTAAAGTCGAAGGCAGAAGTTGCATCAGATTTACTAAATAAAATTTTACAACAAATTAATGCGTAATATTCTTATCGTTTTAATGTTAAGTCTTGGAGCAATTGGCTTTTCTCAAGAATTAAACTGTGCCGTGGTTGTTAATGCGCAACAAACTGGTAATGAAAACTTTCCAATATTTAAAACCTTAGAAAAGCAATTAAAGGAATTTGTAAACAATACACGATGGACCAATAAAGCATTTGCCCCACAAGAGCGTATAGATTGCAGTATGGTTATTAATATTGTAAATTACAGTGGCGAATCCTTTCAAGCATCTATACAAGTACAATCATCCAGACCTGTTTATGGATCTTCTTATACAACGCCTATATATAGTTTTAACGATAAAGACTTTAATTTCAGGTATTTAGAGTTTCAGAATTTAATATTTAATCCGTCGCAGTACGAATCTAATTTAGTATCTGTTTTGGCGTTTCATATTTATATGGTTTTAGGTTTAGATGCCGAATCTTTTTCTGAAAATGGCGGCGATGCCTATTTTAAGCAAGCTCAAACTATTGTTAATTATTCACAGCAAGACCTAAGTTTTAAAGGTTGGCAATTAGCCGATGGTTTACAAAGCAGATTTGCACTAATTGATAATATCTTATCGCCAACTTTTAAAGAATACAAACAAGTTATTTATAGTTACCACCGAAACGGATTAGATGTTATGAGTGGGAATGTTAAAGAAGGTAAAGAACAAATAGCAGCCTCGCTAAAGTTGTTTCAAGCTATGAATACAAGACGTCCAAATTCTTTTTTACTACGAACATTTTTTGATGCCAAAGCCGATGAAATTGAACAAATTTTTAGCGATGGTCCAAATGTAAATATCGCGAGTGTTAAAGAAACACTTCAAAAAGTGGCGCCCATGCATAGTAGCAAATGGCAAAATATTAAGTTTTAGTTTTCTTTAAGTTTCAAAGTTTCAAAGTTTCAAAGTAAAATAGTTTTTAGATAAAGTACCACGGCCAAAAACATGTTAACATCACTTTCCATAAAAAACTACGCTTTAATTGATAATCTTCAAGTAGATTTTAATGATGGATTTTCAATAATTACGGGCGAAACTGGAGCAGGGAAATCCATTCTCTTAGGTGGTTTGTCTTTAATTCTTGGAAAACGTGCCGATTTAAGTAGTTTGAAGAATACCGAAGAAAAATGCGTGATTGAAGCCGTTTTTAATGTTTCAAATTATAAACTACAAGCACTTTTTAAATCTGAAGATTTAGATTATGAAGATGAAACCATCATACGTCGCGAAATTTTGCCATCAGGTAAATCGCGGGCATTTGTAAATGATTCTCCCGTAAATTTAAATAGTCTGCAACTGTTAGGCGAACGCTTAATTGATGTGCATTCGCAACACGAAACACTTCAATTAACAAGTAACGAATTTCAGTTTCAAATTATTGATGCTTTAGCAAAAAACGACGAAACACTTCAATCTTATAAAACCGAATTAAAAGCGTATAAAAAGCTTAAAAAAGAACTTCGTGAGCTTTTAGATTTTCAGGCAGATGCTATAAAAGAACACGATTACAATTCCTTTTTATTGAATGAACTTACTGAAGCGAATTTGCAAGTTGGGGAAGTTGAATTACTTGAAGAAGAATACGAAACTTTAAATAATATTGAAGGCATCAAAGAAAAACTTTCTGAAGCTTATCAATTATTAAACGAAGAGCAAATAGGTGTTTTAGCTTCGTTGAACAATTTGAAGATTACCTTTCAAAAATTAACAGGATATTCTAATAAATACGAAGATTTATTAAATAGGGTAACAAGTGGCCTTATAGAAATGGATGACGTGTTTAAGGAGGTAGATGTGTTGCAAGAAAATTTAGAAGCAGATCCCAATAGATTGACGGTAGTAGATTCTAAATTACGAGTGCTTCATAATTTGATGCAAAAGCATGTGGTAAGTAGTGTTTCAGAATTAATTGATATTAAAAATCAGTTGGAAGAAAAGGTGTCGTTTACAGAAAATTTAGACGATTCTATTCATAATAAACGAATGGAAATTGAAGCTAAAGAAATGACACTTAATAAAATTTCAGAAACAATTCATAATAACCGAATCGCCATTATTCCGCAGTTAAAATCGCAATTAGAAACTATTTTAGAAAGTTTGGGGATGCCTAATGCGCAGTTTAAAATTGATGTTGTTTTAGGCGATGAGTATTTTGCTAATGGAAAAGATGACTTGATATTTTTATTTTCTGCGAATAAAGGAGGAAATTTTAACGAATTAAAAAAGGCAGCCTCTGGTGGTGAATTATCACGTATCATGCTTGCCATAAAATCGGTTTTATCAAAATACATTCAATTACCAACCATCATGTTCGACGAAATTGACACAGGTGTTTCGGGTGAAATATCTAATAAAATGGGTGATATAATGCTGGATATGAGTAAAACCATGCAGGTGTTTTCTATAACGCATTTGCCACAAATTGCGGCCAAAGGGCACTCGCATTTTAAAGTATTTAAAGAGGATGTTAATGATGTAACCCAAACTAATTTGGTGAAATTAAACCATGATGAACGCATTGTAGAAATCGCACAAATGCTTGGTGGTTTAGAAATGTCTTCTTCGGCGATTGCACATGCTAAAGAATTATTGAATTAATTGTATCTTTGAGCGCTAATAATAAAAAATAATAGAATCAACATATAAACCAATAAATATGTCATACAATTTACTAAAAGGAAAAAGAGGAATCATTTTTGGGGCATTAGACTCAAATTCAATAGCTTGGAAAACTGCAGAGCGAGTACATGAAGAAGGTGGAACGTTTGTTTTAACCAATGCACCAGTTGCGATGCGTATGGGGCAAATTAATGAGTTAGCCGAAAAAACTGGATCTAAAATTATTCCTGCTGATGCTACTTCTGTCGAAGATTTAGAAAATCTGGTAAAACAATCTGTAGAAATTTTAGGTGGTAAATTAGATTTTGTATTGCATTCTATTGGAATGTCTATCAATGTTAGAAAAGGACAGCATTATACCAATCAAAATTACGAATGGACACAAAAAGGAACAGATGTTTCTGCTATGTCTTTTCATAAAGTAATGCAAACTTTGTACAAAGCCGATGCCATGAATGAGTGGGGAAGCATTGTAGCCTTAAGTTATATGGCAGCACAACGTGTATTTCCAGATTATAATGATATGGCCGATAACAAAGCGTATTTAGAAAGTATTGCCCGTAGTTTTGGGTATTTCTTTGGTCGCGATAAAAAAGTGCGTGTTAACACCATTTCACAATCGCCAACGCCTACAACAGCGGGTAGCGGTGTAAAAGGATTTGACGGGTTTATTTCTTATGCCGATAAAATGTCGCCACTTGGTAATGCCACTGCTCTAGATTGTGCTAACTATACAGTAACTTTATTTAGTGATTTAACTAAACGTGTTACATTACAAAACCTTTATAACGATGGTGGTTTTAGTAACATGGGCGTAAGTACTGCTGTTATGGAAACCTTTATGGATAAATAGCATTTAATGTGCTAGACCTAGCTGGTTAAAATCCAGCGATGTCTTTTAAAAATATAAAATATAGCCACTTTTATAAGGTGGCTTTTTTGTTTGGTTTAGTTACATTTGTGTTATGCAATTACAGTTTTCTTTTATAATTCCCGTGTATAATCGTCCAGACGAAATACAGGAACTTTTACAAAGTTTTGTAGAGTTAAAAACTACTACCAACTTTGAAATTGTAATTGTAGAAGATGGCTCGACAATCACCTCAAAAGAAGTGGTTGATGCCTTTAAATCTAAACTCACTATTTCCTATTTTTTTAAGGAAAACTCCGGACCTGGTGATTCTAGAAACTACGGGATGCAGCGCGCTAAGGGCAACTATTTTATTATTTTAGATTCCGATTGTATTTTACCACAAAACTACTTAAATGACGTTGAAAACGCTTTAAATGCAGATTATGTAGATTGCTTTGGCGGACCAGATGCGGCACACGAATCGTTTAGTAATTTGCAGAAAGCCATTAATTTTTCAATGACATCTTTTATTACAACAGGTGGTATACGCGGTAGTAAAAAAAGCATCAACACATTTCAACCTAGAAGTTTTAATATGGGAATTTCTAAAGAAGCTTTCGAAGCTTCGAAAGGTTTTGGGTACATTCATCCGGGTGAAGATCCAGATTTATCTATTCGGCTTTGGAATTTAGGGTATAAAACAGCCCTAATCCCCGAAGCATTTGTTTTTCATAAGCGTAGAATTTCTTGGAGTAAATTTTATACACAGGTGCATAAGTTCGGGTTGGTGCGTCCTATTTTAAACACATGGCATCCATCCACTAAAAAAATAACCTATTGGTTTCCAACCTTATTTAGTCTGGGGCTTGTATTTTCAATTTTATTGTATTTGCTTCAGTTTAAAATATTTTTATTCATCTATATTTTATATTTTATAATAGCATTTTTAGTAGCTATGGTTTCTACAAAAAATCTACTCGTTTCAATACTGGCTATAGTTGCCATATTTGTGCAGTTTTTCGGGTATGGAATGGGATTTTTAACATCGACATTTGCTTTAGAAGTTTTAAATAAAGAACCAGAAGATTATTTTCCTAATTTGTTTTTTAAACCTAAATGTTAAGAAAATTAAGGTCAGACATATTAACCTCTATCAAGAACAAAAAAATAAATGTTTTCTTTTTATTTTTATTGCTGGCTGTGGTTATTCTATTATTCACGAAACTTTCCAAAGATTACACCAAAACCATTGCTTTTTCAATCGAAAAAATTAATGTGCCGCAGGAAAATATTATTTTAAAAGATTCCACACCATTATATATTACGTTAAAAACCAACGGGTTTAATTGGTTGCGTTTCTATTTTTCGAAAGCAAAAATTAAAATTGATTTTAGTAAAGATGTCACTAAAAACGACAAATTGTTTATCTGGAATAAATCCAAAGCCTATATCGCGAATACCCAATTCGACAAGAATATTGAGCTCCTTAATATATATCCAGAAACGCTGGTATTTCGTTATGGTGAAAATATGGTGAAAAAAGTACCGGTTAAATTAAATTCTACAATTGAATTTATGCCCGGTTTCAATATGTCGAAACCCTTGGTATTAGAGCCAGATTCTGTTGTGGTTGTGGGTCCGAAAGCTTTGGTAAATTCTATAAATTATATTGAAACTGTAAAAGCTCAAGTATCGAATGTTAAAGCAGATTTGAACGAAACGGTGAAACTTAAATTGCCTAAAAAGAGTTCTGATATTACCTTTTCAAACGAAACCATACAGCTTAAGGCACAAGTTGAAAAGTTTACAGAGGGTACATTAAAAATTCCTGTAACACTAATTAATGTGCCAGAAAAAATACAGCTTAAATTTTATCCCAAAGAGGTGAGTGTATCGTATTACGTAAGTTTAAGTAATTTTAGTGCTGTTACGAAAAAAGATTTTGAAATTATTTGTGATTATAATAAAATCTTAAAAAATCAGTATTTAATGGTTCCTGAATTATCAAAATACCCGGAATTCGTTAAAAACGTGAAAATTAATCAGCAGCGTATCGAATTTATAATAATAGAATGATTGTAGTTGGATTAACAGGAGGTATAGGTAGTGGTAAAACAACGGTAGCGAAACAGTTTGAAGCCTTAGGTATACCTGTTTATATAGCCGATGAAGAAGCCAAAAAGCTAATGAATCGATCGAAAGTAATTAAAAGAAAATTAATTGAATTATTTGGAAGCGACGCCTATAATAATGATGAATTAAACCGACCATTTATTGCACAAATTATATTTTCTAACGAAGCGGTTTTAAAAAAAATGAATGCCATTATACATCCGCGGGTTGCTACCCATTTTAACAAATGGATGTTAAAGCAAACGGCGCCATATGTTATAAAAGAAGCAGCCATTTTGTTTGAAAATGATGGCTATAAATTATGCGATTTTGTAATTACCGTTGTGGCACCTAAAGAGTTGCGTTTTAAACGTTTACTTAAACGCGATACCACTACAAAAGATAAAATTGAAGCCATTATTAAAAATCAGTGGAGCGACGAGCAAAAAATAAAACTTTCGCATTTTGTCATTACTAATATTGATCTCGAAGACACTAAAAAACAAGTAGTTGAAGTGCATAATCAGCTACTGAAAAAAATACCTTAAACATAAATTTTAACATTTTTGTTAATGTAAGGTTAAAAGCTAATTGCACTAAATGTTAAAATGTTAAATTTGGCTAATGAGCAAAAGAGTTTTCGTACTGTTAATACTATTAATGAGTTTGTCGTTAATAGGTATAATTTCTATTCAGGCTTATTATATAAACGGTTCTGTTAAAAATGAAAAGGAACGATTTGAGTTTAATGTCAATAAAGTACTTAACTACGTATCTAATACGTTAGAAGAAAGAGAAAAATCTGAATACGTATATAAACTCCAAGATTTAATGGCTCAAGGGGTGAAGGTTGATACCGCTGCCATTAGAAATTTGTACATAATTCAGGAAGATTTCGATTCTAAAGAAACGGTAATTTATAGAAGCGGAACGCTTGAAGAAAACTATAAGTTTAATTCGTCGATCTTTGACATAGGTTTAGATACCATTAATTTAAAACGCGTTTTAAACGAACGAGAAACTAAAGTATATAAAAGCACGGGAGCTAATTTGGAGTACGATTTAAGCGCGAAAGATAAACTCTTACTTTTAGATAAAATGTCGAGTACGGATAAGATTGTTTTCGACGATGTTTATAAAGATTTAGCATCAAGAATGCCAATACATAAAAGAGTAACAAAACAAGGCATACACGATTTATTAGCGACTAAATTAATTGAAAACGGCATCAATATTAATTTTGAATTTGCAATTTATAGCAATGAATTAGCAACGCGAGTTAGAAGTGATGATTTTGAGTTTAATAGAAATGATTATAGCGTTCATTTATTTTATAATGAAAATAATCAAAGTTCTTATAAATTATTGGTGAATTTTCCAGAGGATAAAAAATTTATTTTATCGTCTATTATGGGTATGATTATGCTTTCAATCATTTTCACAGGCATCATAATTATAGCTTATACCAGTGCTTTGTATCAATTGGTTAAACAACGTAAAATCTCAGAAATAAAAACAGATTTTATAAATAATATGACGCATGAGTTTAAAACACCCATTGCAACAATAAATTTAGCTTTAGATTCTATTAAAAATCCAAAAGTTATAGACGATAAAGAAAAGGTAATTCGTTACCTTAACATGATAAAAGAAGAAAACAAACGAATGCATGCACAAGTTGAAAATGTGCTTAGAATATCTAAACTAGAAAAAAACGAGTTAAATATAAGTAAGGATAGGTTAAATTTACACGACTTAGTGGAGGATGCGATAACCCATGTGGAGCTGCTGGTAGAAGATAGACAAGGTTATATTAAAACATACTTTGATGCAACAAAATCGTCGGTTTTAGCTAACGATACGCACTTTACTAACGTGATAGTAAATATTCTGGATAATGCTATTAAGTATTCGCCAGATGCACCAAAAATCGAAGTTTACACCGAAAATGTTGGAAACAATATATTATTAAAAATAAAAGATCACGGAAGCGGTATGAGTAAAGCTGCTGCCAAACGTGCGTTCGAAAAATTTTATAGAGAACACACAGGAAATATTCATAACGTTAAAGGTCATGGTTTAGGTTTGGCCTATGTAAAACGTATCGTTGAAGACCATCAAGGTCATGTATCAGTAGAAAGCGAAAAAGACAAAGGAAGCACTTTTATAATAAAGCTTCCAATAATATCATAACAATGGAAGAACAAAAAAAACGAATTTTATTAGTAGAAGACGATCCTAACTTTGGAACCGTTCTTAAGGATTATTTAATGATGAATGATTATGATGTAGTTCATGCGAAGAATGGCATGGAAGGATTTGAAAAATTTAAGAAGGACGATTTCGATTTATGCATTCTAGACGTGATGATGCCATATAAAGATGGCTTTACACTGGCTAAAGAAATTAGGGAGAAAAATACCGATGTGCCAATTGTGTTTTTAACTGCTAAAACAATGAAAGAAGATGTTTTGAAGGGTTATAAAGTAGGCGCAGACGATTATTTAAACAAGCCGTTTGATAGTGAAGTACTTTTAATGAAAATAAAGGCTATCATGCAGCGTAAAGCGACCGAAACAATTTCTGACAGCAAACAATTTGAATTTAAAATTGGCAAGTTCGAATTAAATTCTAAACTTCGTTTTTTAAGATATAATGGCGGTGAACCAGTTAAATTGTCGCCAAAAGAAAACGAACTATTGCGTTTGTTAGCTTTACATGAAAACGATTTAATGCCACGAGAACTGGCACTTACCAAAATTTGGAGAGACGACAACTATTTTACGTCGCGTAGTATGGATGTTTATATTGCTAAATTACGTAAGTACTTAAAATTAGATGATAAAGTAGAAATACTTAACATTCACGGCGAAGGATTTAGGTTAGTGGTAAACTAATTAACCATATACACCTTAACAAAGTAAAAAATCCAGCAATTAGCTGGATTTTTTTTGGTCTTAAAATAAGGATGCTTATTAAATTTTATGGTGTAAGCAAAAGTTTAAAAACTAAATAATAGTTATAAAAATTTAGATTGTACTATTTTACTAACTTTCCGTCTTCTAGTAAAACATCATATTTATAACCATGCCCAAAGTCTTTATCTAAAATTAATTTTCCATTAAATTTTATTGTATCGCCTACTTTAACATTTTCCAAGGTAGTGATGGTTAAATCACTTTTGTTATTAAATTTGGTTCCATCAACAATATGTACCCAATTTTTATCCATAATGTCATTATTCACTTTAACGGCTACTCCGTAAACCAAGATTGTTTTGTTAGCAAATGTTTTTGGATTGGTAAACAGCTCTTCAATGGTAACGCCATTTTTAATTTTAGGTAATGAAACCTCTTTAATTTCTGGTTTGTCTTTAACTTGTCCGTGACCCATATGACCGCCCATGGCCGCAGACTGCGCATTGTTTAAAAGTACAATCGATTCGAAAATGCCTTCTGAAAAGATTATTTCATCAAAGGTTCTATTTAATTGTTCACTTACAAAATCCTTCATAACCATAGCGGCCTTATAATAATATGTTTTGCCAAGTTCCACAGGCGAATCGGGAATGGCCATCCAATATTCCTTACCATCTTCTTTAACTTTTAGGTAATCGTAGGTGCCAGCTTCAATAAAATCTTTAACTACTATTTTGTGAACTATTTCGGCATTTGCAATTTCATTTCCTTTTTCTATATCCTGATACTTGGTTTTTTCTTTACATCCAACTATTAGAAATAGACTTAAAACTGCGGTAAAACTTATTAATTTAGTGTTCATTTTGAGTTTTTTTAAATTTACTGAAATGTAACAATTGTTACGTAATTGATTTATGATAAATATCACTATTTAGTTATTGTTTTACTTGCTTTTAAATTTTTTTCAAACAAAAAATCCTGATAGGTTTCCATCAGGATTTAAATATTTTAATCTATAGTTTTTTACTAAGTACGTGTGCTTAACCAATCTTTAAATTCAAAGAAATTTTGAGGTGCTACGCCATGTCCTACAGGAAACTCTGAGTATTTGTGTTTAATATTCAGGTTATTTAAAAATGGTGCTATTTGGCGCGCCCACGCCACAGGAATTACCTGGTCTACACTACCATGTGAACAATAAAAATCTAAATGCGAATAGTCTTTTTTATCCATGTCTTTTGGTAATATATCTTTATTTATATAACCACTTAACGCAACGATATTTTTAACTTTTTCTGGATAGGTTAAGGCTACGGCGTAACTTAATATAGTACCTTGGCTAAAACCTAAAAGGGTAACATTATTTTTATCTACAGGATATTCGTCAACAGCTTCATCTATAAATTTAGCAATTAAATCTCTTGATTCTGTTGCTTGTTCATTGTCGTTCCATTTGCCTTGATCTTCATCAAAATTAATAGCATACCAAGCATTTCCGTAAGGATGCATAGGGTAGGGAGCTCTTACTGAAATGATGAAAAGTTCTTCTGGTAATTCAGACGAAAATGAAAATAAATCGTTTTCATCGCTACCATATCCGTGCATCATTATTAGTAATGGTGCATTTTGAGATAGCGTAGATTTACGTACTATATGCTGTAAAGAGAGTGAGGTGTTTATCATAATTAATTATATTCCTAAATTTGCAAACCATTTTTGAAATAATTCGCCAACCAATGGTACCGTTTGGTCTTTTCCTGCCAAGGCATTAATAAAACCATATATAAATAAAATACCAAAGAATACCCAGAACCCAAAAGTGGCAAACCAACTATCTAAGCCGCTTACTACCCAGGCTAAAATAAAGTACATAGCCCATAAGCCTAAGGCTTGCCTAACATGAAAACTGGTAAAGGCATTTTTTTTATCATTATTCATAAAATAGGCGATAATGGTACCAATAATGGTTAAATAACTAATTATTGCTAAACCTTTGCCGTCTTCAACTTCTGCTTCTGTCATGATTACGAATTTAGATTAATTTTATTATTTGAAATAATACCGTAGACTTTTCCTTTTAAAGGCTCATTTTCAAAAATAGCATTTTTAGATTTAGAAATAATATGCTTAGTTGAGAACGTGTATTTGGACTCCGGATTAAAAAGGGTGATATTTAATTTGCTTCCAATGTTAATTGGTGTAGGTTTTAACCCAAATCTGGCTTTACCTTTGTTAAGTATTTCTATTGTTTTTTTGGTTGAAAAAATGGTTTGTAAGGCTCCAAAGGCACTTTCTAATCCAATACTTCCATATGAGGCATAATCGAATTCAATTTTTTTATGCTCAATGTCTAACGGATTATGGTCGCTGGTTACCATATCGATGGTGCCATCTTTAACTCCTTCAATTAAGGCATCTATATCTGATTGTATTCGTAATGGAGGCAACACTTTAAAGTGGGTATTGAAATCGGTTAACACCGCATCAGTAAAATATAAATTATGAATAGCGACGCTACAACTTACATCGAGTTTTTTCTTTTTGGCTTCTCTTATTAGCTCCACCGATTTGGCTGTAGAAATGGTTGGGATATGTAATTTGCCGCCTGTGTACTCTAATAAAAATAAATCTCTTGCAATTTGTAACTCTTCAGCTAGACCAGGAATTCCTTTTAAACCTAAGGTTGTACTGGTTATGTTTTCGTTCATAACACCATGTCCTGCAATTTTGTTTTCCTGAGGAAAAGAGCAAACCAGTCCATTAAAATTACTAGCATATTGCAACGCTATTTTTAAAAGATTCGAATTAGAAACCGCTTTTTTATAATCGTAAAAGGCTACGGCTCCGGCAGAATTCATATCATACAATTCGGCTAAATGTTCCCCTTTACTCGATTCGGTTAAAGCACCTATTGGCAGCAAGGTAACAGCGTTATTAGCAGCCTTAGAGTTTACAAAGGTGATGTCTGCGTTACAATCTATCACAGGATTTGTGTTCGGATTCATAGCAACTGCCGTAAACCCAGATGCTGCTGCTGTTTTAAGTCCGTTTGTAATGGTTTCGCGCTCTTCAAATCCAGGTTCACCAAAGCAAACACTGCTATCAAACCAACCTTGCGATACATGTAAGTTTTCTAAAGTTATTTCCTGATAGTTTTTAGGATTTTTAATAGAATCGGCAATCAGGGTAATCACACCTTTTTCTACTAAGATGTCTTGAGTGGTGTTGTGATACTCGCTTTTTGAATCTAGTATGGTGGCAGATTTTATAAGTATGTTCATTTAAAGTATTTTAAGATGAGCATTTCAATAATCAATAACGCTAGTGCAAAAATAACAAACCATTTCCATAGCGCGTTAACTTTTGTATCACTTTTTATTGTATCGAAAATCTCATTTATTGAATTACTAACCGTTATGTTTTCTATGTCTGAAAGATTTCTGTATACTAGATTACTTTCTTTTCTGTCGTAGTTGTAACTTACATTTTGAATGCTTTCAGTATTGTTTTTTACTGAATAGATTGAAGCTTCAGAGGGCATTTCTAGCGTAGAGACCAAAACCTTATTATTAAAATATTGTTGTTTTGGTATCAAGCTTGTAGTTTCGTTAGTTAATGTTAAAACGGCATCTTGTTGCAATTTTGTGGCAACATCAAACGAATTTTCTTTTCCAATATTAAAATAGATGGGCGGATTTTTAAAACTGAATTTTCCAATATTATAAAGGGTTGGAACAATTAAGGGTGAATTTTTAAAATTAGAATTCTCTGAATGTAACGCCGAAGAAAACACAAACACATTACTGCTTTGGTGCAAAAATGGTCTTTTATCTTCAAATTGTAAAACAGCAGCCGTTTGTTTTGAACTAATATTGTAAAAGCTATTGACTTTAGGGTACTGAAAATTAGTAACCTCTTTTTCGAATACATTATTGCTATATAAAGGATGCGAATAATTTATCGTGGTTACTTGTTTCTCGCTATTTATTAACGCATCAAATTTTATATTGTAGGTATTAAGCAGCGCGTTATAAGAATCGTTATCAATGTTGTTTGAAGGAATAACCATGAGTGTACCACCTTGGGTTACAAATGATTTTAATGCATTAGATAAGGCGTTAGGTACTACATCTAATTCGTTTAATACAATGAGTTTTTGTTCGTTTAAAATATTGTAATTCAGCTGATTTATTGCCGTAACATTGTAATTAAACTCGTCTTCAGAATAAATGCGTTTTAAAAACGAATCGTTTTCTGCATTTATTACAAGCACATTTATTTTAGCCAATTTATTAATGTTGAAAAATAAGGTATTGTCGAACTGTAAAAAGGAATCCTCTATTGTAATTTTTCCATTAATAATGTCGCCCACGGGAATTGAAAATGACGTTTCAGCCTTTTTATTTAAAGCAACAGATGTTTTTGCAATAAGCGTATTATTGTTAAACAACGACACTGGTAAATTATCTATCGGCGTGCCTGAATTTTTTAAAATAACTTTCAGCTCCATGTTGCTAGCAGTAGTTTCAGAAATATAAGCACTATCAATAGCAATGTTATTTACTGAAATTGGTTCAAGTTTTACCAAATGTAAATCGGTTAAAGAGTCGGTGGTAATGTTAAAATTGCTGTTATCTTGTTGAAAATCGGAAATAAAAACCAGATTTTTTATAATACCTTTTTGTTTGCTGAAAAATGTTTTACTTTTTAACAAAGCTGCTTCAAGGCTTAGGGTGTTGGCACTATAATCTAGTTGTAATAAATCATTTTTTATGTTTTTTATGCTGGTGTTGCGGTATTCTGCATCGTTAGTTAATAATGTTATATTATCGTCTTCAGCAACGTTGCTAATAATATCTTGTATGGCACGTTTAAACAATTCGCCCTGGCTACCTTTTGCCTGCATACTAAACGAATTATCTAAATAAATAACCGTTTCTTTTTTTGCATTAAACGTATGGGTTTTAGCAGTAAATGGTTGGGCAAATGCCAATACAATACAGGCAAGCAACAGCAGTCTTGTAAACAGTAAAAGCCATTTTTTTATTTGAGAACTTTTACGAGTTTGTTGTGTGGCTTCTTTTAAAAAAGCAACATTTGTAAAAGCGATTTTCTGAAATTTACGTAATTGAAATAAATGAACAATTATAGGAATAAGCAGTAAAAATAGCGCGTAAAGAAGTTCGGGGTTTTTAAACTGCATTTTGATTTAGATTTTTCAAAAATAAACATTTTTTTATCATTATTTTTCTTTTGATTGAAAATGAATCTATTTATACTAACAAACCGAAATTAACAAAAGAATAGATAATCTTCAACTGGTTTCATATTTATATTTTTTAAAAATGCTCGAATTTCTATTTGTGCTGTTTTATTAGCGACCGTTATTATACTTTGTGCATTCTTTATTTTAGAAAGCGCTTGAAACGCCTTTAATTCTTTACCATAAATAGCTTTTCCTATTTTTTTGGGGTTATCGCAAATCCATTCAAAAGGAATTTGCTTTTCTAACAATAGTTTCGCGATAATCTTCCCTTTAGTGCCTGCTCCCCAAATGGTTAATGTTTTGTTTTTATTGTAATCGATATTTAAAAAATGATTTATTTTCAATTCAGTAAAATGATTTTGCGCGTAATGCACATGGGTTCTCGAGGTTCTGGTATCGTAATCGCGCCATTTATGTAACATTATATCACATGGAATGCATTTTATGTTGTTTTTATAAAATCGGAATGTAAGGTCGTAATCTTCCGGGTAAATTTTGGGATTAAACCCATCACATGCTATAAAATCCGTTCTATAAACCATCCAACAAGGAGATGGTATAACGCATTCTTTATAAATTTCATTGTAGTTAGTGCCTGCTTTGGTTAAATTATTCAACCAGGTTTCATAACTTTTATACCCTTCTCCAACACCTGTTTCGCTAAAATATTCTACTAAACCAATGGCAACATGTTTTTCTCCAGCATTAATTAAATGTGTTACTAACACTTCTAATTTATTGGGGAGCATAATATCATCGCTATCCATTCTGGTAATAAAACGGCCTTTACTATGCTTAAAGGCTAATTGAAGCGCATCAATAATGCCGCTGCCTTTATTTTTAAAAAGTTGAATCCTGTTATCGGTTGCAGCAAATGTTTCAACTATTTTATAGCTGTCATCCGTAGAATGATCATCAACAATAAGTAGTTCCCAATTTGTATAGGATTGTTTCAGAATCGAGTTTATACAGTCTTCTAAATAAGCCGCTGTATTTTTAAAAGGCGTAATTATACTTATTAGCGATGGTTGCATACTGCGAATATACATATTTCATCTTTTTAACATAACCTTAAGAGCGGTATGTGTAACATATTGGTAAATTGGACGTCAATTAACAGAATCTAAAAAACTCATTAATGAATACTAAAACTTTAGCCGCTTTGTTTGCGGGTATTATTCTAGCAAGTTGTACCGCTACTAAAACTTCAAGTAACGATTTAGCTATTAACTTACCAATTGAAACGTCTATTAATTTATCGCAAGTAGAAAACGATAAAGCACCTGTAGTTATAAATCCAGGACGTTTTACTACCGAAACTGTAACATACCGGCTACCTAGAGTGATACAAGGAACGTATTCGGTGAGTGATTTTGGAAAATATATTGAAAATTTTAAAGCGATTGATTATAAAGGGAATGAAATGCCCGTTTTAAAAACCGATACGAATACTTGGACCATTAAAAATGCCAAACAATTAGACAAAATTACGTATTGGGTTAACGATACTTTTGATGTCGAAGAAGAAGGTGGCATAGGTAAAGAAGATCCGTTTTCGCCTGCAGGCACCAATATAGAACCTTCAAATTATGTACTTAATTTACATGGTTTTATTGGTTATTTCGATGTGTTAAAAAACAATCAGTATAAATTAGATGTTACAGCACCTGCAAGTTTTGTTCGTACATCTGCTTTGCAAACCGTAGGTTCTAAAGCAAGCGAAGATGGTAGCAGCATAACAACTAGTTATTTTGCTACACGTTATTTTGATATTACCGATAACCCGATGATGTATGGCGATTTAGATGTTGAAGAATTTGAAGTGGGCAACATTAAAATTGTTTTAAGTGTTTATTCTCCTAATAAAGTGCATTCTGCAAAGACTTTAAAAGAAACCGTTTATAAAATGATGGCTGCACAAAAAGCCTACCTTGGAGATATTAACTCTACCCCGCGCTACGATATTTACTTGTATTTATCTGAAGGAAAAGACGATTCTCCTAAAGGCATGGGCGCTTTAGAGCATCATACCTCTACCGTTGTGGTGTTACCAGAATCTATGGATGAAGAAGGTTTAGCCGAAAGTGTGGTAGAAGTTGTTTCTCATGAGTTTTTTCATATTGTAACGCCATTGAGTGTACATTCAGAAGATGTTCATTATTTCGATTATAATAATCCAACATTCTCAAAACATTTATGGATGTACGAAGGGGTTACAGAGTATTTTGCAAATCTGTTTCAAGTCAACCAAGGCTTAATAGACGAGAGCGAATTCTACAATAAAATGATGGAAAAAATTCAATATTCAAAAAATATGAATGACGCCATGAGTTTTACCGCCATGAGCGAGAATGTTTTAAAAGCACCATATAAAGACCAGTATTTAAATGTCTATCAAAAAGGCGCTTTAATTGGGATGTGCGTAGATATTTTAATGCGTGAAGAAAGCAATGGTAATCGAGGTATTTTGTCTTTAATGAAAGAACTTTCAAATAAATATGGAAAAAATAAACCTTTTGAAGACGATAAATTAATAGATGAAATTGTAGCCATGACCTATCCTTCGTTACGCGATTTTTTCGATAGTCACGTTATTGGCGATATTCCAATTAATTACAATAAGTTTTTTAACAAAGCAGGATTAGAAATAGGCGAAGGAAAAATTAAAACAAACTTTATTCAAAACGAAGGGAATTTAATAATTGGTGGCGACGGACAAAAAGGTACCATATTTTTCACCGATTTAGTTACCGATAACAGCTTTTGGGCAGAAAACGGGGTACAACCAAACGATATTATTAAAACTATAGATGGTACCGATTTAACAATGCTAAATGCCAATAAGGTTTTACAAGAAGTTTACATGTGGAAACCAGGCAGAGATGTAGAAGTAAAATTAGACCGAAACGGTAAAGAAATCGTTATTAAAACAAAAACCACACAATCGTACACTACAGGTGCTGGTATCTTAGAAAAAGCAGATGCAACACCTAAACAAATTGCTATCCGCGAAGCTTGGTTAAAAGCCTAAATTAAATTTACGATTTATTATAACCAATAACGATTGATGAACAATGTTCGTCAATCGTTTTTTTTTATTTTTTTATGGCGTTACCCAAGGGTCGCGCTTTCCGCTATATCTTTTTCTCGTGCCTCAAAAAAGGATGCCGCTGCAATCGCTAACGCACTCAAAATCCTTCAAACACGCCTAAACCAAACAGGGCAAAATCATATTTCACAGGGTCGTTAGGGTCAAGTTTTCTTAAAGCAGTATCTAATTCTAATAATGCTTTAGCATCATTTTGTTTACGTTTTAGCAACCCAAGTTTTCTAGCCACATTGCCAGAATGCACATCTAAGGGGCAAGACAGTTGCGTAGGCGAGAGGCTGTTCCAAATTCCAAAATCAACACCAGAATTATCAGTTCTCACCATCCATCTTAAAAACATGTTTATGCGTTTGGCTGCCGAATTTTTTAATGGGTCGCTAATGTGCTTTTGGGTTCTTTGTAAATGCTCAACTTCAAAAAAAGTGTTTTTAAATTGAGATATTGTTGTTTGTAGCGAACTAGTTTCAGCATGTTTAGCAAAAACAGTTTCCAGTCCGTTATGGTTTAAATAAATATGTTTTAGAGATTTTATAAACTGAATGGCATCATCGCCATTAAATGTTCTGTGCACAAAAGGGTGTAGCTTATCTAAATCGGTAGATTCATGATTCATTATAAAATCATAAGGCGAATTATCAAGTAGTTTCATCAAGCGTTTGGCATTATTAATAATGCTTTTTCTGTTTCCCCAGGCAATGGTAGCTGTTAAAAACCCCGATATTTCAATATCTTCTTTCAGAGTAAATTGATGCGGAATTTGTATGGGGTCACTTTCAATAAACTTCGGGTTGTTGTATTGCTCTACTTTTTGGTCTAACAATTCTTTAATACTCAAATCTACATATCCTTTACGTTTATGGGTTTCCTCTTTTATTCTTTTCGTCATTTTCTCTATATTCCAATATGACAGGTTTTGTGTAGATACTTTTTTGTTGTTTAGAATTTTTTATTAATTCTTCTTTTAAATCACTATAAGAATTAATCTTACTTTTTTTATGGGTATTCTTCTCGTTTTCAGTTTTATTTACTTTGTCTTTAGCAAAAGTGCTTAAAAATGATTCTTTTAAATTTTCGGGTATTTCAAAAGATGATTTACAAGAGGGACATTTTGGTTTGTCAAATTTATTTCCGAAATCTTTACCGAATATACTTCCTAATATAGCACCTGGAATTGTCCCTGCAATTGCTCCAAGTGGGCCTCCGGCAATACCTACTTTAGCACCCAAGAAAGCTCCAGATAATGCACCACCAGTTCCACCCGCTATTTTTCCAATAAAATTTGGAGAATGAGAAAATTTATTTCCACAGGTAGGACAAAATAATTTAATAGTCTGATTCATTTTTTATTTTATTAATAATATAAAAATACTGATTAATAGTTAAAAGAAAATTAGTTTTCTAAAAATCATTATGTAAAACTATTTTTTATAATGCTTTTTCTGTTTCCCCAGGCAATGGTAGCTGTTAAAAACCCCGATATTTCAATATCTTCTTTCAGTGTAAATTGATGAGGAATTTGTATGGGGTCACTTTCAATAAACTTCGGGTTGTTGTATTGCTCTACTTTAGCCTCTAGAAATTCTTTAAGTTCTGTTTTGTTCAATGTAAGCTGATTTTAATAATCAAAAGTAAGTTTATTTTTAATAATGCTATGTCAATTTTAGATGTACATCGAGTTATTTTCGTATAAAAATAACCGATAAACGGTAATTTTATACGTTAATCGATTAATTTTAATAACTAATCTATAACAATTTCAATTTTTTAACGTTATTTAGCAGATAAACAAATGTATTATGAGAAAAATTATAATTCCAATTATCGCACTTTTTTTTATAAGTTGTGAAGATGATTTAACAAAAACTGTCGATTCGGCAACTGCAATCGAAGCGTTAACCGAATATGCTACCATTAACAAAGTATTTCAAGACGTTGGTAATAATAGTGGCGACGGAGTTTTAAGCGCAGAAAACACCACTACTGGTAAAATGTATGGTACTAAAAACAATGGACCAATAATTACAATCGCGCCATTCGATTTAACAACATTTCCTAAAGAGATAACAATCGATTATGGCACTGGTATATTATGTGAAGATGGTATTACCCGCAAAGGAATCATTAATATCAGGTCAACAAATTGGTACGGTGTAGAAGGTAGTGAACATACAACAACGTTTACCAATTTCTATCATAACGATTATAAAGTAGAAGGCACACATTTCACTAAAAATTTGGGTGAAAATTCAGAAGGCTTTTTAGAATATAGCGTTATTATCGAAAATGGAAAAATTACCACTAAAGAAGGTAAAACTATTACTTTTAAAGAGAATACTACAAGAACATGGGTAGCTGGATTTAACACCCCATTTAATATTTGGGATGATGAATATAAGTTAGATGGTACCCAATCTGGAGTAAGTTCTAAGGGTGTGGAATATAGCTTAACTATCGAAGAATCGCTTCATTTTGTACTACTGCCAAGAAGTATAAAATCGGGTATCCTAGATATTGATGTTGCTAATTTAAAAGATATTAAAATTAATTATACCACATCTACAATTACCATATTAGGAGTTACTTTTCCATTTGATGTTTAGTACAATATAATTTAAAAGTTAATTTTAAAAAAAGGACTGGTTGCCACGTGTAACAAGTCCTTTTTTTATTTAGTAAGATTGAAAAAATCGGTTTTTTAATCTTACTTTCTTCAATTTAAAATACTGCTTTACGAAATATTTTTGTTACTGAAACTAATTTTTGTCACCCAAAGTTTTGGTTAAAATCAATTATTTCGCATAAATTTAAATCGAATTTATTATTACATGTTTCAAGCAACATATCAGATGTTGGTAAGGAAACATATTTAACAACTATACAGAGAGAATTAATGAAAGAAAAAGTGAAAACCAACGAATTTCAAAAAATTATTGATGATAGAAGTTTTATACTATCGTGTTATGAAGACATGTTAAAGCGTATAAATGAGCATGAAACTTTAAAGCTATTGCAATTAAATAATTTTTCTGAAGAGGAAATTAAAAAGCTCGCCGTTTCAGACGAAAAAAAGATACAAACCTTAGGAATCTATTTTCAGCTAATTAACTTGGTTGAAGAAAATGCCGCAACACAATATCGCAGACAATTAGAAAACCAAGAAGATGTGTCGGCAATTCGTGGTTCATGGGGCGAGACTCTAAAGATTTGGAAAAATCAAGGGTTGAGCGAAGACCAAATGGTAAACATTATTTCCAAGGTAAATGTCATGCCCGTTTTAACCGCGCATCCCACAGAGGCAAAACGAGTTTCTATAGTCGAGTTGCACAGAGAATTATATTTACTTTTGGTACAGAAAGAAAATACTTCCTTAGCAAAAACCGAGCAATATGCTATTCGCGAAAAAATTATCAACCTATTAGAACGCTGGTGGAGAACGGGAGAGATTTATCTTGAAAAACCAGATATAACCTCAGAACGCGATAATATTGTGTACTATCTGAGTCATATGTTTCCAGTTGTGGTTGAAAAAAGCGACCAGCAATTAAAAAATTCATGGGTTGCTATGGGTTTCGATTTGGAAAAATTGAGTTTACCCGAACAATTTCCACAATATAACTTTGGTAGTTGGGTAGGTGGCGATCGCGATGGGCATCCGTTTGTAACACCGAGTATTACACAAGATACGCTGTTAATACATCGTAAAAAAGCCCTAGAAATTATTCACGCCAAATTGGTAACATTAGCATCACGCTTAACATTGTCTGCTATTAGTAATCCTGTGCCTTATGTATTAACTGAAGCGGTTAATAAACTGGCCAAAGCCCTTGGTTTAGCTGGAGAACATGCATTAAAGCGAAATCCCTACGAACCATGGCGTCAATATATAAGTCTGTTAGTCATTAAATTAGAACATACCATTGCGCAAAATGATAGTGATTCTAATTCTTACTACAGATCGAGTAAGTTTTTACAAGACGATTTGAAATTCATTAGAAATGTCTTAATTGAAAATGGAGCCAAAGGTATTGCGGCAGATTTGGTATTTCCGGTAGAACGCGCAGTGCAGTGTTTTGGCTTTCATCTTGCCAAATTAGATATACGTCAGAATAGTACATTTTATGAAAAAGCTGTTGCTCAAATTTTAAGTAAGTCTGGATTTGAAAAATATGATTTTGATAAATGGGATGAAAAATCGAGAGTTGAGTTTTTAACTAAAGAGTTGAAAAATCCAGCGCCTATTAGCGATATTACGATTTCTTATGGTAATGAAGCCGACAATGTGTTAGATTGTTTTAGAGTTTTAAGGCAGCATATTAATTTATTTGGCACCGATGGTATTGGGTCTTTAATTGTAAGTATGACACGCAGTTTAAGCGATTTATTGGTCGTTTATTTATTAATGCGCGAAACACAATTACTCAACACCAATTTACGAGTTACTCCACTATTCGAAACCATTCCCGATTTAGAGTCTGGCGATACCATTTTAGAAGCATTTTTAAATCATCCTGTTACAATTAGCAGAAATAAATTAGTATCCAACACCCAAGAAGTCATGCTTGGATATAGCGATAGTAATAAAGATGGAGGTACTTTGGCAAGTAAATGGAATCTTTATAAAGCTGAAGAGCGTTTAAGTAAAGTAGGTGAGAAGTACAATGTAACGGTTTTCTTTTTCCATGGTCGAGGAGGTACTATAAGTAGAGGTGGTGGCAAGTATCATCGTTTTCTTGAAAGTATGCCACAAAACACCGTTAATGGTCAAATTAAATTAACAATTCAAGGAGAATCTATTGCGCAGCAATTTGGAAATCCACTTACAGCCACCTACAATTTAAATATGTTAACATCTGGGGTGGCGCGTCAAACTATGCCAGCTCCTGCGAATTTAAAAACTGAAAAATATCCTGCCGAAATTTTAGATGAGGTTACCGAAGCATCATTAAAGTATTATAAAATGATGATTGAAGATCCCGATTTTATACATTTTTTCAGTACGGTTACATCTATAGATGTATTAGAAAATAGTAAAATTGGTTCGCGTCCCGCAAGACGAACAGGACAAAGAACCTTAAACGATTTACGCGCTATTCCATGGGTGTTTAGCTGGAATCTGTCTCGATTTACATTAACGGGCTGGTATGGTGTTGGTCAAGCTTTAAAGGAACTTAAAACCGAAAAACCTTCAAAATTTAACGAGCTAAAACAGTTTATTGAAAAGTGGCCATTCTTGAAATTTTTATTTATTCAAATAGAAACCAATTTAATACTTGCAAATTCAGACCTCATGAAGCGCTATGCAGCGATGGAACCTGATACCAGTATTCGGAAAAAGCTTTTAGACATGATTCTGAAAGATTTTGAAGAAGGCATTGCAACTATTGAAGAGTTACTCGGAGAACCGGTAGAAGTTAGAAGATTAGGGCAAATAGATAATTTAAAACGTAGAGAAAAAGAGTTACAGGTGCTGCATGAACTTCATATAAAATATTTGAAGGAATGGCGTGAAATAAAAGATACCAACTCTGTTGATGGCGATAAATTATTAACCAGACTGTTATCTATAATTAACTCGCTTTCTGGCGGATTAAAGAATACTGGTTAAAAACAAAACACCCTTATTTTAAATAAAACATTATTAATTAGCTCGATAATATATTGGGCTAATTAATAATTTTACCATCTACCATAACCAATTTTCTATCTGCTAAATTGGCAAGTTCTTCGTTGTGGGTTACAATAACGAATGTTTGACCGAACTCATTACGAAGTTTAAAAAACAAGCTGTGTAAATTTTCGGCAGATTCGCTATCTAAATTTCCTGAAGGTTCATCGGCAAAAATTAAATCCGGGTTATTAATTAACGCTCTAGCCACGGCCACACGTTGTTGTTCACCACCCGAAAGTTCATTGGGCTTATGGTTATAACGGTGCGATAATCCTAAAAAGTCTAAAAGTTCTTTAGCGCGTTTTTCGGCTTCACTTTTTTTAGTGCCTTTTATAAAAGCAGGTAAGCACACATTTTCTAAGGCCGTAAATTCAGGTAATAATTGGTGAAATTGAAAAATAAATCCAATATGTTCATTTCTGAATTTTGCTAAAGCTTTATCGTTTAGTCCATTAATTTTACTATCGTTTATCGTGAGTTGGTAAGGTTCATTATTTGAAGCACTATCTAAGGTGCCTAAAATCTGTAGCAAGGTTGTTTTACCAGCTCCAGAAGCACCTACAATAGAAATAACTTCGCCCTTTTTTACCTCGATATCTACACCTTTTAAAACGTGTAAATCTTTATAATATTTATGGATATTTTTTGCTTGAATCATGCTCACAATTTAGCACTTTAAGTGATTACTGGCAATATTCAGGAGTTTTTCTTATTGAAAATATTTTTAACACTGTTGTAGTCGATATAATACTGTATTCGTAATGAAAATGTATGCTGAATGGGTTGATTAAATAAGGTGTCCAAACTTTGGCTATAAGAATCTGTAGAGTTATTGTCATAATTAAATAACTGATTTCTATATAATGCCGTTATAAAACTACCTGGAGCAAATTGCCATGAATAGCTGAGATCTAAATTCCATGTGTTAAAATTTACATTCGGATTATATTCTAAATCGCTTAAAGTATAGCCAGAATCCCCATTTAAGGCTCCGTTTTCTTCTAAAGAAAATAAATTGTTTTTATAATCTACCAACGACCAGTAGTTTCTAAACGTTAAAGACAAACTGTGAAACGAACTAAAGGTGTAATTTCCAGAAATGGCGTTTATCATTGTTTTTCTGTGTCTTTCACCAAAAATGATTGTTTCATCTTTATTGGCTGTAAATCCAATATCATTAAATTCTTTGTTATAACTAAAAGAATAGTTAGCAGAAAATTTACCATTAAATCTAATTCTTGGGTCTATTCCAAACCAATATTCGCTTGTGTTTCTATTAGGGTCGAAGTAGGTGGCGCCACCTAAATTGCAATCAATAGCAAATGTTTTGTTGTAATTAGAAGAATACCAGATGTTTGAATCCAAACCATTTTCATAAACAAAAAAACGACCAGGAGTTCTGGGTTCAAAATAATCATACTGCTTGCCTGCTGCAAAGTTTAAGTTAGCACCATACGAATTAATTTTTCTAGTCGTTGCGTTGTAGTTAAACCCAAAATTGTTACCCGTATAGACCGATGGATCTGCTAATCTGGTATAATTATAATAAAAGCTTACATAATAACTGTTTAGTTTTTTTATGGGCTCGAAAATTTGATACGACATATCTACGCCAAAATTGTTGTAATTATTTCTGTAAATCAGTCCTAAATCGTTTATGTCATATTTGGTGTCGGCATAACTATGGTCAAAACTATATCTAAATTTACCATGAGATTTTCTGGCCAAAAAGAATGAGCTGAAACCTGTTGAGGTGCCATCTTCTAAATTAAGATAACTCATTTTAGATTCACCATAAAGATTATATGTGTTTCTTTTGTTGGAAAGATCAAAAACAAGTCCGGTTACGTTAGCATCTCTAAAATTTCCAGACCTAGTAACATTGGTATTAATAAGACTAACCGACGAATTTTTTTTAAACTGTTGGTCTAAAACCAAAATGCTATAATTAGCTAATGGTTCTACAATTTGCTCCTTTATTTCATTGGTTTCAGTATGTCGAATACTAGCTTTTGTTTCTTCGGTGACGGCATTAAAAACACCAATTCCGAGGCCATTTTTTGTTCGTCCAGATAATTTTAAAGCATTTAAAACTTTTACCGTATTCGGATAGTATTTTAGTTCTTCGTTATCCTTTAAATCTACTTTGCCAATCGGACTATTTCCTACCCGTCTTGAAAAGAATAAATCGCCTTTACTAAATAAATCGACACCTTCTGTAAAGAATTGTCGTTGTTCTGAATACGTTTGCTCAAAGGGTCCAAGGTTTAACTCTAAATTATCGAAACCGGCTTGACTAAAATCGGGAACCAAAGTGGCGTCTATCGTAAAATTTTCGGTAATGCCATATTTAACATCTAAGCCGAAATTTAAATCGGTATCGGTATTGTTATCATAAAAATTCACTAAACCAGAAGTAAAGGGATAAAAACTTAATCGGATAGGTGCTTTAACATTCTCAATACCTATTAGTTCGCCATGATATAAGCCTATATTACCCTTTGTTCTGTCTATAGGATTCCAGGTATATTGAGAGCGGTCTCTTCTAAAATGTCTGTGGAATTGAACGCCCCAAGTTTGTACATTCTGGTTAGAAAAGCGTAAGGCACTATAAGGAATTTTAATTTCTACAATCCAACCGTCGCTTACAATTTTCACGTTGCTTTCCCATACGGCATTCCAACCAAAATCTTCACCAATACTGGGGTTAGCAATGGCATCGGCTTGCGTTCCCGATGGGAAAATGAAAAATTCGGTATCGTTTTGTGCATCATTATTTGGGTTTAGAACTATGCCAAAAAAATCTGATTGTCCAAAATTATCTCGTGTAGTTATCTGATTCATAATTTTAGACGCATCGTCATATAAATAAGCCCCGAAATAAATAGCATCATCATCATACGTTACTTTTACAATCGATTTGATGCCTACGGTGTCTTTAATACCCATTTCAGGTCTGAATTGCGTAAAATCTTTGGCTTCGTTGGCTGATAACCAAGCGTCGTCATTTAAAATGCCATCTATTTTTGGAGGCGTGGTGGTTTTTTGTATTTGAAGTGATTTTTTTTCTTGAGCCAGTATTGATGAGATACTAAAAAGCACAAAAAGAAACATTTTGATGATTGGTTTCATTGATTTTTTTGATTGATGCGTTTTAATCTGTGCTATTTAAGACGATAAAAAGCTAAACTTGTTACAGTTAAATAGTACAAAAATAAAGACCATTTAAAGGTAGTCTATAAAGTTTAAACTTAAAAATATTTTGTAGTTGTTAATGTTAAGTGTTGATTCTGTTAATTGATAGCAAAAAATAATGCTTACTTTTATAGAATAAAACATAAACAATGTCTAGTAAAAATTTTGAAGAATATAACTTTCGCGTTACCGAGGAAGTTAAAAAACGATACGAAAGCATTATTGGTGATCTGGGTGAAAATACGAAGCGAGAAGGATTATTAAAAACGCCAGAACGTGCTGCCAAGGCGATGCAGTTTTTAACTCAGGGCTATCAACAAGACCCGGTTAAAATTCTAAAAAGCGCCATGTTCGCAGAGAGTTATAACGAAATGGTAATTGTAAAGGATATTGAATTGTATTCGCTTTGCGAGCACCATATGTTGCCATTTTTTGGGAAAGCACACATTGCATATATTCCTAATGGCCACATTGTAGGATTGAGTAAATTACCAAGAGTTGTAGACGTTTTTGCAAGACGCTTACAGGTTCAAGAACGTCTTACCGAACAAATTTTAGATTGTATCAATGATACCTTAAAACCGCAAGGGGTTGCTGTTGTAATAGAAGCGTCGCATATGTGTATGATGATGCGTGGTGTTCAAAAACAAAACTCGATTACGACTACCTCGGGATTTAGAGGTCAGTTTGAAAAAAATGAAACCCGTAACGAATTTTTAAAACTTATAGGGAAGTAGTTTTTGGTATGTTTCTTGTAATGTGTTAGATATCAACACATAAATTAATATTACATGACATTAGAAAAATTACCAAAATATAAAAAACTCGCATTAAGTATCGTCTTTGATATTATTGGTTTTATTACAGTTATAGACATTATATGGGCGCCACTTTCGGGGTATTTAATGACTAGAATGTATAAAGGAAATAAAGGTAAAATTGCCGGGGTTGTATCTTTTCTAGAAGAGATTATTCCGGGTTTAGATTTTATTCCAACCTTTACCATTATGTGGTTAATTACCTATGTATTTAGCAAGGAAGAAGCGGTTGTAGAAATAGAACAATAAAAAAATCCCTTTCAAATTTTGAAAGGGATTTTTTGTGTTTATAGGTTGTAAGTTAATCCAATACTAATGTTACTTCCCATGTTAAAAATGCCATCAGGCTTTAATCGGGATAAATGATTAATATAGGTTTTATTTGTTAGATTAGTTCCAGAGATTGTAAAAGTTGCTTCGTTTTTAAACAGACTGAAACTTCCGCCAAATCCCGCACTTAAAAGATTATATCCAGGCGTATTAGTTTCGAATGTGCTTATGTTGTTTTGAGAAAAAGTAGATACTAATTTCACAAAAGAATACCCTTTTTTCAACCAGGGTTTTTCAAATTCAATTCTTAAAATATTGGTGATTGAATTAGCCGGAATTAAAGGTAAATAACTGCCGCCAGTTTGTTTCCCTGTAACGGTTTCAAAGCTAGATTCAAGGTGTAACCAATCTAAAGGGTGCGGATGCAAATGCAATCCAATTTCACCACCATATAAATTAGCATCATTTTGTAAATAAACAAAAACCGGGTCATCATCAATTGTCTCCCCATTAGGTGATAGATAAATGTAATTGTTAATGCTGTTGAAAAATCCGTTAACAAAAAATTCTACGTGCTCATTAGAATATTCTATAGCGATATCGGTTTGAAAATTTTGCTCACTTTTTAAATTTTCGTTTCCTATTTCGTAACGGTTGGTGCCTTCATGAGATCCATCGGAAGTTAATTCGGATAGATTAGGCGCTCTAAAACCAGTAGCTAAATTGACTCTCGCCGATACATTTTTGGCTATATCTGTTTTTATTCCCAAAGCACCATTAAAACTATTAAAGTCTTTTGAAAGACCTGAATCTATATTAATAGTACGGTTGTCAAATCGCGCTCCAATTTGCATGCCTACTTTTTCAAAATGGATATGAGAAGTTGCTAATACACCAATATCGTTGGTAGTCGCATTCGGGATTAATTCTTCTTCACCATAATTGGTATTTACTTGGTTCATGCCTTGAACACCAACAATAGTTTCAAATTTACCTAAATTAGGCAGGTTGTATTTGATATCGTAATTAGCTGTTTTTAGCTTCATATGTAATGCCGGCTCTAAAATTTCGGCTTCATGTTCTTCTTCGTCTTCATCTTCATCTTCATCATGATGGTGTTCTTCAAATTCTTTTCGGTCATTATAAATATATCCCAGATTAATATCGAGTCTAGAATTATTAAAGAAGACAGTCGATTTAGAACTGAAAATATGATTTGTAATGTTCTGATAAGGCAGCAATGGCGTTTTCGACAACGATTGTTCGCCAATTTCTTCAGGAATGCCCAGCTTAGAAGCATTTAAGTTATATCGAAACTCGGTTTTAATATTGTTTTTTTGGTACCCTAAACCAGCTTTAAAATCCTGTTCTTTAAAACGTGTATTCGTTACGCGGTAATCGGTGGTTTTATAGTCTGAATGCTCGGTTAAACTTCCTCTAAAAAGGAGTTTAAAATTGTCCTCAGACCATTTATAGCCAACATTGGTGTTGTAACCTTCTGTATTGCTAAAGTAATTGCCATTAATATCGGTGTTGGACGTGTTACTTTGAGCAAATTTTTCGGGATTTAAATACAATACACCACCTAGGGCATCGCTACCATAGAGTAGAGAAGCAGGTCCTTTGATGACTTCAACGCTTTCAATTCCAGAATCGCTAAGGCCTAAACCATGTTCGTCTCCAAATTGCTGATTTTCCAAACGTACGCCTTGTGCATAAACCAATACTCGGTTGGAGCTTAAACCACGAATAACGGGTTTCCCTATGCTTAAACCAGTTGTTACAGATTCAACGCCAGCAATATTTGAAATACCATCCGATAAATTTACCGCGCCTGTAGCTTTTAAATGTTTCATGGTTTCATGCTCCACTTTCATAACGTTTTCGCTTTGAAGTTTATGAAAAGGAGTTGAAACTATAATGGCTTCCATTTCGATGGCAGAAGGGACGAGGCTTACTTCAATAGTGCTCGTGTTTGGAATGCTGATAGTAACTGATTTTGTTTCGTAACCCAGCAACGATACTAATATTTTGTAATTACCTGAGGGTAAATTTTGAATGCTAAATGAGCCTTTTTCATCGGTTGAAGTACCTCGGTCTATATCTGGAAAATAGAGGTTAGCAAAAACTAAACCTTGTTTTGTGTTGGCATCAACAACAGTTCCTTTTATTGAATTTTGGGCATATATATTTGTAAATGCTAATAATAGCATGGCCTTTATAAATAATTTCATGAATAAATTTATATTTTAAGTTCCGTGACTACGGAAAATGGTTTATTTAATAATGATTTGTAACTGAATCATAATTCAGTTAGGTATACATATTAAATGAAAGCCGGCGGCCCACGAAGTGTGGTTTGTAAGCGTTGAAACTTACTTAAAAATTGGTATTGTGATACTATTTCTAAAGAAGGTTCTTCAGAGGGAATTAATTCAAAATTAAAAAATGTAATGGTGAATGGATTGCTTATTTTGAATTTATAAAAATCACAATCAGTATTTAATTCATGTAAATGTGTAGTTTTTTTTCCATAACAAATGTCGTGTTTATGGTGCGCAAACATATGTGCAAATTTAGCACCATAAGGTAACAACAGCGTTATTGCCAATACAAACGTAATAGTTTTAAATAGGATATGTTTTTTAACGTTTTGCACTAATTTAAAAATCGTTTAAACCCTAATCTGCTCAACATCTTTTTTTCGAAATTCCAAAAAAATTGAAACTGTCCAAAAATCCATCCAATACAAACAAGTAGTATTTGATAAAAAATAAAGCCAATAATAATATATAATATCCAGTAAAGAAAAGAATTTAAGTTTTCTTTAGTAATTCCTATGAGTACTAAAATAGGTCGGCCTACAAATACAGAGGATGTGCCGGTAAAAGCAAAAACCAGAAAAATGCTTATCATTTCCCATCGATAATTTACTTCCCATTTGTTTTCTAACTTGTTAAAAATGAATAACGTAAATTTTAAAAGCAGGTAAAAAACAATAGCGCTAATTAGTAAATTGGGTATAATATTTTCGCTTTTATTAAAAAGAAAAGACAATTTATAGGAAGAATATGCTAGAACAAGAACACCTAAAGTAGGGAATAAGAGTTGCCAGTTTTTTTGTATCTCCCAGTATGTTTTAAATTTTATCACCTATTTACTTTTAGCTGGCAAAAGTAATTAATTTAGACTTAAATACGAGGCACAAATCCAGCTAATTGTTGTTTGTAGGTTAATTGAAAATAAATGAAGTAGTTATATAGTTTGTAATTAACCTCGTAGCCATAATCAATACCTGGACTATAATCTATGCGCATTTCATACAAATTAGGATTAAATCTGAATGGCTGCATTACGCGATTATTCCACTCGGTAACATAAATTAAATTTCTGTTTTCCAAATATTGTTGTGAATAGAAGCCTTCTGGTCTTGCTCTACTTGCTAGCCAGTAATTAAACCCAGGTTCAATAATTATAATTTCATATTCTAATTCATCATTAGAAATGCTAACCGTATCGTTAAGTTTAAGACTTGCTAGTTTTTCGTCATTCTTTGTAGCCGATTGTTTAGTCGTGTTACAACTAAATATCAGGAATCCAATTAATAGTATTGAAACGAATGTTTTCATGGTACCTCTTTTTAGAAACATATTATCAATGCGATTTACTGTTTTATAGTTGAAAATTATGATTAAACGTTAAGCATATTTTCAATCAGTAAAAATTGATTATATGTACTTAAATTTACAAAAACCGTTCCTTAAATGCTTGTTTTTAAGGTATTTTAACAAAAAATGCCAAACAATTACGTTTGGCATTTTTATATCTAAGAGTATAATATTTTATTTTCCTCCAAAAAGACCTCCAAGTAATCCACCAAGACCACCTTTCTTTTTTGATCCACCAAGTACCATACCAGCAACATCGTCAATAACACTACCGTCGCCATCGGCATCAAGAATAGATTCTAAAAAACTTTGTTCGTTTTTCGATGAGCTACCACTTAATAAACCTCCAAGTAATCCTTCTATACCACTGGCATTATTTACATTTTGTTGTTTAGCCTGACTACCTAACATCCCCATTAAAATAGGAGCAGCCACTTTTAAAATTTGAGATACTGAATCAGCATCGATACCGGCTTTTTGACTTAGAGCGTTGGCAACGTGTTGCTGCTTGCCACCTAAAACATGACCAAGAATTTTTCCACCATCGTCTAATACATTCGAATCTACACCACCACCAAACAATCCACTAAGATTATCTAAGATACTTCCGTCATGTTTACTGTTTAGTGCCCCTAATAAGCTTTCGGCTCCTTGAGGAGATGCTGCATTTCTTTTCATAGCTTGCATTAAAACAGGCATCGCCATAGTAAGCACACTGCTTGTTTTGCTTTCGTCTTGTCCTGTTTGTCCCGCAACACCACTAATGATTGATTTACCAAGGTCACTGTTTAATAAGTCTAAAATTCCTGTCATAATAATTGTATAGTTTTAAATTATATAAAGGTAACTAATTTTGAAAAGTTTAAAGCACAAAAAAAGTCCCAACTATTAGTTAGGACTCATTTATATCTATTACGTCACAAATTTTATCTTAATTATTTTAAGATGCTTATAATTTGTTCAGCTAATTCGGTTCCAATTCTGTCTTGAGCTTCGTTAGTAGCAGCACCTGTATGTGGTGTTAAAGACAATCCTGAATTCATTAATAATTGAATTTCCGGTTTTGGTTCTTTTTCAAAAACGTCTAAGGCAGCTCCAGCAACTTTACCACTTTCAATAGCAGCAACTAAAGCAGCTTCATCAACAACACCACCTCTTGCAGCATTGGCAATAAATACACCTTTTTTCATGATTTCGAATTCTTGAGCACCAATGACATACTCTTTTTGTGCAGGCACGTGTAACGTGATAAAATCTGCTTGTTTTAAAACCTCTTCTTTAGAAATTGTTTTAATTTCAAAATTAACTTTTTGGCCATCAAAAAATTCTAATTCTAAATTAGCTTTTTCAATAAACGGATCGAAAGCAATGACTTTCATTCCAGCTCCTAAAGCTACTTTTGCAGTGGCTTGACCAATACGTCCAAATCCTAAAACACCTAAAGTTTTTCCTTTAAGTTCAGATCCTTTTGCATAGGCTTTTTTTAATTTTCCAAAATTAGAGTCACCTTCTAATGGCATATCTCTGTTTGAGTTATGTAAAAAACGTGCTAATCCGTAAAAATGACCAAAAACCAATTCGGCAACAGAGTGCGATGATGAAGCCGGTGTATTAATTACGTGTAAGCCTTTACTTTTTGCGTACTCAACATCGATGTTATCCATTCCAACACCACCACGTCCAATAATTTTAATACTTGGACATGCATCAATTAAGTCTTTACGTACTGTGGTTGCACTACGTACCAATAAAACACTAATTTGATTTTGGTTTATGTAATTTGCTAATTGTTCTTGTGCTACGGTTGTTGTAATCACTTCAAAACCTCCTTTTTCAAGAGCTTCTTTCCCTGTTTGTGAAATTCCGTCGTTTGCTAATACTTTCATTTTTTATGTTTAATGTTTAAAGTTTAAAGTTGTTAATACAGTTAACTTTTTACTTCAATTTATAATTTGTTTTTTAGCTTGCGTAAGCACTGAAAACTGTTACTGCTTACTGCAAACTGATTTTAAGCTTTACTTTCTAATTCGCTCATTACTTCTACTAATGCTTTTACACTTTCTATTGGTAATGCATTGTACATAGAAGCTCTGTATCCACCAACACTTCTGTGTCCGTTAACACCGCTAATTCCAGCTTCTTTAAGCATGGTTTCGAAAGTTTCTTTTAAATTTTCGTTTTCTAAAGTAAAAGTAGCATTCATGATAGAACGATCTTCTTTTGCTGCAAATCCTTTAAATAAAGGATTCAAATCGATTTCAGAATACATTACTTCTGCTTTTTTCTTGTTTAGTTCTTCAACAGCTTTTAATCCACCAAGATTTTTCAACCATTCTAACGTAAGCATAGAGGTGTAAACAGCAAATACTGGAGGTGTGTTGAACATACTACCGTTGTCGATATGAACTTTATAATCCATTATTGAAGGGATGTTACGAGACACTTTTCCTAAAATATCTTCTTTAACAACCACAAGCGTAGTACCTGCAGGTCCCATATTTTTTTGAGCACCAGCGTAAATTAAACCAAATTTAGAGAAATCTAATTCGCGAGAAAAAATATCGCTACTCATATCGCAAACCATCGGAATTGGAGAGTTTGGAAATGATTTTATTTGGGTTCCAAAAATAGTATTGTTTGATGTACAATGGAAATAATCATAATCTGTTGGAATGTCGTAAGACTTTGGGATATAATTAAAGTTAGCTTCTTTTGAAGAAGCTACTTCGTAAATATCATCCAATTTTTTTGCTTCTTTGATAGCTTTAGAACTCCAAGCACCTGTGTTTAAATAGCCAGCTCTTTTTTCTAAAAGGTTCATTGCTACCATTAAAAATTGTGTGCTAGCGCCACCTTGTAAAAATAATGCTTTATAGCCTTTACCTTCTAACCCCATAAGCTCTAAAACTAAAGCTCTGGCTTTTTCCATTACATCGATAAATGCTTTACTTCTATGTGATATTTCTAAAATAGATAATCCTTCGTTGTTAAAGTCGAGAACCGCCTGAGAAGATTTAAGGATTACTTCTTGTGGTAAAATACTTGGTCCTGCACTAAAGTTATGTTTTTTCATTTTTGAGTAGAATTTTAAGATGCAAAGGTGCTAAATTATTAGAAAAATAGTGGTGAAAATTCAATAATTTTTTCGTCAAATTGCTAACAAAAATTCAATGGAATCAACGCTATCCGCATAATCCCAAAGTTGCGGATTTTGAGTGTTGCCAAAAGCGATTTCATTTTCTATCAATCCTTTAGAAACTATGCACTGAATTTGACTTTTTTCTGCATTTAATTTCTCTTTTAACTGATTTATATCCGAATAATACTCATAAAACACCGTCGCAATGGGCGAGGAGTAACTTTTGTCTTCTTTTATCATTAAAAAGCCATTTTCTAACATGTCAAACTCGCTCATTAGATACACTGCTTTGTTGTAATCGTAGTTGTTGGCGTATTTGGCTTTTTCTATTATCGGGTGCCAATGGTACATGGCATTAAAAAAGGCTTCGAAATTATAATTTTCTGGAACAAAAAGTTTTGATACGTTGCGGCAACCTAAACCGTAATATCTAAAAATATCTTCCGATAGGTTTTTTAAATCATCTTCAGTTTCTTGTCCGTTTAATACAGCAACAGAATTTCGGTTGTTCCTTATAATAGATGGTTTGTTTTTAAAATAGTATTCAAAATAGCGTGCCGTATTATTGCTTCCGGTGGCTATTACAGCATCAAACCCCGTTATTTTATCTTCAGTAAAACTTATTTTTCCTTTAAACTCTGGTTCAATATATTCTAAATATTTTGCCAGAAAGGGTAGCAAATGCTTGTCGTTCGACGATTGTTTTACCAGTACATGATGTCCAGAAATCAACACCGACAGAAAATCGTGAAATCCCACCAAAGGAATGTTTCCAGCCATAATGATGGCAACAAGTTTTGGATTGCTCACATTTATAGCGTAGGGTTTTAACCAAGTATTTAAATTGCTATTGGTTAAAGAATCCGACCAGCCTTTTATAGCGAAATGTATATTTTCTGGTGTAAACCAACCGTTATACTCTTCTGCTAATTTTAATTGATGCTTAAAACCATCGAAGAACATGTCGTTAAGTTCAATATTCTCTTTTTTTTGAATTTCTTTATTAGAAAATTGACTTAAAAATTCTCCTAATTTTACAAATGCATTAATTCTTTGTTCTAATTGCATGCGGAATTTGGTTATGAATACTTTTGGCTTTATTTTAGCGCCACAAAGTTAGAAAAAGAAAACACTATGGCAATAATTATAACAGATGAATGTATTAATTGTGGTGCATGCGAACCAGAATGTCCAAATACAGCAATTTATGAAGGCGCAGACGATTGGCGCTATAGAGACGGAACGAGATTAAAAGGCAAAGTTGTTTTGCCAAATGGTAATGAAGTGGATGCCGATGAGGCTCAAGAACCAATAAGCGACGAGCTTTATTATATAGTTCCAGATAAGTGTACAGAATGTAAAGGATTCCATGATGAGCCACAATGTGCTGCAGTTTGTCCAGTAGATTGTTGTGTGCCAGATGATGCGCATGTGGAAACCGAAGATGAATTGTTAGCAAAACAACGGTTTATGCACCCAGAAGGGTAATTAACAATTGACAATTGAGAATTAACAATTGACAATTAGTAATTAAAAAATATAGAATCCTGAGCATTTGCTTAGGATTTTTTATAGCTTAATTTTTATAAAACGCTGATTTTTTAAATTATCTATATCTTGTCCGAACATTAATAATGTGTTGTCATTTATCCAGTTGTAAAGAGATGGTCTTATCGTAATGTCTTCAAGTTGAGAGCTGTTAATTAAAATTTTTCTTTTATAATTACCAGTATTTAAGTCTAAACTTGTAGCGATAAATGCTCGATCAAAATCTGTAAAATAATTTGCTAAATAACCTTTGGAATGATTCAAATTTTTAGCACTACAATTGTAAAGTAGGTATATACTATTATTTTTGTAAACAGGAAAATAAGAGCTGTAAATAGGAACATTTGGTTTGTCGTTTTTTTTGCCAATTTTGTTTGCCCAGAGCATATTCCCATCTTTGTCAAGTTTTATTACGGCTATGTCATGATGATAATAGGTGATGGAATAATTATACGCATAAGACCAAATTTGTTCTGCTAATACGAGCAACTCGTTGTTGTCTAGTTTTATAGTTTGTTTTAAAACATAGTTAGGGTTTTCAAGTTTTCCATCATTGTATTTTGCTTCAGCCTTATCTTTCTTTTTCCCATCTTCTAATAATTTAACATAGAAATCTGATGATAATTTATTGTACTTTGTGTACACTATATTTCCATTATTTAAATCTATTTTAGAAGCAAAAACCCCCGCCATAGCGTACATGTCTTTGTTTGAATATATTCCTGTTAATATTAATTCATTTTCATTTACAATAGAGGTGTTTAAAGCTCTTAAATGAATGTTATTGGGTCTTATTTTAGTTAATAAGTCTAAGTGTTCTTCATTAACTTTATATAATTGGAATTCATAATTATGATTGTTTTCATCTTTTAATATATTATTAGAGTCGTATTTTTTAGCAAGAATAAACAAATCATCTTTTTTCGTTAAAAAAATATTCCGAATTGATAGTTCATCATTATTATATGGGAATTCATAAGAATTATTTGTTTTTTCATTGAAATCAGCATCGAAAGTTTGCACCTTTATTTTAGCAATCTCTTTGTTTTTATTTGGTATGGTGTAAAAAAGCACAATAGTGTTTTCGTCATTACCTTTCATAAACCTACTTATGGAACTTTTTGCACTTTTGGTATCATTCTCTATAATAGTGATAAGTTTTTTTTCGCCTAAAGAAAACGTCTTTAAATTAACGCTTTGATGATAAAAAGTTTTGCCTTCATCAGTTAATAAATAAAAAACGTGTGTTATTTTTTCTTTTATTTTAATTAGGCCTAATGAGTTGAAGTTGCCTTCGTAAGTTTCATTTTTTAAATTTACTTCTTCGCCAGACGGTGTTAAGTCTAGATTAAACCTTCTTAAAAACATATCATCGCCCTGACCAAACTTTCCCTCAGAATATAGCAGATAATACCAATTCTCATCATTTCCAATAATGTCTACAGGAATTTCTCTTTTTTCATTTTTAAAAATAGATCCAAATTCAACGTCAATATTTTCTTGAGAATAATTAAATTGAGAATAAAGTACAGCCAAGAATATTAAAAAGTGTTTTTTCATTTAAGAAAATATTAGGATATTTTTGAAGCTAAATATAAATATTAAACTGTAAGATAATTATATTGTTCAAGGATTTATTTCTTAATATTAAATCTTTTCATTTCCTCTAAAGGTTCTAGTGTTTCTTCATTATTCCAAATGCCTTTATCAAACTTATTTAAAATCTGGTAGGGAGCTGTTTTCTCTTGTTTAATACTATTGAATTCCTCTTGCGTATTGGTGCTTGATGATGTAAATAGAATTTCTACTTTTTGTCGCCCATTGCCTTCAATTTTAAAATTGGAGCTAACTTTATTTCGATTTTTACTGTTTTCAATTAAGGTTAAATCTCTATTTACATAAAAATAACTTCCTGTTTCTTGTTTTATATATTTGGGTTGATAGATGTTGTCTTCGTTTTTCTGATAGATAATTAAACCTCTTTTAAGGTTTTCAATGTATTTAACGCCTAACAATAATTTTAAGTTTAGTTTGCTGCCATATCGGTCTTCAAAAAAAGTATAATCTAATTTGCTAATAGCATAATTTTCGTCGTTTACATAAAGTTTTCCAGTATATTTAGCTTTGCCTTTTTTTGGTTTATAGGAAATTATATAGGTAATCTCATCATTATAATAAGCGATAGCCGCTAGACTATACTGGTATAAGTTACTGTTTAAAATACTTGATAAAAAGGAGTTTTCTCTAAGCTGTGATTTATAAAGTAAATTGTTGGTACTATTTTTTAAATCATTTAATTGTAGTTCATTTTTTTGCTTGTTCTTGATAGCTTCATTTTTTAACGACATGGAGTCTTCAACCTTAAATAGTCCTGATTTTACTTTGTAAGTTTTTGTTGTATCTAAATATTTAAGGACAATATGTTGTGCTCGTTTTTCAACTTGATTTAAAGAGAAATCATTTTTCTGGTCAATTAATTTAGTGGCTTTGGTAATTACAAGTTTGCTGTTTTCTTTGTCTTGCGTGTAAAAGTTGGCTTTAAAATCTGTAAAATGAATGGTTTTGCTATTTATTATATCCCTACTTAAGCCGTCTAAATCGGAGTTGGCACGTTCAAGCTGTTGTTTTTTAACATGCGATGCTTTATCAATTTCAAAATCTAAATTTTCAAAATCTATATAATCTGTAGCTCTGTAAAAAATGTTGTATGTTTTAAGGCTGACGTTGTAGTTCTCAGAAAATTTTCTTTTTACACGAGCAATAATAGAATCTGCATTTGGCTTTCGGTTACTTATATAGATTTCATTAAGCTGATTAAAGGCTTCGTCTAATGCTACAATAAAATTTAAAGTTTTCAGGTCTTTAATCGTTAAGCTTTTAGATTTATATCCGAGACAAGAAATGTTTAATATAGTGGACTCTTGATTTTCGTCACTTATTGAAAAATAACCTTCTTCGTTGGTAATAACACCGCTATAATCTCCTGTTTTTATAGAAGCAAAGGGGATTGGGTTTTTGGTGTTTTTATCAATGAGTTTTGCTGTGATGTTTTGGGAAAAGCCTAATGTGCTAACTAGAAAAATAAAAAAGAAAAAATACAATTTAATCATAACTGATGGTTTCTAGAATACAGACGATTTCGATATGAATTTGTTACAAATATAATTGAATAGATATCTACAGCTTATACTTTAAATAATTAATGAATTAACTACATTTGCACTCGCAAATTATAGATTTTCGTTTTAGCGGAAATAAAAAAAATAAATTTTCAATGAAAGCAGGGATAGTAGGATTGCCAAACGTAGGGAAATCTACGTTGTTTAATTGTTTGTCTAACGCAAAAGCGCAAAGTGCAAACTTTCCGTTTTGTACAATCGAACCAAATATAGGTGTTGTAAATGTACCGGATAAGCGATTAGAAAAATTAGAAGAATTGGTTAAACCAGTACGTGTGCAACCTGCCACTGTAGAGATTGTAGATATTGCTGGTTTGGTAAAAGGAGCTAGTAAAGGTGAAGGTTTAGGAAATCAGTTTTTAGCAAATATTCGTGAAACCGATGCGATTTTACACGTGTTACGTTGTTTTGATAACGAAAATATTGTGCATGTTGATGGTAATGTAAATCCTATTCGGGATAAGGAAACTATCGATATGGAATTACAACTGAAAGACCTTGAAACCGTTGATAAAAAACTTGAAAAAGTAAAGCGCGCTGCTAAAACAGGAAATAAAGAGGCGCAAAAAGAAGAAGCTGTCCTTTTAAGAATAAAAGAAAATTTAGAAGCCGGCATTTCTATTCGTGCTCTAGAGTTTAGCGAAGATGATTATGAAGATTTTGTAAAACCATCTCAGTTTATTACAGAAAAGCCAGTGATGTACGTTTGCAATGTAGATGAAGGTTCTGCCGTTTCTGGAAACAAGTATGTCGATTTGGTAAAAGAAGCTGTTAAAGATGAAAAAGCTGAGGTTTTAGTATTGGCGGTAGGAACTGAGGCCGATATAAATGAATTAGATGATTACGAAGAGCGCCAGATGTTCTTGCAGGATATCGGTTTAGATGAAGCGGGTTCAGCAAAGTTAATTCGCGCTGCCTATAAACTTTTAAAGCAGCAAACGTATTTTACTGCAGGCGTTAAAGAAGTTCGTGCTTGGACCATAGATATAGGTGCTACGGCGCCTCAGGCAGCAGGTGTAATTCATACCGATTTTGAGAAAGGATTTATTAGAGCCGAAGTTATAGCTTACGACGACTACGTTGCTTATGGTAGCGAAGCCAAAGTTAAAGAAGCAGGGAAAATGCGTGTGGAAGGAAAAAGCTATGTTGTAAAAGACGGCGACATCATGCATTTCTTGTTTAATGTGTAATTTTTTGTTTTAGAGCTTTTAATCTTAATTTATCGATAAAAGGCTACATATTTAATTTTTTTTGTATTATTTTAAGACGAAGCGGTTAAATTTGTAGGCAAATTTGTATTTTCGAAATAGTTTTGTAATGCTATTGCCCCAAAAAAATACAACAATGCCTCTCATTAAAACCGAAACACTTATCAAAGCAGATGTTAAAACCTGTTTTAATTTAGCACGGAATATAGATGTTCATCAAGAATCGTTAAAACACACCCAAGAAATTGCCGTTGATGGTAAAACTACAGGGTTAATCGAACTTGGAGAAACCGTAACCTGGGAAGCCAATCATTTAGGGTTTGTTCAACATTTAACATCAAAAATTACAGAATTTGAAGACTCTCGGTATTTTGTAGACGAAATGGTTTCCGGAGCGTTTAAATCGTTTCGACACGAGCATATCTTCCGCGAAAGCGACAATAATACATTAATGATTGATGTGTTTTATTTTGAATCGCCTCATGGTATTCTGGGAAAGGTTGCCGATTCCTTATTTTTAAAAAGATATATAGCCAAACTTTTAAAAAGAAGAAATGCTTTTTTAAAGATGAGAGCCGAGGAAATGACCAATTTAATATCCTTAAAATCATCACGAATAAATAACAAAAGTCTAAACTCCGCTTTCATTCGTATTTAAATTTAGAAATATTAAATTTAAACCTCAAATCTATGAATGTAAAGCAATTTTACGCAACAACGTTGTTATTTTTAATTACTTTTTTATCCTACGCTCAAATAGAAGGTAGTAAACAAAATTTCGCATTAGGTGTTTCAACGGGTTATAATCGAGGATTAGGATTTCAAATAAGTCTAACTGCTTTGAAACCTTTAGAATCGCTTCCTGTACAAATGCGATTGGGAATTGGATTAACCAGTCTGAACCCTGGTAATGCTTCCGATGCAAGACGTATTTTTATAAACAATGCTACCAATGGTGTTCCTGAAGAAAAAGCAAGATCTTTTGATTATCGATTGGATTTTTTGTTGGACTCGAATATTCTAAATTTAGAAAATTCTAAATTGGTTTTCGGTCCGCGATATTCAAGTTTCAAAGCCAATTTTAAATATATTGGTGGAAACGAAGATTTTGATGTCACCTCTAAACAGTTTGGAATAGGATTAGGTACTGAAAGTCAGTTTAAAATTAATAAAAACTTAAATTTATTGGCAGCAGTAGGATTAGATTATTTTTTTAATAATACCTTAACAGGGCATGATACGTCGTATAGTCCGGATAATGACAATGTAAACGCAAGAAATGATAATGCAAATGATAACGTTGAGTTTACATATAAAGATGCAAATGAAGCTATTAAGCAGCCTAGTTTAATGCCACGCGTATTATTAGGTGTTGTTTATTTTTTATAATAAGCACAATTAAATTTTTAAAAGCCTAATGTTTTAAAACTTTAGGCTTTTTCATTTTTAGTTTAAATTGAAGTAAAAAAGTAAGGCGTTTAACTTTTCTTGAAGATTTACTAAGTTGAATGCTATGCTTATTTTATATTAGCCCAATGCAATCTAACAATAGGTTTATTTCGGGTATTTTAATTGGGATTTTAGGCATAGTTCTGTTTTCTTCTAAAGCCGTTATGGTAAAACTTGCGTACCAGTATCAAGTTGATGCCGTAAGCCTGTTATTGTTACGCATGCTTTTTTCGTTTCCATTTTATGTAGTTATTGCCGTAATTTATAGTCGGAAAGAAAACAAAAGTGTCATATCAACAAACGATTATGTTTGGGTGGTTTTTTTCGGATTGGTAGGGTATTATTTGTCTAGCTACTTCGATTTTTTAGGCTTACATTACATTAAAGCAAGTTTAGAGCGCATTATCTTATTTCTATATCCTACAATGGTTATTATTTTAAACAGATTGTTTCTTAAAAAAGCAATATCATCCATACAGGTGTTGGCTATATTTTTAACCTATGTCGGAATTTTTATAGCATTTTTCGGGGAAGTGGTTATTTCTGGTAAGGATACGTATTTAGGTGGGTTCTTCATATTACTCTGTGCGATAACCTATGCCATTTATTTAGTAGGTAGCGGTTGGCTCATTCCAAAATTTGGCGTCGTGAAATTTACGGCCTACGCCATGATTGTGTCTTGTTTTTGTGTATTTATTCATTTTGGTTTATTTTCTAAGACAGATATTTTAAGTTTAGAGTGGCAAGTGTATTTATTAGGGTTTTTAATTGCTATTTTTGCTACTGTTATTCCATCATTTTTGGTGTCGGAATCCATTAATAGAATCAGTTCTTCAAATTTTGCAATCATCGCCGGATTTGGTCCTGTTTCAACCATTATTTTAGCCGGTATTTTTTTAAATGAAGTACTTACTTTATTACAATTATTTGGTGCATTGATTGTAATTTTTGGTATCTTAATGGTTTCTTTAAAAAAGCAAAAGAACCAGTAATTACGGGTTCTCAACAAAAAGATTTTGTTTTGTTAACTACTTTGTGAAATAGCAGTTTTATTTTTTTAAAGGTTTGTATTATCTTAGCATCGAAACACGATATTTTACTTAATTCTATGGCAGAAATAACCAATTATACCGAAGACAATATACGTTCATTAGACTGGAAGGAGCACATCCGTATGCGACCAGGAATGTATATAGGTAAACTTGGTGATGGTTCTTCGCCAGACGATGGTATTTACATTCTACTCAAAGAGGTTTTAGATAACTCTATAGATGAGTATGTTATGGGTGCTGGTAAGACCATTGAAATATCGATTCAGGGAAATAAAGTCACTGTTCGAGATTATGGTCGTGGTATTCCATTAGGAAAAGTGGTAGATGTGGTTTCTAAAATGAATACCGGTGGAAAGTACGATTCTAAAGCCTTTAAAAAATCTGTAGGTTTAAATGGGGTTGGTACTAAAGCCGTAAATGCCTTATCATCTTTTTTTAGAGTAGAGTCTACCCGAGATAATAAATCTGCGTCTGCAGAATTTAACCAAGGTAATTTATTAAATCAGGATTTATTAGACGATACCACACGCCGTAAAGGAACCAAAGTGTCTTTTGTTCCAGACGACACTATTTTTAAAAATTACAAGTATCGCAACGAGTATATCGTTAAAATGCTTAAAAACTATGTGTATTTAAACCCTGGTTTAACCATTGTTTTTAATGGTGAAAAATATTTTAGCGAGCATGGATTAAAAGATTTGTTGTCTGAAAACATAAATGAATCAGACAGATTATATCCTATCATTCATTTACGTGGCGACGATATTGAAATTGCATTAACACATAGTAAAACACAATATAGCGAGGAGTACCATTCTTTTGTAAACGGACAAAACACTACACAAGGTGGTACGCATTTAAATGCATTTAGAGAAGGCTTGGTTAAAACCATTCGAGAGTTTTACGGAAAGAATTACGACCCATCTGATATTAGAAAATCGGTGGTGAGTGCCATTGCTATAAAAGTTATGGAGCCTGTTTTTGAGAGTCAGACAAAAACCAAATTGGGTTCTACAGATATGGGTGGTGAGTTACCAACTGTAAGAACCTATATTACCGATTTTTTAAAAACATATCTAGACAACTATTTACATAAAAATCCGGAAACAGCCGAAAAGATTCAGCGTAAAATTCTTCAGGCAGAACGCGAGCGTAAAGAACTTTCAGGTATTAGAAAGTTGGCAAAAGACCGTGCAAAATCGGCGAGTCTTCACAATAAAAAACTCCGCGATTGTAGAGTTCATTTTGGAGATACAAAAAACGATCGTAGTTTAGAGTCCACACTTTTTATCACTGAGGGTGATTCGGCGTCTGGAAGTATCACAAAATCGCGCGATGTAAATACACAGGCTGTTTTCAGTTTAAAAGGAAAACCTCTAAATTGTTATGGGTTAACCAAAAAGATAGTTTACGAAAACGAAGAGTTTAATTTATTACAAGCGGCGCTTAATATTGAAGAATCGTTAGAAGATTTAAGATATAATAATGTAGTTATCGCTACCGATGCCGATGTGGATGGGATGCACATCCGCTTATTATTAATTACATTTTTTCTTCAGTTTTTCCCAGAAGTTATTAAAGAAGGACATTTATATATTTTGCAAACACCGCTGTTCCGTGTTCGAAATAAAAAAGAAACGATCTATTGCTATTCTGATGAAGAACGCGTAGCGGCCATAGAAAAATTAAAACCAAAACCAGAAATTACTCGATTTAAAGGACTTGGTGAAATATCGCCAGATGAGTTTAAACATTTTATAGGTGAAAATATTCGATTAGACCCTGTAATGCTAGACGAAAACATGTCTATAGAAAATTTATTAGAGTTTTATATGGGAAAAAACACACCAACCAGACAAGAGTTTATCATAGACAATTTAAAAGTTGAATTAGATATCATTAAAGAAGAACAAAACTAAATATTATGTTATACAACAAGGACGAAAAGATTAGAGGTATTTACGATCATTTAAGAGCACCTGTAAGCAATGAGCATTTACTAAAAAACAAAAAAAAAGGACAAAGAATTTTTACTAGACTCCCAAAGAAATAAAGGTAATTAATGATTGAAGAAGGTGACGATTTAATTAACGAGCAAGACGAACCCAAAGAAACCATTACCCGTGTTACGGGCATGTATAAAGAGTGGTTTTTAGATTATGCATCGTATGTTATATTAGAGCGTGCAGTACCCGCTATTGAAGACGGTTTTAAACCCGTTCAACGTCGTATCATGCATTCCATGAAAGATTTAGACGATGGACGGTACAACAAAGTGGCAAACATTGTTGGTCATACCATGCAATACCATCCCCATGGTGATGCTAGTATTGCAGATGCTATGGTGCAAATTGGCCAAAAGGATTTATTAATAGATACGCAAGGTAACTGGGGGAATATTTTAACCGGCGATAGCGCCGCAGCCTCACGTTATATTGAAGCGCGTTTATCTAAATTTGCCTTAGACGTTGTTTATAATCCGAAAATCACCGAATGGCAGGCTAGTTACGATGGTCGCAGAAAAGAACCTGTTAATTTACCGGTTATGTTTCCGTTGCTATTGGCACAAGGTGGCGAAGGTATTGCTGTAGGGCTTTCAACAAAAATATTACCTCATAATTTTATCGAATTAATAGATGCTTCCATTAAGCATTTACAAGGCAAACGTTTTACCATTTTACCCGATTTTCCAACGGCAGGAATAGCCGATTTTTCAAACTATAACGATGGTTTGCGCGGAGGTCGTGTACGTATTCGTGCTAAAGTTTCGCAGTTAGATAAAAATACGCTTGTTATTACCGAAATTCCTTTTGGAACCACCACATCATCGCTAATAGATTCTATATTAAAAGCGAATGATAAAGGTAAAATTAAGATTAAAAAGATTGAAGATAACACCGCTGCCGAAGTGGAGATTTTGGTGCATTTACCTTCAGGATTATCGCCAGATAAAACAATTGATGCCTTGTATGCTTTTACAAGTTGCGAGTCGTCTATTTCACCTTTAGGTTGCGTTATTGAAGACAATAAACCCTTGTTTGTTGGTGTAACTGAAATGTTACGTCGCTCGACAGATAATACGGTGCAACTTCTAAAAAGCGATTTAGAAATTAAGCTCGATGAATTAGAAGAGCAGTGGCATTTCGCTTCATTAGAACGTATTTTTATTGAAAACCGTATTTATCGCGATATTGAAGAAGAAGAAACTTGGGAGGGTGTTATAAACGCCATCGACAAAGGCTTAAAACCTCATATCGAGCATTTAAAACGTGCTATCACCGTTGAAGATATCGAGCGATTAACCGAAATTCGAATTAAACGTATTTCAAAATTTGACATCGATAAAGCCCAACAAAAAATTGATGCTCTAGAAGATCAAATTGCCGAAATAAAACATCATTTAGCAAATCTTATAGAGTATGCGATAGCCTATTTTACGAGACTAAAAAAGGACTATGGTGCAGGGCGCGAACGCAAAACAGAAATACGTGCCTTCGATGATGTAGATGCTACTAAAGTAGTTATTCGAAACACCAAACTTTATGTAAATCGAGAAGAAGGCTTTGTTGGAACCTCACTTCGTAAAGACGAATACGTTTGCGATTGTAGCGATATAGACGATATTATCGTGTTTACTAAAGATGGTAAAATGATGATTACCAAAGTAGATGCTAAAACCTTTATAGGTAAAGATATTATTAATGTTGAGGTGTTCGATAAAAAGGACAATCGAACCATTTACAACATGATTTATCGCGATGGTAAAAGTGGTCCGTCTTATATAAAACGCTTTGCGGTAACGAGTATTACACGCGATAAGGAATACGATTTAACCAATGGCAACAAAGGTTCTACGGTATTGTATTTCTCTGCAAACCCTAATGGGGAAGCAGAAGTGGTTAGTATCATCCTTCGTCAGGCAGGAAGTATTAAAAAGTTAAAATGGGATATCGATTTTGCTGATATTTTAATAAAAGGACGAAATTCTAAAGGGAATCTGGTAACTAAATATTCTATTAAAAAAATAGAATTAAAAGAAAAAGGAATCTCTACTTTAAAACCACGTAAAATTTGGTTCGATGATGCTGTACAACGCTTAAATGTTGATGGTAGAGGCGAGCTGGTAGGGGAATTTAGAGGCGAAGACCGTATCTTAATTATCAATCAAAAAGGCATTGCAAAAACGATTATTCCAGAAGTAACTACACATTTTGATAGCGATATGATTGTGATGGAAAAATGGATTCCTAAAAAGCCCATTTCTGCCATTTATTTTGATGGTGAAAAAGAACGCTATTTTGTAAAACGTTTTGTTATTGAAAACGAAAATAAAGAAGAGTGTTTTATAACAAGTCATGATAAATCGCATTTAGAAATCGTTTCTACCGATTGGATACCGATGGCCGAAATAGAGTTTACCAAAGAACGTGGTAAAGAACGAAAAGATAATTTAATTGTAAATCTAGAAGAATTTATTGCAGTTAAAGGTATTAATGCGTTAGGAAACCAGCTTACCAAAGATAAAGTAAATCAGATTAGTTTATTAGATCCACTGCCATATGAAGCGCCAGAAGAAGTGCATGCCGATGATTTGGAAGTAGTAGATGAAGAAGATATCTCATCAGAAAATAATGAGAACACCGAGAATAGCAAAAAAAAGCAGGTCGATTCAAATGAAGAAGACGATGATGATGCTTCTAATGATAGTAATCTCGATGATAAAGGTCAGACTAAGTTGTTTTAATAACCCACTCTTATGATATTTAGAGTTGTAATAGTTGTGCTACTTGTATTGATAGCCTACTACCTGTATCGTATCTATAAAGCAAATAGGTAAAACTTGGTTATTTTGCTGTTTCTGTTACAGTTAAATTTTTACAATTTTGTAGATCGCTTTTTTGATTCAATTTTTAAGTTTAAAAATTCAACAAATAAAGAGAACGCAATGGCAAAATATAAATAACCTTTAGGAATAGCACCAACACTATTACCAAATAGTTGCGTGTGAGATAAGTGAGCAGCTTCTGTGATTAGCATAAAACCAATTAATATTAAAAATGATAATCCGAGGAGCTGAACACTTTGGTAAGTGTTTATAAATTTTCGAATCGGGTTGGCAAACGCAATCATAATAATTATTGAAATAACAACTGCAATAATCATTAAAACCAGTGTGTAATTGTGATTAGGATGTAAACCGTTTGTCATACCAACAGCAGTCAAAATAGAGTCGATAGAAAAAATAAAATCGATAATCATTATTTGAATAATGGCTTGCGCTAAACTTTTTATTTTTTTTCCTTGAATTGCATTTTCATCATGGTGAGGCATTTCAACTTTTTCATGAATTTCAGAAGTACTTTTATAAATTAAAAATAACCCACCTACAAATAAAATGATCGCTTGCCAACTTATAGAAATCGTTAACCACGATAATTCCAGATGGTAAAAGGGTTCTTTTAATCCAATTAAAAAAGTTACAAAAAACAGCAAAATTATACGCTGTACCATCGCTGCGATTAAACCAATAGTTGTGGCTTTGGCTTGTTGATGTTCAGGGAGTTTATTAGCTGCAATAGATATAAAAACAATGTTGTCTATACCTAAAATTATTTCTAAAAAAGTTAAAGTTAAGAGCGCCATTATGGCATCACTTGTTAGGAGAAAGTCTATCACGAAACAAAAAATTTAGGAGTTAAAATTAATTAAAAATAGTTTGTTTAACTCATTTTTTAATTAAATATTTTCATCCTTTTTTAGCTGCTTTTTTATTTTTTCGATAGCGGATTCAATCGATTTTTCGGGTTCTATAATATTATATTCGCCCCAAAACTCAGGATCAGAAAAACCAGAGGCTTCTTCAGTAAGAATAGTAGTTGGTTTTATGGTCTGTTCTTTTTTTCGATCTAATTTAGAATCTAAAATTTCCCAATCGGTTACTGCCATTTCACTGTTCAACGTATAGACGCTGTTAAATAATTTCCCTTTCCAATTCACTTTAAAAGTAAGCAAAATATTGCTGTATGCGTAATGCCATTTGCCGTTTTTTGTTCTGTAATTTACTCTGTACGTAGCTTCGGTTGGATATACCTCCACACGATTAGGTTTTTTTCTAATATACATTCTGCTAGAAAGCTCTCTGTTTGTAACATTTAAGCTATATACGGCATTGGTTAAAGCTAATGTTTCGGCATCTATATAAAGTTTTCCGTAATAAAGAGGCTCATTAATATTTGGTTTTTGCTTAAAGTTAATTACATAAACCAGGTTGTTGTTAATGCGTGTAGATTTGTCGAAACTAAATTGGTAAAGCGGAATGGCCTCGTTTGTAAAAATAAATTCTGGATACTTAATAATGTCTGTATATAAATTGCTAAAAGGTCCTCCTTGCAGTTTAATAGCTAAAGTGTCTAATCTCGAATAATCGGTTTTTTTTCTTGATTTAATAAGGTCTATGGCATCATCTTTAGAATTGCTATAAGGTTGTTTATGTATATGTACAACCGCTTCAGCAAGAGATGCATTTTTGTTTCTTTTTTTTATGGTTTCTCTATAAAAGGCCGTCATTAAGGTGTTGTTGTTGTTATAAACAGTACTACGATTTTTTAGAGTTAATCTTAATAAGGCTTCGGCATCTTTAAATGTGGTGACTTCAATTTCTTTAAGCGTTGTAATCGCTGGAGTTAAGGTTATTTTCGAATCGTTTTCAAAAGAAGAAATTTTAATTTCTTTTTTTTGATATCCTAAATGGGTAATTACAAGCGTTTTATTGATGAGTGAATCGGGAACTTTTATCGCAAACATCCCATCTGAATTTGTGATGGTACCAATATTAGTGTCTTTAATAATTATATCGGCAAAGACTAAATCATTTTTAGATTGTTCATCAATAATCCTACCTTTTATTTCTGTAAATGATGTCGTAATTTGAGCCGTTAGTGTTTGGAAACCGCTTGCAAAAAGCAGGCAACTTAAAACGATATATATGTAAAATTTATGTTTCATGATTTGTTGATATTATGCTAATAACCTGACTATTAAGATACGGAAATTATTCCTTTTTTTTGAAAAAGTAAAGTTAAATTTAGCGTTGATGCATTAGGTTGAACATTAAAGAGCGTGTTTAGTGAATTGTTACTTTATGAATCGAAAGAAATAGGATTTATGCATCATTTTTTTTAGAACCTTAATCTTATGGAATTCTTAACGTATTTTTAGAATTCAAAAATTAGAATAACCGTATATTTACACTTTAATTTTCAAGTAATAATATGCCAGCTGAACATATTTCATTTAAAAAAACAGGATATTTTTCTTCACTTATCTGTGATTATTTAGATGAAAAACCAGAATTACAAGCTTTTTATAATCGTTTTCCGAATCTCGATAATTTTAAAGCGCAGATAGAAGAACGAAAGGCGTCAGGACTACCAAAATCTAGATCTGTTTTAGTATCAACTTTAAAAAAGCAATATCAGCATTTCGAAACTTCTGAAGCTACGTTTAAGAATATTGAAAGTTTAAATTCCGAAAACACATTCACTATTACTACCGGGCATCAGTTAAACCTGTTTACTGGTCCGCTTTATTTTCTATATAAAATTGTATCGACCATAAATCTTTCAAAAGAACTATCAGAAACGTATCCTGAGAATCATTTTGTACCAATTTATTGGATGGCCACTGAAGACCATGATTTTGAAGAAATAAATTATTTCAATTTCAAAGGAAAAAAAGTACATTGGAATAAAGAGGCTGCAGGCGCGGTAGGCGATTTATCTACCGAAGGATTAGAGGCTGTTTTTAATTTGTTTGCTTTAGAATTGGGAGGCAGCACCAATGCAAATTATTTAAAAACACTTTTTGAAAATGCTTACGTAAAGCATGATAATTTAGCTGATGCGACACGTTTTTTGGCGAATGAATTATTTAAAGACTACGGTTTGGTAATTATTGATGCCAATGATACCGATTTAAAAAGACAATTTATTCCTTATATAGAAGAGGAGTTGCTGCAGCAAACCTCATTTAAAAATGTGTCGGAAACTAACGAGCAAATCAATAAATTATCTAATTATGGGATTCAAGTAAACCCACGGGAGATTAATTTATTTTATGTAACAGAAAATCTTCGCGAACGCATCCTTTTTGAAGACGATGTTTATAAAGTTAACAATACTAACTTATCGTGGACCGAGAGCGACATGCTTAAACACCTCGCTGAGTTTCCGGAGCGATTTTCGCCCAACGTTATTATGCGGCCATTATACCAGGAAGTTATTTTGCCAAATCTATGTTACATTGGCGGTGGTGGCGAATTGGCTTATTGGTTTCAGTTAAAACAATTTTTCGATAAAGTTGAAGTGCCTTTTCCAATATTGTTGTTGCGAAATTCGGTTTTAATCCAATCTGAAAGTCAGCATAAAAAGCTTCAAAAGTTACAGATTTCTAATGAAGATATATTTTTAAAACGACATGCCTTTATAAATAAAAAAGTTAGAGATATTTCGAACATTTCACTTGATTTTTCTCCACAAAAAGAAGTGATAAAAAAACAATTTGAGAAGCTGTTTAAATTAGCAGAGCAAACAGATAAATCGTTTATTGGCGCGGTAAAAGCACAAGAAGTGAAACAATTAAAAGGCTTAGATACCCTAGAAAAGCGATTAATTAAAGCTCAAAAACGCAAGTTGTCTGACGAAGTTTCAAGAATGACCGATTTGCAAAATGCGTTATTCCCAAATCAAAGTTTACAAGAACGCAATACTAATTTTTCAGAATTTTATTTGGAATATGGTAATCAGTTAATTCCAAAATTAATAGAACATTTAAATCCTTTACAAGGAGAATTTATAATCTTAAATCTTTAAAGAATGCATAAGGCCGATATTGAATTAGTTGAAATGTCTATGGATATCATGAAATATGCGATTGATAGACTGTCTTCAAAAAAAATAAAAATAGGAAAGCCTAAAAAAGAAGAGGAGTTAAAAGCGTTGGTAGGAGAAACCATTACCGAAAAAGGTATTGGGGGCGAGGTGGCTTTTAATCTCTGGAAAAAGCATTTGGTTAAAGCCAATGTCTCTATCGATCACCCAAGGCATTTAGCCTTCGTTCCTGCGTCTCCAACCAGAGCTGCCATAATGTTCGATCTGGTTACTTCGGCTTCCAGTATTCATGGTGCCTATTGGATGGAAGGCGCGGGCGGTATTTTTTGTGAAAATGAAGCCATGCGATGGATCGTGTCTTTAACGGGTATGCCAAAAGGCGCCTTTGGGGTTTTTACCAGTGGTGGTACAGCGGCCAATTTATCGGCCATGGTTACCGCTCGAGAACATTGGAGAGAAAACGACTTGTATAAAAATGAAAAAGGACTTATTATTACATCTGTTGGAGCACATTCTTCCATAAAAGCGATGGCAAAAGTAATTGATGCCGATGTGTTATTGGTAGATACCGAAGATAAATTACTTGGTATAGAACTGCAGAATGTTATAGATCAATTATCAGCACAACAACGAAAACGACTTTTTGCGGTGGTTGCTACAGGTGGCACAACAAACGCCGGAATTATTGACGATTTAGAAGGTATTGCCACAGTTTGTGAAAAAGAAAAACTATGGTTTCATGTAGATGCAGCTTATGGAGGTGGTGCATTAGCCGCCGATTCGGTAAGACATTTGTTTAACGGCATTGAAAGAGCCGATAGTATTACCATAGACCCACATAAATGGATGTTCTCTCCCTACGATTGTGGTTCGGTTATTTATAAAAAACCAGAATTAGCTAAAAAGGCACATGCCCAAGAAGGTTCGTATTTAGATATTTTTAAAGATGAAGGGTCTCAAGGTTTTAATCCAACCGATTATCAAATTCAGTTAACCCGACGTGTTAGAGGCTTGCCATTATGGTTTTCGCTAGCAATGCATGGAACAAAGCGCTACAAACAAGCAGTAGAACGTGGTTTGGCATTAGCGCAGATAGCAGGTAAATTAATTGAAGAAAATCCACATGTAGAGTTGGTACGGGAACCTAGTTTATCCTGCGTATTATATAGAAGAATAGGGTGGAAGCCCGAAGATTATACGCATTGGACTTACGAAAATCATAAAAAAGGATTTGCTTTGGTAACACCAACAAAATGGAAACAAGGTGATAATTACGAAACCGTATCTCGTTTCTGTTTTATTAATCCGGATACCACAAAAAAAGATATTCAGTTAATTTTGGATTCTATGCGCTAATTTTTTTTTAAAAATTGTGTTTGGTAATTGCCATTCTAAAATCAATTATTACTTTTGCGCATGCAACATGACAAGGTACTTATTTTAGACTTCGGTTCGCAATACACACAATTAATTGCGCGTAGAGTTCGAGAACTCAACATTTACTCCGAAATACATCCATTTAACAAAATTCCGGCAAACTTAGACGAATACAAAGCTGTTATTCTTTCTGGTAGCCCATTTTCTGTAAGAGGCGACGAAGCTTTACATCCAGATTTAACCGATATTCGTGGCAAAAAACCATTATTGGCAGTGTGTTACGGTGCACAATATTTGGCGCATTTTTCTGGCGGAAATGTAGCACCTTCAAACACACGAGAGTATGGTCGTGCTAATTTATCGTTTATAAAAAGCAACGAGCCATTTTTTGCACATATCCATACTGGAAGTCAGGTGTGGATGAGCCATAGTGATACCATCCAAGAGTTACCAACTAATGGTGTATTAATTGGTAGTACACACGATGTGAAGAATGCAGCGTATAGAATTAACGGAGAAGAGACCTATGCCATTCAATTTCACCCAGAGGTGTATCATACAACAGATGGGAAACAATTGTTAGAAAACTTTTTAGTAAGTATTGCGGGACTTCATCAAGATTGGACACCCGATTCTTTTGTGGAGGAAACGGTAGCCTTCTTAAAAGAAAAAGTAGGCGACGATAAAGTCGTTTTAGGATTGTCTGGTGGTGTAGATTCTACAGTAGCAGCAGTACTTTTAAATAAAGCTATAGGGAAAAACCTGTATTGTATTTTTGTTAACAACGGGTTACTTCGTAAAAACGAATTTCAAAGTGTTTTAAATCAGTACGAAGGCATGGGGCTAAACGTTAAAGGGGTCGATGCTTCTCAACGTTTTTTAGATGCTTTAGCGGGAATAGAAGATCCTGAGTTAAAGCGTAAAGCTATAGGCAACGCCTTTATTGAGGTGTTTGATGATGAGGCGCATAAACTTACAGATGTAAAATGGTTAGCTCAAGGTACTATTTATCCAGATGTTATAGAAAGTGTGTCTGCTTCTGGTGGACCATCGGCAACTATAAAAAGTCATCATAATGTTGGAGGTCTACCTGATTTCATGAAACTTAAAATCGTAGAACCATTACGTGCTATTTTTAAAGATGAGGTGCGTCGTGTTGGTGCTACCTTAGGCATAGACCCCGAGCTTTTAGGGCGTCATCCATTTCCAGGACCAGGTTTAGGCATTCGAATTTTAGGTGATATCACCGCCGAAAAAGTGCGTATTTTACAAGAAGTTGATGCCATTTTTATTAATGGATTAAAGGAATGGGGATTATACGATAAAGTATGGCAAGCAGGTGCTATGTTATTACCAGTAAATAGCGTGGGAGTTATGGGTGATGAGCGCACGTACGAAAAATGCGTCGCACTTAGAGCTGTAGAAAGCACCGACGGAATGACTGCCGATTGGGTAAACTTACCTTACGAATTTCTTCAAAAAACATCAAACGATATCATAAATAAAGTAAAAGGCGTTAATAGAGTAGTGTACGATATAAGCTCCAAACCACCTGCAACCATCGAGTGGGAGTAAAATAGTCGTGACTTTTTAAAGCTATTTGTGTCTTAAAGATTAGTATATGGGTTTTAAGTATTTGAGCAATTCAATATTTAAAAACTATATTTAGTACAATAAGATATCTTTTATTAATAAAATGAACGTATATAACTAAGTATATAAAATAGTGTAGTGCTTTAGTGCATCCTGAGGGAAGACGAAGCGCTATATTTTTTTGGCACGTTATATGCACTTACGAAGGATAAATAAAAATATAAGGATGTTGCCATCATCCGTAATGCAAATAAAATTACATTTTCATGATTAGATTCTTTTCCGTTTTATGTTTGGTATTTATATTCAGTTTCAATAGTACAAACGCACAAAACTTTAGTACACACCCTGTTAAAAAAGGAGAAACCATCACAGGTATTGCGGCACAATATGGCGTTACAACGGCTGATATTTATGCTTTAAATCCAGATGCAAAAAAAGAATTAAAAGTTAATACTATTTTAATAATTCCTATTTCAAAAGCAAAAAAAACTGAAGTTATCGCTCCAGAGGTCACTACTATTAAAGAGTTAGTAGGGTTTAAACAGCATAAAACAAGTAGGAAAGAAACTATTTATAGCATTACAAAACAGTATAATATTACAGAAGACGAACTAAAAAAGTATAATACGTTTTTATATGCCAATACTTTGCAAAAAAACGATGAACTAAAAATACCCGTTTTTAAAATAAAAGAAGTTGAGGTAAAACCTGCTACTAAAACCTATATTGTTAAATCAAAAGAAGGTAAATGGCGAGTCGCTTATAAATTTGGAATTACTGTGGCCGAATTGGAAGCCCTTAACCCTGGATTGGGCGACAGTTTACAAGATGGACAGCAAGTGAATGTGCCAAATATTGGAGGTTCTGAAGAAAAGGTAATAGACGAAAAATATAGTTATTATAAAGTACTTCCTAAGGAAGGATTTTATCGTTTGAAAGTTAAATTAGGTCTAGATCAAGAGCAATTAGAAGCATTAAATCCAAGTTTAAAAGATTCGGGTTTAATAGATGGCATGGTGTTGAAAATACCATATACCAATAAATTTTTGGGTAGCGACGAAGGTACTGCCACCAAGGTGAGTTTAGAAAACCGAACAATAAATACTAAAACTAAGCACTTAGCGGTTATGTTGCCGTTTAGGTTAAATCGCGTAAGTTTCGATTCCATTCAAAATACTAAGAAAAGTATAAAATCCGACCCATATTTAAATGCGTCTCTTGATTTTTATTCTGGGGTTTTAATAGCTTTAGATTCCTTGAAAAAACTTGGCGTTTCATTAAAGGTTGATGTTTATGATACGAAATATCAGGTAAGCGAAGTAATTAAGATTTTAAACGAAAATGATTTTAAAAATGTCGATGCTGTTATTGGCCCCTTAACTCCAGAAACTTTTGAAAAAGTGGCAGTAGAATTGAAAGGTTTAAATGTGCCCGTGGTATCGCCAATTGGTACGAATATTAAACTTTACGACAATGTTTTTCAGTCTAGACCTTCAGACGATTTGTTAAAAGCAAAGATTATAAATTATGTAAAGGCAGATTCGTTATCTAAAAATGTGGTAATTATTTCAGATTCTAAAAATAGTACTGTTGCCAACGAACTTAAAGGCGAATTTGCTGGCGCTAGAATGGTATATTCTAGAAAAAATAAACAAGGAGCAGATGTTAACTTTGTATATGTAGAAGATGTTCGAGCTACCTTAAAACCTGGAAGGAACTACGTGTTTTTAGAAACTACAAACGAAGGGTTTGCATCGAATGTTACCAGTATTTTGGCATCGTTACATTCTAAATCGGATAGCAATCCTTCTGGAACCGAAATTATTTTAGTAACCTCTAATTTTAATCCGGCGTTTGAAGGTGATCAGGTATCTAACGAGCATTTGGCAAAACTGCAATTGCATTACGCAACAACTTCAAAAACATATAAAGAAGAAGACCATAATTCATTTGTTGTTAACTACACAAAAACCTATAATATTACACCAAACAAACGTGCTGTAAAAGGCTTCGATTTAACCATGGATGTGGTATTGCGTTTAGTGACTTCAGACGATTTGTACGCCTCTGTAAATAAAGCACCATTAACCGAATACATCGAAAATAAATTCTCGTATAAAAAGAAACTTTTTGGCGGGTATATTAACGATGCCGTATATTTAGTAAAATACGATTACGATTTGTCGATTGTTGAGGTTAAGCAATAAGCATCTTTACTTAACGTTTTAATTTTATCATATTTTAAAACTAAAACAGCTAAGTGTATAAATTTGCCCTATTTTTTTGTTGTGTGTATTGTTTTGCACAAGAACAAAACATGATGTCATGGAATGATTCCTATAAATTAGCTTGGACCGATTTTAAAGATCAACCCGATAAAAATGCGCATGCCGTTGCTATTACCGCTTCGGGCATTACATTTGGGTATACTTTGAAACAGGCAGATAAGCAGGTAATTAGTTTTACAACCAGCGTTGTGGCTCATTTTTATCCAGAAAAATCGTGGCGTAAAACAGAGGCCGATGCGCATGTACTGGAACACGAACAATTACATTTTGATATAACCGAATTGTACGCCCGTAAATTTAGACAACGCATTAGTAAGCTTAAATTGTCGAACACGATTGGCGAACAATTAAAAAAAATACATAATACTATTAATAAAGAGTTGGCAGTATTTCAAGATGTCTACGATACTGAAACAGATTTTTCTCGAAATCCGGAACACCAAGCACGTTGGAAAGCAGAAATAGCCAACCAACTTGCGGCACTATCCAAATATAAATTGGTAGATTAGCGGCATGCTTCCAGATAAAAAATTCTTAATAGATTTAGCGCATACAAAAATGCCTTTTGGTAAATATAAAGACCGCTATTTAATAGATTTACCCGAGTATTATGTGGTTTGGTACCACCAAAAAGGATTTCCTAAAGGTAAGTTGGGTGATATGCTTAAACAGGTGTATGAGTTAAAATTAAATGGGTTAGAAGATTTGATACGAAATATTAAGAAGCAGTATCCAAGGTAATGACTTTGATTCTTGCAGAAGGCTCACTTAATCGTTAATGAAGGATTTAATTTTCTGATTTTAATTAAGAATATGTTTTATAAAAGCAGGGGCGATTTGGATATAGTCGAATCGGTGATATTTGCATTTATTTATTGTAAACGGCTGGTATTTACAAGTTCATATATTATATTGGATTCATTATCAGAATCTTTTCTTTCCGCATGAAGATAAAACCCATTCTTTTCTAAAAGTATTTTAGAGCTCTCGTTTGCAATATGTGTGAATGCTTCAATTTTATCTAGTTTTAATTTTTTAAAACCAAATTCAATAATCATTTTTAGTGCTTCACTCATAATTCCTTTTCTATGAAATTTTGGGTTTAAATCATATCCAACTTCAGCAGTTTTATTGTTTTGAGAAAAATTCCATAAACAGATTGTTCCAATAATTTTTGGGCTATCTTCAAAAGTTATTCCCCAAGCTATCGATATATCGTGTTCGACAAACTGATTTAGTTCATTTATAAATTTTATGGCATCTGAAATGTTCTTAGTTTGTCTGCTTTCAGGTCTTTCTATAAATTTATTGATAGTTTTATTAGAACGAAGGAATAAAATTTCTTCACAATCAGATGCTATTATGTTTCTTAAAAAAATTCTTTCCGATTTTAATTCTGGAAACGGTGTAAATTTCATTTTATTTTTATTTGCCGCTAGCCATAAAGATATGAATTTGATATAATAATTAATATGAGATGCTATTTGAAGCTAGTCGTTTTTCATATAATCAAATTTGACATTGAAAATAAACTTATTTTTTGTCCTGTTAGTATTGTTAAAAACTAGATTTAAATTACTAAAAACTTATTCGGTAATAACTATTTAAATTTTGTAAATTTGCCTGCGTTTATAAGCGCAACATGACAACCAAAGCAAAATACATATTCGTAACCGGTGGGGTTACATCGTCCTTAGGAAAAGGCATTATAGCTGCATCGTTAGCTAAACTTCTTCAAGCTCAAGGCTATAGAGTTACCATTCAAAAATTAGATCCATACATTAATGTAGATCCAGGAACCTTAAATCCATACGAACATGGCGAATGTTACGTTACCGAAGATGGGGCCGAAACAGATTTAGATTTAGGACATTACGAACGTTTTTTAAATGTTCCAACCAGTCAAGCTAACAATGTTACTACGGGTAGAATTTACCAAAGTGTGATTCAGAAAGAACGTCGTGGTGAGTTTTTAGGTAAAACAGTACAAGTTGTGCCTCATATTACCGACGAAATTAAAGAGCGCATTCAGCTTTTAGGAAAATCTGACGATTACGATATTATCATTACAGAAATTGGAGGTACTGTGGGTGACATTGAGTCGTTACCGTATATAGAAGCGGTGCGTCAGTTACGCTGGGATTTGGGCGAAAACAATGGTATCGTCATACATTTAACATTAGTGCCTTATTTAGCTGCAGCGGGAGAATTGAAAACAAAACCAACGCAGCACAGTGTTAAAACCCTCATGGAGAGTGGGGTACAAGCCGATATTTTAGTGTGTAGAACAGAGCACGATTTACCATACGATTTACGTAGAAAACTTGCACTTTTTTGCAATGTTAGAGAAGAAGCGATTATTCAATCTATCGATGCTTCAACTATCTATGATGTGCCTAATTTAATGCTGGAAGAAGGCTTAGATAAAGTGGTGCTTAAAAAATTAGATTTAAAAAGTTCTACTCCCGATATCAGTAAATGGAATGAGTTTTTAACGCGTCATAAAAACCCGAAATCCGAAATCACAATTGGTTTAATTGGGAAATATGTAGAATTACAAGATTCTTACAAGTCTATTTTAGAGGCGTTTATACATGCTGGTGCCGAAAACGAAGTTAAAGTAAATATAGAATCTGTACATTCAGAATATTTAAACGAAGATAATATAAAACTAAAACTAGCTCATTTAGATGGTGTTCTGGTAGCGCCAGGTTTTGGAGAGCGCGGTATTGAAGGAAAAATTGATGCGGTACGCTATGTGCGAGAAAACAATGTGCCATTTTTTGGTATTTGTTTAGGTATGCAAATGGCGGTGATAGAATTTTCTAGAAACGTTTTAGGTATAAAAGATGCCGATTCTACCGAAATGAGTCCTGATACTAAAAATCCGGTAATAGATTTAATGGAAGATCAAAAAACCATTACCGATAAAGGCGGTACCATGCGTTTAGGAGCTTGGGCCTGCGATTTAAAATTAGGAAGTGCTGTTCGCGATATTTATAAAGCGGAAAGTATTAAAGAACGTCACAGACACCGTTACGAGTTTAATAGTAAATACAAAGCCCAAATGGAGGCCGCAGGATTATTGGCTACAGGTATAAACCCAGATACCGGATTGGTAGAAATTGTAGAATTGCCAAGTCACCCATGGTTTATAGGTGTGCAATACCACCCAGAGTATAAAAGTACGGTGGCTAACCCGCATCCGCTATTTGTAGCGTTTGTAAAAGCTGCCTTAAATTTTAAGAAAAAGAAATCTAGTGCCAGATTGGCACAAAATTAATATTGGATAGTTTATTGTTATAGATTTGTGCATTACTTTTGCACCACAATTTTTATAAGATATTTAAAGAATACATGGAAGAAAAAAAATTAGACATTAATTCGGTTATAGGTTTTGTACTTATTTTCGGAATATTAATGTATATGCTTTGGCAAAATCAACCAACGCCAGAAGAACTTGAAGCGCAACAAAAAGCTAAACAAGAACAGGTTGAAAAAGAGCGTAAAGCCAAAGAACAAGAACAAACTAAGGTTGTAAGCACTGAAGATTTTGCTGTTGGTACAGGTAACGATTCGCTTCAGTTAGTAAATTTAAAAAACAAATTAGGCGCTTTCGCGTATTCTGCAGCTACTGCATCAAAAGAAGAAACGCTTGTTGAAACGGATTTATTCGAATTAAAATTCAACAGTAAAGGTGGGTATCTTTCTGAAGTAAAACTTAAGAAGCACACCGATTTTAAAAATAACCCTATTTATATTATTAAAGACAACAACGCGTCTTTTAATATTAATTTCGGTACAACCGATAGCAGAATTCTTAATACTAAGGATCTGTTTTTTCAACCAACGGTAACAAAAAACGGAAATAATACGGTAGTTTCAATGAAACTTAAAGTATCAGAAAGTAAGTTTTTAGAATACCGCTACGAGTTGAAAGAAGGCGATTATATGATGGAATTCACCATCCGTTCGCAAGGTCTTAGCGATGTTATTAACAGTGCTCAACCTGTTAATTTAGATTGGAATTTAAAAACCTATCGTCATGCCAAAAGTATTTCTTATGAAAACAGGTATACTGAAATTGTATTTGAATATGAAGATGGTAAAGATGATTATTTAGGGCAAAGTGAATTGTCTGATGATACTGCCGAAGAAGTTACCTATGTAGCCTTTAAGCAACATTTCTTTACCTCTATTTTATTAGCGGATACACCATTTAAAACGGCATCTTTCGAATCTAGAAATTTGGTTCAAAACGAAGATGTTGATACTATTTATACCAAAGCATTTACTACCAAACTGCCTTTAGAGCTTACAGGTGGCGAGATTAGTAAATCTATGGATTGGTATTACGGTCCAAGTGATTTTAAAATTTTAAATAAATACGATAGAAATTTAGACGAAGTAGTGCCCTTAGGATGGGGTATTTTTGGATGGATTAATAAATATCTATTTATACCATTATTTGCACTTTTAGGTAAATTTTTACCTTACGGTATTGCAATTATTGTAATGACCATTTTAATAAAACTTTTATTGTCGTTTGTACAGTATAAACAGTTTTTATCGCAGGCTAAAATGAAAATTCTAAAACCAGAATTAGAAGCTATTCGCGAAAAACATAAAGACAATAAAATGAAAGCACAACAAGAAACCTTGGCGTTGCAAACCAAAGTAGGTGCAAGTCCTATGGCAGGATGTTTACCTGCATTGGTGCAATTACCGGTGTTTTACGCCTTGTTCCAGTTTTTCCCTTCGGCTTTCGATTTACGTCAAAAAAGTTTCCTTTGGGTACAAGATTTATCATCATACGATACTATTGCAGAATTACCTTTTAGTATTCCGTTTTATGGTGATCATGTTAGTTTATTCCCAATATTAGCCTCTGTTGCAATTTTCTTTTATATGCGTTTAACAACTGGCGATCAAATGGCATCGCAACCAACGCAAGAAGGGATGCCAGATATGGCGAAAATGATGAAGTATATGATGTACTTCTCTCCAATCATGATGTTGTTTTTCTTTAATAATTATGCATCCGGATTAAGTTTATATTACTTTATTTCGAACGTTATTAGTATAGGTATTATCCTAGTTATAAAGAATTATATTCTTGATGAAGAGAAAATTCATGCTCAGATGCAAGAAAATAAAAAGAAACCGAAAAAGGAAAATCGTTTCCAAAAGAAAATGGCAGAAATGATGGAGCAGGCTGAAAAACAAAAGCAATTGCAACAAAAAAAGAAAAAATAATTTATAAGCTGCCTTAAATGGCAGCTTTTTTGTTACACACAATTTGAAACTTATTGTTTCGTTATTAGGTTATTCGTCATTTAAAAAAAATAGTTTTATAATTAAGTTTTATGAAAACAGCTTTTGCAACGTTATTTTTACTGGTTAGTACCGTCGTTTTTTCGCAAGAAATCAATCAATTAGATGCTAGTGGCAAACGTCATGGCGTTTGGAAAAAAACGTTCGATAATTCTAATGTATTAAGGTACGAAGGAGCGTTTTTACACGGTAAAGAAGTTGGATTGTTTAAATTTTATTTGAATGTAAAAAACAAAGCAGTATTATCGGCAACCAAAGAGTTTAGTGAAAACGATAATAGAGCGTATGTTAAATTTTTAGCTTCTACAGGTAAGGTGATTTCTGAGGGCACTATGGATGGTAAAAAGTATGTAGGTGAGTGGAAATACTATCAAAAATCAAACAACAAGTTGTTAATTGTAGAACACTATACAGATGCCGGCGTGTTAGATGGGGAACGTCTTGTATATTATCCAAATGGGCAAGTAGCGGAAAAACAATTCTATAAAAACGGATTAAAAGATGGCGTTTTTACGCGATATACTGACAAAAATGTGGTGTTAGAAGAACTTGTTTACGTTAACGGTGAACTGCATGGTTATTCTAAATACTATTCGCCTAAAGGAGAATTGATTATAGAGGGCGCTTATAAAAAAGGAAAAAAAGAAGGTGTTTGGAAATACTACGAAAACGGGAAACTTAAAGAAGAAAAAGATTTAAGTGAGACACCCAAATACATAAAAAAGACTCCTTAATGCCTTAAGGAGTCTTTGCTTTATAGATAATTTAAAAAATGTATTTAAGAATAGTTATCTATAAAACCAACCAAACTAAAATTTATTTTATAACGGAGGTAGAATAACTTTATCTATAGCGTGTATTACGCCGTTCGCTGCTTGAACATTTACGGCAACGATGTTACTCATTCTATTGTTAGAATCTGTTAATGTAGCACCACCGGTAATATTTGCTGTAATATTTCCGCCTAAGGTTGAAATATTCATATTATTAGTAAGTGCTGTAGATTGTACATTGGCACCAGCCACTACGTGCATGTTTAATGTTGCTGTTAGTGTCGCCGTTGGAATCGCTGCTAAATTAGCTGCGCCCAACTCGGTTAACAAACTTACAAACGCCGCGTTTGTTGGTGCAAACACTGTAAATGAAGCAGGCGTTGTAGATTGTGATAATGTGCTAGCAAATGTATATGATGATTCTCTTGTTAAAGCAGCTACTAAAGTTGAAAATGTTGGGTCTGCTGTCGCGAATGTTACAACTGTTGGTAGTCCAATAACAGCATCAACCACATGAATTACGCCATTAGTAGCCATAATATCTGGCGTAGCCACGTTCGATACACCGTTTATTTTTACACCACTTGTCGTATTGATAAACATACTTAGATTTAAACTCGTATCTCCATAAGTCGCTAAACTATTAACATAACCAGTTATTAGTCCGCTCGAAATATTTTTACCCGCTACTACATGATTTAATAATACTTGCTTTAAAACATTTACAGGGATAGCTTCTAAATTCGCGAAATTGTTTGCTGTTAAAAAGGCTTGAAAAGCGGCATTTGTTGGAGCAAATACGGTGTATTCACCAGGACTATCTAATGTGGTTACTAAATCTGCGCGCACTAAGGCTGAAACTAAAATACTTAAGTCTGGTGTTGCTGCAGCAATTTCAGCAATGGTTTCAGGGGTAGCCATAACGTCGTCATCATCATCACTACATGCGGTCATTAAGGTCAGTCCCATAAAAAGGAACGTAAAGATTTTAAGAAGTTTTAAATTTTTCATAGTATGCTATTTTTTGATTATTGTTCAACAAATATATAAAAAGATTAAACAAAAAAGCAAATAAATGTTTAATTTTTTATAAAAAATATTAAACAAAACAACTATAATTATTTGTTAATCTAAGTGTTTACGGGTCTTAAGAACGTTTTAAATTTATATCTTTGTGCCTAAAATTGATAAACATGAAACGGGTTATTATTGGACTTTCGGGGGGCGTAGATTCTAGTGTGGCAGCTTATTTGTTGCAACAACAGGGATATGAAGTTATCGGCTTGTTTATGAAAAACTGGCATGATGATTCGGTCACTATTTCGAATGAATGTCCGTGGTTAGACGACAGTAACGATGCTATGTTAGTTGCAGAGAAACTGGGCATTCCTTTTCAAACGGTCGATTTAAGCGAGCAGTACAAAGAGCGTATTGTCGATTATATGTTTCATGAATATGAAAAGGGCAGAACGCCAAACCCTGATGTGCTTTGTAACCGAGAGATTAAGTTTGATGTCTTTATGAAAATCGCCTTAGAACTTGGTGCCGATTATGTGGCCACCGGGCATTATTGCAGAAAAGGTACCATTCAAAAAGATGGTAAAGACATTTATCAGTTATTAGCTGGAATAGATGATAATAAAGATCAGTCGTATTTTTTATGTCAGTTATCCCAAGATCAGTTGGCAAAATCGTTATTTCCAATTGGGGAGCTTACCAAACCACAGGTACGTGACATTGCCATGGAATTGGATTTAGTAACTGCCGAAAAGAAAGATTCTCAAGGACTTTGTTTTATCGGAAAGGTGAAACTTCCCGATTTTCTTCAGCAGCAATTAAAACCCAAAGAAGGTGTTATTATTGAAGTTCCGAAGGAACAAGAGGTTTTTAATGAAACGGAACCAATTTTTAATTCGGAAGAAGAAAAACTAAGATATTTTTCCCGTAAAATTAAATATCAAAAAGATTTTGGAAAAATTGTGGGCAAACATCAAGGTGCGCATTATTTTACAAAAGGACAGCGTAAAGGATTGGCAGTTGGTGGTACTGTAGAACCGTTATTTGTAATAGACACCGACGTTGAAGAGAATATTATTTACACAGGCCAGGGAAAAGAACATCCCGGATTATTAAAAAAAGCCTTGTTTGTTACCAACGAAGAATTGCATTGGATTCGTGAAGATTTAGCACTTCAATTGGATGAAACAATGCAAGTAATGGCAAGAATTCGCTACCGTCAGCCTTTGCAAAAGGCAACACTTACCAAAGTTGATAGTGGTTTATATGTGGAATTTGAAGAATTTCAGTCGGCTATCACCGAAGGACAATTCGTTGCATGGTATTTAAATGACGAATTGGTTGGTTCGGGAGTAATTTCTTAAATTGCAAATACTTAAATCGTTTTGCTATGAAGAAGTACCTACTGTTTTTATTATTACTTTTCTATTGTTTTAATGTTTTTTCGCAACAGGATGCCTGGGTATATTTAGTGGACAAACAAAATGTTTCAAGTGCGGTGTCAAATCCCATTAGCATTTTAACACAAAAAGCCATCAATCGAAAAAATTCGCATGGCGTTGTTATTGATGCACGCGATGTTCCGGTAAACGAATCCTATGTTTCGCAGCTAAAAAACGCTTCAGGAATTACTGTTATGGCTAAATCGAAATGGTTAAACGCCATTCATGTTCGAGGTAGTGAAATCGCTATAAAAAATTTAACAAGTTCATTTTCATTTATAGATTATATAGATTTTGCTGATAAAAGTTTAAACGACTTCAAAAGAGTAAAAGAAAAAAAACAATCGAAATTAGAAAGTATCTTAACATCGTTTAATTACGGTAGTGCTGCCAATCAGATTCAAATGTTTAAAGGCGAGCAGTTGCACTTAGCTAATTATACAGGTTCAGGAATGACGGTGGCTGTCTTGGATGCAGGTTTTCCTAATGTAAACTCTATGGCGGGTTTCCAGCGATTACGAAATGCCAATAATATAAAGGGCACATACAATTTTGTAAATCGAAATTCTAATGTGTATACCAATACAACTAGTAACCACGGCACCTTGGTTTTAAGTACCATGGCAGGTTATGTCGAAAATCAGTATGTGGGTACAGCACCCGATGCGTCTTATTATTTGTTCATAACAGAAGATGCTCCTAATGAAAATCCAGTTGAAGAAAGCTATTGGGTGGAAGCAGCAGAGCGTGCCGATAGTTTGGGAGTGGATATTATAAACACCTCGTTGGGTTATACCACCTATGATAATCCGAATTATAGTTATTCGCCATCGCAAATGAATGGAAATACCGCATTTATAACACGCGGTGCTAATATTGCTTTTGAAAAAGGGATGTTATTGGTGAATTCTGCAGGTAATTCTGGAAATGATAGTTGGGGAATAGTCGGAGCACCTGCCGATGCTGCGGGCGTATTAAGTGTTGGAGCTGTTACTTCTGCTGGGTTGTATGCCTCCTTTAGTTCGAGAGGAAACAGTTTACAACCTACACGTAAACCAGATGTGGTAGCGCAAGGGCAGGCAAGTATTGTAATTACAGAAAACAATGTGATTGCTTCGGCTAATGGCACATCTTTTAGTTCGCCCATTTTAGCTGGCGGCATTGTGTGCTTATGGCAAGCGCTACCCAGTTTAAAAAACAGCGAAATTATGCAGTTAGTAAGAGAATCGGCCTCACAGTATGCAACACCCGATTATTATTTGGGTTATGGTATTCCAAATTTACAAATGGCACTAAATTCTGGCATCGCCTTAACGGATGCAGAAAGTAATACAGAAGTTAAACTGTATCCAAATCCAGCGAGTTTCAAGGCTTATATAAAGATTCCTTTAACTGAAGAATCTGTGTCCGTCTTAATTTTTGATGTGTTAGGAAAACTAGTGAGCAGTACTGCAATTACGCCGCTTAACAATGAAGTGGATTTGTTAAGCTTATCGAACGGGCTTTATTTGGTAACTTTGAAATCTAAAAATATATCTCAAACTATTAAACTTATAAAACAATAAATGGCTAATAAAATAACCAAACTATTCAATATAAAATACCCAATTGTACAAGCTGGAATGGTTTGGAATAGCGGTTGGCGCTTAGCTTCAGCAGCAAGTAATTCAGGAATTTTAGGTCTTATTGGTGCAGGCTCCATGTATCCAGAAGTATTGCGGGAACATATTCAAAAATGCAAGAAAGCTACCGATAAACCTTTTGGTGTAAATGTGCCGATGCTTTATCCGAATATTCAGGAAATTATGGATATTATTGTAGATGAAGGCGTTAAGATTGTATTTACATCTGCTGGAAATCCGAAAACATGGACAAGCTGGTTGCAAGAACGCGGAATTATTGTGGTACATGTTGTGAGCAGTGTAAAATTTGCATTAAAAGCACAGGAAGCAGGGGTAGATGCGGTGGTTGCCGAAGGTTTTGAAGCAGGTGGACATAATGGTCGTGATGAAACAACTACTTTAACGCTGATTCCGATAGTAAAAGAACAACTAAAAATACCATTAATAGCTGCCGGTGGAATCGCCACAGGTAGAGCCATGTTAGCCACTATGATTTTAGGTGCCGATGGGGTACAAGTTGGAAGTCGATTTGTAGCAAGTGCTGAAAGTTCTGCGAACCAAGCATTTAAACAAGTGGTTGTAGATGCCAAAGAAGGCGATACCCAATTAACTTTAAAAGAATTGGCTCCTGTACGCTTAATAAAGAATAAATTTTATCAAGACGTTCAAGAATTATATGCCAAGGCAGCATCTGTTGATGAATTAAAAGCATTATTGGGTAGAGGGCGCGCCAAAAAAGGTATGTTTGAAGGTGATTTAGTAGAAGGCGAATTGGAAATTGGTCAGGTTGCAGCTTTAATTCACGATATAAAACCCGTTGCCGAAATTGTGGACGATATCATGAAAGAATTTGAAGAAGCTAAAAAACAAGTAGCCAATTTATAGGTTAAGGCAACAAAATATAATTGTTAAGATAAAAAAAAGGAGGAAATTATTTTCCTCCTTTTAATATTGAAACAATTACTCCTTTATTTTAAATCCCTATAAAATAATCACTAAATGTTTCTATAAATTTTACAGATACTTTTTATTAAAAGACAAAGTTACCTTAAAATAACACTTGATTATAAGAAAGTTATCCTAAATTATTAACATATGTTAATTACGTAATTTTAAAAGAGCTTTTTTATATTGGTTTATACTGCGTTGAAAGTTTACTTTTGCAGGATGCAATTAAAGGATTACACAAAAGAATTTAAATATAATTGGCAATTGGCAGCCCCGGTAATGATGGGGATGTTAGGCCATACGTTTGTTGGATTTATCGATAACGTTATGGTTGGGCAATTAGGAACAGCAGAACTTGCTGCAGTATCTTTAGGTAACAGCTTTGTGTTTATTGCCATGTCTTTAGGTATTGGTTTTTCTACAGCAATTACACCTTTAATTGCTGAAGCCGACGCAGAACAAAATTTTGAAAAAGGTAAGGCCACGTTTAAACATGGTCTGTTTTTATGCACTGTTTTGGGCGTTACTTTGTTTTTATTGACACTATTGGCAAAACCGCTCATGTATTCAATGAAACAACCTTTAGAAGTTGTAGAACTTGCCATACCGTATTTAGACTTGGTGGCCGTTTCGTTAATACCACTTATTATATTTCAAGGCTTTAAGCAGTTTAGCGATGGCTTATCCATGACCAGTTTCCCCATGTATGCCACTATTTTGGCAAACATAATAAATGTGATTCTAAATTATTTGTTGATTTTTGGAAAATTCGGTTTCCCCGAACTAGGAATTGTTGGTGCCGCTTATGGTACCTTAATTTCTAGAATAGTGATGGTTTGGTATTTATGGGTATTGTTGAAGAGTAAAGAAAAATCGAAAATATTTGTAACAAACATTAAATTTTTTGTACTCGATAAATTGATGCTAAGAAAATTATTGGATTTAGGAGCACCAAGTGCGATGCAGATGTTTTTTGAGGTCGGAATTTTTACAGCAGCGGTATGGTTAAGCGGCTTGTTAGGTAAAAATCCGCAAGCAGCAAATCAGATTGCTCTAAATTTAAGTTCCATGACATTTATGGTGGCAATAGGTTTAAGCGTTGCCTCCATGATTAGAGTTGGTAACCAAAAAGGATTGCAAAATTTTGTTGAATTGCGCCGTATTGCATTTTCAATTTTTTTATTAGGTATTATTCTGGCTTCTGTTTTCGCCATTATATTTTTTGCGTTTCACAACTATTTGCCCATGTTGTATGTAGATTTTGATGATACTAAAAATTTAATAGATAATACCGAAGTGGTAGAAATTGCTTCTAAATTGTTAATTGCGGCAGCTATTTTTCAATTAAGTGATAGTGTGCAAGTGGTTGTTTTAGGGGCGTTGCGAGGGTTGCAGGATGTTAAGATACCAACTATTATTACATTTGTTTCTTATTGGCTTATTGGCTTCCCAATAAGTTGGTTTTTAGGTAAAGAATCTGCCTATGGTAGCTTTGGTATTTGGTTAGGATTGCTTGGAGGTTTAACTACTGCCGCAATTTTATTGTTTATTAGGTTTAATTATCTTTCAAAAAAACTAATTTTGTCGAATCAAAAATAAATTTGATATTGTTGTGAGGGCTTGGTTTTATTACCATATCACTTAGCACCAAAAAACAATTAAAAAATAAACATACGCAATATGAATCTTCCAAAATTTATTCTAGGTGATAATTCTGATTATCCAAATGCTATTTATGTAATTCATACAGAGTTTCCAAGATTTATTATTAATCTGGAAGATGATGAAATTGAATGGTTTGAAGATTTTGATGATGAAGATGAAAACGAATTGCTGGCAGAAACAGAAAACATGATTAAGCTTGCCACCGAGTTTTATGATAATGAAATTTTAAAATACGAAGAGTAATTGCGTTAAGGATTGAAGCGGCATCCTTTTTACGAAGGGTTGGAAGAATAAACATTTTATGAATTTTAAATTTTAAGCATAGTAAAATTTCGAAACAAGTTCGGAATTGCTTCGTAAAAAGATATAGCGGAAAGCCTGACTTGAGGTACGAAAGTAACGCCCAAAAAAATAATAAAAATGATAGATCAACTTTTAGAATACGATACCGAGCTTTTTTTATTTTTAAACAATTTAGGTTCGCCTACCTGGGATAATTTTTGGCTGTTTGTAACTAACAGATTTGCGTTTATTCCGTTATACGTGTTTTTATTGTATTTATTATACAAAAAATATGGTTTAAAAGCCCTGTTTATTTTTATTGTGATGGTAACCTTAATGATTACGTTTACCGACCAAATTACCAATGTTTTTAAGCGTGGTTTTGAGAGATTACGACCTTGCGGCGTGCCAGAATTGGCAGATTCCATGCGTTTTGTGGTAGACTACTGTGGGAAATACGGTTTCTTTTCTGGGCATTCGTCTAATAGTATGGCGGTAGCAGTCTATGTGGGTCTATTTCTAAGGCCATATTACAAAAATGTTATATTTATGTTACTGTTTTGGAGCGCTACAGTAGCGTATAGCAGAATTTATGTTGGCGTACATTACCCATTAGACATTTTCTGCGGGTTAACTTTTGGAGCCTTATCGGGTTTTATGTTCTACAAAATAACCAAAATTGCAATTGCTAAATTAACAAGCGATTAAGCGATAACGGTTAGTGCTTTTTCTAGGATGTTAATGTCGATTGACGGCTTCTTAATCAGTAAAAATTCGCCATCTAATTGTATTTGAAATAGGCGTTTGTTTTTTTGTGTGATTGTGATGTTTTTAGTCTGATAACAATCTACTCCTTTTAAAATATTGTGGCGTTTAAAGAGCATTAAAAACATGAATAAGATGATTTTTAGCAGGCTTATTTTTTTAACAATAAGGATGTCTAATTTCCCGTCTTGTAATGATGCTTTTGGTGTTAAACTTAGGTGATAACCTAATTCGTTTGAATTTGAAATAAAAATTAGAAACGGTTTATGCACGATGGTTTTACCATTAAAAGTGGTTTCTACCTGAACAAGTTTCTTTGATTTTTTTAACGATTTTATAGTTGCTTTTATATAACTACCAATAGTCCTTTCGTTAGAGGCTTCGTAGTTTTTTATTACCTGAGCATCAAATCCAATACCAGTATTACTAAAAAAGTAGTGCTTATTTAATTGCCCTACATCTATGCGTTTAGTCTCTTGGGCTTTTATGAGTTGAAGCGCCCTATTAATGTTTTTAGGAATGTTTAAATTAGATGCCAGTCCGTTTCCAGAACCAATGGGAATAATTCCTAACGGAATGGATGTGTTAACAAGGCAAGATGCTACCTCATTAATAGTGCCATCGCCGCCACAGGCTACTACAATATCGGCTTGTTCTAAAACAGATTCTTGAGCCAACTTTATGGCATGCTTTTTATATGATGTAGGTTTTAAAGTTAAGGTAAACTCATCCTTATTAAAAAACGATTCAAGTAATGCAATATCGATGTTATTATTGCCTTTTCCAGCAATAGTATTAACAATAAAGTGAATATGTTTCAATAACTAATTTTTTAATTTAAGGCCATTATTTCGATATAAATAATCGGCGACTTGGTAGAAAGCAATGGTTTCTTCTAACATTTTAGAATCAACATCTTTAGGAATTAAATTATCGTTATCTGTTTCCCATTCAAAATAATTAACAACTTTCTGGTCGCTTAAAACCATGAGTTGTCTGTCTTTTAGAAGACCTAAATTTCTGTAGTTACCAATAAAAGCACGCTCGTCTTTTTTGGTCATTTTCATTATATCTAATCCGAATAAATTAGATGTGTAATCCCAATTTAGAAGTGCAAAAAGAGTAGGGAACATATCTATTTGGGAACTTAATTTTTCAATTTTTTGCGGTGATTGATTTTCTAAATTGAAAATCATGGCAGGAATACGATATTTATCAATATTTAAATTCCAACGACCGGCACTACTAGCGCAATGATCGGCCATTATTACAAATACGGTATTGCTAAACCATGGTTTTGTTTTGGCTTGCTTTAAAAAATTATTAATGGCATAATCGGTATACTTTATACCACCATCTCTACCAGTGCCAGACGGAATATCTATTTTACCTTCAGGATAGGTGAACGGGCGATGGTTAGAGGTAGTCATTATAAAATTAAAAAAGGGTTCTTCATTTAAAAAAGCGGCATCTGCTTCTTTTAAAACTTTCGAATAAATATCCTCGTCGCAAACGCCCCAGGCATTTTCAAAAGTTACTTCGTCATCATTAATATTGGTTCGTTTGGTGTTCACATTAGAATCTAATAAAAACCCTCTGCCTCTGTCAACAATATTAAATCCGTTACCCCCAAAATAGTTGTTCATATTATCAAAATAGCCATCACCACCGTAAAAGAAGCTCGATGTATAGCCTTTTTGTTTGAAAATTTCGCCTATTGTGAACAGGCCTTGGTTTTTATCGCGTTTTACAATACTTCTTCCCGGAGTTGGCGGGATTGATAATGTAATGGCTTCCATACCTCTAACCGTACGGGTACCAGTTGCATATAGGTTTGTAAAAAACAGACTTTTATTCGATAAAGAATCTAAAGTTGGTGTAATGTTTAAATTGCCGCCTAAAGAGTTTAAATATTCGGCACTAAGGCTTTCTATACAGATAAAAATAACGTTGGGTTTTAGCTCTGGGTTATTGATGCTGTCTGCGTGTGTGAGCGTTCTATAAATTTCTTTCTTATCTGGTTCTAAAAATAAGCTATTCGGCGCCTTTATTTTTTGTTTAACAATATTGAAGGCGAGGCTATCATCAATGGTTTTGTAAAATTCGGTGTACGACAGTTCGTTGCTTCTAAAGGCTGCAAAAAAGGAATAAATACCTGTTTTGGCGATTTCGTTATTATATCTGTTATTGAATTGTTCCGCATTAATGTTTTTTACAAAAAGCCCAAAAACTAAAGCGATACTGATTACTACAACTGTAGGAAGTAATTTGTCTTTAAACGTTGTGCCATTTTTAAAGGTGATTTTAAAAATATTTTTTCTTTTGGTGATGTAGATGATGATGAATAATACAATTAAAATAGCACTTAGTAGCAGCGGAATGGGGTAGGACTCATTGATGTTTTTTACCACCTCGAAAGTATAGATAAGATAATCGACTGCTATAAAATTAAAGCGGCGTTCAAATTCGAGCCAAAAGGTTATTTCGGCAAAAAACGAAAAAAGGAATATGGTAATGCCTAAACCGTATCCGAAGTAAGTAATTATTTTATCGAATAAGGAGCCATAAAGTTTTTTAGGAACGAGAATTAAATATAAAATATAAGGAAGTGCAAAAAAAGAAACAGTACCTATATCGAATAAAAAACCAACAATAAAGGTGCCTATTAAAACAAAAAATGAATTGTTAGTTTGGGTAATACTCCAAATTAAAAAACAGACTCTTAAAATAAATGAGAAGACTAAAAATATGGAAATGAAAGCTGCCAGTAATTTATAACGACTAGGAAAAATTTTACTTAGCATATAATGGGAGTATTAATTTTAGTTTTATTAGGGAGAATTTTGGTTTAGTTTTTAAGTGGTACCGCAACTTTTACATCGTCCCATGCTAAGGTTAGCGCTAAACTATCGGTAGAATTATCGAATGCAATGGTAAATTGTTCAACTTCTTTGTCTAATTTTATTACTGGCACGTCTATATCTACAACATCATAATTAGGATCCCACATGGGTTTCATTTCAGAATTTACGCCCCAAGAATATTGTTTAGAATTAAATATTACGGTCCAAGTAGAGTCTTTCGGTACGGTCCATAGCGTGTATTTTCCAGGAGATAGGTTCACCCCATTTATGGTAAGAGGTTTATTGGTTTCGAAGGTAGTTGCTTCGTTGGCACCTGTTCGCCATACCTGATTAAAAGGAACTAACCCACCAAAAATAACTCTGCCTTTTTTAGAAGGCCTGTTATAGAACACTCTCAGTTTTAAGTCATTGAGTTCGAATTTAACGGTATCTTTCGGACTTAAGCGTTTTTCAAAAATATTTTCTACAAAAACAGAATATAAAAATAAGCCTAAAGCGATTACAAAGAGAAGAATAACAACTCGTTTTAAAAAGGTGTTCATAAATTTATTTTAATTTGGGCATAAAGATACTTTAAAATGCAACAATTATTAAAAGCCTAACGTACAATTATTAGATTTAGTTTTCACTTGGTGAAAAAAAATTGTTTCGACAAAATAATAGCTTTTTATTTTTGATACTTAAAAACGTGTGTACTTATCAAAAACCGAAATTACAGGTTGCACATTACCATTCGCATCAAAAAAACTTCGAGAACCTCTTTTTGAAACTGCAGGTTCCCACCAGAAAATTCCAACGCCTCTTTCATTAGGAATGCTGAGTACTATGCGATTAACTTCATCTAAAAATTCTTTTTGACCTGTCGGAGATTCTGGAAACGGTGGTTTTTTATCGAGGTATTCAGTTGGTGTCCAATTATAAGCAACTTCAACAAGAATCACATTTTTATTATAATTAGTTGCCGTAAAGTTGAGACATTCTCTCAAGTTTAATAAATTTCCGTGCCACCATGGATAGTATGATTGCCCAATGACATCGTATTTTAAATTATAGGAATTCAGTTTATCGAAAAAGTATTTAGTAAAATCTTTATCGCCGCCTTTATCAATATGAATCATAATTTCCGGACAAGGATTGTTACCACAACTGGCATTAACGCCATTTATTCCTGCTTGTACTAATTGCGAAAAGTTATCCCAATTTTCTGGAAGTTTACCATTTGGCCATAGCATTCCGTGGCTAATTTCATTACCAATTTGAACCATATCTGGATATACATTGGCATTTCTAAAGGCTATCATGGTGCTTTTAGTATATTCGAATACGGCTTTAACTAATTCAGATTGTGTTTTGCCTTCCCAGGCTTTCGGAATAAACTGTTTTGCAGGATCTGCCCAGGTATCTGAATAATGATAATCTAACAAAAATTTAAACCCATGCTTTTTAGCTTGTTGCGCCAGCGCTATGGTATACTCAAGATTATTTGGCAGTTCGGTAGGTGTGTGAAATAAACGTAAGCGAATCCAATTATAGCCATGTTCTTTAAAAATTTCTAATCCTGGTTTTATCTTTCCGTTTTCTTTAAATGTAAACCCCGAATCTTCTGCTTGTTTTAAAAATGATACATCGGCGCCTATGGCATAATTTTGAGCAATTGATAAGTGATTTATTAAAAAGCAAAAGCAAAAAAACAGTAATAAACTTGAGGTAATATGGATTGGTTTTTTAATGGAAGTTTTCATCTTTTTTAAGTTCTTCGTTTATTTTTTCCACGATGCTATCAGCACTTGTTAAATAATCAAACCATAGCGTATTTTCATCTTTTTTAAACCATGTTAATTGCCTTTTTGCAAAGCGTCTTGTATTCTTTTTAATTTCTGAAATAGCAAAGTCTAACGTCCATTCGCCTTCCAAATAATTAAATAACTCTTTGTAACCAACCGTATTTAAAGCGTTTAAACTTTTGAATGGGATTAGACTTTTAACCTCGTCTAGCAACCCTTGTTGCATCATGATATCCACCCGTTGGTTTATTCGATTGTAAATAATGTCTCTATCGGCAGTCAGTCCGATTGTGATTGTCTCAAAATTACGATTATTATTTTTCTTGTTCAAAAAAGAAGAATACGGTTTGCCAGTACCTATACAAATTTCTAAAGCCCGAATAACGCGATGCGGATTATCGATGGCAATGTTAGTATAAGATTTAGCGTCTAATTCTTTTAATTGATTTTGAAGATAGGGAAGCCCTTGTTCTTGTAAATGCTTGTTTAAAGTCTCTCGAATATTGGGATCAACATCCGGAAAATAGTCTAATCCTTTTGTAACGGCATCAACATACATGCCGGAACCACCAACCATGATTACGACGTCGTGATTATGAAATAATTGGTGTAACAGATTGAGAGCGTCTTTTTCAAAAGCACCGACATTATAATTGTCTTGAATAGATTTATGATGAATAAAATGATGCTTAGCAGCTGTTAATTCTTCTGTTGAAGGCGCCGCTGTGCCAATACTCATTTCTTTAAAAAACTGTCTGGAATCTGCCGAAATTATTTCTGTATTAAAAGCATTTGCCAGTTTTATGCTTAACGCCGTTTTTCCTATAGCAGTCGGTCCAACAATAGATAGTAATAGTTTATTCATGTTTTAATACTTTCCCGCAACTGTAGCAGAATTTGGCAAGGTCAATATGGTTTTCTGCGTTACAGTTTGGACATGATTTAGTGTTAAGATCTGCTGTAGGTTTTATAGGTTCGGTTTTATCTTTGTTTTGAGCTGTATATTCCGCCGATACAATGCCCGTTGGTACAGCAATGATGCCATAACCTAAAATCATTACTAGAGAAGCAATAAATTGTCCTAAAGGTGTTTGTGGCGCAATATCGCCAAACCCAACTGTAGTAAGGGTTACAATACACCAATACACACTTTTCGGAATATTTGTAAAGCCATTTTCTTCTCCTTCAATTAAATACATAATGGTTCCAAGAATAATAGCTACAATGATAACAGTAAATAAAAACACAGAAATTTTGGCGCGACTTGCTTTTAAGGCGCGTACTAAATTATTAGAAGCTCCTAAATATCGTGTTAATTTTAAAATTCTGAATATTCGTAATAATCTTAAAGCGCGTAACGCGGCCAAAGCATGTACACCGCCAAAAATTATAGAAATGTATTTAGGAATGGTTGATAACAAATCGATAATTCCATAAAAACTAAAGATGTATCTGATTGGTTTTTTTACCGTAATAATTCTTGCAATATATTCGAATGTGAATAGTATGGTGATAACCCACTCAGAGATATTCAGGAAATTATGAAACCTTGCATCAATACTTTTTACACTTTCCAGCATTACCAATAAAATACTAGCAATGATGGTTATCATTAAAACAATATCGAATAACTTACCGGCAGGTGTATCTGCTTCATAAATTATTTCGTAGAGTCTATTTCTCCATTTTACGATTTGCCGTTTTTGCATAGTATCAAAAGTACTAAAGATTTATTGCTTCTTTTGTAATAAGATAAGAGAATTGGTTTGAATGTCGACTATTTTGTTCATGAATTCTTTTAAATAGGGATAGAATTCTGGTCCGTATATAGTTTCTTTAAAATTAAACTTAAGTGAAACAATTACTGAATTATTTTGAATCGTACTAGTAAATAGTAATTGTCCCGAATTATTGGGCAAAGAAATTACATAATCTTTTGGTGCTTCAATAATTGAAAAGGTTTCGCCAAAATTTAATTTCATAGAATAGAAATAAACGTCTTTATATCCAAAATCTATGGGGTATGTTCTTTCTTGTAGTTTAAACGGATTTTCATTAAAAAATTTAAATAAAAACGGATTGAGATAAATTTTGTCTGCAATAAGATTGTCTTCGTAAGTTACATCGTATGTTTCTACGAAATTAGGACTTTTTTTATCCTCGTTATCAACAATGTGGTTTGTTATTTCGATATGCGGAAAATTATTTTGCAGTTGATCTACATAAGATTCTTTATTAGGAAAATACTGTTTTTTGCTATTTAAAGCATGATAACCAGTACTTTGGTCTGTAACTTTGCCCGTGATATTGCCAGAGTCGCTTAAATTTAATTCGACTTTACATAGTTTAGTGGATAAATTATTTGCAGCAATATCAATCCATTCGCTTCCCTTTTTAAAATCTAAAATTCGGCCATAACCATTTAAACATCTAAAGGGTAGGTCTCCAAAGCTCAGGTATTTATCGGTGGCATCTAATAAATAAGGTTTACCATTAATTGTTGCTTGCACAATTAAGTAATTAAAATCTGAAATAACTGGGAAAATTTTTGTTGCAAACCCGCTATTTCTGGTTGATAATAAAACAGGTTTTACATCAATTCCAGCTTCTAACAATAAATTATGCAATAAGATGTTTATTGCCGAAACATTACCAGATTTATTATTGATAATGTCTTTTATTGACACGTCTTTAAAAATGTTAAATTCTTCGTTCCAGGTATAATTGTCTTGAACAAACCAATAGATGCTTTCTGCTTTTTTTAATGCATTGGTTTCGGATATTATAGAGGCATCTAAAAAATCTTCTAATTTTAAAGATTTGCCCAACTGTCTGCCAATATTTGGTTCTTTTCTTAGTTCATCATCTACAGTTTCCCATGTTTTGGTGTAATGATTAATAACACCATCAAATCCTTGAAACGTTTTTAATTCGTAATCAATACGCGCCAGATAGTTTGATTTTGAGGTCATATAATTTTCTTCCTTAAATGCCGGAATATCTTTCATGGCATAATGCATTAAAGAACAACCTGCGCTGGCACCTCTTGCTCCTTCCAAACAATTCTTTTCAACTTCTGAAGTGTTTATATCTAGTGGTTTGTAACCTACTAATTTTATATTATAATCCCAATTGGCAGGGATGCTGGCTCTGTAATCGCTGTAAAGTTTTGGAATATCGTCTTGAAACTTCCATCCATAATAATTAAACATAAATGGCGAGGTTTTGGTGTAACTATACGTAATAACAGAGCCTTCTTTTATGTTTGGTAGTGTAAACTTTACCACCGTATAATTTTCGTTGTATTTTTCTGTGAAAATATTTTTAGCATCAAGCTTAGTAATCTTAATTTTTCCAGCTTCTAGGTTATAGGTTGCTGCAAAAATATTTTTTATTTGCTCTTTCCGCTTGTCGTTATTATAAAGATAAATAGCAACGTTTGCCTTCTCAAACCCTTCGCGTTTTAATATTTTAATTTTATGTTTTAGTTCTGTTCTTAGGTCGTATTCATTTTTGTCGACATAGCTATTGCCTTCTTCATAAATTACCAAAGCATTCGCGGTAGTATCGGCAGCAAATACGTTCGTTTCAATGTCGTTTAAAGACACATTGTACGAATCTGAGTTGAAGTTTGTTTGAGAAAAAAGCAGAAAATTGCAGAAAAGACAGGTTAGTAAGGTGAAGTTTTTCATGGGTTATCAAACGTAATTTGTTTTACATGTTTATTTTTTCGAAGGTAACTTTGAATAATATGTTGGGTGTCTCTATTATTCTGCATGGGGGTAATAATAGATTCTAATACCTCGATGTTGTTTATTTGATAATTTAAATTGAAAAACCCAAGCCCTTTAAAAACCCCGTTTTCAATTAAAATGGCACTACGTTCGTCGATTTCCCGTCCTTTATCAATAATAACCATGTTTTTGTTTGCATAACTGTTTTTAGTTATAAGGGCTTCAACACGTTTATTATAGGTTTCGGCTGCTTCCTTATTAACACAAGCCCCATCGCATGTTTTAATATCGTAATTAAAACAGCTGGTTTTTGTTTTGTATAAACCTGTTAATTTTTGGCATAGGCGATAATCTTCAACGGCTTTGGTAATAAAGCTTTTTCCACTTTGTTTATTGGTGAAAGTTGTTATGGGTTTTTTTCGTCCGTCTACAATATCAATTTTTAAGTTTAAATAATTATTGTCGTCAACAAAACTATATAACGCATGAGTGAACGACGTGCGCCTTAATGCGCGATTAAATTTAGGTTTTAATCGCTTTATTTCTTCACTTTCCTTTAATAGCGCTACTAATTCGCTACCGGTTTCTTCGTAAGTCACCGTAGAAACTTGGGCCTGTAATTTTTTTGATTTGTGATTTGTGTTTGTGAAGTGTTGATTGATGCGTTGTTTTATATTTTTACTTTTACCAATATAGATAATTTCGCCATCGCTTTTATGAATATAATAAACACCAGTTACAGAAGGTAATTCTTTAATGATGTCTATGTGTTTGGGTTCTAATTGAAGTTTCGGATTTAATCGAATAGATTGTTGAATGATACTTTTGCCCGTATCTTTTGCCAATAGCATTTGGAATAGTTTTACGGTAGCCAAAGCATCTCCAGTAGCGCGATGTCTGTCGGTTACCGGAATACCAAGCGAGCGTACCAATTTCCCTAAACTATACGATTCCTGTCCAGGAATTAAATCTTTTGAAAGTTCTACAGTACAAAGTGACGGACGAACATATTCGAAGCCCAAACGGCTAAATTCGGTACTTAAAATACGGTAGTCAAATTGGGCATTGTGCGCCACTAAAATGCAGTCGTCTGTAATTTCAACAATGCGTTTTGCAACCTCGTAAAATTTGGGTGCGTTGCGAAGCATATTGTTATTAATACCTGTAAGATTTACTACAAAAGGTTGGATGTCGCGTTCTGGATTAATAAGGCTTATAAACTGATCTACAACTTTATGGCCATCAAATTTATAGATAGCAATTTCTGTAATTCCTTCTTCATTATACTTACCACCAGTAGTTTCTATGTCTAATATTGCGTACAAAAAGTGTTTGTGTGTTTAATCGTTTTTTGTTTATTACTTGTACCTAATTATAATGTCGTTCGCCAAAAATGCTACTGCCCACGCGAATCATATTACTTCCGCATTCTATTGCTAATTCGTAATCGCCGCTCATGCCCATACTTACAATTTCTGGTTTAAAGTTAAAAGTTTCGAATGATTTTAAGGTATCAAAAGTGGTTTTTAACAATGTAAATTCATTTTTAATCTGACTTTGATTATCGGTAAAAGTCGCCATTCCCATAACACCTACAACTTTTATGTTTTTTAATTCTGAAAACACTGGCGAGAGTAACAGGCTTTTAGCTTCCATGGGTGTCATTCCAAATTTTGTGTCTTCTGAAGCTATTTTTATTTGAAGTAAACAATTAATAATTCTATCGTGCTTTTTTGCCTGCTTGTTTATTTCTTCTAATAATTTGATATCGTCCACACCGTGAATTAGGCTTACAAACGAAGCCATATATTTGACTTTGTTTTTTTGCACGTGCCCAATCATATGCCATTGAATATCATTTGGTAAAACATCATATTTGTCTACCATTTCTTGAATTTTATTTTCTCCAAAAACACGTTGACCCGCTTTATAAGCTTCCATAATGGCGTTAACGGGTTTGGTTTTAGAAACAGCTACCAACGTAACGTGTTTTGGTAAAGTAACTGTTATTTTATTTAGGTTTTCTTGTATAGACATTGTTTTTTGCATTTAATTTGAATCTCGATTGATTACATAAAATATTACATAAAACCAGCCAAAAACACCATGGAGTATTGCTAGTAAAACGGATTTATTGTATTCCCATGAAATTACAACTGCAATTACACTTCCTAAACCAATTCCATTTTTGACCACCGTATTTTTGATTGATGAACCTGAATATTCTTGACAAAAACAATCTAAAGTAAATAATAAAATTAATAATAGGCTTAATGTGTATCTTTTCATATTAAATTGGCATTAAATTTTAATAATTTGTAAATTCAAAATTCAAAAATTGTGATGCCACTACGCAATTTTGGTTCTATAAACGTGCTTTTTGGCGGCATGGTTAAGCCTTCGTTTGCAATGGCTTTTAATTCGTTTATTTTTATAGGTACTAATCCAAAACCAACAGCAAATTCGCCAGAATCTACTTTGGTCTTAATTGTTACTAAGTTATTTGTTCCGTAAGAATAACTCAAGCGTGTATTGTTTCTAACATCTTTAATACCTAAAATTGGCTCTAAAATGGTTTTATATAATATTTGAGTATCTAAGGCTTCTAACGGGTTTTCAAACTGATACGTCATTTTTCGCAGAAACAACGAGTAAAATTCGCCATCTAAATACATGCAAAAATGATGCTTTTTTGTTGGTTGATAGAGTTCGTTACCTCGATTTTCAATTCTGAATACAGTATCTAATTGAATTAAAAAGGCTTCTTTAGTTAACCCATTTAAGTCTTTAACCAGTCTATTGTATTCGTGAATTTTTAATTCGGATTCTGGAAGTAAATAACTCATAAAATAGTTGTAGGGCTCGTTACCAGTATGATTCGGGTTTTCAGATTTTAATGCTTGCGAAAGTAAATACGATGAAGCGGTACGGTGATGCCCATCGGCAATATAAATGGTTTTGATGTTTTTAAATTCCGTTTTAATGCTTTCAATGGCGCTTGTATCATCTAAAACCCATAAATAATGTGTATCTCTAAAATGGGTTGTAAATTCAAATTCGGCTCGCACTTTTTGAGTTTTCGAAATTATAGTTTTTATAACATCGTTATCTGGATAGGTAAGTAATACGGGTTCTGCATTAAACCCAACTGTTTTTAAATAATCTTTAAAAATATGTTCTCGATATTCTATGGTGTCTTCGTGCCTTTTAATAACATTGTTTTTATAATCCTCGGTGCTTGTTGCTGCAATAATTCCAGAGAATTCATCACCATTTCGGTTTACAATTTTGTAGATATAATAACATGGTGTTTGGTCTTGTACAAAAATGCCATCTTCTTTAAATTCTAAATAGCGGTTTTTTACCAGACTATAGCGTTCCTTTCCGTGTAAATCCTTGTCGTATTTATACCCAGGATTTACAATGTGTAAAAAAGAATACGGATTGTAATTTAAGCGAGCTTCTAGTTCGGGTTCAGAATAACTTTGATAAGAACGCGACGCTACAAGCCCCACTTTATCGCGGGTTGGTCGCACTGCCTTAAAAGGAATTACTGTTGCCATTTTAATCAGCTTTTAGTTTTAGTTTTGAGGTTTACAACTTCTCATTTTAAAAACTGTTTTGAAATTTTTTCAGCTTTTTTACTTTCAGAATAGTCATAAAAACCTTCGCCAGATTTCACACCTAATTTTCCGGCGTTCACCATATTAACCAAAAGCGGGCAGGGTGCATACTTGGGGTTTTTAAATCCATCATACATCACGTTTAAAATAGATAAACAGACATCTAAACCAATAAAATCGGCTAACTGTAAGGGTCCCATGGGGTGTGCCATACCTAATTTCATTACAGTATCTATTTCGCTAACGCCCGCAACGCCATTGTAAAGTGTTTCAATCGATTCATTAATCATGGGCATTAAAATACGGTTGGCTACAAAACCAGGATAATCGTTAACTTCAACAGGGGTTTTACCTAAAGTTTTAGATAATTCCATTATAACGTTTGTAACCTCGTTGCTCGTATTATAGCCTCGAATAATTTCAACCAATTGCATAATGGGAACAGGATTCATAAAATGCATCCCGATTACTTTGTCGGGTCTTGAGGTTACACCACCTATTTGTGTAATGGATATAGACGATGTGTTGGTTGCTAAAATGCAATCTTTAGCACACGCTTCATCCAGTTGCTTAAAAATGTTAAGTTTTAAATCGACATTTTCGGTAGCCGCTTCAACCACTAAATTTACTTGATTAATGCCCGAACTAATGCTTGTAAAGGTCGAAATATTGGAAAGTGTTTGTTCTTTATCCGATGCTGTAATGGTTTCTTTTGCAACCATTCTGTCAAGATTTTTAGTAATGGTTGCAATTCCTTTTTCCAAGGCAGTTTCGCTTACATCAATTAGGTTTACTTGAAATCCTTTTTGCGCAAATGTATGCGCGATACCATTTCCCATGGTGCCAGCACCTATTACAGCTATATTTTTCATAATCCTCACTTAATCTCTCCAAAGAAGAGAAATTGTTATATTAATAGTTTCGTCTAATTTAATTACAAATTTTGCTCATTAGAGTTTCCTTCCCTTTGGGAAGAATTAAGGATGGTATTAAAAACAATTTATTATTTGAGTGGCTACACGCAATGCTTCAGTACCATCATGTAGTGTCACTTCTGGCGAGGAATTGGTATTTATAGCATTTGCAAACGATTCTAATTCATCTAAAATCGAGTTGTTATTTGCCACATGCGGATTATCAAAATAAATCTGTTTTTTAACACCTTCCGCATTTTGAAGTACCATATCAAAATCACCCGGCGTTTCTGGGGCATCTTTCATTTTTACTACTTCACATTTCTTATCCAGAAAATCTACAGAAATATAGGCGTCTTTCTGAAAAAAGCGGGCTTTACGCATTTTTTTAAGAGAGATTCTACTGGCAGTTAAATTGGCCACACAACCATTTTCAAACTCGATTCGCGCATTGGCAATATCTGGAGAATTACTAATAACCGCCACACCGCTAGCGCTAATGTTTTTTACTTTCGATTTTACAACACTTAATATAATATCTATATCATGAATCATTAAATCTAAAACCACAGGTACATCGGTACCACGCGGATTAAATTCTGCCAATCGATGCGATTCTATAAACATGGGCGAATTAATTTCGTTCTTAACCGCCAAAAATGCAGGGTTGAAGCGTTCTACATGCCCAACCTGACCCCTTAAATTGTGTTCGGCAAGCAATTCTCTAATATGTTCTGCCTCTTCAACCGTATTGGTAATTGGCTTTTCAATAAAAATGTGTTTTCCTTTAGAAATGGCTTGTTTTGCACATTCGTAATGCGATAAGGTAGGCGTTACAATATCTACCATATCTACAGCATCAATAAGTGCTTCAATAGAATTGAAAAACTTATATCCAAATTCGGCTTCTACCTTTTTGCCACTTTCTTCGTCGGCATCGTAGAATCCTACAAGTTCGTATTTTTCAGATTGTTTTAAGAGTCTTAAATGAATTTTTCCGAGGTGGCCAGCACCAAGTACACCAGCTTTTAGCATAATATTTTACGTTTTCAACAAAAATAAGATAATTAATAAATGTAGTTCATAATTTGACATCTAAATTTAATTAAAATAACTATTTGGGCGTTCCCCTCCCGAGCGGTCGGGAGGGTCGGGCTTTACGCGCTACACGGTAGCTTGCTTCAATCCCTAACGCGGGTCTATTTGCCATGGTTCGTTAGCACCTAAAGTTTAAGGTTTATTTAAAAAGCCCAATATTATAAATTCATAAAAAAGCATTTTAAAATTATTCTAAATTTAGCTTTTTAAGCTAAAAATGTTTACCTAATTTTATCCTGAAAAACCACAGCAATTTTGAAAGACACTTTTAAACATAAAGGATTACGACAGCAATTAGTTAATGTGTTAATTAGCAAAGGCATAAAAGACGAAGCCGTTTTAAAGGCTATAGGTAAAGTGCCAAGGCATTTGTTTATGGATTCTGGGTTTTTAGACTTTGCGTATATTGACAAAGCATTTCCTATTGCGGCAGATCAAACCATATCGCAACCCTACACTGTAGCCTTTCAAACCGAATTATTACAAGTAAAGAAGGATGATAAAATTCTAGAAATTGGTACGGGTAGTGGCTATCAAACCGCTGTTTTATGCGAAATGGGAGCTAAAGTGTACAGTATCGAAAGGCAACAGGAATTGTTTAAAAAAACCAGTAAGTTTTTACCTAAATTAGGGTACAGAGCTAAAAAGCTTGTTTTTGGAGATGGTTACAAAGGCTTGGAAGAAGATGCCCCTTTTGATGGTATTATTGTAACAGCTGGTGCACCTTTTGTTCCTAAACCATTATTAAGTCAGTTAAAAGTAGGAGGAAGGTTGGTAATTCCCGTGGGCGAAGACACTCAAATTATGACCCTATTTATTAGAAAGGATACCAAAGAGTTCGAGCAACACGAGTTTGGGGAGTTTAGATTTGTGCCGTTGTTAGAAGATAAAAATTAATGCTTTAATCTTCAGGAAAATATTCAATTGGGATTAAGTTTCTTCTATTTTCATGAGCCCAATACACATTAACTATCCACCAGCGTTTGCCATCGTTAAATAATTGAATACTATTAATGCCGCGCATAAACGGGGATTCATCTTTTTTGCTATTGTAAGATTCATAGGTACTAAAAACCTGTGCCATGGTACCGAATGCATCTACTTTGCGGTGTATTTCTTTTTCAATAAAACCATTGTCTACTAGCCATTTCCCAGAGCTTTTTATGTAATCTTCTGGTTTCATATAGCGTACTTGTAGTTTGCCTTCGTCATTCTTCCCTGAAGCAATTAATTTGGCATCCGGATAAAATAAATATTTAAATAAATTCCAATCGCGTTTTTCCTTTTTTTCACCCGAAATGGAGCTATATAATGAATTGATAATACTATCGATAGTTAAAACATTTTCGGTATAATCTTTTTCAGGAGCTTTGGCAGCAGGGGCTTTTTTGCCTTGCGATTGTACTGCCGAAGAAATTAATAAAACGAATACAAGAGGAAGTATTTTTTTTAGCATTATTAAAATGATTATTTAAAGTTTTTCTTTATTCTGTCTAAATCACGTTTATTATCACGGTCTTTTATGGTTTCGCGCTTATCGAAAAGCTTTTTACCTTTTGCCAAGGCAATCTCTAATTTCGCAAAGCCTTTTTCGTTAATAAACAATCGAAGCGGTATGATGGTAAGTCCAGAGTTTTGAACTTCTTTATGTAACTTTTTAAGTTCGCGTTTGCTTAACAACAATTTTCGTTCCGCTTTTGGCCTGTGGTTGTAATAATTTCCATAGGTATATTCTTCAATAGTGGCATTCACCACAAATAGCTCACCTTTATCATTAAATTCACAAAAACTTTCGGCAATAGACGCTTTACTGCTTCGTATCGATTTTATTTCTGTTCCAGTTAAAACAATACCAGCAGTGTACTTATCTAATATTTCATATAGAAAGCGTGCCTTTTTGTTTTGTATGTTTATATTTTTTTGCATAAAGCACAAAACTACATAAATTTATTTTTAGTAATTGATTGCAAATAATTAAAAGTTAAATAAAATTATTGCATCGAGAAAAGTGATAAATTCGAGTAAATTAGCGTGTTGAGATTGTTTTAAAGCTTTAATATTGTACATGAAAAAAATTATTGGGTTTGTTTTTGTTTTAATGCTCGTTGGGTCGTGCAAAAGCGTTTCAAAGTATAACGAGCAAATAGCACGTTTACATCCCATTAAAGATTTACATGCCGATATAGACAAAGTATACGGACAGTTACAGAAGAACCATCCAAAACTTTACCAATACACCCCAAAAGAGGTGCTAGATTTTAAATTCGATAGTTTAAAAAAGTCTATAACAACCCCTATTAATTCCCGCGAATTTTATAAAAAATTAGCACCGGTGGTGGCTAATGTAAGGCAAGGACATATTTCGGTGGGGTCGGCAAGCAAGCAATTTACCAACAAGGAACGTAAAAAATTAAAAAAGCAAAAGTTTGAATTTTACGATTTAGAATTCGGATACTTAAATAATGCCCTTTGGGTGTTAAAAACTAAAGGAGAAGATTCTACATTAATTGGCAGTGAAGTTGTTAAAATAGATCATGAAAACATTAATGATTTAATTGATGTTTACAAAACACGGTTTGCATCCGATGGGTATAATAAAACCTTGCATAATAGGCTTGTGGGTAATGCTTTTTCTACCTTATACTTTAAAGATAAAGGTTATTTAGACAGTTTAAATGTGACTTTTAAGTTAAAGGATTCCTTGTTTAGTAGAACCTTAAAACGTGTTGAAAAAGAAAAAAAGAAAGACTCCATTGCCACAGATAGCTTAAAGTCAATTGCGAAAATAAAACTAACCGCTTCAGAAAAGAAGCAGAATAGAAAAGTAGCAAAACAAAATAGGCGATTTAAACGAATACACGGTTTTATAAATAAGCACGATGGGTATACGCGTAATTTTCAATTTTTAGAAGATAGTACCGTGGCTTACATGAAAATAAAGTCCTTTTCTAATGGTAATTATAGAAAGTTTTATAAAGAAAGTTTTAAAACAATAGATTCGTTACAAACCAAGAATCTCATTATAGATTTACGAGATAATGGCGGTGGACGAATAGCCGAAATAGATTTTCTATATGCCTATTTAACAACCCAAAATTACAAACTTATTGAAGAGAGCGAAGTAAATAGCCGCTTGCCGTATTTCAACTATTTAATGGGTAACACCACGCCTTTTATTCTTAAAGCGTCATCTGTAATTTTGTCGCCCTTAATCATTGCACAGAATTTAATTAAAACAAAAAAGAAAGACCAAAAAATCTACTATAAGCTTAGGTTTTCTAAAGAAAAAGAGCCTAATCCTTTAAACTATAAAGGCAATTTATATGTGTTAATTAACGGGAATTCTTTTTCAGCTTCGTCTTTGCTTTCAACGCATTTAAAAGCCACCAAGCGCGCGGTTTTTGTTGGGGAAGAAACGGGTGGTGCTTATAATGGTTGTGTAGCCGGCATTTACAAGATTTATCAAGTTCCAAATTCCAAACTAAAAATCAGAATGGGGTTGATGCAAATTGAAACACCTTTTAAACAAGATCCAGATGGTTATGGCGTTAAGCCCGATGTAGAAATTGTGCCGTTGATTGACGATAGAAAACTACACAAAGACCCCGAATTAAATTGGGTATTGCACGCTATAAAAACCGATGCGAATTTAAAAGAAACAACATCGAAAATTTGATGGATTCCTAAACTTTTTAAGGCATATTTTTAAAATAGTAGAAGTTTTAACACATTTCAATTAACATTTCTTTTTTATTGCCTTACAATAAAACATTTGTATTTTTGTTTTCAATTTTTAATAATCGAACTTCAAACATTTACTATGAATTCATATGATGTAGCCGTTATTGGCTCAGGTCCTGGAGGCTATGTTGCAGCCATTCGTTGCGCACAATTAGGCATGAAAACTGCCATTATCGAAAAATATAGTACACTTGGTGGAACCTGCTTAAATGTGGGGTGTATTCCAAGTAAAGCACTTTTAGATTCATCGCATCATTACGAAGATGCGGTTAAGCATTTTGAAGAACATGGCATCGAAATTCCTGGCGATATTAAAGTGAATCTTGAAAAAATGATTGCTCGTAAGCAAGCAGTCGTAGACCAAACAACCGGTGGAATCGATTTTTTAATGAATAAAAATAAAATCGATGTGTACCGTGGTTTAGGAAGCTTTAAAGATGCTACCCATATTAGCATAAAAGGCGAAAAAACTGTTGAAATTGAAGCTAAAAATGCCATTATAGCAACAGGAAGTAAACCATCAAGTTTGCCTTTTATAACATTAGATAAAGAGCGTGTAATAACATCTACCGAAGCTTTAAAACTTAAAGAAATTCCAAAGCATTTAATTGTAATTGGCGGTGGTGTTATTGGTTTAGAACTTGGGCAAGTTTACAAACGTTTAGGTGCCGAAGTAACCGTTATTGAATATTTAGACAGAATCATCCCAACAATGGATTCTGGACTATCAAAAGAATTAAATAAAGTATTGAAAAAGCAAAAATTCAATATTAATACTTCACATAAAGTAAAATCTGTTGAGCGAAAAGGCAATGAAGTGATTGTAAAAGCAGATAATAAAAAAGGTGAAGAAGTGGAATTTAAAGGAGATTATTGCTTGGTTTCTGTTGGCAGACGTCCTTATACAGATGGTTTAAATGCTGAAGCTGCTGGTGTAAAAATCACTGATAGAGGTCAAATTGAAGTGAATGACCATTTACAAACATCTGCTAAAAACATTTACGCTATTGGTGATGTTGTTAAAGGAGCAATGCTTGCACATAAGGCCGAAGAAGAAGGTGTATTTGTTGCCGAAACTTTGGCGGGACAAAAACCACATATCGATTATAATTTAATTCCTGGTGTGGTTTACACTTGGCCAGAAGTGGCTGCTGTTGGTAAAACAGAAGAGCAATTAAAAGAAGCTAAAATAGACTATAAAGTTGGGTCCTTCCCAATGCGTGCTTTAGGTAGAAGTAGAGCGAGTATGGATTTAGATGGCTTTGTTAAAATTCTGGCAGATAAATCAACAGACGAAATTTTAGGGGTTCATATGATTGGTGCACGTGCTGCCGATATGATTGCTGAAGCGGTTGTGGCTATGGAATTTAGAGCATCAGCGGAAGATGTTTCAAGAATGTCTCATGCGCATCCAACTTTTACAGAAGCTATTAAAGAAGCTGCTTTGGCTGCTACCGACGATAGAGCGTTACATATTTAAAAAACGTAATAACGATAATTTAAAAAGGTTGACTAAATGTCAACCTTTTTTATTAGAAGATGTTATTCAAAACTTTTGCTAAGCGAATGCCAGCTTTATGCAGTTGAGATCTTACGGTTTCAAAATTATCATAAGAATAATTATAGCGTAAATTTTCGCCGGGTTTAACATGTGCATAAACCTCTCTGGTTAATTTGTGCGTATCATTCACCCAATCAATTACAGAGCCTTCTTCAATGGTTTTTACTTGATTTTTATTCAATACATCAGCATTATCAGCAAGTTCCGTATAACTCATGCCATAGCTATCAATGAGTTCTCTGTCCCAAACAGCATGTAAATTAGTGTCATCATAAAACCATTTTAATTTAAAATCGTTTCCGCCTTTATCTTCTAAAAGACCAACGTGCATGGGTTGATGTAAATCGCCAATAAAATGAATTAATAACTTCAAGTAAAACGCTTTGTCTTCAAGCTTTGCATTTTTATCTTTTATCACAGAAATGCAATGGTTTATGCCAGTAACTAAATCCCCTTTAGGATTTTTTTCAGATGTTTCATAATCAGATTCTAAAGGGATATTAATAAAATGCCAAGTATAAAATTCATCGTAACGTTTGTCAGACTTGATGTCGTCGGCATAGGTAGAAACAAAATCTAAGGATTGATTGTTAAGGAGTTTTTTAATTTTCCTTTTCGTGGCAGGTTTTAAATACTTGTAGGCTATTTTACCTACTACGCGATGCCCTGTAGCACTCCAGTCATCGTCTGCTTGTAATTGTGCTGTGGTAAAAACAAAACATGCTAATAATACTGTTAGTAATTTGCTCATTCTTTTAAATTTAAATAAACTAGTCTTCAATTTTTTTCACGGTACTTTTTCGCAATACTAACATGGGTAAAGAAATACCGACGGTAATGGAAATTAATATAAAAAGCATGGTAAATCCGTTAGAGAATATCGAATCAATAAGTACCAGTTTTTTAGCCGCATCTTTTTCAATAAAAAGAAAATTCATGACTGCCAACACGGTTTCATAGGCAAAATAACCTGGTATCATGGGTATCACTGGCGGGATGCAAAACACTACTGGCGGATGATGAATTTTATGAGCAATAGGCATGCTTATAATGGCTACAAAAAGGACTCCAATAAAAGTGGCTAGTACAATGTGCACCCCAAATTTTAACAAGGTGAATTTTATTAATCCTGCCACAAATCCTAATGTGATGACTGTAAAAATGGATCCTTTTGGTATATTAAATAGTATTCCAAATCCGAGCGCCGCTATTCCAGACCAAACAGCAACTTCCAATAATTTTAAAATAATTTCTAACATATTAGTGTAATTGAAAAATTATCATGGTTACAAATAATCCGAGGGCAATCGCTAAAACCGTCATTACTCCAGAGGTAAAGCGTACCATGCCGTTAATAATGTTGTTGTCTAAGAAATCTGTAAACGAGTTAATTAATGCCACCCCAGGCACCAAATAAAGTATCGATGTGGCTAAGGCCGCTTGTGGATGCTCGCCAATATTGTAAATAATGCCAAGTCCGGCGATAAGCGATGCAATAAACGATCCTAAAAATATGCGGATATACACGTTGTATTTCACTTTATGGGTTAATTGAAAAATAATTAAGCCAATAAATGTGCTTATAAAAGCTACGAGCATATTTAAATAATCGCCTTGAAAAATATTACAAAATCCTGCGCCTGCTAAACTTACCGCGATAAGCACTGTAAGTTTTGAATATCTTTTGGTGGTTTTAATTTTTTCAATTTCGGTAGAAATTTGGTCGAGCGTCCAGTTTTCGGTTACGGCATCCCAACTTGCTTTACTAATTGCAGAAATTATTGAAAAATTGATGGCGTGCGGCGGAATATTTTTAACGCGGGTACAACTTTGTACAGAATCTTCTTCATATAAGGTCATAATGATGCTTTTATGACTAATAAAGCAAGAAGTTTTAAAATTTAATCCGGCGGCAAACCGAGCAATACTCAAATTTACGCGAACGGTATTGGCTCCCGAAACCATGAGAAGCGAAGAAATTTCTAAGAGTAAATTAGTAGCTTTTATTAGTTCTTTTGAAGAATCCATATGCTGGTTAAATTCGATAAACAGATGCAAATTTAAACCATTCTGAATTTATTTGGGTCATCTAAGTAAGCTAAAATTTTAATTAAGAAAAACTTTACTATTTTTGAAAAATACAAAGTGACTTTTTGTATTCTAGAGTGTCATATTATAACGATTAATTAAACTAGCGTAAGCTACATTTGAAAACTTTTAAAAATAGTAAAGAACTATCAGATGACGATCTGATTAAAGGCATTGTTAAAAACAATGATACTTTGCTGTTTGAGATTTTATATGACAGATATTCCAAATTGGTTTTTAACAAGTGCTATGGTTTTGCAAAAGACGAGCACGAAGCCAAAGATTTAACGCAAGATGTGTTTTTAAAACTCTTTGTTAAGTTAGCCAGTTTTAAAGGGAATTCTAAATTTTCAACCTGGTTATACGCGTTTACATATAATCATTGCGTTAATTATGTAACTAGAAATACTGCTAAAAAATTTGAAAAACAAACAGCAGATTATGCAGAATTAGAAAACCTGTCGGATGTTGAAGACGAGAGTAGTTTTTTAGAGATGAAAGTCGAAAATTTGCAAAAAGCATTAGAACTTATTTCTCCGGACGAGAAAATGATACTACTCTTAAAATATCAAGATTTTTTGAGTATTAAAGAAATAGAAAGTGTTTTAGATATTGGCGAAAGTGCCGTAAAAATGCGCATAAAAAGGGCTAAAGACAAGCTCGTTGCCGTTTATAATGAAAAATTTAACTAATGGAAAATCCGTTTAAACATATAAACCAGCCTCTTAAAGAAGTTCCGCCAGAACTTAAGGCTAAGGTAATGAACGATATTGCCATGGCTAAGTTGCTTATGGATTTAGCAACACTATTTTCTTATAATATTGGAAACGTTATAGAGTCTGTTATAAAAAGTAGAGAAAAATAAAATAACCAAACCCCTAATAACAAATTAAAAATGGAAAAAGCAACACAGTGGAAAGAGATAGCGCTTGAATCTTTAACCAAGGTATGGTTTGAAATATCTAGTATATTTCCAAATATTATAGGAACCTTAGTAGTTTTAATAATAGGTTGGTTATTTGCAAAACTGGCAGTACGTATTATTAAAAAAGTATTAACGCTTGCCAAAGCCGATAAATTAGATGAAACCATAAACGAAATTGAAATTATTGAAGGCAAAAAGTTAAACTTTAATACTATTAAAATAGTTTCGGTATTTGTAAAATGGCTTATCTATATTATGCTGTTAATAATGGCATCAGATATTTTAGGGCTACAAATTATTTCACAAGAAATAAGCAACTTTTTAGGGTATTTACCAAGGTTGTTTGCGGCGCTAATAATATTTATTGTTGGCTTGTTACTGGCTAATCTGGTTAAAAACGGATTAAAATCGCTTTTTGAATCGATGGAGATATCGGGTTCAAAAATTATTAGCCAGTTAGTGTTTTTTATCTTTTTAATATTCATTTCCATAACAGCTTTAAATCAGGCAGGCGTAAATACCGAAATTATTACCAATAATATCACCATGATTTTGGCAGCGTTTTTATTGGCTTTTGCTTTGGCATTAGGCCTTGGAGCTCAAAAAGTGGTGGGCGATTTATTAAGAACCTTTTATGCCAGAAAAACCTATGAAATTGGTCAGATTATAGAATTTAATAATATAACTGGCGAAATAATTGCGATAGATGGCATTTCTGTAACTATCAAAACTGCCAAGGGCAAGTTTGTAATTCCTATAAAAGACGTTGTTGAGAGTCAAGTACGGGTAGATGAATAAACTTAAATCGAATTAGAAGTAGGTTAGTTATCTTCAACATATCTATAAGACTTTAATCCCTTTTTTGTTGATCCTTAAAAGGGATTTATTTTTGCTTTAAATGTTGATTTTCATGTATTAAAGAAGTAACTTTATTGAATAGGGTTGAAAGTTTGTTTTTCGACCCAAAAAGGATTGTTGTTTTAATTAAATAACATGGATATTTTTGAAAGTGTAAAAAATTGGATGCTTGAAAATCCAACATCTGTGAAGGTATTAAAATACTTTATATGGATTGTTTTGGTGTTTTCTCTTATTGCTTTTTTCAAACGCTATTTAAAATATATATTTCGAGACACCTCTGTTCGTTATAAATCTCAAAAAGGAATTGAAATATTCGGATTTATTCTCTTAATCGGAATATCAATTTCATATTTCACTGGTAATATCAAAGATTTTGGTTTGGCTATTGGACTGTTATCGGCGGGAATCACTATTACCTTGCAAGAATTAATTCTGAGTATTGCAGGGTCGTTTTACATATTTTTTGTTCGTGTTTATAAACCAGGAGATAGAATAGAAATTAATGGTATAAAAGGCGATGTAATTGATGTTGACAGCATTTATACAACGATGATGGAAATAGGGCAGTGGGTGTCTAGCGATAATTACAGCGGTAGAATTGTTAAACTAAGTAATGCTTTTGTGTTTCGCGGACCAGTTTATAATTATTCGCAAGATTTTCCTTTTGTGTGGGATGAATTTAATTTACCTATTCGCTATGGGTCGGATATTGAATTGGCAAAATCTATAATTATTAGTGTCGCTACCGAACATCTTTCTGAATATGTTCAGGAATCGATTACCGATTGGAAAAAAGTAGTCGATAAATATTATATTGAAGATGCCGTTGTAGACCCCACACTAGCCATTACGTTAACCGATAATTGGGTTTCTTTTAATTTAAGATACATTGTAGACTATAAAAAACGACGAGGAACCAAACACCGATTAAACGAAATAATTGGTCAACGCATCGAAGCAACAAACGGAAAAGTGTTGTTAGCATCAGCAACCTTCGAAATTGTTAAAATTCCTGTATTAGATATCAATAAAAAGGAGTAAAGGTAAACTGAAATTAGATACCTTTTTTATGGTCTTTAAAATATAAAATTTTAAAATGGACTTCCTGAAAACTGTGACTGCGACCGAATACTACTTCTTTTTCCGCTTATTATAATTCTTATCCCCTCGAGTCTTAGGCTTTTTGTATTTCGCAGCAATTTTAAATTTATACGAGCCTCCTAAATTTTCTTTTTTGTTTTTATCTTTTTTCTCATGAAAAGCAGGTCCAGGCGCATTTTCATCGGTGCGTTTAATGGGGTTGTAGTGTTCTTTTATTTGTGGACGCTCTTCTTCAATTAATTCTGTAGAAATCTCAACGTCTTCAGGAAAATCTATTTTCGGAATAGACATTTTCATCAATGCCTCAATTTGTTCGATATATTCCTGTTCATTTTCTGTCGAAAACACAATAGATGCCCCTTGGCGTTCTGCACGACCCGTTCTTCCAATGCGATGCATGTAATTTTCTGGATATTCAGGAGTATCAAAATTAATAACATGAGAAATGTTATCAATATCTAAACCACGAGCCATAACATCGGTAGCTACCAAAATACGATTCATGCCGTTTCTAAATTGCTCGATACTTCGAAGTCTGTAATTCTGTGTTTTATTGGAATGAATCACACATAATTCTTCATGAAAAAATTCGTCTAATTTCTCGAATAAACGGTCTGCCATTCGTTTTTGTGAAACGAAAATTAACACTTTGTTGAATGTTTCAGTATCCTGCAACAGGTATTTCAGTAAATTAACTTTGGTATAAAAATTAGCAACATCGTAACGTGATTGTGCAATATTTTCTAGAGGTGTTCCAGAAACCGCGATTGAAACACGCTCCGGACTTTTAAAGAAATCGTTAATCAGCACATCAACGTCATGAGTCATGGTCGCAGAAAACATGATGTTCTGTCTTTTTTCTGGAAGAATATCAAAAATATTAATTAACTGATGTCTAAAACCTAAATCGAGCATCACATCTACTTCATCAATCACCAGTTTTTGTATCGATTTTAGCTGTAATACTCTGCTTAAAGCTAAATCGTAAAATCTTCCGGGTGTTGCAACCAAAATGTCTAAACCATCGGCAATGGCTTGTTTTTGAGTGTTTATATTGGTGCCACCATAAACCCCAAGTACTCGGGTATTTATATATTTGGCAAGTTTTTCAATTTCTTCTACAACCTGCACAACCAATTCGCGCGTAGGGACTAAAATTAGAATACGAGGTGTTTCTTGGGTTGAAAACTTTAAATTTTTTAAAATCGGCAACATGTAGGCAAAGGTTTTACCAGTACCAGTTTGTGCAATGCCCACCATATCGGTGCCAGAACTCACTACATTAAATGCTTCCGCTTGAATAGGCGTAGGTGTAGTAAAGCCTAAATCGTTTAAGGCGTTGTATAAAGGTGTATTTAAATTTAAATCTTGAAAAGTCACAGTGTGCAATTTAGCTGGCAAAGTTACGCTTAAAATTCTATTTAGACTAAACTCTCATGAATTTCAATAAAGTAGCTAGCTTCAAACGTTTTGCCCGCATCCAATTTTATGATGCCTTCCTTGGTTTTAAAATCTTGATTCGTGTTTACATTATCAGCTATTCCTAGCCAAGGTTCAATACAGACGTAATCGCCCGTTGGTTTTGCCCAAATACCTAAATATGGGAAATCTTTATAGCTAACTGAAAGTACTTCACCATGAGTTTTACTTTTTAATGCCACTTTTTTCGACTTTAAATCTTTAAAAATTAGCGCATCTTCGTTAAATAAATTATGGGTTAACGGTAGCTTATTGGTATTGTTAAATATGGGTTTTGTTGCATCAGAAATCAATCCATTTTCCATATTAATAAGATGTGTTTTAGAGTTTTCAATATGTTCGAATTCTAAAAAATAATCTTCATAAACTTCATTTTCAAAAACAGGACATTTAAAAGCTGGGTGTCCACCAACAGAGAAGTACAAAGGTTTATCATCTACATTTTTAACTGTATGCAGTACTTCAATAGTATTATTGACAAGTTTATAGGTGATTAAAAATTCAAATTTAAACGGATATATTTTTAAAGATGCTTCGCTAAACGCCAGCCTATAGGTTAAGCTATTGGCTGTTTGTTCGTGCAATACCACCGATTTGTTGTTTCTAACCATACCATGCTTTGGTAATGCGTAATTGCTATCCTCAAAAATATAAGTGTCTTCTTTTAATGCGCCAATAATTGGGAATAGGTTAGGAGCAAAACTTCCCCAAACATTTGGGTTGGCATCCCACATAAATTCGGTATTATTTTTAACCGACGTTATTTTGCATAATTCGGCACCAACAGTGTTTACTGTAATTTTAAGTTGACTATTTTCGAGCGTGTGCATAACATGTTATTTTAAACTAAAGTACAAAACTTGCAAATTTTTAAGGAATCTAACTAACTTTACGGCTTAAATTTTTAAATGGTTGCATATTTTCTGAATCAAATAATTTTGATTGCTAAGAGAGATATAGCAAGTTGCACAAAAAGTAGATTTAATAAAATGGGATTTATAAGACGTTTAAATTGAGAACAACCTACCATCATACCGCCCAAAACCCAGAAATGTTTAAGCAGCAGCTAGTTACATGGGCGCAACAGTTTGATGATGTGATCTGGTTAGATTCCAATAATTACAATCAAGCGTATTCCAACTACGATGCTGTGTTGGCGGTAGACGCTTTTACCAGTATTAAAACCGATTATTTACAGGCTTTCGAGCACTTAAAAGAATACCAAACCATAACAAAAGATTGGATTTTTGGGTACTTAACTTATGATTTGAAAAACGCTGTTGAAACCTTGATTTCACAGAATTTTGATGGCTTGGAGTTTCCTGATTTGTATTTTTTTCAACCTAAAAAACTCTTTTTTATTAAAGGCAACCAAATAGAAATGCAGTATTTAAAAATGGTTGATGATGCATTTGAAAGTGATTTAAAAGCGATTAAAAGTGAAGTTGTGGGTCACCCCGAGCGAAGTCGAGGGGTCGTAAACAATATCAAAATAAAACTCCGAATTCATAAAGACGACTATTTCGAAAAAATTAACAAAATGCTCGCTCATATTCATCGAGGTGATATTTATGAAGCTAATTTTTGTCAGGAGTTTTATGCCGAAAACACCGAAATAAATCCGTTAGAAACATACAACAAGCTTAACGCAATTTCTAACCCGCCATTTGCCACCTTTTTAAAGTGTAACGATAAGTATTTATTGTCTGCCTCACCAGAGCGCTATTTAAAAAAGGAAGGAACTACAATCGTTTCGCAACCAATTAAAGGAACTGCAAAACGCTCATTAAATAAAGCGGAAGATTTAAAATTAAAGAACGAATTGTTGAACAATGATAAAGAACGCAGTGAAAATATCATGATTGTAGATTTGGTTCGAAACGATTTATCTAAAACAGCCATTAAAGGCAGTGTTGAGGTTGAAGAACTTTGTAAAATTTACACATTCGATCAGGTTCATCAAATGATTTCTACGGTTAAATCGAAAGTAGAATTAACAGCTCATCCAATCGATATTATAAAAAGTACGTTCCCGATGGGCAGCATGACAGGTGCTCCAAAAATTTCAGCAATGAAAATTATTGAAGCCTTAGAAGAAACGAAACGCGGACTCTATTCTGGCGCGGTGGGCTATTTTTCTCCTACGGGCGATTTCGATTTTAACGTGGTGATTCGCAGTATTTTATATAATGAAACAAAAAAATACGTGTCTTATTCTGTAGGTGGCGCTATTACCGCTAAAAGCGATCCACATAAAGAATATGAAGAATGTTTGGTTAAAGCCAAAGCCATGCGACAGGTTTTAGAAGATTAATCTAAATGGTCTTTAAATTTGTTTTTAACCTCTTCGTAAATAAATTCTACACGCTTAACCTCAATAGATTTTACTTTCGCTATTTCTTCAAAATTTAATTTTCCAAAAACAAGTAAATCAATAACGCCAGATACATTTAGTGGCAGCCAGCTATAAATGCCACCCAATAATTCTTTTGTTTTATTTTCGGCAACATCATCTGCATCAAAGGCCGATAATACAGAGTTTTCATCTTCATCATATACAAACAAGTGTTTGTGTTTGCGGTCTTGTTGATAAGAAATATCATTTAACTCATCATTCATCACAAAGTCAAAACCGTCATCAATGGTATATTTTTCTTCTAAAGCATCTAATTCTTCTTCTAAAATAGCATTGGTGCTAACCGTGTTTTTATGAAAATCCTCTTTTTTAAAAATGGCATCTAATTCGTTATCAACAAACTTAAATAGCTTTAGTTTTAAAGCATTAGGTTCAATATCAATGTCGTACCCATTTTCATAAAATTTGGCGATTCCTTCATCAATAACACCACTAGAAGAATACATGTTTTTTGGTATAACTCCCATTGATTGCGCTATATAAAGTCGGTGTTTTACATAAGGATGTAGCTGTTGAGATGCAGAAACTACTTTTTTGTCGAAAGCAGCTTGTGTTGCTTTTTCGTTAAGTTTATCTATTGAGCCCATAATTTTTAATTTAAAAATCTATTTCTAAAGTTACTAAATTATTAAGAAACTCGTATGATGAATGTCATTTTAAAATAACTGATAATATGTATTTAAATAGCCAAAGTTGTATATTTGAGGCATGCTTATTCAACTGCAAGACCAATTAAATTCAAAGCTTTCGTTCTTAAAATCGAGTAAGCTTCTTATCGCTATTTCTGGAGGTTTAGACAGCGTCGTGTTAACGCATTTATGTTGTAAACTGGGTTTAAATGTTGCGTTAGCACATTGTAATTTTAATTTACGCGGAAAGGAAAGTGATGCCGACGAAGATTTTGTTTTACAACTTGCCGAAGATTTAGATTTGGAAGTGTTTATTGAAAGTTTTGAAACTAAATTGTTTGCCGAGGATGAAAAGATAAGTATTCAAATGGCAGCAAGGGTTTTAAGATATCAATGGTTTGCCGAACTTACCGAACAACTTCATTTTGAATATATTTTAACGGCGCATCATGCCGATGATAACCTCGAAACGTTTTTGATAAATCTAACGCGAGGAACCGGATTAGATGGTTTATTAGGCATTCCGGCAGTTAATAATAATGTGGTAAGGCCACTATTAAGTTTTACAAGAGAAGACATCGAAACCTATGCCAGAGCTCATAAGTTGGAGTGGCGAGAAGACAGCAGCAATATTTCTACAAAATATTTAAGAAACAAATTACGTCATGATGTGATTCCTATTCTTAAAGAAATTAACCCGCAGTTGTTACAAAATTTCGCCAAAACGCAATTGTTTTTAAATAGAACAAAATGTATTGTAGATGATAAAATAGCAGAGGTAATTCCTAAAGTTATCAAGCCAATAGACGATTATACCTTTTCTTTGAATATTAGCGAAATAAAAAATTTAGGTCATCCCAAAGCGTATTTATACGAGCTTTTAAAAGATTTTGGTTTTACAGAGTGGCAAGATGTGTTTGCTTTATTAGATGCGCAGTCTGGTAAATATGTACAATCGCATTCGCATCGTTTGATAAAAGATCGAACCTGTTTATTACTGAGTGAAATTCAGAATAATAAAAGTCATATCATCACTATTTTGGAGTCAGACAAGGTTGTGAATACGCCTTTTGGGGCGCTATTGATTAATGATGTTGATGCCATTACGGAAACCGATAAATCTGTAATATATATTGATAAAGATCGTGTTAAGTTTCCGTTAACCATCAGAAAATGGGAAAAAGGCGATGTTTTTTATCCCTTAGGAATGACAGGGAAAAAGAAGCTAAGTAAGTACTTTAAAGACGAAAAATATTCCTTATTAGATAAAGAAAATGCCTGGTTACTGTGTTCTGAAGATAACATTGTTTGGGTGATTGGGAAACGAGCAGACAACAGATTTAAAGTCACCGAAAACACAAAGCAAATATTAAAAGTTGAATTGAAATAATTTGTAACACTGAGCGCAGTCGAAGTGTCTCATTAATAAAATCATATAATTTGAAGCTACAAGGGCAAATAGTCGACATACAAAACAAGCGCGTTTTTAAAGGTGAAATCACTTTTGAAAATGGAAAAATTGCATCAATTATTGAAAAGGAACATACTAACGAAACCTATATTCTTCCAGGTTTTGTTGATGCCCACATACACATAGAAAGTTCTATGTTGGTGCCCAGTGAATTTGCGCGTTTGGCAGTAACGCATGGTACGGTGGCAACGGTTTCAGATCCGCACGAAATAGCCAATGTTTTAGGTGTTGAGGGGGTTGAATTTATGATTGACAATGGTAAAAAAGTACCGTTTAAATTTAATTTTGGTGCGCCATCTTGTGTGCCGGCAACCACTTTCGAATCGGCTGGCGCAGTAATAGATTCTGATGCCGTAAAACTGCTTTTAGAAAATCCCGATATCAAATATTTAACAGAAATGATGAATTACCCAGGCGTTCTGTTTGATGATGCCGAGGTTTTAAAGAAAATTGATTGGGCAAAAAAATATGGAAAACCTGTGGATGGGCATGCACCCGGATTGAGAGGTGACGCGATCACCAAGTACATCAACGCTGGAATTACTACCGACCATGAGTGTTTTACTTACGAAGAGGCATTAGAAAAACTTCAAAAAGGCATGAAAATTTTAATTCGCGAAGGAAGTGCCGCTAAAAATTTTGATGCTTTAATAGATTTAGTTCCAGAGTATTTTGAAAATATGATGTTTTGTAGTGATGATAAGCATCCTGACGACTTAATAATCAACCATATAAACAAGCTTTGCGCGCGAGCGGTGGAAAAAGGTATTGATGTGTTTAAGGTGTTGCAAATGGCCTGTTTTAATCCCGTAAAACATTATAATTTAGAGGTGGGATTGTTACAAGTTGGTGATGCTGCCGATTGTATTGTAGTTGAAGATTTAACAAATTTTAAAACGCTTCAAACTTTTATAAATGGCGAGTTGGTTTTCAATAATGGTGAATCGTTAATCAAACCCGTAAGCTTTAAAAATCTAAATAATTTTAATTGTAATAAAAAGGAGGTTTCAGATTTTAGAGTGGCATCTTCATCAACCCTTCGACTGCGCTCAGGACAAGCAAAAATCAGGGTGATTGAAGCCTTAGAAGGGCAATTGGTTACTAACGAATTAATTGAAAACACATTAATTGTTGATGACAATCTGGTTTCGAATACAGATACAGATATCTTGAAGATGACGGTTGTTAATCGCTATAATCCCGATAGCCATCGGGATGAAAAACCAGCCGTGGCATTTATTAAAAATTTCGGACTGAAAGAAGGGGCTATTGCGTCGTCTGTTGGTCACGATTCGCATAATATCATTGCGGTAGGTGTTTCAGATGAAGCCATTTGTAAAGCGGTTAATTTAATTATTGAAAATAAAGGCGGTATTTGCGCCGTGAGCGATTCGGAAGCAAAAATTGTGTCCTTACCAGTCGCCGGAATTATGAGTGATAAAGATGGAAAAACTATTGGAGAACAATATGCTGTATTAGATACTTTGGCAAAACAATTGGGCAGTAAGCTGCACGCACCCTATATGACTTTGTCGTTTATGGCATTGTTGGTAATTCCGTCGCTAAAATTAAGCGACAAAGGCCTTTTTAACGGAACAGATTTTAAATTTACAAGTTTAACAATTGACAATTAACAATTAGCAATTGACAATTGACAATTAGCAATTTGCAATAATCAATAATCAATAATTTTACATCTAACCATCTAACCATCTAGAACCTAGAACCCAACACCTAACACCCAAAACCCATAAAACATGCCAGTAATAGAATCCACCTATAAACCACCATTCTTTGTTAAAAAGGGATTTGTTTCAACCGTTTATTCAGGCTTGGTTCGCAAAGTAAGCTTACAGCAAGAACGCGAGCGCATCACATTACCCGATGGCGATTTTTTAGATTTAGATTGGAGTTATTCAAACGAAAAATCAAACAAGCTCATCATTTTACTTCATGGTTTAGAAGGGCATGCACAAAGACCCTACGTTACTGGAGCTGCTAAATTGTTTAACAACAATCATATGGATGCGGTATGCGTAAATTTTAGAGGTTGCAGTGGCGAAGATAATTTACTGTACAGAAGTTACCATTCTGGCGCTACCGAAGATTTAGAAGCGGTTATTAATCACGCCATTTTAAATAAGAAGTATTCAGAAATTTATTTAAAGGGCATTAGTTTGGGTGGAAATATTGTTCTAAAATATTTAGGAGAACGCACGTTGGTTCCCACAGAAATAAAAGCTGCTGTGGCAATTTCGGTACCATGTCATTTATCGGGTTCTGCTAAAGAATTACATGCATTTAAAAATATATTATTTCACGAAAGGTTTAAAAAACACTTAGTCGACCGATTAAAAATTAAGCAAAAACGGTTTGCAGAAGATTTGAGTATCAAAGAAATTGAATCTATAAAAACTTTATACGATTTTGATAATGTATACACCTCTAGAGCACACGGATTTAAAAACGCCGAAGATTATTATGAGAAATGTAGTTGTCTTCAATTTCTTCCGAAAATAAAGACACCTTCCCTTATTATCAATGCATTAAACGATTCTTTTTTGTCAGCAGAATGCTACCCTGTTAAAGAAGCTAAAAATAATCAGAACTTGTATTTAGAAATGCCAAATCATGGCGGGCACGTAGGATTTATTGATAAGAAAAATATTTATTACAACGAAAAACGCGCGTTAGAGTTTATAAAAACACAAGCTATTTAGTTTAATTTTTAGGTGCTATTATCAGTTAAGGTGTCTGTATTGGTGTCGCGTTTATTAATGCTTTACTAATTCTATTTCCCAAAATTTACTTAATACTTAATAAAATTCATGTCATTTTGCGAAATCGTTAATTATTGCCCGTTTATTAAAAATGTTAGTTATTTATACTTAAAAATAAGTAAAAATACTTAGATTTGTAAAAGAATTACGTAGTTGTAAAGTGCAACTAACACTAAATTTTTAATATTTAACTGATGAAAAGAATTATTGTTGTTGGTAATGGTATGGTAGGATACAAGTTTTGTGAAAAATTTGTAGCATTAGCAGAAGATAAAAAGTTTCAGTTAACTGTTTTTGGTGAAGAACCAAGACCAGCTTACGATCGGGTACATTTAAGCGAGTTTTTTCAGAATAAAGATGCCAAGGCTTTAGAAATGGCGCCTAGAGAATGGTACGAAGAACACGGTATTGAATTAGTTACCGACGAGCGAATTACAGCCATTCATCGTGTTTCTAAAAAAGTAACTACCTCTAAAGACCTTAATTATAAGTATGATTACTTAGTATTAGCAACAGGATCTGCGCCTTTTGTACCTAATATTCCGGGTGTAGAGAAGCAAGGTATTTTTGTTTACAGAACCATTGAAGATTTAGAAGCAATGCTTAAATACGCTGCTAAACTTAAAAAGGGCAGAAAAAATGAGGCCATAAAAGCGGCTGTATTAGGTGGTGGTTTGTTAGGCTTAGAAGCTGCGAAAGCGGTTATGGATATGGGCTTTGAGCCGCATGTAGTTGAGTTTGCAAACAAACTAATGCCACGTCAGTTAGATACCAGAGCTAGTAAGGTTTTACAAGAAAAGTTAGAGTCTTTAGGGATTAATATACACCTATCAAAAGCTACCAATAAAATTCTTGGAGACAAGAGTATTTCAGGAATGGAGTTTGGTGAATATGATAAAATTGATGTTGAAATGTTGGTTATTTCAGCAGGGATACGTCCGCGTGACGAACTAGCAAAAACCTGTTTTTTAGAAATGGGTACGCGCGGTGGTATTGTGGTGAACGATAGGATGCAAACTTCGGATCCTGAAATTTATGCGATTGGTGAAGTTGCTTTGTATAACCAAATGATATACGGTCTGGTTGCTCCAGGTTACGATATGGCAGGTGTTGCCGTAAACCAAATTTTAGGAGATGCTGAGGTTGTGATGGCACAAGATATTGATATGTCAACCAAACTAAAACTAATTGGTGTTGATGTAGCAAGTTACGGCGAGCCGTTTATGCCTGTTGAAAAAGGGTATTCTATTATTTACGAAAACAAAACGAAGAATTTATATAAGCGTATTAATATCAGTCACGATGGGAAAAGCCTTTTAGGAGGTATTTTAGTTGGGGATGCGTCTGATTATAACATGTTCCATCAAATATATTTAAACGGATTGCCAATTCCTGAAGATGCTGAAGAATTGATTTTAGGAAGCAGAGGTGAAGGCGGGTCGTCGTTTGGAAGTGTGATGGATATTCCTGATGCTGCGCAAGTATGTTCGTGTGAAAGTGTTACCAAAGGCATGATTTGCTCGTCCATTACTGAAGGCGGTTGCCAGAATTTAGGCGATGTGATTGCAAAAACCAAAGCAACCTCTGGTTGTGGTGGTTGTAAACCTATGGTGGTTGATTTGGTAAACGAAACTTTAAAATCCTTAGGAAAAGAAGTTAAAGAAACGCTTTGCGAGCACTTTAGCTTTAACCGTCAGGAGCTTTACGATTTGATAAAAGTTAATAAAGTTAAAGATTACGACGAAGCGCTGAACCTATTTGGTGAAGGCGATGGTTGTGAGGTTTGTAAGCCAGCATTGGCGTCTATTTTCGCTACCATTACTATGGAAACGCCAAATAAACAAGTGGCTATTCAAGATACCAACGACCGTTTCTTAGCAAACATTCAACGAAATGGAACCTATTCGGTAGTGCCAAGAATTGCGGGTGGTGAAATTACACCAGACAAGTTGATTGTGATTGGTGAAGTTGCTAAAAAATACGATTTATATACGAAGATCACTGGTGGACAACGTATCGATTTATTCGGTGCGCAGTTACACGAATTGCCACTTATTTGGAAAGAATTAATTGATGCTGGTTTTGAAAGCGGACATGCTTACGGAAAATCGTTAAGAACGGTGAAAAGTTGCGTAGGTTCTACCTGGTGTCGCTACGGTATGCATGAAAGTGTAACCTTTGCCATAGAAATTGAAGACCGTTACAAAGGCTTACGTTCGCCACATAAATTAAAAGGAGGCGTTTCGGGTTGTATTAGAGAATGCGCCGAAGCTAGAGGAAAAGATTTCGGATTGATTGCTGTTGAAGGTGGTTGGAACTTATATGTATGTGGAAACGGTGGTGCTACACCAAAACACGCCATTCTTTTTGCAGAACAATTGGATGATGCCACAGCTATAAAATACTTAGATAGATTCTTAATGTTCTACATACGTACCGCGGGTCCTTTAGTTAGAACTGCACCTTGGTTAGAAAAACTAGATGGTGGTATTGAGTACTTGAAGAAAGTAGTTATTGAAGATTCGTTAGGTATTGCTGAAGAATTAGAACAAGAAATGCAAGGGCTGGTTAACAAATATGAATGTGAATGGAAACAAGCTATTGAAGACCCGAATATGGCAAAACGTTTCAAACATTTTGTGAATTCGGATGATACAGATGATAACTTGGTGTTTGTTCCAATGCGTGACCAGAAGATGCCGAAGGCGTGGTAGGTCAATTGACAATTATCAATTATCAATTATCAATTGTTCCGCGTTAGGGATTGTGCCGAAGCGTCGGGAGAAATTCTTTTTTTGTCACCCTGAGCGGAGTCGAAGGGTTAAACACAAAAAAGATATAGCGTAAAGCCCAACTTTTACGCTCCTACAAGGTTTTAAAAACCTTGTAGGTATAAGTAAAAGGAACCCAAATAAAAAGAATGAAATTAAGAGGATTTGTTTAATTGTTTGTAACACTTAAACGAATCAACAAATCAACAAATCAACAAAAAAATAGATATGCAAAATATTCTTGAACAATATCAATCGGTTACAGAAGCAGAGGTAAAAACGTGGTTTGAAGTGGGTATGGTTTCGGATTTTCCTGAAAACAGCGGTGCCTGCATTAAGTACAAAACCAAGCAAATAGCGGTGTATAACTTCGCCAGAAAAGACAAGTGGTATGCCTGCCAAAACTTATGTCCGCATAAAATGGAAATGGTTTTGTCGTTGGGGATGATTGGCGACAAAGAAGGCGTTGCTAAAGTGGCTTGCCCGATGCATAAAAAGAATTTTTCGTTGGAAGACGGTAGTAATTTAGGTGGTGATGATTTAAAAATTGCAGTGTATCCTGTTAAAATTGAAAGCGGAAATGTGTATATTGGCTTTTCAGATTAACCAATAATACGTACACATCATGAAACCAACACGTTTTGAAACAGCCATTGCATTAATAGATAAAAAAAATTCTGAAGATCCGAATGTTTACCATGCTTGTGGATTGGATTTTCCTAAAGAATTATTGTATTCGCAACGCATGTCTCAAAAGTTATTGCAGTTTAAACCGGATGCTTCCAGAGCACTTCAAATTGCAGCAAGAGCGCAACATATTTGCCGTTGGAAAATTGCCAGAGATGAGTACCCAATGGATCGAGTAGGGTATTTAAAATGGCGTGAAACCCTTAAAAAAATGCATGCTGAAATTACAGCAGATATTTTAAAAGAAGTGGGTTATGACGACGAATTTATTGAGCGTGTATCCTTTTTGATCAATAAAAAACTCATTAAAAAGAATGAAGAAAGCCAAACTATTGAAGATGTGATTTGTTTGGTGTTTTTAGATTACTATTTTGAAGAGTTTGCCGAAAAGCACGATGATGCAAAAGTGATTGATATTCTTCAAAAAACCTGGGTTAAAATGTCGGAAGAAGGACATGCAGAAGCCCTAAAACTTAAATTTTCAGATAAAAGTTTGGCACTTGTAAAACAGGCCATTTCTTAAATACTTTAATAAACAATGACGAAAAACGGTAATTCATTAGATCAACGCACTTTTGATAGATTAAGCCGTTTGTACATTATTGCGTTAAGTGCCATTGCGCTTTCGGTAATTGTGAGTCAATTTTTGGTACGCAAGCATTTAAACGACCAGCAAAGTGATTCTTCGGTTATTAATGTGGCGGGAAGACAGCGAATGTTAAGCCAGAAATTAACCAAAGAAATTGTATTACTTGCTACGGAAGACAGCATTGAAGCGCGTTTAGAGCAGAAAGAAAAAGTAAAACAAACCCTAAAACTTTGGGGGGTATCGCATAAGGCACTTCAAAACGGGAATGATAGTTTAGGATTGCCGGGAAAAAATAGTGCTATCATTAAACAAAAATTCGAAGAATTAAACCCGACGTTCGATAGTATTTGTACTGCTTCCAAAGCGATTATCAATACAATTGAAATGAGTCCCGCCGCACCACGTTCCACCTTTATGGAAGATGTTGACATGGTGAAACAGCACGAAGGCCATTTTCTTCAGGTCATGGATCAGATAGTGAACCAGTACGATGTAGAAGCCGATGCCAAAGTAACTTGGTTACGCACCTTGGAAATGCTGTTAATGGTGCTTACCTTGCTAATATTGTTGGGTGAATTTTTATTCATTTTTTGGCCAACGGCAAAATCGGTTAAATCGACACTGGCGGAATTATTAATCGCCGAAAAGAAAGCGAAGAAAATGGCTTTTGATGCCGATGAGTTAACCATATCCAAAGAAAAGTCCATTAAGGAATTGCGTGCCTTGAGTCATGCCATGGACGAAACGCTCTTGTTTGCCAGAATTACACCCAATGGCGCCTTGGTGCACATCGGGAAAAAGTTTTCGCGCCTGTTTAAATTCACCAAGTTTAATATGACCACTAATTTTTCGGAAGTTTTATCAATAAACGAAACCGAACAGTTAGCTATTGAAAACTTAATTTCGAAAAACAAGAAAACAGGTTGGCAGGGCGAAGTAAAAGGAACCACCAAAGATAAGCAAGATGTTTGGTTAGAAATGGCCATTATTCCATTTAGTCCAACCGATGATAAATCGGAACTGCTTATCATTGCTTCAGAAATAACGGCGCGTAAAGCGGCGCAACTTGAAATAGCGCGCTTAACTAAGGAAAGTTTTGAGGAGAAAATTAATCAGCAAAAAATAGTTTCCAGCCAGATTATTGAAAACCAGGAAAAAGAGCAAAACCGCATAGCGAAAGACGTACACGATGGTATCGGGCAGATGCTTACCGGTCTAAAATACAATTTAGAAAGTATCGATATTAAAGATATTGATAAAACAGCGTCTAAAATTGAGCATTTAAAAGAACTTACTACCAATATCATAAAGGGCGTAAGAACCGCGACCTTTAATTTAACGCCACCAGAATTATCAGATCATGGTATTGTGCCAGCCATCACGAAGTTAACGTCGGAATTGGGTAAACTAACAGGTAAAAACATCGTGCTTTTTAATAAAACAGAGTTTAATCAGCGATTGGATTCCTTAGTAGAAATAAATATTTACCGTATTGTTCAGGAAGCCATAAACAATGCTATTAAGTATGCCGACTCCACACATATCCTGGTGTCCTTATCGCATAGCGAAAACATACTAAGTATCGTTATAGACGATAACGGAAAAGGATTCGATCCTTCAAAAGTAAAGCATGTTAAAAATGGCGATGGCGGCATGGGGCTTACCTTTATGCGAGAACGTATTAAATATATTGACGGACGATTGTTTCTCAATTCAGAACCAGGAAAAGGAACCCGTGTTACATTAAATATACCATTAAGTAATTAAGTATATTTACGTAATTATTTGTAAATTTGTACTTAATATTTCAGTTTTACAAGGTTTCAAGTCCTGCAAGGTTTCAAAAACCTTGTAGGTATAAAAGGAATTAAATCCTGAAAGTTTTCAAAAACCTTTTAGGTATAAAGTAAGTATTGATTTAGTTTAATAAAAACCTACAAGGTTGCAAAACCTTGCAGGTTAGATAAGTAGGTTTTATGAGCATAATAAATGTAGTTTTAGCAGACGACCATGTTTTAGTAAGAGATGGCATCAAAGCACTTTTAGAAGATCAGGAAGGTATTCGTGTTGTAGATGAAGCTTCTAATGGGGTGGAAGCCCTAGAGGTTATAAAAAAGAACAAACCACATTTGTTGATTGTTGATATTCGCATGCCAGAAATGAATGGCATTGAAGTCGTTGCTGAAATTAATAAGTTGTATAACGATGTAAGAACGCTTGTATTGTCTATGCACGATTCTGAAGAATACGTAGTAAAAGCGATTCAAGCGGGTGCTGATGGGTATTTGCTGAAAGGAGCCAGTAAAGAAGAATTCCTAAAAGCATTACACAAAGTAGCATCGGGCGGAAAATATTTTACAGGTGATGTGTCTGCAATTATTATGAATAATTTCGTGAACGGCAATACAGCAACGCCTACTTCCGAAGAACCAAAGCAAATAGAAGATCCGTTCAATCTAACCAAACGGGAAAAACAGATTTTAAACCTGGTACTTCAGTTAAAAAACAACAAAGACATTGCCGAAGAACTTCAAATAAGCAAACGCACCGCCGAAGTACACCGTTTTAATTTAATGAAAAAACTAGACGTTAAAAACCTTATGGAACTAAGTAATAAGGCTAAGGAGTTTGAGTTGGTTTAGTTAGTATCGCAGCACATTTTTGTCTCATGTTTTTACGATAATATTTTAGGGTATCAAAGACCTCACAGGTTTTAAAACCTGTGAGGTCTGAATAACAAACATGCCTTTCTACGCTAAATACTTATATTTCTATTCTGAATTTTTGCCATCTATTAATCAAAAGTTTATAAAATAGGCGTCATTGGAAATTTTACTTCTTTTAAGTAAAATTTGGCAATCTTCCTATTGAAATATATGCTTACAAAAACAATTTTCACCAAAAATTCTCTCAACCTCAATCACTCATTTCATCAATTTCCTATACTTAGCAATCTCTTTTTTATCAATTCCTCAAAAACCATCTTCTAAAATTATCAACCTCATATTAATTATCAAATAATACGTATTTAATAGTTATAATTAAGTAAATATACTTAGTTTTGTACGTATAAATATACTTAATATGAAAACGACACCATCTCTTAAGGCTACCAAATTAAATTTATTAAACTTTAGATCCATTCCAATTCGTACATTTTGGATAACGTCTATATCATTCTTCATGTGTTTCTTCGCATGGTTTGGTATTGTACCGTTTATGCCCGATGTGGTTAACGATTTAGGTTTAACACCTACCCAAAAATGGAATTCTATCATATTAGCGGTTTCTGGAACCGTGTTTGCCAGATTACTTATTGGTAAATTATGTGATAAATACGGACCACGTTTATGTTACACCTGGTTGTTAACATTAGGCGCCATTCCGGTTATTGCTTGTGGTTTGGTACAAACACCACTTCAATTTTTAATATGTAGATTATTTATTGGTTTTATTGGTGCGTCGTTCGTTATCACGCAAGTACATACGTCTTTAATGTTTGCGCCTAATGTAGTAGGAACTGCCAATGCCACATCTGCTGGTTGGGGTAATTTAGGTGGTGGTGCTAACCGTTTAGGGATGCCACTTATTGCTGCAGCAGTTGTTAGTTTTGGGGTTGCCGATGCAGAGGCGTGGAGATATTCTATGGTTATTGCGGGAATTGTTTGTTTTTTAATGGGTATTGTGTATTACTTTTTTACACAAGATACGCCAGAAGGAAACTTTAAAGATTTAAGAGAATCTGGTGAAACGGTTACCACTAAAAAAGATAAAGTTGGTTTTTCAACCGTTATAAAAGATTACAGAACTTGGATCCTTTTCATTGTATATGCTGCCTGTTTTGGTATTGAACTTACGGTATATGGTACCATGGATGATTATTTGCAAAACACCTTTCAATTAAGCAGACTTACGGCAGGAAACATCGTGTTATCTTTCGCTTTAATGAATATTTTTGCCCGTACTTTGGGTGGTTTCTTTGGCGATAAATTTGGTAAACTTAAAGGTTTACGTGGTCGTGTATTGTTTTTGGCAGCCATCTTATCGTTAGAAGGTATTATGCTAGTAACATTTTCTACAACTACAAGTATTTACTTAGGAATTCTATTCTTAATCATGTTTAGTTTAACGGTACAAATGGCCGAAGGAGCAACCTTTTCTGTGGTGCCTTTTATAAATAAAAAAGCCATTGGTTCGGTTTCGGGTATTGTGGGTGCCGGCGGAAATGTAGGTGCCTTTTTAGCAGCCATGTTATTAAAATCGAAAGCAGCTGTGGCTGAAAAAGCGGCACTTGCTACCAATCAAGGCTTGGGTGAAGAAGTGATGAAATCAGCGCAATCAGCTGCTGCTTCTAGTGCGGTTTCTAGCGGCTATTTTATCATTGGTTTTATAGTGGTATTGGCTGGAATATTAGCACTAGCTATTCGTTTTTCGACTGAAGATGAGGTGGTTAAGGAAGTTAATTTAGAGGATGTGAGTCCGGAATTGATTGCTGTTAGAGCCGATTATAAAAACTAAGTTTTATAGATATTTAAAAATCAAGCGTTATTTTTAGCGTATTGGTAATAATAAACCTAGCATTTGTTTTGTGTTAGTAAATTGTCTTAATTCGTAATAAATCGTATTTGTAGATGCATAAAAAGGAAGTAAAAACCACGTGTTCGTATTGTGGAGTTGGTTGCGGTATTATTGTTAAAAAAGATAACAATGATAAGGTTTTTGTTGAAGGCGATAAAGACCATCCTGTGAATCGCGGTATGCTGTGTTCTAAAGGCATGAATTTACATTACGTAGTTAACGACACTTCCGATAGAATTTTATATCCAGAAATGCGCTGGAGTCGTTCGCATCCGCGTGAGCGAGTTAGTTGGGACGATGCCTTAGATAGAGCGGCAAGTGTTTTTAAATCCATTATTAAAAAACACGGACCCGATAGTGTGGCGTTTTATGTATCCGGGCAAAGTTTAACCGAAGAATATTACATTGCCAACAAGCTTACCAAAGGCTTTTTAGGAACGAATAATATTGATACGAACTCGCGCTTGTGTATGAGTTCGGCAGTAGTTGGTTATAAAAAAACCTTTGGAGAAGATAGCGTTCCGGTGTCTTATGAAGATATCGAATTAGCAGATTGTTTTTTAATTACAGGCGCAAACCCTGCGTGGTGCCATCCCATTCTTTTCAGACGCATCGAGCAACATAAAGAGAAAAATCCCCATGTAAAAATTATTGTCATCGACCCGCGAAAAACAGATTCTGCAAATTTTGCCGATTTGCATTTGCAATTAATTCCGGGAACCGATATTATTTTATACAATGCCATTGCGAGATGTTTGTATAAACGCGGTTTAATCGACGAAGATTTTATTAAAAATTATACCGAAGGCTTTTCAGCATATAAAGAACAAATTTTTGCAACTTCTGTAAAAGATGCGTCAAAAATATGCGGCGTACCAGAATCGGATATTCGAAAAGCCGCCGATATGATCGGGCTTTCAAAAGGCTTTATTAGCATGTGGGCTATGGGGCTTAACCAAAGTGCTGTGGGTACCGATAAAAATACGGCGTTATTAAACTTGTCGCTTATTACTGGGCAGGTTGGTAAACCCGGTTCTGGTCCGTTTTCATTAACCGGACAACCCAATGCCATGGGCGGTCGTGAGGTAGGCGGAATGGCTAATTTACTGGCAGTTCATAAAGATTTACAAAATGAAGAACACCGTAGGGAGGTAGCGCAATTTTGGGGCGTCGATCAAATTTCACCAAAACCAGGTTTAACGGCTACCGAAATGTTTGATGCTTTAGAATCGGGTAAATTAAAAGCTATTTGGATTGCTTGTACCAATCCCTTAGTCAGTTTGCCAAATACGCATCGCATAGAGAGCGCCATGAAAAACGCGAAGTTTGTGGTGGTTCAAGATATTTCGCATAAATCTGATACTGTCGCGTTTGCCGATTTAGTACTTCCAGCTGCCGGTTGGTTGGAAAAGGAAGGTACTATGACGAATTCTGAGCGTCGCATTTCTTATTTACCAAAGGAAATCAATGCGCCAGGTGAAGCCAGACCCGATGTGGAGATTTTTTGCGATTTCGCACAACGTATGGGCTTCCGCGGATTTAACTTCAACAGTGCCGAAGAAATTTACGAAGAATATTGTTCCATGACTAAAGGAACTAAAATTGATATATCGTTTCTTAATTACGACCGATTAAAAAGTGAAGGCACCTTCCAATGGCCGGTACCAGAACACCGCCATGCAGGAACACAAAGACTTTTTCAAGATAAAAAGTTTTACACACCGTCTCAAAAAGCCATTTTTAATGTGGCAACCAGTATAGAAAACACCTCGATGCAACCTAATGGAATGTATCCATTGGTTTTAACAACAGGGAGAGTGCGCGACCAATGGCACACCATGACTAAAACGGGGAAAGTATCGCGCTTAAAAACGCATTATCCAACGCCTGTTCTAGAAATCAATCCTGTTGATGCCTATTTAAGTAAAATTAAAGATGGTGATATTACCGAAATTAAAAGTGAGAATGGCGTTGTTAGAGTACGCGCAAAAGTTACCGATAACATTGTAAAAGGCTGTGTGTTTTTGCCAATGCATTGGGGTAAACAATTGCAAAGCGATTTAAACAGAGCTAACAATTTAACCAATACGCTGGTCGATCCAATTTCTAAAGAACCAGATTTTAAATTCACACGAGTTTCGGTTTCAAAATATAAAAAGGCAGTCGAAAAAATAATCATTGTTGGTGCGGGTGCTGCAGCGTTCCGATTTGTTCAGAATTATAGAGAATTTAACGAGGTTGATGAAATCCATGTGTTTTCAAAAGAGCCTAATTTATTCTATAACAGGGTATTGTTGCCGGAATACGTTACCGAAGAATTGTCTTGGGAACAACTGCTTAAGATAAAACAAAAGGAGTTAGGCAAGTTAAACATTAAGGTATATCCAGAGACTTCCATCAGTACCATCGATTCAGAAAATAAAGTCGTTACAGATACCAATGGTGAGCAACACACCTTCAATAAACTCATTCTGGCGACAGGAAGTCGTGCTTTTATTCCTAAAGATGTTCAAATAGATTTGCCAGGGCGTTTTACCATGCGTAATAAAAATGATGCCGACAAATTTAAAGCCTATTTAGAGGCTACAGGCTTGCCGCCAGAAGAACAACATGTAGTGATTGTCGGCGGTGGTCTATTAGGTTTAGAGTTGGCAGCAGCCATGAAGCACAAAAACGTAAAAATCACCATTATACAGCGTGCTTCCAGATTAATGGAGCGACAGTTAGATAAAGTTTCCAGCAAGTTATTGGCTTTAGATGTGCAAGAACGCGGCATTCAAATATACTTTGATAATGAGGTTAGTACCGTGTTTGATGATGAAGATACCGGCGAATTAAACATCACCTTAAAGAGTGGTAAGTTTATTACTGCCAATGCCATTGTGTATGCTATTGGAACCATCCCCAATGTAGAAATCGCCAGAGAAAATGGTATTTTATGTAGCCGTGGCGTGAAGGTGAATCAGCATTTACAATCGTCTCATCCAGACATTTTTGCCATTGGTGAAATAGCCGAATTTAATAATCAGTTATTCGGAATTACCTCAGCTGCAGAAGAGCAGGCTACTATTTTAGCAAACTTTATAGCAGGCGATGTGAGTTCAGCTTATAACGGTTCGGTATTAATGAATATCCTGAAATTTAACGATTTAAATTTATGTAGCATCGGTGATATTGATGTTCCTGAAAACGACGATTCGTACGAAGAAGTTATCTTCACCGATATTTCTAAACGCTATTATAAAAAATGTATCGTTAAAGACGATTTATTGATTGGTGCCGTTTTAATGGGCGATAAAAATGAGTTTGCCGAATTTAAAACCATGATTGAAAGTAAAATAGAAATGTCTGAAAAGCGAAATACCTTATTGCGAGGCGTTTCTAACGATGTTCCTGTTTTGGGCAAATTAGTATGCTCTTGCAGTCAGGTAGGGGCAGGAAATATTGAAGAAGCCATTAAAGGTGGTTGCACAAACTTTACCGAACTGTGTAATAAAACAGGCGCCGGTTTGGGCTGCGGAAGTTGTAAAACAGAGGTTAGGGAAATTCTAAATAACACAAAAGTTTTGGTTTGATAAATGAGTTTCCTGCAAGGTTTCCAAAACCTTGTAGGTAAAAAACAAAGTATACTAATAGGTGTAACATATACCTACAAGGTTTAAAAAACCTTGCAGGACAGAAAAATGTAAAATGAAAGAATCGTGTAGATTGATAGTAAATGGCGGTGTATTGTCTCCGGGAGAATTAAAATACATTTGTGAAGCAGCCGAAAGTTTGGGTTTAGATACCATTTCGTTTGGATCTAGACAAGACATTATTTTTCCAGAACCTGTTGATATAGAAAAGCTAAGAAGTTTCGATAAGCTTCAAGTAGTGTTACCTAATCAGGTGCGTACAGAAAATATGGTATCTTCATACGTGTCGGCAGATATTTTTCCAAATACCTCATGGCTTACTAGCGATCGCTATCTCTATGTTTTAGAACAATTTAAACACGAATTAAAACTACGTGTAAACATTACCGACCCCAAGCAACGTTTGGTGCCGTTATTCACTGGGAATATAAACTATATCGCTTCAGAACACGAAGACTATTGGTATTTATACATTCGTCTTCCAGAATGGAAAAAAACGGTCATGTATCCGGCGCTTATTTATAGCTGGGATTTAGATAAAGTAGAGCTCGCTATCGAAAATTTGTTGCAAGAAGAACCCGAAAATGTAGAAACTATTTTCGAATTGGTCAGTGATGCCATCGATACCAACAACAGAACGGTCGATAAACCCTTGGAAGTACCATTCTACCCATTTCCTTATTACGAAGGCATGAACCGAATTGGCGATAAATATTGGTTAGGATTATACTGGCGAAACAACCGCTACGACTTGGCTTTTTTAAAAGCCATGTGCGAGTTGTGTGCCGAAAATAAAATAGGTAAAATATCCATTACCCCATGGAAATCCTTTATAGTAAAAGGTATTCCGTTGCAGGCAAAACTACAGTGGGAAAAGTTTTTAGGTAAATTCGGTATCAACGTTCGTCACTCTATGTTAGAGTTAAACTGGCATTTACCAGTCAACGATAAAGACGCTTTAAATCTTAAAAAGTACTTAGTAACTAATTTCGACCAAAACGATATCAGTACCTATGGTTTAACTTTCGGACTCACTAATTACGCCAGTAGTGCCTATTATTTCACGTCTATCGTTGTCGAAAAAAACAAAAAACCAGAAGCCTTGGGCGATTTTGTAATTCGCGATACCTATAACTTATTGTACGCCAAAAACTTCGATCCGAATACACGCGAGTACATCATGCATGTTCAGGATGTCGATAAGGTAGAATTACCAGGCTTGTTAATGGAATTAAGTCAGCTGTATTTCGATCAACTAGGTACAGAACGAGAAGATATTACTTTGCAAGAAGTTAAAAAAGAAGCTTCAGAAGAACAAGTATTTCAGTGCAAAGATTGTTTAACAGTGTACAACGAAATTTATGGCGACATTACTCAGCATATTTCACCAAATACACCCTTCGAAACATTGCCCGATAGCTACGAATGTTCACTGTGTGAAGCACCAAAAAGCAATTTCGAGAAGAAGGTATTGGTTAAGTAGTTCATGTGATAAATCACTATTTCATTAAACAAATAAACAAATAAACAATTAAACAGTTAAACATTATTAGGGCGTTACCCCAAGGGTCGGGCTTTACGCTATATCTTTTTTGCTTTTAGTGGCAAAAAAGGATGCCTCCCGACGCTTCGGGACAATCCCTAACGCAAATCCAGATACCAGATAAAAAAAAAGGCTGAAATCAAGCTAATAAGCTTAAATTTCAACCTTTTTTTGTAATTATTTATAGCTTAATTCAATCGCTTTCTTTTAAAATTATACATGGTTTCATCAATAGTAAACCAGCAGAAGTAAAAAATACCAACCGAGAATATCACATCACCAATCATACGCATCCATTTAAGCGTTTGTACTGTTGGAGAGTATAATAATTCAGATTCTCTAGCAAAAGAATAACCCTGAGTAATTGAAGTATACGCTTGTATAATACCAATAGGTAATAAACTGAAAACTACCATGGCTACTAATCCAATATTCAATAACCAAAAAGCACGTTTTAGTTTTTTGTTTTCCCAAACGCGGTTAGAGTAAAAACGTAAACAAATTAAAATAAAGCCCATGCCTAACATACCATAAACACCAAATAGAGCGGTGTGTGCGTGTACCGCTGTGGTATTTAAACCTTGAATATAGTACAATGCAATTGGCGGATTAATTAAGAAACCAAATACACCGGCACCAACAAAATTCCAAAAAGCAACCGCGATAAAGAAGAAAATGGGCCATTTATATTTTTGCATCCATTGTTTACTTTTTAGCAGGTTCCAGTTTTCTCTAATTTCGAAGCCCATAAGAGTCAGTGGTACAACTTCCAAAGCACTAAAAGTGGCACCCAAAGCAATGGCTTGTACCGGTGTTCCCGAATAGTATAAATGATGCAGCGTACCAATAATACCACCAGCTAAAAATATAGAAGCAGAGGCTATAGAAACACGTCCAGCCGTTTTAGGTGATATTACCTTCATTTGAGAAAATATATAGGCAATCACCACGGTTGCAAAAACTTCAAAGAAACCTTCAACCCATAAATGTACCAACCACCATCTCCAGTAGTTAATTACAGGTAAGCTGCTGTTTTCGCCGTACATAAGTCCGGAGAAAAAGAACATACCAATTGCCATTACCGATATTAATAGTATTATGAGCAAGTGTTTTGAAGCATCGTTTTTTCGAATGGCAAAAAGAATATGACGACTTACCATAACTACCCAAAGTACCAGACCGATACCAAGAAATATTTGCCAAAAACGACCTAAATCCATGTATTCATAGCCTTGGTGACCAAAGAAGAAATTCGTAGTTAAGTCTAAAAATTGGTGTACACCTAACCATTCGCCAAACATGGATCCTAAAACGATTACCAATAAAGCGAAGAACAAAAAGTTGATACCAAAACGTTGGTATTTCATTTCTTTGCCAGAAATCATAGGTGCTAAAAACAAGCCAGTCGCTAACCAAGTGGCAGCAATCCAAAATACCGCTAATTGGGTATGCCAAGTTCTGGTAACCGAATAGGGTAGGAAGCTCGATAAATCAAAGCCAAAAAACGCTTGTCCTTCTACCGTGTAATGTACCGTAACTGCACCTAAAATAACCTGCAAAGCAATCAATAAGGAAATTACTATAAAATACTTTAAGATGGCCTTTTGTGAAGGGAATAGTTTTAGGTTTGTTAAAGGATCTGATTCCGGTTTCTCTAAAAGTTCGCCTTTTTCATGGTTTAATAAATAGTAGTAGGTAAGAATACCTATAAAAAGTAACAGCAACACAATAGATAATCCAGACCATATAATAGAATCATCTGTAATGTTGTTGTCAATTAGCGGCTCGTGTGGCCAGTTAGAGGTGTAGGTATAATCTTTTCCGGGGCGATTGGTACTTGCTGCCCAAGACGTCCAGAAAAGGAAAGCATTCAATTGTTCTAACTTTTCCTTTTCAACTAACGCTCCTTTTGGTATGGCGTATTCTTCTTTTCCTTCAGAAAAAATAGCAGAGTAATGTTTAATATTTTCTTTAATTGCGGCTAATCTGCTTTCAGATATACTAATCGATTTGTCAGATTCATTAAAGGAATTTGTTTTAATATCTTTAATCAATCGTGCTTTTAATGCTGCTTTTTGTTCAACATCCAAAGATTCGTAGGTCGTATTAAAATCATTTTTCGCCCAAGCGTTTAACATATAAACGGCTTCTTTATGGATCCAATCGGCAGTCCAATCTGGGGCAACATAACTTCCATGCCCCCAAATAGAACCGACTTCCATACCGCCAATAGATTCCCAAACGTTTTGTCCGATTTGGATATCTGCTTTGGTGTAAAGAATTTCTTTAGTTTCTTTAACAATAACAGTTTCTGGAATAGGAGGTTGGGTTTGATATACTTCCGTACCAATCCAGATTAGCGTGATGAATGATAAGACAACAACACTAATAAAGGCAAGCCATGTTTTTTTCATTTTAAGTTGTATTTAGAGGTTTTATTAATTAGTTATTTACATTTTTTACGCGTTCCACACTATCATAAATTGAAAGAGATAACCTGATGATACAATCAGACAGACAGGTTAGATCGTGCAGAATGTTGGCGTTTAGCGCTATTAAATCACCTTTATTTAAAAGTTTCTTTTCGTTGTTTACACCAAAATTGATACTGCCTTCAAAGATTTCGATAACAATGGGGTAGGGCGCTTGGTGTTCCTTCATGGTTTGTCCTTTTTTCATAACAATCCGAATTTCCTTAGTGGTTTCGGTTTTAAATAAAACGGTGACGGTTGGTTTGTTTTCTTGGTAGGTTATTTGGTCTACCAACGATGCAATGTTCATGGTTTAAAAGGTTTAGTATATTTTTATTATTTCTCTTTTTAATTGACTTATTATAACTTTGAATAATCCATCTAAATTAATTAGGATAAAAATATCTTATTTGTAATCAGAATGGTTTTCAAATTGCTGGCAAATTTAGTTTTAAATTATATAACGGACAAATTTATCCTAATTAAAAATAATTTATTTTTTAAGTGAGGAAAAGGGGGAAGTATTTTGGTCTATTGTATTAAGAAACGCGAATTCATAATTAAGTGTTATCCACCAATCGTAATCATACTTCTGTTATTATTATGCAGTTTAGGTTCTTGAAGTTTTTCCAGCGTGTCCATACCACCACGGACTTTAAACTTCGCTTGAACCGCTTTTTGAATGATAGGTTCAATCGATTTTCCTGCACGAAGTGTTGTTAATAAATCGGATTCTTCGGAAGAAAATAAACAGTTTTTTAATTGGCCGTTTGCCGTTAAACGCAGTCTGTTGCAGGAATCGCAAAATGGATTAGTAACAGAACTAATAATAGCAAAACTACCTTTGTAGTCTTTTATTTTATAATTCTTCGACGTATCATTTGGAGCATCTTGCAGACGGTTAATATCTTCTTCGGAAAAACTTGCATTTACATGCGCCATCACTTCAGCATAAGAAACCATTTTACTCATATCCCATTTGTTGCCATCAAAGGGCATAAATTCTATAAATCGAATGACAATAGGTAAGTCTTTGGTAAGATTTATAAAATCGATGATTTCATTCTCGTTAAAATCTTTCATTAACACTACATTTACTTTCACGGTAAAACCTTCTTCAACTAAAAGCAACATGTTTTTATAAACGATATCGAATTGATCGCGACGGGTAATTTGATGAAATTTGTTTTTATCTAATGAATCTAAACTGATGTTGATTTTTTTAACGCCATTCTCTTTTAAAACATCAATAAATTTATCAATGATTACAGCATTGGATGTAATAGATAATTCAACAGGAAGCGTCGCCAGTTTTTCTAAAATAACTGGAATATCTTTTCTGATTAAAGGCTCGCCTCCAGTGAGTCTTATCTTGGTAACCCCATGATTAACGAACGTTTTTGCAATTTCATAGATTTCTTCATAGGTCATTATATGACTTTTAGGTGACAATTGCACACCTTCTTCAGGCATGCAATAGGAACAACGTAAATTACACCTTTCAATGAGTGAAATACGTAAATACCCATGGTTTCTGCCATGTAAATCTTGTAATATGTTGTTGTGTTCGTTCATTGTTTTGTTTTGTGTAATTGTTGAATCGTTGAATTGTTTAATCGGTTAAACGACTAAACGATTCCACGACTAAACGTTTAATCATGTCTGGCGCCTTTTAAAATTCTAAAAATGTGTAATACCGACGGAAAAATAGCATCCATTGATTCACTTGCACCATTGGTTGAACCTGGTAACGCTAATACTAACGTGTTTTTAAGGGTTCCCGCAACGCTTCTTGAAAGCATGGAATACGGAGTTCTGTCTTGCCCGTAATTACGAATCGCTTCTTCAATTCCAGGGATACGTCTGTCTAATAGTGGTATAAGCGCTTCTGGGGTAACATCTCTTGCCGAAAGCCCTGTGCCGCCTGTATATATTATTAAATCGATGCCCTGACTTTGATACATTTTTGCTTTTTCTTGTATAATATCTTTTTCATCAGGAATTATGATGTATTCTTCAACTTTAACCTCGCAAGCTTCTAGTTTTTCAATAATGGCTTTTCCTGCTTTATCTTCTTTATGTCCACCCGAAATGGTATCGGAACACACAATAACCACAGCAGTCAAATCTTTTCTAAACTTGTCTTTAAAGTCCGATTTACCACCTTTTTTGTTTAATAATTTTATATGATGAATTTCGATGCCTTTATCGATTGGTTTCAACATATCGTACATGTTTAAAGCCACTACACTGGCACCATGCATCGCTTCAACTTCCACGCCTGTTTTGTAAATGGTTTTTACAGTGAAAATTACTGATATTTCTAAACCGTTTATGTCGTATTCAACGCCAGTAAATTCAATAGGCAAGGGGTGACAATCGGGTAAAATATCTGGGGTACGTTTAACACCTAATAACCCAGCGGCTTTACTCATGGCAAATACATTGCCTTTTGGAACGGTATCGTTTTGTATAGCCAAAATTGTTTCTGGTTTGCTAACCTTTACCACTGCCTGTGCTACGGCTGTTCTTAATGTGGTGCTTTTATGTGTGATGTCGACCATTTTCGGATTTATTATTTTCTATTGATTATTGATTATTTTGTGCTTGCTGTTTTTCTTGAAGCCATAAAGATTGCTGTTAATTCACTAGATTCTTTCAAAAGATTGTCTATTTTTTCTTTTAAAATTAAATCTTCATCTAAAGCAAATTCTAACCAAAAATTAGATTCATCAACCTCTTCAATCACAATACTGATTTTTGCAATAAAACTTGGTTTTGATTGGGCGATACAAGATGCTCTATAATTGGCTGCAACAGAAGTTGAACATCTAATAAGTTGACTTTTAATGTGGTTAGAAAGATACGTATTAGGAAATTCCTGCGTTATTTTTACACAGTTATGGGCAAATACTTTAGTTCTCTTTTTTAGTTGCTCTTTCATGGTAGTTTAATAATAAATAGTCAATCAACAATAATCAATTATTGACCTTCCATTGATGTGTGTCGTCTTCAAAAATCTCCTTTCCAAAAACAGGTACATCGGCTTTAATGGCTTCTACAATATATTCTAAAGCTTTAAAAACCTCTTTTCTTCTCGGTGAAGACACAAATACAAACAGGCATATTTCTCCTGCTTTTACGGTACCCAAACTGTGGTAAATATGCATGCAAGTGAGTTCGAACTTTTCAAAAGCGGCCTCGCGTATGTCGTTAAATTTCTGGTTTGCCATGTCTTCATAAGCGGTGTATTCTATGGCTGAAACGGGTTTTCCGTTAATAACATCGGCACGTACCTGACCCAAAAATATATTATGGGCACCAATACTTGTTTTGGTTTGATGCTTTGCGATGGATTCTCCAATAAATTCTGAAGAAATGGCGCCTTGTTTAAATACGCTTTTTGGTTTTTTAGTTTCCATAAAGATGTTTTTTTTGTAGACCTACAAGGCTTTTGAAACCTTGCAGGTCGAATTCATTCATTCTATTTATCATGCGAGGTTTTCAAAACCTCGTAGGTATCAATTATTTGTTTAGCGCCTTCTTTCAAACTAAAGCAATTTTTAATATTCAAATTATTTAAAATTGAAACGGCTTGTTTACTTCGTATTCCTGCTTGACAAAAGAATACTTTTTGCTTTTTATTATCGATTTTATCTATTGAATTTTCAAGTTCGCTTAAAGGAATTGAAGTCACTGTTAGATTTGTAATTTTTGGAAGTTCATGCGATTCTCGAACATCAATAACCTGAACATTCTCAAATTCTGAAAGGTCTGTAATGGAAATTTCTTTTATTTCAGTCTCACAATTAAAATCCATTTGGTTAGTATGAAAATTCGCTTTGTTTTTTAAAACGGTATCAATTGTTTCTTGAGATTTTTTGACTTTCAAAATGGAAGTCTGATTTGTCAATGCATTAAAACATAATAATTTTCCAGAAAGTACATGTCCAATTCCCAAGACGATTTTTAAGACTTCATTGGCTTGCAAACTTCCAATAATTCCGGGTAAAACACCTAACACACCAATTTCAGAACAATTTGGAACGGTATCTTTTTTTGGCGGATTCGGAAATAGGCAGCGATAACTCGGTCCGTTTTCATAATTAAATACAGACACCTGACCTTCGAACTTGTAAATAGCACCAAACACGAGCGGTTTATTCGTTAAGATACACACATCATTTACCAAATAACGCGTTTCAAAATTATCGGAGCCATCAACGATAATATCATACTGTTTAAATAATTCGAGTGCATTTTGATAATCTAATGGAAACGGATATGCGTTAATTGTAATGGTGTCATTTAAATCTTTTAACCTTATTTTTGCGGCTTCAGCTTTATTTTGACCCAAGCTGGAAGTTCCGAATAATACTTGGCGCTGTAAATTAGATGCTTCAACAATATCAAAATCAATAATGCCTAAAGTGCCAATGCCTGCTGCGGCTAAATATTGCAAAACAGGACAGCCTAATCCGCCAGCACCAACTACCAAAACTTTAGCGTTGGATAGTTTGTCTTGACCAATTTGACCAATTTCTGAAAGGATGATATGTCTGTTGTATCTATTCATAAATTCCTGCGAAGGCAGGAATCTTATCCTACCTTTTAATATAATTAATTATCCACCCGCAAAAGGCGGTAATAAAGCGATTTCGTTTCCTGTGATTTTTGTTTCAAATGACACCAACTCTTGGTTTTGTGCCACTTGAAAATCTTTGTTTTTTAGCTCTGGATATTTAGCATATAAATCATTGAAAAGTTCAGAAATTAAGTTGCCAGAAAAACTAAGGGTTTCTTCTTCACATTTAGTGACTTCAGCAATAAGTCCGAAATATTTTATGTTGACGTTCATAGGGTAATTGCTTTTAATTCTTCAGGGGTATTGATATTTTGTGTGAACAAAGCATCGGCTTCATTCAAAACTACATTTTTAAGGTTACATTGATTTACTGCAAATTGTAATCGTCGTTCTCCTTCGTTTAATAGTTTTAAAAATATGTGTTCACATTGTTTTTTATAGAGTGCTATTAACGGCATGGTTTTACCGCCACTTTCAATCTGGATAACTTCATAGTCTTCAACAGCTGCATTAACAAGTTTTTCCAGAATATTTGATTTTATTAGCGGAATATCGCAACTTAAAACTAAGTTGTATTCGGTGGAAGCATGCTTTAATCCGGAATAAATACCAGCCAATGGTCCGGTGTTTTCAATTTCATCTTCAATGCGTTTGAATCCGAATATATCGTAATCTTTATTATTAGAAATAATAATGATATTGGAGACTAGGGGTTTTAAAGCGTCAATACTATGCTCTACAAACGGTTTTCCTTCAAACATTAAAAAGCCTTTATCGCTGCCCATGCGGGAGCTTTTTCCACCGGAAAGTATAATGCCTGTTATGTTTTTTTTATCAATCATTTTAGGTAAATAGTAATTTTACGCAAGCAATAATTAATACAAATGCCAGCATGTAACGTAATTTTTTGTCGTTCCATTTCTTGCTTCCATAGTAACCACCCAAGATGCCTCCAAAAAGTGCAATAGCCACTAAAACAAACGATTCTAGTTCTATTTGAATACCGCTACTTATTTGTCCGACAAGTCCGGCAGCAGAATTTACCCAAATAAAAAGGGCAGAAACAGCAGCAGCTTCTTTCATATTTCCCCAATGCAGGAGTAAAATTAATGGTGTTAAAATGATGCCACCACCAATGCCAATTAAGCCAGAAAAGAACCCAATAATGCCTCCCGCTAAAAGTCCTTGCCATAGTTTAACTTCTTTGATGTTTTTAGTTTCTTTACCAAATACGTTGAGCATTTTTAAAATAGCAAACACTAATAAAATGGCTAATATTTTTTTGTACCAAGTAGCATCAATCTCGATGGTACCTCCGATAAATGCTAAAGGAATAGACGTGATTGCGAATGAAAGAAACAGTTTTTTATTGAAATAACCTTCTTTATAAAAATAATAAAACGATATGCCCGCTACAAATAAATTAAGTAGTAGGGCAGTGGGTTTCATCGTTTCTGGGGAGAACGAAAACAAAGCCATTAATGCTAAATAGCCACTGGCACCGCCATGACCCACACTAGAATAGAGGAATGATACTATCGGGAGTACTAGTAGAAATAGGTATATGTTTTCGGTTTGTAACATTTATTGTGAGTGTCTAAAGTTATGAGTGTCTAAAGTTATGAGTGTCTAAAGTATTTAAAGTTATGAGTGCCTAAAGTATTTAAAGTTGTTTTTGTATAACTTGTTCCTGATTTAGTAATCTGATTTCTTATGACTAAGCCCTCTGCCGTTTTAGGTAATGAGGACGACATTTTATTGATTGAAACAGCAAATTGAAGCGTTCTCAATTCAAGTTTTTTAGCAAATTCCTTGTTTTCCATAACTCAAATTTTAGGCATTTTAAATACTTTTAACTTTAAGTACTGTTATCATAAATTTTCAATTTTTTGAAGTTGAACATCTAAAAATTCCCAACAATTAGTGTTTATTTCATCAAAAACTTGGATTAATGATTTGCCGTATTCAGTCAATTCCGCTCCACCGCCTCCTTTACCACCGGTGGAATTTATGGTAACTGGTTTTTTAGCCGATTTGTTTACAGAATCAATAAGGTTCCATGCTTTTTTATACGATAGATTTAACGATTTTGCAGCTTTTGATAACGACCCTGTTTCGTCGATTGCTTTAAGCAATTGCACACGACCTTCGCCTAATAACACGTGGTTATCGTACTCAATCCAAACGCGACTTTTTATTTTATAACTCATAATTTTCAGCTTTAGACGGGTAATAAAACGACATCGACCAAATCTCCTATTTCAATTTTATTAATTTCTTCAGGTACAAAAACCAATGCATTAGAAACGGAAAAAGTTTGCAACATGGCAGAACTTTGACCTTCTAAAATTTTTACTGTCCCGTTGCTGTAAATAGCCTTTAAATACTGTGGTCGGTCGCCATTTTTCATGAATTTCGTTAACGATTTTGCCTGTATACGTGGCAGCTCCAGATCTTCATTATCCATCATTTTTTGCAACGCGATATACACATAGGCATAGAAACATGTTAGTGCCGCCGCTGGATTTCCAGGGAGTGCAAAAATTGATGTTTTATCTTTTTTTCCGAAGAATAAAGGTTTTCCTGGTTTTTGTTTTACTTTATAAAAAAGGGCTTCAACTTTTAATTCTTCAAGCGCTTTTCCAACAAAATCGTAATCGCCAACAGAAATACCACCCGAAATTATCACGAGGTCGTTTTCGGTGATCACCGATTTTAGTATGGCTTTTGTTTTGTTATAATCATCTTCAACTTTATGAATCGTTACATCATAAAATTTCAAATTATAAAGCGCGTTTTGAAGCATTTTGGAGTTGCTTTCATATATTTTTCCATAGGTTAATGTTTGTCCTGGTTCAACTAATTCGTTTCCAGTGGTCACAATAGCGATGGTCGGTTTTTTAAATACAGTTACGTTTTGTATTCCTAACGACGCTAAATAACCAATGGCAGCAGGAGTGAGCTTGGTGTTTTTTGATAGCGCTAAAGCACCTTTTTTTACTTGTTCGGCAACAGGTCTGATATTATGATGGATTGGAATTTGGGATTCTAATGTAATTTTAGAACCAGTAACACTAACTTTTTCTTGCATCATTACAGCATTCGCGGTATCGGGAACTGGAGCACCTGTAAAAATGCGCACCGCTTCTCCTTTTTTTAAACTAGGTTGTATAGAATCGCCTGCCTTTATTTCTCCAATTAAGGTGTAGGTTAAACTATCGTGAAGACAAACCGCATACCCATCCATGGCAGATTGCCGGAAAGGAGGCATATTTAACGGCGAAATTACATCATTAAAAAGTTTGTAACCGCCCGCTTTTTCGATAGGTTTAATGGTGTTTTTTAATAAAGGAGAACTATTATCTTTAACTAATTGAATGGCTTCTGAAATGGATATCATTAAAATTTCGTTATGTATTTGCAAATATAACGCTTTTTAATGAAATATCTAGAGTTAAAATAGGACTATATTAGTTAAAAGGTACCAGAAGACGAATTTTATTTCTTGATGAATTTATTTTCTTTTCATCATTTAATTGCTTAATAATTCTGGATATTACAACTCTCGACGTATGTAAATCGTGAGCAATTTCTAAGTGTGTAATTTCAAGATCGCAGTTATGATTAATTTGAGCCTTATGGATTAAATATTTTAAAATGCGTTCATCTAAATTCATAAAAGCTAAACTATCTACGGCATCTATCATCTCTAAGAATCTAAAATGATAACTGTCAATTATATAATAGCGCCACGACTTATGTTTAATTATCCATTGGTCGATGTACTCTACGGGTATAAAAATAGCTTCAAGATCTTTTTCTACAATACCTTTAAAGATACTTTGTTTTCTGTTTATACAATTGGCGAACGAAATGGCACAAGTATCGCCACTTTCTAAGAAATACAGGACAATTTCTTCACCATTTTCTTTTCTTCTAATAATCTTTAAAACGCCTTCTAAAATGAGTGGCATAAAAGACATTTTAGCGCCAATATTGATTAATAGCTCGCCACTTTTAAATGCTTTATATTCAGCTACTTTTACGATGTCGTCTATTAGTTCCGCATCGAATTTTTTGGAAAAGTATTTTTTTAATTTCTTCTGTAAAAAAAGTTCTTGATTAGTCACTTTTAAAAGCTATTAAAGATTACACAGAAATAACAGTTAACAAAAAAACCCTCCAGCCATACCTAGAGGGTTTAAACTCGAAACTTAAATTATAAAAATCCAACCAATAGATATATATATTTAAGATATGTAAATTTAAAATTTTGAAGCTCTAAATTAACTGATATTTATCAGGTTTTTCTTATATAAAATGATTCAAAAGAGTAACATTTGTTACATTATAAATAACTGAAAATGAATTAAATAAATAATTAAGTAAACGCTCTATCTTTTGTTTTAAAAAAGTGTTTTTTAATTTTTTATTATTTTTCCGGAATGAGAACGCGAATTTTATTTCGTGTAGAATATATTTTGTTTTCATCATGCAATTGTTTAACAATTCTAGAGATAACTACTCGAGACGTGTTTAAATCGTTTGCAATATCGAGATGGGTAATATCGAGGTCGTTAGTATTGTTAACTTTTGCTTTGTCTGCGAGGTATTTCAAAATACGTTCTCCTAGATTCATAAATGCCAATCCATCTATGGTGTCTACCATTTCTAATAATCTAAAATGATAACTATCTATAATAAAATGACGAAATGATTTAAATTTTGATAGCCAAATATCGATTGAATCAACTGGTAAAAAAATAGCTTCTAAATCTTTTTCAATAATCCCTCTAAAAATGCTTCTTTTTTTGTTTATACAATTCGCAAAAGAAATAGCACAAGTATCACCGCGTTCTAGAAAATGTAGTACAATTTCTTCACCATTATCATCTTTCCTCATTATTTTAACAATACCATCTAAAATTAAAGGAATGTGGGTCATTTCATCACCAATATCTATCATTAGTTCGCCACTTGGTATTTTATTATAGTGGCTCACTTTTACCATTTCATCAATTAATTCTTCTTCTAATATGTTAGAATAATATTTTGTGATTTTTTCCTTTAAAAACAGCTCTTGATCGTTCACTTTTTATGGCGTATTGACGTTTAAACAAAGATAGCAAAAAACAAAGAAAAACCCTCTAGTAATCCCTAGAGGGTTTTGTACTAATTTTTGAATGTTTTTTAATTAAATGAAAGCTTTATCAAATTAAAACTTAATTTGTATTTGGGCTAATAATGCGTCGTTGTCAACATTTATAACCGTATCAATATTCGCTTGATAATTTAATTGAAAGCGAACTTTATCATTAAAGAAATAATTAGCACCTATGGTCATACGTTCCATATAACTTCCATCGTCTTTTAAGTCTAAATTCGGATCGAAAAATTCATATTTAAATACGGGTTGAATTTTTTCGTCCACGCTATACGATGCCATGATATAAGCACCATCTCTTCTTTCACCAAGAGCAACTGGTGTGGCACCACAACCACCTGAAGCACCACTAAAATAAGCGCCTTCATCGTAGATATATTCTGCTTGAATTGCTAATTTATCCAATTGCATTAAAATTTCAGCGCCATAAGTAGTACGGGTATCCTCTTCGTTATTAGGAATAGGATATCCATATCTAAAACTACCACCTACAGTTAAATAATTTGTAAGTTTATAAGTAGCTCTAGCAATAACGTCTTTTTTGGTGTTATCATCTTTTACCTGTAAACCTCTACCGTTCATTACAGCTACCCAATAGTTGAATTTGGTATAGTTGTTACCTCCTAAAATCATTAAACCAAAGTCTCTTTGAGGAGCAACAAGTTGATCGGCTACAATAGATCTGTCTATAGTTGTTAAGCTATGGCAAGGTGTGGCAACATCTAAACTAAATGGTTGTTTAAATGTACCTACCGATACTTTTGCCCAATTGTATTTCGTGTAAGATACAAAGGCATCCATAAGATAAGCATCACCAGTGCTACCAACAAACGGACTTGCTTCAAGCATGAAATAATATGAAAAATCTTTATAAACAAGACCTCTGGCACCAATTCTGGCACGTTTAAACTTAAATGTGTTATCTCCAGCATCTGTAAAGTTATAATCATATTCTGGTTGAATGTAACCAAATATAGTAACTGCAGGCGCTTTTAAGGAGTCGTTACCTACAGGCAAATCACCTTCGCAACCTTGGGCCAAGGCATTACCTGATAGTAATAGAATGCCTATTGTTATTGCGATATATATATTGTTTTTCATCATTGTTTGTTATTTAGAATTTAAATTAATTGTATACAACAGGATAGTTTTTTGGCACTGAAGAACTCCATTTGTTTGAGGTCCAAGCAGGATTATTATTGTATAATCCATTCATGCCAAATGTTAAACTGTACGCGTCGTAGCCAAAAACTCTTAAACAAGCTGCAACTACTGCAGATGTTTGCCCGGTATAACAGTAAACAACAACTTTAGCATTATTGTCAAGTCCTAAATACGTGTCGTCTCCAAGGTTTAAAGGAAGTATGCGGTTTGCACCGGCTATATGTCCGAATCCTAAATAATCTGTTTCAGAAAAATAATTATTAATAAAGTAGCCACTTGGATTTGCTAAAACATCTGATCCTTTAACTGTAGCTGGTGTGAAACCTGCTGCTACAACCTCTTCAACTCTACTTTTAAGGATTGCAAGACCGTCTGAAGATAAGCTGGTTATAGTTGGGTCTTTATAAACAACTTTAGCAGGTGCTGCGGTAAAAGACCAATTACTATGTCCGTTTGCAATATTTCCAGTAATGGCATTATTCCAAGAGGTCGCGTTGTTAGAATTCCAACCAGACATACCCCATTTTAGGGCTTGTGTGCGAGGATATCCATACAAACGTAATAAAGCGGTTGCGTAACAAGCTGTTTGACCTGTGTAGCAAACAACCAAGATAGGTTTTGTGCCAGCTTTTGGAGCTTCGGTTAAAATATTAGCAAATGCTACATTGTTCGCACCCGCAACATGACCTGTAGCTGTAAAATCGGCACTACTTCTAATATCCATAATATAATATGAACTTAAAAAAGCGTCAACATCGGCAGAAGTGGCAGGTGGACCCGCAACAAATTTTTCGTTTAATGAATTGGTTAAAATATTATCGATATCAAGATTGTTATCCACAACATAATCTTTCATTAATGTGAATTTGGGTGTTGCCACCACGCCATCAGATGGATCGTCGCCACGGTCGCAAGATGTTAGAAAGAATGTTGGAATTATTAGTAATCCTAAAATTAAAAATGATAGTTTTTTCATGACTTAATATTTATTAGTTAATTGGTTTTTTTATTCTACAACTGGATACATGTTTATTTCTTTTTTTGTAAACGCATCCGAGCCTTTTTCTTTTAATAGGTTATTCATAAAACTATTTTCGCCATAGGCTAAATTTCCTGTGTTATAACCTAATACATTTAAGTAGGCTACTACATATGCTGCTTTTTGTCCTGTGGTTTCATAAACCACTATTTTTTCTTTAGCAGGAAGTGTTAATAAATCGTTAGTTAATGATGCTTCTGGATTATAGTGTAAGGCTCCTGGTAAATGCCCTTGACATTTAGTTTGATCCCAGTAGTTTACTATGTAGTAATTTGCAGGATTTTGGAATACATCTGTAGATTTTACGATATACTCGTTATAAGGTTTTGCAAATAATTCTTCTAATCGTGCTTTTAAAATGTCTTTTCCTTCAGTTTTACCAGTTTTTAAAATAGGATGTTCACCTTTTACTTGTTTTTCTTTTTCGGTAGATTCTATTTTAGAAGCAAAATCGTTAGAGATGTTTTTGTTCCAGGCATTGTTTGCAAAGTCTTCTCTCCAAGCGCTCATGCCCCATTTCATGCTAGCAACATTTGGGTAACCTGCTAATTTTAGTAAGCCAGCATAGTAAGCCGCAGATTGTCCGGAATAGCAAACAAGAACTATTTTATCAAAATCGGCTGGTTTTATTTTAGTTTCGAAATAAGTAAGTAAAGTTTCTGCTTTTACATTGGCGGCACCTTTAATATGTCCGTATTGAAACCAACTTTCGGTTCTTATATCGATAACATGATATTTAGGATTTTTCATATTATCTTTTACCTCAGAAGCCATTATAATGGGTAATTCTCCTTTTATTATATTGTTGTTTTCTTCAAGGTATTTTACAAGTGTTTCGAATTCGTCTGGTGGGTCGATACAGGCATTTGTCGCTGCCGAAAAATTGCTGAATAAGGACGTTGTTAAAATAAGTATTACAAATACAAAAAATGATTGTTTTTTCATGATATAAAAGTTTAATGTTCAGTGGTTTATAATGAATAAAGTTAAATTCTAAACAGAGCTATTTTTATGACTTTTATCAACTTTTATCTATAAATAATCGGTAAATTGAGTAACATTTGTTACATATGTAATTATGTGTTTTACAGTATGTTAAATGAGTTTTAAAATGGTTTTTAAAAAGGAAGATTTTTGCTAAAAAAAATATTTTGAGGCAAGCACATTTTTTGAGGAAAAAAAAACGCTAGAAGACTAACTTTTGAAGCAAAAAAAAACTGCTTATTAAGCAGTTTTTTACAGAATTTATAGAAGTTTAACAACCGCCTTCTACAGGCATTTTCTTTTGTTTTTGCACAGTGATTACTTTTTTTACCGGAGCAACTACTTTAACAGGAACTGCGATATCTTTGTTTTTGGCTGATTCTTTTATGAATGCAGCGATATCAGCTTCTGAATTTTCAACTTCAATAGGTGTTGTTATTAATTTGTTTTGCAAATAAGTGTTTTTTGCTTTTAATAATTTAATGTTGTTGTACCCAAGTTGATATAATATTAATAACGGCGTGTTAACTTCTTCGGGGTTACTGCCATAAAGCACGGCAGTTTTTCCGGCTTCTTTTAAGTTTTTAAAATAATTTAAATTTGATTCCTTTAAAATTTCTGGTGTATAAATGTTTTTTGCATTTTTTAAATGACCCTTATCGTATTCATATTCGCTACGCACATCAATAATAGCGTAGTCAGCATTGTTAATGTCGTTTATATCAACAAAAAAGTTATTGTCTGTTAAATTTTCAAGCGTAGCTTTCGTATTCAGTTCAAAAATATTTTGAGGTCTTTCATACATTAAAAGACCAATAATCACTGCTAATATGAATACTACTGAAGCTATAGATATGTTTTTTACTTTTTCTAGTTCTTTCATCTTTGTGTTTTTTACTTTATTAAATGCTTAACCAAGTATTATTTTTTATAAATAAAATAGTTTTAAAGATTAGCAACCTCCTTCAACAGGCATTTTTTTCTTTTCGACTGTAATAATTTTTTTAGGAACAATTTTAGGTTTAACAACCTCAACAGGTTTTACTTGTTCTGGATAAAAAACGCCAAAAAACATACTTGCTGCTTTTCTGGTATCATACAGCTTAAAAGCTTCTTCAGGCATATCTTCAGTTGGTTTTGGCGGATTTATAATGGTGTTATACCAAGTATTCATGCCTCCTTTTAAAACACGAAGATTTTTATACCCTAAACGGTTGCATAGTATCCATGCTTGGTCTGCATAAAAATTATCGTTCGAAAAAAACACCACATCATATTGACTCTGATTCAGAAATCTCGCAGAATCATTATCTAAAATTTTTTTTAATGGAATATTTATAGCGTTTGGCAGTGTATAGCTTTTAAAACTAGCTTCGTCTCTAACATCTACTAAAATAAATGAGGGGTCTTGACTGATTAATTTATGTGCAATTTGGTCGGTTGAAATATAACGTTCTAAACTAATAGCATTGGCCAGTAGTAGATCTGGTTTAATACCTTCATTTTTTTGATATTTAGGTAATAAAACCAATCCTCCTGCTAGAATAAGAAGAATAAGAGCCAGTATTTTGTATCTAAAAGCTAGAATTTTGGCGGTTCGTTTTTTAATCATTTTGTGAGATGTTTAATTAATAAAACACTTTTTTTACTTTTTTTCGAACTATATCAGAAATTGCAAAAGCTACAATTGCTATTATAGAAAATATAAAAATGAACCAATATGGATTCCAGTTAAAGGTATCGACTAAGGTTATATTTCCTAAGTAATAGCCATCGTAAATAGGTTCTATGAAATGAAAAAGTTCTGAAAACATGAAAATACCTACCATTATTCCCACTACATAAACCCAGGCGTCTATTTTTCCAATGGCTACTGCGCATAAACTGGTGCCAGGGCAAAAACCTCCAGCTACAAATCCTACACCCATGATAACACCGCCTATAATAGCGCCCCAGATGTACGTTGGATGCACATATAATTGAGTGATATCTAGATAACCTAAATAATCCATGTAATACAAGCCAATTACTGATACTACAGCAGCTGTAAAAAACACTTTAAGTACGGCAAAATCGTATCCATAAAAAACACCCGCTAACTTTCTAGATGATGAAAATCCGGATGCTTCGAGTATAAACCCAAATGCGATTCCGATTAAAATTGCGATGATACTGTTCCATTCTATTGGTATGATATCGTTAGGAATTAATGGTCCCATATTGTTTTTTTTTTAATTAATTAAATCCAATTTTTTCTAAAGAAGTATGCTGTTGCATAAGCAGCTCCAAATATGCCAAACATGGTTAAAAAACCACCTGTAGATAACACAGCCATACCGCTTAACGCAGCACCACTAGTACAACCGCGAGCAATTTGGGCTCCTAATCCAAACAAAATACCGCCTAATAATGCAAATACTAAACGACGTTTGCTGCTAATTTTTGGCGAATGCTGAATTCTCCAACGAATTCTTCCGCTTAAACCTCCCGAAATAAAGGCGCCAATTAAAACACCTAATGTTTCAAAAACCAGCCAGTTGTTCATTGGCGAACTGTCTTCACTTATAAATGTTTTGTAATAAGCATTATGTTCTGCATGAGAATGCGATACTGCATCGACCAACGTTACAACACCGCTTTTCATAGCACCACTAGCACCCAGACCTCTACCTGTTATATAAAACGTGAATAGGATGATAATGCCTAATAAAAAGCCTCCGAAATAAGGATTCCAGTATACATGGCCTGCGGTTCGATTTTTTATTTTCATAATTTAAAGTATTTAATAAAGGAAACGTGTTAATTGACCTGCTTCTACCATCACAAATCTAAAGATGAGCCCGCCTAAAATTACTAACATAGCGGGTACTATAACGGGCACTTTAAAGCCAATGAGCTCAATAAGTTCTAACACCGCCGGCACAATTAATCCGAGGATAACTACAAAACCAAAGAACATTACTGTAAAATCGCCACCTACTAATAATTGCATGGCTTCTAACTGTACTTGTGAACCTGCATAATACCCCATAATCATGTGAACAATTAGGGCCAATTCTATTATTATTAAAGCCAAATCAATTTTACCAAATAAGTGTTTTTCTATTGAGGTTTTTGAAAATAAGATGATGGCAGCTGCACCAGTAGAAAGTCCAGAAGTTAAGAATAACGGACCTAATATGGCGTTATTCCAAAGTGGTCTTGCATTAAATGCAGATAATAAAATACCTGTATAAACGCCCAAAATTAAAGCTAATGGTATTAAAGCATAAGCAATATAAATTCTATTTTTTACAATGAACTGCTCGAACGTGTTCAAGAATTTTAAACGTTCAAATAGTTTTAATTTGGATTCTAGTTTTGGATACACTTCTCTGTAATAGCTAAAGGTCCAAATAAAAGATAGTGGCGTTACAATAAGTAAAACCCAAGCACCCCAAGACATTGGCGATTCTATTCTAAATGTTGTATACAATTGCCAAGTGTATAGTTGGTGTGTTAAATCGTAAACCAATGCGAGTAACCCAATAGACAAGGCAATAGGGGGAATAACCGAAGTAATTTTAACCGCTGCAGGGTATTCTTTGTCTTTTTTAAGAATATAAAACAGTGCTGCAAAAAATAAAATACCTGCTGCCAATCCACCTAAAAACAAGTATAAAGCTATGGGCCAATGCCATATTTGTAATGAAGGATCTATATTTGGAATATGTCTTCCGCTTGTAAATAATTCTTCTTGCATAATAATAAATTTAAATTAGGTAAAATACATGCGGATTAGTACCAGCTTCTGGCGCTAATGTTTTATGTTTTCTATTTTTTAATAATTGAGAAACTTCACTATTCGGATTGTCTAAATCGCCAAAATACATGCATTTGGTTGGACAAACAGAAACGCAAGCAGGAAGTTGGCCATTTTCTAATCGGTGATGACAGAACGTACATTTGTCTACATAGCCATCTGGATGTTGAAAACGGGCATCGTAAGGACAAGACTCAATACAAGCACCACAACCAATACATTCGTTAGGGGTTACTAAAACAATGCCCCCATCAACTATGTGGCTGGCACCCGTAGGACAACAACGTACACAAGGGGCGTTGTCGCAATGATTACAACGTTCCGATTTTAATTCCATTACGATGTTGGGATAGCTGCCATCAACCGTTTCGGTTATCCAGTCTCTACAATATCCTATTGGTACGTTATTTTCTGTTTGACAAGCAACAACGCAATCACTACATCCAACACATTTTAATGTGTCTATTACCATGGCATATCTCATATCGCTAATGTTTTATGTGGGTTTTCGGTTAATATTGAAACAAAATTTCCTCTTAGTCCGGTTCCTCCCATAATGGGGTCTACAACTACTTTTGTAATTAAATCTGTATCGCTTACACCTTTACCAAAAGCTCTTGTTAATTTTTTGTTGTTATGTCCAAAACCGTGATACATATAAACAGAATCCCAGCGTACGCGTTCTGTAACTCTAACTTTAATGGAAAAAGTTGAAACCACATCATCTTGATTTTTTAACCAGACTTCCTGGTTTTTCTTCAACCCTAATATTCTGGCCACTTTCGGGTTTACCCAAAGCGTGTTTTCACTTTTTAAATCGTTAAGGTTCGGATTATTTATGGTTCTACTGAAAGTATGCATTGGCGAACGACCATAATTTAAGCGATAGAACCCTTGTGGTGGTTCGGGGTGTGGTGTGTAAACTGGTATGGGATCAAATCCTTTTGCCGCTAATTGATGCGAGTAAAATTCAATTTTACCACTCGGAGTAAAGAATGTATGATTTTTGTCTTCTTCAAAGAATAGCGAACCAGATTTTCTTGGGTATTGTTTAACACCTAGTTTTTTCATTTCTTCTAATGAGGTTCCGAGCTGTTGTAATTGCCATTCAATCACTTCTTCAAAATCGTTATAATTAAAGTATTCACCCAAACCAAGACGTTCCCCTAATTCTTTGCTAATCCACCATGCTGGTTTCGAATCGTATTTTGGTTTTACGGCTGGTATTCTAACGGCGATAGATGGAATTCTGTTGGGTGCAGATCGAATCTCGTCGTAACGTTCTAAATAGGTACACTCAGGAAGCACTACATCGGCATAACCTGTAATTTCCATTGGCATCGTATCAACTACTACCATAAAATCTAGAGTATTAATAGCTTCAATAGTTTTATCGCGTTGCGGTAAGGTTTGTATTAAATTTGTTCCTGCAACCATCCACGCTTTTATAGGATATTTATTATCTGAACCTCCAATAGTGGCGTTTACAACTTCTGAAGTGTTTCCCATTTCAGCATACGGGTATTTTTCACCAATTTCATGCCATCCCCATTTTGGTTCTGGGTATTCTGGACATGGGAAATCAGGCACTTTAAGACCTTCTTTTAGATAAAATCCTCCGCGATTTCCCCAAGATCCTAATAGACCGTTAAGTATGGCTATGGCGCGTTCTCTTTGCGAGTCATCACCATACCAGGTTACATGTCTACCAGGATGAATAATGGCAGCTGGAGCAGCATCGGCCATAATACGCGCTGTTTTTCTTATCACATCTGGTTTTATTGTTGTAATGCCATAAGCCCATTCCGGAGTGTATTTTTGAACGTGGGCTTTTAATTGTTCGAACCCTGATGTGTATTTCTCTACATATTTTTTATTGTAAATACCTTCTTCAATTAAAACATGCATCCAAGAAAGTAGTAAAGCAATATCGGTTGCTGGTTTAATTGCCAACCAATGCTCAGATTTACTCGCCGCTGTAGAGAATCTCGGGTCTACCGTAATTATAGTAGCACCGTTATCTATGGCATCGGACATTTCCTGAACTTGTGTATTATGCATGTTTTCACCAATGTGCGAACCTATTAATACCAGACATTTTGTATCTCGAATATCGGTGGGTTCCGGAGAGCCTACCCAAGAACCAAATGTTAAGCCAAAGCCGGTTTCTCTTGGTCCGCGGCATTGTGCATAAGCAGGTTCTGCAATGGTATCTGAGCCCATAGCTTTGAATAAATGCTCTAAGTGACTTCCAGGAGAACCATGTTTAAGTAGCGCGATAGATTCCGCACCATAAGTTTCTTTAATACCTTTAAATTTTGAAGCAATTAAATCTAAGGCTTCTTCCCAACTGGCTTCTCTATAGGTTTCTTCGCCATCTATGGTCGTTCTAATTAAAGGTGTTTTTAGTCGGTCGTCATCGCTATACATTCCAACACCGCCCGTACCTCTGGGGCAAAGTCTTCCGTTGCAATGCGAATCATCATCATTTCCAATTATTTTTTGAATATTTCCTTCATCGTCTGAATATGCCCATGCAGCACATTTCCAAAAGCAAACTTCGCAATAGGTTGCTGAACGTTTAAATTTATTGGCAATATTTTCTTTTACAACGGCATCCAAATAAGCGTTGCCACCAAACATTTTGTAAGCAGTTGAAACTGTTGCCAAACCTCCTATACCTAAGGCAGAAATTTTAATAAATTTTCTTCGAGAAGTAGTCATATGTTAATTTATTTTACCGTGTAAAAATATTTATATTTACCGCTGGATATTATGATAAATATCATGTAATCAGTGTTTTATGTGTAACATAAGTTACATAAGAACTCTAACTATTTAGTTTAGAGCCTATTTATAATTTAAAAAATTTTAAAATATTGTAGATTTGAAAAACAGTTTAATCAATGAATAGAAAATATAAGTTTTACGTTTTATTTTTATCTCTTTTTTTACTGTTTGGGCTATTGTTTTTTTTTAGAAATAAAGAATTATTTAAAACAGATAATGGTTATGAAAACGGGAGTATAAATACGGAAGTGTCTCTTACTGAGTCTTGTTTACAATGCCATAGCAATACTAAAGGGTATTCAAAGTTTCATAATCCCGAAATCATTGGTTGTGCTAGTTGCCATTTAGGAAATACACTCTCACTCGATAAAGAAGAAGCTCATAAAGGCATGATTTTAATTCCAGGAAATCTGTCAGACGCCAAAGAAACCTGTGGAACATGCCATCCAAACGAATTAAATAAAATAAATAAGTCGTTAATGACAACGAATAGCGGTTTAGTTGCCGTTGATAAGTTTATTTTTGGAGAAACAGGGCATCCTGACTACCAATTTCATATTAAAGATATAAAGAACTCAGCTTCAGATAAACATCTAAGAGATTTGTGTGCCAACTGTCATTTAGGTGCCGAAAAAACGTCTTATGGTGAAATTAATCAATTAAGCAGAGGTGGTGGTTGCAATGCTTGTCATTTAAATTATTCTGCAGAAGCTAAGGCAGATTTAAATAAGTATTTGGCTTCCAATAAAAAAACACTTCCTCAATTTCATCCGGCAACCAATATTTTTGTGAATAATACACATTGTTTTGGCTGTCATAGTCGGTCGAGTAGAATTTCTACTAATTATATGGGCTTGCAAGAAACTCTTTTAGATGAAGAAGCTGTTAAACATAAAAAAGGTTATCAGGTTTTAGAAGACAAAAGGGTTTATAAATATATAGCCGAAGATGTGCATCATACTAAAGGGATGTTATGTATAGATTGCCATTCTTCGCATGAAGTTATGGGTGATGGAAAAACCTATTTACATGAAGAGCAGGCTGTAAAAATACAATGTTTAGATTGTCATTTTGATGGGAAACCCAATACAATTGCTTATAAAGACATTGATGTGGAAAGCAAAAATGTATTTATGCATCGCAGCTATAAACATTACGATAAGCAAATTATAGTGACCAAAAAAGATAATAACCCGTTGGTAAACACCTATGTTGATGAAAAGGGCAATGCTTTTTTAATTGGTAAAAAAGACAATAAGCTGCATGAATTAAAACCACAATCGGAGGTGTGTTCGCGTGATAATGCCCATAAAAACGTAAGTTGTTCGGCGTGTCATTCTTCGTGGACACCGCGCTGTATTGGTTGCCATAATCAGTTTGATAAAGAGGAACCTCGAGGTTATGATTTGTTAGCTAAAAAATATGTAAAAGGACAATGGAAGGAATATGTTGCCGAATTCTCGTCGTCACTTCCAGCGATGGGCGTTCGACAGAATAAAGAAGGTAAAACAATTGAACCAGCTATTCCTGGTATGATTTTAACCATAGATAAAGGAAGTTATTCGAACAAAAAAATAGGGGAGGATGTTTCGTTTCATAGACTTTATGCCCCAAATTCACCACATACTACCACAAAAGAAGTTCGCGATTGTAAATCTTGTCATGCCAACGCAGCTTCAATAGGATATGGCAATGGTAGTTTAACTTACGAAATTAAGAATAATAAAGGTAAGTGGGAGTTTACACCTGAATATGAATTAAACGCTAATGATAATTTACCGGAAGATGCTTGGATTCCGTTTTTAAAACCTGAACCTAAGTCGTTAGTAAAATCTACGAGGACTGATTTTAGACCATTTAATGTCGAGGAACAAAAAAGAATTTTGCTAGTGGGAGCTTGTTTGCAGTGTCATAAAGACAACTCGAAAGAAATGAAGCAAACACTTAATTTAGGTTTGAAATCGGTGATGAAAAGATTAAGTAAATCGTGTATTTTGCCTTCAAATTAATTTAGGATTTTTAAGGAAAGGCAGTTTTTTCAGAAAGTCAATTCAAAAAAAAACAGTCAAAATATATTTTTGACTGTTTTAAGTTTTTTAATTTGATGGGTTGTGTTAAATAAATACAATTTGACATCCTTCTGTATCGGCTCTATTATAAAAATCGCCGATTGTTAAAATACCGTCTAATTCATCAATTAAATCTTCTTTTTTCAGGTGAAACATATCAACAGCTAGTTTACATCCCCAAAGTTTACAACCAGAATCTGAAAGGATTTCTAAAAATTCGCCAACTGGAGGCATATCTAGTTTTTCCATTTCTTTTTTCATCATTTTGGTTGCAAAAGCTTCCATACCAGGTAACCCGCCAATCATTGTTGGAATATGCATCCCTGGGTTACCTACAGTGGCAACGTGTAAATGTTCTAGTTTTTTCTTTTGAATAGCTTCTAATCCAAAAAACGTAAAAAATATTTCAGATTCGATGCCTTCCATTCTTGCACCATTAGCCATTACAAATGCCGCATAAGCGTTTTCGATGGTGGCTTTCGATAAGATGAAAAGCATTTTTTTAACTTTTGTACTCATAATATTGTGTTTTATGTTAGTATTTTGTTTTAAAATTAGATACAGCTTTTTGGTTTTGGAACACCAGCTATTTTTGTTGACACCTTTAATGGTCCGTTAGGGAAAAGTGCATAGAATTCTTTAATGTCTATTACGCCACTTTTTTTAATGCCTCTAATAGATAAAGCCACATCGTTTTTAACTTGCTCTTGTAACCATTTAACAACTTCCCAGTGTCTGTCGGTCATTTCAATTCCTTCGTTTTTAGCTATTTCTAAGCCAATTTCTTTAGTCCATTGCGATACATCTGTTAAATATCCATCTTCTGTAACGTCTAGTCTAATTCCTGCAATATTTAAATCCATAATATTTATATTTAGTTTGTTATTAATTAATTTTTTTTAATGTCGAATATTTTACCTTTAAAACTCATGTTTCTAGAAACAAACGGTATGGCAATACCTTTTAATAGCATGTTCCAATAAATCCATCTGAAGGCTAATTTTCCCCAATGGTTAAGTACACTTTCTTTTAATAATTTTAGAGGTCCAATTTTGGCAAACGGGAAAGTGCCATGAACGGGTTCTGTGTTATAATTGAAATCGATGAGTAATGCTTTGTTATGTCCAGTTTCAATAAAACAATTTGCATGCCCGTCAAATTCTTCTTTTAGTATAAAACCATTTATGTAAAGTAGAATATTGTCGGTTAATGTTTCGGCTTGAAAGTGTGCTACAGATCCTGCTTTAGAAGCGGGTACATTAGTAGCATCTCCTATTACGAAAATGTTTTCATGATCGATGGACTGTAATGTATGTTTATTAGTTGGAACAAAGTTTAAATCGTCGCCTAAGCCAGATCTTTCAATCACTTCATCACCCATATTTGTGGGAACTGTTACTAATAAATCGAACGGAATTTTTTTCTCACCATAATCAATAATTTCTTTTGTTTCGTTATCAACTCTTTCTATAGCGAAATCTGTTTCCATTTTAACGCCTTTTTCAGCAAGTAAATAACTTAATGATTTTGAACATGTTGGTTTTGTAAATGCGCCAGATAGCGGGGTTACATAGGTGATTTCAACTTTGTCACGCATACCTTTTTTAGTAAAATAAGCATCCGCTAAAAAAGTAAATTCTAAAGGTGCCACAGGACATTTTATTGGCATTTCAGTTAAGTGCACCACTAATTTGCCACCTTCCCATTCACGCAATTTGTTTCGTAAAGCTAAAGCGCCTTCAAAAGTATAGAAATCAAAAATATCTTTGTGCCATAATGGTCCGAGTAGACCTTCTGTTTCTTCTGGAGCAATTTTAGATCCGGTAGCAATAATTAAGATATCATAATCGATAGTTTCGTCCTCTAGTTCTACTTTATTATTTTCCGGTAGAATTTTTTCTATCTTTTTTTGAATGTAATTAACGCCCTTTGGGATGAATTTTTTTCCTTCTTTCTTTACTTGGTCTTCTGTATACGTGTCGAAAGGAAGAAATAAAAATCCTGGTTGATAATAATGTGTTTTATATTGGTCTACTATAGAAATTTTCCATTCCTTTTTTGGGAGTTTAGAAACCAGATGATTTGCCATCATGGTTCCTGAAGTTCCTGCACCTAATATTACTAAATTTTTCATGTTTAAAAGTTTAAGTATGGATTACAAAACAAATCGATTTTGTAATTCTTTTGTTTCGTAAAATTAATCCTTGGGGGGTCTAAAAAACATGACAGAAGTCATACATGAATCCTTGTGTAACATAGGTTACATAAAGGCTTTCAGCGCTTTATAATTAAAAAAAGCTAACAAATGTCATAGATATAGCAGATATGCAAAGTTAATTTTGTAGTATTAATATTTAATAATCGCATCATATAATATGGTGCATAAACTACCTAATTATGAAAACTAACTTTATAAAACTATTATTTTTGTTTTTTACTTCAGCTGTATTTTCGCAAGCTGGACATATTATGCAAGGCGTAGGCGCTGTAAATATGTCTATGGGTGGCGCGGCAACCGCACAACCTCTTGATATTTCGGGAGCTATGCAATGGAACCCCGCTACACTTTCGGCTTTTGATAGCAAAATTTTAAAACTGGACGTTGGTTTGTTCTTTTCTTCACCAGAACTTTCTTCTTCGTTACCAGCAGGTATGTTAGGAACCGGAGCTCCTGGTGTTAGTGGCACAACAATGGATGATAGAGGGATGTCTCCTATGCCAGCATTAGCTATGGTTTGGGGGAAAGAAGGTAGTAAACACACCTTTGGGGCTTCTGCATTTGGTATTAGTGGCTTTGGTGTTACTTTTCCAGAAGAAACTAATAATCCATTAAGTGCATCTTTTAATCCTACGATAAATTCCAACCCTATAAATTATCCGCAAGCTGCAGGTGGTTTTGGTCATATAGAATCTGATTATATGTTGTTGCAAGTTGGTTTATCATATGCTTACGAGATTTCAGATAAATTTTCTATAGGTATTCAGCCAACAGTAAATTATGCAGCCTTAGAATTAGCACCAAATCCTACAGCAAATCCAACAACAGCTGGATATCCAACAACCGATAAAGCTTCGGCTATAGGTTATGGCGCACAATTCGGATTATTTTATGATTCAGGATTCGGATTAAAATTAGGCGCTTCCTATAAAACAGCACAAACTTTCAGTGAATTCGAATTCACCAATACCTATTTAGATAATAGTACTGCTAAAAATAAATTCCAAATGGATTATCCAGCAATTATGTCTGTTGGACTTGGATATTCTACAAGCGATATTGATTTTGCTTTAGATTTTAGAAGAGTGGACTATGAAAATACCGAAGGTTTCGAAAAAACAGGATGGACTCAAACAGCATCTGTTGCCGGATTTGGATGGGAAAACATTTCAATTCTTTCTGCTGGATTACAGTATAAAGGTATCAATAAATTGCCTTTACGTATAGGATATACTTATAGCTCTAATCCAATACCAGAAGAAATAACATTTTTTAATATTCCTGCTACAGCAATCATTAAAAATGCTTACCAATTTGGATTTAGTTATATAGTAAATGATAGCTGGAAAATAGATGCAGTATATCATTATGGAGATAGTAGTGGTGCAACAGAAGGGAATATGTTATCACCTTTTATGGCTTCAGCAAGCAACCCTAATGGCGTGGTGCCTGGAACTTCTATTGGCTATGAAATGACAACTTCTATGATACAGTTCGGTATTAGCTATACATTTAATAAATAACAGTATCAATACATTAAATTACTAAGAAGTCTTATTAATTTTTATCAAGTGGCTATTAATAAAAGGTTAATAGCCACTTTTTTTTTATATAATTAATGAATGCTTACATTGAATGTTTAAAGCATGGTTATTATTTTTCAAAATATGATTTTAATCATATTGTATATTTTTACGTTCTATGATTTTTGTGTCCGATTAAAAATTAGAAGTAAAATTGAAGTTATTATTTATATTTGATTGGATTTAATAAAAATAGTTATCTTTAAACGTAAAATTTAAACCTGTGAATCTTAAAAGAAACATATTGCCCGAAAAAAAGTCTCGCTGGAGAACCACGGCGGTGTTTTTAATTGCAGTAATTACAGGCTTAGGTTTTTTTATGTCTAAAGAGGCAGCATTGGTTTCTTATATGTCAGACGATCCGTTGGCATGTGTAAATTGCCACGTCATGACTCCAGTTTACAATAGTTGGATGCATAGTTCGCACAGAGAATGGGCATCTTGTAACGATTGCCATGTGCCGCATAACAATATATTTAATCAGTATTATTTTAAAGCAAAAGACGGTTTGTTTCATGCTTCGGTATTTACGTTAAGAGCAGAACCCGAAGTGATGTTTATGCGAGAGGAATCGGCAGAAGTGGTTCAAAACAACTGTATTCGTTGTCATGTTCAGCAAGTTACGCAAACTAAATATGATGGTTTTGTAGACGATCACGCTAAAAACAGAACAGAAAGACAATGTTGGAGTTGCCACCAAGAGGTGCCACATGGTACTATTCATGGTATTTCAACAATTAAAAATAATATTGCACCGATACCTACAGATCCCGAAAAATCTGTAATTCCAGAATGGTTGGAAAAAGAAATGGAAAATAAAAAGAAGTAAATTAAAAACTTAATACATGAAAAACAAGGTTTTATTTATAGTTACGGCAGTGGTAGTATTTCTTTTAGGAATGTTAGCATCTAGTATTGTTAATAGAAAAAACGAAGCTAAATATAAATATGTTCCACAGGTTGAAATTGCTGAAAATGAACCGAGAAATGCAGAATGGGGGAAAAATTTTCCAGCGGAATATCAGTCGTATTTACAAACGGCCGATACCAGTTTTGCATCCTACCAAGGTGGAAGTGCTATGCGCGATATTTTGCATGAGGACAGCCGATTAGTAGTGCTTTGGGCTGGATATGGTTTTTCTAAAGATTACAAGCAAGGTAGAGGGCATTATTATGCTATTGAAGATTTACACAATACACTTAGAACTGGTGCGCCAAAAGGAGCAGGAGATGGCCCGATGCCTGCAACATGTTGGACATGCAAAAGTCCAGATGTACCGCGTTTAATGAATGAAAAAGGAATAGCTGAATTTTATGCCGGTAAATGGGCAGATAAAGGCGAAGAGGTTGTAAACCCTATTGGATGCGCAGATTGTCACGACTCTAAAACTATGAAATTAACAATTTCAAGACCAGCTTTGGTTGAAGCTTTTCAAGCCATGGGTAAAGACATTAATAAAGCAACCCACCAAGAAATGCGTTCTTTAGTTTGTGCACAATGCCATGTGGAGTATTATTTTGATAAAAAGAATCCTGGAAACGAAGGGATTCCGTATTTAAAATTCCCGTGGGTTAATGGAATGACTGTTGAAGCTATGGAAGAATATTATGATGCCATCGAGTTTTCAGATTGGACACACGAGTTAAGTCGTGCACCAATGCTTAAAGCGCAGCATCCAGATTACGAAGTGTATTTAACCGGTGTTCATGCAGATAGGGGAGTTTCTTGTGCCGATTGCCATATGCCGTACAAAAGTGAAGGTGGTCAGAAATTTACAGACCACCACATTCAATCGCCTTTAAACAATGTGGCTAATGCTTGTCAGGTTTGTCACAGAGAAGATGCCGATAAATTAAAATTGAATGTATATGAGCGTCAACAAAAATCTACCGAAAACAGAATAAAATTAGAAGATTTCTTAGTTAAAGCACACGTTGAAGCTAAGAAAGCATGGGATTTAGGCGCCACTGAAGCCCAAATGAAAGATATTTTAATGGATATCCGTCATGCACAATGGCGTTGGGATTATGCGGCAGCAGGACATGGCTCATCATTCCATTCACCAGTTGAATCGGCTAGAGTGTTAGGAAGCGGCTTTTCAATTATTCAAGAAGGACGTGTTAAATTAGCACGCTTATTAGCGGAACTGGGGCATAACAAACCAGTAGATATGCCAGATATTTCTACCAAAGAAAAGGCTCAAAAATATATTGGATTGGATGTTGAAACTCTGAAAAAAGAAAAAGCTGAGTTTAAAAAAACCTTAGTGCCACAATGGTTAGAAGCTGCAAAAAAACGCGAAGCTAAATACGGCACTAAGCAAGTAGCAAAAAATAATTAATTTACTTTTTATTGTAACGAATTACTAAGAAAGATAACCTTTGTGGTCTTATAAAATCATCAAAGGTTATCTTTTTATATTTAATAATTTTCCATGCAAAAATTTTTTAAAATCTTTTCATCTTCAAGTTTAGCATTACTCTTATTGCTCATTTTTGCTGTATCTATGGCAGTTGCCACTTTTGTAGAAAACGATTATGGCACAGCAACAGCATGGGTGGCCATTTACGATTCATGGTGGTTCGAATTAGTCATGCTGGGGTTAGTTTTTGTGTTTATCGCTCATATTTTTAAATACAAGTTATTGCGAAAAGAAAAATGGGCCATATTGCTATTTCATGTGGCTTTTATAGTGATTATTTTGGGCGCTGCCATTACCCGATATACCTCTTACGGCGGCATCATGAGAATTAGAGAAGGCGAATCCTCAAACATTGTAATTTCAGACACAAACTTTTTAAACGTTACAATCACAGACGGCACATCTAAAACGGCTTTAAAAGAAAAATTATCGTTTTCGCCAATTAGCAATAACCATTTTAGCATAGAAACAAGGTTTAAAGATAAACCTGTAATTATTACCTATAAAGAGTTTATTCCAGACGCTGAAGCGGAAGTTGCAAACGAGGAAAATGGTGGAGAACCGCTATTGGAAATGGTTGTTAGCGAAGGCAATGGCAGACACACGGTTTACATGAAGCAAGGTGAAATTGAAACAATAGGAGATCATCATCATGAAATTGGATTCAATTCTGATAAAGAAGGGATTATTAATATTATTGAAGAAAATGGTTCCTTCAGCATTAAATCACCATTCGATTTAGATTTCTTTATCATGTCTTCGCAACAGGCCGGAAGAATTTCTAAAGATAGTATACAGCCCATTACTTTAAGGACTTTATATCGTTCAGGTGATATGTCTTTTGTGCCGTTATCGTATTATAAAAATGGCGTGTTTAAAATTAAAAGTACTGCTGTAAAACCTAAGGATAACGATAAAACAAAAGACGATGCTTTAATAGTAAATGTATCGGTTAACGGTATTGAAAAACCATTAAATTTATTGTACAGACAAGGTATGTTACCTACACATCACGAAGTAGAAATTGATGGTTTTCGAGTTATTTTGTCGTATGGTGCTGCCGCTATTAAAACGCCATTCTCCATTCAATTAAATGATTTTCAGTTAGAGCGCTACCCGGGGTCATCTAGTCCGTCGGCATACGCTAGCGAGGTGACAGTGATTGATGGAAATGAGAAAATACCGTATAGAATTTTTATGAATAATGTTCTTGACTACAAAGGATATCGTTTTTTTCAGGCCAGTTATGATACCGATGAATTAGGCACGGTACTTTCTGTAAACCATGATCGATTAGGAACATTAGTTACTTATTTGGGTTATTTATTAATGATGTTGGGGATGTTTTTCGCGCTATTTGGAAAAGCCTCACGTTTTCACTTGATTAATCGAAAATTAAAACAATTAAAGAAAAAGCAGCTTGTTACGGTTCTCTTATTATTTAGTCTTCAGGTGATGTTCGCTGCTTCTATGAATGATTCTACAGCGACGCGTATTGAAAAATTAATTAAAACTCAGCAAGTTGATAAGGCGCATGCCGAATATTTCGGAAGATTGTTGGTACAGGATTTAGATGGTAGGATTAAACCAATAAACACGCTGGCTTCAGAATTTGTTCGAAAAATATCTCGAAAATCTAGTTTTTCATATCCTATAATCGGCAAGAAAATAACGCTCGATGTTAATCAGGTGTTTCTGGCAATGCATATGGCGCCAAATGTATGGCAGCAAATTCCATTGATTGAAATAGATTTTGAAAAGACTGGAGACCTTTTAAAAAACGTAACTATCGGAGCTAATAACTTGGTTGCTTTTAATGAATTGATTGATAATAACGGCGATTATATTTTAACAACAGAAGTTGAATTAGCCAATAAGAAAAAACCTGCCGAACGAAATGAATTTGATAAAGAAGTATTAAAAATTGATGAACGCTTTAACATTCTTTACAATTTGTTTATAGGAAATTACCTGAAAATATTTCCTAATAAAAACGATGCCAACAACACTTGGTTTAGTTATACCCATCATTTTAAAGATTTTCCTGAAGAAGATGGTTTGTTCGCGCAAAGTATAATGCCTTCCTATTTTAAAGATATTGCCATTAATAATTATGATGAAGCGCACGAAAAGTTGCTTTATATAAAAAAGTATCAAGAAGTTTTAGGGGCTCAAGTAATTCCAACTCCCGAACGAATTGAAGCAGAAATATGGTATAACACCGCCAATATTAATTTTTGGTTATTTCAGGTATTTTTTACATTGGGCTTTTTGTTATTGGTTCTGGCCATTTTAAAAATGTTTTATAACAAGAAAGTCATAGAATTTTTAAATAATGGTTTAATAATACTAACCTTAGTGTCGTTTTTAAGTTTTACAGGAAACATTTTATTGCGTTGGTATGTGGCGCAACATGCACCCTGGAGTAATGGTTACGAAATGCTGGTGTTTGTTGCATGGGTTTTATTATTATGCGGATTAATTACGTTTAGAAAATCAGATTTTGCGCTGCCCTTATCAACCTTGTTTTCTGGTGCACTGCTGTTTGTGAGTTATCTGGATTGGTTAAATCCGGAAATAACGAACTTGATGCCTGTTTTAAAGTCGTATTGGTTAAAAATACACGTGGCAACCATTGTTAGTAGTTATGCGCCTTTGGCTTTATCGAGTGTGTTAGGGTTAATGGCTCTGTTGTTACTTATATTCAAAACCGAAAAAACAAAAGCCATCATCGATATTAAAATTCAGGAGCTAAGTTATATTAACGAAATAGCCATGACTATTGGGTTGTTTGTATTAGCGGTTGGTACGTTTTTAGGCGGTGTTTGGGCCAATGAATCTTGGGGTCGTTATTGGGCATGGGACCCGAAAGAAACCTGGGCTTTAATTAGTATTATTGTGTATGCCATAGTTTTACATCTACGATTTATTCCAAAATTAAATAATAATTACGTGTTAAATGTCGCAAGTATGTTCGCGTTTTGGTCTATAATTATGACATCTTTTGGAGTAAATTACTATTTATCAGGTTTACATAGTTATGCGGCAGGCGATCCGTTACCTATACCGAAATTCGTCTATGTATTAGCATTTTTGATGGTATTTGTGGCTGTTGTAGCCTATTTAAGAAATAAAGCGCATAAGCGTATTAAGGCGTAATTAACAGTTATAAAATTGATTGCGTAACCTCCTCCTTTATAAAGAAATTTATTTTTTTAATAATTGCATGGAGTAAATATTTTATATCTGTAAAAATAGTAAGTTGTTTTTGCTTATTGTTCAAAAATACGTATTAGTGAATTAAAATTAAGTATTAATACTTATATTTGTTCAGATTGATTCCTTCAAAATACGATAAATGCAGACGCTAGCACAAGATATTCGCAAAACTAACCACCGTGTAAAAACGCGTGTTGGTGTTTCTTGCGATGTTTGTGTCAATCATAATTGTATTGTAAAAAAAGGGTTGTCGGTTTTATCAGATTCCGATTTAATCAAAGAAAAAAACACGATTCGCTGCAAAAAAGGGCAGCAATTTATTATTGAAGGCGCACCAGTAAATGGCTTATTTTTTATTCTGAAAGGAAAAGTAAAAGTATTTAGAACCGGCATAAATGGTCGCGAACAAATTGTAAGATTTGCTAAAGATGGTGAAATAATTGGGCATCGTGGTTTTGGAACTGAAGAGTATTATTCAATTGGTGCCATCGCTTTAGAAGATACGGTGTTATGTTATTTTTCAAAAGATGTGTTACAGGAAACCTTGCGTAAAAGCCCAGAGTTTACCTATAATATGATGTTGTTTTATGCCAATGAACTCAACCGTAGCGAATCGAAAGTAAAGTCTATTTCCCAAATGACCGTAAGAGAACGCGTAGTTGATACCTTATTATATATAAACAGAAAGTTTGGTACATTAAAGGGGTTTCTTGATATCACCCTTAGTAGAAAAGAGTACGCCGATTATGCAGGAACCACCGAAGAACAGGTAATTCGTGTTTTTTCAACTTTAAAGAAAGAAAAACTGATTGCGGCAAAAGGCAAAAAGATAGGCATTACCAATATAGACCTTCTTAAAAAAGAAATTAGCGAACATAACTTCTATTTGGATAGCTAGTTTCCATTCAAATACTTATATTTTTATTTATTTCTAGTCATTTTATTGATTTACTACGTACGGTTACTTACTAATTTATGTAAATGTAATTCATTGTATTGTAGTTAATTGTAAGCATTTTATGTTTTTTAGCAGGTTTTCTAATGGTGTAAAAAGAGGTTTTTATATGGGTAATACCATTGAATAAAAATACATGTACTTATATATTTGTCAAAAAATAAGTATTAATACTTAAATTAATTAGAAACTAATCAATATGAAAGCACTATTTAAAAAAACAACATGGATCTTATCACTTGGATTGCTTTTAAGCGCATGTGGTGGAAAAGAAAAAAAGGCTAACACCGAAGACGTTAGTGCCAAAACATCAAATACAAAAACATTAGATATTGAAAAACCACAGTTAACCTTTGGTTTTATAAAACTTACAGATATGGCACCTTTAGCCATCGCTAAAGAAAAAGGTTTTTTTGAAGATGAAGGATTATTTGTATCTGTTGAAGCGCAGTCAAACTGGAAAAATGTTTTAGACCGCGTTATCGATGGGCAACTCGATGGGTCGCACATGTTAGCTGGTCAGCCTATTGCTGCTGGTGCTGGTTTTGGTCGTCAAGCCGAATTGGTTACGGCATTTTCAATGGATTTAAACGGAAATGGTATTACAGTATCCAACGATGTGTGGGCAAAAATGAAACCAAATGTGCCAAAAGGTGCCGATGGAAAACCAATTCATCCCATTAAAGCCGATGCTTTAAAACCAGTTATTACCGAATACAAAAATAAAGGTAACGCCTTTAAAATGGGTATGGTATTTCCGGTATCTACACACAACTACGAAATCAGATATTGGTTAGCAGCTGCAGGAATTAATCCAGGTATGTACACTGCCGATAATGTACAAGGACAAATTGGTGCCGATGTATTGTTATCTGTTACGCCACCACCACAAATGCCGGCAACTTTAGAAGCAGGAACAATATATGGCTATTGCGTAGGTGAGCCTTGGAATCAGCAGGCTGTATTTAAAGGTATTGGCGTGCCAGTTGTTACAAACTTAGATATTTGGAAAAACAACCCAGAGAAAGTATTTGTAATGACTAAAAAGTTTGTTGAAGAAAATCCAAATACAGCCATTGCTGTAACAAAAGCCTTAATTCGTGCTGGTAAATGGTTAGATGAACCAGGAAATAGAGCCGAAGCAGTAAAAATATTATCGATGCCTCAATACGTGGGAGCAGACGAAGTGGTTTTAGCGAATTCTATGACGGGAACCTTCGAATTTGAAAAAGGTGATAAACGCGAGATGCCAGACTTTAACGTGTTTTACAAATACAATGCAACCTACCCGTTCTATTCTGATGGTATCTGGTTTTTAACGCAAATGCGTAGATGGGGACAAATTCCTGAAGCAAAAGCAAAAGGTTGGTACGAAGAAACCATCAAGAAAATTTACAGACCAGATATTTGGAATAAAGCCGCCGCATTATTGGTAGAAGAAGGTTATATCCCTGCGGGAGATATACCGAAGACCGATGGTTATAAACCAGCAACAACCGATTTTATTGACGGCACAAAGTACGATGCTAAAGACCCAATCGGGTATATTAATAGTTTCGCTATAGGAAACAAAGACAAATAATAACAAAAACATTTAGTAAACATGAAGCAGAGCATAGCAATAGAAAAACTATCCAAGTTTATGGGCTTTGGGTTTTTAGGAACATTAAAATCGATAGCGACAGGGAATATTGAAAAAGAAGATTTTAGAAACTTCTTAAGACAGGTTGTCGTGCCGATTGCTTCCATACTCTTATTTATAGGATTGTGGCATATGGGAGCTAAATGGTTGTACACTATTGAAGCCGATTATAAAATAGAAAAAGCCTTAACCGAACAAGGGCAGGAAGCCGCCGATGCCATGCGTGCTTGCATAGCATCTGGAGCCGTAAAATGCCAACCAAACACCTTACCATCTCCTGCTCAAGTTTGGGATTCTTACAAAACCTTGCTAAACGACCATTATACTATTAGAGCAGATAAGCAAGCTTTTATTGAAAAAACGGCTGCTTTAAATGCGAAACGTGTGGCAGAAGGAAAAGAGGCCATTGTTTATACGGGAAGACCATCGTTTGTTGATCAGATTTTTACCAGTATAAAAACAGTTTTTGCTGGCTTCTTTTTAGCACTTTTAATTGCAGTACCTATCGGCATTGTAATTGGGTTAAGTAAAACCTTAAGAAGTTCGGTGAATTGGTTAATTCAAATTTTTAAACCTGTGTCGCCAGTAGTTTGGTTGTTATTGGTTTTTATGATTGTAAAAACATTAACCAAAAACTCGGAATCTGATAGCGCCTTCATCATTTCGTTTATAAGTGTTGGTTTGTGCTCTATGTGGGCAACCTTGGTTAATACGGCTATGGGTGTTTCGTCGGTTGATAAGGATTATATAAACGTTGCCAAAGTATTGAAGTTAGGAACGTTTCAAAAAATTTTTAAAGTGATTTTACCATCGGCTTTACCATTAATATTTACGGGATTACGTATTACGCTATCGGTGTCGTGGATGGTACTTATAGCCATAGAATTATTAGCGCAAAGTCCAGGTTTAGGATCGTTTGTTTGGGAGGAATTCCAAAATGGGGCAATCGATTCTAACTCAAAAATTATTGTTGCCATGTTTGTTATTGGTGGTATTGGTTTCTTGCTGGATAGAATCATGCTGACCGTTCAAAACATGATTTCATTTAATAAGAATGATGGAATTTAAGTAAATGTTTAACTGTTGAATTGTTTAAACGTTTAGGCGTAACCAACAATTCAACAATTAAACTTTAAATGTGCGTTAGGGATTGCAGTGGAAAGCCCACAGCGACCCCGATGTTTCGGGGGAGCGAGCCCCGAGACTTCGGGGGTAACGAAAAGCCCGACCCTTGGGTAACGCCAAAATTAGTGGAATTGTTGAGTTGTTTATTCGTTTAGGCGTGTAAATGTCGATTAAACAAATCAACACATCAACAAATAAACATAGAAAAAATGGCCTATTTAGAATTAAATAATGTTTGTAAAACGTACGGAAAAGGGGAGCATGCTACCGAGGTGCTGTCTAATATAAATTTATCTATAGACGAAGGGGAGTTTGTTGCGATTGTTGGGTTTACGGGGAGTGGAAAAACAACTTTGGTAAATCTTATTAACGGATTGTTGCAGCCAACAAGTGGCGAGGTTTTGTATAAAGGCGAGCCGGTTGTTGGAACCAGCCATGAGCGTGGTGTTATTTTTCAAAATTATTCGTTGTTGCCTTGGTTAACTGTTGGGCAGAATATTTATATGGCTGTTAAGGAGGCGTTTCCGAAGGAAAAGAAATCGGTTTTACATAAAATAGTTGCCGATTATGTTGAAATGGTAAACTTAACACCGGCGATAAACAAACGACCTAAAGAATTATCGGGTGGGATGCGACAACGTGTGGCCGTAGCCAGAGCTTTAGCCATGAAACCGGAAATGATTATTATGGATGAACCTCTGGGTGCTTTAGATGCGCTAACCAGAGGGAATTTACAAGACGAAATTTTAAATATTTGGGGGAAAGATAAGCGCACCGCTTTATTAATTACCAACGATGTAGATGAAGGTATTTATATGGCAGATCGCATTATTCCGCTGCGTCCAGGACCCAAAGCAACCTTAGGACCGGAATTTAAAATTGATATCGATCGGCCACGTGATAAAACCGAATTAAACGATAACCCAAATTTTAAGAAAACAAGAAATACCATTATTGAGTATTTAATGGATATAGGGAATGAACGGAAATCGGCATCGGAAATTGAATATGTATTGCCAGAATTAAGTCCGAAAGAATTTATTGGACGCTTTTAAAAAACAGTAATTATGAATAATACCATCATACAAAATAAAGAAACTCAGATTTTAGAAGAAAACGGACTTTTTCCACCTTGCAGAATTATGTTGGATTTAAAGAACCTTAAGAAAGTGTATCCAACGCCCAAAGGTGACTATGTTGTGTTGGAGGATTTGAATCTTCAAATTATGAAAGAGGAATTCGTTACCATTATTGGGCATTCTGGTTGTGGTAAAACCACCATGTTATCTATGATTGCAGGACTTAATGCAATTTCTGGTGGAAACATTTCGGTTTTAGGTAGGCATATAAAAGGTCCCGGACCCGATAGAGGCGTGATATTTCAATCGCCTAGTTTAATGCCTTGGATGACCTCGCTTCAAAACGTTATGTTAGGCGTTAATCAAGTGTTTCCGCATGCTACAAAATCGCAGCGTACAGATATTGCTAAGTACTATCTTCAAAAAGTGGGTTTAGAAAATGCCTTTAATAAAAAAGCTTCGGAGCTTTCTCAAGGTATGCAACAGCGCGTTGGTATTGCCAGAGCATTTGCTATAAAACCTAAAGTATTATTGCTGGATGAACCGTTTGGAATGTTAGATTCTTTAACACGTGGCGAGCTTCAAGATATCCTAATAGAAATCTGGAATAAAGAGAAAATTACGGCGGTAATGATTACCCACGACGTCGATGAAGCCATCTTTTTAGCAGACCGCGTCGTGATGATGACCAGCGGACCCAAAGCCAAAATTGGCGATATTTTAAATATCGATTTTGAAAGACCTCGAACCCGAAAATCTGTTTTAGAACATGACGATTATTACAAATACAGAAAACACCTGATAGATTTTTTAGAGCATTAAAAGAAATAAAATTACCTTTAAAATAATAATGATATAATAAAACAATGTAGGGCGTTTTATAAAATTTTGTTATGAGAATTATCATAAAACAAGAATAGTAAAGCCTATAAATTTGCCCGCAGGTTTTAAAGAAAATATTAAACTAGTAAAAACAAATAATTAAAATTCAACCAAATTTAAAACTAACAATTATGAAGAAGATTTATTTAACAATAAGCATCTTAGCCGTAATGGTTCAATTTGCACAGGCGCAGTTTACATTAGATGGCGAATTTAGACCAAGGATGGAATATTTAAACGGTTTTGGCAGTCTAATTCCTGAAGCCAGTGAGCCCGATTTCTTTACGGTAACTAGAGCGCGATTAAACGCTGGGTATGCCACCGAAACGTATAAAGTATATATGAGTATTCAGGACATTTTGCTTTGGGGTGAAAATCCGCAAATTATACATAGCGATGTTAATAACAAATTCGATTTGTTCGAAGCCTGGGCAGAATTACAACTTGGTAGTGGATGGTCTACTAAATTAGGGCGTCAAACCTTATCTTACGACGACCAAAGAATACTAGGCGGTTTAGATTGGGCGCAATCTGGACGTAACCACGATGCGGCTTTACTAAAATACGCGAAAGATGGTTTTGCGCTCGATTTTGCTTTGGCTTTCAATCAAGATAATTTAGCTGCAGCCGGAAATTTATATGCTACAACGGCTCTTTTTTCATATAAAACCATGCAAATGATGCATTTAAATAAAAAGTTTGGTAATCTATCGGCTAGCCTTTTAGTTATGAATAATGGCTACCAAAACGGTACACCTGGTGTATCTAATTTACAAACCTTTGGTACGCATTTAAATTACAAAAAAGATGCCTTCGGACTAGCAGTAAACGCATTCCTTCAAACAGGTGCAAGACTTGGCGAGGTAGATGTTAAAGGTGCTTACGATTTAAGTTTAGACCTATCTTATAAAGCTTCAGATAAAGTAAGTATTGGTGCAGGAGTTGAGGTAATTAGCGGAAACGATGCTGGCGCAGGCGAAACCGGTGCTTTCTTTCCGTTGTATGGTACAAACCACAAATTCAATGGTTTAATGGATTATTTCTACGTGGGTAATCATGCCAATACAATTGGTCTGGTTGATATTCATGTGGGGGCAGACTTCAAATTAAGCGAAACCTCAAATTTATCGGTAAACCTATTAAACTTTAGTGGCGAGCAAGAATTAACTAGTGGCGAAAAATCCTTAGGAACCGAGTTAGATTTGGTATTCTCTAAAAAATTCAAAGGCTATAGTTTAATCCTTGGCTATTCGCAAATGTTTGCCGCCGATGGTATGTACGAACTTAAAGGCGTAACCAAAGCAGATGCAGCCGATTCTCAAAATTGGGCATGGGCCATGTTAGTTATCAAACCTAAGTTTATAAATTAATTATTAGTAATTACAATTAGTCAAATCCTAAAAGAGGCTGTCTGAAAAGTGTATTATATTTACTTTGTCAGATTGAGCTTGTCGAAATCGATATTGATTATCAATAAGTTAAAATATTTCGACAGGCTCAATATGACACTGATTTACACTTTTCAGACAGCCTCTTTTTTTTATTTTAAATATTAGAAGCTTTTACCTGCTTTCCGCTATATCTTTTTAAAACAACAGGGCAATCTTTAAGTGAGTGTAAATCAAACTTATTTAAGGTATTCACAATAGTTTGTGCTAATCAAGTTTTAAAAAGGATGCCGCTTCAATCAGGGCTAAACCTGCCAATGGTTTGGTCCATTTATTAATTGCTATTCCTTTTCCTTTAAGTGTTGTTCAAAAAAAAACACCATCAATAGTCATTAACTTAGCAATTACATTTAAAATACTTTTCTTACTTTTAAAAAGTAAAAAATTAATATGCTTAAAAAGGTTTTTGGAAGTGCTGTTTTTGGAGTCGAAGCCACAACAGTTACCGTCGAAGTTAATACAGACACAGGAATAGGGTACCATTTAGTCGGTTTGCCAGATAATGCTATAAAAGAAAGTAATTTTAGAATTGCGGCGGCACTTCAAAATAATGGCTATCGCATCCCCGGAAAAAAGATTATTATCAACATGTCTCCGGCCGATTTACGAAAGGAAGGCTCCGCCTACGATTTAACACTCGCTATCGGTATTCTGGCATCTTCAAGTCAGATAAAAGCCGAAGATTTAGAGCGTTATTTAATTATGGGCGAATTGTCATTAGATGGCACACTGCAACCCATAAAAGGCGCCTTACCCATCGCTGTTAAAGCCAGAGAAGAAGGTTTTAAAGGGTTTATACTCCCAAAAGAGAACGCCAAAGAAGCGGCAATCGTCGATAGCTTAGAGGTGTACGGAATTGAAAACATCAAACAGGTCATAGATTTTTTCGATAAAGGTGAAGCCTTAGAACAAACCATTATCAATACCCGCGAAGAGTTTGAAAAAAACCTAAACTATCCAGAATTCGATTTTTCTGATGTAAAAGGACAAGAAGGTATTAAGCGTTGTATGGAAATTGCGGCAGCTGGCGGACATAACATTATTTTAATCGGGCCACCAGGCGCAGGAAAAACCATGCTCGCCAAACGTTTACCAAGTATTTTACCACCCATGACGCTTCATGAAGCACTCGAAACTACAAAAATACATTCGGTGGTAGGTCGCACAAAAGATACCGGTTTGATGGCGCAACGCCCGTTTAGAAGTCCGCACCATACAATTTCAAACGTCGCTTTAGTCGGTGGCGGTAGTTACCCACAACCTGGGGAAATTTCATTATCTCATAACGGCGTGTTGTTTTTAGATGAATTACCCGAATTTAAGCGCGAAGTTTTAGAAGTGATGCGTCAGCCATTAGAAGATAGGGAAGTCACTATTTCACGTGCAAAATTTACGGTAACCTATCCAAGTAGTTTTATGTTAGTGGCGAGTATGAATCCGAGTCCGGGAGGTTATTTTAATGACCCTAACGCGCCGGTAACCTCAAGTCCTGCTGAAATGCAGCGTTATTTGAGTAAAATTTCCGGACCATTATTAGATAGAATAGACATTCATATTGAAGTTACACCAGTGCCTTTTGAGAAACTGTCGGAAGACCGCAAAGGGGAAACTTCGGTAGAAATCAGAAAGCGTGTTACCGAAGCTAGAGATATTCAAACCAAACGTTTTGCCGATTCCGATACCGTGCATTACAATGCTCAAATGAATACCAAACAAATTCGAAATTATTGTGTTTTAGATGATGCCTCTAAACAGTTACTAAAAACCGCTATGGAGCGTTTAAATCTTTCCGCTAGAGCGTACGATCGTATATTAAAAGTATCCAGAACAATTGCGGATTTAGAAGGTTCTGAAGCCATAAACGGTGCACACATAAGTGAGGCCATTCAATATCGAAGTTTAGATAGAGAAGGGTGGTTAGACTAACAAATACCTGCGAAAGCAGGAATCTTAAATAGAATAATTAAAACAAACCATTGACGCCACAAGCGAAACGCTTGCGGTAGCCAGGAGAATTCCTGCGAAAGCAGGAATCTTATTGCAAAGAGATTCAGCATAATAGTAGGTGATCGCTTTTACAAGAGTCGCTATTTAGACAATAAACTCTTGAGGTGGCATTTTTATAAACAGTTTAAACCATGAAACTGGATTGACCCACAATCAATTAACGCTTTTTTGTATGAACGTAAGCAAAATCATTCAATCTAAAGCCAGAAAGTTTTAGTAGCTTTAGTCAATCAAATTAAAACTTTTACATGAAACGCATTCTTTCCTTATCATTAGTCATTTTAGCTTTGAGTTGTAATAACACAAAAGAAAAAAAAGTGGATACGCCAACACCAATAATTGAAATAGCTCCTAAGCCTGTGCTGGATTTAGCACATGCCAACAAATTGGCTAAATTGCCATTGCATTGTATGAACATTGAGTATCCTAACAGGTTGTCGCAAACTTTAGGTGGCGACACCGATTTAAAAGCACCACATGTTTTGCATCCTGCCTTTTACGGTTGTTTCGATTGGCATTCTTCAGTGCATGGGCATTGGAGTTTGGTGAGTTTGTTAAAACAATTTCCCGATATTGATAATGCTGAAGACATCAAACAAAAACTACTTCATAATATTTCAAAAGAAAATATTGAAACCGAGGTTGCCTATTTTCATGGAGAACATAACAAATCTTACGAACGCACATATGGTTGGGCGTGGTTGTTAAAACTAGCCGAAGAGCTACACACCTGGGATGATAAAACGGCAAGAGAATTGGAAAATAATTTGCAACCATTAACCAATTTAATTGCTGCTAAATACATTGAGTTTCTACCAAGATTAAACTATCCTATTAGAGCGGGTGATCACCCCAATACAGCATTTGGGTTAAGTTTTGCTTTAGATTATGCTAATACTTTAAATGATACTATCTTAAAATCGAGTATTGAAAAACGCGCAAAAGATTTTTATTTTACCGATGTAAATTGCCCAATAACATGGGAGCCTAGTGGAACCGATTTTTTATCGCCTTGCTTAGAAGAAGCGGCTTTGATGAAGCGTGTTTTAACAAAAGATGAGTTTGTAATTTGGATAGATAAATTTTTACCACAACTAAAAGATAAAAACTTTGTTTTGGAAACAGGAAAAGTTTCCGATAGAAAAGATGGTACTTTAGTGCATTTAGACGGTGTAAATTTTTCACGAGCATGGAACTTATACAAAATTTCAGAAAATTTACCTGAGTATGAGCATTTAAAGAATATTGCTAATAAGCATATTAATTATTCGTTGCCCAGTATTTTTGATGATAGTTATGAAGGCGGACATTGGTTAGGTAGCTTTGCTATTTACTCATTGAATTCCACTTCTAAATGATAAAAAACTGGTTTAAAAATATAGGTCCAGGTCCTTTAGTTGCCGCTGCGTTTATCGGACCAGGAACCGTAACTGTTTGTACACTCGCCGGGGTTCATTTTGCGTATGTTTTGTTGTGGACCATGGTTCTGTCTATAATAGCTACTATTGTACTTCAAGAAATGTCGGCGCGTTTAGGAATTATTTCTCAAAAGGGTTTAGCCGAAATAATAAGAACAGAAATAACCAATCCAATTTTTAAGGCGTTTGCTATTCTGTTAATTTTATCAGCTATTGTGGTAGGTAATGCAGCCTACGAAGCAGGAAATATTAGCGGAGGGGTATTGGGGTTGGAAACTGTCTTTGGTAATCCGTATGTTGAAATTGGAACAATTAATTTTAATCCTTTAAGTGTAATTATTGGTTTATTTGCATTTGTGCTGTTGTATATTGGAAATTATAAAATTCTTGAACGCGTATTAGTTTCCTTAGTAATTTTAATGAGTTTGGCATTTTTAATTACTGCTATTATCACTAAACCTGATGTATCAGAAATATTTAAGGGTATCGTTCTTCCAAAATTCCCAAAAGACAGTATATTAGTTATAATCGGGCTTATAGGCACAACGGTGGTTCCATATAATTTGTTTTTACACGCATCGCTAGTTAAAGAAAAATGGCAGCATCCAGAAGACTTGAAATTTGCCAGAAAGGACACCATTATTGCGGTTGTTTTAGGAGGATTAGTTTCAATGTGTATTATTATTTCTGCAGCATCTATTCAATCTGAAGGTATTTCAAATGCAGCAGATTTAGCCAAAGGTTTAGAGCCTTTATTTGGTAATTTTGCTAAATATTTTTTGGCGATAGGATTGTTTGCAGCAGGTATTACGAGTGCAATCACAGCGCCATTAGCAGCTGCTTATGTTGCTACAGGGTGTTTGGGTTGGGAATCTAATATGAAATCAAAAAAGTTTAGAGCTGTCTGGATGATTATTTTGTTGTTGGGAGTTGTTTTTTCTTCTTTAGGAATAAAATCTATCGAAATCATAAAATTTGCTCAAGTTACAAACGGAATTTTGTTGCCTTTAATAGCGGGATTTTTAATTTGGGTCATGAATAAACAATCGGTATTGGGAAATAATAAAAATAATGTGAAACAAAATATATTTGGATTTATTATCTTAGGAATTAGTATTATCCTTTCTTTAGCAACCATGCATAAAGTATTAGGTTTAAATATATTTTGATGCATCATTATAATATAGATATAAATGTAGATGTAGGTGAAGGGGTTGGTAACGAATCTCAGTTGTTGCCATATGCTTCGTCGTGCAACATTGCTTGTGGTGGTCATGCTGGCGATCATAAAAGCATGCGAAAAGTGGTTAAATTAGCGCAGCGGCATCGCGTTAAAATTGGTGCGCACCCATCATTTCCAGATGTTGAAAACTTTGGCAGAAAACCTATGAATATGCCCTGTGTGGCTTTGTTTGCATCGTTGCAAGAGCAAATAAATAGTTTGTATACTATCATACAACAGGAAAACGCCATGTTACACCACGTAAAACCTCATGGCGCATTGTATAATATGGCGGTGACAGATACTAGAATTGCAACCATTATTATTGAAGTTATGAAGGCCATCGCATTACCAGTAAAACTTTATGTGCCATATAAATCGGTTATTGAAACCCTCGCCATTCAAAATAACATCCCTGTAACTTACGAGGCTTTTGCCGATAGAAATTATAACGATGATTTAGCCTTGGTTTCTCGTAGTGAAAAAAATGCCTTAATTCACGAATCTGATGCCATGTTCGAACATGTCTATAGAATGATTATTCATCAAAAAGTAAAAACGATAACAGGTGCTGAGGTTGCTATTAAAGCCGAAACATTTTGTTTACATGGCGACAGTCTTAATGCTGCTAGTTTGGTTAAGAAACTACGAATTAAGTTAGAGTCTAAAGGCATTAAAATACTATAAATTTATTGGCTTATAATTTAACATATAAACCGTTTGGTGAACGTTCTATTTTAATAGAATGGCCAGCAATTATTGACGAAAATATTATAAAAGATATTGTAAGTTTAAAAAAATCAATTGAAAAATATAATATTAAATCTATTGTTGAATTAAAAACCGCATATAACTCGTTATTAATTAGTTATGATTCGATTTGTAGGAATTTTGAAAAAGAGGTAAATCAGTTAAAAAACATATATTCTGCATCCGATTTTGATGATGAATTCAAATCGGTAAAATGGAAAATCCCGGTATGTTATGATGCTGTTTTTGCATTAGATTTAGAGACGATTTCAAAAGCTAAAAAGATCTCAAAAGAGGAAATTATTAAGCGACATTCTCAGGCTATTTACACTGTTTATTTTATTGGTTTTTTGCCTGGGTTTTTATATTTGGGAGGCTTAGATGCATCGCTTTATATGCCTAGAAAATCAACTCCGCGATTACAAATCGAAAAGGGATCGGTTGCTATTGGGGGTAATCAAACAGGCGTGTATCCATCTTCTAGTCCTGGTGGCTGGAATATTATTGGTAATTCTCCCATAGAATTTTTCAATCCGAAACAAGCTGTTCCATGTTTTGCAAATCCTTTAGATAAAATTGAATTTAAAGCGGTTAGTATTTCAGAGTATAAAGATATTAAAGTGTTGGTAGATGAAGGTGTTTATCAGTTAGAAAGCGAGGTGCTTTATGGTTAAGGTTTTAAACCCCGGATTGTATTCAAGTATCCAGGACTTTGGGCGTGTAGGTTTTCAGCAATATGGCGTGCCGATTGCGGGTGTTATGGATCAATATTCAGCAGCGTTAGCAAATCATATATTGGGAAATCATGAAACAGCCGCTGTTATTGAAATGACAATGACCGGAGCAACGCTTCAATTCTATAACGATACTTATATTTGTGTAACGGGTGCAGATATGTCTCCTAAGCTGAATGATGTGCTACTACAACTCAATAAAGCTATCAAAATTCAAACAGGTGATGTGTTGTCTTTCGGGAAAATAAAAACAGGTTTTCGAACTTATGTATCGGTTTTAGGAGGTTTTAAATCTGAAATGGTAATGAATAGTCAAAGCATGTTTGGTGGCATCACATCAGAATTAAAATTAGTTATAAATGACGAATTTAAATATGACGTAAGTAACTCATTTATAGAGCGTAAAAATGCTTCAATTAAAGTAAATAATAACATGTTTTTAAAACATGATATAGAGGCTTTTCAGGGTCCGGAATATCATTTACTTTCACAAAAGCAGCAGGATATTTTGCTAAACTCTCCATTCAGCATTTCAAACAATAACAATAGAATGGCATATCAGTTACAAGAGCCTCTAGAGAATAGTTTAGAGCCCATTATAACCTCTGGGGTACTTCCGGGAACAGTTCAGCTTACGCCTTCGGGAAAACTCATTATATTGATGCGTGACTGCCAAACAACAGGAGGTTATCCTCGAGTGCTTCAGTTAAAAGAATCGGCTATTAATATACTTGCTCAAAAATATACCGGGCAGCAAATAAGGTTTAAACTGGTTTAAGCGAGTTCTAGGGCTACTTCAACCATGCCCTTAAAAGTTGTTTCTCTTTCTTTGGTGGTGGTGCGTTCTCCTGTTACTAATGAATCAGAAATGGTTAAAATACTTAAAGCGCGAACATTGTGTTTTGCGGCGATGGTATATAATCCTGCCGATTCCATTTCTACACAAAGGACTCCGAATTTCGACCATTTTTTGTAAGATTCGAAATCGTCTGCATAAAACTCATCCGAGGTAAATACGTTTCCGGCTTTTATAGGAATGTTTTTGTTTTTAGCTGCTTCTACGGCTTTTTGGAATAACTCAAAATTGGCAGTAGGAGCGTAGTCGGCACCACCAAAACGGAGTTCGTTAACACCGGAATTTGAAGACGCAGCCATAGCCAATACAATATCTCTTATTTTAATATGTGCTTGGTAAGAACCAGCGCTTCCTACACGAATTAAATTCTTTACACCATATTCGGTGATTAACTCATGGGCGTAAATGGAAATAGAAGGCACACCCATTCCTGTTCCCATTACCGAAACACGTTTATTGTTGTAGGTTCCTGTATATCCAAGCATACCTCTCACTTGGTTGAAGCAAACTGGGTTTTCAAAAAAAGTTTCAGCAATCCATTTGGCTCTTAGGGGATCTCCTGGTAGTAAAATAGTTTCAGCAATATCGCCCTTTTGTGCTTCTATGTGTACGCTCATGATATAAAATTAAAAGTTAAGGTGTAATTTAAAAAAAATGTTTAGTAGTTGTTATCAGTTGAAGTTTCGCCCGTTACAATCGCAATTCCAGACGATGTGCCTAATCTTTCAACACCTAAATTAATATATTCTAAGGCTGTTTTGTAATCTTTAATACCTCCCGAAGCTTTAATTTTTACTTGTCCTTTTGCAACACTTTTCATTAAGTTTACATCATGAATGGTCGCTCCGCCAGTACCAAATCCCGTAGAGGTTTTAATAAAATCGGCGCCACTTTGTATTGCCAGTTCACTCGCTTTTATGATTTCTAATTCTTCTAAATAACAAGTTTCTAAAATAACTTTTAAAGTATTGTTAGGCATGGACTTTTTAACCGCTTCAATGTCCTTCCAGACAGCATCAAAATCTTTGCTTTTAAGTAATCCGATATTAAGCACCATGTCAATTTCATCGGCACCATCTTTAATGGCTTGCTTGGTCTCTGCTACTTTTGCCAAGGTACTCATGGCTCCTAATGGAAAACCAATAACGCAACAGACTTTAACCTCGCTGTTTTTTAGTTCTTTAAGTGCGAGTGATGCATAGCAGCTATTAACACATACAGATTGAAATTGGTATTGTTTTGCTTCGTTGCAAAGTTGTATAATGTCGTCTTTTGTTGCTGTCGCTTTTAAGAGTGTATGGTCGATATAACTTCCTAACTGTTTCATAATGTTGATTAAATTTTACACGCTATAACTAGTCTAAACATGATGAAAATCTGGTTTAAATAAAAAGTTATGCATGCACAACAAAGGTATTAACAATTCTTTGAAAATACCATTGAAAAAAATATTATTAGGAAGTTTATTGATTTAAATTTTTAAATCAAAATACATAAGATTACATATGTCTATTTTGGTTACTTCTGATGGTTGTCTGTTAAATTAGTTTCGAGAACAGTTGTTTTTTGATTCGCTTCTAAATACTTTTTAAAAATTTTTGCATTTCTGTTTTGAGGCACTCGGTTTCCTGAAGAAATATTAACCGAAGTTCCAATAATATCGGCTCCTGCTTCTAAGTATTTAATAGCGGTTTCATAGTCTTCAATATCGCCATAAGCAACGATTTTTGTGGCGTCTCTTATGGTTTTTTTAATGATTTTAATAGCTGTAAATGTGGCACCGCTTTTAGAGAATCCGCTGGAAGTTTTTATGTAATCTGCTTTGGCATCTAAGCAAATTTCGCAAGCTTTAATAATTTCATTTTTGTTTAATTCTGAAATTTCAAGAATCACTTTTAAAGGAACATCTCCTATGGCTAATTTTACATCGCAAATATCTTTTAAAACCGAAACATGGTTCTGACTTTTAAGAAAGCCTAAATTAATCACCATTTCAATTTCGTCGGCACCGTATTCTATCGCTTTTTTAGCTTCAAATACTTTCGATTCTGTAGTTGTTGCGCCCAATGGGAAGCCAACTACTGTGCAGACTTTTATATTGGTTTTGTCTAGAAGTTGCTTAGCGAAGGTAACGTAAGCGCTGTTTATGCATATGGCATAATAATTATTTAACTTGGCTTCATGGCATAAGTCGATAATTTCTCTTTCGGTCGTCGTCGCTTTTAAAAGTGCATATTCGATTTGGCTGGATATATCCATAGTTTATAAGTAGGTTTTTTGGCTTATATTTTTATTATAAGCAGTTGCTATTAATTTATTTTTTGTAGAGTTTGGGACTTACAAGTACGCTAAGTTAGATATTTTTATCGATATAAATGTACCGTTTATCGATTACATAAAATTATTTATTAACTGACTTATTAACTGATTAGATATCAAAATATTAAGATATCGATGAAATAACGGCTAAATTTTATTGATAAATTAAAAAAAGCAACAATCTTCTTATTAATTAAGAATCTTGTTGCTTTTACCAACCAACCAAAAATAAGCTTATTTGTTTATCTAATTTTTACTGAATACTTTACTGATTTTAAGCATTTTCAGATACTAAATCATTTTGGTTTCTAAACACTAAGTGATCATTAAAGGCATCTAATAATATGATGCTATCTGTAGTTACTTTACCAGCTAATATTTCCTTACTTAATGCATTTAATACTTCTTTTTGAATAACGCGTTTTACAGGTCTCGCCCCGTACTCTGGGTTATAACCTTTGTCTGATAAATAATCAATAGCTTCCTGAGTAGCATCAAAAGTAATACCTTGTTTTCCTATCATTTTCGTTACATTTTTTAGCTGTAATCCAACAATAGCTTTGATATTTTTTTTGCTTAACGGTGTAAACATAATCGTGTCGTCTATACGGTTTAAAAACTCTGGTCTTACGCTTTGTTTAAGTAATGCGAGTACATCTACTTTTGCTGCTTCAATGGCCGATTCAATGTCTTTAGTAGCTTCAAAACGATCATGAATTATTGTGCTTCCTAAATTGGAGGTCATAATAATAATGGTGTTTTTAAAATCGGCTACACGACCTTTGTTATCTGTTAAATGACCTTCATCAAGCACTTGCAACAGTATATTAAACGTATCTGGATGCGCTTTTTCAATTTCATCTAACAGCACTACAGAGTAAGGTTTGCGTCTAACGGCTTCAGTTAATTGTCCGCCTTCATCATATCCTACATATCCTGGAGGTGCTCCAACTAATCGGCTTACGGCATGTCGTTCTTGATATTCACTCATATCAATTCTTGTCATCGCATTTTCATCGTCGAACAAATATTCGGCTAAGGCTTTTGCTAATTCTGTTTTTCCCACACCGGTCGTTCCTAAAAACAGGAAGGTACCAATTGGTTTTTTAGGATTTTGCAAACCTGCACGACTTCGGCGAACGGCATCACTAACAGCTGTAATAGCTTCTTCTTGTCCAACCACACGTTTGTGTAATTCGTCTTCAAGCTTAAGTAATTTTTCGCGTTCGCTTTGAATCATTTTTGTAACTGGTATGCCTGTCCATTTTGCAACCACTTCTGCAACGTCGTCATAGGTTACTTCTTCTTTTATCATTGAATTCTCAGATTGTGCATCTAGCTGTTTTTGTAAAACTTCAAGTTCTTCCTGAGCTTCTTTGATTTTGCCATAGCGTAATTCGGCTACCTTACCATAGTCACCATCACGTTCTGCACGTTCGGCTTCTAATTTAAAATTCTCGATACGTTGTTTTGTATTCTGAATATTTTCAACAACCTCTTTTTCGCTTTTCCATTTAGCATTTAAATCGTTGCGTTGTTCTTTTAAGTTTGCTAAATCAGCGCGTAAAGTTTTAAGCTTAACCTCGTCTTTCTCTCGTTTAATGGCTTCAATTTCAATTTCTAACTGCATCACTTTTCTGTCTAAAACATCAAGTTCTTCTGGTTTAGAATTGATTTCCATACGCAGTTTCGAAGCGGCTTCGTCCATTAAGTCGATGGCTTTATCTGGTAAAAAACGATTGGTTATATAGCGTTGCGATAATTCTACAGCGCCAATAATTGCTTCGTCTTTAATGCGAACTTTATGGTGGGTTTCGTATTTTTCTTTAATTCCGCGAAGAATAGAAATAGCACTTTCGGTGTCTGGTTCATCAACCATTACTTTTTGAAAACGACGCTCTAATGCTTTATCTTTTTCAAAATATTTCTGATACTCATCCAATGTGGTGGCTCCTATGGCACGAAGCTCTCCTCGGGCTAGGGCTGGCTTTAAAATATTTGCGGCATCCATAGCGCCTTGTCCGCCACCGGCACCTACTAATGTGTGTATTTCATCAATAAATAACACAATGTCGCCATTACTTTCTGTAACTTCTTTAATAACGGCTTTTAAACGTTCCTCGAACTCGCCTTTGTATTTAGCACCAGCAATTAAGGCGCCCATATCTAAGGCGAAAATTTGTTTGTCTTTTAAATTTTCGGGTATATCGCCATCTATAATTCTATGTGCTAATCCTTCGGCAATGGCTGTTTTACCAGTTCCGGGTTCTCCAACAAGAATTGGGTTGTTTTTGGTTCTACGCGATAAAATTTGCAGAATTCTGCGTATTTCTTCGTCGCGCCCAATAACAGGGTCTAATTTCCCATCTCTTGCAAGCTGGTTTAAATTTTTCGCGTATTTGTTTAGCGAATTATAGGTTTCTTCCTGACTTTGAGAGGTGACTCTTTCTCCTTTGCGCAATTCATCAATTGCTGCTTGAAGTCCTTTTTCGGTAACACCTTGGTCTTTTAACATTTGGGCTATTTTGCTGTTCGATTTAAAAATGGCAAGGATGAGATGTTCGAGAGAAACAAATTCATCATTCATTTTTTTAGCAATAAGAGCCGCTTCGTTAAGTGTTTTTCCAGCTTCGCGAGATAGCATAAGCTCGCTTCCTGTTACTTTAGAGAAACTTTCAATTTGTTTGTTTAAAGCTTGTTCAAGGACTGATATATTTACATTCAATTTTTTTAAAATGAATGGAAGTACATTTTCATCAACTTCAAAAATGCCTTTAAAAAGGTGTTCGTTTTCAATTTGTTGATTGCCATAACCTTGAGCAATTTGTTGCGCTTGCTGGATGGCTTCTTGCGATTTAATAGTATAATTATTCAAGTTCATATTTTTTATTTTTTCATTCCTGTTGTAGCAGGAATCTCATTAATATTTTCTTTAGTGTTCTGGTAGTGTAAAAATCTTTTTAATTATTTTACATTTACAAAATGAATAGGTCAATAATCTTACCAACACTAATTGGGAGACAAAATGTCGGTTTAAATCAGTAATAACGTGACTTTTAGTCAGTTTGTAAGTTTTAAAAAAGTATGCGACTTATTCATTATTAAACACAAAACATGGGATTATTTAATAAAATATTTGGAGGAACAAACGAAGCTAAGGAAACTAAAACTTTAGCATGGATTCAATTAACCGATTTGGCGCAATTGCAAAGCATTGAAGCTAAATCGAGCACAAAGACACAAGTTATATTTAAACATTCTACCCGATGTGGTATTAGTAAAATGGTGATGAATCAATTTATTGAATCGTACGGTTTGAATGATAATGATGTGGATTTATACTATTTAGATTTATTAAATTACAGAGAGATTTCCAACGAAATTGCGGAAAGATTTCAGGTATATCACGAATCACCACAATTGTTGGTATTAAAAAATGGGGTTGTAGTGGTACATGCCAGCCACGGCGCCATAAATGATATAGATTTAAATCGATTTGTTTAAGTTGTATTGTTTGTATGCACTCAGAATATTTGTTTGTTTACGGAACGCTATTAAAGAATTTTGATAGTTATATGTCTAAATTTTTAGACAGGAATTCAGAGTTTATTGGCCCCGGTTATTTTAACGGAAAATTATTTGAAATTTCATGGTATCCTGGCGCTATTTTGAGTGAAGATGATTCTGAAAAAGTGTACGGACATGTTTTTAAAATTAACAACGAAAGCAAAACCTTTAAAATTTTAGATGATTATGAAGGTATCGGGGATACTACCGAACACCCCAATGAATACAAACGCGTATTAATTGAAGCGTATTTAGATTCAAAAGAAACCATCAATACTTGGGTTTATATTTATAATCTTCCCACTTCTAGTTTAAAATTAATTACTTCAGGTAATTATTTAAAGCAATAAGCTTTATCTTTATAGGACTATAGGATTACTTAAATAGCCTAGAATTAGGTTTTATTTAATTTACCAATTGTTTATAACTATAAAGACTAAGGTTATGACTAAAAAGACTTTTGGAACATTCGCAGGTGTATTTACACCAACAACCTTAACCATTTTAGGCGTTATCATGTATATCCGACAACCGTGGGTAGTTGGAAACGCTGGTGTTTTAGGTGCTTTAGCTATAATCTTGTTGTCGGTAGCAATAACGCTGGCTACAGCGCTTAGTTTATCGTCTATTACTACAAACATACGTATAGGAAGTGGCGGTGCATTTAGCTTGATTTCGCAATCTTTAGGTTTGGAAATAGGTGGCGCCATCGGGATTCCATTTTATTTTGCTCAAGCTATTGCTGTAGCAATGTATATTTTTGGTTTCCGCGAAGGTTTACAAATACTTGTACCACTAATAAATCCTATAATATTAGATCTGGCAATTTTTGCACTCGTTATGGGTATTGCTTTTGTGAGCACGAGTTTTGCTTTTAAAATTCAGTACGTCATTTTAGGAGTCATTATTTTGTCGTTGATTTCTATTTATGGTTCTTTATTTGTAAACGACCTAAATTATAATTTTGAATGGTTTGGAAAATACCCTGGATCGATTGAAAATAATTTTAAAGGATCGTCGTTTTGGATAGTTTTTGCTGTGTTTTTTCCAGCGGTTACGGGTGTTATGGCTGGTGCAAACATGTCTGGCGATCTTACTAATCCTAGAAAAAGTATTCCTGTTGGTACCATTTCGTCGGTTATTTTAACTACGATTATTTATGTTAGTTTAGTTTTTGTGGCGGCATTAATTGCTACTCCAGACGAGTTGTCGAAAAATTATAGCGTATTTATCGATAAGTCGCTTTATGGGCCAATTGTGCTTGCCGGTTTGTTAGGGGCTACGTTATCGTCGGCATTAGGTTCTTTTGTTGGTGCTCCAAGAATCTTGTTGGCGCTTGGTGAAAAAAATATTCTTCCTAAAAGTAAAAAGTTAGCAAAAACATCCAAAAAAGGAGAGCCAATTAACGCCATGATTATTACAGCGTTTATAGTGCTTTTTGGTATTTCACTACGTAATTTAAATACCATTGCACCTTTGCTTACCATGTTTTTCATGATAACCTACGCCATGGTAAATGTGGTAGCACTTGTAGAACAAACCCTTGGTTTACCTAGTTACCGTCCAACTTTAAAAATTCCTTTAATTGTACCGGCTATTGGGGCTTTTGGTTCTATTGCTATCATGTTTGTAATGAATGTAATCGTTGCCTTATTTTCTTTAATATTTATCGTGTTATTCTACTTGTATCTAGTAAAAATGAATATTAAATCTGCCGCAGGAGATTCAAGAAGCGGACTTTTTACAGCCTTGGCAGAATGGGCTACAAAGAAAACAAACAGTTTAAGGCAAGAGCGCGAAGTTAGGTCTTGGCGTCCTGATTTATTGTTTCCAGTGATGATGCCAAAAGAGCTTCGAAGTTCATTTAGGTTGATACATTCCATTATTTATCCGAAAGGTTCTGTGAAGATATTATCGTTAAAGCATACGAATAAGATAGAGCAAAAAAACATGGAAACCTTTCTTAATAATGCGGTTGCTAAATTTAAAGAAAGCGATTTGTCTGTGTCATACACTGTGATTGATAATACGGATTTTAACACCACTGTGAACGTAAGTATGCAGTCGCTTAATGCTGCCTTTTTTAAACCGAATATAATTTTCGCAAGCATTGATACGACAACGTCAAATTTTAATTATTACAATAAACTTATTACCGATACAAAGGCTAATAATTTTGGGATGATTATTTACATTCCGTATTCCACAGCGAGTCTTGCGATTGAAAAAAGTATTAATTTATGGATGACGGATATTCCAGAAAATTGGAAAGAAACATTTAGTGTGAAAGACAATAATTTATCAACCTTAATATCGCTGTTAATTTGTCGGAATTGGAAAGGTAGTATCGACGTTCATATTTTAAATAATAATCCGAAGTTGGTTTTCACAGACCATGATATTGAAGATTTACACACTATGGTTCGTTTTCCTAAAACAACTCATATCTATATCAAGCAAGGTAATTTAATTGAAAATGTAGTAAAAGAACGCAATACAGATATTAATGTTTTTAATATAGCAGCAGGCATGACCATTGAAGAAATGGTAGCTATTGTAAATGAATCGCGAATCTCAGCCGTTTTTTGTGCTGATTCCGATTTTGAAAACGTGCTCGTTTAATGATGATGTGCTGCAATTAGAATTTAAGAAAGTAACATTCAATATAAAATACCATGATAGATAGAAGAAAGTTTTTAAAAACAGGATCGTTATTTACAGTCGCTTCCATGTTTTTTTCATTTGGTGGCCAAAAATTATTTGCACTAAGCAGTAGTAAATCAATACCTAATACCACACTCAATAATGGTATTAAAATGCCATTTCTTGGTTTTGGAACTTACAGTCTGCTTGGAGACATCTGCGTAGAAAGTGTGCATCAGGCAATTTTGTCTGGGTATCGACTTATAGACACAGCAACCATTTATGGTAATGAGGAATTTGTTGGCTTAGGAATAAAGAAAAGCGGCATTAATAGAGCAGATTTATTTATTACTTCGAAGGTATGGGTAGATGATTCGGGCTATCAAAACACTTTAAAAGCCTTCAATACGTCCATTAAAAAGTTAGGCGTAGAGTATCTAGATTTATATTTAATACATCGTCCTCGTGGCGATGTTAAAGGTTCGTGGCTGGCTATGGAAGAACTTTATAAGCAAGGTAAAATAAAAGCGATTGGAGTGAGTAATTTTGAATTACCACAATTAGAAGAATTGCTAGAGTATGCTAAAATAAAACCTGTGGTAAATCAAATAGAAACCCATGCGTTTTACCATCAGCATAGTTCTTATAAAAATTTGAAAAAACAGGATATTCAACTCGAAGCATGGTCGCCATTAGCGCAAGGTCGCAATGGTTTATTTACAAATAAAACACTCGCAGAAATAGGAAATAAATATGGAAAGAGTAACGCGCAGATAAGTTTACGATGGCATTACCAAAGAGGCATTGTGGCCATTCCACGAACAGAACAGAAATCGCACATGATAGAAAATTTAGATATTTTCGATTTTGAACTTAGTGACATGGATATGAAAACCATAACGCAATTAGATTTAAACAAAACCCAATTTCCAGAATGGAGATAACCAAAAAAAAAGCCCTGTGATTTAGGGCTTTTATATTTAACTGGGATTGTAACTATTTATAATTTTTTTAAGCTGAATTTTTAAATCTTCGCCCGTATCGTAAATCATTTGTTCTTCAGAAGGAAAAGGAACTTGTCTGTTATTTAAAAACGGGAGTAAAGTTGTTTCTAACGCTCTATTATCACCTCTTGCTGTCGCAAAAATATGTTGAAAAACAAATTCACTTGTAATAGGGAAGGCGTCGGCTAATTGTTTGGTGTTTAAATTATAGTACTCTACGTTTCCTGTAACTTGTACAGATTTAAATTGCGTAGACTCATAATACTCGCAACGAACTGTTATGGTTTTATCAATTTGGATGGCATTACCAAGACTATCTTTTACAACATTGCCTTTAGCGTCTAGTAAATTTTGCTTCCCATCTACAACTTGTTTTTCTTTAATTATCTGGCGTTCTTTTATTTGTTCTGGCGAAATGTTAATATCTCTCAACTTCACACGCATATTGAAATCGTACTTAACTTTATCTACTGGGTTGTTGTGGTAAACGGTCCATAAATTGTTAATTCCATAAGTGCTAAAATTTAATAAATCGTCTTCAAGTCTTGTAGGAATGGTTTTTCGCGTATCGTTAATCATATCAACCAAAATAAAATCGGTTCCTTTATTATGGGCAACTTCCATAAGATTCCGAACATCTTTAAAATTAGGATTGATGTTTTCAATTTCACTAAACATATCAAACGCTTGTCTGAAATCTAATTTGTTTTTCGATTTTAAAAGTGCCGATGCATTTTTGTATATATGTAATGATGCATCATTTTTAAAACTGATAATCTGATTAGAATAATCGGTTATATCAAACTTCAGGTTTTTGCCATTAATAGCAAGCGGAAGTAGTGGTTTTATAAGATCTTGACGCTTAGTTAAACCCACGTACATATCGTAAATACGAAGATAATTTTCAGGATTGTTTTCTTTCTTTAGGAAATTGATAGTAGTTAAATCGCGCTCATTAGATTTATTGTATGCTTCTTGAAGCATAGCAATTATGTCCGATTTTCCTTTTTTGTCTTTGTTGGTTCTTAGTTTTCCAATGGCATTGTAAATGGCTTGGTCATAATTACCTGTACTTAAAGATTTTTCAATTTGTTTACTGGTACTGCATGAAAATAAAAAAAGCAGTGCAACTGTTGAAAGTAATAGTTTCTTCATTTGGCTAAAATTTAGGATATGGAATGCATGTATCCAATTGTGGTGCCAAAATACTAATAATATAGATAAAAAGCTAATTAATACGATAAAATACAATAAATTTACTTAATCGTATTAATTAGCTTACAAATATGTTTTAAAATTACGATGTCTTAAAAGCCTATAATATTTAAATGATAAAAGGATTGATAGAACCTCCTTATTTTTTCGAGTAAACAGGTAATAATTTGGTTGATACTTCTCCAAAACCAATTCGTGTACCATCTTTTTCGCAATAACCACGCATAATTACGGTATCGTTATCATTGATAAACTTACGTTCACTGCCATCCTTCATTTTAATTGGCTTTTCACCTTTCCAAGTTAATTCCAGCATAGAGCCATAAGCATCTGGGGTTGGTCCTGATATTGTTCCACTTCCCATCAAGTCTCCAGAATTTATGGGGCATCCATTAACTGTATGGTGTGCTAACTGTTGAGACATGTTCCAATATAAATGTTTGAAATTAGATTTGGTAACCACGGTTTCTTTAGCGCCTTTTGGTTGAATAGCTACTTCTAAATTAATATCGAAACTCTTTTTTCCTTTCGATTGCAGATAGTCTAATTGCGGCTTAATTGGTTTCGGTCCTTCTACTCTAAATGGATCTAGAGCATCTAAGGTTACGATCCAAGGTGAAATGGAGGAAGCGAAATTTTTAGCCAAAAATGGCCCTAGTGGTGCATATTCCCATTTTTGAATATCTCGCGCACTCCAATCATTTAATAATACCAATCCAAATATGTATTCTTCGGCTTCATTAACCGGTATAGACTCCCCAAGATCGTTGGCATCGGTGGTTATAAACGCCATTTCCAATTCAAAATCCACCATAGTACTTGGTCCGTAAATAGGCACTTCAGCGCCTTTAGGAAGCATTTGTCCTTTTGGTCGGTGTACTGGAATGCCAGAAGTAATTATTGAAGAACTTCTTCCGTGATACGCCACAGGGATATGTAACCAGTTAGGTAATAGGGCTTGTTCTGGGTCTCTAAACATAGAACCCACATTGGTAGCATGTTCTATACTGGAGTAGAAATCTGTGTAATCACCTATTTGAATAGGTAATTGCATTTCAATTTCATCCAATCTAAACAGTACAATCTCTTTATGCTGCTTGTTTTGTTTTAATGTTTCGTTATTACTATCAAATATTTGAGCAATACGGTTTCTAACAGCGCGCCAAGTTTTTCTTCCATCAGCAATAAAATCGTTAAGCGTATCCTGAAGAAAAATATCATCGGTTAATGGGATGCCATCAAAATACCCTAATTGGTGCAACGCTCCTAAATCTATAGCAGTATCACCAATTCTGGTTCCGATGGTAATAATATCATCTCGGGTTAAAAACACCCCAAATGGTATATTCTGTATGGGGAAATCGGAGTTTTTATCTACGTGTAACCACGATTTTCTATCTGGATTGTTAGCTGATAATGGCATAACTTATTTTTTGTTGTTTATTGAATTATGTTCAAACCTACACAATTTTTTCATTTTATTAGAATAAAACATTAAAAATTTAGGTTTCTTGTAAGCGTTAATAAATCGGTTAAAAACTTAGTAGTAAATATATGTTTTTTGATGAATTTTACTAATCTATTTCCTATTTTTGCCGAATATTTAACAAGAAATAATTTTTATGCAACGCGACGAACAAATTTTTGAACTAATACAAGCTGAAAAAGAACGCCAACTTCATGGTATAGAACTTATTGCATCAGAGAATTTTGTAAGCAACCAGGTAATGGAGGCTGCAGGTTCTGTTTTAACCAATAAGTATGCAGAAGGTTACCCAGGCAAACGCTATTATGGCGGTTGTGAAGTGGTTGATGAAGTAGAACAAATAGCTATTGATAGAGCAAAAACCTTGTTTGGAGCCGACTATGTAAACGTACAACCTCACTCTGGAAGTCAGGCAAACACCGCTGTATATCATGCATGTTTAAATCCAGGTGATAAAATTTTAGGATTCGATTTGTCGCATGGTGGGCATTTAACACATGGTTCTCCAGTTAATTTTTCAGGTAAATTATACAATCCTGTATTTTACGGCGTAGAGCAGGAAACAGGTGTTTTAAACTATGATAAAATTCAAGAAATAGCAACTAAAGAACAGCCAAAATTAATAATCGCCGGTGCATCTGCATATTCTCGCGATATCGATTTTAAACGTTTTAGAGTGATTGCCGATAGTGTTGGCGCTATTTTAATGGCAGATATTTCGCATCCTGCGGGATTAATTGCTAAAGGTATTTTAAACGACCCGATGCCACATTGCCACATTGTAACAACTACAACGCACAAGACTTTAAGAGGTCCGCGTGGAGGTATGATTATGATGGGTAAAGATTTCGATAACCCATTCGGAATTACATTAAAAGACGGAAGCTTACGTAAAATGTCGTCTTTATTAGATTCTGCAGTGTTTCCAGGAAACCAAGGCGGACCATTAGAGCATATTATTGCAGCAAAAGCCATTGCATTTGGAGAGGCCTTAACCGACGATTTTTTACATTACCAATTACAGGTAAAAGCCAATGCTGCGACGATGGCAAAAGCGTTAGTAGAAAAAGGCTACAACATCATCTCTGGCGGAACAGACAACCACTGTATGCTTATAGATTTACGTAACAAAAACATCTCTGGTAAAGAAGCAGAACAAGCCCTAGTAAAAGCAGATATTACTGTAAACAAAAACATGGTACCTTTCGATACACGTTCGCCTTTTATAACATCAGGAATTCGTGTAGGGACTGCGGCAATTACCACACGCGGATTAAAAGAAGCAGACATGCTAGAAATAGTAGAGCTTATAGATGAAGTAATTGCAAACTTCGAAAACGAAGCTGTATTAGAAGCTGTTAAAGATAAAGTTAATGCAATGATGGCAGGAAAACCATTATTTGTTTAAACGCCATTTATATAAAATTAAAAATCCTGCTTTGGCGGGATTTTTTGTTTTTGGGCGTTACCCTAAAAAGGGTCGGGCTTTACATTACAATCTTTTGGTTTTTTATCGTTCCTGCAAGGGCAGGAATCCATAATCAAATTTAAGGGTTTGTTTATTAAGGCCATTTTTCCGCCCAAGAAAAACCAAAAGGATTTTCATTGCAATCCCTAACGCGGGTATCCGCTAAAGTTCGTGCTCGCCACAAATCAATTTCCATTTGTAGAGTGCATTACAGCGCTTAAAAAAATTGGTCCATTAGTATTTATTCAAAGGCGAAAGCCAAAAATAGTGTTTCCTAGCGCTAAAGAATAATTAATTATCCACAGGAAAAGTAATATGCTGATAAGCACCTAAATCGGGAGCAGTGGTTCTATTAACATTTAAAATATCAACTGGTACTTGGGTCGCAAAACTTGCCAAGCCTTTGTTTATAGCTTCAGATTTTTCGCCAATAATAAGCATGTTGTTGCTGGCGTCTTTAAAATAAGGGTCTTTATTAAAAATGTTTCCAACGTAGTGATTGGTATCATTCAAATTATAATTAGCACCCGTAATGTTGTTATTGCTATTATCAAAACGGATTAAACAATTGGTGAATTTAAAATTGAAAACAACGGCAGCGTCTTCAATTTCATCTAACAAAATTTCTGGGTTATCATTCCCATAAATAATACAATTGTTAAAATTAGCAGCCGTTAAATTGGTTATAGTGGCATTGCTATCATCATCTAAAACAAAATTATTTAGCAGCACAGAAGGAAATTGTCTGGAGCCACTCCAATAATTGGCAATGGTGCAATGTGTAAAATTGTATTTTCCGCCAAAAGTACCTGCAAACGATGATTGTCCGCTATTGTTTACCACCAGATTTTCGGCGGTTATAGATGTATTTCTTCCTAAAATTCCGAAGCTGCTAGAATTGTATATCTTAGAATTGGTGATTTTTAATTTTTCTGAAGCTTCATTCGGGTTGCCATCGCATAAAATTCCAACAGTGGCATTTCTTATTGTAGCGTAATTTATGGAATTATTTATACTACCATCAAAAAACCAGATAGTTCCCCATTGTCCGGGAATATCAGAAAAATCAGGTTCTAATCGGTCACCCTCTAAAATCACTTCATTTTCTAATAATGTTTGATCGTTGCTCAACGCCCCATTAATTTTTAACGAAGCGCCTTCAGTAATAATTAAACCGGAATTGTCGTGAAAATGCACACGAGCACCTGCGTTTATAGTTAAGGTTTGGTTGTTAGGCACCGCTGCAAAACCATAAATTACATAAGGCTTGTCTTTGGTGAAGGTTAATTCGTTGGGTAATAATTCGCGACCTTGCAAATTGGTTTCAATAAGTTCGCCACCAACATTTAGTGTAATGGTTTCAATAACTTTGGTAGTATTATCTCGGTCGGGGTAAATAAAAATGGCATCTTGAACCAGTGTAACGAGTTCTACTTTTTGAAGCTTAGAACCAGCATCAAATTCTATTTGATCGGTGTATAAAAACTTACCGTCTGTATTCGAAAAATTATTAATATCTATAGTGCTTTCAACAAAAATATACATGCTGTCTTTAGCCAGAATATGAATGTTTTCGAATGTTTTCCCTGACATGCCATCAACATTCAATCTGTAATTTGATGCACTTCCTTGCGCCAGTTTTATGGATGGAATTAAGATGTCTTTGTTGCTTCTGTTATACACTTTTAAATTGTAAGTACTCGAACCTATATTTGAAAATACCGTATCTAAATATACCGTGTCTTTCGAAAATTCAAGATTTCCTGTATTAGGAGAATACTCAAAATCCTTTCTACAAGAACTCCAAAGCATTAAAAAACCTAAAGTTAAAACAAGGTACAAACTACGTTTCATAACTAATAATTCAATTTGAGTAAAAATATAACTTTTGTTTAGATGATAGCGAATGTGTGCCTTTATTTAGTTGAATAATTTAATGATGTCTTCTGTAATGCGAGCAGGTTTATTGGTTTTACTACTCATTAAACACCATGTGGTTTCAGACGATGCTAGCAAGGTATTGTTGTTATTATAAATATCGACCATACGAATGGATTTTACACCTTCAGACTTTTTTACATAGGTTTTAATAAGGATAGTATCACCCAAAAAAGCGGCACTTTTATATGCAATACAATGCGAAAGCATCACCCAATAATATTCTTTAATAATTTCTGGAGATGCATTATTAAGCCAATGTGCTTTGGCAATATTTTGAACCCACTCAACATATCTAATATTATTAACATGGTTTAGTTCATCTAAATCAGATTTGGTAACAATTAGCGAACGTTCAAATACTTGCATCGTAGTTAGCTTGTTTTTATAACATATTAACGTTCCAGGTTACCTGATGGGTTTCATTGGGTTTTAAAGTTTGTAAGCCCATTTTATTATTAAAACTATCTGCAACACCTGTGGTAGGTTCGATAGCTACGGTATTCGCTCTAGGAGGCATATATATTTGCAAAAAATTCTCTTTAGATGATGCCTTTAGTTCTAGCGTATATTCTGGTGTTGTAAACAGGGTGTTACCAGAATTTAAAATGTAGCAATCATCGAGCATTCTATCCTCAATTTTAAATCCAGATTTACTATCTATATCTATAGCAACAACATCGGTGGTAATGCATCGTGCATCGAAAACAGTTTTTTTGTCGCAGTCAAATTTTAAATAGCTGTTATGTAAATCTTTACAGATAAAATAAGGATGCCAGCCAATATTAAAAGGAAATGGCTTTGAATCTGTGTTGGTTACTTCAACATTAATATCTAAAGCGTCATCTTTTAAAATATATTCAATTTGAATAGCATAGGTATATGGAAATCCAACGGATTCATTTTCTTCGGTATATAATAATTTTACCGATGCAAAATCCTCAGATGTTTGTTGATCTATAATTTGAAAGGTTTTGTTGTATACCAATCCGTGTATGGCATTGTTTCTATCAATTTCATTAATTTGAAACTGATATGTGTTTCCTTCAAATTGATAAGTACCGTCTTTTATCCTATTAACAAAAGGGAATAATATGGACGATGCATAGGTATTATCGTAAGTTAAGGGGTGTAAATCCTCGATTAGAGTTTTTCCTTGGAGTTTTAATTCTTGTAAACTGGCACCAAGGTTTACATATATTTTAGCAAAAGTTGATTGGCTTGAATTTGTTATTTCTAAATAATCTAGTTCGTTAGAGTTATTAGGGACTGGAGTTATTGTGTACAAAAGTATGTTGTTTATTGTTATGTATAAAGCAAATATACAACGCTAATTTAGGATGGCACAATACTATCAAAAAAAAACCTTAAACATGTGTTTAAGGTTTTTTTTGTGAGAATGAAATCTCTTAGCGGAGAAAGAGGGACTATCCATAATCCCATTTTTATAGTATTTACAGGGCTTAAAAAGACCTTAGAAATTTAGTGACCCCGAATTAGCCCCTTTTTAACAAAAATTTAAGATTCTCCAGTGATTTTGTTTGTATTTGGTGGCTTTTGGCATCAAATGCAAACAATTTTAACTATTAAATATCTTCCTATACTAAATCAAATAATAACCTTTGTTATTGTAGATTTAATTGCAATATACCCTTAAAGGTATAATTTATGATTTAAAAACTTATTTTATACCCAAAAAGGTATAATTAAACGTTTTTTTACTATATTGCACCCTTAAAGGTATAATAGAATGGAATGGGATAAAGAGAATGCAATAGCCCAATTTGTGAGGGATAGACGCAAAAAAACAAATCTAACACAAGTAGAGTTATCAGACTTCACGGGTGTAGGCTTACGTTTTGTACGCGAACTAGAACAGGGAAAACCAAATCTAATGACCGATAAAGTGAATCAGGTACTATTATTTTTCGGGCACACACTAACACCAACACCTATAAGTGATGAGACAAGGAGAAATATGGGTAAATAAATCGTTAGCAGGTATATTAACCGAGGACGATAATGGTTATCATTTCAAGTATGACAAAGCATATTTAGGAAATAAAAACGCACTAGCTGTAAGTTTGACTTTACCTCTAGGTGAAGAAGAATTTAATGCAGATTATTTATTTCCTTTTTTTGATGGTTTAATTCCGGAAGGTTGGTTATTAGACATTGCGCAGAAAAATTGGAAAATAAATCCAAGAGACCGCATGGGCTTATTATTAACCACCTGTAGAGATTGTATTGGCAATATTAGCATTATAGAAAAAGTATGAACTACTGTTTAGCATGTCATAAAAAACTAGCAGATGGTGATATAAACTACCATCAAAACTGCTTAACATCATTTTGGCAGGAAGATACGCCTGTATTAAAATTAGAGTATGAGCTGTCTGAAATAGAAACGTTGGCAAAAGAAAACATAGCACAACGCATCATTGTTACTGGTGTACAACCAAAATTATCATTAGGTTTCACTCAAGAAAACGCTCAAAATAGGTTAACTATCGTAGGCGCATTAAATGGCAGGTTTATATTAAAACCACCATTTCAAATGTATCCACAAATGCCAGAAATTGAAGCCTTATCCATGTTATTAGCACAAGCTTGTGGTATAGCCACCGTACCCTTTTTATTAATACCATTAAAAGATGGTGCTTTAGCTTATTTAACCAAGCGTATAGATCGTACTGCCAATAACGAAAAGTACCCAATGGAAGACGCTTGCCAATTCACGGAACGACTCACAGAACATAAATACCGTGGTTCTTACGAGCAAATTGCAAAGGGTATCATAACCTATGCACAAAACCCTTTACTGGATGTAGTTAAATTTTATGAACAAGTGATTGTTTCTTTCCTAATTGGAAATAACGATATGCATTTAAAAAACTTTTCACTCATAGCAAAAGACAGCAAACACTATGCCTTGGCACCAGCCTATGATATGGTAGCGGTTAAATTATTAATTCCGGAAGATCAGGAAGAATTAGCACTAAACCTTAACGGAAAAAAGAAAAAAATTAAACGTCTAGATTTTAACGAAGCCATGGCCAAAGCACAAATACCTGTAAAAGCTATTGAAAACCTTTGGAATCGTATAGAAAAAGGCATACAACAATGGCAAGAATTGATTGCCTGTAGCTTTATAAGTGATGAAAGCAAAAGTACTTTTATGGCCGTTATACAAAACCGATCGAAACAATTAGACTTAAAAAGTAACCTATAATCCTTAATTAATTATTAACCTCAATAAACACATAACTAGTTCATAAAATCACAGCAAAGGAAGAAGTAAAATCATTCCTAACACAACTCCTTGATGCGTTTTAAAGCAGTATTATCATTATTTGGAAATTTTATTAATAAATGTCATGATGATAATATGAAAAAATGGCTTGATTACTGAAATAATTTACCGTTTTTAAAGTCAGCTTTTTCTCATCAATTATCTTCACAAAAAGTATTTTTTTATCATGTATAATGTTATTGAGTTTTAAGTGCATTACCTGTTTCATGATGAAGCCTTACGATGTAAAGCATTAGATTTCTTTTTTAGAATTTTTTCTGTACCAACTTTTGGCACCACCATCGTTTGTTAAAAAAAACGGTATTACAATCAACTTTTATTTGTTTGAAATTGGTAATTCGTGCTTCGCTAATTAATTAGGTTTAAATATTATGATAAATCAATTCAAAATCAAAACGACATTTAAAAACCAAAGATTAATTGATCTGTAGGAAATAGAAATGGTATAAATAAAAAATTATTTAAGGTAATATTGAATAAGCAAAAGATAATTATTGATATCGTTAAAGTATAGATTAGAATTAATTTTACAAAATCATATAAAAACTAAATTTTATGATGTTGTACTACACATATTAAACTAAACTTAAACTAATGAATTTAAAAAACTTATTTAAATCTAAAAGCCTATTGAGTCGGTTTACGCTCATTATGTTTCTAGTGTTGCATTGTGGTTTGTTAGCGCAAAATAATGTAACAGTAAAAGGTATTGTAAAAGGTGAAGATGGTATGCCTATTCCCGGAGCAGCCGTATTATTAGAAGGAACTAAAGTTGGCGCTGTAACAGATTTTGATGGAAATTATAACATACCAGCTAAAACAGGAGATGTTCTTGTTTTTAGTTATTTAGGCATGACTCCAAAATCTGTAAAAGTTACAGGTAGTATTTTAAATGTTACTTTACAAGAACAAGCAAGCCAATTGGATGAAGTTGTAGTGATTGGTTACGGATCTGTAAAAAAGAAAGAACTAACAGGTGCTGTAGCAATTGTCAAATCAGAAGATATAGAACAAATTACCACATCAGATTTAGGGACGGCACTTCAAGGTCAGGTTTCTGGTGTAAACATTGTATCGTCTTCAACCCCTGGTGGTACTTCCGAAATATTAATTAGGGGTGTAACTACCTTACAAGACAATACACCATTGTATGTAGTGGATGGTATTATTCAAGAAGGTGATCCTAGGATTCCACCTTCAGATATTGAAAGTATAAATATTCTTAAAGATGCGGCTTCAACTGCAATTTATGGTTCTAGAGGTGCAACTGGGGTTATTTTAATTACTACAAAGCAAGGTAAAGCTGGGACCCTTCAAGTTCGTTTAAATGGTAGTTACGCTATTCAAAATAGAAGAGCAGCAGTGCCTTTAATGAATTCTTTAGAGCAAACTTATTTTGATGTTGTACAACAAAGAAACACACAAGGCGCCTTAGATGATAGAATTACGGCACTTCAAATTCTTAATAATCCAATTTATTTTCAAAACGAAACAGATTTGAATAAATTGATTTTTAGGAATAACGTCCCTACACAAGATTATAATGCGAATATATCTGGTGGTACTCAAGATATTACTTATAATGTAACTTTAGGTTGGTTCAACCAAGAAGGATTACAAATTAATTCGGCATATAACCGATTTAATACCAGAGCAAATACTGTTTATGAACGAAATAAATTAAGAATTCAAACAAGTATTGGTCTTAATATCGATCAAAGAGACATTCCTCAAAGTAATCTGTTATCACAAGCTATTGTTTATAGACCTACGCAAAATGGCATTGAACTAGAAAGTTTTGATGATATCTCTCAAGGAGGAAACGATGTAAATCGATTAGGCTGGGTATTAGAAACCTTACGTACAGAGCAAGATTTAAAAACAGTGAGAACGAATGCGTCGTTTGCAGTTAACTACGAGTTATTGGAAGGTTTATCACTTTCTAGTAATGTAGGTCTTACAACTACAAATAGCATAGGTAAAGAAAAAAGACCATTTCAAGCTATTTACAATAACCAAAATCCACCTGTGTTACAAACGCAGCCTTCAAATAGCTATATAGAAATGACAACGCTTTATAGAACGTCATTAAGTGCTGAATTAGGAGCTACCTATGTTAAACAAATTATGGACGATCATAAATTAACCTTTGGTTTGTTTGTAACTACAGAAAAATATAAACAGGAACAGTTTTCTGCGCGTAGAGAAGGAGTAACCAATCCAGACGCCAATGTTTTAGATTTGGCTACTGGAAATCAAAGTGTTTCGTCTGGTTTCGATTATACCGATACCCGTATAGGAACCATTGCTAGAGTACAATACGATTATAAAGGGCGCTATTTTTTAAGTTCTAGTGTGCGTCGCGATGGTTCTTCTAAATTTGGTACCGATAACCAATGGGGTACTTTTCCATCGGTTGCTTTAGCTTGGAATATTTCAGATGAATCGTTTTGGTCATCATTCGAAAAAATCAATAATTTTAGATTAAGATTATCCCATGGTTCTGTTGGAAATGACAGGATTACGTCTTATTCGTTTGTGCCAGGTATAGAACAGAATATTAACTATATCGGTATGATTAATGGTGTTGAACAGTTGAATTTAGGCGCTACTCAAACAAGTTTTGCTAACGAATTATTAAAATGGGAAACAACCACCCAATCTAATATAGGAATAGATTTAGGGTTCTTTAAGAACAAATTAACCCTATCGGCCGAATATTATTACGCAAATAAAGAAGATATGTTATTTCCGGTGTTTTTACCGCTTTCTGCTGGTGGAGGAAATAATGCACGCGTAGTTTTAAATGTTGGTAACATGACCAACGAAGGATTTGAATTAGCGTTAGGTTATAAAATGAGAACCGGAAAGTTTAATTGGAACATGAATGGAACTTTTTCTACTAACAAAAACGTAATTACAAAAATTAACGGAACCGATAATTTTATTTTAACCGATGATTTTGGACTTGTTGGAAGAGCGCCTCTTCAGTCTCGCGTTACAGCGTTAGCAGTGGGTCGTGAAGCCGCTGCCTTTTATCTTTGGAGAACAAATGGAATCATTGATACAGAAGAAAAATTAGCCGACTACCAAAAAATTAATTCTGCGGCAAGAATGGGAGACGTTATTTATATTGATCAAAATAATGATAACCAATTAGATAATGACGATAGAGTTTATAGTGGAAGCGGATTGCCTGAATACGAAATAGGATACACCTGCAATATTACATTTAAAAGTTTTGATTTTTCCATGAACTGGTATGCTGCTATAGGTCAAGAAATCATGAACGGGTTTGATGCTTGGGCATATGGATATGGAAGACATAAAGATCAAATATACCAATGGTCTGAAGCAAATCCGGTAACATCTATACCGGCTTATAGAGACGATATTCAAAAACACCCTAACTTTCTTGGATATAGCGACCTTTGGTTGGAAGATGGTTCGTATTTGCGATTAAGACAAGTGTCTTTAGGGTATAGTATTCCTAAGAAAACAGTTGAAAAATGGGGTTTCAATAGATTGAGATTTTATGTAAGAGCACAAAACCCATTAACTCTCACCAAGTATTCTGGTTATAATCCAGAAGTTGGCGGAGGTATATCTAGCAGAGGTCTTGATAAAGATACTGGACCAGTATCATCATCATATTTTGTAGGAATTAATTTTAATTTTTAAAAAAAAGAAATTATGAAATCAATAATAGCTAAATGTTTAATACTGGTTCTTACAATAAGTGCCGTATTTTCATGTCAAGATAACGAATTTTTATCCGAGAAAAATCCAAATATAATTGCAAAAGACAATTATTGGAAAGATTTAAACGAAACAGAAACAGGATTAAATGCTGTTTACAAAACACTGCATAATCCAAGTTTAATATTAGTGACTTCTGAAATGTTACGATCAGATATGGCATATCCAGGCGAGGGGCGTCCGTTTCCAAGAAATCCTGGAGAGTTTTATTATCATACATATAACGGTAGTACACAAGATATTTCTAATAAATGGCAAACAAATTATTTGGGTATTTTTAGAGCCAACCAAGTTATTGAAGCACTTGAAGATTTAAATGTTTCGTCGAGCGAACAAGCAGAATGGAAATCCCAGATGGCTCAAGCACGTTTTTTCCGTGGGTTATTTCACTTTTATTTATACACCACCTTTAATAAAGGCAGTATTATAATTAGAGATAAGGTGCCATTAACAAACGAAGATTTTGCTAAACCATTATCACCTGCCGAAGATGTAATTAAATTTATTAGAGAAGATTTGGAGTATGCATATGCTAATTTATACAAAAAAGGTGCATATCCTGATAACGATGTAAGCAAAGTAACCTCGGGGGCTGCAGCCACCATTTTAGGAACAAGCTATCTTTACGAGCTAGATTATACCAAAGCCATGACCTATTTTACAGATGTAATTAACAACCATGGCTATGAATTGGAGTATGATATGAGTAAATTGTTTACTACCGCTGGAGAGTTTAATAAAGAATCTATTTTTGAAATAAATTTTACCACAAGTTTTATTCAAAGTGAATTGTCACCTTGGGATGGTACATCTGGAACAAACTGGTTAAACTTTCAAACAACTTCGCCAACGGTTAATAATTCGGCTTTAGGTCCAGCATGGATAATCTATGATTATAAATCAGAACCAAAAGATCCTTTAGATTCTAGAAATTATTACACAACTACTGCAGGAGGATCAGCATTACGTAATGTGCCTTTAAGAGCTTCTGCTATGATGGCTGTTGTAGAAGATAATCAAACTAAATATTACTTAAATGGTACTGTTTCTGAAGTTGTAGGTGTGTTTCATGGAACCTATTCTGGATTTGGTATTTGGAAAAAATATTCAAATCATGATATTGTAACGGCAGAAAATCAACTACCTCTAGGCTCTCAATGGTCAAGTAAAAATGTAACTCTTAATAGATTAGCTGATGTTATGCTAATGCAAGCAGAGTGTAAAATTAAAACTGGTGATGTTGATGAAGCAATAAGATTAATTAATGAAATTAGAAAAAGATGGGGATTGGTTTTAATTGGAAAATCTGGTTCAGACACTGCTCATACTTATGATGAAGAAGATTATGATGCTAATAGGTTAATGCAGCGCTTAATGAAAGTTGAAAAACCTCTTGAAATGGGTGCTGAAGGACATGCCATTAGATGGTTAGATTTTCAACGATGGAAAAAATCAGACAACTATGGTTTTAAAGAAAGATTACAAGAATTGTCAAATTCATCATATTACGGGTTAAATTATACCTTTATTAATTCTGAAGGAAAATCTCAAACCAGAGGTAATTTCCCTTCTTTAAATCAGGGTACTCCGCCAACTGGAGCATTAATTATAGATTATGAGTATGATATTCCATATTTAAACTATGATGAATCTAAAAACGGATATTATCCTATTCCATTTGCAGAAATTAATGCAAACCCAAGTATTAACTAAAAAAAATTCGCGAAATGAAAAATAATAAAATAGTAATATTCTTGCTTAGCCTTATAGTGTTATGGGGTTGTAATCAAGATGATTATGCTGATTTTACAGCGCCAGATGAATTTTCAGATGTGTCTTGGTTGCTTAGTTTAGATAGAAATAGAGATCCGGCATATCGATACGATATTAATGCAGATACATTTATATCATTTTTAAATTTAGCGCAAAACGCGGTAAGTTCAGAATGGAAAATAGAAGAGGGTAATTTCTTTTTAAAAGAAGGGTTTAAATCTGCCGACTCTCTTGAAAAATATATAGATGACGAAGCAGGATTGTCCATTACATCTGGTAAAGCACACGTGTTTTTTAGAAAAAGCGGAATAAATACGGTAACGCTAATAAACAAGTTTAATGAGCCAGTAAAAACCAACATAAGCAGCGATAACGCCGACCGTGTTAAAGTTGAAACATATGATGAAAATGGATTATTTGTTGTTAAAACAGAATTTATTTTTGATGTTTATGCTACAATTTCACCTGCTTTTTCAGTTTTAAAAGATGGTGTTGAAATTCTAAAAATTACTGAGACAGATTTGCCTAGTTTAGAGGATTCAGATTCATGGCCAACTATTGAAATTGAAGCTGCTACATCTTTAACATTTGTAGACAACACAACAATAGGTAGGCCTAATTTTAGAACTTGGGGAACCCCAGATGGCGTACCTGGTACATCAAACTTAGCATCATCGGTTGTTAAGTTTTACAGACTGGGAACCTTTAATGCCGGAGTTTTTAAATCTGGAAGATTAACCCCATTTCCACAAGCTTCAACCGAAAAAATAATACCGCTTAAGGTTAAAGTAGTTAAATCTTCTCAACCTTTTGTTTTTGACGGTGCGTTGACTGAAGATATTAACCAAAAAATCACGTTTAGAGTAAATGGAGAAGTAAATCCTTTTACAGGTGCCGAAGGAAGTTTTACAGTTAATGTTAAAAACGCTGCAACGGGCTTCGATCAAAATATTCCTGTGCAATCTGCTCGAGTAAATGCAAGCGATGCCATTTTTATAGATTTAACTTTAGCAGCCCCTATTTATAATAGCGATGTTGTAACAGTTTCTTATAATGGTGCAGGCAATATTCGATCTGCCGACGACAGACTTTTAGAGGCCTTTGGTCCTGCAACGGTTAAAATGTTTTTTGGGGTAAGTATTTTGCCAGGGAATTCACATCCAGGGTTTGAAATTGCCGGAGGTAATGTGACTAATGCAGGAGCAACATCAGAATTCTTTATTCCTGGTGGAAATGGTATTGGTACAGGTACAGGTAATGGACAGTATGGCGATGAGTGGGTATGGCAAAGAGTTGATAATAAATCGCGTACAGGATTTGCAAGTATGCGCTATAAACTTCCTAATGTGGCAGCGATACCAATTGTAAATTTATTTGGTTTCTTTATATCAGATGGTCCTAATGGCGTGCCAGCAGGAACTTATAAAGTGTCTTATTGGGTATTTATTGAACCGGGCACCACTTTAAAAGCGTTCAGAATTGAATTTGGTAATCCGGTTACGGATACAAAAATTTTCGATATTTCTTCAGCAGAAAAAGGAAAGTGGGTAGAAATTTCAAATGTTATAACGTTCCCAACAACACTTACAGGAAATAATAGAACAACATTAAGAATCCTTTCAGATGATAATCCAGGAGTATCTGGAGCTCAATTAATGTATTTTGATGATTTATCGTTAGTTCCAATCGAAGTAAGACCTTAATTTAAAATAAGAATAATTATGAAAAACAACATAAAATATTTAGGGCTTTTTGCTATTGTTTTATTCTTCTTTAGCTGTAGCGAAGAGAGCAATTTTAAAGAGCCAGACATCGATTTAGTTCCGGTGTATGCCATTACAAACATTGTAGGAACTAATGCGCCTTATGCAATAAATATATATAGAGAGAAGCCTTTAATTATTGTGTATACAACTTCTGTAAATCCGATTAGTTATACGGCTACAGGATATACCGACAATTCTACAGAGTCTAGTTACGATATTACAGTAAATAGAGTGTCTGAAAATGAAACCATTAAATATACCATTACAGCAGATAAAGCTACTGGAGTTGGTAATTTAACAGTTGTTGGAGCATCTACTACTGCTTATACTATTAAAGTAACAGAGAAAGAGGTTTACAACTAGAAATTAATTCTATTTAAATTGAAAACGGGCAATTAACATATGTTGATTGTCCGTTTTTTTTATTGATTTTTATATAAGCATTAATTATGAACTTAATTCTAATACATCTAATTCCTATTTTGTATTCGATTTTAATGAGTTTCCGCTTTAGTTGGTTAAACATCAAGGTTAATTTCTAAAAAGAAAAAAACTGTTTTAAAATTTGACGATTTAATTAATTAAAGTTGGCTTCCGCCTTAAGAGATGTAAATTGCAATAGACAAACCTTAACCAAAGCATTTATAATCTTATAAACCCGCAAAGCAGTGAGTTTTATTAAGCTTATTTTTTCAGTGAATGTGCTTGCTGTTAGTAATCTACAGATAGTAATTTTTTTTTGGTTGAATAAAAGGAAAGAAAAGAAAAGAAAAGATGTTTTTGATAATTAATAAATTGCTGAAATCTTCAGATTTAATTTTCTACAGAAAGTTTGATTTTGAATTATTTAGAAAGTAATACTAAGTGCAAATAGGACATAGTCGAAGATAATAAAGAGCAAGTTTGTAAGGTTGTTTAATGTGTTTAAAATATTTTTTTAAGTGTTTATCCCGAAGCGTCGCGAATGCTTCCATATAATCTTTTCTTTGGATATCGAAATTTAGTTATGCACGTTTCAGAAGTGTAATTCGGATAGAATATAGTCCAGTTATAAATATTTCACGATTTAGGATTGGAAAGTATATTCATAAATTATATGAAATGGTAAGAAATGGAAAGGCTTCCAAAGTTCAATAAACTTTGGAAGCCTTATCTAAAAAACTAAATTAAACAATTACATTATTCTTTAATTATCTTCTTGGTAGATATTCCGTTTTCAGATTCTAAAGCTAGAATATAAACCCCTTTTGTTAAAGAAGATACATTTAATTCTTTTGTAACCTGAGGTGTCAATACAGTTCTACCTAACAAGTCTATAATCGATATTTTTTGTAATGGTTCTTTCGTGTTTATGTTTAACACATCTTTTACTGGGTTTGGATATGTTGAAAATTCAAAAGCAGACTTTGTAGTTGTTGATAAAGTTCCACTTGAACCTATTTGTCCATTATTAGTACCATCGCTTTCAGCGTAACTCCATAATCTATAAATATGAGCGCCACCATCATTCAAAACAGTGTTGTTTACTGTCCAATTTGCAGGATTGTGAATGTTAGCTCTTAATGTATTAGCATCTCCTAATAATGGACCGTTATAAACTCCGTTATACATAACATTAAAGCCAAATTTAATAGTATAATCAGCCATAGCATCTAAAGCTGTAGGTTTCGCACAAAATGCATTTGCTGTATTTGCTACAACTTCACTCCAATCTAGTCCTGTTCTTATGCCAGTAATCCATTGTGATGATGTTCCGTCTGTTGGTTCTGCAAAAGTACCAGAATGCTGAAAAAACAGAACAGAATCTCCCCAACCACTATTGTTGGATAAAAGATTAAAACCAGTTGTAGTACCTCCACCTGATTTCACAGTAGTACCTACAGTCGACAATGCACCTCCTGTAACTCTGGTTACAGATTCTCCAGTACCTAAGGTTAAGATAGTTCCTGTAGGTAAAGCAGCTCCGGCGGTCCAAGTATAAACATCATCAACACCATATGCGCCAGTAAACCCTGTTTGATTATCAAGCCATGATCGGTTTGTAATATTAATAATTGTACCTGCTTCAATATCTTTTAATAGCATAAAAGCTATGGCGCCTTGATTAGTATTTACAGATTTATAGCCAACAATGGCAATATCGCCTGCTGTTAAAGTTGTTTGAGCGTTTAATGCAAAAAATGCAAAAACAAATAAAAATGTTGAGTAAATTTTTTTCATAATGTAAAATATTTAGTAGTTAAGATTAATTGTTGTTGCAAGTTACTACTTAACTACAGCCAATATTTAGTTGATATTACCCTAAACTTTGCGATAATTACCTTAAATGGTTTTTACATTGGTAGTGAGTGGTTTATAACGTGATTGAATTATTAATAATCGTTGATTTGTAAACCACAAGAATTAAAAAAAATATATGTTAAAAAATGCGTTTTAAAGGTAAAATTGAGAAGTTATATAAACTATTTATTCTAAATTATTGTAATAAGGCTTGTAACTGGTTGATATATAGATTTATGTTATTATTGAGGTTTTATTTATTATTAAATTAACATTTTTGTTTAGTGCTTGCTGTTAAAGTGTTTAATAATTTGATATAAAATTGTTATATTCGTAAGGTAAAATTTATTGCTGTAGTATATATTAGCAATTATGGGGTAAAATAGTTTAATAATATAAGTCTTTATTGATTTAGGTATTATATTAGAAATTTTATGAAATTAGTATTAAAAAATCCAGATAACTTCGTTAATAAAAGGATGAATATTTACAATAAGGAGGTTCCTTGTTTAGATACGGCATGGCATTATCACCCCGAATATGAGTTGTTGTATGTAACTAAAAGTACTGGAATTCGTTTTGTAGGAGATAGTGTGGCTCATTTTTATCCAGGTCAATTGGTATTGGTTGGTGCTTATTTACCGCATTTATGGCGTAACGATGAAGCTTATTATGAAGCAGAAGGAGGAGATTTAATGGTCAACACCATTGTGATGAAATTTCTATTAAATTTTATAGGGGAAGGTACTTTTGATAATCCGGAGTTTATTGGAATTAAAAATTTACTGGAAGAGTCTAATTTTGGTGTGAGTTTTGACAAAGCAATAGGGGAAGAGCTTCACAATGATTTATTAGAAATTGCCAGTTTACCCCAAGGACAACAGTCTATAAAATTATTAAATATTTTGTACAGATTATCTCTATGTGAAGAAGAAGAGAAAACCATTTTGTCATCAACCGATATGCGACAGTTTTCTACCGAAAGTCCAGATCGATTGGATAGTGTAATTAGGTATATTTCAGATAACTATAAAATGGATATTTCTTTGGGTGATGTCGCCGATATTGCTTGTATGACCACGAATTCATTTTGTCGTTTCTTTAAAAAAATGACTAATAAATCGTTTACAGAGTTTTTAAATGAAATTCGCATTCGCAATGCAGCACGAATGTTAGTGCAAGAAAACACACCAATTTCCGAAATATGTTATAATGTGGGTTATAAGTCCATCCCTAATTTTAATAAACAATTTAAATCTATTATGGGTGATACCCCTAAAGGATTTCGATACAAATTGTAAATCTACTTTAATATTTTGTTAGTAGTTAAATCATCTGATTTTCAGGTGACACTATCTAATTTTCAGGGATAAATATTGTTTTATTCAACAGCGTTATTTTTCTTTTCAATAATAAACTTCTCTTTTATTGAATAAGGTAAATTTAATTAAGTACAGGGTAAGTTCTGCCCGTTTTCAACCTAAAAATCTTCCTTTCTTTGTAATGATAAAATGTCTATTAAAAGCAAATATTCATTGTTTTTAGTATTAATGTTTAAATTACAATATACAGATGCAACCAATTTCACAAAAGGCTATGACGCCTGAAATAATTAAAAAAATCGATGATTCTGGAGTGATAGCAGTGCTTGTTATCGACGAATTAAAACATGCTGTTCCCGTAGCTAAGGCCTTATTAAAAGGTGGCGTTGATTCGATTGAATTGACTTTGAGAACACCAGTAGCACTTGATGCTGCAAAAGCCATAAAAAAAGAAGTGCCAGAAATGACACTAGGTTTTGGAACCGTACTTACCAAAGACCAAGTAAAGGCGGTAGTAGATTTGGGTGCAGATTTCGCAGTAGCTCCCGGTTGTAACCCAAAAATTATTGCAGAGGCGGTAAAGTTAGGATTGCCTTTTGCACCTGGAATTATGACGCCAACCGATATTGAAATGGCTTTGGAAGAAGGCTGTCGTATCTTAAAATATTTCCCTGCCGAAACCTCTGGAGGTATGGATAATTTAAAAAATATGGTGGCACCATATCAATATCTTGGATTGAAGTTTATTCCTCTAGGAGGTTTAAATATAAACAATGCAAGAACCTATTTGGAGTCTTCGTTAATAACAGCGATTGGTGGTTCTTGGCTTGCTAAAAGCGACCTTATACATGCCGAAAAATGGGATGTAATCACTAAAAATGCTCAGGAAATAAGAGATTTAATAACAAGTATAAGATCAAAATAATACTAAATAAAATGAATATAGTAGTAACTTTTGGAGAGATTATGGCGCGCATTGCAGCACCAGAATATTTAAGATTAAGACAAACACGTCAGTTTGATGTTACCTATGCTGGTGCAGAAGCCAGTGTTGCGGCGTCTATTTGTAATTTTGGAGGTAAAGCAAGATATATTACGGCATTACCTAAGCATGCATTAGCAGAAGCTACCATGGATTCTGTAAGAGCGGTAGGAATAGATACTCAGTATGTTTTAAGAACAAATAAAGGCCGTTTAGGATTGTATTTTCTTGAAACTGGAGCGAATCAGCGTCCAAGTAACGTGATTTACGATCGTGCAGATTCGGCTATTGCCATTACACCTGCAGAAGAATATAATTGGGATGCTATTTTTAAAGGCGCAAGTTGGTTACACCTAAGCGGTATTACCCCAGCACTTTCAAAAAACGCTGCCGATGCCGTATTAGTTGCTGCAAAAAATGCTAAAGCAGCTGGTGCTTCAGTATCTATCGATTTAAATTTTAGAGGAAAACTTTGGAATTGGGATGCATCAAAATCGGCGAGAGAATTAGCGCAGGAAACCATGCGTAAAATTTTACCATTTATAGATGTGGTTATAGGTAATGAAGAAGACTGTCATGATGTTTTAGGAATTCAGGCTGGTGATACAGATGTACATTCGGGAAAATTAGATACCTCACGTTACCCAGATGTTGCCCGACAAGTTGTCAAGCAATTTCCTAATGTGAGCAAAGTCGCTATCACGTTAAGAGAAAGTTATTCTGCATCACATAATAATTGGGGAGCTATGTTGTATGATGCCAAATCAGATACACCTTATTTTGCACCTCTAGATAATGAAGGCAATTATCAATCCTACCAAATTAAAAATATTGTTGATCGCGTAGGTGGTGGCGATTCATTTGCTGGTGGATTAATATTTGCATTAACAACTTCAGAATTATCAGAACCACAAACGGCTGTAAAATATGCCGTTGCCGCATCATGTTTAAAACATTCCATTAAAGGTGATTTTAATTTCTCAACCCGATCTGAAGTAGAAGCACTTATGGGTGGTTCTGGGTCTGGTAGAGTAGTTCGATAAAAAAGAAATCAATGACAACAAAAACAAATATTAATTGGTTATTAATTGTGGTAGTGTTTATGCTTGTTGGCATAAATGTTGGCTGTAGTTCTGATGATAGTCCTGCCGATGGTGAGGAACAAGTGACTCCAGACCCTACACCTACACCAACTCCTACGCCTACACCAAATTCAAACTATCCATTATCAGATCAATCTAATTCTGGTAATTGGGTATTAAATACTGCTGTTAGTGACGAGTTTGAAGCAACTGTTTTAGATGAATCAAAATGGTTAATTCAAGGGCGTAATGGTGTGTTTCAATCTAACTTTAAAGGTAGAGCACCTTCACAGTTTTCAACTAATAATGTGCGTTTAGAAGATGGTAAACTTAAGCTTGAAACACGATGGGAACCAAATTATAACTTTTCACCAACAACAGATAGTAATGGTGATAAATATGAAAACATTACAACTGCTGCCGTAATAACTAAAAGCGAATTTGTTTATGGGTATTTGGAAGTTAAATGTAAAGCGGCAGATGCCGAAATTACAAGTTCTTTCTGGGCTACTGGTGGTAATACTGAATTCGACTTTTTTGAATTTTTTGGTGACCACAGACAAAGCAGTAAGTTGTGGAAAGATAGAGAGCTTTGGTGGTCTATTCACGATTGGACTTCGGCAGGTGCTGGGAGAACAACCTATACCGAACATCACGATTTAGGATATAGAGTGGCAGATGCTTTTCATGTGTACGGATTTGATTGGAGTGCCGATGGTGTTAAAATTTATATTGATGGCGTTTTGTTTAGAGATGTTTCTAGAGCAACAATAAATAGTTATGATGATATTAATAATGGTGGTGGTAATGGCGCGAACGAAAATTTTGTGGTTACCAAACCAATTAAAATATGGTTTGATCAAGAAACATTTCCGTGGCATGGTGTCCCAGACAGTTTAGAAGATTTAGAATTGAATAGTCCTGAAGGAAAGAAAACAGATGGTAAAGTTGATTTTGAGATTGAATATTTAAGAATCTGGCAAAAAGGATAGGTGTTAAGAAATATAAAACAAATTGCTTAAATGGCTTTAATAAAAAAAATAGTATCAATAGCAGTTTTAATCTTTGTATTCGCGGTGTTTTATAATTGTAAAACTTCGAATACTACGCAACAAACTGCGGTTTTAAACAATGCAATTAATCCGTTTTCAGACCCAACTAATCAAGGTGGATGGATTCTTAATACCGAAGTAAGTGATGAATTTGATGCGCAAGTAATTGATGAAAATAAATGGTACATCGTTGGAAAATTTGAAAATGGAAAACCGGTTTATAAAGATCCAGATTACCCAAATAAAAAAGTCTGGAAAGGAAGAGCGCCTTCGCAATTTTCCGGAAGAAATTACAGGTTAGAAAATGGTAAATTAATATTGGAAACAAGGTGGGAACCCGATTTTCCTTTTGCCGATGATAATACTCAAACTTGGGGTAATGATAACAAAATTGAGAAGTTCGAAAATATTACCACTGCTTGCTTTATTGGTCGTAGAGAGTTTAAATACGGCTATATGGAAATTAAAAGTAAAGCCGCAGATGCCGAAATTACCAGTGCTTTTTGGGCTACGGGAAGCCAAACAGAATTAGATATTTTTGAACAGTTTGGAGACCATCGTCAAAAAGGCAAAGAATGGATGGATAGAGAACTTTGGTGGTCTATTCACGATTGGAGTAAAGAAGGCAAAGGTAAAACGGTTTATACAGAACACCTAGATTATGGTTTTAGAGTTGCAGACGATTTTCATGTTTATGGTATTGAATGGGATGAGAATGGGTTGAAACTTTATGTTGATGGAAAGTTATTTACATCGGCAACCAAAGAACAGGTAGATGCTTATGCAAAAGAGAAAAATTTACCTAATGGTTGGGTTATGACAGGGCCAATTCATATATGGTTGGATCAAGAAACATTTCCATGGCATGGTGTACCTGATAGTTTAGAGGACTTAGAACTTAATAGTCCTGAAGGCAAAAAAGAAGATGGCGTTGTAGATTTTGAAATTGAATATGTACGCGTTTGGCAAAAAAAAGGATAAACAAAAACCAATAAATTAACATTAAACAATAAACATTAAAAATTATGAAAAAATTAGTATTAGTACTTGTATTGATGGCGTCGTTCACTGGCATGACTGCACAGAATAAAACCCAAGAAAAAAAGATTAAGTATTTTGTTGAAGCAGCAGTTAAAGAGTTTGGTTTAAATGCAGATCAGCATAAACAATTACTAGATGCTCGAAATGCTTATATCACAGATTACATGAAAGTTTCAAAAAGTACAGAAGGTGATGATAAAAAAGCAAAGTTAAACGAAGTTAACAAGAGTTTTAATCAAGTACTTTCAGAAATTACTGGAAAAACTTTTAGTGAACTTCAACCATTTTTAGCTAGAATGCGAGATGAACTACCAAATGTGTAAATTATAAATCTTAGTAAATTTTTTTACTGAAGCATCTAGAATTTTTCTAGATGCTTTTTTATTATCAAAAATCGAATAAAAGAAGAAAATAGAATCTTTTAATTTTTGAATTAATAATATCAGTACAGTTAATCTAATAATATGTTAATATAAGGTAATATTATATTAATGAAAGGTAATATTCAACAATTACAACACTAACATAAGTGTTAATTTAGTGTTAAACAATTATTTATGGATACACACATTATTTTTTGGTGTATTTAATCAAGATTTGGAATTGTAAACAACCTTAAAAAACTCGAAATATGAAATAAAAAACAAAAAAACTAAACTAAAAAACTAAACTAAAAAATAGAAAAACAAAAAGAGAGTGCCTAAACACTCTCTTGTAAAAATTCATGTTGTCGCATGAATATAAAGGTAAACACCCATTGTCGTGGGTAATTTTAACTCTAACAAATCAAAAATATGAAAATTAAATGTTTAAAAAACACTTTATGGCACTTCCTTTCTTTTAAAGTGCTGTGGGTTGTAAAATTATTCCTGTTTTGTTTAACAATAAATCAGGTGAATGCATCCTCAATTACTGAATACACTAATACCAATTCAAAAGACATTCTCCAGCAAAGTATTTCGGGTGTGGTTTCTGATGCCAATGGGCCATTACCAGGAGTAAATGTTCAAGTTAAAGGCACATCAATCGGTGCTGTTACAGATTTTGATGGTAATTACACAATTTCAACAAACATTAAAAATGCTGTTTTGGTTTTTTCTTATGTTGGTTACACAACAAAAGAAGTGGTTGTTGGTAACAAGGCCACAGTAAATGTTATTCTTGAAGAAGACGCCGCAAAACTAGATGAAGTTGTTGTTGTTGGTTATACCACCAGAAAACGTGGCGAGCTTACTGGATCGGTAAGTACAATAAACTCTGCCGAAATTGAAAATACTTCAAATAAAGATGTGGCAAAGTCTTTAGCCGGAAAAGTTTCTGGTTTAATAGTTTCAGATAGAGGGGGATACCCTGGTTCCAACGACGATATTACGCTGTTAATTCGTGGTAAATCTACTTTAGGAAATAATGCCCCATTAATATTAATTGATGGAATTGCAGCAGGTCAAGGTTCATTTTCACAGCTTTCACCTCAAGATATTGCCTCAATTAGTATATTGAAGGATGGTGCTGCAGCAATTTATGGAACTCGTGCAGCCAATGGTGTTATATTGGTAACCACTAAACGTGGTAAAAGTGGCAAAGCCAAAATTAATCTTTCTACAACCTATAGTTTGGCTAGCTTTTCTGCAACACCAAATTTAATGAGTTCTTCGCAATTTGCTATTTACAATAATGAAATTGCAGAAAGAAAGGGTGAAACTCTTCCTTATACACAGGCAGACATTAATAATTTTGCATCTGGTAGCGATCCTCTTAATTTTCCAAATACAGATTGGGGCGATTTAACTTTTGCAAATTCTGCACCCGAAACAAGAACTTCTCTTTCAATTTCTGGAGGAAGCGAAAATGTTAAGTACTTTGTAAGTGGAGATGTTACAGATAGAAAAGGAATGTACGCCTCAGGTGATTTAGGATTTAAACAAAATCAAATTCGATCTAATCTAGATATTAACATCACCGAAAATTTTAAAATTGGTGTCGATTTATCTGGAAGATTTGGGAAAACAACAGAGCCGGGTGTTGAAGCATCATTTATCTATAAACATATATATACAAACGAACCAACATTGGTAGGCCTTTATCCAAACGGTTTAGCATCTGGTGTTGGACTCGAAAACGGTGCTAACCCATACGTTATGTCAAGTAATGAATCAGGATTTGTAAAAAGAACCGATAATGATTTAAGAAGCAGGTTTTCTTACGACTGGGATTTAAGTAGTTTAGTTGAAGGATTAAGCTTTAATGGCTATGCGGGTGTAAGAAGAATGAACAATGATGAAAAATCCTGGTACACGCCATGGACGGTTTATGCCTATGATGACACGACAGGAGAATATCTGGCATCCACTGGTTTTTCACAACGAGGAAATGAAAGAATTTTAAATGAAAGTTTCTGGAAATTCGATGAAACATTACTCAATTCAACTATTCGTTATTCTACAACGATTAATGAAGACCATGCTGTAAGTGGCTTTATAGGATACGAACAACAAACTTCAAAATCGCGTAATTTTTGGGCTCAAAGAAGAGGTTTTCCAACCGCAGATCATTCAGAATTATTTGCAGGAAGTGATGACGGGCAACAGTCTAGCGGATCCTCTAGTGAAGCCGCTACAGTAAGTTATTTCGGGTCATTTTCTTACGATTTCATGAAAAAATACTTTGTTGATTTTACTTTACGTCGTGATGGTTCAAGTAATTTTGGCCCTGGAAAACGCTTTGGAACATTCCCTGGGGTTGCATTAGGTTGGGCAATAAACAAAGAATCGTTTTTGGAAAACGTTAGTTGGTTAAATGCCTTAAAACTAAGAGCATCTTACGCAGAAATGGGAAATGATAGAATTACGCCATTTCAATATTTAACTCGATATAATTATGGCGGTGTAGTAAATGCAGCGCGTCCTAACTATTATGTTTTTGGTGTAGCAGGAACCAGTTACAATGGGTATACCAGTGCAAATGTACCAAACCCAGATGTAACATGGGAAACGGCTTTTATGAAAAATATAGGGCTAAGCTTTACTGTGTTAAATAACAGACTTTCGGGTGATATTAATTATTTCCATCAAAAAAGAGAAGGTATTTTAGTAACCAGAGCTGAAGCGATTCCAGATGCTGCTGGTTTAACTTTACCTGCCGAAAATATTGGGAAAGTAAACAACTTTGGTTTAGAACTTGAGATGGCATGGAAAGATAAAATTGGAAAAGTAGATTACAATATAGGATTTAACTTTACACAGGCTAAAAATCAAGTGAAATATTTAGCAGAAGCAGCCGACACGCCCGATGCATTAAAGCGTGAAGGTAAACCGTTAGATTCTTATGTAATTTATCCAACGGGAGGAATATTTAGAGACCAAGCACAGGTAGATGCTACAGCTGTTAAATTAGCAGGAACCGTAGAAGGAGAACCATATTATTTAGATACAAATGATGATGGCGTCATAAATTCAAAAGACAGAATACGTAAATTCACTTCTAATGTGCCTGAAATCCAGTACGGAATTGCTGGTGGTTTGAGTTATGAAAATTTCAATTTTAACTTTTTATTTCAAGGTCAAGCCAAAGCCGAAATGTTAGTGTTTTTCGATCAAAATGGAGCGAAACCAGATTACGTATTTAATGACAGATGGACTCCAACCAATAGAAATGCTATGTATCCAAGATCTTTTGGTGCGGGTGATGCTTACAGCAGCAATTTAAGTGGAAATGCAGATAATTTTGAAGGTGCCGATTTTTGGCTTCGCGATGCGTCATTCTTAAGATTAAAAGAAATCGAACTTGGTTATAGCTTTAGCAAAGACAAAATTAAAATCGGAGATTTAAAAGTTTTTGTTAGAGGATTTAACCTTTTAACCATGTTTTCAGATGTATACAAACTTGGTTTAGATCCAGAAGCAACGGGTTATAACAATTTTAGAGACGCAACTTACCCTTCACTTAAGACCTATACTTTTGGTGTAAACTTTAGTTTTTAATAAATATAAAAATGAAAAAAATGAAAAAATTTAAATTTATATATCTAATTGTAGCATTCGGACTTTTTGCGACAATTAGTTGCGAAGATGTATTAGATACTAAGGCATCAGATGCTTTTGCTGAAGATCTTATATATAGCGACCCCGACCAAGTTGAACGATTAGTATTTACCGCTTATAATAGTACTGAAAGTTGGGGTTTGAATAAAAACCAATGGTGGTCTAGACGCTTTAATATCGAAGGAGCATCGTTTGAGGCTAAATTTAATTTCAACGATTTAGACCTTTATAGAGTGCGTGCCGGATGGACCGCGGCTAACGTTGGTGTTTTTAAAGAAAAATGGACTAATTATTGGTTTTATGTTAGATCAATAAACGAGTTTCTCGATAGGATTGACGACAGTGAAGCAATGCAAGCTAATCCTAATAAAGTAAATGTGTTAAAAGCAGAAATGAAGTTTCTACGAGCCAATATTTATAGTAAACTTATAAGTTTTTATGGAGGCGTGCCTATTTTAGAAAATGCCTTAGGATTAAATGATAATTTCAATCTTGTAAGAGATTCGTATGAAGATTGCGTAACTTTTATAGTAAAAGATCTTGACGAAGCAGCGGCTGTTTTACCAGAAACACGTCCAGATTCAGAATATGGTAGAGCAACTAAATTAGCAGCTCTAGCTGTAAAATCAAGAACTTTACTTTACGCTGCCAGTAAACTTCACGACCCAGCTTTTGCCCCAAAAAACGATCCGCTTTATGTTTATACAAAAGCAAGTAAATGGCAAGATGCAGCAAATGCAGCAAAAGCAATTATTGATATTGTTGGTGCCAGAGATTTAATGGCTGTAAGTAACGCAACCGAATATCAAAACTTGTTTTTAACACCTAATCAAGATAATATTTTTGTTCGTCCTTATGGAGCTACTTATTATGATTTTGGTACAGATGTAAATTCACTTTGGGATCAAACTCAATCTCCTAGCGGTTATGGTGGATGGGCGCTTTCGTCTCCAACTCATAATTTTGCATTAGAGTTTAATATGGCAGATGGGACTAAAACAAGTGGGGTAGGCTCTACCTATAATCCAGCAAGCCCTAATGCCAATAGAGAAATGAGATATTATGCAAATCTTAATTTTCAAGGCGCTATGTTTAGAGGTCGTGCTGTAGATTACGCTTTATTAACACCTGCAACTACTGGGAATAGTGAACTTAATGGACCAGATTCTCCGAAGGGATTGGTTGATGGTATTGGGATAAACCAGGCACATTCTTCTAAAACAGGCTATAACATCAGAAAATTCCAGAATGAAAGTGTAGCATTAACAGCTGTTTCACCTCAACGTCCATATATCTTATATCGTTTGGCAGAAGTTTATTTAAATTATGCTGAAGCTTTATATCACGTTGGCGGACAAGAAGCAACGGCACGTCAGTTTTTAAATAAAGTGGTTACAAGAGCATTACAACCAGCCGTTACAGCTAGTGGTACAGATCTTTTAGAAGCAATTAAGAAAGAAAGACGCATAGAACTTTGTTTTGAAGGCCATAATTTCTTCGATGAAAGAAGATGGATGAACGAAGCTAATTTAGGGTTTGATGTAAAAGGATTGAAGTGGACTAAAACTGCTGCAGATGTTTATAGTTTCACAGAATACACCGTTGTTACAAGACCTTGGTTTGGAAGACAGTATTATTTACCAATTCCAGCTACTGAAGTAGAAAAAGCTCCAGCAATGCTACAAAATGATGGTTATTAAAGATTTACTTAATAGCTAAGTGCCAATTTATAATTTTAGAATATTTTATAAAATACCGAAGGATCAGCCTTCGGTATTTTTTTTATTCTAAAAAAATTAAAATACAATCAATAAGGGTATTGCCAAAAGCAGAAGATAAAATTATTAAAATCTAAACTTACTTTTCATTACCTTGAAGTTATCTCAATAATTATAGTATTATAAGTAATTAGGTAAAATAGATTATCTCTAGGGTAATTTATAGCGCTAATAAAAACGGTATATAGGGTATTTTAGTACCATATTAGAATATCACTATTTTAAAGATATTTTAATAGTGATATTAAGATAATATTTTTTTAAAATAATACATTAAAAGATGGTAATCGAAAAAATCGAAACGTTTGTACTAAAAGATAAGTTGTCAAAAAGCTTTTTCTTTTCACAATGGGAATATGCTGAAAGGTGTATTTGTGTTGTTAAAATAACCGCATCTAACGGTCAATTTGGCTGGGGAGAAGGTTATGGGCCTGCAGCTGTACTTCAGGAAGGGGTTAAATTAATAGCGCCTTTTGTAATAGGTGAGAATCCTTTAGAAAATGAAGTGATTTGGAATAAAATGTATCGTAAAACTTTAGATTTTTCTCGAAGAGGTGTTTTAATGGCATCTGTAAGTGCCATCGACATTGCTATTTGGGATTTGAAAGGTAAAATTTTAGGGTTGCCAGTTTCTACCTTATTAGGTGGAGCTCATAGGAAGAAAATTAGGCCATATGCTACAGGTTTGTATTTTACAAATTATGAAGATCCTTCAATAGGGTTGGTTGAAGAAGCGAAGATGTATGTGAAGCAAGGTTTTATTGCTATGAAAATGAAAGTTGGATTAGGTATTGATCGTGATGTTGAATTGGTAAGAATGATTAGAGAGGCTATCGGTGAGAACATTAAATTAATGGTTGATTCCAATCACGCTTATACCTTAAGAGAAGCTACCGAACTTGCTAGAAAAATTGAAAAATATGATATTGGGTGGTTTGAAGAACCAATTTCACCAGAATTTTACGATCAATACCGAGAGTTGAGATCTAAAACTACAATTCCAATTGCTGGTGGTGAATGTGAATATTTACGATTTGGTTTTCAACAATTAATTAAGCATAATTCCATAGATATAATTCAGCCAGATATTTGTGCTTGTGGAGGTTTAACAGAAGCTAAAAGAATTAGTGCTATAGCAAGCGCAAATGGTATAGATATTATACCACATACTTGGGGAACGGCTATAGGAATTCATGTGGCATTACACTTTATTTCAAATATAGAATCAATTCCAGGAAGAATGTATCAGCCAGAATTTTTAATGGAATTCGATCAAACTGAAAACGGTTTAAGAGAAAAGTTAACATATCCTAAAATTAAAATGATTGACGGTATGATAGACGTACCAAACAGACCAGGTTTAGGTATCGAAGTTGATGAAGAATTTCTAAAAGAGGTTTCTTTATCAAAAGAACAAATTGAAAGTTTAATATAAAAAATAGTTCAATGAAAACCCAAAATTTCGGATATAAAAAATTATACATTAATGGTGAGTTAATCGATTCAGCGAGTGGCGATAGAGACGACGTAATTTGTCCCGCAACTGGCGAAGTAATTGCACAAGTAGCAAGAGCAGGAAAGGCAGATGCTGAAAAGGCATTACTATCGGCTCAAAAAGGATTTAAATATTGGTCCAAGTTGTCATTAGCGGAAAGAACTGAATGGATGCTTAAATTAAGAACAGCCGTATTAAATAAAGAGCATGAATTAAAAACGGCTATGGTGCATGAAATGGGCAAAACTTACGCCGGTGCTTACGAAGATATTGAGGCTGTTGTTAATGCCTTAGAATGGTACCCAGCGGCGATGAAAAACCTTCGTGAAGAACAAATTCCTGATTACGAAAACACCCATACGCATAGAATGATTTCAAAACCTGCCGGTGTAGCTGTTGCGTATCTGGCTTGGAATTTTCCTTTGTTAAATGTAGGTTTTAAATTAGGTCCTGCGCTTGCTTCAGGTTGCTCTATTATCATAAAACCATCACAATTATCGCCATTATCTACTTATATGATTGGCGAAATATTACACGATATTAACTTTCCAGCAGGTGTAGTTAATATTTTATCCGGATCGAGTTCTGAAGTGGCGACACCCATGACAACAAGTACAATTCCTGCCGTTTTAACCATGATTGGCTCCACAGCTACTGGTCAAAAAGTTATCGCAGATAGTACAACTTCAATCAAAAAACTTGGAATGGAATTGGGTGGAAATGCACCTTTTATTGTGTTTGAAGATGCCGATTTTGATAAAGCTCTGGATTTAGCCATTGGTTTAAAATTCGGAAATTCTGGTCAAATTTGTGTTGCTGCCAATAGAATTTTTGTTCACAAAAATATATACGACAAATTTATAAAAGCGTACGTAAAAAGAACTTCAGAATTAAAAATAGGTTTTGGAACTAAAGAAAACCCCGATGTTTTTATGGGCCCTGTAGTTTCTAGAAAAGATAGAGATAGAATGTTCGATTTGGTTAAAGATGCCGTAAGCAAAGGTGCTAAATTAGAGTATGGAGGAAAAATTCCTGAAGGGTTTCCTGAAAACGGAAACTGGATTCAACCAACAATAGTTTCGGGGATAACTACAGAAATGGATTTGTTTAGAAAAGAAACCTTCGGTCCGGTTGCGGGCGTTATGCCTTTTGAAACAGACGACGAAGTTTTAGAACTGGCCAACGATACAGAGTTTGGTTTGGCATCGTATATTTTTACAAACAATCACAAAAGAATAGAAAGATTTACCGAAGAGTTAGAGTTTGGTGAAATTCAGATTAACGGCGTTAAATACTCGATATACTTACCTCATGGTGGTATTAAAAATAGTGGTATTGGTCATGATTGTTCTCATCTTGCATTAGACGATTATTTAGTTAAAAAACGTGTTTCAACTGCAATTTAGCCATGGTACAAAATTCATTGAAAAAACAACTTCAAGAAGGCAAAACCGTTTATGGGCCTTTTAGCAAGTTACAAGATCCGGCCATTGTAGAAATTGCGGCTTTTAGCGGCTTTAATTTTATAATTATCGACATGGAACATGGTCCATTTAGTGTGGAGACTGTTCAAAACATGATAAGAACTGCCGAAGCAAAAGGGATCACGCCAGTTGTTCGAGTTACCGAAAATTCAGAAACCTTAATTTTAAGAGTATTAGATATCGGGGCAAAATGCATTCAAGTGCCTCAAATTTGCAACAAATTAGATGCAGAGAAAGTTGTAAAGGCTACAAAATTTTATCCTAAAGGAGAGCGAGGCATGTGTCGTTATGTGCGTGCTGCCGAGTATACAAATATCATGTCTAGCGAACATTTTGGTAAAGCGAATGATTCTATAATGACCATCATTCATATTGAAGGTATGGAAGGGATTAATAATCTATCTGAAATCTTAAAGGTTGATGGAATTGATGTGATTTTTCTAGGACCTTACGATTTATCGCAATCTTGTGGTGTGCCAGGTCAAGTTGATCATGAAAAAGTGGTAAATAGCATGAAAAATGCTGTAAAACTTGCGAAAGAACATAATAAGGCAGTTGGCACTTTTACCGAATCTCCCGAAAAAGCTAAAATGTGGCGAGATATAGGTGTTCAATATATTTCTTATGCCGTAGACGTAGGACTTATTATGAAAACTTTTAAAGACATAACTAAAGAATTAAATGAGAGTTCCGTTGAGAATATCGACAGAACACATACCTCTATTTCAGCATAAATTCATAAAGATAGATGTTTACTAATTACGTACATAAGTGTCATACCCAAGTTATAACTAGCTTAACGTTTTGTTTAATGTCTTTGTTTGCCTCAAATTTTGGGTTTTCTCAAACACGTAAACAAAGTAGTAAAAATGCATTTGTAGAGGTTATAAAAGAATTTCCCAGACAAGATAAAAATTTAAGAAAATGGGATGCGCCTGTTGTCGCAGATTTAGATCAAGATGGTTATCCAGATTTATTAATAAACGACCACGGTTACGGCATTCAAGTATGCTGGAACAATAAGGGGAAGTTTGCAAAACCATATGACATTATTATGGGAGATTTGCACGGTGTTTCTGTTGGCGATTTTGATAATGATGGTGTTTTAGAAATAATTATGTCTCGCGGAGGAGGTTCTGGGAGTAATGCAAGAAATTCCAAATTATTTAGAGTTACAAAACAACGAGAATTTATAGAATTACCAGATTTTAACGCACCTCTCGAAACAATGAGAGGCAGAACGGTTAAGTTTCTTGATGCCGATAATGATGGGGATTTAGACTTGCTAAATTTTGCGTTTCCAGATTCAGATAAAAACGGTGAAAGTGAAAACTATGTTTATTCTAATAATGGTGCTGGCCAATTGGTACTGCATTCCACTATTCCTGCAATAAAAGGCGATGGCCAAAAAACGCTGATTACAGATTTTAATGGGGATTATAAATTTGATATTATTCTTTACGGAAATGGTGCCTTGAAGGCGTATCAAGGAAAAGGAGATTTAACATATATTGATGTTTCCAAAAAGGTATTTCCGTATGAAATTGAGGACGTTACTGGTATTGTAGAAATAGATTATGATAATGATGGCGATTTCGATTTGTTTATTACCAGAGGCAATGAATTCGATAAAGGAGATGCGTTTTACGATGCAGAAACAAAAATATTAGGTTTCTATACCAAACGTGGAGAATTTCAATTAGAAGATTTAGAAGTTGGTGATGTTTTAAACCTCGAAAATTTTCAGTCGCAATGGCCAAACAACGATACTTATTTTATTGGCGAAGCTTCATATGATTATGAATTTGAAGGTGAAACACATTCCGGTAAAAACATAAGATTGGTAAATAGTGATGCTTTAGGGTTTCCCGATAAAACGAATTACGAAGAAAAGAAAGGATGGTACATAGGTTTTGTGGGAAATAATAAATGGCGCATTGCAGGATTTCTTTGGGCACCAGCCTCTGGAATCGTTCATCGCGTCGAAAACTATACAAAAACAAAGCAATCTGTTGGTCTTCAAAATGTGCTTTTAGAAAACACCGGAAAGGCATTCAAAGATGTTACAAAAGATAAAGGACTTATAAATATGGAGCATTCTATGGGTGTGTCCGTTGCCGATTTCGACAATAACGGCCTTCAGGATTTGTTAGTTATAAAAAGAGGCGATTTAATTCATAAAAACGAATCTTTAATCTATTTAAATAAAGGTGTTTCTGGATTTGAGCTTCTAAAAGACCATAATATTATTTCCACTGAATTGGGAGCTATAGGAATGGCTGTTGAAACTTTAGATTATAATCTAGATGGAAAAGTAGATGTAGTAATTGGTAACGAAAGAGGCAAATGGCATTTGTTTAAAAATGAATTGGACAATGCATCTAAAAATAATTTCATAACCATTGAAGTTGGAAATTCCATGTCTGATAAAGCAACTGCATTAGGGGCTTTAGTGGAAATACAATCATGTGGTAATAAACAAATTAAGCGGGTTGGTTCGACAGGAGCAGCTTATTCATTAAGCTTTAATGATTTAGTTCATTTCGGACTTGGGACTTGTGATAAAAACATAAAAGTAAAAGTAACCTGGACGAACGGGGAAATTCTCGAAAAAAATATAAAAATTGTAAATACTAAAATAATAATTGGAAACAAAAACTAACAACTAACCAAACTAAATAAAACATTTAACTATGAAATCATATAAAAGAAACGCATTTACATATGCCACAATTGTTGCAATTGGAGGTTTTATTTTTGGTTTGGATGCTGCTTTAATATCGGGTACAGTAAAATTTATTACTGAAGAATTTTCTTTAAACCCTATGCAACTAGGTATTGTAGTTGGTGCTCCAAGTATAGGGGTGCTACTAGCATTATTTTTTGCAGGCAGTATGTGTAATTCTTTGGGAAGACGTAAAACATTACAAATTATTGCTGCGCTTTATTTAATTTCGGCGGTAGGGTCGGCATTAGCACCTTCCTATTGGACTTTAGTAGCCGCTAGGTTTTTAGGAGGTTTGGCGTTTAGCTCCATTTCTGTGGCATCTATGTATATTGGAGAAATTGCACCACCAAAATGGCGCGGAAAATTAGTATCCATGACCCAAATAAATATTGTATTAGGGTTGTCTGCAGCCTATTTTATAAATTATTTAATCATTCAATCTACAAATTCAGATGCTGCTTGGGTAGATAGTTTAGGTCTTAGAGAAAATACATGGCGTTGGATGTTAGGTTCTGAAATTCTACCAGCTTTAATTTGGTTAACATTACTTTTCTTTATTCCTAGAAGTCCATCATGGCTTATGTATCAAGGGAAAACCGAAGATGCAAAACGCACCCTTAGAAAAATTATTCCAGAAGAAGAAGTAACTATTCAAATTAATGAAATGAAAATTAGCATGGAATCTGGAGAACAAGACCATTCGCTGATTTCACAATTAAAACAAATTTTTGGCAAGCAAATGCGTGTTACTTTTATTATCGCCATGACAATTGCCATCGCACAACAATCAACAGGAATCAATGCCATTTTATTTTATGCACCAACAGTTTTCGAACAACTGGGTGGTGGCTCAGATGCAGCATTTATGCAGTCTATTTGGGTGGGTTTAACCAGTGTTATTTTTACCATTTTAGGCTTATTATTAGTAGATAAATTAGGACGTAGACCGTTAATTATTTGGGGAATGGCTTGGATAATTTTAAGCTTAAGCATTTGCTTTTACGGATTTAAATCGGCAAGATATACCATCTCTAATGAAGCTGTTACAGAACTAACTAGTATAAATAATGTTGAAAGATTAAATTCAATAGTTGGGGTAGAGTATAAAAGTGATATAGAATTTAAAGACGCCTTAGAAAAAACGCTTGGTGAGGTTGATGCCCGTAATTATTCAAGTGTGTTAATTCAAAAAGCGGCCGATATTAATGCTATATTAATATTAATAGGAATCCTAAGTTTTATAGCGGCATTTCATTTTTCTGTAGGGCCAGTTATGTGGGTGTTGTTTTCAGAAATTTTTCCAATTGCCATTCGTGGTATTGCAATCCCATTTTTTACACTAGTTACAAGTATTGTAAGTTCGTTAGTACAGGTGTTTTTCCCAAAACAATTAGCAACTATGGGAATCAGTTATACCTTGCTATTCTATGCCATTACAGTAGCTATTGGGTTGATAATTTTATATAAATATTTAATAGAAACTAAAAACATGACGATAGAAGAAATTCAATTTAAACTTCAAAATAAATAGCGGTTATGAATTTAAAAATAAAAATTTCGATAAGAATTATGCTGCTTGTGGTATTATTTATGGCGTTCGGATGCAGTGCCCAAAATAAAGTTAAAACAACTAAAGGATCTCAACAAAAAGCAAATATTTATTACCCCTATTCAGATCAAGAAAATAAAGGAGGTTGGATATTGAATGAGGAAATTAGTGACGAATTTGAAGGAACCACCATCGATACTACAAAGTGGTTTGTAGAAGGTCAAAATGGCGATTATTATATTTGGAAAGGACGCGCCCCATCGCAGTTTGTACCTCATAATGTAAGGGTGGAAGATGGAAAACTTAAATTACGTACTGCTTGGGAACCAGATTACCCGTTTTTTCAAGAAACCTATACTGATGGCAACATGGGAACTTCAAAATATGGAGAATATGAAGGTAAGCCAATGCCAGTTACTACAGCAGCCGTTGTTTCAAAAAAACGTTTTTTAAATGGGTACATGGAAGTAAAATCTAAGGTTGGTAACGCAGCCATAACAGGAGCTTTTTGGGCAATTGGTTACGAACAGGAATTAGACGTGTACGAATTAATGGGAAATCCTAAAAAACAAGGAAATATAAGAGCAGATTCGTATTTAGCCACGGCGCATGATTGGAGTCCGCCTGCTCAAAGACCAACAAATGTTTTTCAGCATACTGAAGATTTACCTTATAGAACGGCAGACGAATTTCATGTATATGGCGCAGAATGGGGTGAAGATTACCTGAAACTATATATAGACGAAAAATTAGTCCATCATTTTACACAAGACGATGTAGGTTTAGACTGGGTATTGAACAACCCAATGGAAATTTGGTTAGATTCTGAAATATTCTTTTGGTTAGGTCTTCCGCATAAAGAAGAATTGCCAGTAGATTTTGAAATCGAATATGTTAGAGTTTGGCAAAAACCTTCAGATAATTTGTTGGCTAAAGACAAAGCATTTTATGGTTTTGAAGGACCTATTTTATTTGAAGAAAACCCTAGACCATTAACTATGGTGCCTGAAGATTCTAAAGCGAACGATTATCAAAAATTTTGGTTGATTGATGACGCTTCGGCGAAATATTTATCTATTGTAGAAGGTATGTACGCTAGTGGTGTAGAGAGTCTTCAATTTGCAGGATATGGTAAAAACGAAAAACTTGAAGTTGATAAAGTATCCATTTTAACGCCAAAAGGAGCCATTAATATACCTGCTGGAGAATACATGTTTTCCATGAAAGTTTGGTTAGATCAAGGAAGAATAGCGGATAAAATTCATGTAAGTTTTGAAAATCCTAAATTGAATATAGAATTTAAAGATTTATCAAAATTAGCCCGTCGGCAATGGATAACGTTGGAAGCTAAAATTTCAAAACCAATGGCATCTGCTATAGACGACCAACTTAAAATTGAACTTAGAAAAGAAGATTTACCACAGGATAAAGCTCCTAAGTTATTTATAGATGATATTGCAATTAAAAAAATAAAATAATCAGGAAGTATCCTAAATATTAAAATATTAAAATAATGAGTACTATTTCAAACTTTCATAAAAAGGCAATCACCAATAATTCAGAAAGTCCTTATGTAAAACTAAAAAGTATCAATTTTGGAGACTGCAAATGGAATTCTGGATTTTGGGCTGAAAAAGTAAAGAATGCCGAAGATAAAATGCTTCCTTATATGGGCGATTTATTGTGTGGCGATATTGGTCATGGTTTAAACAACTTTAAAATTGCTGCTGGTGAAAAAGAAGGTGTACATAAGGGTTTTTACTGGCACGATGGCGACTTTTATAAGTTCATGGAAGCCAAAATGTACATTTATGGACTTACAAAAAACGAGTCCTTATTAAAAGAATTAGACGAGTACATTGCCATTATAGGAAGAGCCCAAGAAGAAGATGGTTACATTCATACACACGTTCAAATTACCGAAGGTGTTGATAGATTTGAGAACAGAAAATACCATGAAATGTACAATTTTGGGCATTTATTTATAGCGGCTTCTGTACATTTTAGAATTACCGGACAACGTAATTTCTTAGATATTGCAGTAAAAATGGCCGATTTACTATGTGTGTATTTTATGCCAGAAACCAAGCGTTACCAACGTTTTGGTTTTAACCAAACGCAAATAATGGGCTTGGTGGAATTGTATAGAACTACTAGAGATTCAAAATATTTAAAACTTGCCGAAAAGTTCATCAACCGAAGAGGAACCTACGAGATAAAACATGACGAAACTACCATAGGCTACCCAATAGGTGATATGGTTCAAGAAAGAACGCCTTTTAGAGAATCTAAAGAGGCCGTTGGTCATGCTGTTTTAGCATTGTATTATTATGCAGGTGCTGCAGATGTGTATGCTGAAACTGGCGAAAAAGCCCTAATTGATGCCTTAGATCGACTTTGGGAAAATGTTACCGACAAAAAAATGTATGTAACAGGGGCTGTTGGTCAAGCGCATTATGGTGCTTCAACCAGCTTAGATATGATTGAAGAAGGGTTTATCGACGCTTATATGATGCCAAATATGACCGCCTATAACGAAACCTGTGCTAACTTATGTAACGCTATGTTTAGTAGTAGAATGATGGCCATCAAAGAGGAGTCGAGATACGCAGATATTATTGAGCTTGTTTTATACAACAGTGGTTTATCAGGAATAAGTGTAGAAGGAAAAGATTATTTCTATTCGAATCCGTTACGTATGGTTAATAATACCAGAAATTATGATGCTCATAAAGATGTTACTGAAAGCCCCGTAAGACAACCGTATTTAGAGTGTTTTTGTTGTCCGCCAAACTTAGTAAGAACTATTTGTAAATCTTCAGGGTGGGCATATAATTTATCCGAAAACGGTGTGGCAGTTGTTTTGTTTGGAGGTAATAATTTAGATACCACCATGTTGGATGGATCGCCTTTAAAACTTTCACAAGACACTGAATATCCTTGGAAAGGACTCGTGAAAATTACTGTAAATGAATGTAAAAACACCGCGTTCGACATAAAAGTCCGTATACCTAAATGGGCTGTGGGAAGTACACTAAAAGTAAATGGTGAAGCCGTAGCTGTTGAAGTTACCCCGGGTAATTTTGCTACAATCAATAGAGTTTGGAAAGCAGGTGATGTGATTACTTTAGATATGCCTATGGAAGTTACATTATTGGAAGGTCACAACCGAATTGAAGAGGTTAGAAATCAGGTTGCAATTAAACGAGGGCCAATTGTATATTGTATAGAAACTCCAGATTTACCAAAAGACGTTTCTATTTTAGACGTGTATTTTAAAGGTAATGGCACACTTAACGCTGTTCATAAAAATGACTTTTTAGGCGGTGTTACTGTGGTAGAAACAGAGCTTTTATTAAGGTCTGGTAAAAATAACGATATGTACCAAACCGTTACAACGCCTCAATTTAAATCCTATAAAACGCAATTAGTACCCTATTTTGCTTGGAGCAATAGAGGACAAGCAGAAATGACTGTATTTATGCCGGTAATCTGGTAAAAGAAATGGAATTCAAATTAAAATATAGAATGATACGAATATTAGTAGTGATGCTATTTTTGGTTTTTCAAATCAAGGCTGAAGCTCAAAAACAACCCAACATTATTTTCTTATTTTCTGACGATGCTGGATATGCCGATTTTGGGTTTCATGGGAGTAAAATCATGAAAACGCCGAATTTAGACAAGCTAGCACAAGGTGGTGTTAAATTTACACAGGGTTATGTTACCGATGCGGTTTGTGGACCTTCGCGTGCTGGATTAATGACAGGGAAATACCAACAACGTTTTGGTTATGAAGAAATAAATGTGCCTGGATACATGAGTGAAAGTTCCAAGTTTTTGGATGATGATATGGGATTGCCATTAGACCAAGTTACTATGGCCGATTATTTGAAAAAGCAAGGGTATACCAACGCCATGATAGGTAAATGGCATTTAGGTAACGCCGATCGTTTTCATCCATTAAAAAGAGGTTTCGATGAGTTTTATGGGTTTAGAGGTGGCGATAGAAGTTATTTTGCCTATCCAGAAATACCCGATGGTCATTTAGATAAAAGAATGGAAAGTGGATTTGGAAATTTTGAAGAACCTAAAAGCTATGCTACAGATATTTTTGCAGATAAAGCGGTGTCTTTTATAGAGAGAAATCAGGATAAACCATTTTTTATTTATTTAGCATTTAATGCGGTGCATACACCTATGGAAGCAACACCAGAGGATTTAGCAAAATTTCCTAATCTAAGAGGAACTCGCAAAGAAGTAGCGGCTATGACATTGGCTTTAGATCGTGCTTGTGGTAAAGTGATGGATAAATTAAAAGAATTAGGACTTTATGAAAATACCATTATTGTATTTTCTAACGATAACGGTGGACCAACAGATAAAAATGCCTCCATTAATTTACCTTTAAGCGGTACGAAATCCAATCATTTAGAAGGCGGTTTACGAGTACCATTTCTATTAAGTTGGCCAGCACAGTTACAAGGAAATAAAACATACGACTACCCTGTTAGTACATTCGATTTATTGCCAACTTTTTATGCCTCGGCTGGTGGAAATGTTTCAGATTTAAAAGATATAGACGGTGTAAATCTTATTCCTTTTGTGAAAGGAGAAAATAAAAATAGACCTCATGAAGCTTTATATTGGAAAAAGGAAAATCGTGGTGTATACAGAGAAGGCGATTGGAAATTGATTCGTTTTCCTGATAGACCTGCAGAGCTTTACGATTTATCAAAAGATATCACCGAGCAACATGATTTAGCAACTCAGTATCCTGAACGTGTACGTAGCATGTATAAAAAATTATTTAGCTGGGAATTAACATTAGCCCGCCCCATGTGGATGCTAAAAAGAGAATTTGAGAAGTACGATTTAGATAGAATGGACCGGTACAGAACGCCAGAATTGGTGAATAAAGAAATGTTACAAATGATGGCGCCAATTAAAGATTAACAGATTTTTAGTAATTTTATAATGATAAATCCAGGTTAAGATTGTTTTCTTAAACTGGATTTTTCTATTTCCTGAGTAATAAAATATATTTCTTTCTATTAAATTTTTGTCAAAAGGACTAATTATTTATTGGATAAAATTCAGTTAGGATTGGATAATTTTAATGGTTTTGAAAAAGGTCTAATGTGTTTTATTTGTTATATAAATTATTGAGTTTTTTTATTTCTCTAAAAATTGAAATAAAAAGTTAGTTGTTCGAATTAAAACTGAAACCATGAAAAATATAATCATACTAGTAATCACGTTATTATTTTCAATGTCTGGAATAGCACAAGTTGATGCACCATCGGTATTACCAGAAGCTCGATTAGAAAGCGATTTTTTTACAGATGATTCTGGTAGTTATCCGGTAGGACAAAGAATAACTTTGGTAAATAATGCTGGTGACGATTCATCAACCCTTCAAACAGCTATAAATACCTTAACAGGTCTTGGCGGAGGTGTTATTACGATTCCGGCAGGAACTTGGGAATTCAATGAAATTCAATTAAAGTCTAATGTTCATTTAATGTTCGACCCGCTTGCCATTGTTAAACCATATGAAACAGGGGATGTTAATAGTCTTCCTAATTTGTCTATTTTCCGAATTGGCTATACATCGGTTAAGTCTTCTAATGTTAGTATTAGAGCTATAAGCGGTCAGTTTAAAGTAGATTTAACGCATTTGGCAAAGGAAACTAGAATTACCCCATTCAATGTAAAGGAAGCTGAAAATTTTATGGTTGCAGACGCATTTGTTGACGACAATGGTACCATACATGCCACTTTAAATTGTTCTGCAAGTAAACGAAATAATATTTGGACAGGACCTGTTAAAGGTTTGATTAAAAATTTAACCGCTCAAAATGCGCATGGTGGTTATGGGGTAGTTCAGGTAAGAACAGGCGACCGATTGCTGTTTAAAGATTTAACATCCTTAAGAGGTGGCGTTACACTCCGTTTAGAAAGTGATGATGTAAGCGCTTCAGGAGGACAAATTCCATTAAGTGTTGCAAGAATGTCTGAAATATCTGGATATAATATTAAATGTACCGATGGAAATGCAGCAGTGATGCTACAACCTTGGGATGCTACTAATGGTTGGGTAGATGTGCAAAAAATTGAAGCGAATGGTTGTATGGCTGGGGTACGTATTGATAAAGCTTATTTAAGTACGATTGGAACTTTCGATCCAGATTCAAGAATAACAGATGTTACCACCAGTTATGGTACAGATGCGCAGGTGAAACAAGGGGTTCATCCATGGGTGCCATGTGTATTAAGAATGAATCCAGCTATTTTAAGACCAAATCCTATTCCCGATATGGAAACATATCATCTAGGGCCATCCATATCTCCTTTACTTTATCGGGCTAGTACTACCAGTGGTGCCGTAGGCAACGGATATTATAGTGTAAACGTTCCAACATCAAGCGAGCTACAGAGTAAAGCAACAGGGTTTAATTGGTCTATTTCCTTGGTGATTTCAAGGGATAACCACCAGGTGAACACAAATAATTGTCCGCCTTTATCAGTTAATTCTTTTGAATTTGCAAACAATATTAAAATGTATCCGAATCCATTAAGTAATGAAGATGGGATTATAACCATTGAATTTCCAATAATATCAAATATAGCATTAGATATTTATAATGTATTGGGTAAAAAGGTGTTCTCAAACAACTATTTTGAAAAGGATGAAGTTAAAATCAATACTACACAACTAAATCTAACAAAAGGTACTTATCTGATAAAGATGAATATTAATGATACTACGCTAACTAAAAAATTGGTGATAAAATAATTCGTATTCGCTATTACTTTTATAGTCTGATATCACTTCGAGTGCAATAAAGAAGTTATTCAACAAATTTGATTTCTACAGCTCCCGATAGTTATAGATTACGGACAATCAGATAAAATAAACAGAAATAAAAGATAATTTATTTCTGTTTATTTTTATTTTAGATTTATATAATTTTCAATTAAACAACTCTTTGTTTAATCACTTTTTGAAATTACTTATTTAATACGTTTTATCAAATAACGAAACAAGTTCATTCACAACTTTAGGGTTTTGTACGGCAATATTCACCGTTTCGTATGGGTCGTTTATATGGTCGTATAGCTCCATATAAAGTGGTGTGTCATTGGGGCGTCTTCTGTCTTTCCAAATAATCAATCGGTAATTATCTGTTCGCATGGCGTAACCCATAACAAACTGCTCAAAGGTTTTTCTATCCCATTTATCACCCATTTGGTTTGCAACTTTGGTTTCAATTTTTTCAATTAATGGCATAAAGAAAGTCGTTCTAAAAGGAGCTGTAAACGGTCTTGCAGCCCATTCGCGCAATGCAGGTGATGGAAAAACACTAAACGCTGGTTTTTTAGATTTTGTCGTTGGTTTTTTAAGATAAGGCACTAAACTTTGGCCTTCTAAATGATTGGGTTTGCTTAAACCAGTTAAATCGCAAAGTGTTGGGAATATATCAACCAACTCTACGGTGGCATCCGATGTTTGCCCCTTCGTTCTATCGGTAACACCTGGAGCCGAAATAATAAACGGTACACGCGTAGCTATTTCATAATTGGTAGCTTTTCCCCAATAGCCCATTTCACCTAGATTAAAACCGTGGTCCGACCACAAGACAATAATCGTGTTTTCATACTGACCAGCATCTTTTAGAGCCTGAATCATTTTACCTATTTGGGCATCGATATAGCTGGTACAAGCATAGTAACCATGTTTTAATTTTCGTTGCAATTCCGGACTTAAATTCCCTGTTTTTGGGATGTCTGCCGATACACGTAACTCTAAAGATTCAGATAAGCCAATAGCAGCGCCATCTTTAGGAGGATTCACTTGTGTGGCAATTGGGATTTGAGATTCATCATACATATCCCAATATTTCTTAGGTGCAATCCAGTCTAAATGCGGTTTTTTAAATCCTAATCCAAGAAACCAAGGCTTATCACCTTTTTTAACCATATCATTAAGCGTTGCAATGGCCGAAAGTGTATTGTAGCCATCATCGTAAGTTTCGTCTGGAACATCGGCAGCTTCTAGGGCAGGACCTTTATCCAACCAATTTTCACGTATTAACTTTTCGCCATATTTGGCTTCTAAAGCAATTTTGTTTTTTAAGTACATCAATTGACTTTCAGGAAGTGCATACCCACCCTCAATTTCCGGCACATTGGCATCGCGTTTTACTTTTATAGGTTTACGGCTCCAAGACATTTCATCGTCGGTGTAAGATCCATGATAAACCTTTCCAAGAGAAACAGTTTCATAGCCATTTTCTTTAAAATGCTGAGGTATAGTAACTATGCTTGGTCGGTTGTCTCGAAAATCTTGAAATAAATCAATCACATTGATGGTTTCTGGTCGCGCACCTGTCATAACACTTGCTCTCGATGGTCCACAAATGGCTTGCTGGCAATAGGCACGATTAAATTGAATGCCATTACTCGCTAATTTATCTATGTTAGGCGATTTTACAATATTAGAACCATACGAACCTAATTCGGCACGTAAATCATCAACGGCAATAAATAAAATATTAGGTTGTTTTTTGTTTTGTGAATAACCGCTGATAGAAATTAAGAACGATAAAAGTATCAGTGTAATAAAATGTTTGCTTGCCATGATGTGAAAATTTAAAATGAGATAGTAAATAGTCCTTCAAATTACGAAGTTTTAAATAAAAGTTACTTCCTTAAGATTACCCTATGTTAAAGGTATTTTACCCAGAAATCATTCAAAGTTTAGAATCGAATATAAGATTAATGAATAAAGGTAAAATCAATTATGGGTTGGGTAAAATGTCTATGTGAAAGCACGTAATAATGTTTTTAATTAGCCATTCTAAAATAAGTACAGTGAGTAGATATTTCTTAATTATTTGGAGTTTTGGTGTTTTTGCTCAATCAAATTCTGAAACACTTTTTTTTGAAAATCCAAGCGTTATTCAATTTGAAGACCGCTCTCGCAGAAAATTTGATAATGCAGTAATTGCAGATTTAGATCAAGATGGTTATTTGGATTTGCTATTAACAGAGCATTCGCGTCGTGTAGAATTATACTGGAATAATAAAGGCACTTTTGTAAAAGGTGAACCTTTCATTTTTGGAGATACACATGGTATTGCTGTCGCAGATTATAATCAAGATGGTAATTTGGATGTTATTGTTCAACCAGGAGGAGGAAATGGTGAAAAACCTAGTAAACCTATAAGCTTTCAAGTTAAGCCAGACCGTACTATTAGTGGTGGAGATGCCTTTGCTCATTTTGAAGGCAGTCGTGGTCGTGCAGCAAAATTGGTAGATGTAGATAACGACGGGGTTCTAGATCTAATTACAACGGCATTCCCCCCAAACAATTTACTAAGTCATGCTCATTTTTTGTATAAAAATGAAGGGGCATTATCATTTAAGTTTATCGATTATTTACCACATGCCGATCGTTTTGGAATGCGTTCTACTATTACTGATTTTAATAATGATGGTATTTCCGATATCCTATTTTATGGCTGTAATAATATGATAGTGGCTAAAAGTGAAGGTAATTTTAGTTTTACAGATGTATCCAAAGAAGTGCTGGGAGCTCTTTCTAAAACAAATCAAGTCAATAGTATTTCTGAAATCGATTTTGATAATGATGGTGATATGGACTTGTTTTTAACACGTTCTAGAGAACCTTTTGGTTATGAAAGTGATTATGATAAAGCTACCAAAGCATTTTATTTTTTCGCAAGAATGAAGCCTTTTTTATACGATAATTTAAAAATTGAAGGCGATTTTATTATGGAGAATCTTCAAATGGCTTTTCCGGATTTTGATGTGTTTATTGGCTCAAAAAAGCATTTATGGCAACGTAAAGAAGATAAACACGGGCATCATGATGTTAAAATAACACCCGAAGAAGCCCAAGGTTGGCCAGAAGATACTACAAAAAGAGGCTTGTATATAGGCTACTTAGGAAATGGTTTATGGCGTGTTGCTGGTGAAACGAATTCGCCAACATCAGCGGTCATTCATAACGTGGTTTCTAAACCAGAAGTAATTGCGCTTGAAGATATGCCAGCTAAATTATTGGAAAATCGAGGTGGTGTTTTTTTTGATGTTACTGCTGAGTTTGGTATTGATATTCAAGAACAAACAAGCAGTTCGGCCGTTGGAGATTTCAATAACGATGGTTGGTCAGATATATTTGTGTTGCGTTATGGCAACCCTTCTAAACAAACCAAGCAAATTTTGTTATTAAATCAGGGTGGTAAAAAGTTTATCCGTTCCGAATCACACGGCATCATAACAAAAGAGTTAGGTGCTGTTGGCATGGGAGCAGATGCTTTCGATTATGACAAAGATGGCGATTTAGATATTATTTGTGCCAACGAACGTGGGAAATGGCATTTATTTACCAATAACAGTAATTCAAGTAATAATTACATTCAAGTTAATGTTGGTAACTCGCCTTCTGGCAAAGCATCCGCTATGGGCGCTGTGTTAACAGTAGCAGCGTGTAATAATACATCCAAACGTGTGGTTGGCGCAACTTCCTCACCATATTCCCATAGTTTTAATACCTACTTACACGTGGGTTTAGGTACCTGTGAACAAATAGAAAATGCCTTTGTAACATGGAGTAATGGAGAAAAAATGAATCTTAAAATAACGACTTTAAACAAAATATATCATACAGAAAATTAGTCTTTTTGGTTAATTATTTATGATAGGAACTTAAAATAAAACAAATGAAAAATCAATTTAATTTATTAACATTCAAAATCTTAGGAGTATTTCTGATTTGTGCTGTTTTAAATAGTAATGCACAATCGCCACTCGAAAAAACAGCACTTACCAAATTAAACGAGCTGGAAACTTTAATGGATAACGCACGTTCAAAATCGATTGATGTTACTCGAGAAGAAACAGTTGTTTGGTTCTCAAAAGAGTTTTTAAAATTTGCCAATTGGGATGAAAACAATAAAGAAGCTGTCGCAAAATTGTTTGGGTATGAGCGCTATTATACTGATAAGAAGGAACAAATGGCTGAAGAATTACCAGATTTTGAACGAAAGAAAGTCATTCAAATATTAGATAAAGGCATTGAGGATTTACAAAAAGTTCTGAATGGCGAAATTAAACGGCGTCCTGTAAATAAAGTAGATTGGCAAAATACAAAAGCTGGAGATAATATGTTTGTTAGCAATGGCAAACCCATTTTTCCTTATGATTATTTCTCTAAAACAGTTGGGCAACCACTTACTAACACAGACGTTTATAATGACCATTTAGGGGCTTTATATCATGGTGGTGAGAATTTATATCCTGTAGATCACGATCGTGCCATTAACTCCTTTTTATTAAAAGAAGACGGTACCTTTGATGAAGAACTCATGAAAGAGCTTACAGGCATACCAGATACAAATATCGGGTTTTTATACTATTGGAGCATGGGTATTCCAGAATGGGTTGAAAAGAAAGAACCTGAAATTCGTAAAGGGCGTTCTCTTTTTACGGGCTTTGATATTGACAACCCTTTAGCACGTGATTTATGGGGTAAAATTATCCGTCACACCGGAGAATTAACAAAGGGTAAAAAGGTTACAGAACTCGGTTTTGTTTTTGCAAACGAGCCACATTGGTATTCGGAAAAAGATTTTTGGACGTATAATTATGATGAAATGCATGGAATTTCTTCATATACTTTGAATAATTTTAGGTCTTGGTTAAAAAGCAAATACAATAATAAAATTCAAGACCTGAATGCTAATTGGGGTGAAACATTTAAAAGCTTCGATACCGTTCAAATTGAAATTCCAATGGATACGGCATTAAGAGGTAAACCCATTTGGTACGATTGGAATCGTTATCACATGCATAGAACCACTTCTTGGTTTACATTTATGCAAGATAATTTGCACTCCGTGAATCCGGATGCAGACACCCATATAAAATTATGGCCTCGGTCGTTTTATGAAGATTCGCGCTCTCATGGTATGGATTTCGAAGCACTTACCGAATTAACTACCATGATTGGTCACGATGCAAAAGCTTTGGGCGACCCAAGTTTTCGTGATCATATCAATTCAGATTGGCATCAAGATTATGCTTACAAATGGGATGGAATGGCCATTTTACACGACTTTTTAGAGTCGGTTAGTCCTGATAAAATTAATTTTAATTCAGAATCGCACTTTCTGTCATCAGGCCAATATAGAAAATTAGATATGCGTACAAGCTATGTACGAAGTATATATTGGTTAGCGACTTTAATGGGTATGGATGCCAATACAGGTTGGTTCTGGGCAAGAGACCCTGACGGTTCGCCAGAAGATCGATTGGAAGGCGATTTAAACTTTTTCGACCCAGGTTTGGGAGGTGCCTATGCAGGTTCTAACAATATGCAACCTCATATTACAAATGAAGTAACTCAGGTAATGTTTGATTTGAATTCATTTTCCGAAGAAATTATCGCTTTGCGTAAACAACCTCGTCCGTTGCGACTTTTTTATTCCGAAACTTCTGCCATCAACTCAGAAGATTATATGACCCAAACGGGCAAACTTTATAAATCCTTGTTTTTCGAAGGTTTACCGCTAGGATTTGTAACTAAAAACATCATCGAAAAACAAGATAATAATTCCTGGAATACGGTTGTGGTTTACAAAACGAAGTATGTCACCGATGCTGAGTTTGAAGCTTTGCAGTCTTACCTGAATAAAGGTGGAAAGGTAATCATTGATTCTAAGGAAAGTTTATCTATGAATGAATATGGTAAAAAGCGAAGCAAGAAACTAACTGCGGGTAAAGGCAAGCTTATCTTTTTAGAGCATGCTGATATTACCAAAATTAAAGAAAAGGCTTTGGCAGAAGTTGTAGATATTATGCCAGATGTCATTGTTGAATCCGATAACGGAAAAGATTTTAAAACAATTATTTCTAGAGTCGTGAAACAAGAAAACGGATCGTATTTGGTGAATTTATTGAATGTGGGTCATGACACAGCTAAGATTAAGCTATCATTAAAATCGGGCGCGCAAGTTTCAGTCAAAAATTTAATGACTGAAAATAGCCTTAAAAACGAATTCAATTTAGCGTCTGAAGAAGTCCTGCTTCTGGAAGTTAAATAAAATGAAAACGCTCTTTTTATATATAAGTCTGTTTATAGTTTTTGGTTGCAATAGCACGAAATCTGGTTATTAATAGATAATAATCTAGAAAAGGCAGTACTAAGAGTAAGGCAGTTTTATGAAGTCAATAAAAATAAATTATAGTTAGAAATGTACGTTGTAGCTCAAAACATTTTACCCTATAATAGGTAATTTTAAATCAGTTTAAGATAAAATTGATTTCAAAAATGAGTCTATTTAAAATTAACTTTGACAGTATTATAAGTCATTTGTCTAAAACAAATTAAAAATATGTTAAATAAGAAAATAAACACCGTTTTAATTTTAGTAGTAATACTACTAATCGCTTCATGTACAGGGGTAAAGAGTCAATCTGTTAAATCAACTGAAAATCAAACGTCACGTCCAAATATCATTATAATAATGACTGACGATCAAGGTTATGCTGATGTAGGTTTTAACGGTTCAAAAGATATTATTACACCAGAGTTAGATAAATTGGCAAGTTCAGGGACAATTTGCACGTCTGCGTATGTAACCCACCCTTTTTGCGGTCCGAGTAGAGCAGGCTTGTTAACTGGAAGGTACCCACACGAATTTGGCTCTCAGTTCAATCTTCCCGCAAATAGTGAAAAAAGCGTTGGTGAAGGAATTCCGTTAAGCGAAAAATTTATTAGCAACACATTACAAGATGCTGGATATTATACAGGCATTATCGGAAAATGGCATTTAGGCGCTGTTGAAGGCTATGAACCAAAAGACAGAGGATTCGATCATTTTTATGGTTTTTTAGGAGGAGGTCATAATTTTTTTCCTGAAGACTATACCACAAAATATAAGCAACAAGTAGCTGCTGGAAACAAAAATATCTGGGAATATTTAACGCCTTTACAACGTAACGGTGTTGAAACTGAAGAAACAGAGTATTTAACAGATGAACTTTCGCATGATGCGGTACGATTTGTAACCGATGCGTCCAAAAAGAATAAACCATTTTTCTTGTATTTAGCCTATAATGCACCACATACGCCGTTAGAAGCTAAAGAAGAAGATATGGCGAAGTTTAGCAATATAAAAGATAAGGCGAGAAGAACCTATGCTGCTATGGTTTATGCGGTAGATCGTGGTGTTGGTGAGTTGGTTGCAGCTTTAAAAGCTACCAATCAATACGAAAATACCTTAATTGTATTTTTAAGTGATAATGGAGGCAGAACTGATCAAGGTGCCAATAATTTCCCATTAAGGGGTGTAAAAGGTGATACTTATGAAGGTGGCTACCGGGTGCCTATGTTTTTTCATTGGCCGAACCAAGTGCCTGCTGGTAAGAAGTTCGATTTCCCGGTTACAGCATTAGATTTGTATCCAACATTTGCTGGTTTAGCAAAAGCAACGATTCCTAAGGAAAAACAACTTGACGGTAAAAATATTTGGAATGATGTGGTTAAGGGTTCTAACCCACGTAAAGGCGAAATGATTTTTTCTATGCGCCATCGTAATGGGTTTTCAGATGTTGGTGTTAGAATGGATGAATGGAAAGCTACCAAAGCCTACAATAGCAGCTGGAAGCTCTATAATATTAATGATGATATGGGTGAAAAAAATGATTTAAGTTCTAAATATCCAGAACAGCTTAAAATTATGGTTGCAGGTGCAGAAAATTGGAGTAAAAAACATACGGAGCCAAAGTGGTTTGATCCAGAAAGCTTAAAAGAGGTGTGGAAAGAAAAAGAAATGGCTAAATTTCCAAACACATTTAAAATTTCTAATTAATTCATTTTAAGTAGTTTTTATTTCGTTTTATAGAATATTAAATATCGCAACAGATTTTATTGAAATACACCTTATGAAGCGTTAAAGCCATGGATGCACCAAATGGGATTAACGGCAGTACTTACTATGCTAGTTATAGTAGTTCTGAGCTACCTTCAAAATAAAGGAAAAGATGATGAAAAGGGTATTACATTAAGTAAGGAATTATTTAAAACAACACCATTATTTAATATCGGATCCTTTGTAGTGTGTATTGTTACGGCGGCATTATATTGTCTATTTTGGTAACGGCGCATTCATATTCATTCATAAATTATAAAAGACATAATGACACAAAAAGTAGTAGTAACGGGTGGGTTGGGTTTTATAGGTTCGCATGTTGTGGTAGAACTTCAAAATGAAGGATTTGAAGTTGTAATTATAGATAACCTGTCAAATTCATCAATAGAAGTATTAAAAGGCATTACCGCAATAACAGGTAAGCAACCATTGTTTGAAAAACTGGATTTACGAGAAAAAGAATCGGTAATCGATTTTTTTAAAAGACATCATGACATTATAGGGGTTATTCATTTTGCCGCTTCTAAAGCAGTAGGTGAAAGTGTAAACCTTCCGTTGTTATATTATGAAAACAACTTGAGTACGCTCATCTACATTTTACAGGAACTTCAGAAAAAAGAAGCGGCTAATTTTATTTTCAGTTCATCATGTACGGTATATGGTCAGGCAGATACTTTGCCAATAACCGAATCGGCTCCAATAAAAGAAGCTGAATCTCCTTATGGAAACACCAAGCAAATAGGCGAGGAAATTATAAGGGATACTTGCAAAGTAACAGAAACATTAAATGCCATTGCACTGAGATACTTTAACCCGATAGGTGCTCATGAATCGGCTAAGATTGGCGAATTACCTATTGGAACACCTCAAAATCTGGTGCCGTTTATTACACAAACAGGAATTGGATTGCGAGAACAACTATCCGTTTTTGGGAATGATTATCCAACAGTAGATGGTACGTGTATTCGTGATTATATTCATGTGGTAGATTTAGCCAAAGCCCACGTAGCTGCTCTAAAACGCCTTATTGATGGAAATAACGCTGACAATTATGAGGTTTTTAATATTGGTACAGGCAAAGGCTCATCTGTACTGGAAGTGATTAATGCGTTTGAAGAAGTTTCCAATCAAAAACTTAATTACAAAATAGTTGATAGACGGGCAGGCGATGTTGTTGCGGCTTATGCTGATACATCAAAAGCTAATAATATATTATGTTGGAAAGCAAAATTAAACCTAAAAGACGCATTGGCTTCTGCATGGAAATGGCAGCAGCGTATTGCATAATATTTAACTTTAAAAAATAAAACAAACATATATAAAGAAAGAATTTAAAAATTCAGAAATTCTGTAAAGCATAGAAAAGGCCACTAATTATCAATTTGATGATTGGTGGCTTTTTTATATAGTTGTTTAATGGCCATTCAGCACATTCCCCTAAATTTCGTGAAAACTACATTCCGGGAAAAGAGCTTCATTAAAACAGGTCTTGGACACAATCCCCACTTTTTACTTTTCATTTCGTTAAATCTTTCCATCCCGAAACTTCGGGGCTGGAGAGGAACACTTCATTTCCAAGTAAAAGCGTGAATCAAGTCCGCTTTATAGGAAATATATATCTCGTGGTGCTTCACTTCCCATGCTTTTCTATTTAACTATTATGTTAGAATTACAGCAATAAGCCAACACCGTCAGACCTTTTTTTGACTGCAAAATAACAACATTCAGCTTTCAACGACAGCATAACCAGGCTTCGTTCCTCGCACTTTTTATATGTCTTCACTAAGTTGAATGTTGAAAAAAATCAAGCAACAAAAAAAGGTAACAGCGTCGGCACTATAGGAAGTAAATGGAATTAAATGAATCGTACGTTCATTGTTATTATACAATTATTTAAAAATGGTTTTAACATTAAAATTCCTTTTAATCAACTTCATTAAAAAAAGGAAAACGCTCTGGATATAATAAGTATATGGATATATGCCATTATGGCAACCAAATGGCAACAATATAATTCAAATTATATGGCGTAAATATTGTGCTGTTTTTAAGTAAAAACAATAAAATTAAAATCAATACTTCATCGGTTTTATTGAGGATAGTATAAAAATTAAAAAATAATCCTGTTAAAAAATGGATTGTTACCAATCATCCAAATTTGGCTATTTAGCTTTTGGTAAAAAGTATGAAAAACCGAGATGAAATAAAGGGATGGAATAGCAAGAGGGTAACACGCTAGCGCGATGTTACGTTTATTCAATTTTGATGTAGATAGATTGTTTATAGGGGTTTACAAGGATTTGTCCTTTTTTGAAGTTTGAATAGAAACATCACTTTTTACTAAAAACATTCCGTAACCGCCGTAAATAGGCATTTTTTTTACTAAAAATATGGATAAAGCATTTAAAAAAGAGGAATTTGAGACATTAAAGATAAAGAAGTCTGTGGCTATTGAGTTTAGAAAATTTAGTAAAATGCTCACGAAATCACAATCGATGACATTACTCATAATGATGGACTTTTTTAATGAAAATGGAATTTCCCCAACTGAGTCTTTGGGCCCAAATATGGAAAACTTAGAAAAGCGAATTTCATTACTCATTAAAAAAAGAATGAATGGAATGATTGCCATAATGAAGGATATAGAAAAGAACCAAACCAAACCGACAGTGGCAATGCTGCAATCGCTTTTTGAACAAGCTGAACCGCTTAAAAAGGAATTAATATTAGAAAAAAATCATCCAGAAAAAAAACAAGAAGTACGATTTCAAGAAATTAAAAACCCAAGAATTGATAAATAATGGAGACAGTAAACTACATTAAGCACCTCAATACCGTGTTGGAAACATTTTATAACGATGAACGAATTAGACAAGGGCATATCACTTTGTACTTGGCATTCTTTCAGCTTTGGAACCGAAAGTTTTTCAAAGAGACCTTAACCATAAATCGTGAGCTTATAATGGAACGAGCCAAAATCAAATCAAAAACAACGTATCATAATCATGTGCGCGATCTCGATGCCTGGGGATATCTAATATATTATCCATCATATCATCCATCAAGGGGATCTAAAATTAGGATGGCCAGAGCTTGTCCCAAAAATGGTACAACTGCTGGTACACAGGAGATCCAAAATTTGGTCAACTTCGTTCCAAAACCTAGCCAAAATCTGGTACCTTCTTATAAACATAAAACAAAAGAAAACTTTAATAAACAACCTAAGCCCATTTTTAATGAAAATGAAGTTGCTTTATTTTTTAAGGAAAATAATTGGCCAGAGGTAGAAGCAAGAAAATTTTACGTTTATATTAAGTCAAAAAAATGGAAAACAGATAACTGGCAATTGATTGCTAAGATTTTTGTTAAAAATAATTTTATGTTGGAAGAACCAAAAAGGAAAAATCCAATTTCTGGCTATGTAAATAGCATAGGCCAGATGAAAGAAAAAAATAATGGTCACTCGTAAATTTTTTATTTAAACTTATTCCTCAAGATGTCCATATCCTTGCTCACTTTCATATCTAAAATTTTTGCATAATGCTGTGTGGTTTTTAAATTAGTGTGTCCAAGCATTTTACTAACCGATTCAATGGGTACACCATTAGAAAGTGTAACTGTTGTAGCAAATGTGTGTCTGGCTAAATGAAACGTCAAATTTTTGTTGATACCGCAAAGGTCTGCAATTTCTTTTATGTAAGCATTCATTTTTTGATTGCTCAAAACCGGTAATACTAGATTTTTTACTTTCATCAGCGCATTGTCCTTATATTTTTCAATAAGAGATTGAGCAATTGGTAATATTGGGATATTGCTTCGGGTATCGGTTTTGGTTCGTCTTGTCTTAATCCATTGCTCACCGTCAACACCGATAACAATATCATCCTTGGTTAGTTTCTTTACATCTGCGTAAGCTAAACCCGTAAAACAACAAAAAATAAAAATATCACGAACTTGGTCCAAACGATCCATTTTCAGTTCCTTATCGATTATTTTTTGAATTTCTTCTTGCGTTAAAAATTCGCGCTCTACTATTTTTAGTTTTCCTTTCCAATGTAGAAAGGGGTCTTTGTCAATCCAATCATTAGCATGCGCAATACGGATAATCTTCTTGAAGTTAGTTATATACTTAATAGCAGAGTTATGGGCGCAATTCCGTGTGCTTTTTAGATAGTATTCAAGTCCTGTAATGAACTTGTGGTTAACATCCTTCACAGGAATGTCCTTTTTGTTGTATTTCTTCTTAATGAATTCTTCAACGTGCTTTTTGCAAGTTCGGTACCTTTCAGCGGTTCCAGCGGAAAAATCTTTTCCAATCAAACTTTCAACTTTATCGTTGTGATCTTGAAAGATTTTGAGAAGCATTTTTTTGGTTTTGTCTTTACCTAATGTAGCATCCCGAAGGGTAGTAGCAGAATAACTTAGATTATCACGTTCAAAATTTTGCTGGATGGAGTAAACCTTGTTCTTTATAACGGCCAAATGCCTATTGATTTCTTGAGCGGTGGCAGAATTACCTAGGGCAAGTTGGGTTTTGGAGTTCCATTCATTGAGTTTAACTTTTCTGCTTAAACTACACTCAGCCCGTCGTCCATCAAGGGTTATTCGCATGTAAATGTTGGCTTTGCCCTGTTCGTCGGCTTTGCTTTTTTTGATATAAAACAATAAAGAAAGAGAATGTGACACCTTTTAATTTTAAATTATACTCAATTTACAAAAAAAATAATTAAAAATTTAATGGTGTAATTATTTGAAAAACAAATAATTATCAATAATTCGGTGTCAGTTGAGATGAAGACTTTTAGTGACACCGAATTAGCCCCTTATTGTACGATATCATATGATATCAAACGATATCATATAAAATAAAAAACCCTGTAAATCAATTGTTTACAGGGTTGTTTGTTGCCATTTGTAGGACTTTTCGCGGAGAAAGAGGAACCCGCCAGCTCTTTTTCTATATATAACACACTTACTTGAAACCTCTGTAAACCCTTATAAATAAAGGGTTTTTATGCTTTTTACATCAAAATTTAATTAAGTAAATAATGTATAAAAATGGTAATTGTGGGGATAATGTGGGGATAGTTTTGTATCTTTATATTGTTCACTTTTAAGATATTATCACATTATGGCTACTATTAATTTCCTTGTAAAAGGTACAAAAGGATATTCTAATGTCCTACTACGTTTTAAAAACGGAAGAAAATTTGACTACACAGCTTCAACAGATTTAAAAGTTCTTCCAAATCATTGGAGTCAAGCAAAGCAAAAGGTAAAAAATATCAATGATGCAGCTTACAAAGATGAAGTAAACACACATTTATTTGAACTCGAAAATTTTATAATTACTGAATTTAATTCAGATAATTCTAAAGGTGTTTATATTGATAGGGATTGGCTTCAAACTAAAATAGCTAATCATTTTAATAGACCTGTTAATGATGATGCAATCGACCAGGTGTTTTTCCTTCCATTTGTAGAGCGATTTATTGAGTTAGCTCCTTCAAGGATAATTAAGGGTAAAAATAAGGCAGTAAGTTCTGGAACTATTACAAAGTACTCGACTACCAAAAATAAAATAATCGAGTATGAAAAGAAGTTTAAAACCAAACTAAAATTTACAGATTTAAATTTAACCTTTTATGACAGGTTTGTAAATTACTTAACCCAAGAGCAAAATATCAATTTAGGTACAGTGGGTAATTATATCGGTACGATAAAAACAATGGCTAGAGATGCAATGCTTCAGGGCTTACCAGTGCATGAACATATTAACCATCCTAAATTCTTTGCGCCCAAAGTAAAAGCCGATAGTATCTATTTAAGAGACGAGCAAATCAATAAAATATACAACCATGACTACAAAGGTGTTGAGCGTTTAGAAAATGCAAGAGATTTATTTATAATAGGTTTAAGAACCGGATTAAGAATATCAGATTTTCTAAGGTTAAAAGCAACAAATATAAAAGAAGGTTTTATTGAGATTGAAACCCAAAAAACAGGACAAAATGTTGTGATACCTATGCACCCACAAGTAAAAGAAATACTTGAAAAACATAATGGATTCCCACGAAAGATATCAGACCAAAAGTTTAATTTACATATTAAAGGTGTTTGTGAGGAAGCAGGTTTTACGCAAGAAATTGAAGGAAGTATGATTAATCCTTTAACCAAAAGAAAAGAGAAAGGAACTTATGCTATGTATAAGTTAGTAACCTCTCACATATGTCGTAGAAGCTTCGCTTCTAACTTATATGGTAAACTACCTAATATGGTTATTATGGCTATTACAGGGCATCAAACAGAGGCACAATTCTTAAAATACATAAAAATAACTCCTAAAGAGAATGCGAAAACACTTCAAGATTATTGGTTAAAGCAGAATAAAGAAAATAATATTGAAAAAGTTAATATGAAAGTAGCAAAGTAGGATAAGGTTTAATAAATTTAAATCTTTTTAACTTTTTCTATGAGTATAAAATACTATGGTTTTGAAAAGTTTTGTGAACTTTTAAATGATAATAACATTTTAAAGAAACATTCTGTTGCAGGAGTTATTAAAATGCTTCAGTTATGTATTTCTGAAATAAAATCCGATGTTTTACTAAAATTAAGTAATGAGGGTCAAAATGATTTTTATTTAAGCTATTTAATAAACGAAATTGAGAAACAGGACTATTTAAAAGATTTTGGTATTGAAAAAATTCAGCATGTTTTAGATAATCTAAATGTAACTGTTGATGACTTAATAAATACAACATATCCTTATGAACTAAATGATATTATTGATGTTAAATTATCTTATGATGAATACCATGATAATTTTGATTATTTAAGAAGTGTTCAAGATAATCTACTTTTATATTTTTTAAATTATTATGCCAATGCATTAAAAATATTTTTAGAGTCTTTAAAATCTACTAATAACAAAAAAGAGGGACAAGTAGTAAATGATTCTAAGAATGAGGAGCAAGTAACAAAGAACGTTTTTGCAAGTATTTCATTCAAATTTGAGAGAAACAAAACTGCTGAAGACTTTAATCAAATGCATCGGGATACGCCTTTTTTTAAAGAGGCATTAGTAAAAAATCCAAACTTTTTAAAAGACCTTTTTGATTTTATATCCGATGAAAATAGACCAATTAAAACAACCTATGAAATTTTTGATAAAAAGCTAAATTTATATCTGGTAAATGGATATACACTTTTTTATATGAGATTTTCTAATACCGAAAGTGTTGTAATGTATCCAGCTGCTTTAAAAATGGAGTACTTAGAGGAATTAAAAAAGAGGAAAAGTAATTTAAGGATTTATAATTTAGAAGATTTAAATAAGACTATCAAAGAAACTTATGAATTAAGGGATTTGTACACAGAAATGTTTTCTGATTTTTTTAATTACGATGAAAAAATAAAAAGCAATGCTAGTATTTATGCAGCAATACTTTTGCAAGCTGTTAGGGAATTATTAAAGACAGCAATCCCATATTTCAAAGACTATACTCCAGATCAAATTTTAGGTTTTAATGATAATAGATTAAATATTGCTAAAAGCGAAATTAAATATAGTTTTCAAACTTTTCATAATCTTATTAGGCACATAGGACTTAATCATACACCTTATTTAGAACATAAAGCAGTTGAGTTTATTTCAGGTCAAATAAATATTATTAATAAGAATTTTTTTGAATTTTCATATTTATATGAAGTTTTAGAAAGTGAAGCTAATAAAATATATAATGATAAGGTTTATGAAAAAATCATTGAAAAAAATAAGCTATTAGAAACGCATAAGTATTATGAAAGAGATAATGAACAATCTAAAAAAAGTACGCCAAAATTTAGAAATGATATTTTTACAAGTGTAGAATCTCAAAACTGGTTTAATGATGCACTTCAAGAATTAGCAGCAATTGATAATAAAAATACACCTGAAAGAAGTTTTCAAGCTATTTGTAATGCAATTTTTAGAGATAAAAATTGTAAGTCTTTAATTTTAAAAAATAGATTACCACTAAATAAATACATTCAGTTTTTAAATGATGAATATGTAGCTGGAATCAAGAATGAAACTAATTTATCTAACCACCAGAATTATATTGAAGATGTTAAGGACTTAATCAAAATTTATCAAAACAATTTATCAACGAATAAACCCGAATAAATCCGAATTTTTAACGAATAAGCTTTGTACTTATTTAGCATCGTAGAACAATAAAACGTATCACGATGGAACAAAGTAAAATCACTCAAGTTTTCGGTATCACACCAACCGAATTAAAAGAAGACATCATCAATGATGTTAGGGCAGAATTAAATGTAATTGCTCAAAATTTCCAACCCATTAAACCTGCCGAATATCTTACAAGGCAAGAAGTCGCTACCATTCTAAAAGTATCTTTGGTAACCCTAACAGATTGGAATAAAAAAGGCATTTTAAAGCCTTATAGGTTAGGTAATTTAATTAGATATAAGCAAGCTGAATTAGAAGAAGCATTAATTAGTATTAACTCTAAAAATCACTAATTATGACAGCCTTTACACACCCCATAAACGATAGTTTAAACAAAATATCAGAGCGTTTAGAGTTTTTAATTAAACAAAGTAAACTTAAAAATATTCAAGACCCCAAATATGTGATTTTAGATAATGCTGATATTTTGCAACTGTTTAAAATTAGCCCTAAAACCGCTTCAAATTGGAGAGAAGAAGGCATTCTGCCTTATTCTCAAATTAAAGGGAAATTGTATTATAAACTTTCAGATATACATAGCATTATAGACAATCACTATTCTGTTAAAAAAAAATAGCAGTTGTAAAGCATATCAGTGTACCAATAGAAATGTTTATTGATGCACAAAGCAGTAACTATTCAAAAGAATTAAAATTCTTTTTGTTACTAAAGTTAATGTACCCAGGTGGTAAAGCGCAATTAAATAATGAAGCCTTACAATTTATTCAATTAGTAGAAGAAATTATCAGTCGAAAAACCTTAAATAAATACATCAATTTTTTAATGGAAATAGGCTGGATAGTTTACAATCAAAAAACACAGTTTTACGTTTTCAAGTCATTTGATAGAATTAGAAAAGAAAACAATTGGGAAGTAAGGTTAGCATTTCAAATAGACTTTAACAATTACTATAAAATCAAGGCAGTTACAGGAGCAGTAATTTACGGTTATCTTCATAAAGATTTTTGGAGAAAAGTTAAGAAACAAAAAAGCGTACAATTAAAGGGAAGTACCTATCATTTTTTGTCTCCTAAATTTAACTATAAAGAGCAATACGCTCCTGTTTCTGTTAATGGTGTTATGCAACTTTTTAATATTTCTATTGCTACAGCTTCAAGGCTTAAAAATGAAGCTTTCAATGAAGGCTTAATTAAGTTAAAAAAGAACTATTCCAAAACGCCTATCAACAAAAAATTTATGCAATACTATTTAGATTACAATGATATGAAACAAAGTATCGTTTACACCAATGGTAAATATCGTTTACAACTTATTGATACATTATACCCTCTTTTTTATTTCTCAAAACGGAAATCTCTGTAAACATAAATAAAGGGAATAATAGAAAAGGAATAAATAAAAGTGTAAGAATATATAAATAATTAATATATTTAAACTCTCCTTAAACTATTAATAGCAATTAAAATAATAGTAGTTAAATAATTAAAAGCAATACTTTAAAACCTTTAATAAATTTCTGTAAGCATTGAGGTATAAGCTAGAGTAAATTAAGTAAAAATTTTACTTACTTTACACTGTTCTCTTGCCATTTATCTTTAAAAGATTTCTATTTTTAAGGTTTGAAAATAAAAGGTATAAAAGCCACTTAATAAAACCAATGTAATGCAATGGTTTTAACAATATAAACACGCCATGTTTAAATGAACAAAAAAGACATCCTTAATAAAATTAAATCTCTCGAGGGTTTAGATAACAACGAAAAAGCCTACTTAGTAAATTTAGTAAACACCACTAAAAAATACGGCTTAGTTTGGGAAGACAAACCCGAAGATGTGGAAGAAGAGTTGCGTACAAAACTACCAATACTTAAAGAGGTTAAAGAACGTGCCATAATTAACGACACAGAAACAGAAAAACACCCAAACCACATTTTAATTGAAGGCGACAATTTACATGCGCTTACCTCATTAACCTTTACCCATGAAGGCTTGATTGACCTAATTTATATTGATCCCCCTTATAATACAGGTAATAAATCGGAAGATGGTACAACGGATTTTAAATATAATGATGATTACGTTGATAAGGAAGATAGTTATCGACATAGTAAGTGGTTATCATTTATTTATAAAAGGTTAATAATAGCACGAAGTTTATTAGCTGAGGATGGCTTTATTTGTGTTTCTATTGATGATAATGAAATAGCCCAATTAAAAATAATTTTAGATGATTTATTTAATCAAAACACTAAAATTGTGGCAGTTAAAATGAGCGAAGCTAGTGGTCTGAAAATGGGTGCTACAAATAGGATAAAAAATATTCCAAAATACAAAGAGTATATTGTTTTTGCTAAAAGAGAAGGTATCAGAAATTTGGATATTGACAATGTTAAAAAAGAAGAATGGGATAATGAATATAATATTTTTATTGAAGGTTTTACTAAAAAACAAAGAGATTTTATTGATGATAATTTGATAGATCCTTCAGAAGATGTCTTAAATGAAATTGACAATATTTTGTCTAAGATTAGTCTTGTTAGTTTGACACAAAAACTAAAAGATTTAGGTGTTGCCAAAAAAGATGAGCTAGATTGGAAATTTGAAAATGCTTGGAGGATTGTTAGAACAGCTGCATCTTCATCAGTGAAACGATTAGCCGATGATAAACGTAAAATTTCTAAGCAAAATTATTTCTCAGTGATTTCAAAAAGAGATAAACTATTATATTTGGTTAAAGGTGATTATTCGGAGGTATCGAAAAGCCCTAGAGTACAATTTTTATTCGCTGATACAAATCTAATGGTTCATCCGGGTGATTTCTGGCAAGACATTAAAACTACTGGATTAGAAGCTGAAGGTGGGGTTGAGTTTAAAAATGGCAAAAAGCCCTTAAAATTGATGAATAGAATACTTAATTCTCATTTAAATAAGAATACGAAAATATTAGATTTTTTTGCAGGTTCAGGGTCTACTTTTCATAGCGCCTTAGAATTAAATAATAAAGATGCTTTTAGTAGAGAAGTTATCTTAGTAACTAATAATGAAAATAATATCTGTGAAAACACTACTTATACAAGGTGTAAAAATATTATTGAAGGATTCAATTCTTTTGAAGGATACAAAAACAACAACTTACGCTATTATCAATGCAATTTTGTAGAGCGCGCCCCATCTTTAAATAACAAAAAGAAATTGACATTATTAGCCACAGAGTTATTGTGCATAAAAGAAAATTGCTATAATGAAATAACAAGCAGCTTGCTAAAAGCTAATTGGCATAAATTATTTGCCAATGGTAACAACAACTTTGTATATGTTATTTATGATGATTTTTATATAGAAGATGCTATAGAAACTCTTACTGCTTTTATAAATAATCAGCCAGATGAAATTACAATAAAAGTATATGTGTTCTCTAACGGTCAGTATGCTTATGCTGAAGAGTTTGAGAGTATTGCAGCTAATATAACTTTGGCAGCACTACCAGATGCTATTTACAAAGCTTATCAAAATGTATTACCTAAAGAAGAAAAAGAGTTTATCCCAACTCTAGAAGATGATGTAAACCCAGAAACTGCCAACTAACATGATACAATTAAAAAACTACCAAGAGGAAGCAGTTAACGGCTTATTAAAAGATACTTATAGCGCTCTCAAATTACCAGGCACACGTAACCGCATGGTTTTTAAAGCACCAACAGGTGCAGGTAAAACAGTGGCTATGGCAGCTTACCTTAACCAATTAGCAGCAGAAATTCCAGATAAGTTAGACTTGCCTAAACGAAAAGTAGCTTTTATTTGGTTCGCACCTAATCAATTGCATTTACAATCCTATTTTTCTTTAAAGGACTATTTTAAAGAACTGCGCACCATAAAACCAATTCAGTTTGAAGATGTAAGTAATGGTAAATTAAACCCTAACGAAGTTCTATTTGTAAACTGGCAATCTGTAAACAGTGCAAATAATGTCTATGTACGTGAAAATGAGCAAGGCAAAGATTTAATAAAATATATCTATAAGGCCATGTTAGATGATACAGAAATTATCTGTATTCTAGATGAAGCACATTATCATGCAAATGGCACAAAAGCTAAAGCTTTATTGCAACAAATAGGGGCTAAAATTGAAATGGATGTATCGGCGACACCTATGTTTCATTCAGATTATGGTTATACCATAAAAAGGCAAGAAGTAGTCGATGCAGAAATGATTAAAAAAAATGTAGTATTAAACCCTTTATTAGACCATCATCAACAAGAGGGTAGAAGCTTAAACCAAGTATTATTAGATGAGGCTCTAAAAAAACATAAAGAATTAAAACAGGCTTATGAGTCTTTAGGCTCTAACATTAATCCTTTATTATTAATTCAATTACCTAGCGACAAAAAAACAGAGAGTGCTTTAGATAGACAGTTAATAGATGAAATTGAAACCTATCTACTAGCAAAAGGCATTACTGTACAAAATAATAAACTGGCAGTATGGTTAAGCAATCGTAAAGATAATTTAGATGGTTTAGAAGATAAAGAATGCATGACAGATGTATTGTTGTTTAAACAAGCCATTGCCTTAGGTTGGGACTGCCCAAGAGCTGCGGTGCTATTAATATTTAGAGAAATACAACAAGAGCATTTTGGTATTCAAACAGTAGGTAGAATTTTGCGTATGCCTGAGCAAAAACATTATACGTTACCTATTTTAAATAATGGTTATGTATATACCAATTTAAGCAAGGATATTATTAAAATAGTACAAGAAGATATAGACTATATTGTACAAAATACAGCAAAACGAATTGAGAGTTATCAAGAAGTATGTTTAGATTCTGCCTTTATAAATACACGTTTAACACGTAACCGTTTAAGTTCTAAATTTAGAAAATGTATCTATGAAGCAGCTGAAGAATATTTTGGTTTGTCAAGAGATTTAGATGTCACCAATCCAGAGAGTATAGAAGCATATAATACTAAAAGACTTCAAGAAAAATTTATAGAATTAGATGTTTCACAAATAGAAATACCCATACCTAAAAATGTTCAATTAACAACAGAAGAGGGATATACCAAAGTAACTGAAAAAGAAATATTTGCAAAAACGCAAGGGGAGTTAGATATTTTGTTTCGCCAATTTTGTAGGGATAATGTTGGTGCGTATGCCAAAGCAGATTCTACACCTGTTTTAGAACTAGGGTTAAAAATGTTGTTTGAAGAGTATTTGCTTTTGAATGAGTTTCAGGCTATAAAAATAATCTTGTTTGAACAAAACAAATCTAAATTTATAGAACTAATAGATATTGCCTTAACTAAGCATCAAATATTATTAGACCAAAAAGCTTCAGAAGCTTCAAAACGAGTTGAACATAGTAAGTGGGATGTTCCTGTAGAGCGTATTTATAATGAACATTATTTGCTCAAAGAAGCAGAACAACATGCCTTAAAACCATTTTATGAGTTTAATAATGCTAGCACACCAGAAAAGGAATTTGTTTACTTTTTAGAACAAAACAAAACACACATAGAATGGTGGTATAAAAACGGCGATAAAAACAAAGAAGATTTTGCTGTGACTTATGTAGATAGAAACGGCGTTACACGTGGTTTTTATGTAGATTTTGTAATTAAAACAAAGTCAGGTAAAATTGCCTTATTCGATACCAAAACATTAGATTCTGACCCTGAATTTGTTGCTAAACATAATGCACTCATTCAATATATTGAAGAAAAAAGTACCAAAGACAAACCGTTAATTGGGGGTGTTATTGTTCCAAAAGGAGCTAGAGAAAATAGAACATGGAAATATTGCGATAATTTAATAACCAAGGCAAACGATACTATTGGTTGGTTGTCGTTTGAACCGGCTTTAACATAGTATACAATCATGAGTAATAAAGGTCTAGACAGTACATTTTTACATTTTGGTATTCGTAAAGAAGATATTCAATTAATAGAATCGCTTTGCGAAAAGCATCAATTAGATTTTGATTGGGTAAAAGATTTTTTAATTAAAGAATTTCACGAGAAGAAAATTAGAAATCAAGATATTGATGATAAAACGGTTATTCAAATTATTGATAAAGCACTTCAAAAAATCAAATAACTATGTTAATCAAAAGAATAAAAGCCAAAAACTTTAAAACATATCTTGATTTAGATTTAGATATTAATGTGGATGATGATAAACCCATCATATTAATTGGCGGTGTAAATGGTGGTGGAAAAACCACATTTTTTGAAGCTATCTACGGCGCATTATACGGCCTTCATATAACTACATCAAAAGCATTTAAAGAATTATTAAATGCAGGTGCAATTGGTAATGTTGAAGAAAAAATTGAGTTGGAACTGCATTTTTCTGGTAAGGTTCTTAATGAAGAACAAGCTTATATTTTAACGCGTACTTACATGCTTAATACATTAGGCAATCCTGTAGAAGCTGTTAAATTAAATATGAATGGTACTATATTTAATTACGGAACGGCTACGCCAGCATCTCAAAGAGCAGAACAAGAAGCACAAGTAAATAAAATAATAAAGGCAAATTTACCGCAGGAACTAAGTAGATATTTTCTTTTTGATGCTATGGAAGCAGGTAATCTATTAAAGGAAGACCAATTAAATAGAGTTATAAAAGAGAATATTGAAAACGTTATGGGTTTCAATAAATACATGCAATTAGCTGATGCTTCAGAAAATTTGTATCAAACAAAAACAGCACAGCGATTAGAAGTTGAAAATGAAAAAAAGGAATATTTAGAACTCGTTAAAAGTAAAAATGAATTAAAAAGTACGATTGACAATTTAAAAGAGAATTTAGGCAATGCCCTAAATTATTCTGTTCAAAATAAAGAATTATACGATAATTTAAAAAGTGGCCTAAATGAAGAAACCACTATTAATAATAAAATTGAACAAACTAAATTAGGTATAGAAAGTACATTAAAAAAAGAAGATAATTTTAGAAGTGATTTAAATAATTTCTTAAAAGAAATTGAATTAAATGTTTGTATTCCTAAAGTGCAAGAAGCCTTAAAATCGGAGATTCAACTCATCTTAAAAATAAAAGAAGATGTTTTAATAAACAACAATTCAAATATTGCTGTAGAACAAATTGAAGCTATTAGTAAGTCAATAATTAAATATTTGGAAGAGAGTAAATTGGTGGAAACCAAACTGAATATTGATACTATAGTAGATTACGTAGTAAACGCAGCTGCAAACGTTGAAAAGGCTGATGTATATGCGTTTCTTGAACACTCCGACGTGAAAGCTTTGGAGAGTTTATTGAGCATAAAAACGGTTAATACATTTCCTGTATTGGAGCAGCAAATTATTGAATTAAATAGTGCCATTCAGCAAATACCTGCTCAAAACACCTTTATAGAGCAAATGAAAGCGCAAGTTACAGGTAGAGATTATTCAATTTTGAAAGCCTATGAGGAAAATGAAGATAAAATAAAAAAATACGAAATTGAAATAGAGGAAAAAGAAGCAGAAGTTAAAAAAATCGATAAGCGTATACATCAATTTGATATCCAAATCAGTCAAGAACCAGACCCCAAATACGATACTTTAGGAAAACTAAAAGACTTTTTTGAAGATGTTGCAAATCAATTATTAATTGTAAAAAAGCAACAAATTGAAATGAAGATGAAACAAGATTTGAATATCATTTTAGCGGCCTACAAAGATGTGATTGATAGAGTCGAGTTATCTGAAAACCTTTCAAATCTAACATTTAAAATCTTTCATAAATCAGGTAATGAAATTTATTTAAACCATTTGAATACCGCATCTAAACAAATAGTAATCCAAGTGCTTTTAAAATCCTTGCATCAATTTGGAGATTATGACCCTCCTGTTATGATTGATACGGTTATGGGAGTTTTAAGTGAAGAGAGTAGGGCAGCAGTTCTAGAACATTATTTCCCACAATTAGCACATCAAACTATATTATTAAGTTCAGATAGTGAAATTAGGAAAGGTGCGGAATTTGAAAAAATTGAACCGTTTATTTCTAAAACCTACACGCTAAAACGAGATAGAGAAAAACAGTTAACAGAAATCATTCCTGGTTATTTCGGGGTTAGTATTAATGCGTAATTAAATTGTTATGAGTACAATGAACATTCTTAATATAAGACAGGCTGAAGGTTTGAATGAGGCTATAGCTGAACTAAAATATCATGTTGAAAAGCGGATAAATTTAAATAGCTATTCGGAGAACAAACCGAACATTACATTGAGCAATAATAAATTAATGCGCATGTGTTTGTTGGCAGGTTTAACTTCTGAATCAAAAAGAAACCTAAATGAATTAGATGCTATTAATTTAAGTAGTAATAGAATTTTTGAAACGCTGTTTACACTTCATAATTTAAGTGGCATATTTTTTTCATTGCTAAAATTACGATATCATACCATAGATATTGATTGGGAAAATAATAAAATGAACAGTAAAGTCGTAAACGCTGAAATATTCAGAGGGTATAAATTATTAATGAAAGAAGGTGTTCTTGAAGATTGGTTAACGAACACTTCAAGTAATGGCAGCATAAAACATAGTGGCATTATTCCTGTGCTTAATCTCAATATTGGTAGTTATGAAGATGATATACCAGCCCTATTAAATTTAAACGGTAAGGATATAGCAAACACTCAAATATTAGTTGCAGGTACAACGGGTTCTGGTAAATCTAATTTGTTGGCAGTTTTATTAAACGAAATACGCTCATTATCGGTAGATAGTAATTATCCTGTTAATTTTTTACTATTCGATTATAAAGGCGAATTTTCAGATCCTGCAAACAACCATTGGCTAGCTTATTTTGAAACCGATAGAGGTGCAATATTAGACCCGATTTCTGCGCCATTACCTTTCAATCCATTCAAAAACTTTATAGGTAAACCCCAAAATGAAATAAATTTATATTCAACTGAATTATCAAATGCCATTTGTGCAATTGACAACGCACGTATAAGTGCCAATATGAGTAATCGCTTATCGGAAGCTATAATTAAAAGCTATAAAGTAACGCACAATAAAGCCATTTCCTTCGATTTGATTTTAAAGGAATACACAATTGCGCAGCCAGAAAGAGACCAAGTAAAAGACGATAGTATAAAGTCCGTTTTAAAGCAACTAATAAGAACTAATCTGTTTTCAAAAGAAGATAGAATTGATTTAATTAGGGATAGTTATATTGTTAAAATGGATGGATTCCCAAAAGATGGACCAATAGCTAAAGCTATTGTCTATTTTATAGTTTCTAAATTAAATTCAATTTATGAGACACTACCTAAACAAGTAGTTGATGATGATTGTGTAGAATTACGTCATTTCACTATAATAGATGAAGCACATTATATGCTAGGTTTTGATAACAAACCCTTACGTGATTTAATTGCTACAGGTAGAAATAAAGGACTGAGTATTATTTTAGCAACTCAAAATATGGATAGTTATAAGAGTGAATATTTTGACTTTTATGCTAATGCTCAATATCCACTAATCATGAAACAGCAGTCTATCAATGATAGTGTTATTAAAGACTTGTTTGGTGTAAGTGGTAAGGAATTTCAAGAAATAAAAGAAGCAATTGCCAACTTACAAAAAGGAGAATTGATATTAAAGAACCCTACCGCTATTCAATTAGGTATTGGGAAAAAATATAAAATTCTAAAAGTTAGACATTTAATTTAAGCGCGAAAGGAATATATTACTTAAAACAAAATTCGTCTGTTTACAAATAGAAGAGGAAACTTATTAATAGAGAAATTAATTTATATAATAATAGCCATTGGTCATGAAAAAAGATAATCCATATCAAAGAAAACTTAAGACTCCTAATTTTTTTATGATTCAAACACCACCTGATATTTGGAATCATATTTATGGTTTATCATCTTCAATTGGTTTAATTATTACGGTTATAGTTATTGTTTATAATTACATTAACCCTAGTGAAAATAAGGATTATAACTATATATTAACAATTTTAGCAATGCTTTTGGCATCAGTTTTGCTTATGTTTTTAATAAGTGTGATTTATTATAGTAATAGATTAAAGAAATCATCTGAGATACCTGCCAACTATAGCTTTTTTAAAGAACAATACGAAAAACAGGATATAATAATAAATCAAATATGTGAGTGCTCTCACATTATAACACATTATTATAGAAATTTAGATTTTTTATTTCAGAATATAATTGACGCAGACCCTACTAAAGTAAGTGAAGAGGACTTAGTAGGTGCAATAAATAAATTTGATTATTTTTTAATTAATATAACTACTAATCTTCAAGCATATTTTAGCCAAATTACTGATGATAATTGTTCTATTACAATAAAACTCCTTAACTTTAATAGAGAACCTAATGATACTGATACTCTTGTAAGAACATATTTTAGAGACCCAGTAAATTTTAAAAAAAGAAGAGATGCAGATAATTCTTGTAGTCCATGTCATGTAGAAGATAATACTGCTTTTTCAATAATTATGAATCCAAATTTTCAAAATATTTATTTTTCTGAAGATAATTTACCTGATTTATATGATAATCATCAATATAGAAATCCTAATCCAGATTGGCATAAATATTATCATAGTACATTAGTGGTTCCTATTTCAATTATAACATCTTTGGATAATAGAAATGTGTTAGGTTTCTTATCAGTAGATAATTTTAAAGGAGGTTTAGCAACAAATAGTAATAAAGAATATTTGTTTTTTGTTGCTGATTTACTATATTTAGCTTTTAGTAGATTTAATTCTATTATAAATTTAGCTCAAACTAAAAACATAAAAAATGAAAAACTCGACAGGTACACCAATTGGAATTAGTGTTAATAAATCTTCTGCTGAACAAAAATATCAGGTTAGAGATACTGTGTTTAGAAAGGGTTCTGAATTGAATATGAGAGTAAGTTTTTATGAACCTCAAAGAAATGTTGTGGGTTATACTTCTCAAAGACGTGATAATAATGATAACAAGTAAGAAATAAATAAACTTGTTAAGCAGTTTTATTATACTCATACCATTAAAATAGTCCCAACTGATAGAATATGTAGTGCAGGTAATAAGGTGTTCGTCAGTCGTTCCATTTAGTTCCATAAAACATATCTGCAAGCCAATTATCAATTTTACGTCATTGCGAACGTAGTGAAGCAATCTGCAAATCAATTAAAGTTTCAAATTCATTGGGCTTGCATATACCATAAATAGTACCACTGCGGCGTCACGTCCTCGTTGGCACTATTTATTTGTTTTATTACACACATTCTCTCCTTCCTCACCCGTAGCTACTTTTGTACCCAAACCCAATAAGGTTTCGCTACGCGAGTTTTTATTATTGGGTACAACCGCTACTTAATGTTATGCGAGCCTGCGGGTCGCTTCGGGCAAAACCCACATGGCTTTCGTATAAATTTGATATTTAGTATTTTATTTTAACTATATAAATCCTAGAAAAATTGATTTATTAAGTGTGGGTTTACGGGTGTCACATTTTTTGAACTTCCCAAGTTTGCAAATAAGATAACCGCAGTAAAATCAAGGATGTTATAGTATTGCATTTAAAAAGTAGCTTCATACGTTAATTAGAACTTCAATGAACGCTGCGGATTATCCTATTTCGCAAGCAGCACACAAGAGCAACTCATTCAGTCGGTAATTCCATCCCACGCTTTATAGTTTTTACATTACGGTTTGGCTTTTATTATATCAAAATTTGTCTTTCCCTCATAATCCTTAAATTCTTTAAGTACTTGCACAAATTAAAATAACGCCAAACCTTAAATGAAAACTATATCCAATCCTTCCATTACCTCCTTCATTCCTTGCACTTGCCTACACATGATTATTTTGAACGACCAATAAAAATCCATCTGATACAATATTAGAATCAAAAAATCCGCCACCCTTGCGGTAAACCGTTGCTGTGGTACGCCCTTTTGCAGAAAAATGCAACGGGCTATTTACCCCAGCACCCTTGCTCAACTCGCAGCCGGCTCGCTCGGCTAGATTACCTGCGAAAGTAAATCCGTAACTATAAAAATAAAATCGAAACTATACTTACATTATTTAAAAGTACGATTTAATCCAAGTTAAGTTTTTTATTAAAAAACTTCGTTATATATTTAAATTGAACACGTAACATATATTAACATATGAGTTTAAGAGATACTTTAAATATGCTTGGAATAAGAGAGGAAATAGATAAAGTTTGGTCTGCTATAGAGCATGAATTAAACACTAAAAAAATTGTTATTTCTTCAGAAAAAACCCTAGTTTTTAAATTTGCGTGGTTATTAAATTCAAATGATAACCTTAAAATTTATAACCTCGACTTTGAAAAGGATATTTTTAATAAAGAATTTTTAGATGGTAAGTTTTTAGATTTATATTTTGAAATAGAATATGCAAACAAAAATTACAGAGTAGGTATTGAATTTAAATTTCCCCACAAGAAAAAGAACAATTCTGGAGCAACTGAAATTAGGCAGAAAATAATTAATGATTTAAAAAAGTTAGATAGTTTGATTCAGGATGATAAAATAGATTTAGGAATTTTTTTATGTGCGACAAATGAAAGATATTTTTTGTTAAATAAAAAAAGAACAGAATCTCATTTTGCAACTTATAACAATAAGAAATATTTATTTGATGAATTTTATCCATGTAACGAAAAGTATAAACATAAATTAAAAGTAAGTAATGAGATTATGTTTTATTGGCGCAATCAAAATTTAATTAAAGATGATTATTTTTCCTTTTTAGATCCAATTCATATTATAAAGTAGGGTGTTTTTAATTTATTTAAAATAAAAAAGTAAGCAAAATTAGGTAGCTTTCTTCACCCCACGCTCAATCCTATCAAGGTCAAGCCCTACGGGTGTTGAAAAAAATCTCCACCTCATAGTATTTATAGTTTGAATTAATGCTTTTTATTTAGGTAGTATTTTTTCCAAAAACCTTGACAGCATTATCCGCGCTACCAAGTGGAACGGCTGTCTTTTTTATTTCAAAAAAAAATAATGTGCGAAGCGTAGCGAAGCAATTTTAAATTGGATAGCTATGTCAACTTTTGAACTAAAAACACACTAAATTGGAAAAACCTACTCGCAGCCTCATTTTTTTATCCTAAACAAAGGACTAAACAGCGGAAAACCTCTGACTAAACCTTGCACTAATTGTTTTGTAGTCATTACCACAAACGAAGAAGATAAAACCATGCTTTATCACTTGTCAATGATGCTACAAATAGGTGGTTTTTACGCTTATTTTTTAAAAGGAAGTGTTATTCCGTTCATCACAATAGATGATTGTAGAAACACGCTTAAAAAGGGTTTAAAATCAACAAATACTATTGATTTTCACCTTCAAAAGCACATAGATGCCGTTTCAATAATTAGTAAAAAGGAAAAGGAACTAAAAAGCATAATAAATAAGTTGTCAGATTTAAAAATGGCCTATATAAAATCCTGTATTAAAATGATGTAAAGCAAGGTATTTAAAGGTAAACCCATCCATAAGGCATTAAAAATGAAATGAAATATTATAATATTGTTATATAATTAGAAAAGTACAGTTTAAGACTGTGTTAAGCCCGTACCAAGTCCGAATGAATATTAATTAAAAATTGTAATATGTTATGGGAAAAATTGGCCAAGGAATCCTAGGAGGATTATCAGGAAAAGTAGGAAATGTGATTGGCGGAAGCTGGAAAGGTATTGATTATTTAAGAATCAAACCAACAAGCGTTGCTAATCCAAGAACAGAGGGACAAGTAAATCAGCGTAATAAATTCACTATTACTTTAGAGTATTTACAGGCTACTAGTGATTTTGTTAAAATCGGTTATAAGTCTTTTGCGACGAAAAAAACCGAATTTAACGCAGCTATGTCGTATGTGTTAAATAACGCAGTAGGAGGGATAGCTCCTAATTTCACGATTGACTATTCTTTAGCATTATTAAGTAGAGGTCCTTTATCTGGAGTTTTAAATGGTACAACCAATTTAGCAACCCCAGGACAAGTAACCTTTAATTGGGATGATAATTCAGCAGAAGGTAATGCTAATGTAACAGACAAAGCGATGGTATTAGTTTATAACCCAAGTAAGAAAGAATCAATTTCTATTCTTAATGGTGCAGTTAGAACTATTCAAACACAAACCGTTACAATACCAAACTCTTATGCAGGAGATATTGTTGAGCTTTTTATGGCATTTGTATCTGAGGATGGTTCTAAAGTATCAAATAGCATTTATTTAGGTAGTGGTACGGCATCTTAAAAGTGATCCTAAATAAATGATTAAAAGACCGTTGCATTAATTTGTAACGGTTTTTTTATAATAAAAATAAGTGGGGATTATGTGGGGATATATTAAAAACAAAAACCCTAACTAATTGATTTTCAATTGTTAGGGTTTGTTTTCAGCGGAGAAAGAGGAACTATCCGTAATCTTATTTTTACTTATTTTATTGGGTTTATGGGAGGTCATTATAAGTATATACGCACCGAATTACGCACCTCATTATTTTATTCAAACTAAACATCTCAAAACATAAAGTATTCTTCCTAAAAAAGCCAGTAGTTTAATATTAATGAAATATCTAAACTTTAAGTTTAGTTTTTATTGCTTTTTTTAACCCATTGTTGCAAGGTAATTTATTATGTAATTTTTCCTTTTTGAAAAAGAATAGAGGTGAAGAGGAGAGAAATTGCTGTTTTCCTACACTTCTAACTTGTAGTTTGAAATTGCTTCCCCTTTTCAGTTAGTCTATACCGTTGTTTACTGCTTTTAGGTTTGTCCGGTATAGTCATTTCAATTAATTCTGCATCAAGTGCTGGCTGCAAATAGTTATATAAAAATGTCGGACGGTGTTTTATATCTGACAAATTCATTAACTCTGTCGTTGTATATTCATTTTGATCTACTTTTGAGAGTAATTTTAGAACTTGTTCGGTAACTTGTTCGGTAACTTGTTCGGTAACTTGTTCGGTAACCTTTTCATAAGCAGGAAAAGACATTCTCGTAAAGTTATCCATAAACCTGAAACATTCTTTTCCATAGCTCTCCAAAATTCTTGGAATACCAGAACCCAATTGCTCTACTAATTCCAAATCCCTATAAACACGCATTAACTCTTTATTTCTCGGAATAGAAACGCCTTCAAAAAAATCGACTTCGCTTAGTCCTTCCGGTAATGATCCAGCGGAAGTAATTTCAATCCTGTCATCAAATATTTCAAATTTAGGGGGTACTTCTCGAGTATAATCGTTATGCACTATAGCATTATATATGGCCTCCCGCAATGCAATAGGGCTCCATAGTTTCCGTTCAATACGTTGCTTTGATGTGATGGTTGCAAAAGTTGTATTTTCTACTGCAATTTTATCCAATACACTTTTTGTGGCCTTAATGAGTGAACAATATCCATATTCGTTGTTTTCTATTAACTCTACTCTATTTAGACCTTTATATTTTGCTACTTTAATGGATACATTATTAACATCTGCTAAAAGGTATGCTGCATAATTAAGAAAACCGTCTTCGGTAAGAAGTTCTAAGTTCTTTTTAAACTGTTTGTTAAGAGGTTTACCATTTTCCTGGTAATAGATATGAAGCTGTTCAAAATTCAAGTCTTGACGATGCGATTTTATTTTTCCTATTGAGTTTCGGGTACGAGTAGCAAAAAGTTTATCAATCATGGTTTGGGGCATGGGTTCAGCTGCCGTACCAACACGAATGAAACTGCCTTTTTCGGTCATGCCATATTTCTTTTTGAAATAGGGTTTCTCACTACCACCTGCTACTATAATTTTGATAATTTCTCTGCTGTCACGTTCCTCTGTCACAACATCAAACAACCCCATGGCAGAAGGTAAAATGTTGTTTTTGATACGGTCTTTAATTTTAAGCATATCACCATCAATGTCATTTACACCCAATGTTTTTCCATGTTTATCAATACCGATATAAATCAACCCTCCTTCCAGATAATTGAGAAAAGCTATAACCTCCTTTTCTAAATCAAGGTCTTTGGTTAATTTTTCCTTATATTCTATACGGTTTGTTTCAGACATTATTGATAATTTGATAGTAAAAATAATTCTTTTTTATAGATGCTAAAATATCCTCCTCCAATATTTAAAGGTTCTAATAAATCAATTTCTGTAAATTACCTCTTATGTAACAATAAGGCCTAAAAATCGGGGTCTATTGTTACACGAATGGTAAAGGTGTTTTATTGTTACTTTTAATTACAGCTTAAAACAAAAAATTATTTCTACTTATTTTGATCAATGTCATTTTATAATTGTCATGCTTGATTGTCAACAATTTTCGCCCTGTTCTTGATGGCAATGGCGCTTTCGTATACCCCAAACATAGCAATAAAACACCGATAACCAGTGTGACCAAGGTACAGGAAGTGGTCATCGACCTTTTGCCACATGACCAGATGTTTTGCTTGGATAAGATTAGCGAGATACTTTCAAAGGAAGAAGGGTATAAGCATAGGGTCGGATAACACAAAACTGTTTGTGAATTGAATTTATGGAGAATTCATAGGTTTAAGCCCTGTATATCGATGTTCTGACTGATTCATTTGCTGCTCTAAATTCAGCTTTCAAGATTTTAAAATTATTGAGTTTTAACCTTTTCCCAAACTAATAGTACTGTTTTCTATAATTTTTAAACAACAACTATGAATAAATGATTATTTTCATATCGAAAAGATTTTAAAATGAAACCAATAACAACGATACTGCTTTTATGTGCTTTTATGACCGTAAAGTCTCAAAATAATTTATTAGATGATTTAAAATCAGCTATTGATTCTTCTTATATATATGACAACCAAAAGCATAAAGAAATCCTTAGTATAAAGAAAGCGCTCATTAAATTAAATGAATCTGATTTTGAGAACAAGTTCAATTTAAACCAGCAATTGTTTGATCAGTATAAAGTTTTTAAAAGCGATTCGGCATATTACTTTAGTTTACAAAACAAAACAATAGCAGAAAAATTAAAAGATTCTTCACTCATTTCCAGAGCTTTTCTAAACATGTCCGATATATGTGTCTCTGTAGGTATGTACAAAGAAGCCATGGAATACCTCCAGAAAATTGACGCAAAATTTCTAAATAACGATGTAAAGACAATGTACTTTGGTATTTATGGAAGATTTTACAGTGATTTGGCAGAGTATAGCAACTTGCCAGATTATAGTTTTGATTATAATCAGCTCGCCAAGTTTTACAGAGAGAAGACGTTAGAGCTTATCAAAGAGGGTGGCTTTTTTAATAATTTCATGGTCGCTTATAATGAGTATAAAGCTGGAGATCAATACAGTGCCATAACAAAGCTTGATTCTTTGTTAGAAATGGATTTAGGGCTTCACGACCAAGCCTTAACACATTACGTATTAGGTGAAATTTATTATAGCAAGGATATTGACAAAGCTGAATATCATTATTCTAAAGCCGCAATTGCCGATATCAAAACGTCAACAAAAGAATCTTTAGCAATTATCAGGCTTTCAGAGATTCTATTTAAGAAGAAAAATCTTGAAATGGCTTCATTGTTAATTCAAAAAGCCTATCAAGATGCAAAGTTTTATGGAGCTCAACAACGAAAACTTCAAGTTGGTGCAATTTTACCACTGGTACAGGAGGGAATTACCCAAAATATAGAACAAGAGCGTAAAAGATTGTATATACAATATGTTGGGGTTATTATAAGCTTGATTATAGTAATCATTTTTATGACAATTGTAATTATACAGTTTAAAAGATTACAAAAAGCCAAAAAATTAATTACCCATGCTCATAATGAATTGCAAAATATAAATATTCAATTAACTCAAGTAAACGAGCAAGTTAAAGTCCAGAATCAGGAAATAAAGGATGTTAATGAAAGATTGTTTGAAGCCAACAAAATTAAGGAAGATTATTTAGGCTTTTTTTTTACTGAGTATGACAACGTTTTTGAAAAATTTAATGATTTTATCTCCGTTATCGACAACAACATTGATGAAAAAAATATTGAAAAGCTAAAGTATCATTTATCTAAGTATAACCTAAAAAAGGAGAAAGAAAAATTACTTGACAATTTTGACAATGCATTCATTAATTTGTTTCCAAATTTCATAAATGAGTTTAATGCCCTTATGAAGGAAGGGCATAAAATTAAACTTAAAGAGAACCAGATTCTTAATAAAGAACTGAGGATTTTTGCTTTGATTAGATTAGGCATTACACATAACGATGTAATTGCACAAATTTTAGGTTATTCCGTCAATTCTATTTATGCATATAAAACTAAAATTCGAAATAGATCATTAATTGAAAATGACAGTTTTGATCAAAATCTGCTTAATAACACTTCAATTAGAATCTAAATTCATCATAATTTCAAATATTTTTAAACTTTTTTAAGTTAATTGCATTTATATTATCTATATAAAATATTTGCTATAATTAATATTATATAACTGGTAATCAATTTTTTAAATGTATTTTTAGTTAATATATTTTACGTTTTATCTATACGTTTTTTTAAATCTGTTTTTTGACAGACGTTTTTTTATTCCTTTGTTTCAGATGTATGTATAATTAACCAAATAGTGTATACAATTAACTATAACTAAATCAAGATGAATAAAAAAATTAAACGTAAAGTGCCACACAAATTAAAATTATTTGTTGCATTAATTATTTTAAGTTTATTACCCCGAATTGGTGTTTCCCAAACAAATAATTCAGGTATTATAATCTCCGGTCAAGTTCTTGATGAATTCAGTGTGCCTCTTGCTGGAGCTACTATTTTAGAACAGGGAACAACCAATGGAGTTGTTACTGACTTTGATGGAAATTTTGAAATAGTAGTGCGAAATAAAAGCGCTTTATTAGTAGTTAGCTATGTTGGATATAAATCAGAGATTGTTTCTGTTCAAGACAAAAAGATTGTCGTTAAATTAACACCAGACCTCGCGCTTTTAGATGAAGTTGTTCTTATTGGATATGGAACATCCAAAAAAAGTGACCTTACAGGTTCTGTATCTTCAGTTCAAATGGATGATGTTCAAGGGCAACCAACTTCCAATATTGGAGATGCCATCCAAGGGAGGGCTGCAGGTGTTACTGTTATTACTTCTGGTCAACCTGGAAGCAACCCAACATTTAGGATTAGAGGAACTGGAACTATTGGGAATAACGACCCTTTAATAGTTGTTGATGGTGTACCACTAAATGGTGGACTAAATCAGGTCAATATGAAAGACGTGGAGTCTTTACAGGTTTTGAAAGATGCTTCTGCCACGGCTATTTATGGTTCAAGGGGCTCCAATGGAGTCATAATTATAACTACAAAACGAGGGAAAAAAGGCAAAGCCACTCTTGATATAGACACGTTTACAAGTGTTCAAACCGCTACGAATGTTATAGATGTGCTGAATGCTGAACAGTTTGCCCAATTTAATAATGAAATGTTGAGCAATGGAGGTATAGCACCAAATCCAGATTTTAGCAACCCCTCACTATTGGGAAAAGGAACTAATTGGCTTGATAATTTTTTTACTACAGGTAAACAGAGCAATGTAACGCTTTCCTATTCTAAGGGGAGTGAAAACTCTAATATGTACACATCATTAAATGTATTTGATCAAGAGGGCATTATTATAAATTCCGCTTATACCAGATATATTGTTCAATTTAACAGTGATACACAAATCAACGAAAAAATAAAATTTGGCAATAGCTTTAAAATCAATTATGATGTCAAGAAAAATGGCGATAACAGTATTCAAAATGCCATTTTATCATTACCAACCCAACCTATTTTCAGAGAGAACGGGAATTATTCAGGGCCTATAGGTCAGCCAATTTATTCAGGGGATATAGAAAATCCTATAGGCAAATCAAATATTGTAGAAAATTCAACAAAAGGTTACAATCTTCAAGGAAGTATTTTTGGTGAAATTACGTTTTTTAAAAGCTTTAAATTTAAATCACTCTTTGGTGTTGAAGCTAATTTTTGGGACAATCGAACATGGGCACCTGCTTACAGTTGGGATTCAGATGTTTCAGAAAATGCATTTTTATCTGAATCTTCAAACCGAAGTATCACGTTACTTTTTGATAACACAATAACATACAATAAAGAGTTTGACAATGGAAGTTCTATAACAGCCGTTTTGGGTACCAGTGCACAAGAAAATGAGTTTAAATTTTTAAGCGGTTCCATACAAAACTTTATAAGTGAACAAGCACAAACTATAAACAATGGTCTTGAGCAACCTACGGTAAATGGTAGTGGCTCTGAGTGGTCTATTTTCTCATATTTTGCAAGAGGACAGTTTGACTATAAAAACAAATACTATTTAACGGCTACGGTTCGTAGAGATGGTTCTTCTAGATTTGGAGCAGGAAATAAATATGGAACGTTTCCTTCTGGGTCGTTTGCATGGCGTATTTCCGAAGAAAACTTCCTAAAAGAATCTAAAACGATTAATGACCTAAAATTAAGAGTAGGTTATGGTGTTACGGGGAATCAAAATATTGGAAACTACTCTTTTGCATCTTCTTATAATACCAATTTATACAATTTTAATAACAGTTTTGTTACTGCGGCAGTGCCAACTGTTTTGCCCAATTCAAATGTTAAATGGGAATCACAAAAACAATTTAATATTGGTATAGATGCTTCATTATTCAACCATATTGTTGACATCACTGTGGATGGATATATTAAAAATACCGAAGATATGTTGGTGCCACAAACAGTACCAGTAACATCTGGTTATTCAGATATATTTGTGCCTTTTGTTAATGCTGGAGAAATAAGAAACAGTGGTATTGAAACTGTTGTAACTATCAGAAATATTGATAAGGATAAATTCAAATGGTCAACTGATTTTGTGTTTGCCTATAATAAAAATGAAGTTATAGACATCAATAGTAATACCCCACTTACAACAGGAAGCATCGGCTTAAATTATACTTTGGCGCGCATCCAACCGGGATATCCAGTTAACGTGTTCTATGGATTTGTGCAAGATGGTATTTTTCAAACCCAAGACGAAGTAAATAATTGGGCTGTCCAAATTCCTGGAACAAATTTTGCCTCAAGCACATCTGCCGGAGATATTCGTTTTAAAGATTTAAACAGTGATGGCCTTATAAATGATGACGATAGAACTTTTATAGGAAACCCAAATCCAAAATTCACATATTCTTTAAACAATACGTTCAATATTGGAAACTTTGATGTCTCGTTATTTATTCAAGGAGTTCAAGGTAATGACATCTTCAATGCTAACAGATTATTTACGGAGAATATGTCTGTTACCACAAATCAATCAACGGCCATATTAAATAGATGGAATGGTGCTGGGTCAAGCAATACCATGCCCCGAGCTATTTTTGGCGACCCTAATAATAATACAAGACAGTCAACAAGATATATAGAAGATGGCTCTTACATAAGATTGAAAAATGTGAATATATCTTATAATGTGCCTTTAGATGCTTTTAAAAATAAAGTATTCAACTCACTTAAGTTATATGTCTCTGGGCAGAATCTATTAACAATTACTGATTATTCAGGTTTTGACCCTGAAGTAGGGGCAAATGGTATAGATAACAACATCTATCCAGTAACAAGAACATTCACATTAGGAGCAACATTAGGATTTTAAAAAAATAGAACCCATGAAAAGAATAAAACTTATTTTTTCAATTTTCACTGTATTAATAGCATTTAGCTGTAGTGAAAGTTATCTAGACAAACAACCGTTAGATACTATAAATACTGAAAACTACCCCCAAACGGCAGCAGAATTAATTACCATAGTAAACGGAGCATATCAACCACTTCAATGGCCAAAACTTTATAATTTAAGAATGTGGACCTCTGATATTATGGCTGGAAACAGTATAGTAGGTGCAGGTGGTGGAACCGATGGAATAGAAACCCAAAACATGTCGAATTTTGTGACACAACCAGATAATGCTGGAGTTTTAGATTTATGGCGCGGTCCATGGCCAGGGATTTTAATGAGCAATATTGTATTGGAGGCAGCTCCCTCACTTAATATTGATGAAAATATTAAGAATAGATCTATAGGCGAAGCCTATTTTTTAAGAGCAAACTATTACTTCATTCTGGCTCGTTATTTTGGCGATGTTCCATTGGTAACCAAACCTTTAAGTTCAGATGACGATTTATTTCCGGCTCGAAATCCCGTTAGTGAAATATATGATTTAATTATCAGCGACCTAAAAAACGCCATTCAATTATTACCAACAAAATCTTCTTACAGCCAGCAAGATATTGGCAGAGCATCCAAAGGAGCAGCTTACGGCACTTTGGCAAAGGTATATTTAACACTAGGTAATTATCAAGAAACGGTAGATATGGTAACCCAAGTTGAAGGTTTAGGATATGCTTTAAACCTCAATTATGCCTCTAATTTTGATATTAATAATGAAAACTCCCAAGAATCCATCTTTGAGGTACAATATGCATCTGATGGTGGCTATAGTTTTTGGAATAATGAAAATCAAGCATCTTGGACAAGTCCATTTATGGGGCCAAGAGGTTCAAATTTTGTAGGTGGGTCCTTTGGTTGGAATCAGCCAACACAGGAATTTATAAATCAATATGAAGCTGGAGATTTACGAAAGGATGTTACGATTTTATATGAAGGTTGTCCAGATTTTGACGGAAAACAATATCAAAGTTCGTATTCTTTAACAGGCTTTAATGTACGCAAATTTTTAGTGCCCCTAAGTGTTGTTTCATCATATGATAATAGTCCACTTAACTTTCCAGTGTTAAGATATTCAGATGTTTTATTGATGAAGGCTGAAGCTTTGAATGAATTGGGGCAGACTTTACAAGCTGAAACTTACATTAACATGGTAAGAAACAGAGCTGGACTTGATAATATTCAATCTGGTTTAAGTAAAAACGATTTTAGAGATGCTGTTCTAAAAGAACGTCGCATAGAATTAGCTTTTGAAGGACAAAGATGGTTTGATTTAATTAGGGTTAACAATGGTCAATATGGTTTGGACTTTTTACATTCCATAGGCAAAACAAATGCAACACAAAAACATTTGCTTTTTCCCGTACCTCAAATTGAAATAGATAGAAACCCTAAACTACTTCCTCAAAACCCAGGATATTAAAATATATAATTATGAATACAAATAAAATTTATAAAGCATACAGTGTTATTATAATGATAGCAATGGCATTTAGTTTTACCTCATGCGATGACGAATTAGTTGATAATTCTTTTGAAAATGGAAACACTTTGGAAATATCTACTCCAAATACAGAAGTAGTATTAGAAGAACAATTTTTTAATAACAATGTAACATTTAACTGGACGAAAGGTTCAAATCAAAATACGGGTTCCGCAATAAAATATACTTTAGAAGTTGACCTGTCAGGAAATGACTTTTCAAATCCCTTAGTTACGCTTGAAGAAAATGTTCAAAATAAATTTTCACATGTAATTAATTATGGAGACTTAAACAATTATTTACTAGATAATGGTCTACAAACAAACCAGACCTATGAGCTTACAGCCAGAGTGATTGCAAAATTCGCCAATAAAGCTGTAGAAACACAGACAGCTACTACCAATTTTTCAGTAACTACATTCAAACCAGTTTCCAACCAATTATTTATTGTGGGGGATGCTACTCCAAATGGTTGGGATATTTCAAATGCAACCCAAATGATGAGTTCAACCTCACAAAGAGGTGTTTTCATTTATACCGGTGATTTATCATTGGGCAACTTTAAATTTCCTGTAAATCAGGATGGTTGCTGGTGTCAAGATTTTTACACTAAAGACCCAAATGATGCTTCTAAAATTGTTTATAATGAAGGTGGTAGTGGTGATGATTTACAATGGACCATTGAAACAGAGTTAAATCCTAATGAAGATTATCGAGTTACTGTCGATTTACTAAATCTTTCTATAAAAATAGAAATTGTCGAATCAACAATTAACACACCCCCTTTCTCTAATCTTTATATAGTTGGAGATGCTTCAGAAAGTGGTTGGAACGTTGATTCACCAGCTGCATTTTCACAAGATGGAAACAATCCGTTTTTATTTTCTTACGAAGGTCTTTTAAGCACTGGAAACTTTAAAATATTGGCTGGTGCATTAGGTGATTTTTGTGGCGAATGGTACAGGCCAAATGCCGATAACATGGATTTAACAAATGGCTCTGTAGAGCAAAATTCAGGATGTGATGTTGATAATAAATGGTTGGTTACAGATAGCAATAAAGGACGCTATAAAATTACTGTTGACACTCAAAACAACCTTATAACCTTTAACAAGGTTATGCTGTACATCATTGGAGACGGTGGTCCCAACGGATGGAATATCAATAATCCTGCACCAATGAGTTATATTAATGGCGAATACGTTTTCGTTGGCCCTCTTGGAGCAAGTAATCCAACAGGCGAATTTAAAATTTCAAAATTTGTTGGCGACTGGTGCGGTGGCGATTGGATTAATGCCGCAACAGCTTCACAATCCATCAATAACACCAATTTTATAAACACCACCAATTGTGATGGGCCAGACAATAAATGGAAATTAAAAGATGGTGAGGCAGGAAATTATGAGATTAGGATTAATCTGGAAACAGAAGTGATAACAATTACAAAACAATAAAGATGAAAAAAGTTATAAAAATATGTTCAATAATATTGGTATCCTCCATGTTCGTATTGTCTTGTAATGAAGATACTATTGACATGAGCAATTACCAAGAAGCTGGTCAATCATTACCTTTTCAAGAAGCATTGCAGTTGAAAAAGGACAAAGCGAAGTACAATCCAAGTGAAGATGTAACATTTACTGTCAATGCCGTACACCCAAATACAAGTATAAGATATAAATATTTAGGCAAGACCTTATCCGAAGTGCCATTAAGTAGCACTTCTTGGACTTGGACACCACCATCTGATGATTTTAAAGGGTACATGGTGGAATTAGTTAAAAACACCAATGGTGATGAAACAATATTAGGAACTGTTGCCGTAGATGTGTCTTCTGATTGGACTAAATTTCCAAGGTATGGATTCCTTTCAAAGTTCGGTAATGTAAATTCATCCCAAAGAAACGACATACTAAACAATCTCAAAGATCACCATATCAACGGCATACAATATTATGATTGGCATGCTAAACATCATATCCCATTGCCTCTCGATAGTAGTGGTAATCCCGAAAGCTCTTGGTTGGATTTATTCAATAGGGAAGTGAAACTTGAAACTGTAAAAGGATATATCGATAGTGGCCATCAACTTAATATCTCCTCAATGTTCTATAATTTACTGTTTGGAGCATGGCATCCTGAGGACGGTGACGGGTTTTCTAACCAATGGTTACTTTATAACGATCAGTACCGCAATTCCATAAACAAGCATGACCTAGGGGGCTTGGGAGCTATACTTGTCACGGATCCGGCCAATAACGCATGGCAAGATTATATTTTCAACAAAACCGACGATGTTTACAACAATCTGGATTTTGACGGCTGGCATTTGGACCAATTAGGCGATAGAGGAACGATCTACGATTATAACGGCTATCAAGTAAACTTGGAAAATAGCTATAATGATTTTATGGAAGAGGTAACAGAAAGATACCCAAATAAAAAACATGCTTTAAATGCCGTTGATCAATTTGGACAGAACCAAATCCTAAAAGCACCAGTTGATTTTGCCTATACTGAAGTTTGGTCTAGAGAACAATATTCGGATTTAGCCCAAGTAATACTGGAAAATAATCAAATATCAGAAAACCAATATAATACAGTATTAGCGGCATATATGAATTATGACTCTAGTGAAGGTGCATTTAATACACCAAGTGTACTGTTGGCTGATGCCGTGATTTTCGCCTTCGGAGGGGCGCATTTAGAACTAGGAGAACACATGCTGTCAAGAGAATATTTTCCCTATAATAATTTATATATGGAAGACAAACTCAAAGCTTCTTTATTAGAATATTATGATTTTATGGTTGCGTATGAAAACCTTTTGAGAGATGGGGGTGAATTCATGATGCCTAGTGTTTCTTCTAATAATTTAAAAGTAAATAATTGGCCTCCATTATACGGAAGTATTTCATTGGTGGGCAAAAAAGTGGATAACAAACAAGTGTATCATTTATTGAATTTTAATGGTGTTAGCACATTAAATTGGAGAGATAATTCTAAAACCCAAACGGCTCCAACTATTTTTAATGATGTAGAAATTACAATAAACAGTACTTCCTCGGTTTCAAAAGTTTGGTTTGCATCACCAGATTTTAGAGGTGGTGCTTCGCAAGAACTAGAATTTAAATCGACAGGAAATCAAATAAAAATAACCGTTCCTTACTTAGAGTATTGGAGTATGATTGTGCTGGAAAACTAACAATAAAAACAAAATTAATTCATATGAAATGAGCCATAACAGTTCTGGTTACCAACCGATAGTTATCGGGACGAAGATGTTGATTGGCAAATTACATTTGACTTTAAAAACAAATAAATAGCAACAGATGAAAACACTAATAAAATCTTTTATAATTATTGCCATAGGAACACTTATTTATTCTTGTAGTAATGATGAGGATAATATGGTTGAAGCAGTTCAACCTCCAACAGCTAACTTTACATTTGAAGTTTTACAGGATAATTCTCAACTAGTAAGTTTCACTAATACAAGCGAGAATGCAAATGCATTTGAGTGGAACTTTGGAGATGGATCCGAAGTATCCCACGAAAAACATCCAAGCCATTATTATTTGTATGGAGGTACCTATGCCGTAACTCTTAAAACGATAAACGAAGGCGGAAGCAATGAGTTTTCTGAAAATATTGAAGTAATTTCTAGGGCACCCGATTATAGTAATCTTTATATTGTTGGAGACGCTTCTCCAAGTGGATGGAACATTGCTTCGCCAGAAGCATTTACGCAAGATAGTTCTAATCCATTTGTGTTTACTTATGAAGCACTTTTAACACCGGGAGCATTTAAAATTGCAACATTTACAGGCGATTGGTGCGATGGCAATTGGATTAATTCTGTAAATAATGGCGATGATTTAACAGGTAATGGATTTATTGTAACATCGGGATGTGACGGACCAGACAATAAATGGTCTGTAACTTCTAGCGGCCAAGGGCGTTATAAAATAACAGTTGATTTTTTACAAAACACCATTTCATTTGAAGAACAATTTCCAGAATATTCTGGACTTTATATTGTCGGTGATGGCTCTCCAAGTGGATGGAACATTGGGTCGCCTGAAGCATTTATCCAAAGTGAAGATGATGCTTTTGAGTTTACTTATAAAGGAATATTAACTCCTGGTTCGATAAAAATATCAACATTTACGGGTGATTGGTGCGATGGTAATTGGATTAATCCACCACAAGATGGCTATGAATTAACAAGTACAGAATACATTATTACTAACGGCTGTGAAGGACCAGATAATAAATGGATGGTTACGTCAAATACTCAGGGTGCTTATATTATTACTATCAATTTATATAATGAAAGTATAAAGTTTGAGCTTCAATAAAATTAAATTAAATGAAAATGGTAAGAATATATAATAGCATCTTAATAGCTTTAGTTTTTAATATTAGCTGGTCCCAAAATGAATTAAATTTAATTAGTGCCATTTCAGATAAGAATAAGGTTGTTTTTTCTTGTGAAAACAACACTAAAATTTCACTTGAGTTTTTAGATTCCAAAAACATAAAATTTTGGTATGCTCCTGAGGGAAATTTCAATAGGAATAATGAATCTTTTGCGGTCATTAATGAAAATTTTCATGCAAACTATGCAATCACCGTTAATGAATCAGCATCGGTTTACGAAATTTTCACCGATGATTTGAGAGTGATGGTTTATAAGTCACCTTTCAAAATCCAAATTTTTAATAAATACCAAAGGTTACTATTAGGTGACGATGATTCACGTCCCTATACAGTTGAAGGGACGAAAATTAAGGCTTACAAAAAATTGAGAAATGATGAGCATTTCTTTGGTCTAGGTGAAAAGACAGGTTCTTTAGACAGAAGAGGCAACTCATTTATTATGTGGAATAGTGATAAACCTTGCTATTCTGATCGTGAAGATCCGCTTTATAAAAGCATTCCCTTCTTTATGAGCAGTTATAATTACGGAATTTTCTTTGATAACACCTACAAAACAACATTTGACTTTGGGAAAGAATCAAAAGACTACTTTTCGTTTTCTGCCCCAAATGGGGCGTTCATTTATTATTTCATGTATGGTAAAGACTATAAAGAAATTATAAAAAGTTATACCGAGTTAACAGGTAAACCAATCATGCCACCCAATTGGGCATTTGGATGGGCACAAAGTAGAGGTCTGTTAACAAATGAAGAACTAACTATGGATATAGCCAAACAATATCGTGAACGAAATATACCTTGTGATATCATCTATCAAGATATTGGTTGGGTAGATGGGCTTCAAAATTTTAAATGGCATAAAGATAGGTATGACAATCCAAAAAAAATGTTGTCAGATTTAGCAGAAAATGGCTTTAAGGTTATTGTTTCGCAAGACCCTGTTGTTTCTCAAGCAACCATTGAACAATGGCAAGAAGCAAATTCAAACGACTATTTTGCAATCGACAAGCGTTCTGGAAAAAGTTATGATATGCCATGGCCTTGGGGCGGAAATGCAGGTGTTGTTGATTTTACAAAACCAGAAGTAGCCAATTGGTGGGGGAAGTTACAACAACAACCAATTAATGATGGTGTTAAAGGCTTTTGGACTGATATGGGTGAGCCAGCATGGAGTAATGAAGAGAGTACAGATAGGTTGCAAATGAAGCACCATTTAGGGATGCATGATGAAATTCATAATGTATATGGGTTAACTTGGGATAAAGTAGTAACTGAACAATTTGAAAAACACAATCCAAATCAACGGGTTTTCCAAATGACTAGAGCTGCTTACTCAGGATTACAGCGTTATACATTTGGTTGGTCAGGAGACAGTGGCAATGGAGAGGATGTAACGTCTGGCTGGAAAAATTTAGCTAATCAAATTCCTCTAGGGTTATCTGCTGGTCTGGGTCTAATACCGTTTTGGACTACAGATATATCAGGGTATTGTGGCGATATAACCAATTATGATGAATTTTCAGAATTATACATTAGATGGTTACAATTTGGTGTTTTTAATCCTTTAAGTCGCGCACACCATGAAGGAAACAATGCTGTGGAACCATGGCTATTTGGTCCTGAAACAGAACAAATTGCTAAACAATGTATTGAACTTAAATATCAATTACATCCTTATACTTACACTCTAGCACGCGAAGCTTACGACACTGGCATACCTATAATGAGAGCCTTGGTTTTAGAGTTTCCAAATGATGAAAACGTATATGGTATTGATGATCAATTTATGTTAGGAAAAGATATTCTAATTGCACCGATAATAAAAGAAGGCGCAACAAAAAGAATGCTTTACTTACCTGAGGGAAATTGGATAGACTATAATAGTCCAGAAAAAATGTATAGTGGAGAACAAACAATTGAATACCCAGTGTCACTTAAGACTATTCCTATGTTTGTGAAATTTGGAGCTATTATCTCTAAAATGCCAATAATGCAGTATATAAATCAAATAGAACATGCGCCAGTAATTTTTGAAATATTTCCATCAGAAAAACCCAGTGCTTTTGAACTTTATGAAGATGACGGTACTACAAACAATTATAAAAGGAATATATTTTCAAAAACCAGAATCGAATCCCATGGCAGTACTAGTTTATTGGAAATTAGCTTATTTGAAAATCAAAATAATTTGTTTAAAACTGAAAAACGCAATTATGTGCTCCAGATACATTTACCATCAAAGCCTAAAAAAATTCTATTGAATAATGCCAAGTTGAAGCCAACTACCCTCAGTAAAATAAATGAGGATGTAAATTCAAATTTTAACGATTCAGGGTTTAACTATAGTTCAGAAAACCAAATCCTAACAATTCGAATACCAGACTCAAAACAAAAAACAATCATTTCAATTACTAAATAAAAATTATAATGACACTTAAACGCTTTTTCATCATTCTTTTAATATTTCAATTATCCATAAATGGCATCGTTGCACAGCAATTACTGTCTCCAGATAAAAACATGGCTTTAACATTTTCTTTAAATGATAACGGCATCCCAGTCTATCAAATTTCTTTTAAGAATGCCTTAGTCATAAAAAAAAGCAAATTGGGTTTCATATTAAAAAACGACGAAAACAACCTGTTTGATAATTTCGCTATCTCAAATACAGAAACTTCAACTTTCGATGAGACTTGGCAACCTGTTTGGGGTGAAGAAAACCAAATAAGAAACCACTATAATGAAATGGCTGTTACTTTAAATCATCAGAAAAGTAATAGACAAATGATTATTCGATTTCGTGTGTTTAATGATGGCGTTGGTTTTAGGTATGAGTTTCCTGAACAAGATAACTTAGGGCATTTTGTTATAGAAGATGAAAAAACGCAATTTGCTATGACTGGAAATCATACTGCATTTTGGATTCCTGGAGATTATGACACGCAGGAATATGATTATACAGAGTCCCGCCTTTCTGAAATAAGAAAATTAATGACTAATTCGATAACGGATAACCTTTCACAAACCACATTTTCGCACACAGGGGTGCAAACATCTCTCATGCTGAAAACAGATGAGGGGTTATATATTAACATACATGAGGCAGCTTTAATTGATTATTCAGTAATGCATTTGGATTTAGATGATAAAAATATGGTATTCGAAGCTTGGTTAACACCAGATGTAAAAGGAGACAGGCCTTATATGATAGCACCAGCAATTACACCTTGGCGTACTATCATAGTAAGTGATGATGCACGTGATATTTTAGCGTCAAGGCTAACCTATAATTTAAATGAGCCTAGCAAGATTGAAAACACGTCTTGGATAAAACCTTTAAAATATATTGGTGTTTGGTGGGAAATGATAACTGGAAAAAGCTCATGGGCATACACAGACGATCTTAAAGCAGTAAAATTAGGCGTAACGGATTACAGGAAAGCAACTCCCAACGGAAAGCACGGCGCCACTACAGAGCATGTTAAAGAATATATTGATTTTGCACATAAGCATGGATTTGACGGTGTTCTTGTTGAAGGTTGGAATATTGGTTGGGAAGATTGGTTTGGACATTCAAAAGATTATGTCTTTGATTTTGTAACACCTTATCCCGATTTTGATGTAGATGAATTACAAGAATATGCAAAAACTAGAAACGTTCAAATGATAATGCACCATGAAACATCTTCATCAGTTAGAAATTATGAAAGGCACATGGATAAAGCCTATAGATTTATGAAAGATCATGGTTACCATGCTGTTAAAAGTGGATATGTAGGTGATATTTTGCCTAGGGGTGAAAACCATTATAGCCAATGGATGGTCAACCATTATCAATATGCCCTTGAAAAGGCAGCAGATTACAATATTATGCTGAATGCACATGAAGCAGTTAGACCAACGGGAATAGCTAGAACCTATCCAAATTTAATTAGCAATGAATCCGCCAGAGGAACAGAGTATCAAGCTTTTGGTGGCTCTAAGGAAAATCATGTTACTGTATTACCTTTTACAAGATTGATTGGTGGACCTATGGACTATACACCAGGTATATTTGAAATGGATATAAGCAAGCTAAACCCTGATAATCATTCGCATGTAAATAGTACCATTGCTAACCAATTAGCTTTGTATGTAACCATGTATAGTCCGTTGCAAATGGCGGCAGATTTACCTGAGAATTATAACCGCTTTTTAGATGCTTTTCAATTTATAAAAGATGTAGGAATGGATTGGGAAAAAAGCGTCTATATTGAAGCAGAACCAGGAAGTTACATAACCATAGCCAGAAAAGAAAAAGGAACAAATAATTGGTTTATTGGTAATGTTAATGGTAAAACGAATAGGGTTTCCAATATCAAATTTGATTTTTTAGATAATGATAAAGTATATATTGCCACTGTGTATGCCGATGCTAAGGATGCTGATTATAAAGTCAATCCTCAGGCATACATCATAAAAAAGTTCAAGATAACGAGTAAATCAAAATTATCTCAACAAAGCGTTGCTGGCGGAGGTTATGCAATAAGCATTTTTGAGAGTAACAAAACGGAAACAAAAAGTTTAAAAAAGCTATAAGATTTAAAACCTAATAAACTTATAAACCCCATTTGGAATTGTAAACATCATTTGGGGTTTTGCTCATTTAGATTCCTATGTTAATAAAACGGAAATGGTTTTGAGCATACTACTTTCTAATTATATAAATATAAGAAACAAAGAATGATTACAAACAACACAGCCATAACAAACACCACTACCGCCCAAGTTGAATAAATTTTAGCTTCCTTAATTTTACTCTCAAATCGACTTTCAAAGCGTTCCATGCTATTTATGTATGAAGCCATTTGTTTCTGATGCGCCACAAAAATGGTTTTGTATTCCACTACATCCATCTTAATCTTGGTCGTGTTCAATTGTTCGCTGATTTTTTCCAGTCTTTCAACGCTTTTATTAAAGTCATGGAGCTCATTGGCCAAAAGGGCGGTCAGTTCTTCAAGTTTTGTCATGATTGTTATGTTTAATTAATATCCAATTCCTTTTTGGATTGCTTTTTTAATAATGAACTTGGTTATTTTAAGGGCCAAGCTAGGGGTCAGGTCAACCATTTTGTCCGCTAGTTTAATACTTACATTGTTTTCCTTTAAGATACGTGCCCCTTGAATCCCGGACATCTGCTTTCCGATATTGCCAATGGACATATTACGGTGTACTTCGCTTCCCTTTAGGTTATGGCCATCAAACTCAAACCGAAAGCCCTGAAGCTTGTTCTGGCTGTTTATAGTTGGAATAACTTTTACCCCATTGGTCTCCATCGCCTTGACATAATCATCAAAGGATTTTGGCTGGAACTGTTTCATGGTCAGGTCATGCCTTCGTTTGATTTCCGTGCGGATTTCCATCGAGTTGAATGCCTTTTCAAATTGCACCTGTTTGACCGTGGTCAGCTGCATACGTTCCGCCACTCTTTCAGCGGCCAATTGGCTGCGCTTCCCAATAAAACTATCGTTATAGGCAACGCCCCTAAAATCAATACGGTTGACATATAAATGGATGTGCTTATGCTCCTTATCCTGATGTACAAAAGCAATGGCCTGGCGTTCGCCCAGGTTCATGTCCTTTATAAAACGTGCCGTGATTTCATGTAGCTCATTTGTTCCCAAGTGTTTTCCATCTTCAATAGTCGGACTGATGACAAAGGAGATGGTATTCTTGGTACAATGGTAGTTCAGGTCCTGGACCATTTTGAACTCCTTGGTGATCTCTGCAGGCGTATCCCCATGCAGGAATTCCTTCAGTACGATCTGGGCATCCTTTTCCTGGTTCCATCCGTAGGACATGGAAGCCCGGGTGTGGGATATACTTTTCCCTTTTCCTATCATGATTGAAACTTTTTAAGGTGTTCTTTGATGTCGTTCGCCAGAGTGTGAACTTCTTCCATGAGCTTGGGATTCCGTTTTTTGAACATGTTCCCAATGGACTTAAAGTTGTTGTGGTACTTGATGAGCATTTTATAAAGTTCGATGTGCTCTTCCGTAAAACGTTCCGTAATTTCCTGTTCAAATAGGCTACGTCGTATATATTCACTTAATGTCAAACCGCTTCTGGTTGCTTTGATATTCAAAAGCTTCTTTTCATAAACGGTACATCGAAACTTAACGAGGTCTTCCTTCCCCTTAAACACTCTTTTTTTTTCTTTGCGACCTTCGGGAGCAAACGAGAATGTGTCCACAGACACACATCTCGAATTCCTCCCCATGGACAGTTCCGTTTCCGATAGGTTCAGTACCACTTCCATGTCCAAGGCTTCCAAATTATCCAGTGCTTCGGTCGGAATCTTTACTGTCCGCTGTTTTTGACCTTCGTTATTTTTTGGTGTAAAATCAAAGTTGTTATCATCCGCCATCACACAAATAGTTGTTTAAATCTTTATGGTTTTTATAGGTGTCACTTTTATCAATAACCCTATGACTGGTTACCATAAGGTATTTAGTAGCTCCAGTTCCAGCCGTATCGTTATCCAAATAAAGCAAGGTCTGTTCATAGCCATCGATATAGGGTTTCATGTCCTTTACAAAGGCAATGGAGTTCAGGACCATGATATCCGAAATGTTCAACAGTTCCGGTTCCAATATGGCCAATGACAACAGATCAAACATGCCTTCCAAAATGATTAATTGTTTATTGTTGTTTTGGATATAGGTAAAGGATTTGGGGCTGCTACTATTCTTAAAAAGCCTGTTTCTAAGTTCCCACCCATTTTTAGAATTTCTTAATCCAATGGCAAAGAATTGAGTCTCCTTAAACCTATACCAAACTTCTTTGCAATAGGTATTGGCAACCATTAATGAAATACCTCTGGAATTCAAATATTGAATCAGGGCAGGGTGCATGATGTCTTGGACCTTAATGATTTTAATATAGGTACATGGGATTGTGTTAATTGCCCTTGTATCCCACTGATACCGTTGTTCCATTATGTTAATTGGAATGGAATCACTTAAAAACTCCAAAGCTTCTTTTATGGAACATTTTAAAATTTTGCATACCAAATCTATCACATTACCTCCAATACCCTCACCGTGGTCGTACCATCGGTTCTTGGTTCTGGAGACTTTGAAAGAGGCTTGGGTTTCTGACCGAAAGGGACTCAGAAACCAAGCTTCTTTCTCCGTTGTCCGATTGGGAAAGTGCCCTAATTTTTCCAGTTCCTTTTCCACTGAAAAATTACGGGCTGTTTCACAATTTATTTTTCTTTTCATAAGCCAATGTGTTTTAGGGTGTTTTTTTAATGATTTGATGATTTCACTTGTAAAGCCTTATAAACAGTACGTTTTCTGAGTCATCAAAATGTCATCATTTCATCATTCTTGGTTTTTTATAGCATTGTCCTGTCATCATTATTTTTTTTGATGACAAAATGATGAATAAATGATGACGGCTTTAGTTCAACAAATACAGTAGGTTTTTCACTCTGTCATCAAATCATCAAAATTTTCAGTTAAAAATGATTTCCCAACGGTAAAATAGCGTCCCTTGGCATCTACCAAAGTCATATCTCCGTCCGTCCAAATCACAAATTTTTGATAGCTATTGGAGTTGTCTTTGTTGCTCAATTTCCAATCCTTCTTCAGCAGCCTGCGCAGTTGGGTCAAATCCGTTTTTACACGAGTCCTATTCAGTGCCAACAGGGCATCCATTGGGCATAGATCAACGGCTTCCAAATCAAATTTTTCAATGACGCCCATCAGAATGCTTGCCAGTTCCTTTTCAACCCTATTCCGATTGTTCTGTACCAACTTTGTTAAGGCGGGTGTCCTTATCTGTTGGGCAGTGAACCACATACGTGTTAAGTGTTTGGAGCTCAGTTTCCGGTTTGCTAGATAATAAAGGAAGGCTGGGATTTCTTCAATTAATTTTTCCAAGTAGTTGGTCTGTTCTGCTTCCAGAACCGGTACTTTGATTACCCAAAACCGGGTTTCATTGGCATCAATTTTAATAAAGCTTTCTTCATTGTTACTGCACAGGATAAACTTGCCAAAGAACTCGACCTCACGTTTGTCCTTGCCCTTGGCTTCCAGTTTATTAATATTGGTGGTAATGAGGTATTTGATGCGCTCAGTGAGCTCTTCCTTGTTGAACAGGACTTCGTCAATACATATCAATAGCTTGTTTGCCCAATCGGCATTGAACTGGCTACTGAAACTGTCATTGGTCAAGTAGGTGAGGTTGTTCTCAAAGATTTCCTTGAGCCATTTTAAGAAGGTGCTTTTTCCTGTGGAACGTTCCTTGGAAACCAGACAGAGGATAGGGAGTACTTGGATAGGTTTAAGGTATAACAATTGGAGATAGTCTAAACCCAGTTCGTAATGTTTGCCAAAGATGTGCTTTACGAATTTCAGGGACAACTTGAAGTCCCCTTCTTTGGGCGTTTTGCCCAAAGGGGAGTAGATATTGTAAAAGCCCAGGTATTCCTGTTTGAAATCCATATGGCTTGGGATGCAGGTAAAGCCATCATATTTAGGAACCTTGCTTAAATGGTCCTTGCCATGGTCTTGTTTAATGGTCTCCATGTTCCAGTGCACCAGGATCTCATTGAAGTGTCCTGCGATGGTTGGGGCTTTCACGCGTTTGTAGTAGGACGTGCCCACACGTATATAGGGTATCTGTTCCATAAGAAATGTTTTTATGCCATAAGAGTCATGGCGAATTGCTAACTGTTTGGTTTTGAACTAAAAAAAGTTAGTCCTCCTTATTTGCCAGATTACCGGCTATGGCATTGTCCCTTATTTCCAGTCTGGGTCCTCGCTTATGTTGTAGTAACCAATCCACAAGTTTCTTTTTATCAAAAAAGACCATTTTTCCATTGGGTTTGGAGTGTGGAATTTTCCCGGAAGCAGTTAGCTTATAAAGGTAGCTTCTCGATATGCCCGTGTAGTCACTGGCCTCATCGAAGGTCAATACTTCCTTGCTTCCAATCAGAAGTTTTTCTAAACGATCCAATCGTTCCAGTATTAAAATAGTGTCCATTTTTATTGTTTTTAGGTTAATAAAATGAACAAAAGCGCTTTTGTTATCCCTTATGGGATTATGGTAATAAAGGTATAAAACGTGGCTGTTGAAAGAAGAAAAAAAATAATTAGTTATTCACAAATAACTGATAAACAGTATATTAAATTAGAATAAACCAATTTTTATGACAATAAAATAAAAACATTTTAATTGATAAAGCTTGGCATCATTCAGCATGAAACTAAATGACCAAAAAAACGCGGTTTTTGGGAAGATTATGGGTTATTAACAATAGAAAACAAAAGTTTTGGTCGATTTCGGGATTTAAAACGGCTAATATTATATCGCTGCTATTTTAAAACATCAAATTAGCTTATTGATTTATAGATTTTTTTTCATTGTCATGTTCAATAGCATCCATTTTCAATCTCAAGGCATTCATATCTTCACTCACCTTTTTATCAATAATTTTAGCATAGTGCTGGGTCGTCCTTAAAGATTTATGTCCCAACATTTTGCTAACTGATTCAATAGGAACCCCGTTTGTAAGTGTTACAGTAGTAGCAAAGGTGTGACGTGCTAAATGAAATGTTAGATTTTTATTTATTTCACATAAATCTGCAATTTCTTTGAGGTAAGCATTCATTTTTTGGTTACTTAAAACAGGAAGCAAAAGTTCAGTATCCAAAGATTCCTGATATACTTTGTATTTATCAATAATTGCCTGGGGAATTGAAAGAATAGGAATATTACTTCTGGTATCTGTTTTTGTTCTTTTGGTTTTAATCCAATTTTGGCCATCAATACCAATAACAATATCATTTTTGGTAAGCTTTTTTACATCAGCATAGGCCAATCCAGTAAAGCAACTAAAAATAAAGATGTCCTTAACTTGGTTCAATCTGTCAGTTGAAAAATCCTTTTCAACTATTTTTTGAATGTCTTCACTTGTTAGAAATTCTCTATCAACAATTTTAAGTTTGGCTTTCCAATGGATAAAAGGGTCTTTGCTAATCCAGTCATTGGCATAGGCAATGCGAATGATTTTTTTTAAATTCGTTACGTATTTAATTGCTGAATTATGAGCACAGTTTCTTGTAGTTTTTAGATAATATTCAAACCCAGTAATAAACTTAAGGTCAACTTCTCTAACAGGAATATCTTTAACTTGATACTCTTTTAGAATATAATCAGTAACATGCTTCATTGCCGTTTTATAGCGTTCCGCTGTTCCAGCTGAAAAATCTTTGCCCACTAATTCATTAACTTTATCATTGTGTTCTTGAAAAATCGCCAAAAGCATCTTTTGATTGCTATTCTTTCCCAAATAGATGTTTTTGATTTTTTCAGATGTAATCAAAATGTTTTTTTCAGATAGCTGTTCTTGAATTTTATTAATCTTGAGTTCTATTGAGAGAAGATATTTATTCAATTCACGAACATCGGGAGTGGTGCCTCGTATTTTGCCTGCATCAGAATTCCATCGCGTTAATTGCACTTTACGCCTTATACTAAACTCACTTCGCTTACCATTTACAGTGATGCGTGCATATATGGGCGCATAGCCATTTTTGTCAATATCGTTTCCTCGTGGGTAGAATAGGATGGAGAATGTGGTTTGCATCGGTGCGTATTTATTATCTTCACCAAAATACAAAAAAAATATCAATTACAAAAATTAATATATGCTTGTAAACTACTGTATTACAGTATTTAACAATCAATTCGGTGCGTAAATTTTATTTTAAAAAATACGCACCGAATCCCGTACTTTTTATTTGATATTTTATAGTTTTATTTGATATTGAATAAAATTAAAAACCCTGTAAACATTTAATTTACAGGGTTTTAGTGGGATTTGATATATTCCCAGCGGAGAAAGAGGGATTCGAACCCCCGGAGGTGTGACCCTCAACAGTTTTCAAGACTGCCGCATTCGACCACTCTGCCATTTCTCCAGTTTGGGTCTCATCAGGTATTCCCTGAATGCGGGTGCAAATATAGAATCCTTTTTCAATACTTTCAAATAAAATGTCAACTTTTTAAAAAATAAATTTAATCCTTTTTAGTATTCGTTAATTTATGTCACTTTTTAATTAAAAGATAAATTCAAAGTTTATTTTTGTCATTATTTAAAATTCTAAAATGGATACAATAAAACAGCTCCAATGGCGCTATGCAACAAAAAAATTCGATAGTAATAAAAAACTGAATTCTAACAAATTAAATATATTAAAACAAGCATTTAATTTAACCGCAACATCTTTTGGCTTACAAACCATTAAAATGTTAGTGGTTCAGAACACCGAATTAAGAGCCTCTTTGGTAGCCCACTCATACAATCAAAAACAAGTCTTAGAAGCCTCGCATTTACTCGTTATTTGTATTCAAGAAGATATTTTAGAACAAGATATTATCAACTATTACAATAACATTAAAAAAATAAGAAATACCCCCGAAACCATTTTAAAACCATATCGCGAAGACCTCATTAAAATGATGTCAAAAATGTCCATTCCAGAGCGTCAACGCTGGTCTAAAAACCAAGCATATATCGCACTGGGTAATTTAATGACGGTTTGCGCCATCGAAGAAATAGACGCCTGCCCAATGGAAGGATTTAATGCAGCAGCCTACGATAGCGCCTTGCAGCTAGATAAATTAGGCTTAAAATCGGTGCTGTTGCTGCCTGTTGGCTATCGCGCCGATACCGATATGTTTGCGGGTTTCGCAAAAGTAAGAATGCCGATAAACGATGCAGTATTAGAACTGTAATTAATAATTTGGGCGTTACCACAAGGGTCGGGCTTTTCGTTGCAATCTTTTTGCTCGTACCTCACAAAAAGGATTTTCACTGCAATCCCTAACGCAAAGGCAGTTTCAATAAATATTAAGTAATAAAAAATACAATATGCCAGGATTTGAATTATTTGGAGATTTAGAAAAAAAACATGTTAACGATGTACTAGACAATGGCGTTTTAATGCGCTACGGATTTGATGGCATGCGTAACGGACATTGGAAGGCTAAAGAACTTGAAACAGCCTTAGAAAAAACCTTTCAGGTAAAGCATGCGCAGCTTGTATCTAGCGGAACGGCGGCATTATCGGTAGCATTAGCATCGGCAGGAGTAGGAGCAGGAGACGAAGTCATTATGCCAACCTTTACTTTTGTAGCAACCTTTGAAGCCATCATGCAACTTGGTGCAATTCCTGTTTTGGTAGATATAGACGATACCTTAACCTTGTGCCCAAAAGCTGTGGAAAAGGCGATTACTTCAAAAACAAAAGCCATTATGGTGGTACATATGTGTGGTAGTATGGGCGATATGGATGCTTTACAAGCCATTTGTAAAGCGCATCATTTACTTTTAATAGAAGATGCATGTCAAGCCATTGGAGGGGAATACAAAGGCAAACCCTTAGGAAGTATTGGCGATTTAGGATGTTTCTCCTTCGATTTTGTAAAAACAATTACTTGCGGCGAAGGTGGCGCCGTCATTACAAATAATAAAGACTACTATATAAATTCCGATCATTATAGCGATCATGGTCACGACCATGTGGGTAACGATCGCGGCGCAGAAACGCATCCGTTTTTAGGGTATAATTACCGAATTTCAGAGCTTCATGCGGCGGTTGGTTTGGCACAAATACAACGTTTGCCAGAAATATTAGCGATTCAAAAAAATAATTTCAATATCATTAAGGAGGTTTTATCAGAGATACCAGAAGTAACTTTTAGAAAAGTTCCAGAAGGTGGGATAGAAAACTATAGTTTCTTAAATTTCTTTTTGCCAAATTTAGAAACCTCAAGAAAAGTCATTCAAGGTTTTAAAGAAGGTGGCGTAGACGCTTGCTGGAATTATTTCGATAATAATTGGCATTACATTCGTAAATGGGATCATTTAAAAAATTTAAAATCGTTAGCTCCAATTTCAGAAGAAGTAAAGAATGGACTGTCGTATCTAAAAAACAAAGAATTCTCGCAATCAGATAATGTAATAGGCAGAAATATTTCATCCTTAATTAAATTGTCATGGACGGAAGAACAGGTTAAAGAACGTGCCTTAAAAATGCGAGATATTATTAAAGCATCTTTGTAATTTAAACGAATTAGTATGTTAAAAAAGGCATTAGTCATTATCGTTTTAATGAGTTCATTTGTTAATTTTTGTCAGGCACAAGATTATCACATTATTAACCTATTGCCCCTAGAAGAAGATACGGTTGAGAATGTGAATTTTTATGTTTCTAAAATTATTGATAACCGTATTTACAAAGACAATCTAGGAATTGCACAAAAAGGAGTTTTCAACAAAAAAGTACTTTCAACATTCTATAACCCTTTTGAAGAGGAGTTAATGGATTATTTTAATGCTATATTTCCTGCCAATACATCAAAAACACCACTAGTATTAAGAATTAATCAATTACTTATTTCTGAACATACAGGTGCGTTTAAAGAAACAGGAAAGGCAACCGTTAATTTAGATGTTTTAACAGAGAAGGATGCTATATATTATTTTCTTGGAAGTTTTTCTGCTTATGCCGAAAAAAACAGTGTCGATGTAACTGGAAAACATGACGATAGAATTAGGGAGATTTTAAAAAGTTGTTTAATTCAATTCAGCGAATTAAATCCAGATACTCAAATGAATCGACCAATTTTGATAGAAAACCCAAGTGCGCCAGTAATTTTAAGCGAACCGATAAAAAAGGGTTTCTATACGTCTTTTTCAGAGTTGTATAACAACCAGCCATTTCAAGATGCGTCTATTGCATTTAAGGATTATTCATCAAATCAAGAAAAACTAAATTTGGAAGAACGGGAGCATAAACGCGCATTGTATTATGCTTATTCTGATGGAGATTATATTTATCTGAATGCTTCAAATTACTCGGGAGAAAAACACTTTGTTAAGTCGGAACTAATAGATAAATATTTATTGTTTAACGACACCTTTGTGAATCAAGATAAAGTAGCTGGTATGTCTCTTGCGTTTGGTGTCCTAGGTTTATTAATGTCTAACGAGCAAACAAATGTCTTGTTAGATTTGTATACGGGCCAATACCATAGCATTGATGGTTCTAAAATTAGAATGCTATTAAATGATAAATATCCAGATTTATATAAACACGTTCGAAAGAATTTGAATAATAAAGATGTAATGAAATCAGTTTTAATAAAACTTTTAGAAAGTGAAAATAAAGAAGAAGTAAGATATATTTTAGAAGCTTCTTAGTAACATGATTTTATAATTTTAAGTGGTTAAAAATGATCGGGCTAGAGTTGTCAAAGCAGCAGCGCATAATATTTATATATTAATTTTAAATAAATCAAATAATTAGTTATAATCATTTGATTTATAGTGTTTTATTTTCTACTTTTATGTGGCCATAAAGTCTTCATATACATAACTCTTTTATAGTATTGGTTACAATCTTAATTTTCAAGATTGGTAATTCAATTTATTTCTCTCAAAAGGTTAATAGCAAAAAAATAGTTCAACACCAGGTTTTTATTTTTTTAAAGTAGAAATGCTCACATTTCGTTTGCATTTCAATGTAACTATATATAAACCAATTAATGCTATTAATTATGAAACGACTTTTACTTTTTTCAGTAGTTCTGTATGGACTTGTATTAACAAGTCCTTGTGCGTCCCAAACTTATAAACTTGATGTAAAGACAATTTGGAGTAATTTTGATAATCCCGAAGTCTGGCAACAAGACTATGTAGAGCAATATACATACGGTAATGGTGGAAACAAAGAAACCAAAATATTAGGTTTGGTATATCCGAGTTTAGAAAATGATTATCAGTATATTAAAACCTATAATACCACTAATAATACGATAACCACAAACTTAAGACAAGATTGGAATGGGGCATCATGGGATGATAGTTATCAAGAAACGTATACATATTATACAGGAACGAGCAATATCAAGGACATAACTACTTACTCCTTTGAAGCGGGATTCGATGTTTTAAAAATTTCTTATGAATATATTGGAGCCGATGTTTATAAAATAACATTTCAAGAAGGAAGTACGGGTACTTTGGTGAATTATAGACAATTTGAATATGCCTACGGTACTTCTGGACAGCCATCCACAGAATGGGAACGGCAGTGGACTGGAAGCGCTTGGCAATTAATTGAACGAGGAACGGCTACTTATACAACAAATCAAAGAGAGTTAATTGTTGATAGTTATAATGGGAGCACTTACACGTTAAAAGAAAGATATATAACCACCTACATGGGAACTTTAGAAACCATTTATCTATGGCAAAGTTGGGTAGATCCTAATTGGGTAAATGAAGATAGAGAAGTAAGTACTTATGATAGTAATGGAAACAAAGAATTATATGTTTATCAGGATTATGATTCAGCTACTTTAAGTTGGGTAGGGTATTATAAGGAAGAAAGTTCATTTTCGTTAGCAGCACCTCTAAGTACGGAATCGTTTGATAATAATAATTTTAAAATTTATCCAAATCCAGCGTCAAGCGTTATTTATATTTCATCAAATAGTAGCATAGGCCTAGTTACGATTTATGACGTTTTAGGAAATCAAGTATTAAAAACTAAAAACACAAAACAAATAAACGTAGAAAGTTTAAAAACAGGAGTTTACATTCTTAAAGCTTACAATGAAAAAAGTAGTACCACAAAAAGAGTGGTAATTAGATAAAATAGTTTGAGTTAGTAAGTGAAAAAGAGGGTAGTGCTAAGTAGTTTAACTTGCACTGCTCTCTTTTTAGTAATTTACATAATCCACAATTTCTAAACCATAGCCAATTAAGCCCACACGTTTACTTTGTTGACTGTTAGATAACAAACGGAGTTTATGTATGTTTAAATCGTGTAATATTTGTGCGCCAATACCAAAATCGCGGGCATCCATATCTATTTTTGGTGCTTTATAGATGGTATCAGGTTTTTGATTGTCTTTAATAACAGCTAATCTTTTTAAAATGTTCATAGACGGTGTTTCCTGATTAATAAAGATAATAGCACCTTTCCCTTCCTTGTTAATTACGCTAAACATATTTTTCAACTGTTCGTCAACGTTATTGGTTAGGGTTCCTAAAATATCATTATTAATTAAGGTAGAATTTATGCGGGTTAGCACCTCTTCATTATCTTTCCAGGCACCTTTGGTTAAAGCAATATGTATTTGTTTATTGGTAGTTTGTTTGTAAGCTCTTAATCTGAAACTTCCAAAGCGTGTTTCTATTTGAAAATCTTCTTTTTTTTCAATTAAAGAGTCGTGTTGCATTCTGTAAGCCACTAAATCTTCAATCGACACTAATTTTAAATCTAATTTTTTTGCAATCTCTAAAAGTTGCGGTAATCGCGCCATGGTACCATCTTCATTCATGATTTCCACAATTACACCTGCGGGTTGTAAACCTGCCAATCTTGCGAAATCTATGGCTGCTTCGGTATGCCCTGTTCTTCTTAAAACGCCACCTTCTTTTGCAACTAATGGGAAAATATGTCCTGGTCTAGCTAAATCAAACGGTTTGGTATTAGAGTCTGTTAATGCTTTTACAGTTTTAGCTCTATCGCTAGCCGAAATACCTGTGGTTACTCCCTGACCTTTTAAATCTACCGATACCGTAAAGGCAGTTTCCATATGATCGGTGTTATTTCTAACCATCATATGCAAATCTAATTCCTTACAACGATTTTCAGTTAGTGGCGCACATATTAAACCGCGACCTTGTGTGGCCATAAAATTTATCATTTCTGGCGTCACTTTGTCGGCAGCAGCTACAAAATCACCTTCATTTTCTCTATTGGCATCATCTACTACTATAATAACTTTACCATTGCGAATATCTTCAATAGCTTCTGGTATGGTATTAAGTTTTACTTGAGTGTTTGTATTTTCTATCATGGCTTCTGTAATCATAATGCAAAGGTATTGCTTATTTTAAGGAATCTAAACAATTTTGTTTTAAGTCTTCTTTTAATCTAGATTTTAAAAATATATATGTAATAAAGTATAATGGTATTCCAAGAATCAATAAATAGAGTTCTGGTTTTTTATCTTTATTACGAATGTGGGTATAAAAACTAAAATTATTAATGAGCGATTTTATGTAGTATATTAAAAATAAAACAAACGAAGAAATACTAAGTTGAATTGATGCCGAGGCTAACGATGGCAGCTTATTATTTTTAAATACAAAATGAAGTATAAGTAAAACAACTCCAATAGTATATAATGTTAATGCAAATTTTGAATGATCGTTATAATCGCTTGAGATGGATTTTGAAGTTTCATAATTCTCATCTATCGGCAAGCCTTCATCACGTAATTGATTGGTGCTGATGCCTCTGCTTTTTAATACTTGTATGGCTTCATAGCGACTGCTTTCTTCAAAACCCAGTGCTTCGTAATTAGTTATAACATTAACTAAAGCGTCATTTTTATAAGATGATAAAAATGAATAATTTATTTCCTCTTTATCTTTAATATTAAATACTTTTTTAAGAGGTTCAATAAGGTGATCGAATTCAAATAAACCTTTATCTGCCGTAGCACGTCTGGTTAAAAATATGCCTAATGGAAGCATGATTAATGTAGAAAACCAACTTGCTAATATAGGATTGAAGCTACCAGTTTTAGCACTGTTTGTCGCAAAAATACCAATAAAATGATAGGTTAAAAATAATAAAATGGCGATAACCATGGGCAACCCTATACCACCTTTGCGAATTAAAGCTCCGAGTGGCGCCCCAACAAAGAATAAAATTATACAGGCAAATCCTAGCGCGAATTTTTCGTGTAAAGAAATAATATGTTTGTTAAGCCATTCTTTCGAAATTTTTAGGGAAGCTTGATTTGTATTAATTATTTGGCGAACATTGGTTGTATTTTTTAACGCAATATCAACCATTTCAAATTTTTTCTTGGTTTCAAAAGCATCTAAAATAGGACCCAAATTTATTGAATCTTTTTGTTTGAATTCTGGCATGGCAATTGTCGCCACATTCGATGCTTGAATTAAACTTTGAGAAAAAGTAGCGCGACTATTATTTTCCATTTTCACCAAAGAATCAATAGTAGTTTTTAACCCAACAACATTAAGCATGTTATACTTATCTGTATGAGACTGTTCATCGAAATCAACATTATTCATTTGTGATAAATCAATATTGATAATGTATTTTTCAAAAGTACTTTTGGCGAATGGTTTTTTAAGTCGTGCTTTTACGTTATTAGGGTTAACATCACTGTAATAGTTACCATCAAACAAAATAAGTTTTAAAACATTCGAGTCTTTTTCACTGGCTAATTCGCCCGTTTTAGATTTAATTACGGTTGCATTGGTTCTGCCATTGCTGCCTTTTATATGTATGGTAACATTGTCTAGATACTGATCGTTGTCGCCATGTTTATCATCAAATTTAATGTTATAGTTATTGACTTCGTTAAATTGACCCTTTCCAAGCAACATTGCAGGTTTAGTTTTAGCAATGTTTGTTCTTAGGTTATAAAAACTAATTTCTGCCCAAGGAATTACATTATTAGCAAAGAAAAACGTAACAATACCTAATATTACTATAAAAACGCTTAGTCCAGACATGGCACGCTGTAATGAAATGCCGGTAGATTTCATAGCCGCAAACTCATAGTTTTCAGCAAAACTACCAAATACCATGATAGATGATAAAAGTATGGTTAAGGGTAATACCAGTGGGATGAGTTTTGGCATCACATAGATTATGAATTTTACAATTACAGAAAAATCCAAATCTTTGCCAGATAACTCTCTAATATATAGCCATATACTTTGTAAAATAAAAATTAGAATTAGTATAACAAATACGCTAAAGAAAGTTTTAAGGTAAGAGGTTAATATGTATCGATCTAATATTTTCACACCGGCATAAATTGCTAATTGATTATAAATAACTAGTTTATAAAATTAAGAACGCAAATAATAATGCGTTCTTTTATTTTAGTCATTTATTAAATACAAGGTTGTTAATTAATTTTATTTATATAATAACCTTTGTATTTGTTTGCGTCAAAGGTAAATAAGCTTTTTGATAAAGGCTCATTTGTTTTAAAAGAATTAACGGTAAGCGTAGTTTTTGTACCGTTTTTGCCAATTTGCATTAAATTATAAATGTGTTTTGTTTGATTGTCTATTCCTAAAAGGATGTACTTTATTTCAGATTTAGAATCAATTGGTGTTAGTTTTACCAGCTGAATTTTTCTACCGTTAATATTTTGCTCAATATCCATGGCATAGGTATAACCATCTTCATAAAACGATAACATTTTGCTTGGCGTGATAGCATCTTCTTCTGAATCTTTTTCAGACGAAATGGTAATTTCTTCATCTTCTGTACTTATGCTGTAAAGTTTCTTACCGTCGTAAAGGCGGGTAACACCAAGAATATTTAGTTTGTATTTTTCACCTTGTAAAATAACATCGCCTTTTGTTTCTTGTTTTATTCTTTCGGCAGTATTTTCTAGAACATATTTAAATTCAATAGAAATATTGTCGTAACTTTTTACTTTTTGTGAAACTTGATTTAATAAGGTTTTGGCTTTATTTTGAGCAAAACTATTTATGGTTAGTGCTATTAATAAAAGGGCTAAAACGTTTTTGATTTTCATAGGGTTATAATAATTATATGTTTTCATTTTCTAAATGTCTATCTAATGCCGTAAGATCGGTGATAAGGACCTGTCTGGCTTTGCTCCCTTCAAACGGACCAACAATACCAGCGGCTTCTAATTGGTCTATTATTCTGCCTGCGCGATTGTATCCTAATTTAAGTTTTCGCTGAAGCAAAGAAGCAGAACCTTGTTGTGCTGTAACAATAACTTCGGCAGCTTCTCTAAACAATTTATCTCGGTCTTCTATATCTATATCAAGACTTGTGCCACTTTCTTCTCCTACATATTCTGGTAAAAAGTAGGCGTTAGGATAAGCTTTTTGAGAGCCAATATAATCGGTTAATTTTTCAATTTCAGGTGTGTCTACAAAGGCGCATTGTACGCGTATTAAGTCGTTACCTTGGGTGAAAAGCATATCACCTCGCCCAATAAGTTGGTCTGCTCCAGAGCCGTCTAAAATAGTTCTTGAATCTATTTTTGAAGTTACTCTAAAGGCAATACGCGCTGGGAAATTGGCTTTAATAATACCCGTAATAACGTTTACCGATGGACGCTGTGTAGCAATAATTAAGTGAATACCGATGGCACGGGCTAATTGTGCTAAACGTGCAATTGGGGTTTCTACTTCTTTACCGGCGGTCATAATTAAATCGGCGAACTCATCAACAACTAAAACAATATACGGTAAGAATTGATGACCTTCGTTAGGGTTTAATTTACGTGCTTTAAATTTAATATTGTACTCTGCTATATTTCGGCATAAGGCATTTTTTAACAGCTCATAGCGGTTATCCATTTCAATACAAAGCGAATTTAATGTATTGATTACCTTGGTATTATCTGTTATTATCGCATCTTCACTATCTGGAAGTTTTGCTAAATAATGACGTTCAATTTTATTAAAAAGTGTTAGTTCCACTTTTTTAGGATCTACCAAAACAAACTTTACTTCGGCAGGGTGTTTTTTATAGAGTAAAGATGTGAGAACGGCGTTTAATCCAACCGATTTTCCTTGACCAGTAGCACCAGCCATTAAAAGGTGAGGCATTTTAGCTAAATCTACTACAAAAGTTTCGTTGCTAATGGTTTTTCCTAGGGCGATTGGAAGTTGCATTTCGGAGGTTTGGAACTTTTTAGATGCTATGACCGAACGCATTGAAACAATGGTCGCATTTTTATTTGGCACCTCAATACCAATAGTCCCTTTTCCTGGAATTGGCGCAATAATACGAATACCAAGCGCTGCTAAAGATAGTGCAATATCGTCTTCTAGATTTTTTATTTTCGATATACGTATTCCGGCATCGGGTACAATTTCATAAAGTGTAACGGTAGGTCCAATGGTCGCTTTTATACTGGCAATACCAATATTGTAGTTCTTTAAGGTATCTACAATTTTATTTTTGTTTTCTTCTAATTCTTCCTGATTGATGGTGATGCCTTCAGAATCATATTTCTTAAGAAGATCTAACGGTGGAAATTGATATTTTGAAAGCTCTAAAGTAGGATCGAATTGACCAAAATCTGCAACTAATTTATCTGATAGATTATCGGTTTCTGAAAGTTCTTCAGCCACTTCTTTCACTTCCATTTCAATATCTAACTCATCTTCTAAATCTTCTTTAGTAGGCGGTTTTACAATTAAAGGCGCTGTTTCAACTTTAGGTTTCACGTCTTTAACCGTATTCGAATTATTACTTTCTTTAGCGATTTCATAAGCCGATTTAATAGCATGCGCTTCTTCCGATAAATTATTATCTAACGGAATTATAACATCATCATTAGTTTGTTCAAAATCGTCTTTAAGACCAGCTTTAGCCGATTTAAAAAGATTTGTAAAGCTTTCAAAAGTTACTTTATAACGCGTAGCCAGATAGGTAATAAGACCGAATAAAAGCAGAAGCGATGTGCCTATTTTTCCAATATAATCTTGTAGATAGGTGTTTACTTCAAAACCAATAGTACCCCCGAGAATACCATAGCTGTTTCCAAAAAAACCAAATAGAATAGATAACCAAATAGCTGTTAAAATGCCCCAAAACCAGTGCTTAGCAAGATTGGCTCTACTTAGATTTAACAAGACATAAATACCCGATATAAATATTAATCCTGCAAAAATAAAAGACGCAATACCAAATCCGCGTTGTATAAATAAATCACTTAGCCATGCGCCAGATTTGCTTAACCAATTTTCGGATTTAACATCGCGCGATGCAAAATCAGACAAGGTACTTTGGTCTGCTTCACCGGTAAAAAAGAAAGAAATAAATGCAATAAAAAGTAAAATGCCAAAAAAAGCTAAAAAACTACCAAATACCAGTTTTTGCTGGTTTGATAATTTAAAACTCGGCATTTTAATTTTTTTATTTGAAGTTTTAGTGTCGTTTTTTTTCTTCGCCATTAATGCGCTGTTGGTTTAAACAAAAATACAAATTACTAACGTTTAACCTAATGGTTATAGTATTTTAAAAAATCTTTGGTAAATAGATGATTAGCCCAATAATAATCGCAATAATTGAAGCATAAAACACAGAACCAGCGGCGATATCTTTAATTAACCCAATTTTATTATTGTGTTCTGGGTGAATAAAATTCGCAATTTCTTCTACCGCGGTATTCATGCCTTCAATACTCATCACTAAACCAATGGCTAAAAGCTGAATAATCCATTCTGTTGAAGAAATGTTAAAAAAGAATCCAGCTGCTGTAACTAATAATGCAATAGTAAACTGAACTTTTATACTTGCTTCTTTTTTTAAAAGCACTAAAGCACCTCTAACTGCATAACCAATACTTTTAATTCGGTTTGCGAAAAAGGATTCTTTTTTATTCATTAATGACGTCTGGCTAAATTTATTATTATAATGCTTTTAAGGCAGCCTCGTAATTAGGTTCATCAACGATTTCCGGAACTTGTTCTGTATATAAAACGGTACCTTTTTCGTCTAAAACAATCACGCAACGAGAATGAAGCGCTTCTAATGGACCAGATGTAATATTTAATCCATAATTTTTACCAAAACTTCCATCTTTAAAATCAGAAAGACTAATAACATTTTCTAAACCTTCGGCACCACAAAAACGAGCATGAGCAAAAGGTAAATCGTGAGAAATACATAATACTTTGGTATTTTTCATTTCACTAGCTTCTTTGTTAAATTGTCTAACAGATTGTGCACAAGTGCCTGTGTCTACGCTAGGGAATATGTTTAAAACAACTTTGCTACCAGCAAAATCACTTAATTTTTTTGTAGATAAATCGTTCGCTGTTAAACTGAAATCTGGAGCTTTTGTTCCAACTTTTGGTAATTCGCCAGAAGTTTTAATTGCGTTTCCTTTTAATGTTACTGTTGCCATAATAGTTTATTTAATTATTGGTGTAAAAGTATGAATAAATACACTAATTTCTATTTCAAATTGACGAATTTGTTTAGTTTTTAATTGAGAGCTTTTATTAAATGATGCATGTTATAATAATGAGATTTAAAAATGAATATTTTGATTTTTTTTATAAAAAGTGGTATGTCATTTAATAAGCAGCGCTATATCTTTAATTTATTGAATAATATTTTATAATAAATTTTATCAATTACAACATAGGTTAATAGAATGTTATAAATTGGTTTTTTAGTAGTCTATTTAGTAACTTTACCTAATTCAGTATTGCTAAACAAATATTAATATAAAACCTTATGAGTAGTTCAAAAACAGGAAAATGTCCAGTTATGCACGGCGCAAATACAACTGGTGAAAAGTCGGTTATGAATTGGTGGCCAAATGCATTGAATTTAGACATTTTGCATCAACATGATCTTAAAACAAACCCTTTAGGAAAGGATTTCAATTATCGGGAGGAATTAAAAAAACTTGATGTAGAAGCTCTTAAAAAAGATCTTCACAATTTAATGACTGATAGTCAGGATTGGTGGCCAGCAGATTGGGGACATTATGGTGGCTTAATGATAAGAATGGCGTGGCATGCTGCCGGTTCTTATAGAATCGCAGATGGACGTGGAGGCGGTGGAACAGGAAACCAAAGGTTTGCACCTCTTAATTCATGGCCAGATAATGTGAGTTTAGATAAAGCGAGACGCTTATTATGGCCAATTAAAAAGAAATATGGTAATAAAGTAAGTTGGGCAGACTTAATTATTTTGGCAGGTACCATAGCTTACGAAAGTATGGGATTAAAAACCTATGGTTTTGCCTTTGGTCGCGAAGATATTTGGGGGCCAGAAAAAGATACTTATTGGGGCGCTGAGAAGGAATGGTTAGCGCCTAGTGATGAACGTTATGACGATGTTAGTAAGCCTTCAACCATGGAAAACCCGTTAGCTGCTGTGCAAATGGGATTAATTTATGTGAATCCTGAAGGTGTTAATGGTGTGCCAGACCCTTTAAAAACAGGTGCTCAGGTACGTGAAACGTTCAAAAGAATGGCGATGAACGATGAAGAAACCGTAGCTTTAACCGCAGGTGGGCATACCGTAGGGAAAGCACATGGTAATGGAGACGCTAGTATTTTAGGACCAAGCCCCGAGGAAGCTCCGGTTGAAGAACAAGGTTTTGGATGGTCTAATCCAACCAGGACTGGTAAAGGACGTGATACAGTAACTAGTGGATTAGAAGGCGCTTGGACCACATATCCTACAAAATGGGATAATGGTTTCTTTGAAATGTTATTCAACCATGAATGGGAATTACGTAAAAGTCCAGCAGGCGCATGGCAATGGGAACCGGTATCTATTAAAGAAGAAGACAAACCTGTTGATGTAGAGGATTTGAAAACACGATATAATCCGATGATGACTGATGCAGATATGGCTATGAAAGTGGATCCGATATATAAAGAAATATCATTGAAATTTAAAAATGATTTTGATGCCTTTTCTGACGCCTTTGCACGTGCTTGGTTTAAATTAACACATCGTGATATGGGACCAAAAGATCGATGGATTGGTCCGGATGTACCAAAAGAAGAATTAATTTGGCAAGATCCTGTACCAAAAGGTACAAAGGATTATAATGTTAATGCCGTTAAAGATAAAATAGCTAAGTCAGGATTGAGTATCTCAGAACTCGTATCAACTGCTTGGGATAGTGCACGTACATTTAGAGGTTCCGATTTTAGAGGTGGCGCTAATGGCGCTAGAATCCGTCTCGCTCCGCAAAAAGATTGGGAAGGGAATGAGCCAAAACGTTTGGCGCATGTGTTGTCGGTATTAGAACCAATCGCCAAAGAATTCGGAATTAGTGTTGCTGATACCATCGTATTAGCCGGTAATTATGGAATAGAGAAAGCTGCAAAAAATGCAGGACTATCTATTGAAGTACCATTTGCACCAGGACGTGGCGATGCTTCTTCTGAAATGACAGATGCAGAGTCTTTTGAGTATTTAGAGCCTGTTGCCGATGGTTATCGTAATTGGTTGAAAAAAGACTACGTGGTAACTCCTGAAGAATTACTGCTAGACCGTACGCAATTAATGGGCTTAACAGCACCAGAAATGACTGTTTTAATTGGTGGTATGCGTGTTATGGAAACTAATTTTGGTGCGACGAAACACGGTGTATTTACAGATAAGCCAGGAGCATTGACAAATGACTTTTTTGTTAATTTAACCGACATGGCAAATTATTGGAAACCAACTAGCAATGGGGTTTATGAAATTTGTGATCGTAAAACAGGTAAATGCAAATGGACAGCAACACGTATAGATCTTGTATTTGGTTCTAATTCTATTTTACGAGCCTATGCAGAAGTATATGCTCAAGATGATAGCAAACAGAAATTTGTAAACGACTTTGTGAAAGCTTGGGTTAAAGTGATGAATGCTGATCGCTTCGACTTAGTTTAAATTAAAGTTGATATTAAAGTAAAAAACCACTTCATTTGAAGTGGTTTTTTGTTTGCAATAATTTTTCTTTTTCTATTTATCTATCGATCCGAGTACACGAGACATAAAATTATTTAAAGCCTCTTTTTTTGGTGTACCATCTTTAACCATTTTGTTCACTTCAATGGCGCCGTACATGTTTGATATAAGTTCGCCAATTACATCCAATTCTTCATCTTTTAAAGAAGGAACTTCCGTAAGTGCTTCAAGTGTTTCTATGGTTTCAACAACATAATCTTCGTCGTTTTCTTCAATAAATTGCGTTAAATGCTTAATTACTGGTAACTTCATTTATTAAATCTTTTAATACTTCGAATTTATTTGTTTGCACCTGATTAACAAATGCACCATTTTTGAAAGTAGCGAAGGTAGGTAAATTGTCTACCGTTGCTAGTTTTCTAGATTCAGGGAATTTTTCAGCATCAGCAATAACAAAAGAAATACTTTCATTTTCTGAAGCTAACTTTTTAACTTTTGGTTTCATGATTCGGCAATTTCCACACCAGGTAGCCGAATATTGAACCACAACAGTTTGATTACTTGCAATAATATCTTGCAAATTGTCTTGTTCTAATTCTTGCAACATAATTAATTAGCTAAAGTTGATAAGTATTCTGCAGTTGAATTTCTATCTGCTTTCATAGCATCTTTTCCTTCTTCCCAGTTAGCTGGACAAACTTCACCATTTTTTTGAACATGCGTTAATGCGTCAATGATACGTATATACTCATTTACATTTCTACCTAACGGCATATTGTTGATGCTTTCGTGTTGTACGGTTCCTTCTTCATCTATAATGTAAGTGGCTCTGTAAGTTACGTTATCACCTTCAACAGTTACTACACCGGTTTCTTCGTTATATTGCTCGTTCGAAATATCTAAAATACCAAGCGTAGAAGCTAAATTTCTGTTAGAATCTGCTAAAATCGGGTAGGTAACACCTTCAATACCACCATTATCTTTCGCGGTATTTAACCATGCAAAATGTACTTCGGCAGTATCGCAAGACGCGCCTATTACCAATGTGTTTCTTTTTTCGAATTCACCCAATGCTGCTTGAAATGCATGTAACTCTGTTGGACAAACAAATGTGAAATCTTTTGGGTACCAAAATAAAACTACTTTTTTCTTGTTGTTAACTGCTTCTTCTAGAACGTTTACTTTAAAAGTATCGCCCATATCGTTCATTGCGTTAACGCTTAAATTTGGGAATTTTTTTCCTACTAATGCCATATTGAAATTTTTAATAATTAATAATTTTTCTGATGCAAACTTAAGCTTAGTTCATGCATGTTTTGAACATTATCAATTAATAAAACTTATGGAGTAATAGCAATTAAAAATGGGAATAAAATTACAGGTTGTTTTTTCTTAATTTAATAATTTTAGCTTCCGTAAAATAGCAACTTTGTAAAATATTGGCAAAAAGGCTAAATTATCGTTATTATTTTTTTGCCAATTCTTTTATTTTTATTTGGAATGCTGCAAATAATAAGGTCATAAACGGACTTAACCAATTAAAAATGGCGTATCCGGCGTAATGAAGAGTATCTACCCCTAAAACACCACTTTGGTAAGCACCACAGGTATTCCAAGGAATTAAAACAGAAGTAACCGTACCAGAATCTTCTAAAGTTCTACTTAAATTTTCGGGCGCCAGTCCTCTGTCTTTATAGGCTTTTTTAAACATTTTTCCAGGAATTACAATGGCTAAGTATTGATCGGAAGCAATCGCATTTAATCCTAAACAGCTTATCACCGTACTTGCAAACAGTCCGAATATGGATGTGGCTACAGCAAGTAATGCCTTAGTAATTCTGGCCAACGCTCCAATGCCATCCATAATACCACCAAAAATCATGGCGCAGATAATTAAATAAATGGTCCATAACATACCTTGCATACCACCCGCTGAAAAAAGATCGTTTAATTTTTCGTTGTCTGTGGTAATTTGGGTATCGGTAAAAATTGAAGTTATAAGAGATTTTAATTTAGAATCTGATAAATGCATTAAAACTTCCGTTTGAAAAACGAATGCAAAAATGGCGGCTAATAAAACCCCAGCACTTAAAGCCATTAAGGGTTTTGTCTTTAAAAGAATTAATGCAATCACCACTACGGGAACAATGAAAAGCCAAGGAGAAATATTAAACGTCGTATTAATAGTTGATAAAAGATTACTTAAATCGGCGCTTCCAGACGTTTCGATGTTCATACTTATGATACCAAAAACCGTTAAGGTAACAATTAGAGTAGGTACCGTTGTAAACGTCATGTATCTTATATGTGTAAACAAATCTGTGCCTGCCATTGCTGGCGCTAAGTTAGTAGTATCGCTTAATGGTGACATTTTATCACCAAAATAAGCTCCAGAAATTACGGCACCGGCAATCATGCCTGTGTTTATGCCCAAAGCGGTACCAATACCTACTAATGCAATACCAACTGTGGCCGATGTTGTCCAAGAACTTCCAGTCGCGATCGATATTACGGCACAAATAATTACCGATGCAGGCAAAAAAATGGCAGGATTTAATACTTGTAAACCATAATAAACCATAGCAGGAATTACGCCACTAACTAACCAAGTTCCTGCTAAAGCACCAACTAAAAACAAAATCATGATTGGGATAAAAACACTTTTTAGGTTTTCCCAAATTTCGGTTAGCATGCTTGGAATTGTAACTTTATTAAACAAGCCAACACTCGCCGCAACAATGCCTCCAAGAAGTAAAATAATCTGGTTAGTGTAAGTTCCAAACCATTCTTGACCTTCAACAAAAAAGATATTATAAGCCAGTAAGAACATTAAAATAACTACCGGAATTATAGCTTCCCAAATATTAAGCTCTTTGTTTTCAATTATGTTTTGATTCTCGATTTCTATTTTGGAAATATTCTTATCGTCTTGCATTTAACTGAATTTGAACTGTAATGTTACGATTTTAGATGAATGTATGCAAATGGTTTTAATGTGTACTTTTGTCATCAAGTTTTAAATTTAATGGATTCATTCACGCAAATTGTGTTAGGGGCTGCATGCGGCGAAGCAGTTTTAGGTAAAAAAATTGGCAATAAAGCGATATTGTTTGGTGCCATTGGTGGTACGATACCAGATTTAGATGTGCTTGTTGGCAAGTATTTATTTGGAAACGACATTGATGCCATGTTATTTCATAGAGGTTTTATGCATTCTGTGTTGTTTTCAATTTTAGCGGCTTTTATTTTGGGTTGGGGCGTTTATAGATTGTACAATTCGGGGAAACGACGCCATACCACCACTCAAAAAGATTGGATCTTGCTCTTTTTCTGGGCTTTATTTACACATCCTATTTTAGATTGTTTTACGCCTTATGGTACACAACTTTTTACGCCATTTACAACGTACAGAGTTGCCTTCAATAATATAGCTGTTATTGACCCTTTTTATACGCTTCCATTTTTGACTTGTGTGATTATTCTAATGTTTTTTAACAGACAAAATAATCGAAGACGATTTTGGTTGAAATTGGGTTTGGGAGTTAGTTCTGCTTATTTGTTTTTAACGGTTGTAAACAAATTGTACGTTGATGCGATTTTTAGAAAGTCGGTAACTGAAAGTGGTATGCTTATCAACAGATTTAGCATTCAACCTTCTATATTTAATAATATTTTGTGGTACGCCATAGCGGAATCCGACACGTCGTATTTTGTATCTTATTATTCACTACTCGATACAAAAAATAGATTTTTAGAATTTAATGAATTACCAAAACAACGCGATTTAACACCCGAAGAGTTTAACGACATTAAAAATCTGGCAGATTTTAGTAAAGACTATTACAGTGTTTATAAAATAGGGGACAACCTTTATCAATACAATGATTTGCGGTATCCCATTATAGATGCAGATAATCCAAATTCATCTGTGTTTTATTTGATTCTGTTCAAAGAAAATGAGCGTTTAAATATGAAACCTTTCAAACCAAAAACAGACAATGTTAATAAAGCATTGTCTGATCTTTGGATACGTATTAAAGGTATATAATTTATAGAATATTAAGTTCTTTCATGCACATATTCATCATCTGGTACGTGCGTTCAATATCGTCGTCAAGTCCAATAGAAAAACGTATCAATCCATCACTTAAACCCATTGCTTTTTGTTCTTCCTCAGGTATTTCAGAAGAAGTTGACGTTCCTGGTGCGCTGAACAAGGTTTTATAAAAACCTAGACTAACAGCAAGATATCCTAATTTACGGTTTTGCATAAGCTCCATTAATTCATTTGCTTTTTCTAAAGAGCCAACATCAACAGTTAACATACCTCCAAAGCCGTATTTTTCATTCATCATACTTTTGAATAATTCGTGACCTGGATGCGATTTTAATCCCGGATAAACCGTTTTTAAACCATCAGCTTCAAATTTTTCGGCTAAATACAAACCATTTTTACTGTGTTGCTGCATTCTGATATGCAAGGTTCTTAAATTCTTCAAAATTGAAGCAGCTCTTAAACTATCCATTGTAGAGCCTAATAACATAGACGCACCATGGTTTACGTTGCGCAATTCGTTTATAAGTTCTTGGGTACCACATACTACACCACCAACGGTATCACTGGAACCATTTATAAATTTTGTTAAGCTATGAATCACAATGTCTGCTCCTAAAATAGCTGGTGATATTGATAATGGCGAAAAGGTGTTATCGACTACCAATTTAATATTATGTTTTTTAGCAATAGCCGCCAGACCTTTAATGTCGGCAATTTCTAATAGTGGATTACTTACCGCTTCGCAATACAGTACCTTTGTGTTTTTGGTGATAGCCGCTTCAACAACATCTAGTTTTGCGATGTCGACAAACGACGTATCAATTTTAAATCGTGGTAAAAAGTTTTTCAAGAAGGCATACGTGCCTCCATAAATGGTTCTGCTTGAAACAATATGGTCGCCAGCATCGCATAATTGCATTAAAACCGGTGTTATGGCGCCCATACCCGATGCCGAAACATTAGCGGTTTCGGTACCTTCCATGGCAGCAAGGGTTGCACCTAAATATAAATTTGAAGGTGATGAATGACGCGAATATAAATAACACCCATCGGCATTACCTTCAAAAGTATCAAACATGGTTTTTGCTGATAGAAAGGTGTAGGTTGATGAATCGGAAATAGAAGGGTTTACACCTCCGAATTCTCCAAAATATTGTAAATCTTGTATGTTGTTTGCAGGTTTAAAAGCCATAACGCATTGTATTGATTATCTATCAAATTTCGATAAAATTAGATTAAAATACAATGATTACTTATTTATTTAGATAATAAAACTAGAATATATCAAAAATAAAGATTAATTTTTTGTTATTTTATGTAAATTTGATAAACGAACGAAAAATTTTCAATTATGGTTTTTGATGATATTGATAAAAAGCTTCTTGAGTATTTGCAATCAGATAGTAAACAAACTAACAAGGAGCTTTCAAATAAATTAAATCTTTCTGTTACAGCGGTTTATGAGCGCATCAAAAAACTTGAAAAAGATGGGTTTATTAATAAATATGTAGCATTGGTTAACAAAGACCGCGTAGATAATGCCTTTGTGGCTTTTTGTCATATTAAACTCATTCAGCATACCCAAGACTATGTTATGAAATTCGAAAAAGAAGTCACCAATTTAACAGAAGTATTAGAGTGCTATCATATTAGCGGTGACTACGATTATTTGTTGAAGGTTATTGTGAAGGATATGGCGGCATTTAGAGAATTTGTAGTGAAAAAATTAACGTCTATCAATCATATTGGGAGTACGCATAGCATGTTTGTAATTAATGAAGTAAAACACACCACCGCAATTAGTTTTTAAAATGAACTCCACCCTGTATAAAAGCATTGAAATAGCCTTGATTTTTATTGTTTTACCAATAAGTTTTGCGTTCCCTTATGCTGTTTGGATGAAATTATCGTTTGGTATTGTGGGGTTTCTTTACGTTATCTATGTGTTGTTAAAAGTTGAAAACGAATCTTTTTATATAGTGCCAAATTTAAATTGGAAGCAATTCTGGGTAGAAACGCTGGTTAAATTTTTAATAATTGCTTTGGTTACAACACTTTTTGTCTGGTTTACAGCCAAACAGATGCTGTTTGAAGTTGTAATTAATAAACCATTATTGTGGATTGGTTTTACACTTGTTTACTGGTTGTTTTCGGTGTATCCGCAAGAATTACTTTATCGAACCTTCTTTTTTAAACGGTATAAAAATCTATTTAAAAACGAATCGTTCTTTCTTTTTTTTAATGCTATTTTATTTTCATTAGCACATATGTTCTTTAAAAATAGCTTAGTTATTGTACTGACGTTTTTAGGCGGATTATTGTTTGCATTTACGTTCAACAATACCAAATCGACCCTTTTGGTTTCTATAGAACATGCTATTTATGGAAGCTGGTTATTTACCGTAGGCATGGGAACGATGTTGGGTTTTCCAACATGATAGATTCTTATTCTTACAGTTAAAACTTTTTTACTACTTTTAAACCGCTATTAATTAATTAACCAATTTTATAAATGAAAAAACTCATATACATAATTTTAGGGTTCTGTATTGGAGCTTTATTAACGTATTATTTTTGTCCAAGGGAGATTCAAAATGAGACGCTAGCTACAAATAAAGTTCCTAAAGACACCATTTCGGTTGCAGAAGCTAAAATATTAAGTAACAATTGGGAACAGAACAACCCCACGGCAATAGATTCTCTTATAGATGTTGAAGGCTCGAAAAAACAAATGCGTTCTGTGGCATGGTCGTTAAAAGATATTAATGATTATTTGGTGTACGCCGAAGCAAAATCTGATAGTTTGGGGTATTCCATGACTGGTGTGCGGGTATATTTAGGTAACTATGGAAATGTAAGTAACCCAGAAAAAAAGAACAGAAACACCATGTTTATAGTGCCAACAGGGACTAAAAACACGTCTAAAGCCAGTAGTTTAAGTCTGTTTTTACCGCCAGCTAATCAAGATATTCCTGCACCGCCTTTAAATGAAGGAGTTGGTGGTAATGGTGGTTATCCTCAATAAGAAAGTGAACGAATTTTTATTACAGAATTATATGTTAATAACACATTCTGTTGAAGTTGTAGCAGCTTTAACAGGTGTGTTTTTTTATAGAAAATATAAAAATGAAACCACAAAATATTTTATATATTTTTTGGTTTACCTAACTATTTGCGAATTTTTAAGTGGTTATACGAGGTATGTTTATCCTGATAAATTTTTGCATATGTTAGTAGGAACGATTGTGCAAAAAAATCATTGGTGGACAACCTTATTTTGGAAGATTGGGGCTATTATGTTTTTTGCTTTTTATTTTAATAAAATATTAAAGACTAAAGTTTTTAGAGATATTATAAAGTTAGCAAGCTCAAGTTTTTTTATAATCTCTATTATTTATATTCTATTCAATTGGGAAGCCTTTTTTTATAAGTTTTTCCCTTTAATTAGTGTTTTAGGCGCTTTGGTTATATTTTTATGTACTGTATTTTATTTTATTGAAACTTTACAAAGTGATAAATTATTAACCTTTTACAAAACAGTTAATTTTTATATTAGTGCAGCCATTTTTATTTGGTGGTTAATTATCACGCCATTGGTTTTCTACGATGTCTATTTTACATACGAAATTGGAAATTCAAATAGAGACTGGGATTTTATGTTTTTAAGATGGCAAATCTATTTATTTGCTAATATTTTTATGTATTCAACTTTTACATTTGCTTTAATATTTTGTAAACCGGAAATTGAAAATAACACCATGAATAAGTGATAGAATTTTTAGCTAAAAATTTCAATTTTATTACTTATGGTTTAGAGTTTTTAGCAGCTTTAACCGGTATTATCTGCTTAAAAAACTATATTAATTCTAGTACAAAGTATTTCATATTTTTTTTAATTTATATATTTATTATTGAAGTTTTAGGTGCTTCTTTAGTTTATTATCCAGACTTCTATCCAGTATACTTGATAAGACGTATTGGTTTTCAAATGACAAATTGGTATAACATCTTTTGGTTTTTTGGAAGCATTGTTTTTGTATTGTATTATTTTTATTCCTTATTACAATTGAAACAAAATAAATTTATTATTAAGATTGTCGGGATTTTGTTTTCGGTAATTATGCTTGGACATTTTATAATTTATTTTGATGTTTTTATGTCTTCACACCCAAAACTTTATCAATTTCTTGGTCTATTAGCAACCTTTATAAGTATAGCGCTCTATTTTATTGAATTTTTAAAAAGTGATTCTATGCTAAATGTGTTTAAAACGTTTGGTTTTTATGCGAGTATTGGACTGTTTTTGTGGTGGTTAATTATCACTCCGGTTATATTTTTCGACTTTTATAACACGGAAGCCGATTGGCATTTTGTTAATTTAAAAAGACTTATATTTCTATTTGCTAATGCATTTATGTATTCAACTTTTACGTTTGCTTTGATGTATTGTAAACCCGAAAATAGAGGTGGCACTGTTAATTAATGAAAAACTTTTTATTACAAAATTATCTTCTTTTAACATATGGTGTAGAGCTATTAGCGGCGCTAACAGGCGTTATGTTTTATAGAAAGTATAAGTATTCAAACGCCAAATATTTTATTTATTTTTTGGTATTTATAGCTTTGGCAGAATTAGCTTCTGGTTATACAAATTTTATTGAAAATGATGGGGTTTTTAGTTTTTTAAAAGGTACTGTTTTTGAAAAAAATTATTGGTTCGGAGCGCTTTATTGGTCTTTAGGGGGTATATTATTTTATTCATATTATTTCTTAAAATTACTTAAATCAAAAAGCTTTGTGTTTGTGATAAAAATTAGTCGTAATTTTTTCCTTATTTTTTTTATCATTTATGTGCTTTTTAATTGGAATGATTATTTTATAAAACCTTTTCCTATAATAGATATTTTAGGAGCCATCATTATTTTTCTCTCTGTAATTTTCTATTTTATTGAGATTTTAAAAAGTGATGTTATATTAACTTTCTATAAATCGATAAATTTTTATATTGCGGTTACTATATTTGTTTGGTGGTTAATTATTACACCATTAGTATTTTTTAATGTTTATTACAGACATGTTGATTGGAATTTTATTTTTTTAAAATGGCAAATCTATTTATTTGCCAATATAATTATGTATTAAACCTTTACAATTGCTTTTATATGGTGCAGACCGGAGAACGATTAGCTAGTACAGCTTCAGAACGCTATTTATTAATATATATGATTGCTGTTTTGGTAATTGTAACGTCTTTAGTAATTATATTTTTTGTGGTTTTTTTAAAACGGAAAAATAAATTATTGCTAGATCGAATAAAACAACAACAAGCATTCGATGCAGAAATTGTTCAAGCACAAACAGAAACACAAGAGCAAACTTTAAAAAATATTGGTTGGGAGTTGCACGATAACGTTGGGCAGTTACTGTCGTTTGCAAGTATGCAGTTAAGTATTTTAAAAATGCAGATGTCTGAAGATGTAAAAGAAAAATTTAAAGACACCAGTGATGCGCTTAAAGAAAGTTTGGCTGAAGTGCGATCGCTTTCAAAAACATTGAATAATGAAGTAGTGCTGAATATTGGATTTGAAAAATCGATTACCAATGAATTAGATCGGCTTAAAAAAATGAAATTCACTTCGGCAGAACTTAAAATTATTGGCGAAAAAGTAGCCTTTAAAGACCGAAAGCATGAAATTATAATTTTTAGAATTCTTCAGGAATTTTTATCAAATTCTGTAAAATATTCCGAAGCTAAAAACCTGAGTATAGTTTTAAATTATCAGCCCAATAATTTGATGATTACGGCCAGTGATGATGGTAAAGGCTTTAATATTGAAGACGTTGAAAAAGGCTCAGGTTTAATTAATATGAAGAGTCGAGCAGCTTTAATTAATGCCACTTTAGATTTAACTTCACAACCCGATAAAGGAGTGCAGTTGATACTAAATTACCCGCTTTAAACGTCCTTGCGAGCCTCATGTAATGATGCGAAGTAATCTTAGTATTGTGAGTTATGAGTTAAATTTATAGATGATTTTAATGAGATTGCTTCGTGCCACGCAATGACGTTAATTTCTAGCTAAAATATTTAAACATTTTTTTTAGAATCCCTAATTTCTCATTATAAGGCGCATATCTTATGGGAGGGTCTATCCAATTACCACGTTTAATGATGGCTTTTCTATGTGAAAACGTATCAAATCCGTGTTTTCCATGATACGCACCCATGCCGCTATGTCCTACGCCGCCAAATGGTAATTTGTGGTTCCCGAAATGAATTAAAACATCGTTGACAACACCACCACCAAAGCTGAATTTGTTAAGAATAGCTTCTACAAAAGACTTTCTATTCGAAAACACATAAAGCGCTAATGGTTTCTCAAAGTGCGTTATAATGCGCTCTATATCGTCTTCTGAAGTATATGATAATAAAGGTAGTATGGGTCCGAATATCTCTTCACTCATTACTGCGCTTTCCAATGAAGGTTCATCTATAAGTGTAGGCGAAATATAACAGGTTTCTTCATCTACTTCACCACCAAAAATCACATGTTCATTTTTAAGCATCTTTGCTAATCGAAGTGTATTTTTCGTATTTATAATTCTTGGGTAATCTGGAGAATTACTTGGGTTTTCACCATATGCTTTGGTTATTTCTGTTTTTAAAGCCTCTATAAATTCAGTTTTGATATTAGAGTTTATAATTAGATAATCGGGTGCGATGCAGGTTTGTCCGCCATTTAAAAATTTACCCCAGACAATACGACGGGCAGTTAGCGTTAAATCTACCGAATCATCAATAATACAAGGCGATTTCCCACCCAATTCTAATGTTACAGGTGTTAAATGTTTTGCCGCTGCTTGTGCTACAATTTTTCCAACGGAAACACTACCTGTAAAAAAAATATAATCCCATTTTTGAGCCAACAATTCTGTAGAAGTTTCAACACCACCTTGAATCGATGCTACATATTCTTTTGGAAAAACTTTTTCAACAATTTCTGTGATTAATTGCGATGTGTTTTCTGTAAGTTCACTTGGTTTTAAAACCACCGTATTTCCTGCAGCCACTGCCATGATTAAGGGTTCTATTGCAAGTAAAAAAGGGTAATTCCAAGGCGCGATTATTAATACGCTTCCGTAAGGGTCTTTATAAATATAATCTTTTGATGGAAAGGTTAAAATAGAAGATTTTACAGCTTCAGGTTTTGCCCATTGCTTTAAATTTTTAATTGCCAGATTGAATTGCAAAATAACAATACCAAATTCACTGATAAACGATTCAAACTCCGATTTTTTGAAATCTAGTTTTAAAGCGTCGTAAATCGCTTGTTCTTTTAAAACAATTTCATTTTTTAAAGCCTTTAGGTACGTTAATCTACTATCAAGATGTTTCGTTTTTTGAGAATTGAAATATGCTTTTTGGTCTGAAATTATGTTTGGTATGCTGCCCACCGACTTTTTTATATAAAGATATAAAATTTAAGCATTGCAAGCATTCCAAATAACATCGTCGGGCAGAGGAGCGGTTATGTTGATGGTTTCATTTTTTACAGGATGCACAAACGTGATATGTCTTGCATGTAAATGGATGCTGCCATCGGGATTGCTTCGGTCGAAACCATATTTTAAATCGCCCTTAATTGGGCAACCAATACTTGATAATTGCGACCGAATTTGATGGTGTCTTCCTGTTTCCAAATCGACTTCTAGTAAAAAATAATTATCCAGTTTATGTAATAATTTATAATGAAGAATGGCTTTTTTACTGTCCTTAGTTTCTTTAATATACGCGGAAGATTTATTGTTTTTCGGATTCTTTTTTAACCAATGAATTAAGGTGTCTTCAGTTTTTGGAGGTGCGTTTTTAACGATTGCCCAATACGTTTTATGAATATCTTTTGAAACAAACAAGGCATTTAATCGGGGTAATACTTTACTAGTTTTTGCAAAAATAACCAGTCCGGTTGTGGGTCTATCTAAACGGTGTACCACGCCCAGATAAACATTTCCAGGTTTGTTGTATTTGTCTTTAATATAACTTTTTACAACGTCGCTTAATGGTTTATCTCCCGTTTTATCGCCTTGAACTATATCACCAGCGCGTTTGTTAACTATAATGATATGATTATCCTCATAAAGGATTTGCAGATTGTTTTTATTTGAAAAGATTTTTTCCGTCACTAATAGATTAATATTTGATTATTTTTTTTCTCAATAAATAGAAATGAAACGAAGTTTAAATAATTTTGAGTAAAACTGAATACTGTGACTGCGACTGAAAACTAGTACTGTTCATTATCATTAGGAAAATCGCGTGTTTTAACATCATCCACATATTGTGAGATTGCAGAGGTCATGTCTTCATATAAATTCATATAGCGACGTAAAAATCTTGGATGAAACTCATGGGTCATTCCTAGCATATCGTGAAGCACAAGAACTTGACCATCAACACCATTTCCAGCACCAATACCAATAATAGGAATGCTTACACTTTCTGCAACTTGTTTAGCTAAAGCAGCAGGTATTTTTTCAAGAACAATCGCGAAACAACCAACACGTTCTAGCATTTTCGCATCTTTTATTAAATCCACAGCTTCTTGTTCTTCTTTGGCACGAACGGTATAGGTTCCGAATTTGTATATAGATTGCGGTGTTAAACCTAAATGGCCCATTACGGGAATTCCGGCAGCTAAAATACGTTTAATGGATTCTTTTATTTCGCGTCCGCCTTCCATTTTTACTGAATGCGCACCACTTTCTTTCATAATTCTTATGGCAGAACGTAAGGCCTCTTTAGGATCACTCTGGTAACTTCCAAAAGGTAAATCTACTACAATCAAAGCACGGTCTATAGCTCTAATAACCGACGATGCATGATAAATCATTTGATCTAAAGTAATGGGTAAAGTCGTTTCATGACCAGCCATAACGTTACTTGCAGAATCCCCTACAAGAATAACATCTACACCAGCACCATCTACTATTTTTGCCATGGTGTAATCGTAAGCCGTTAGCATTGATATCTTTTCTCCATTGGCTTTCATATCAACCAAGGTTTTTACAGTAACTCTTTTATATTCTTTTTTTGCAGTAGACATGTATTTATCTTTTTAAAAACAGAATGTAAAAGTAGTAAATTAAGTAGATATGTATGGTTTCAAAGCTTCAAAGTTTCGAAGAATCAGAGTTTCAAAGCCTTAAAGTTTCAGAGTTTCAGAGTTTCAAAGTTGTGTGCGTAGGTTTCTAAAGTTTAACTTCTCCACTAGATGTCTTTAGCACTTTGAAGCTCTGAAGCTTATTTAAATTAGCAATCTGATAAATGCACACCAACCGCTAAACCACCTTCAGAGGTTTCCTTGTATTTGGTATTCATGTCTTTTGCGGTTTCCCACATGGTGGCCACTACTTTATCTAATGGTACTTTTACGTTTTTCGGGTCGGTATCTAAAGCCATTTCTGCAGCGTTTATGGCTTTTATGGCGCCCATGGCGTTGCGTTCTATGCAAGGTATTTGAACCAAACCGCCAATGGGATCGCAGGTTAAACCTAAGTGGTGTTCCATGGCAATTTCGGCCGCCACCAATACTTGTTCGGGTGTACCACCCATAAGTTCGCATAAGGCAGCCGCGGCCATGGCAGACGATACACCAATTTCTGCTTGACAGCCACCCATAGCAGCACTAATGGTGGCCCCTTTTTTAAAGATGCTACCTATTTCGCCAGCAACTAGAAGAAACTGTTTGATGTGTTTAAAATCGGCTTCATGATTTTCAATCACCATATAATACATTAAAACTGCAGGAATAACGCCAGCACTTCCGTTTGTTGGCGCCGTAACTACACGACCTAAAGACGCATTTACTTCATTAACAGATAAGGCAAAACAGCTTACCCATTTAAGTATTTGCCTGAATTTAACTTCGGTTTTTCTAATGGTATTGAGCCATTCTTGTGGCGTGTTGTATGGCAAATCGCCTTTTAGGGTTTGGTAGGTGTCGTAAGCGCGTCGGCGTACATTTAAACCACCTGGTAAATTACCTTCGGTATGGCAACCCGTGTAAATGCATTCGAGCATGGTATTCCAGATGCGTTGCAATTCAAAATCGATGGTTTCGATGGGTCGGATGGATTTTTCGTTTTCCAGAACCACTTGGGAAATCGATTTATTTAATTGATGACAGTATTTTAGTAAGTCGTTACCAGTTTGAATAGGATAAGGAAAGGTGCAGTAGAATATAATTTTGTTGGCTTTGGATACTTTCCGTTCTTCAACAACCACAAATCCACCACCGATAGAGTAGTAGGTTGCTTTAGATTTTCTCCCGTTTATAGTTGCCGAAAATTGCATAGCGTTGGCATGGAAGGGTAAAAATTTTCTATTGAAAATAATATCGGTTTCTGGATTAAAACTTAGTTTTCTTTCGCCGTTAAAATGAATGGTATTTGTGCTTTTTATTTCTGAAATAACCGAAGCAATCGAGTCGGTTGGAATAGTTTCGGGGTTGGCACCGGTTAATCCTAACATAATGGCATAATCTGTGGCATGTCCTTTTCCGGTGAGTGATAACGAACCGTAGAGGTCTACCGAAATTTTTTCGACAGCATTGAATTTATTGGATTCTTTGAGTTCATTAATCCAGCGTTCGGCAGCACGCCATGGTCCTAAGGTATGTGAACTTGACGGACCAACGCCGATTTTTAACATGTCGAAAACAGAAATACACTCCATGAAGCTAATACAGGTTTTTACACAAATATAGTTTGTTTTTTGTTTGTACTAAGTTGCAAAGTAGCAAAGTTACAGAGTTGCAAAGTATCAAAGTAGCAAAGTTGCAGAGTTACGAAGTTTTAAAAGAGAAAAGCGTTAAGCATTTAAAAATTACTTGGCTATTATGAATGTTGCTGAGAACAGGCGCGTTAGGGATTGAAGCAAGCTACCGTGTAGCGCGTAAAGCCCGACCCTTGTGGTAACGCCATTTAAATTATGATTTTTGATTTTAGAATTTTGATTAACGATTAACGATTTATGATTTAATTTTAACTGTATACTGCGACTGTATACTGAGACTGAGACTGCGACTGAGACTGAAAACTCAAATTTTATGACAGCTTGTCAGTTTGTTTGTGTTGGCACAATCATTGACCTATACAAATCGAATTTAAAAATGAACATTCAACACTAATAAAACATATTATGAGTAAAATAATTGGAATCGATTTAGGAACAACCAACTCTTGCGTTTCGGTAATGGAAGGTAATGAGCCGGTTGTAATCCCAAACGCGGAAGGAAAAAGAACAACGCCATCGGTAATAGCATTTGTTGAAGGCGGCGAAATTAAAGTTGGTGATCCAGCAAAAAGACAAGCAGTTACTAACCCAACAAAAACGGTTTATTCTATTAAACGTTTTATGGGGAATAAATATTCTGAATCTAAAAAAGAGGCAGAACGTGTACCTTACAAAGTAGTAAAGGGCGATAACGATACACCTCGTGTAGATATTGATGGTCGTTTATACACACCACAAGAATTATCGGCTATGATTCTTCAAAAAATGAAGAAAACTGCTGAAGATTATTTAGGAACTACAGTTACAGAAGCCGTTATTACGGTACCTGCTTACTTTAATGACTCACAACGTCAAGCAACAAAAGAAGCTGGAGAAATTGCTGGTTTAAAAGTACGTAGAATTATAAACGAGCCTACTGCTGCGGCTTTAGCTTACGGTTTAGATAAAAAAGGAAAAGACCAAAAAATTGTGGTATTTGACTTTGGTGGTGGAACACATGACGTATCTATCTTAGAATTAGGTGATGGTGTATTTGAAGTATTATCGACTGATGGAGATACACACTTAGGTGGTGATGATGTTGATGAAAAAATCATTAACTGGTTAGCCGATGAGTTTAACGCAGAAGAAGGTTTAGATTTACGTAAAGATCCAATGTCTTTACAACGTTTAAAAGAAGCTGCTGAAAAAGCTAAGATTGAGTTATCATCTTCTGCACAAACAGAAGTTAACTTACCATATATTACAGCAACGGCAAGCGGACCAAAACACTTAGTACGTACATTAACAAAATCTAAATTCGAGCAATTAATTGACGATTTAGTAAAACGTACGATTGAGCCATGTCAGACTGCATTAAAAGCTGCTGGTTTAACCATTAAAGATATTGACGAAGTTATATTAGTAGGTGGATCTACTCGTATTCCAGCTGTACAAGCTGCCGTAGAGAAATTCTTTGGAAAAGCGCCAAGTAAAGGAGTTAATCCAGATGAAGTAGTATCGTTAGGTGCTGGTATTCAAGGTGGTGTATTAACAGGAGATGTTAAAGATGTATTGTTATTAGACGTTACACCATTATCATTAGGTATTGAAACTATGGGTAATGTAATGACGAAGCTAATTGAAGCAAATACTACGATTCCTACTAAGAAATCGCAAGTATTCTCAACAGCTGCCGATAACCAACCATCTGTGGAAATCCATGTATTACAAGGTGAAAGAGCGATGGCTGCCGATAACAAAACTATTGGACGTTTCCACTTAGATGGTATTCCACCAGCAAGAAGAGGAACACCTCAAATTGAAGTAACGTTTGATATTGATGCCAACGGAATTATACACGTAACAGCAACAGATAAAGCTACAAACAAAACACAAGATATTCGTATTGAAGCCTCTTCTGGTTTAACTGAAGAAGAAATCAAGAAAATGAAAGCGGATGCTGAAGCAAATGCTGAAGCAGATAAACAAGCTAAAGAAAAAGCTGAAAAATTAAATGCTGCTGATGCTATGATTTTCCAAACTGAAAGTCAGTTGAAAGAATTTGGTGAAAAATTATCTGATGATAAAAAGAAACCAATTGAAGAAGCATTAGAAGAACTTAAGAAAGCTTACGAAACGAAAGATATCGCGGTTATTGATCCAGCTTTAGAAAAAATAAATGAAGCTTGGAAAGTTGCAAGTGAAGAAATGTACAAAGCACAAGCCGAAGCACAGCAAGGTGGTGCACAACCAGGACCAGATGCTGCAGGACAAACAGGACAAGCAGAATCTAGCGATGTTGAAGACGTAGATTTCGAAGAAGTGAAATAGATTAAATTACTGCGAAAGCAGAACTCTTTAAAACGAAAAACGCAACCAATTTGGTTGCGTTTTTTGTTAATCTATAAACGATGTAAGACTTATAATGGTTTATAGAAAATTACCTCCTTCGTCTATTTTTACTCGAACAACTTTATCCTGATTTTGGATTTTTACCTTGTATTGTTTTTTAGTCGACGCATTATCGGTATGATAAGTAACAAGATATACATCTTTTTCTAAAGTCCAATTAGGAAATCTTTGAGTAATGGCATTTCTAACAGACATTGGTAATTTTATGTTTTTAAATTTTTCTACAGTTCTTATAACTTTACCATTTTTATCGTAAGCGGCAAGTATTTTGCCTTCAGGAATATAAAATGACACGTAATAAGTATCGTAGTCATCTTCATAAAGTTCAGAGCTTTTTAAATCGTACATCGCGACTTTTTCTTGAAGCATCTTAACATTTATGTCGGTATCGGCATTATCAACAGCATTAAGATATTTGTAGTTAACTGCTGTAATTACAACTTCTGGAAGTTGTTGTTCTGGTATCTGAGAATACATTAGGAAAGTCAGACTAAATATCATCAGACTTAAAATTAGTTTTTTCATGATATAATATTTTTAGAATTAATATCCTTAATTTATAATTTTACTTAGTATTCTACAATGATATATATCAGAACGTTAGGAGTATTGTGTGCTGTTTTTATAAACAATTTGAGCCAAAAAAAAACGCAACCTATTGGGCTGCGTTTTTTCGCTATTAACTAAATTACTAAATAAAATCTCCAGAATGATTAGTTTTAATATTTAAAACTTTATTATCATTCATTATTTTTATTTTGTAAACTTTTTTAGTAACACCTTTATCATGCTGATAACTAACATAATAAGTGTCTTCTAATATGGTCCAATTAGGATAGCTTTTAGAGATGGCTTGTAATACTTCTAAAGGCAATCTTACGTTTTTATATTTTTCGGTAGTTCTAATAATTTTTCCCTCAGTGTTATAGTCTGCTATAACTTTTCCGTCTGAGTTGTAAAATGACATGCTATAGGCAATTTCTCCAAGGTTGTCTTTTTCTATATTTTGAGCCTTGTAATCTTTAACTACAGCTTGCATTCTTTGTACAGGTAATGCTTCCATTCCCGTATTGGTTGCTTCAATATAATTGTAATTAGCAACAACCTCAACTTCTTTTAATTCGATAGATTGAGAATTCATTTGGGCGGTAAATCCAAAAATTACGAGACCAAAAATTAGTTTTTTCATGACAAAATTTATAAAATTATTTACGAAATTAGAATTTAAGGCTTGTTAAAAACATGATAAATATCATTAAATCAACGCCTTAACTTATTTCAAAATACTATGCACGCATAACATATTGATTATCAGGTGTTATGCATGCATAATAAATTTTATTTTTTTTAAAATATTTTTAAAAAATAATGAGTTTATAAGATTTTTTATGTTTTGTAAGTAAATAAATCATGTATTGGAGCCTGTTTTATTCCAAATATGATTGTAATAAATGCAGTTTTTTATACTTATAGGATATGACTCCTAATTTTAAATTGAAGTATGTTGGGTGATTTTATTTGGGAAGTAATGTTGGATATAAAATTGTTGAATGAATGGGAAATAGACATTGATCTTTATTGATTAAGTCTGAAATTTATAGGTTGAATAGAATAATATGGCATTTTAGTGAAGCTTGAATAAAAAAACCACAAATTTTACTTTTTTTAAATAGCAAAATTTGTGGTTTTAATAAGGGAAAATATGTGATTATGTTATAGTACATTGCCCGTTGGATCTACTTTTAAATTTACTTTATTGTTGTCTTTAATAAGTTGTAATTTATAGTATTTTTTAACATCTTTTCCTAAATAGTATTTAACTAAATATGTGTCCGAGCGAAATTCCCAACCTGGATATTCCATCATTATTTGTTTAACAAGGTTTTTTGGTAGAATCACATCTTTGAATCTTTCATAAGATTTTATAATTTCCCCTTCATCATTATATGTAGCAATAATTCTTGCATTTGGTTGTTCAAAAATTACTTCGAAAGAATCAAAATCTTCTTCGTTAAATTTAGGATGTTCGGTAACGTCATATCTCGCCGCTTCAGCTTCTAAATTTCTAATTTGTGCAGGCGTATTAACATCAAGTACATTGTTCATGTAGGTTGAATTACTTGATAGGATGGTTACTTCCGCTAAATATTCACCCGCCAAATATTCACCATGAACATATTGATTACTTTGTGCAACAACTAGGTTGGTTATTCCTAAAAACATTAAACCAATGACTAATTTTTTCATTTTTTCTGATTTTTAGTTAATAATTTTTTATAAATCTGATGAAGGATCAAGTCATCAATAAAAATTGTACAATTACTATTTTACGGGAGAATACTCAAAGGTAGCGGATGTTATCAGTGTAGAATGTTACCTAGGTGTGGATTTGTGTTAAAAATTTCTTAAAATATTAATTTTCAGAAGTCTAAATCCATGATTTAATGATTTTTATCAACTGGTCAATATCACATATTTCAATATTTTTTCTCTCTATTTTTATAACACCACTTAATTTTAATGTACGAATATGTCTGTTTAACACTGCACGTGTTGTGCCTATTAAATTGGCTAATTCGTCATGCGGTAAATTATTAATGACTTCTAGTTTATTTGTTAGTTTGTTGTGATATTTTAATAAAAGTTTAGCGAATCTAGTTGGCGTGTCGTCTATTATAATTTCTTTAACATAATTTTCTAGATGGTTCATTTTATCTAAGGTAAATGCTAAAAGAGATTTAACAAAAATCGGGTTCCGATTTAGCCAATAGGTCATTTTATCTATAGGGATACTTAGTACTTCGGCATAATTTAAAGATTCGTAGTACAGATTATGGGTAAGACCGTTCATCAGAGTTAAAACATCAAACATATCGTTTGCTCGCAGTATGTAAAGGGTAAAATACCTATCCGTTTCAATATTATAATTGTACACTTTTATTTTTCCTCGTAAAATAATATGGAATTTGTGCAGATTTTTATCACCAAAATGATAGGTCTTTTTAGGCCATTTCTCAACATTTCCTATTTCAAGAAGATTACTAATTGCATTATCAGGTATGTTATTAAATAAACTACTCTGCTTTAATTTTAAGTAATTCGGATTGTCAAGATTCATCATATTCCCCCATTTAGATTTCATGCCATAGCAACCTATTTAGGTTAAATCACTTTTTTTTTTGGCAATTTTGAGAGTACTGTGAGAGACCTTAACTATTAAATAATCTTAGGGAATAGGAGAGAAGAACTTAAATATACAAAAAAAATTAAAGGGAAAAGATTTATATTTGATAAAATATTAATATGAAAACTACCAAATTAACAACGATTTTACAGATTAAGTATCCAATAATTCAAGCGCCTATGTTTTTGGTATCCAACACGGCCATGGTTAGCGAAGCTATGAAAAGTGGTATCGCTGGATGTATTCCTGCGCTTAATTATAGAACTTTAGAAGCCTTGAGAGAAGCTGCAAAAGAGCTAAAAGCAGCTAAAGTGGAAGGCGGATCGTTTGGTTTTAATTTGATTGTTAATAAATCGAATATTAAATATAAAGATCAATTACAAGTGCTTTGCGAAGAAGGTTGCGATTTTATCATAACCTCACTAGGAAGTCCAGAAGAAACCATCAATCAAGCGCATAAGGTAGGAATCAAAGTGTTTTGTGATGTCGTCGATTTAAAGTTTGCACAAAAAGTGGAAACACTAGGAGCAGATGCAGTGATTGCTGTAAATAACGAGGCTGGAGGGCATAGAGGTAATTTATCGCCAGAAATTCTTATCAAAGAATTGGTTGCCAATTGTAACATACCAATTATTTCGGCAGGCGGTGTAGGCTGTAAGGCAGATATCGATAAAATGCTAAGCTATGGTGCAGAAGGCGTTTCGGTGGGAAGTCCGTTTATAGCTTCGGTGGAAGCCAATATTACAGACGAATATAAACAGGCCTGTATTGATTACGGTGCTGAAGATATTGTTATGACCGAAAGAATATCTGGAACACCATGTACCGTTATAAACACACCTTATGTTCAGAAAATAGGAACAAAACAAACATGGATTGAATCTGTTTTAAATAAGAACAAAAAACTCAAAAAATGGGTGAAAATGATTCGGTTTTCTATTGGAATGAATGCTACAAAAAATGCCGCAACTAAAGCTACGTATAAAACTGTTTGGGTTGCAGGACCAAGCATTGAGCATACAAAAGCGATACTGCCAACAAAGGAAATTATTGCTAGACTTGTTAATTAAGTTAAGTTAATAAGGTTAATATATTCTTAGAAAATCAGTTGTTTTAAAATATGAAAACTACCGAACCACCAGTTATTGCAGAACAACTTTTTAGCGCCTCGAAAGAAGCGGTTTGGAGCGCTATTACAGAGCATCAACAAATGACGGAGTGGTATTTCGATAATTTACCAGATTTTAAAGCAGAAGTTGGATTTACCACGCAGTTTAACGTAAAAGCACCAAGCAGGGATTTTTTGCACATATGGCGCGTTACCGAAGTGCTTCCGATGAAAAAAATAGCTTATAACTGGACATTTAAAGATTGCGAGGGTAGTGGAGAGACTATTTTTGAACTGTTCGAACAAGGATCGAAAACTTTATTACGACTTACCAATGTTGTTATTGAAGATTTTGATGACACCATTCCAGAGTTTAAACGCGAGAGTTGTAAGGCTGGATGGAATTATTTTATTAACGAGCGATTAGTAGCATATTTAAGTCAGGAAACTAGTAATCTTTAAATACAGTATTTTTTAGTTCGGGCCATTCTTCTACTAGAATGCCATAGCAGCAAGTGTTTCGTTTAAAACCATCAAGCATCAAAGTGTCTTTTCGTAAGATGCCTTCTAGTTTTGCGCCTAATTTTTCAACCGCTTTTCTGGATTTTATGTTGCGTTCATCTATTCTAAATTCCACTTTTTCAAAATTCAAGTTTTCAAAAGCATATTGTAACATTAAAAATTTCATGTTTTTGTTCAGACCTGTTCCTTGAAATTCGGTTCCAATCCAGGTCCACCCAATATGTAAAACCTTATTGTGCCAATTTATTAATCCAAAACGTGTACAACCAGCATAGGTGTTTGATAACTTATCGAATATTATAAATGGTATGGCAGTTTTTTGGTAATAACTGTTTACCGCATGTTGAACATAATCTTTTAAATCTTCAGGCGTATCAATTTTACTTGGCGAAAATTGAACCAAGTTGGGTTGTTGTGCGATTGCTGTGAGATGCCAATAATTGCTTAAATCCAGCAATGTAAGTTTAACGCGGTTGTTTTGTAATATTGGTGCTTGCATAATTTAAAGTAACATTCTACGAAATTGAACTTTATTTTTTATATCTATTAGTACTGCATTTTGTATTTTTACACATTAGAGTTTAAAAATAAAATATTCTTATGCAATTAACCAAAGAAACTGTTATAGCAAAGGCAAATGCGGCATGTAAAGATACGTTGATGGAAACATTAAATATCGAAATTGTTGATTATGGTCATGATTTTCTAGTAGCGAGAATGCCTGTAAATTCTAAAGTGTATCAACCAGATGGTATTTTACATGGCGGAGCAACTGTTGCTTTAGCAGAAAGTGTAGGGAGTTTTGCTTCGCATGTGTTTATTGATACCGAAAAATTTTTTGTACGTGGTATAGAAATCACAGCAAATCATTTAAAAAGTGTTAAAGATGGTTATGTTTATGCCAGAGCCACATTTTTACATAAAGGTAAAACCACGCAATTATTAGATATTAAAGTGACCGATGATGCTAATAACCTCATTTCGGTATGTAAACTCACCACCATCTCATTACCAAAAAAACAATAGTTAGCAAATTTGGAAGATTTTTTTAATAGTATTGAAGCGCAATACAACGCTCAATTGCCCTTTGTTGTTTATAGAAAACCAAGAGAATTTAAGGTTAATGCGCTGTTGCAGTCCAAAAACGATTTACATTTTGTACAAGATTTTACCGAAACCGGATTTGTTTTTGCTCCGTTTGATGCTTCAGAGAAAACGGTTTTGTTTCCGTTAGATCATTCTAAAAGCATATCGACTGATTATGCTGTGCCTCAAATAGAACGCGAGATTCAAACATCGAAAAGCATCACTTCAGAAGCCAAACAACGTCATATAAATTTAGTTAATAATGGTGTTAATGCCATAAACAACCAAGTGTTTCAAAAAGTAGTTTTGTCGCGGCAAGAATTGGTGGAGCTTAAAGATTACAATATTGTTTCAATTTTTAAAAATCTGCTAAATAACTATGCGTCGGCGTTTGTATATTGCTGGTATCATCCAAACGTTGGTTTATGGCTAGGAGCAACTCCCGAAACGCTTATGAAAATAGACGGCAATACTTTTTCTATTATGGCGTTGGCAGGTACGCAAGTGTATCATGGCACACTAAGCGTTAGTTGGGGAGAAAAGGAACAATTGGAGCAAAAAATTGTAACCGATTTTATTGTTGAAAGTCTAAATCCATTTGTTAGTTCGGTAAAATTATCTGAAATTGAAACGGTAAAAGCTGGAAATTTATTACATTTAAAAACTATGATTTCTGCGCAGTTAAAACCAAGCGCGAAATTACATGAATTAATTCATGCTTTGCATCCAACACCCGCGGTGTGTGGATACCCAAAAATTGAAGCGAAAGCATTTATTTTACAAAACGAAAATTATAACCGGGAGTTTTATACGGGTTTTTTAGGAGAACTGAATGTTACAACAACGGTTTCACCAAGAAGCAGTAAACGAAATATAGAAAATAGAGCCTATTCAGTTTCTAAAAAAAGCACGCAATTATATGTTAATTTGCGTTGTATGCAGTTAAAAGATTCTAACGCCATTATTTACATTGGTGGTGGCATTACTGCAGATTCGAATCCGGAATTTGAATGGGAAGAAACCGTATCAAAATCACTCGTAATTAAAAAAGTTTTGTAATTACAAATTATAAAACCTATTTAGTACATTTACATATTATTTTATTCATATGATTTATCCAAAAATACCGCTTGCTCAAACAGTTATAGAGCTTTTTAAAGCCAAAGGCATAAAGCATATAGTTATTTCTCCAGGTAGTAGAAATGCCCCGTTAACCTTAGGCTTTACTAATAACCCTTATTTTAAGTGTTACAGTATAGTAGACGAGCGATGCGCAGCCTTTTTTGCCTTAGGTATCGCGCAGCAAATACAAGAACCTACTGCGGTGGTGTGTACTTCTGGTAGCGCCTTATTAAATTATTATCCTGCGGTGGCAGAAGCTTTTTATAGCGACATTCCGCTTGTTGTTGTGTCTGCAGACCGACCAAAACATTTAATTGGTATTGGCGACGGACAAACTATAAACCAAAAAAATATTTTTGAGAACCATATTCTGTACTCTGTAAATCTTAAACTCGATTTAAAAGACGAAAAAAACATTCCAGCAAACGAAGATTTGCCAATGTTTAAAAATTTAGAAGATAAATTTGAACGCTTTTTAGGATTACAAAAAGATATACAAACACATAATGAAGAAGAAATTAATGAAGCATTAAATTTTGCTTTGTTAAAAAAAGGACCGGTACACATTAATATTCCGTTTGATGAACCGCTATATGTAACTGTTGATAAGTTAAAGGTTACACCTAAGGCAACGAGTCCGGTAGTAAAAAATAAACCGCTTGAAGATTATTTACTGAATACTTGCTTAGAAGATTGGAATTCTGCTTCTAAAAAAATGATTTTGGTGGGCGTTAATCAACCAAATCAAATTGATAAGAAATGGTTAAATGAATTAGCTCAAGATGACAGTGTTGTGGTGTTTACCGAAAGCACATCCAATTTAAATCACGATAGCTTTTTCCCATCGATAGATCAAATTATTACGCCTTTAACCGAAGAAGAAAAAAAAGCATTACAGCCTGAAATTCTGTTAACATTTGGTGGCTTGGTAGTATCTAAAAAAATTAAAGTGTTTTTAAGAAAATACCAACCTAAATACCATTGGCATATTGATGAAAAAATGGCGAATGACACGTATTTCTGTTTGAGTAATCATTTAGAAATCGCACCTAACGAGTTTTTTAAAGCATTTTTGCCTAAAATAACGCATTATGTAAAAAGTAATTACAATCCAACTTGGAAAGCTGTTAAAAATCACCGTTTAAGAAAACATGCCGAATATTTAAAAACGATACCGTTTTGCGATTTAAAAGCTTTTGATATTATATTAAAAAATATCCCGAATAATCATAATCTGCAAATTGGTAATAGTTCGGCAATTCGTTACACACAATTATTCAATATAAACAAAACGCACAAAGTATTTTGTAATAGAGGTACCAGCGGTATAGATGGAAGCACCTCTACAGCTATAGGATGCGCGGTGGTTAACGATAAGCCTACAACCTTAATTACGGGCGATCTTAGTTTTTTATACGATAGTAACGCGCTATGGAATAATTACATACCTAAAAGTTTTAGAATTATCGTGATAAATAATCAAGGTGGTGGCATCTTTAGAATTCTTCCAGGACATAAAAACACCAAAAACTTTGAAACTTATTTTGAAGCCACACACCATTACGACGCAAGACACTTGTGTAGAATGTACGATTTCACATATAAAAGTGTTGCTAAAGACAAAGGGCTTGAATATGCATTAAAAGATTTCTTTGTAGAAGATGATAAACCAAAACTTTTAGAAATATTTACGCCGAAAGATTTAAACGACGAAATACTTCTAAATTATTTTGAATTTATAAAATAATGTGACCTTTTTCATATAATGTGTCTAATTATTAGTTATCTTTAAGACAGTAATGGATTAAAGTATTTTATAAACACATTAAAACAATAAATTATTATGAGTAAACGTGATGAACTAATTGCAAAATATGCTGCAGATTTAAAAGAAAAATGTGGTGTAACAGCAGACATGGATTTATTAACCAAAGTAACAATTGGTTGTGGACCATCAATTTATAATGCAGATGCTGCAACAGTTTCTGGCTCTGACGAATCTGAACTTGCAACGGTTAAAAATAACTTCTTAATTAAAAAATTAGGTTTAAAAGACAGCGCCGATTTAGATAAAGGAATTGAAGCTGTAATTGAGCAATATGGTAAATCTAATAGAAATAAATACAGAGCAGTTGTTTATTATTTATTAACTAAACATTTTAAAAAAGAATCTTTTTATAAATAAAAACTGATTTTAAAAATTAAAAAGCGTTGCAATTTTAAATTGTAACGCTTTTTTTTTGGTATTTTTTTTAAAGGAAAAAATACTTTATTGATAAGATTTATAATGGATTAGCTAGTATTTTAGCAAATTGGTTGCGTTAGGGATTGCCCCGAAGTGTCGGGAGAAAAGCCCACAGCGACCCTAGTCCCGATAGCTATCGGGACTAGGGAGCGAGGACTTGTAACCCTTCGACTGCGCTCAGGATAAACTACAAGCCTACCAAAGGGTAGCACCCAAACAGATTTATTTAAAGAAACTATGATGAATATTATTACCTTTGCAGCATGATAAAAATTGGGCAAGTAAATACATTAGAAATTCTACGTGAAACAGATCACGGCGCTTATTTGGTAGATGAAGATGGTAATGAGGTATTATTACCTAACAGATATGTACCGGAGTCTTTTAAAATTTGGGACAAGCTAGACGTTTTTGTGTATTTAGATAACGAGGAACGCCCCGTGGCTACTACCGATATGCCTTATATTATGGTTGGTGAGTTTGCGTTATTGCGCTGCAATGCTGTTACCGAATTTGGTGCGTTTTTAGATTGGGGTCTGGTTAAAGAACTATTTTGTCCATTTAAAGAACAGGCATTTAAAATGAAACCGAAAGGCTGGTATTTAGTGTACTGCTATTTAGATGAAAAAACGGGTAGGTTGGCCGCATCGAGTAAAACCAATAGTTTTTTAGACAATAAAGTATTAACGGTAAGTGAATTTGATGAAGTTGATTTGATAGTATCGCATCCTTCGGACATTGGAATGAATGTTATTGTAAATAAAACCCATATGGGCTTAATTTATAAGGACAGTATTTTTACAGATTTAAGTGTGGGCGATAAATTAAAAGGAATCGTTAAAAAAATACGACCTGGAAATAAATTAGATATTGCACTTGGGCAAATTGGTTATAGAAATATTGAACCTAATGCGGAGCGTATTCTGCACGAACTGCATGATAATAGTGGCTATTTAAACTTAACCGACAAATCGAATCCGGAGGAGATTAAAGAAGTGCTTCAAATGAGTAAAAAGAACTTTAAAAAGGCTGTTGGTTCTTTATACAAACAAAAACAAATAGAGATTAAACAAGACGGGATTTATTTAGTTTAAAGGAATTATAATTGTTTCTTTAACCCTGCTGTTCACCGAACTAATGGCTTCATAAATATTATCGTAATTAATTTTTGTAGCATTGCAGAACATATTTTCTATTTCTGCATTCATTTTACTGGCCGAGTTATGGCCAACTACCGCGTAGGCACATAAGTTTTTTGCTTGATACAAAATAAGTTTGGCATCTAATAATTTAACAGAGTAGGAGTTTATTCTATTTGCAATAACTCCGTATGGCTTTGAAGGACCAAAAAAGGCATTTAGTTCTTCTATAATTTCTGAAGCGTTATTAATATCAATGTGTACACCTTCGTTAAATTCTATAATAGCTATATGCTCAAAAAAATAGATGATTCCTAAATTTATTTTTGAAGTTTTTAAAATATGATTTACAAATTCAGAATCAAGTATTGTCATTAGCCTTTAAGATTATTTATTAATTAAGTTAACAGGATTAAATCGTAATGTTTTACCTCCTTTAAGTTGTTTTACTTTCTTATGGGACACATCATTATGCTGAAAGTCACTTACTTGTGTTGTTTTAATTTTTTGAAATAGTTAGGAAGTACTATCTGTACATATAGGTTGTTTTATTGCATTTATTGCTTTCGGATATTTAAAACTAAGACCTTCAAATTTTGATCAAAATTGAAATTGAATCAAAAATTCTATATTAAGTTTTAAACAATATTTAATAATGAAATACCCCCGACAATTTTATATTTTTGCGTTATGATACATCAAGAAACTATTGTAGCCTTGGCAACACCATCTGGAGCAGGTGCTATTGCGGTTATCCGTTTGTCTGGAAAAGATGCCATAGCGATTGCCGATAGTTGTTTTCAATCTATAAAAAAGAATAAAACACTAACTTCTCAAAAAACGCATACCATCCATTTGGGGCATATTATTGATGGTTCTAAAACAATCGATGAAGTTTTAGTATCGGTGTTTAAAAATCCAAATTCTTACACGGGTGAAGATGTGGTTGAAGTATCGTGCCATGGTTCCAATTATATCCAACAAGAAATTATACAATTATTTCTTCGTAAGGGATGTCGAATGGCAACGGCAGGAGAGTTTACCTTGCGTGCCTTTTTAAATGGAAAGTTGGATTTAAGTCAAGCCGAAGCAGTTGCCGATTTAATCTCCAGCGATAACGAAGCGTCGCATCAAATTGCGATGCAGCAAATGCGTGGTGGATTTTCATCTGAAATCGCCAAACTTCGCGAAGAACTTTTAAATTTTGCATCGCTAATAGAACTTGAATTAGACTTTGCAGAAGAAGATGTGGAATTTGCCGATAGAACGCAATTTAAGGATTTAGTTGAACGTATTTCTTTGGTTTTAAAACGTTTAATTGATTCGTTTGCGGTTGGTAATGTTATTAAAAATGGCATACCTGTTGCTATTGTGGGTGAACCTAATGTGGGGAAATCTACCCTTTTAAATGCACTTTTAAATGAAGAACGTGCCATTGTATCCCACATTGCCGGAACGACGCGTGATACTATTGAAGACGAAATTTCTATTGGAGGCATCGGGTTCCGATTTATAGATACCGCTGGTATTCGTGAAACTAAAGACCATGTTGAAAGTATTGGGATTAAAAAGACCTTCGAAAAAATAGACCAAGCACAAGTGGTGGTTTTTCTTGCCGATAGTACCAATTTTAAAGATGAATCGTTTGTTCACACATTTAAAATAGAAATTGAAAAAATTAAAAATAAATATCCTTTAAAACCTTTGTTAATTGTTGCCAATAAGGTGGATAAATTGGACGACAAGCAAATAGCCTTTCTACAATCCGATATTCCTAATATACATTTGTTATCGGCAAAAAATGGCATAGGTGTAGAGGCTTTAAAAGATAAACTCTTAAGTTTTGTAAATACAGGTGCATTAAGAAATAATGATACAATTGTAACTAATTCAAGACATTACGATTCTTTATTGAAAGCTTTAGAAGAAATAGATAAAGTAAAGCACGGTTTAGAAACTGGTTTGTCGGGCGATTTATTAGCCATCGATATCCGTCAGGCCCTTTACCATTTTGGCGAGATTACCGGCGAAATAACCAGCGACGATTTATTAGGGAATATTTTTGCAAATTTCTGTATCGGAAAGTAGATACACAAAACATAACAAACCAAAACAAAGAAAACCCTTATTAAATAAGGGTTTTTTGTTTTTCATACTTTTTGTTATTAATCATTTTTTAGCCTTTTTCTTATAAATTTTGTACCTCATTTGTACCTCAGTTTTATTTTTTTTCTATTTTTGTTTTATAAATGTCGTATGTCGTGTTTTTTGACCCATATAGAACCACGTAGACCCGTGTAGCCCTCTGTAAAACCGTAAAAATAGGGGTGAGCTGCTGACGTATGTTAGTGAATAAACGTTGTACATATTGTGGAAAGCAATTTCAAGCTCAAACTACCAAAACAAGGTATTGCAGCCACGCGTGTAATCAGAAGCATTATAAGCAGATTGCTAAAAAAGAAAGGTTACAAGAAACAGGTCAGGTTAAAGAAGTAGATAAGATTGCTTTTGTAGACAAGATAGAAATTGTAAAAGCCAGGGAATATTTGAGTATTGAAGATTGTGCAATATTGCTTAATGTGAGCAGATCGTCAATCAAGCGGATCATAGAAAATGGTGAATTACTATGTTTTAATGTGCTAAGCAGGGTTTTAATTGCACGCAGGGATATTGAAACCTATTGTAGAAATGAATTGAAAAAACCAAAGTTTAAAGAGAAAAAAGAAAAGCCAATTTCAAAAAAAGCTAAACATTTTAATAAGGACAATTATTATTATATGGGTGAAATTTTAAATTATTATGATGTGTCTTTAAAATCAGTGGAACGTCATATAAAAACACATAATATAGAAAAGGTTAAAAAAGGAAGGTTTTCTTATGTTTTAAAATCGGATATAAAAAAACTGTTTGGATCACCATTAAAAAAACAATAACATGGCAAATGTAACTTTACGGAATAAAAAGGTTTCAAATGGTAAAATGAGTTTATATCTTGACTATTACCCAGCAATTATTAATCCTAGTACTGGTAAAGAAACAAGGCGAGAGTTTTTAAAACTTCAAATTCATGAACACCCAAAAGATGAGCTTGAAAAGGCACATAATAAAGAAACCATTGAGTTTGCAGAATTGATTCGAGCAAAACGCTTGATTCAAATTCGCGACAAAGAATATGGCTTTAAGGAGAATACCAATTTCAGCGTTAATTTTATTGCTTTTTATGATTCGGTTGTAGAGGAATATATGAATAAAGGTAGCCATAATAATTATCTAAGCTGGAAGGCCTCTTTAAAGTATTTTATTGCTTTTGCAGGAAAAAATTTAAATACACACCAGCTGAGTTTACTTCACATTAAAAAATACAGATCGTTTTTATTAGAGACTAAAAATTTAAGAACTAATAAAGGTCGGTTAAGTACTAATACGGCTTCTTCGTATTATAAAAAATTTATATATGTGTTAAAAGAAGCATACAAGCAAAATTTCACCCTATCTAATTTAGCATTGCATGCAGAATACATAAAGGAAGAAGAAACCCATAGAGAATATTTAACTGAGGAAGAATTGCGTGTTTTATGGAAAACCAAAATTAAGGATGAGAAAATAAAGCACATGGCTTTTTTTTCCGCCCTAACAGGTCTTCGATTTGTTGATGTGAAAAATCTAACATGGGAAAAAATATATAAAGATACCCACCAAGGTTATTATATTCAATTACGCGAACAAAAAACAGGAAATATTAATAATCACCCAATCTCTGATTCGGCCTATAATATTCTCAAAAAACAAACAACAAGCTCTGGAGTTGTGTTTTCCGGTATAAAATATTCACAAATTAGTAGACCATTAAAAAAATGGATAGAAGACTCTGGTATTAATAAAAAGATTTCATTTCATAATTTCAGGCATAGCTATGCAACATTACAATTAGCTAACGGAACCGATATTTATACGGTGTCAAAATTATTAGGTCATAAAAACCTCTCTACTACTCAAATCTATACCAAAGTTATGGATAAAAATAAAATTGAAGCTGCTAACCGAATAAACCTTGATCTAGATGGATTATCTTAAAATTTACAATCATTTTTACAATAAAACAGTTTACAACACCAAATGCCTTATTCTTAATTATTATAAAAATTCAAAAAATAAAAAACGACCAGTTACGATTGTAAATAACACGGTTCTAAAAAAATTATATGACTATAGAACTGAAAAGTATTCAAATAAATTATTAAAAGAGTTTAGTGCGCCATTTGATGTGTTTCAAAACAGGCACATGTACTACGAGGGGAGTGAACAGGATAGAATTAAATGGGTTTTAGAAGAGGAAGTATTACATGCATTCGGGAGTAAAAATAAGTCTGACTATTTTAGTTTTATTGCGGATTTAGCAGTGGAGCAGACACTTGCTGAAATTAGTCGACATTTCAGGAATTATTATAGTTATTATGAGTTGGTTTATGATTTGGAACGCTACGATTATTTGTGTTTAAAAGATTTTGAAGGTGGATCATTTGAAAATTCAATAGAGTATAATGACATGGTGAATGTAAAATATCCCGATCGTGACAAAAATAGCGCTACGCCAGAGTTTGTTGGTTTTGGTACTATTAGTGACGATGATATTTTTCATGAGGAACTTCTAGAAATTAGCACATTAAAAAGTAATTTAGAAAGTTTTGAAGACGATGAAAAATTACTGCTACTTCACATTATGTATAAGCATAGGGAAGAACTAAAAATACCTGAATTTCTTAGATTACACATCATAACAAATGGAGTATTTGATCATTATATTTTTAGGAATAAAGATTATAATAACAAAGCATTTTATAAAAAAGTAGAGGCAGGAATTAATTATGCAAAAACTTTTAATCTTGATTTTGTTGTTAAACTAAAGAATAAATTATCAAGTTTTAATCTAATAGTTACAAAAAGTATTCTTAAAAGTTTAGAGCATTCTTTGAGGTAGTAATTTGTAATAAAACATAGTAAAATAAAAAAAAGTAATAAAAAACGGGACTGCTTATTTTGTTTTAATAATGTATAAGTTTCTTATTATTAATTGATTATGTTGGGTTTTTCATTGCAAGTGGATTACAAATAGTTCATAAAAGGTGGGTTTCAAATATACTTTTGGGAAGAATATTTAAAACCCATATTATGAATCCAAAAATTTTTCTGCTCAACGAAGACCAAATCGAAGACCTCGTTGGGCGCATTTCCAAAAAACTGTACGAGTCTTTCTTGCTTGAACAAAGTAATGAAAAAGACGAAGTACTAACTATTGATGCAGCTGCAAAACTCATCAAATTAGCCAAACCAACCATATATGGGTTGGTTCACAAAAAGTCTATCCCACACTACAAAAAGGGAAAGCGACTGTATTTTCATAAATCAGAGTTGTTAGAATGGATTCAATCCGGTAGAAAAGATACCCGTGATGCCATAGATAACAAGGTCAATGATTATTTATTAAAACACAAATTGTAATTAATAACTAATTATTATGAAAGACAAATTCGGATATATAAAACTCTATAGGTCATTCGTTGACTGGGAGTGGTATAGTGAAATCAATGTATGTAAACTATTTCTGCATTGCTTAATAAAAGCAAATTATAGTATTAAAAAATGGCAAGGGCACGTTATTCGCCCAGGAGAGTTTATAACGTCGTATGAAAAACTAGCTGCAGAAACTGGTTTAACGGTAAGCAAGGTAAGAACCGCAATTAAAAAATTAGTGAGTTCTGGCGATTTAAAACTAGAAACGACTACAAAATACACTAAGGTAATTATTCATTCAGAATATTTCGATTCTAACACGAATAAAAGCACATCTACCAAGCCAAATAGCACACAGGATAACACGCTAAATAGCATACAGAATAGCACGCCAGATAGCAATCAATTAGCAAACAAACAGCAAACAGATGACAAACAAATAGCAACAACTAATAATAATAAAGAAAGAATAGAAGATAATAAAAAAGAGAAGTTTAGAAAAGAAGTTTTTGCACACTCTCAATATTCATCTAAAATTTTAAATTCTTTTTTTAATTACTGGAGCGAATTAAATAAAAAAGGCGAAATGCGCTTTGAAAGTGAAAGCTACTGGGAAACAGCTAAAAGATTGCAAAAATGGGATTTAAATGATAATACATCGTTTAAAAACCAAGCACCAAAGCGTAAAATATCATTAAATCGATAGTTATGGATACCTACAGAAATAATGAAACCCTTAAGTGCAGCGAAATTCTAAATAATTATAAATCAAATTTAACAACTAAACCAACCACTATGAAACCTAACCAACCAGAACCACCTATTTCAGCAAAAGCGCTCTTTAAATATTTTTTACAAGAATTTAAGCGTATGCATGGCGTCGATTTTATCCAAAACCCTGAAACTATGGGAAATTTATTGCCATTAATATATTATTTCGCAAAAGATAAACGATTTTTTGAATGTCAAAATCTAAGAACCGATATTATCAAATATCCAAGTTTCGATAAAGGCCTATTTATTATGGGTAATTATGGAATTGGTAAAACAAATTATTTAAAAGTTTTTGAGGAAATGTTTAAGAAATATTATCCTCATAGATTCAAAATAATCTCAACAAAGGACATTGTAAGAGAATATGAATGTTGCCAAACACCAAATGATAAAGATTATTATTATAAAAAAATGTATGGTGGGAAGCTTGCTTTGGATGATACAGGTTCAGAACGTAAGGCTAACAATTTTGGTTCTAATGAAACTTTGATAGAAATACTTGAGACCCGTTGTGACAGAGGGCTAATTACACATTTAACTTCTAACTATGCGGAAGGTTGCGAATACGATGTAGCCGAGTCATTATTAGCAATGAATATAAGATATGGAGGAAGGGTTTATGATAGGATTTTTGAAAACTTTAATATTATCGAGTTTAAAGGAAAAAGCATGAGAGGTAATATTAAACGTTAAATTATAAGTAAATCAACTAGCTAAAGTCAAATGGAAATCCAAAATAGTTCACCAATGGTTCAAATTAAATGCTTTTGAAATTTTTTGAACCATTGGTAAGCTAATTTGAATCATTGGTATTCTAATTTGAATCATTGCTACTCCAAATCGAATCATTGCAAAATACAGTTTGAACCATTGCTAAACACGATTTGAACCATTGATTGGCTATTACAAATGTAATTTCTATGGTGAAATCAAGCACAAATCGATTAAATTCTATAATAAAAGGTTGGTAAAATACTTTTTACAAATTTCCTTTGTGATACGTTTTCTAAAAACTGTCATTTATACCTATTTAATCGCTCGCTTATAACACGCTGTCTAAGCACGTTACATTTGTAAGATAAATTTGTAATAAATGCATTTTTTTGTTTCTTATTAAATTTCATATTCCTACATTTATAAACCCTAAGCGTCCCTCATATTAATAGGCGAAAATTTTAATAAAAGTGACAGTATTCACACAATATATCTATGGCTAAAAAAGCAACCAAAAACGAAAAATCAATAGAAGAAACCCTTTGGGATTCTGCCAATAAATTAAGAGGTTCGGTAGAACCATCAGAGTATAAGCATGTGGTTTTAGGGCTTATATTTTTAAAATTTGCGAGTGATAAGTTTGAAGTTAAAAGAGCAGAGCTTTTAGCAGACGGCAAAGAAAAGTTTATAGAAATGAAAGAGTTCTATAACATGTCTAACGTGTTCTTTTTACCAGAACTCAGCCGTTGGTCGTACATCATGCAACAAGCAAAGCAGGATGATATTGCGCTTAAAATTGATACCGCATTACACACCATAGAAAAAAACAACCCATCTTTAAAAGGCGCGTTACCAGACAACTATTTTTCGCGTTTGGGTTTAGATAAAAGCAAACTAGCAGCCTTATTAGATACCATTAATAACATCGACACTCAAAAAGACCCTACACAAGATATTGTGGGGCGCGTGTATGAATACTTTTTATCTAAGTTCGCTATTGCAGAGGGCAAAGGAAAAGGGGAGTTCTACACTCCAAAAAGTATTGTAAACCTTATTGCAGAAATGATTGAACCTTACAAGGGTATTATTTACGATCCTGCTTGTGGTTCTGGTGGTATGTTTGTGCAATCCATTAAGTTTATAGAAGCACACCACGGCAACACCAAACAGGTATCTATTTACGGGCAAGAATACACCAACACCACCTATAAACTGGCAAAAATGAATCTAGCCATTCGTGGTATTTCGGGTAATTTGGGTGAAAAAGCTGCCGATACCTTTGCAGACGACCAACACAAAGACCTCAAAGCCGATTACATTATGGCAAACCCACCGTTTAACCAAAAAGATTGGCGTGCCGATACCGAGTTGGTAGACGACCCACGTTGGCGAGGGTATGAGGTGCCACCAACAAGTAATGCCAATTACGGTTGGATACTAAATATGGCAAGTAAATTATCTGATAATGGAGTTGCAGGTTTTTTATTAGCAAATGGTGCTTTGTCTGGTGGTGGCGAAGAATATAAAATACGCAGAAAACTCATTGAAAATAACTTGGTAGAAGCCATTGTTATTTTGCCTCGAAATATGTTTTATACCACAGATATTAGTGTAACGCTATGGATTTTAAACAAAAACAAAGGAAAACAAGAAAAATCAATTGGCGACGAAAAAAGAACGTATAGAGAACGAACAGAAGAGGTGTTGTTCATGGACTTACGCCAAATAGGCGAACCTTTTGAAAAGAAATATATTCAGTTTAGTGAACAGCACATTCAAGAAATTGCTAAAACCTATCACAATTGGCAAACCTATAACGTCATTGCGAACGGAGAGCAGCAATCGCTTTATAAGGATGTCCCAGAATATTGTTGTTCGGTAACAAAAGAAGAGATTGCTAAAAAGGATTTTTCGTTAGTGCCGAGTAAATATATTGAGTTTGTAAACCGCGATGAGAATATCGATTTCGACACCAAAATGAAAAGTTTACAATCTGAAATGACGCAATTATTGAAAGATGAAGCCCAATCTAAAGCCGATTTATTAAACGTTTTTAGTGAACTTGGCTACGATATTAAACTTTAAAGAATTACTAATGGGTCGGTATTTTTCAAATAACAAATTGCTTGATAAACTAACCAAAGGGGAGTTCTTACCAATTCTTAATTACATAATTAGGGATGATAGTTTAAGAATTGAAATGAGGATAAATAACCAGGCAAAAATCTATTATAAAAAGTCTTTGGTTATGACGCTTTTTCCAATGAGGCAACCAGAGTTATTATCGTCTGGATATTGGAGGGAAAGTATTCAACCTGTTTTGGATCTTGAATCTCCTGATTTATATTTCAAATCAGCAAAGAAATTTGTTGAAAATCATAAAAGAGATATAAAGGAAAACATCGAGTTTGAAATTCAACAAAAAATAGCAAAGAATAACAGTTCTATTAATAATAGATTCTTAATTATTGACATGGAATATCAGTTTGAACAGAGAAAAGTGACAAATAGAACAAATGATAAAACACGTTTTGATTTGGTTGCCCTTGATTTGAAATTAAATAAAATTATGCTGCTTGAGTTAAAACAGGGTTTGGGAACGTTAACTGGCAATTCAGGTATTGATGATCATTATTTGCGTTTTCGGCAACATATTTCGCACCCACAATTTCAAACCGCATTGAAAAGTGATATAAAAGGAATATTACAGTCAAAACAACTACTCGGACTCTTTGAGTTTGATGTTAATGCACTTATAGTAGGGTTAGATAAAGCTGAAATTGATTATGCTTATGTTTTCGCTGCTCACTCTGACGTAGAAATGGAAAGTTACAAAAAGGATTTCGGTTCGAAATACAAAACTTTATACTTGGATTCTCAAGCAAATAATTATACTTTAAATGATGGATTATAAAAAATTGCAAAGAAAATTACAGGTTCAAAAGTTAATCTATAAATATCCTGAGTTGTTCAATCACGATAAAGGAGGTGGGAGTTTTGATAAATATGATTCATTAATCTTTGTATTAAAGGATGGAGAAAACAACCTATTTGCAGGAGTTAAACCAGCTGTATTAGATTATTTCAAAAATAATGAAATTGCATGGTGGGGTGATGACGAAAAATTTCCGTCTGGACACATGCTTTCTTCTCAGATTCAATGTCTTAATTTTCTTTTTGCAATAAGAAAGGATGAAGAAGCTGTTCTGAAATTGGCTCAATTATTTAATGAAGAAATTGGAGCAGTTTTTCCTGTGGCAGGCGATAAGGAGCCAACTTATTTAGCATTTGAATTTGTATTTGATAACAAAGCTTTGCTGAAAGAAGATGATGAAGGAGCAAAGCGAGGGGCGTTTTGCACATCTGTTGATGCTTTTTTAATAGCTGCTAAGAATGGAAGAAAGTTATTAATACCTATTGAGTGGAAATACACCGAAAGTTATCTTGCACCACAAAATAAAGCACTGGAATCAAGAAAAGGAAAAACGCGGCAGGCGAGATATAACCAGCTAATTTACGAGTCAAATCAGTTGAAAACACCTGTTGATTTGGAACAGTCAATTTACTACTTCGAACCTTACTATGAATTAATGCGTCAGACTTTATTGGTCGAGCAAATGGTTGGTAAAGGAGTAGCAGACGATTTTTTGCATATTTTGGTTGCGCCTGAAGCGAATACTGATTTTCTTCAAAAAAGCTATTCGTTTGAGGAACATGGTTTAATTAAAACCTGGGAAAATCACTTGGAAAAGCCTGAAAAATTCATTCGAGTTGATAGCCGTCAAATTCTCAATCTTTTGGAGCAAATGCCAAATTATTTAGCATTATCCAAATATTTAAAATTGCGATATAATTAATATGAATTTAAACTATAAAAGGCTTGGTCCATTTATCCAAGAAGTTAATATTCGTAATACTGATTTAAGTGTTGAAAGACTTTTAGGTGTAAGTATCAAAAAAGTATTGATGCCTTCCATCGCCAATACAGTAGGAACGAATATGGCAACCTATAAAATTATCAAACGGAACCAGTTTGCTTATGGTCCAGTAACTTCACGTAATGGCGATAAAATATCTATAGCTTTATTGGAAGATTATGATGAAGCCATTGTTTCGCAAGCTTATGTGGTTTTTGAGGTGATTGATGAAAATGAATTGATGCCAGAATATGCCATGATGTGGTTTCGACGACCAGAGTTTGATAGGTATGCACGTTTTAAATCGCATGGAAGTGCTCGAGAAACTTTTGATTGGGATGAACTTTGCGATACAGAACTCCCAATCCCATCCATAGAAAAACAAAGAGAAATAGTTGCAGAATACAACACCATTACCAACCGTATAGCTTTAAACGAGCAACTCAACCAAAAACTAGAAGAAACCGCCCAAGCCTTATATAAACATTGGTTTGTAGATTTCGAGTTTCCAAATGAAGAAGGGAAACCGTATAAATCTTCTGGTGGCGACATGATGTGGTGCGATGAGTTGGATAAGGAGATACCTGTGGGGTGGGAAGTAGTTGCTATTAAAGAATTTTGCAAAGAGATGATGAATGGTGGCACACCTAATCGTGGTGTGGCTGAATATTGGAACTCAAATGATGTGCCTTGGTTAAAAACGGGCGAAGTTGAAAATAACATAGTAATAAAATCTGAAGAATATATTTCAAATAAAGGTTTTAAAAATAGTTCCGCTAAATTGTTTCCTAAAGATACAGTCATTATGGCGATGTATGGAGCAACCGCAGCACAAATTTCTTATTTGAAATTTGAGACTACAACTAATCAAGCTTGTTGTGGGATGATTTGTGAAAACACTCAAACTTCATCTCTTCTTTATTACTATTTGCTTCATAATCAAAAAGAAATAGCTAATATGGCGACAGGAGGGGCTCAACCTAATTTGAGCAAAAATATAATTGAAGAATTAAGGTTTTTACAGCCTACCAGCCATGTACTAGAGAATCATCACCTTAATCAAATAATACTAAAGAGGGAAAATCTCACCAGGGAAAATTTATTATTAAATAAGCTTAAAGAATTAGTTCTCTCTAAAATGTCAAAAGTAGAATTTGAATAAAAATAGCATGAAAACAGTTTTAGAATAAATCATAATAAACCCAAAATTTTAAATTAAAAAGATGAGTAAGATTAAAATAGCTTTTATATACGACTTTGATAAAACCCTGTCTCCTAAGGATATGCAGGAATATTCATTTTTACCTGACATAAATATGGAACCAAAGCAATTTTGGGCTGAGGTAGGTAAGGAATCAAAGATGCAAAAAGCTGATAATATCATTACTTATATGCAATTAATGATTGAGAAGGCTAAAGCCAATGGAAAAGAGAATGAATTAACAAAAGTTGCATTAAAAAATAAGGGAAAGAATATTGAGTTGTTTAATGGTGTTGAAGGTTGGTTTGATTTAATAAATGATTATGCAAAAGAATTGGGAGCGGTTATAGAACACTATATCATTTCAGCTGGAAACAAAGAAATTCTAGAGGGAACTTCAATTGCTAAAAACTTCAAAAAAATATACGGATGTTCTTTTAGATTCGACAATAATGATGTGGCAAAATCGGCAGGATTAGCAATAAATTATACTAATAAAACGCAATTTATATTTAGAATTAACAAAGGACTATTAGATGAATGGGATAATTCTAAAATTAACGACTATGTTCCAGATGCAGATAGATCCTTCCCATTTGAGAATATGGTTTATTTCGGAGATGGTGATACGGATATTCCATGTATGAAACTGGTTAAAGAAAAAGGAGGTTACTCAATTGCAGTTTATAAGCCCAATTCTTCTAAGAAAAAAGTTGAAAAACTATTGAGAGATGGTAGGGTTAATTTCTTTTACCCAGCAGATTATAGTGAAAACAAAGAAATATTTAAGTTTTGTAAATTAATTATAGATAAAATGGTCTCTCAAAATAAATTAAAATTAGAAGAGAAAAAGCAATCTTTAAAGGTGGACCCATTAAAGTCTACAGAAAAATAAGATAATTAGTTGGGCGTAATTTCTAAATTACCACTAAAATCCTTCATTTTAACCATAACAAGACAGAAATTAAATTTTGTGTAACACAGCTTAATTGAAGATGAAACAATAGAATTATAGCAATAATATGGCAAAATACTCAGTACACCAACAACCTGTAGAAACCTTATTAAGTTGGATTAAAGCAGGCGAAATTGCAATACCAGAAATACAGCGCCCATTTGTTTGGAAAGCAGCAAAAGTGAGAGATTTAATAGATTCTTTATATCAAGGTTATCCTGTAGGTTATATAATTACTTGGAGAAACCCCGATGTGAAACTAAAAAATGGCGAATTATCCGCTGGTAAAAAAGTGTTGATTGATGGTCAACAGCGCATTACTGCGTTAACAGCTGCTATCGTTGGAAGAAGAGTTTTAAACAAAAATTATAAGGAAATTAATATTAGAATTTCATTTAATCCAATTACTGAAAAATTTGATGTACTTAATAAAGCATATGAAAACAGCCCAGAGTGGATAAATAATATTAATCCTATAATTAATGATGAAATTTCAATTACCAAAGCCATTCGAGAATATTTAAAAGTTAATCCAGATGTCAATGAAAATTTAATTGAAGAACGCATTGAAAATTTAAAACGCATAAAAAACAAACAAGTAGGTATTATAGAATTGGATCATTCTTTGGATATTGATACGGTAACTGATATTTTCATTAGAATAAATCAAAAGGGTGTTGTGTTAAGTAATGCCGATTTTGTGATGTCTAAAATAGCATCTGATGAAACACATGGCGGTAACAAAATGCGCAAACTTGTCGATTATTTTTGTAGACTTATTGTTGACAAAGATTTTAACAAGCATATTATTGATAATGATAAAGAGTTCGCATCTAGCGAGTATTATAAGAGTTTAAAATGGATGGCAACAGGATCAGATGATTTATACGTTCCTGAATATATAGATGTATTAAGAGCTAGCTATACTTATAAATTTAGCAGGGGAAAATTTAGTGATTTAGTAGCATTGCTTTCTGGACGTAATTTTGAAACAAGAACTTACGAAGATACTATTGCCGAAAATAGTTATAAAATGTTATCTGAAGGTTTAGTTGATTTTGTGAACCAAACTAATTATCAGCGTTTTATTATGTTAGTAAAATCGGCTGGTTTAATTAGTCAGAAACTTATTTCCTCGAAAAACAGTTTAAACTTTTCTTATGCGCTTTATCTCAAATTACGTAACCAAGGGATGCCCGAATCAGAAATACAGCATTATGTTAAACGCTGGTTAGTCATGTCGCTTTTAATTAGCAGGTATTCTGGCTCATCAGAATCTATGATAGATGAAGATATAAAACAAATTAATGAAAAAGGCATTGAATTATACTTAAACCAAATGGAGCAAAACCATTTAGGAAAGGGTTTTTGGGAGTTTGCTTTAGTAAGTCAGTTAGAATCTTCAAGTATTAATAATAATGCATACAATGTCTATTTAGCAGCTCAGTGTTACGAAAATGCTCCAGCGTTTTTATCAAAAAGCATGAAAATAAGTAGCTTGATCGAGCAGCGTGGAGATATACATCATTTATTTCCTAAAAAATATTTAAGCAAAAATGGAAAAACTCCTAAACAATATAATCAAGTAGCCAATTTTGTTTATACCGAGCAAGCAACAAACATTAAGGTAGGGATGATGCCTCCAAAGGATTATATTTCTAAAGTTTTAGACCAAATAAAAGGAAATGTTTTAGATATAAGTACCATAGATTCTGGCAAAATGTTAGAGAATAATTTATGGGTTAATGATATTCCTAGCGTACTTTACACAGCATCAGATTTAGATTATGATAATTTTCTAATAGAAAGAAGAAAGCTCATGGCTTCAAAAATTAAAGCTTATTACGAAAAATTATAGCAACTTAGGATATGAAGTTTACAGAAGCACAATTAGAACAAGCTTTTATAGACCTTTTGGAAAAAGAGGGTATGCCGCATGTGTCTGGTAAAACCATTTTAAAAGACCCAAGCGAAGTTGTATTATTTGATGACTTACAAGCCTATTTATTAAATCAATATAAAAAGGAAAATCTAACCGAGTTAGAAGCAAATCAAATCATTAAAGAATTGTTGTTGCTTCCAGCTTCAAACCTTTATGAAACAAACAAAACGGTCATGAAAAAAGTTTCTGACGGTTTTGCTTTTAAAAGAGAAGATAGAAGTCAAAAAGATATTTGGATTTATTTAATAGACTATTCAAAAAAGAATAATAACAACTATAAAATTGTAAATCAACTAGAAATAGTTGGTTCAGAAAAACGGATTCCCGATGGTATTTTATACATCAATGGTTTGCCGCTTGTAGTGTTTGAGTTTAAAACGGCTATTCAAGAAAACACCACCATTCATGACGCTTATAAACAACTAACCGTAAGATACAGACGTGATATTCCAGAACTGTTTAAATACAATGCGTTTTGTGTAATTAGTGATGGTGTAAACAATAAAGCAGGATCGTTTTTTGCGCCTTATGAGTTTTTCTATGCATGGCGTAAAATAGAAGGCTTGATTAAAGAAGTAGATGGTATTGATTCTATGTACACCTTAGTAAAAGGTATGTTTCAACAGAATAGATTACGCGATATTATTCGCAACTTTATTTATATACCCGACAGCTCCAAAAAAGACGAGAAAATAGTATGTCGTTATCCGCAATACTACGCTGCCAATAAATTGTACACAAACATTATAAAACACCAAAAACCATTAGGCGATGGTAAAGGTGGAACCTATTTTGGAGCAACAGGCTGCGGAAAAAGTTACACCATGTTATTTTTAACAAGGCTCTTAATGAAAAGTGTCCATTTTTCAAGTCCAACCATTGTTTTAATAACCGATAGAACCGATTTGGACGACCAGCTTTCAGGACAGTTTACAAACGCGAAAGGCTATGTGGGAGATAATACCATTGTGAGTGTAGAAAGTAGAAAAGAACTTAGAAAACTACTACAAGACAGACAAAGTGGTGGCGTGTTTTTAACCACCATACATAAGTTTACCGAAGACACCGAATTACTTACCGATAGAACCAATGTGGTGTGTATTTCGGATGAAGCCCATCGCAGTCAAACCAATCTCGACCAAACTATTAGAGTTACCGAAACAGGTGTTAAAAAAACCTATGGTTTCGCTAAATATTTACACGATTCATTACCCAATGCCACATTTGTTGGGTTTACAGGCACACCCATTGATGCTACTTTAGATGTTTTTGGAAAGGTAGTGGATTCGTATACCATGACGGAATCTGTAAAAGATGAAATTACCGTAAGAATTGTTTATGAAGGACGTGCAGCAAAAGTGGTGCTTCAAAATAGCGAGCTTGATAAAATAGAGCAATACTACGACCAGGTTGCCGAAGATGGTGCCAATGAGTACCAAGTAGAAGAAAGCAAGAAGCAATCGGCTAACATGAATGCTATTTTGGGCGATCCTGATAGATTACAAGCGATAGCAGAAGACTTTGTCACACATTATGACAAACGAGTTAGTGAAGGTGCTACAATAGTTGGAAAAGCCTTATTTGTATGTAGTAGTAGAGAGATAGCGTATCAATTATATCAAAACATCATAGCGCTTAGACCAGAATGGAACGAAATTAAAGTAGCAGATGATAGCGTAGAACTTTCAGAAAAGGATAAAAGGGAAATTAAACCAATGGAGCGTATCAAAATGATCATGACCAGAGGTAAGGATGACCCTGAAGACATGTATAATTTGTTAGGAACCAAAGAATACCGAAAAGAATTAGACAGGCAATTTAAAAATGAGAAATCAAATTTCAAAATAGCCATTGTAGTAGATATGTGGTTAACAGGATTTGATGTGCCGTTTTTAGATAGTATTTATATCGATAAACCCATTCAGCAACATAATTTAATACAAACCATTTCTAGAGTAAACCGCAAGTTTAAAGAAAAGAATAAAGGCTTGGTTGTAGATTACATTGGTATTAAAAAACAAATGAATCTGGCCTTAGCACATTATAACAAAGGCGACAGAGAAAATTTTGAAGACATTAAAGAATCTTTGGTGGTGGTTAGAGACCACTTAGATTTGTTGGCTAAAATATTCCACAAATTTGATGCTTCAAAATATTTTGGTGGTACACCATTGGAGCAGTTGCACACCCTTAACATGGCAGCTGAGTTTGTTCAGTTAACCAAAGACTTGGAGACACGGTTTATGGGCTTGGTAAAACGCCTTAAAGCAGCTTATGATATATGCGCTGGAAGTGAAGAGCTAAAAGAAAATGAAAGAGACTTTATACATTTCTATTTAGCAGTAAGGTCTATTGTGTTCAAGTTAACAAAAGGTGCTGCTCCAGATACGGCACAAATGAATGCCCGAGTTCGCGAAATGATAAAAGATGCATTGCAAAGTGATGGTGTTGAAGAAATATTTAAACTAGGTGATGGCAAAGACACAGAACACGATCTTTTTGACGATGATTATTTAGCTAAAATTGACAAGATAAAACTCCCGAATACCAAAATTAAATTGCTGCAACAACTCTTAGCGAAAGTTATAGGAGAGATGCGCAAAGTAAACAAGGTTAAAGGTGTCGATTTTTCTAAAAAAATGGAATCTTTAGTACAACGCTATAACGAACGCAAAGAAGATGACGTATTGCGAAGTGAAGTATATGAAGAAATGGCAGAACAATTAACCAACTTAATTTGGGAAGTGCGTAAAGAGTTTTCGGCAGGGGATGATTTAGGCATCGACTTTGAAGAAAAAGCATTTTACGACATCCTAAAAGAATTGTGTGTGAAATATGATTTTTCATACCCAAATGATAAGCTTATAGTGTTGGCTAAAGCAGTAAAAGATTTAGTAGATGGTCAAGCAAAATATCCAGATTGGAGTAAACGCGATGATATTAAAGCAGCTTTAAAAGTCGGCTTAATATTGCTTCTAGATGAGTTTGGTTACCCACCTGTGGAACGTGATGAAGTTTATAAAGATATTTTTGAACAGGCGGAGAATTTTAAGAAGTATAATAAATAGTTTAAAGGAACTAAAAAATTGGCCGTAATGGTTAAAGAACAATGCTGGTTTGTATGATTCATTGATAGAATAGGAAGATGAATTGTTCATTGATGTAGATAGAGGTTCGTTGTAATATCTATGAAAATTGTTTTACTATATAAATCCATATAAAATGATGAAAAAACTATTTTTAGATGATGTTCGTACCATAGATATGGTTTATGATAAAGCAATGGAATCAGAATTTGACATTGTTCGTACCTATGCTGAATTTGTAGATTATATTAAAAACAATGGGCTTCCAACATACATCAGTTTTGATAATGATCTTGGTTTGGCAGAAGATGGAACAGTAGCACCTGATGGTTTAGCAGCGGCTAAATGGTTGGTTTACGAATCTGGACTCGATTTACGCAGTTTAAAATTTAAAGTTCATTCTGCAAATCCTGTTGCCGCAGAACAAATTAGGGGGCTTTTAAATAATTATATAAAGCATTTAAATAGAGCAGAGTAACCTTGGCTCTATTTAATTGTAGCTTACTAGGAAAATGATATAAATGTTAGCTGTATAATTAATATAGAATTTTTTTTGATAATACAATTGTTAACCATACGCTATAATTTGGTATTTTTCCTTTAAAACAAGATTAGCCTTCCTATCGTAAAGTCCTAGAATTATAAAAAAATTTAATGTTGCAATCGAGGAAAATAATTTAGTTCATAAAATCACAATTTTTAATGAAATACTTAACGATTTTTAAATAAATAAAAAATATATAGTAAATGGAATTTAACAAGAAAGTGCTTTCATTTTTAAAACCTGAATTAGTAGAAAAGATAATTGAAGTTTCTGAAATTAAAAACATCCCAAATGGAACAGAAATTTTAAAAGAAGCACAATATGTAAAAGTTTTACCTATAGTTCTTGATGGACTTGTTAAAGTTTATTCCAGATTTGAGGAAAAGGAACTACTATTGTATTATATAGAGCCATCACAAAGTTGTGTGATGACTTTTTATGCAGCTTTGAAAAACACACCTAGTAAAGTATTTGCAACCACTGAAGAAGATTCTAAAATTTTATTAATTCCAGTGAATTATTTACCTAATTGGTTGCGAGACTATCCCGATTTTAATGAATTATTTTATAATCAATTTAATCTCAGGTATTCGGAGCTATTAGATACCATTGGTCATCTGCTTTTGGATAAAATGGATAAGAGACTATTTGATCATTTGAAAAAAAAATTGCTTGTTTGTAGCAATAATTCTATAAAGATGAGTCATAGCCAATTAGCCAATGAATTAGGAACAGCTCGCGAAGTCATAACAAGGGTATTAAAAAAACTAGAAACGGATGGTTTAGTGGTACAGACTAATGAAGGAATTAAAATTACTAATGAGTGGTGACTATGGTCACTGCACAGAAATACTGATTCCTTTAATTTTGTTTAGCAATATTGCGTAAAATTAAAATTTTTTAGAAATGAAAAAAAATATGGGAACAGCAGACAAGGTTATCAGGATCATAATCGCTGCAATATTAGGAACTCTTTACTTAACAGGGATTATAACAGGAACTTTAGGCATTGTACTTTTAATTTTGGCAGGTGTATTTGTTTTGACAAGTTTTATAAGTTTTTGTCCTCTTTATGCACCTTTTGGAATAAGTACTTGTCCTTTAAAAGAGAAATAGTGCAGTAATGAGTAATAGAATCACAATTTTACTTTTGATTTATTTATTGATATTTTTGTCTTGTAACAAAGATGATGATAATTCAGATAACAACGTTCTAAATCAAGTGCAATCTAATGTGAAAAGTGGAATTTGGCAAATCACGAAGTTTATTGACTCTGGAAACGACGAGACATATAACTTTTCAGGATACAATTTCACGTTTAAAAGTTCAGGAGTATTAAATGCTAATAACGGAACTAATAATTATGACGGAACTTGGAGCATTACAGATAGTAATAAGAATGAAGACAGTCATGAAGATTTAGATTTTAGCATAAATTTCAACCTAATAAATGATTTTAATGATTTAAATGATGATTGGGATTTCATTTCACAATCTTCTACAAAAATTGAACTTATTGATATTAGTGGTGGAAATGGAGGCATAGATTATTTGACTTTTCAAAAGAACTAAGACTTTATAAATTGCAAAACGAAGAAACCGCAATCCGTACAACTTATTTTAGTATAATAGGAAACACCTGCTTAGCCTTGATTAAAGGTTTTGCAGGTTTTTTTGGTAATTCGTATGCTTTAATTGCCGACGCAATTGAATCTATAACAGATATTTTTGCATCTCTTTTGGTATTAATTGGCTTTAAATATGCAAAGCGTCCAGCCGACAAAAATCATCCCTATGGACACGGTAAAATAGAACCATTAATTACATTTGTCGTAACTGCTTTTCTGGTTGTTTCCGCGACAATTATAGCTTATGAAAGTATACAAAATATTCAAACCCCACATAAAACCCCAAAGTCATGGACACTAATTGTATTAGGTCTAATAATTATTTGGAAAGAAATCTCATTTCAAGTTGTAATTAGGAAAAGCAAACAAACTAATAGTTCTTCTCTGAAAGCAGATGCTTGGCATCATAGAAGTGATGCCATAACTTCAGTAATGGCATTTATTGGTATTTCAATCGCAATTATTTTTGGAAAAGGGTATGAAACGGCGGATGATTGGGCAGCCTTATTTGCTTCGGTTTTTATTTTATATAATAGTTACTTAATTTTAAGACCAGCATTTGGTGAGGTTATGGACGAACAACTTTATGACGACCTAATAGCAGAAATTAGGGAAAAATCTATGGAAGTTCAAGGTGTTTTAGGAACAGAAAAATGTTTTATTAGAAAAGCAGGAATGAAATATCACGTAGATTTACACGCAATAGTTGATGGTAAAATTTCAGTTATTGAAGGGCACAATATTGCACATAAGTTAAAGGACTTTTTGCGGAAAAAAAATTCCAAATTAGGACATATACTAATTCATATTGAACCAAATAAATGAAAACTAAGGTATACCATAATTAGTATAGAAAGTAAATGTATAATGAATTGTTGTGATTTGATTTTGTTCCCTAGCCATTTTGAACTTTAAAACCTGATTAATCTATTTATATTATATTTAAAAGTACTGAATTTAACTTGGAGATTTAAAAGTCAATATCTTAAAATCGATTTAGTGAATAATCGTTGGTTTAAAAATGAACTCTTAAAACAGCATTAGGAGTAATTCCTAAAGAATGTTGATTTATGGCATTAAGTTCATCATTATTTACTTTATAAAATCTGTTAATCTGATTTTCTTTATTTAAAACATTCAAAATCGAAGCTCCAACATTTACTTTGGTTTTATCGGTTAGCTCGAAATTGTAAAGCGCAGAAATATCTAAACGCAAATAGTCTTCTAAATTTGAATTATTAACCACTTCGTAATTTATTTGACCATTAACAATTTCATTTCCACTAATTGGCAATGTAGTTGGTTTTCCAGAGTTCCAATTTAATCCGGCAGATAGTTTTAAATTCGCTAAGCTATAAGTCATTCCTAAAGTAGCTGCATGTTTAATGTTGTAATTGCTTGGAAAATAATTAGGCTGTAAATCTTTAAAGCGGTAGGTATTGTCCATATACGCATAACTTATCCAGGTGTTAAACTTATTGAGGTGTTTTCGAAACAACACATCAACACCACTTACACGGTTATCACCTTTTGTTTTAGAAAATTCAAATTGATTTTGAAATCCTTGGCTTTGTGCTGTGATACCTTCAATATGTTTTATGTATCCTTCAATATTAAATAACCAACCTCTATGGCTATAATTTAAACCCAAAGATAACTGCTTACTTGTAATCACAGGAATATCATTATTATTTGATAGTTGCCACCTACGTTTTTCAATGCCCAAAAAATCGTTTTGGAAGTTGATAACTTGTGATGTGTTTTGATGTTTGAACTCACCTAAAACTTCAATTGTAAAAAAGTCCAAAAATCGCTGACTGAAACTTAATCGTGGTTCCCAAATAGACTTACTGAATTTTTCAATAAAATTATATCGAACACCAAAATTAAAATTTGAAAACCCGTTTGCAGAACGGTAACCCAGTTGTGAAAAAACACCATGTGTTCTAACTACTTCCGAAACCAAAAGCCTAAACAGTGGAGTGTCAACATCGTCTAAATTAGTAACTTTGGTTTCAACAAAATGATAACCGCTTATTAATTGTAAAGCTTCATTAAAGCTATAATTAGTTTTTAACTTTAAACTGGTTTCAGAGACAATATTTTCTTGTAAAAAACGATGAGAATCTAGTATGTCAACATTTACCGCTTTAAGTTTATAATCCGTTTCATAAGCCTCAAATGTCGTTTGGAAATTGTTGTTCCAGATTCTGTTATAATGGAGCGCACCTGCAATACTATATTGAGTTAAATTACTTTCTCGAGATTCTTCTTTTTCATTTATCAATGCATTTTCATTAAACTGTAATTCGTTATATACATTTATGAAATTAATACGCAATTCGTCTTTATCATTTATTTTATATATCCAACGTAAAGATGTGTCGTAAAAATCAAATGTTTTATCTGTATTGGTAATAGTGTTGGCATTATTAGAAACTTCCGTGTTTTGAGAAATTCTGTCGAAAAAAGCATTGTAAGTGGGCGTTTCAAAAAAATCACTAATCGATTTTCTGGCAGCAACTTGCACAGAAGAGGATTGATTAATTGGAATATCTACAAAAGCATTGGTATCGGTTAAATTAATACCCAAAGTGGCATTAAAATTATTATTTACTGATTGATTTGTCTGCATAGCTATAGTGCCAGAAACACCATCGGTATAACTTACATCACTGCCATTTTTTCTTAAAGTTACCGTTTGAGTAATCTGCGGATTATACATAGAAATCAACCCAAAAAAATGACCCGATTGATACATTTTTATATCATCCCAAAGTATTAGGTTTTGGTCGTGGGTGCCACCGCGAATATTAATATTTGAAACAGTTTCGTTAATACTTTGTATTCCTGGAAATGCCTGAACAGATTGTAAAACATCATTATCTATTAATCCAGGAAGCATATCAAATTCTGAAAAATTAATTTCAAAAGAACCATTGTTTAATTTACTAATACCACTTGTAATGAAATTTGAAACAACAACTTCTGACAGTGATTGAAAATTAGGTAATAAAAAAACATCTTCACAATCCGATTTTGAAAATTGATAAAACCATTTGATTGCAGTTTTATAACCTAAAAACCGAATGGTAATGGGCTGTGTGATATTAGTAACTTTAATTTGAAAAAAGCCATTTTCATTTGTAGTAGTGAAGTTATTTGATGTTTGAATTGTGGCCGATGCTAGGGGTTGCGAATTATCTTTATCTTTTAAATAACCACATAATACCAAAGATTCCTTAGGTTTAACAAGTACAATACCATCACTCATTATAGAAAATGATAAGCCTGTTTGGGTTTCTAGATAGGTTAAGGATTCATTTAGTGATAAACTTTCATCTGGAGGTATAAGAAAAATAGCTTTAACAGTATCTTCGGCATAATTAAATTGAACCCGATACTGTACTTCTATAGCATTGAAAACATAAGTCAGAGATTCCTTTTTTTTGTCATTCTGAGCATTATTACTAAAAATAACAAAAAGCAAAAAAGTAAAAAAAGTTATTGTTTTTTTAAATTTTCTTTCCATGAATTATTACCAGGTTTGAAGAACTCAATTCATAGGTTATATTCATTGGTTGCGTTATGGCAATAAGGGCATTTTCAAGGTTGTTATGCACAAAACCACCAGTAAACAATCTGTTAGTATCTATATTTCTAAAAGTGACTTGCACATTATACTGTCGTTCTAATTCTGAAAATACTTCTTTTATTGGCATGGCCTCAAATTCACTCCAATTGTCTATCCATTTTGGCGCAGACGCTGCTATTTTACCTTGGGTGAATTTACCATTTAAAATTTGATAGGTATCGCCGGCTAATAATTTTCTGGTTATGGTACCTGAAGTTACTTTAACAATACCTTCAAAACACTTTACTTCAAAATAATTAAAGCGTTGTTTCACATTAAATTGCGTACCAACAACTGTTACCGTTCCGCTTTCGGTTTTTACATCAAAAGTTTTCCCTTTTGAAACCACAAAAAAAGCTTCTCCTTGAAGTTCTAAATACCTCTTGTCATCCCAGTTTTTGGTATTGTATTCAATAGAAGATAACGCATTTAACTCGACTTTAGAGTGGTCTGGAAGCACGATAGTAGATTTTTCGCCCACTAAAGTTTCTATATGTGTTAGTGGGTTTGAAAAAAAAGCGAAATAAACACCCAAACCAATTAAAATTACACTCGCTATTTTTAGCAGCGGATTCATCCAATTTAATTTTTTAACAGGTGTTTTTAACGATTGGTACTGCGCTTTAAACGTATTAAAATCTTCTAATTTATAAAAATGTGAGGCTTTAAAATGTTTTGCATTATCAATTATATTTTCGTTTAGTTCGGCATCATCCAAGCTGCTAAACAATTCTTTTTCAGAATCATTAAGCTCGTCTTTTAACCATTTTTCAATTAAATGCTCTTTATCCATTTATCCTTAACTTTAATATATAACAACTTCAATCTAAAATCTCCTGATTATTTTATTTTAAAGCCTTCTAGTTCTTTTTTTAAATTATTAAAGGCACTATAAATTCTATATTCCACCACTTTTTGTGTAACCCCTAAAAGTTCGGCAATTTCGCTATGTTTTTTCCCTTCCACTTTATTCAATAAAAAGGCGATGCGTTGTTCTTCGTTTAAATTTTCTAATGCTTTTTGGTAGCGTTGTAAAAACTGTTGTTTTTCCAAAATAAACTCTGGAGATTCATTGGTGTAATGTTTCGGCTTTTCTTTCTGATATTTTAAAACTACTTTTTGATGTTTAAGTTCATTCAACATTAAATTGTTGGCAACGGTAAACAAAAATGATTTAGCTTTACTTAAACTAACCTTTTTACAATTATCCCATAGCTTTATAAACGCATCTTGTGAAACATCGTTAGGGTTTATTTGCGAACCATATTTATAGTATAAAAAATTGAACAAGTCTTGTGAGTATTTATTATAAACACGCTCAAAAACCTTGTCTTCGCAAATATGGTCGTTAAGTTCTTTTGGCAAAGTATTTTATTTAGTGCATTAAAGTTATATAAAAAATTTATTAAAAAAATTCAGGAGTTTTATAATTCTAGTTGTTTAATTAATAAAAGCTTCTGTAAAGACCTCTAAATTATGAAAACAATTGCTCAAAAAGTTATCTTTTACCTCTTAATAACAACATTGGTATTTATTACTTCTTGCAGAACCGAAGAAACAGAATCTATACAAGCACCTGAAGATGAAGTATTGGTTGCTAATTCTTCGATTGCCAGTTTAATGCAAAAAACGTCTACCAATGATGGGTCTAACGATAATATCATAGATAAAGCCAATTGCTTTAATTTAAAATTGCCTATTACTGTAATGGCAAACGGCAATAGCATTACAATAAATACGGAAGAAGATTATAAAATTATTGAATACATTTTTGACGACGATGATGATGATATTGATACTTTAACCATTACTTTTCCAATTACCATTATTCTTAGAGATTTTACGAATGTAACAATCAATAATTATACTGAGCTATCTAATTATTCAAGCACCTGTAATGGTGAAAATGAAATTGATGACGATATAGAATGCTTAGATTTTAATTACCCAATAACAGCTTCTCGATACAACACAAACAATGAAGTTATAGAAAGCATTACTATTACTTCAGATATTCAGTTATATAGCTTTATTAGCAATTTAAGAAGTACTGATTTTGTTACTATTAAATTCCCCATCGACGTAAGATTATATGATGGCACGCAATTAACAATAATCAATCTCAATGAATTAAAAGAGATAATTGAAACTTACAATGATAATTGTGATGAAGATGATGATTACGATTATAATGACGACGATTGTAATGAATGTAACCAAGATCAATTACTTAACATTTTAACCAACTGTTCGGGTTGGACTATTGATAAGTTAGAACGTTATGGAAATGATTATGATGACTATTATGATGACTATACCTTTAATTTTCGTGCCGATGGAACCGTTTCTGCCTATTACGCAAACAATACAGATTATGGCACTTACACAACTACAGGAGCTGGAAATAGTTTAATAGTTACCATAAATATTCCCGAATTACCTTATTGCAATAACAATTGGGTTTTGCACGAAATATCAAAATATACCGAAACCAAAATTGATTTAAGAGTTGGTGAAAATGATAGAATGCGCTATAAAAATAAATGCAACTAAATAAATAATACAAACCCTAAAAAAAAGAAAATGAGCACAAAATTTATTTACGGATTATTAATAATGTTAAGTTTTTCTCTAATGTCATCTACTTGTTCAAAAGATGATGATATAAACACAAATGACAATAGTGTTGAAATTAATCAAATTAAGGCTACCGTTCAATCTGGTTCATGGCGAATAACTAGTTTTATTGATTCTGGTACAGATGAAACAAGTCATTTTACAGGTTATAGCTTTACTTTCAATTCTAACGGAACTTTAACTGCAAGCAATGGCAGTAACACCTTTAATGGAACCTGGTCGGTAACAGATAGTAGCAATGGCAATGATGATAGTAATAGTAACAGCGATATTGATTTTAACATCTACTTTGCTACGCCAGCAAATTTTAATGATGATTTAACTGAAGATTGGGATATTGAATTGTATAATTCCACAAAAATTCAACTAATACACGTAAGTGGAGGCAACGGAGGCACAGACACTTTAACTTTTGAAAAAATATAAGCTAGTAGTAATACTTAATGAAAAAGAAAAATTTCAATATTCAAATGTAAATTTAAGTGTTAATGAACATTTGATTACTAGCTAAACTGCTTCAGTTTAAAAGCTGAAGCAGTTTAAAAAAATAAAAAAGCTATGAAAAAATGGTTAATTCTAATACTGCTATGTGTTGTTGCATTTATAAGTTACAGATATGTATATCAAGACCACAGAGATATAGCAGCAGAAACTTCTATATATAAAATTTCAGCTTTGGATCTTGCGAATGAATTTGAAATTGATCCGCTGTCATCTGAAAATAAATATTTAAATAAAACCATAGAAGTAAATGGTAATGTTTCGGACAAAAATGTACAAAACATCACTATAGATGGAAAAGTATTTTGTCAATTTTCTAACAAAATTCAAGAAAATTTGAATACTAAGCATGTTACAATTAAGGGTCGTTTTATAGGTTATGATGATTTGTTAGAACAGGTAAAACTAGACCAATGCATTATTATTGATTAATCCTAAAAATCAAAAAATATGAAAACAACATTATTTTTTATTTTTTCAGTAGTGATTTCAACATCGGTTTTAGCGCAGGTAGTTGCAGGTCAAATTGATGATTTTGAAAATGGCACAGTACAATCTTGGGAAGAAGGCGGAGGTATATCGTCTTCTCCAAACCCTCCTGTTAATATTTCTACTGGAGGACCAAATGGAGCCAACGACAATTTTTTAAGGAATGTATCGAGTGGAAGTTTTGGAGCAGGAGGTAAAATGGTGATGTTTAATCAAAACCAATGGGCTGGCAATTATACGCTTCAAAGTATAGCTGCTATAAAATTTAAAGCCAAAGCGTCAACAAATTCTTTAAATTTAAGAATCGCTTTTGATGGAACTGGAGGGAGAATTTGCACCACAAATGCAGTTGTTATTACTAGTGGAAGTTCGTGGACAGATGTAACAATTCCCATTAGCGCCGCTAACTTTACACTGGTAGGAGGAACAAACATTTCCCAAACATTACAAAATGTTACTACTATGCGTATTTTAAGTAACACAACTCCCGCATGGGAAGGAGAGCTTGTTTCGGCTACTTTAGATGTTGATGTTATCGAAGCTGCAACAACTTTAAGCTTAGACGATTTTCGATTAAATGAATTTTCAATATCGCCAAATCCAGCCAATGCCTTTATTCAACTAAAAATATTACCAAGTGTTAAGGTAGATAATGTTGCAGTATTTGATTTATTGGGAAAACAAATTTATTCAAGCAATGCTTTAGAAAGTCAAATAGATATTTCAAAATGGAGTAAAGGCATGTATATTTTAAAAATATCAGCTAATAACTTTTCTAAAACGAAACGATTTATAAAGCAATAACCACAATTTAAACAGCATTAAACTTATGAAAATTATCGCAATATTTATCTTATCAATTTTTCCTTTATTAGCTTATACACAAGATGATTTATTAAAAGAAATCGATACAGACACAACAAATTATCAACATGAAATAGCTTCATTTAAAGGTTTGAAAATTGTAAATTTTGAATCAACGAAGTTAGTAGCAAATAAACAATTAACATTTATCGTATCGCACAGATTTGGTACGATTAAAAATGGAATAAACACGTTTTTCGGACTTGATGATGCCGTAACTAGGCTCAATTTTGTATACGGTATAACAGAAGGGCTAAATATTGGTGTTTCGAGAAGTTCGTTTCAAAAAACTTACGAAGCTTCTTTAAAATATAGGCTTGCTAGACAAGAGAAAAATGGATTTCCTTTTACAATTGTTGGCTTTAACGACCTTTTAATCAATACAGCTTTAGATGAAAACGATGTACCGTCAATAACATTTAAAGATCGTTTAGGATACGCTGCACAACTGTTAATTTCTAGAAAGTTAAACACCAATTTATCTGTTGAATTAGTACCTACATTTTTTCATGATAACTATGTTTTAATCGAAGAACAAGATAATTCTCAATTTGCTTTAGGGATTGGTGGACGTTATAAATTAGGAAAACGATGGTCTGTAAACGCCGATTACGGTTGGCATTTAAATAGAGCTAGTAATTCACCATTTAAAAACCCATTATCTCTTGGCTTAGATTTGGAAACTGGTGGTCATGTTTTTCAAATGCACTTTACCAATGCACAAGCTATGAACACCAATGGCTTTTTAGGTCAAGCAACTGGCGACTGGACTGATGGTAATATTTACTTTGGATTTAACCTAAGTAGAACTTTTTAGTATCGCCTTGTAAACAAATAATGCTTATAAAAACGAAATATTAATTTAAAAACTCACGCTATGAAATTTAAAAATTTAATTTACGTATTTGCAACAGTTATTTTATTATTTAATTGTTCCAGTGGAAGTGACGATGACACATCACCCACACCCACACCTAACCCAAATCCGAACCCTAACCCATCTGGTAAAGTTACTTATAATGGCAATGTAAAAAGTATCATGTCTTCGTTTTGTATTTCATGTCATGGCAATCCACCAACAAATGGCGCTCCAATGTCTTTAACAACATATAGTCAAGTAAAAAATGCCGTAGAATCAAGAGGGTTAATTAATAGAATAAACAATGCTAATAATCCAATGCCAACGGGCGGTTTGATGTCTCAAGCCAATAGAGACCTAATTCAAAAATGGTTAGATGATGGTTTGCTAGAGAATTAAAAGCATTTCGTATTGATTTAACATTTAAATTAAACTCAAAATGAAAAAAACAATAGCATATTTTATACTCTTTTTAAGTCTTAATATATTTTCACAAACGAAATATATAACTAAAACAGGAGAGGTTGTCTTTGAAGCTTCTGTGTCTTCTTTTGAGGAAGTAAAAGCCGTAAATAAGTCTGTAACAGCTATAATTGATACCGACAGCGGAGAATTTGCCGCATTAGTTTTGGTTAAGGGTTTTCGGTTTAAAAATGCTTTAATGGAAGAGCATTTTAATGAAAATTATGCAGAATCTGATAAATACCCAAAAGCTATTTTTAAAGGAAATTTAGAAGATTTTACTATCGATAAATTACAGTCTAATTCATTAGTTAAGATCAGTGGCACTTTAACGTTTCATGGTATAAGTAAAAAGTTGGAATATATTCCTTTAAAAGTATCTAAAGAAGGGGATTTAATAAAAATGTCGGGAAGCTTCAAAGTAAAGGCTTCCGATTTTAATATTAAAATACCAAAAATAGTTAGCGACAAAGTTTCGGAAACCGTTGAAGTCTTTTTAAATTTTATTCTTGAGAAAAAAAATTAATTTAATACGAATTATTATATTTGATTAGCAAGTGCTAATTTCCGTGGAGTTTCCGAGGTCATTTGTACCTCATATTTTGTAAACCCTTATAAATAAAGGAAAGTTTAATTCTGTATCGGAACGACTTGCATCAGGAATAGAAGTATTTTACACCAAATTTAAAGTACTTTATTTCTTTTTGTGTGATTGCATTTCACCGTAAACAAAATATTAAAATTTCAATTAATAAAGCCATAAATGTCATTTAAGACTATGTTTTCTTGGTTGTTATTAACCACATTTAAATCGTATCGAATAGTAATTTTCGTTCCAATAGGGGCGTGGTAATAAATAACCCAAGCATCGCCTTCTTTTGTGCCTATACAGCCATTAGAATACGCTCTGCCAAGTGTAACTGGATTGGTTGTTGGATGAATTAATTGACCGTTTCTTACGCCATTAATTTCGGTTTCTAAAAACGGTATTTGAGGTAATTTGGTAACCTCGTTATCATCTCTTCGGGTTACATAATAGCGCTTACCATTTACGGGGTTGTAATAATCAGGATTGCGAATATGTCTTACTATAGAACCTTTACCAGTTTTTGTCTTTAAATCGATGGTTCTTCCCGCCATTTTAAGATACTTTTTTTCATCGCGACCCACACGAACCACAAACTCGTAAAGCATCAACGAATCGTCGTAAATGCGTAATTTATATTCTGGAATATTTATGTCGATTAAAGTGTTTGCAAAAGATTGCTTAATTCGGTTCGCTAACTCTAAATCGGGTAAATGTATAATATCACCTTTATGGAAAACCAGCATGTCTTTCTGATTATAAACAAAAACACCTTTGTCTTTCATAGTGTAATAATCGGTGTTTTTTAACGTATCTATAATCCAAGGGTTAGCTCTTACTAAAAGATGTTCTGTGAGTTCGTATGGTGTTGTGGCATTATATTTTTCAACAATAGAATCTATAAATTGGAAATAATGTTTTATGCTAATGTCTTTATCAATTAAAACAGGCAGCACCCGATCACTGGTATTTAAGCTAATTTTTGGTAAAGTTTTGGATGCCGCTTTATGGTTATTTTTATTGCCAATACCACAAAAACTTTTTAATACTACCAGCAGTAGTAGAAAAAGTATAGAATGGTATATTTTAGTTAGCATCGCTTAAGTTTTTAAAAATTACTTTGATAATTCCTTACTCGAACTCGAACTTGAATTTGGTTTTTTAATAAAGTTGTTTTTTTCGCCAAAAGGTGGGTATCCGATATTTGAAAGCGTTTGCTTTACTTTTTCGACATCTTCTGGATATAAATGTTCGAACGTTATAGTTGCGTATTGGCTTTTTATAAAAGCATTGGTTATGTTTTTAAGCTTTGATAGCTCTTGCAGTATAATTGTTTTACAATGCTCACATTTTAAATTTTGAATATATAGTGTCGTTTTCATTTTTTCATTTTTTACATCTCTTAAAGATATGTTTTGAAGTAAAAAACTAAAATGATAACCATCAGTATAAAACGGCTTTTTATAAAATTATGTTCTTTTTTTCTAAGGCTTTATTAGCAGCTTCATAGCCTATGTTAAAAATTTCATTCAGGTATTTTTTATCAAAAATTCCGAATTTATTTAATCCTTGGGGAGACACGATTACATCGCAATCTTTAAATTTCTTAGAATCTTCGTCTACCGATTTTATAATAAAAGCTCTTTCAATAACATTTATAGATGTTTTGAGCTCTTTGATGGTAATGGAATCGAAGCTATTTACATAAATACCAATAATTACATCGCAGGTAGATTTTAAAATTTCCACAGGAAAATTATTTAAAGTACCGCCATCTACATAATAGGATTCATTAATTTTTACAGGAGAAAATATTCCAGGTATGGCCGCCGAAGCTAAAACAGGTTTTATCAATTCCCCGTTATTAAATATTTCTAATTTACCGTTTAAGATATTGGTTGTAGTAATGCTAAGTTGCCTTTTTAAAACTGAAAAATCATCATTTTCTAAGTAAGTTTTAAAACCAGGGTAAAACTTTTCAGCATCAATAAAACCGGGTTTATTTAAAGCGTATTTTTTAATGTCAAGTATATTTACTTCTCTAAAAAACTTTAAAATATCTTCCCAGTTGTAGCCGTAAGCATAAAGAGCGCCAACTATAGCGCCTGCACTTGTTCCAGCAATGTGTGTTGGAATGATGCCATGTTCTTCTAATGCTTTGATAGCTCCTATATGAGCGGCACCTCGCATACCACCACCAGACAATATTAAGCCTATTTTCATTATTTAAATTATTAAAATATCAGCAATTTAAGACATATCAAATTAATTTGAAAATAGCCTTTCTTTTTAATGTGTAGAATTTTTTAGGTAGTAGTTATTTAGCTTCACTAAGGAAATATTTAATAATATCTGCAGTCGATACAATACCTACTAATCGGTCGTTATCTAATATTGGAATGGCATGGTATTTACCTTTGGCCAATACTATAGTTACGTCTTTAATAGTTGAAGTTACAGGCATAGAAAATGGCTTTTCAGACATAATGTTTTTAACGTTTAACTCTTTGTAAATGGGGTTATTATCATTCATGCCAGCGCCTGCTATATGGTACATAAAATCTACCAAACTTATTATGCCAACTAATTTGTTATTGTCAACAACAGGAATATGATGATGGAAGTTTTTCTTCTCATAAATATGTTTTACATCTAAAATATGCTGCTCTGGGGTAACACTTACCACATTTTTTGTCATTATTGTTGCTATAGAATTGGTAATCATGATTTTATTATTTAATGCATTTAACTAATTCAATTAAAAATATAACATTACTACCTAATTGTAAATGATTAATATCATAGTAATTTCAAATAATTGGTTATAAGTTTAGTATTAGTTTAAGTTAAATGCATACAATTATGAAAACTAAAACCCTTATAGAGTTAATCACATTAAGTTCTAGCATTTACGTTTTAGCTAGAGATACTCATTTACTCGAAAAATTAAATGAATATTCCGAAAAAGGAAAAGATAACCTAAACAAAATGATGTCTGATTCTAAATTAGATGAAAATGGCAACGAAATTGAGTTTGTAGATCAAATTATTAATAAAACTAATGAGTTAAAAGAACAACTTAATGAAAAAATAGAAGAGCTGGTTGTTCAATTTTATAAAAAAATAAATGTAACTCATACAGACGAATTAAAGGCTTTAAATATTAAACTTGAAAAACTAGAATCAAGCGTAGCCTTGTTAGAAGCTCGACTTAATAAATTGGAAGCTTAAAAAATGGGGCTAATTACTAATATACGGAACAGTTTTAAATCAATCTCTAGGTATAATCAAATACTTAGGGTTCTAATAAAATATGGGTTTGAAGATTTGGTTCATTATTTAGAGGAAAATAAGCAATATACTTTTATTCAAAAATTAATACCGAGTTCCACCAGAAAACAAGTGGCAAAATATAGCAAATGGGCTAAAATGCGATTGGTTTGTGAGGAATTAGGACCTACTTTTATAAAATTCGGACAAATATTAAGTAATAGACCAGATTTAATTCCGTTGGCATTAACTTTTGAATTGGAAAAACTTCAGGACAACGTGCCACCAATGTCTGAAGCAGCGGCTAAAAAAGTTGTGGAAACCGAATTAAAAGACACCGTAGAAAATTTGTTCGCTTGGTTTGAACCAGCACCTTTTGCGTCGGCATCAATGGCACAGGTTCATAAGGTTACATTGCATTCGGGTAAACGCATCGCCCTTAAAATTCAACGAGAGGGTATCTACGATGTGATTGTTGAAGATATTAAGGTAATGTATAAAATAGCCGAAGTTTTAGAAAGACGCATCCCATCATTAAAAAGTTTTGATCCTGTTGGATTGGTTAAAAATTTTGAAAGTTCTATAATGAAGGAGCTTGATTTTATCCATGAATCAATCAATGTGCAACGATTTTATAACAATTTAAAAAAAGATGATTCTATTGATCAATTTGCTAAAGCCCCTGGAGTATATCTAGAATTTACCACCAACAAGGTATTGGCATTAGAGTTTATTAACGGGATTAAAATAGATCAAATTAATGAGTTAAAGGCTAAAGAAATTGATACAAAAATTATTGCCCGCAGACTTGCCATTAGTTATTACAAACAGATTTTTGAATATGGATTCTTTCATGCCGATCCGCATCCAGGCAATTTATTAGTATTGCCAAATAACCATATTTGTTATTTAGATTTTGGCATGATGGGTAGTATGCTTCCTAGAGATATTTCCATTTTTGGCAGGTTATTTATTAGCATAACCAACAGGGATGTTAAAAAAATTATTAAGGCCATCCACAAGCTATCCAACAATGCGCCTATAACAGACATGCGCGATTTGGAGATTGATATTAATGAATTTGTCGAAAAATATTATGTTAGAGATATTCATGAAAATGAAATGAGTACCATTCTACTTGAATTAAAAGACATTATTATTGCACACGGTTTGAAAGTTCCAACCTATTTCTTCCTTTTTGCCAGATCGTTAGTAACTATTGAAGGTGTTATTGAAAAATTAGACCCTGACTTAGATCAATTTGAAATAGTAACACCTTACTTGCGTAAAAGTGCAACACAGAGGTATAACCCAATTAAAGTGGGAGCTAAGGTGCTAAATTCTGTTGTAGAACTGGCAAATTATATGGAAGATTTTCCAACAGATTTAAAGAATGCCATACGCAAAATTAACTCTGGAAAAATTCAAGTAGATTTAACCCATAAAGGAATAGATCCTATGGTGCATTCGCTTCTAAGAATAACCAAGCAATTAATTTCAGCCCTTATTATTGCAGCTCTTATTATTGGAGCGTCATTATTTATTATTTATAAAATTAACCCGCTCTGGAAAGGTATGTCCGTTTTAGGAATTATTTGTTTTATACTCGCTGGTATTTTAAGTTATGGATTGGTATCTAATTTAAATAAGGGTGATTATGACTATTAAGTTTTTTTAGAGTAATAAGCCATAAATTATATAAAAAAAGCACAATGTTAATTGTGCTTTTTACTTATAAATTAGAAAGATTTAAGGTTTTGAAAACGCTTGTTTAAAATGATTAAAGGCTTCAGAAATTTCATTTTGAAAATGCTCAAGTCTTGTTTCTTCTTTTTTCTTGGCATATTTACTTTTAAACCGGTCTATGAATGAATTAAACTCACTTTTTCCTTTTTCAAACGAATCCTTTGCGTCTTCTTTTTCTTTACTAAATTTTTGTTCTAAAATCTCTAACTGAATTTTAAATTGTTCAATTTCAATTAATGTTAACGCGTACATTCTGTTTAAAGTTTCATTGGTTTTAATTTTAACTTCAATATCATGAAGTATTTTTAACAAATCTTTTTTTTGCTTTTTAAAAGCTTGTTTCGTTTCTGCCTTTCCTAAAGCCAGTTGTACACGAAGTTCATCAAACTTGGTATTAAGTTCAACTATTTTATCTTTAATACCTTTAATTTTAAACTCACTCTCGTGTATAAATAGATTAAATTTCTTTTTAACCTCTTCATACTTATCTTGCGCTTCGGCTTTTCCTAAGGCAGCTTTAACTTGAAATTCCTCTAACTCTGTAGCAGATTTTCTAAGTGCTCCTATAACTTTATCAACAAATTGAATGTCCTGCTTATTTTTCATGATTACTTTGTTTTTATAGTATTAAATATCTAAATAAAATCTATTGTTTACAATGATTTATATCAGTCTAGCTTTATGATTATTATCATTTGATAACTCATAATATTTCAGTATTTTTAATTTATGTATAAACTTTTATTATGTTAGTTTTCAACAATATAAAAATACGTTTAAACACCTTTTTTGAAGAAATTGGAGCACTCGCTTATTTTACATCCCGGTTTTTTAATGAAGCATTTAGGCGTCCTTTTGAATGGAAAGAATTAGGGCGGCAATGTTATAATATGGGCAACAAATCGTTGTTTTTAGTGGGCATTACAGGTTTTATTATTGGTTTAGTATTAACCTTGCAAACAAGGCCAACGCTTATGGAATTTGGCGCCGTTTCTTGGATGCCCTCTATGGTAGGCGTTTCTATTGTAAGAGAAATTGGACCCATGATTACTGCTTTAGTTTGTGCCGGTAGAATAGGGTCTGGTATAGGGGCAGAACTGGGTTCTATGCGCGTTACAGAGCAAATTGATGCCATGGAAGTGTCGGGTACCAATCCGTTTAAATACCTCGTTGTAACTCGTGTTATGGCCACTACTTTAATGATTCCGTTGTTGGTGATATTAGGAGATGCCATTGCCTTATACGGTTCTTATTTGGTAGAAAATATAAAAGGAGATGTGTCTTTTAAACTATATTTTAATCAGGTATTTGACACCTTAGAGTTTGGCGATATTGTGCCTGCAACAATAAAAACATTCTTTTTTGGATTGGCCATTGGGCTTGTGGGATGTTTTAAAGGGTATTATTGTAAAAAAGGAACCGCCGGTGTTGGTAAAGCGGCAAATTCTGCTGTGGTATTTGCGTCATTATTACTTTTTATAATTGATTTTATCGCAGTGTTTGTTGCCGATATTTTTTATGATTTATGAAAGAAGATAGCGCTATAATAGAGAAAGATAACCGCGAAGTAGCTCGCGAAATAGTGTTGGAGCTTAAAGATTTGAATAAAAGTTTTGAAGATAACCACGTACTTAAACATTTCAATTTGAAATTGTACAAAGGCGAGAATTTAGTGGTTATGGGCAAATCGGGATCCGGTAAGTCGGTCATGATAAAATGTCTGGTAGGTTTAATGGAAGCCGATAGCGGAAAGATAACCGTGATGCATAAAGATATTACCAAACTAAACCAAGAAGCCTTAGATATTTTGCGTGCAGATATTGGTTTTTTGTTTCAGGGAAGTGCCTTGTACGATTCGATGACCGTTCGTGAAAATTTAGAATTTCCGTTAAGACGGCATTCTAAAAAATTTAAAAATAACGCAAATACAGAAGCGTTAGTTATCGAAGCGTTACAAAATGTTGGTTTGGCACATGCTATCGATTTAATGCCAGCAGAATTATCTGGAGGTATGCAGCGACGTGTGGCATTGGCCAGAACGCTTATTTTGCAACCAAAAATTATTTTGTACGATGAGCCAACAAGCGGTTTAGACCCGATTACAGCTAAAGAAATAATCATATTAATGCAGGTTATTCAAAAAAAATATAACACCTCGTCGCTCATCATTACGCATGATGTAGATTGCGCAAGAGTTATATCAGACAGGATGATATTATTAATAGATGGAACAAATTATGCCGAGGGAACGTTTAAAGAACTTTCTGTTTCTACCGACCCGAAAATAATGGCATTTTTTAAACAGTAAAATAACGTCAATGAAAAAAACAAAATCACAAGAAATAAGGTTAGGACTGTTTGTAATTATCAGCACGATTTTATTTGTGTTGGCAGTATACCTTATTGGGCAAAAAAAGAATATGTTTAAAAAAACATTCACGATTAGTTCCTATTTTCAAAATGTTCATGGTTTACAAAAAGGGAATAATGTTAGGTATTCTGGAATCAATATTGGAACCGTTAAGGATATTGAAATGGTGAATGATTCAACCATAAAAGTAGATATGAGTGTTGAAGAAAAAATAACATCCTACATTAAAAAAAATGCGATAGCCACTATTGGTTCTGATGGGCTGGTAGGAAATATGATTGTTAATATTCTTCCAGGCACGGGTTATGATGACGTGATAGCCAATGGCGATATCATCCAGTCGTATAGTAAAATTGGTGCCGAAGATATATTGAGTACATTAAGTGTAAGTACAGAAAATGCCGCTATATTAACGTCAGATTTACTTAAAATAACAACGGCCATGATAAAAGGGAAAGGCACTTTAGCACTGTTGTTAAATGATACCATTATGGCTAAAGACTTAAGGCATTCCATCACCAACTTACAAACGGCAAGTCAAAGTGCTTCGAACACTTTAAACGAAATAAATCAAATTGTAACATCTTTAAGAACCAACAAATCTACTGTGTTAGGTATGTTATTAAACGATTCAATTTCTGGAAAAAAAATAAAATCGACGGTTAAAAATCTTGAAACTTCAAGTAAAGAGATGGAAACAATGCTGTTTAATATTAATACGGCAGTGAACGACTTTAACAAAAGTAAGGGTACCTATAATTATATTGTAAAAGATACAAGCTTGGTTAAAGACCTTAAATCTACGCTTAAAAATATTAATGAAGGAACCGATAAGTTTAATCAAAATATGGAGGCCTTAAAGCATAATTTTTTAACGCGAAGTTATTTTAGGAAGTTAGAAAGACAAGAGAAACGAGAACTTAAGAAATTGGAACAATAATTCTACAGATATGAATATAGAATATTTAAACGAGCGTATTAACGACTATAAAAACTCGATTGAAACTGTTGTTGATAAGAAGAAATTATGGAAAAGCGAGGTAAAAACCTTGTTACGAAACACGCTGAATGCTATTGTAGATAAGTATAAAATTGGATGGCGTGTGCAAGAACTCGACTGGATAGGCGCCAAAGATGCCATCAACATTATTTTTGATTCTTTCCCAGTAGAATTAATTGAGCAGACTAACGAATTGGCTAATTACCAGTTTCTTCAAGGTGGCGCTTTAGTGTTTTCTCAATCGTATAATGGTAATGTAGCGGTAACAATTTTATTTCCGTTAAACGACCAAACTTCGCTTGAAGATAGCAGTATGGAACTGGGAATTTATAACCCAAAAGACATTTCTGAAAAATTAATTGTTGAAAAAGTAGATGAATTTTTAAAAGAAATTATAAAATGGGAAGTCCCTAACCAAAAAAACAAATTAGGATATTAGAGATACTTTTTTATTCAAATTTAAAGTCATTTTATATTAAATGTAATAAGCCCAAAACTAGTTAGTTTTGGGCTTATTTACACCGAATAAAACCAATTAACACTTATTGATTGCTATTAGTTGGAGGTTCTAATAATTCAAAAAATTGATCTAATTTAGGAAGAATTATAATCTCAGTTCTTCGGTTTAGTGCTTTTCCTTTTTCTGTTGTATTGGTTTCTTTTGGAATGTATTCAGAGCGTCCGCCAGCAGTCATTCTTTCTGGTAAAACTCCAAATTTACTTTGCATTAACCTTACAATAGAAGTTGCTCTTTTAACACTTAAATCCCAGTTGTCCATAATGCATTCTGTTGAAATGGGCACATTGTCTGTATGTCCTTCAACAAGAATATCTAACTCCTTATGGTCGTTAACTATTTTAGCAATCTTTCCTAAAACGAATTCTGCCTGATTATTTATTTTAAAACTTCCAGATTTAAATAACATTCTGTCAGACAACGAAATATAAACCACACCTTTTTTAACTTCTATTTTAATATCTTCATCATCAAACACGTCTAAAGAGCGTTTTAAATTCATTACCAAAACCAAATTAAGAGAGTCTTTTCGTTGCATTGAGCTTGTTAAATCTTTAATGTATTTATTTTGCTGATTTAAAGCATCTAAAGATTTTTTAATACTTTCTGCACCAGATATATTTATAACCGACAAATCTGATAATCTTTGCAATAAATTAGTGTTTGTGCTCTTAAAATATTCTAATTGCTGTTCCATAGCATTAGTATTATTTTTTTCGTTAGCTAAGCTATTTTCTAGAACTAAAACATTACTTTGAACTGTTTTTAAGTCATCTTTACAACTATTATAGCTGTTTTCCATATCTAAGTATTTTTTCTGACTTACACAGGCCGAAAGAAATATTAAAGAAATTACCGATAATAATTTTAGAGTTTTCATAACTTCCTTTTTTAAATTAATAACTTAAAAATAGTATACCAGTTTATAGTGCACAATGATATAAATCATTCAGCATCAGCTATAAAAATCTTAATTTTTGTAAATAATGAATAATTGAAAAAAACATTATTAGATGAATAAATTTAGCTTCTTTAAAAGACCTTACTTTTTGCTATTCCCCATTTTTGGAATGGGAGTATTTATTCTGTTATATATTTTAGCTGCATTGGTTTACCCCGGAGGTTCTTGGTCAATTTTAAGTCAACACGGATTTAGTTTTTGGAATAACTATTTATGTGATTTACTAGATTTTTATGCCGTAAATGGGGAGATAAATACTGCTCGAATTTTAGCGCGTACAGGATTGTTTGTGTTGTGTATTAGCTTAATAATTTTGTGGTATCATTTACCAAGACTTTTTATTTACAAGAGTGTCAACTTAATTATTATGAAGATTTGTGGCATACTCGCCCTAATCACCATTTTGTTTCTTGCTATTGGCACGCACGATTTAATTGTTAGAATTGCAGGCGTGTTGGGCGTTATTGCTTTTATTACATTGTTTGTTGAGCTTTTTAAAAATAGCTTTTATAAACTAGCTGCTTTCGGAATTTTTTGCCTGATTATTTTTTTGATTAACTATTATATTTATGAAACAGGTTCTTATTTAATAGCACTCCCAGTTATTCAAAAATTCACTTTTCTAGCATATATTCTTTGGTTTGGTTTTCTTGATATTGCATTATACCAAAGTGTAAATTCTAATAATAAGCATGGCCATGAATAACAATTTAAGAAAGCAATTTAATACAGGTAATTTCTGGGCGCATCCCAATTCTTCCTGGAAAACCTAACCATCCTAAACCTCGGTTTACATACAGATATTGTTCTTTATTTCTATACAAACCAACCCAGTGTTTAAATTTATATTTTATAGGACTCCACTTAAAATCCTTATAGTTTAGGGCAAATTGCATACCGTGTGTATGACCAGAAAGCGTAAGTGCTATGTTAGTTGCTTCAACAACTTCTTCACCCCAATGCGAGGGATCGTGGGAAAGTAATATTTTAAATGGAATGTTCTTAACATTTTTAATAGCATCCTCTAAATTTCCATATTGTTTAAATGGAGGATAGCCCCAATTTTCTACGCCTACAACCGCTATTTTTTCTTGGTTAACTTCAATAATGTCCGAAGAATTTAGTAAAAGTTTAAAATTTATTTTTTTAAAAAAATGCTTAATTTCATTGAAGTTTTTAAGTTTTTCTTCATTCGATTCCCATTGACTGTAATCGCCATAATCATGATTTCCTAAAACCGCATATTTCCCTTTTTTAGCTTCTAATTGTTTAAAAATTTTATCCCAACCAATTAATTCCCAGGCGTAATTATTCACTAAATCTCCAGTAAACACAATAAGATCTGGTTTTAATTCATTGATTTGTTTAACAGCTCTCTCAAGGATTTTAAAACGATAATTAAACCCGCCAAGATGAATGTCGGAAATATGTACAATTTTCAAGCCTTCAAACGATTTTGGTAAATGTTTAAAGTGTAGGTTCTGGTGGTAAATTTTAAAATGATAAACGGCCTTAAAAATGGCGTAAACAATTACAAAAAAGGGTAAAAACCCTGAAAATAACCCTATTGTGGGTATGATTATAAGTGATACGTTTTCGGGAACTATCGTTTTAGTAAAAAACAATATGGAAATAATTATTACAAATATTATTTTGGGTATAAAGGATGAAACTGTAAGTCCGTATAACGAAGAAATAAGCAATTGTTTTCGTCTAGGATTGATGTTGTCTAGAGTTAATTTAAGAATAAGTATCGCCGCAATTAAACCAATGGTAAAAACCCAAAAAAGCAAATGGATAGCAGTTTTTAATAGGGGAGAGCTAATAAGGGTTGTTATGGATTGTAGCCAGTAAAAAGCAATAACATCAACTAAAAGAATAGCAAAACACAATAGCAAAATTGTAAATAAGGAAAAACTACGCATAGCATTAGTTTGTGTTAGTGTTTGGATTTTCTTAAGCGTCTTTTGTCACGTAATGCCCAGTAAATGCCTTTTACATCCGAAGCCCATTGGTCGTACATATAAATGAGTGCTATTTCTTCTAAAGTTTCCAGCACGCCAATAACAATCATCACATAAAAAAGCACATACTCCGGATTAAAAAATAGCGACCATAAAATAAAAATACTCTGAATAATGGCGCTGAGTTTAGCTAAATAGGTGTGAAACGCCGTGGCTTTGCCATATTTAATATAAGCAATGAGCATTTGTATAATGTATGGAACAAATGCCACTAAGATTATTAACAGGTTTGTGGTAATAAAATCAGTTTCAAAATAAAACAATCCAATTAGTCCGATAATAAAAGTTACCTGATCTCCAAAAGAGTCTAATTGTGAACCTCTGGGGCTTGTTATTTTTAATTTTCTGGCTAAAAAACCATCAATAGCATCGGTACAATAGCTTATTAATAAAAGCCAGGTAAAAATTAATTGAAGGTCTAACCAAATTAAAACTAATAAAAATGGAGCGGCAAAAATTCTATAAAATGAAAACCAATCGGCAATATTGTAATTTTTAAATGTAAGCATGCCATTTTCGATTTTTATAAAAATACAAGTACTATGAGTTAATTCATATGAGAAAAATCAGTTTATATAATTTGTTTCTATAAATTATTTTGAATCAGTATTTATAATTAATTAAGATATAATCCTGCCATCTTCCATCGTAATAATTCTATTGGTTCGTTTAGCAAAATCTTCATCATGAGTAACAACTAACAGCGATAAATTATGATCTGCACTTAATTGCTTAAAAATATTAAAAACATTTTCAGAATTATAACTATCCAGATTACCAGTAGGTTCGTCGCCCATAATAATCGACGGATTATTGATTAGCGCACGAGCAATGGCAATTCGCTGCTTTTCGCCACCAGAAACATTCGAGGCGCGTTTGTTTGCTAAATGCTCTATGTTTAGCATTTTTAGTTTTTCGATGGCATCCTGTTTAATTTCTTGTTCTGATTTTTCTGCTAACTTTTTGGCTGGTAACATCACGTTTTCTAATACCGAGAATTCCGATAACAAGTAATGAAACTGAAACACAAACCCAATATGTTTGTTTCTTATATGCGAAAGATAATCTCTGTCTTGGCCTGTTATTAATTCATTATTTAATAAAAGTTCTCCTTCGTAATCGGTATCCATGGTAGAAAGAATATATAATAACGTTGACTTTCCGCAACCAGATTTTCCCATAATAGATACAAATTCACCTTTTTTTATTTCAAAGTTTATATCTTTTAAAACATGATATAAGGTAGGCTTTTTAAAATATTTATTAATATGTCTTGCTTCTAGTACATTATTCATATTATTGGCCTCTTATAATGTTTACTGGATCCATTTTTTTTGCTTTTTTTGATGGGAAATAGCCTGCTAAAAAGGTTGAAAACAAGGCAAAAGTAAACCCAATGACAAAATACATAGGATCTAAATTTATTGGATAGGTTTTTATGGTTGGTAAAGCCTCTGTTTTAAACGGAATGGTGGCTATAAAATTAACCAAACCAAAGCCTAAAATTAAGCCTAAAATACCGCCTACAAATCCAATTATCATTGCCTGACTCATAAAAATATATTGTACATCTTTACCCGAAAACCCCGTGGCTTTTAAAATCGCGATATCATTCATTTTTTCGTAAATCAGCATGTTTAAAATGTTATAAATACCAAATCCAGCGACTATTAAAAGGGTTATCGAAACGGCATAAGTAATAAGGTTTCTCACGTTGGTGCCCGTTTCAAATTGTGCATTAGCAGTTTTAATGTCTATGGCAGTAAGATTAAATTGCTGCTCTATTTTTTTAGATAAGGCTGTGGCTTGATTGATATCATAAAGCTTAACATTAATGTCGGTTATGTAATTTTCGGCTTCCCCCAAAATACGTTGAACGGTTTTTATGTTTGTAAAACTTTGAATGGCATCAATATCTGAAATGCCACTTTGGTATAACCCAACAATTTTAAGCGGAAAAACATCGCCGTTTATAGTGCTTACTTGAACACGATCGCCAATAGTTAGCGACATTTTTTTTGCAATGCCTGCACCTAATAATATGCCATTATCGCTGTTGTGTAACGACTCTGGAGTTCCGTTTGTAATGTAGTTTTGGAGGTTGAATAATCTTGCTTCTTCAAGTACATTGATACCCGTTAAATTACCGCCCAATTCTATGGAACCAGCGATATAAAAAATCTGTGTTTTTATTTGTGGAATGGCGCCTCTAACATTGGGGTCTTCATTCAAATAATTTATAATAGGTAAGGCATTATGGATTTTCTTCTGACTTAATTTAGGCTTAATAGAATGCACCACATTAAAACTGTTTTTCATGGTTTCATACAATCCAATGGGCTGATGTTTTGAAGGCTTAATTTCGTTGTAAATATGAATATGTGGAGTTTGGTTTAGAATTAGATCGTCTAACATCGTATTTAAACCCGTCATAAAACAAACCAAGGTAATGTACGAACCAATACCAAAAGTTACCCCGAGTGAAGCGGTGGCCGTTTGCTTAATTTTAGTAAGCAAATGTGTTTTAGCAATGGTTAATATAACTTTCCAGTTAGTCATTTTCTGGTTTATAGATATAGGTGTTTTTGGTAATTCCAGAGCGCACTTCTATAAGTTCTAAATTTTGTAATCCGGTTTCAATCGTTATGACTCCTTCGTCCGTTTTAACTTTATTGTTATCAATTAAATACGTTTTAGGAATGGCTAATACATTATCTTTTTTTGCGATAATAATATTTGCTTCGCCCGAAAGACCGGGATATAATATCTTGGGCGCTTTATTAAATATCGCTTCAATTTTAAAGGTTTGATTACGGTTGTCCTTTTTTGGATAAATTTTAGAAACTCTGCCTTTAAAAACATCGTCGTTATAGGCATCTAAAGTTATAATCACTTCCTGATTTTCTGAAATCCTGACAATATCAACTTCATCAACAAGCAATTCAATAATAAAATTATTGGCACTACCAATAGATGCCAGTGGTTCCATGGTTGTTACAATCTCTCCTGGTTCTTTGTATAAGGCATATATTTTACCATTTATCTTACTTTTTATGGTAAAATCTTTGGTGTTTATTAAAGAGGTCTGGTAGTTATTTTGTGCTTGTTTAAAGGCGGTAATTAATTCATTTTTCGTTCGTGAATAGTTGTTTTTAAGTGTCTTTAAATTATTTGCTGAAATTTCGAAATTGAGTTTTTTAGTATCGTATTCTACTTTAGAACCTATCTTCTGATTCCATAGATTTTTTTGTCTGTAAAAGTTAATCGAATCATTTTTATAGCGCAATGTTGCAGTCTCAATGTCATCTTTTAAACCATTTAAAACCGTGGTACTTCCAGAATAATTTTCAAGCGCGAGATCTAAAGCTAATTTGGCGTTTTGAGTATTGAGAATAGGCGTGTTGTTGATTATTTTAAGTATAGGCGTGTCTTTTTTAATAATATCTCCTTCCGTTACTAAATTTTGATCTAAGATACCCGATACAATAGCATATACTTGATATAAACTATCTGGTTGAATGGTAACCGATGAGTAAACCGATTCAACGAGATGGGTTTCTTTAGGAAGTATTTTGTCTTCTTTTTTAGAACACGATATAAGTACTAGACATGTGATTACTACGGAAATAATTCTCATAATTAATAGGCTAATTTGGCTTGTAGCAACATATATTCATTAAGGTTGGTGGCATCGATAACACCAACTAATTTGTCTTGATTAACTACTGGTAGAAAAGGCATTTTTTCACTGTAAATAAGGTTGTATGCTTTTATTAAATCGTCTGAATGTTTTATCGTTTTAAACGACGTGTTCATTACATCGCTTATTAAAATATTTTTATTGGAGTTTTCTATTATGTCTTTCTGGTACAATACACCTATAATAACCTTGTCTTTAAGAATCACAAAATTGGTTTCGGTTCCTGAAATTATTTTGTTAACGGCAAGATCTATGGAATCGTCCGGACTAAATGTTGTAATATGAGTAATCATGGCTTCTTCTACGCTATGGCCTTTTAGTAATGCTAAATGTTGAACTAATTGATTCTCACCGTAAGCGCCTAAAAAAATAATAAGTGCAATAAAAATTAAAAAAGGATTGTATAACAGCCCAATAAACAAAAACGTTACAGCCATAATTTGACCTAATGTAGAGGCAATTTGAGTTGCTTTTACACGATTCATTTTTAAGGCTAAAACGGCTCTTAAAATACGTCCGCCATCCATTGGAAACGCAGGGATAAGATTAAATACCACTAAAGCAATATTGACGGTGAATAGATAAAATAAAAAATTCTGCAGCGTAAAACTGCTTAGCATATCGAATGTTTCGGTAAAGTTTAAATGCATTAATTCCTTTACTGGAATTAAAAAATACAGTATCATAGCAATCCCCACATTGACTAAAGGTCCGGCAACGGTTACTAATAATTCTTGTTTAGGTGATTCAGGTATACGTTCTAAACTAGCCATCCCTCCAATAGGTAGTAAGGTTATTTTCTTGGTTTGAATCCCATATCGTTTAGCCATAAGTGCATGACCCAACTCATGCAAAAATATGCATACAAAGGCGGCTAAAACTAAGGCAATATTAAATAAAATACTACTGGTGTTTCCACCTCTTTGTTGTTCACTAAAAACAATCCAAAGAATTAAAAAAATAAAAGTCCAGTGGACTTTTATTTTTATTCCAAAAACACTACCTAAATTCAAATTTGCTTTCATTTAAACCTTGTTGTTAATTAATTTTAACGATGCTCCATTTTTTGCTTTCATTTACAACGGCATACATGCGGTCTGTAATTCTTTTCGAAGTAATTTTTGGAGGTATTTTTAAATACTTTTTGTCTAATACAATGCTAAATCCTTTTGGGGTTAAGTATTCTTTTATTTCGCCATTACTATCAATAATTACTTCATGATATCTATAGCTCACCATTTTAATAGCTAAAACATCATTTTTACCTATTTCATTTTTCATTACATGCAATGCTAGGGCTTCATTATTAATAAAATTTGACGCGTTTAAAAATTGAGGTTCTATCACTGTTTTTCCAGTAGCATCTATGTACCCGAAGTACAAAATACCATTGGTTTCTTTAGTAATTAAACATCTACCATTTTTAAATACAGGATATTCACCATCATCACTTTTTGTGGTTACTAAATCATTTCTAAAATTTATTACCATGTTTCCTTCTTTATTTATAAATCCCCAATTAGTGTCTTTTTTAATGGCTATAAGTCCATCATGAAGTGGAGAAACATAATCAAGGTTTTCTAAGTTCTGGCTGTAACCAAAAACCGAAATTATAAATAAAACTACTAATAAAATTACACCTTTTTTCATGACTAATTCTTTTAAGTTATTACATTAAAAGTGCTATGTTTCATGGGTTTACGAAATGATATTCATCACTTTGGTTTCATTAAAATAGGTGGTTTTAAAACAAAATAAAATAAAATCTATTTAGTAAGTTGCTTTATAACATGCTCTAATCTTCCGCTTACTTCTTGGGCCACATCTTCTAACAGACTGTTTTTAACCGCCTGCATCGACACCATAGGGTTAATGGCAGCAACCTCTATTTTATTAGGCTCAAGTTCTTGCACAATAATGTTGCAAGGAAGCATGGTGCCTATTTTATCTTCTGACTGTAAGGCTTTATAGGCGAATGGAGGATTACAAGCACCTAAAATTTTATACTTCTTAAAATCTACATCTAATTTCTTTTTAAGCGTTTCTTGTATATCTATTTGGGTAAGAATACCAAATCCTTCCTTTTGAAGCAGTTGGGTAACCTGCTCAATAATGGCATCGAAATCTCCCGAAACAGTGGTGTTAAAATAATAAGTCATAATTATAAATTTTAATTAATTAAGCTATCGGCAGCACTTACTGCCATGAACTATAAATTTAACGATAATTGGCTTCTTTTTCAAATTCTGAAGCTTTAACTTTTTAAATTAAATTAGTGTGTATTAAAAGGTTGTGATTCGAATAATACATGATTTTTATCATTTTTTTTGGTTCGTATTATTCATACATTAAAGCGCAGCTAATCCATCTTGCACTAAAAAGATATTCAATGTTTAAACAAGACGAAGAAATATCAAAAATCCTTTTAGAAACCATATCCGAAGCTGTTATAATATTTGATAAGCAGCTCATGATTATGGAAGTGAATTCCTCTGCCGAAAAAATTTTTGGCTATAGTAAAGAGGAACTCATTTCTAGAAACTTAAGTGTGCTTCTTCCAACAAAATATCATGAAGGTCTTAATATTCGTTTCGAAGATTTTTTTAAATCTAAAAAAAAACGAAAAACAAAAGAAGCTACAAGTATTATTGGCTTAAAAAAAGACGAAACTTTAATTCAATTAGAAGTTAAATTAATACCATTTTCTATTTTCAATAATAATTATGCTATGGCATTATTAAATGATATTTCTGTTAAAAAAGCCATAGAAAAAAAGCTCATGATAAAAGGCAGAGCACTAGAATCTGCCAAAAACGGTATTATAATTACCGATGCATTAAAGCCCGATAACCCCGTAATATATTTTAATGCCGCCTTTAAAAATTTAACAGGCTATGATGATCATGAAATTCTTAATCACAATTGCCGGTTTTTACATGGTACAGATCGCGATCAAGAACCTTTAGAACGAATTCGCGAAGCTATAAAGAATGGCGAAAGCTGTCAGGCAACCTTGCGGAATTATAAAAAGGACGGTACACTATTCTGGAACGATCTTTACATTATGCCAATACTCGATGATTTTGGTGTGGTTACCAACTTTATTGGCATACAAAACGATATCACAGAAAAAAAGATTAAAGAAGAAGAAGTTCAGCATTTATCTACCATTTTTGATAAATCTTTAAACGAAATTCATGTTTTTGATGCCATGACATTAAAGTACATTAATGTGAATTATGGAGGCCAGAAGAATCTTGGTTATACCATGGAAGAATTAGTAACCATGACGCCAATAGATATTACACCATATAAAACCGAAAAAGAATTAAGAGCGATTATTGATGTGTTGCTACATGGAAATGTTGAAAAATTAGTGGTTGAAACCGTACATCAACGAAAAGATGGCAGTACGTATCCTGTTGAGACGCATTTACAACTTTCTAAGTTAGGCGAACGCGAAGTTTTTGTAGCGATAATTTTAGATATTACAGAACGTAAAAACTATACATCAAAACTAGAAAAGATAGTTAAAGAACGCACACAACAACTTGAAGCGGCCTTGAATAAAGAAATTGAAGTAATTCAGCTAAAAAACAAGTTTATTTCTTCATTATCTTACGAATTTAAAACGCCTTTAAGCGCTATTTTAACTTCGGCTTTATTACTTAGCAAGTATAATTTAACCGAACAGCAAGATAAAAGAGATAAGCACGTAAAAACCATTACAGATAAGGCTCAGTTATTAAATAATATTTTAAATAGTTTTTTATCCCTAGAAAAGTTTGATGCTGGTAAGTTAAATTATCAGTTTAAAAATTTTAAAATAAGTGAGATTGTAGACGAAGTTATTTTCAATTCGCGCATGCTAATCAAGAAAGGTCAGCAAATAAAATACACCGAGAAGGCTGAAGATTTATCCATTTATCAAGATGAAAAAGTTATCGAATTAATATTATCAAATTTAATTCACAACGCCATAAAATATTCCCCAGAAAACACCACGATTTTTTTAGATATAGAGCAAAATGATGATGATACAATATTCAAAATAAAAGATACCGGGATTGGTATTCCAGAAAAAGATCAAAAAAATATTTTCGAACGCTATTTTAGAGCCGAAAACGTTACAGATACCGAAGGCACAGGCATTGGTTTAAATATTGTAAAAAGTCATCTCGAAAAATTAAACGGCACAATTAATTTTGAAAGCAAAGAAGATTCAGGAACAACTTTTACAGTTTCTATTCCAAATAAAGCGAGCTCATGAAAACGGTTTTACTCATAGAAGACGATCTTGCAATGCGTGAAAATACCGCAGAGATATTAGAGCTTGCTAACTACAAAGTGATTTCCGCTTCAAACGGTTTAAGTGGCATAGCCAAAGCGGAAAAACATCTACCGGATATTATTTTATGCGATATTTTAATGCCCAAAACAAATGGTTATAAAGTGCTAAAAATACTGTCTGAAAACCAAAAAACCAATTGTATTCCCTTTGTTTTTATTTCTGTTAAAGCACAGACGGAAGATATTAGAAAGGGTATGAATTTAGGTGCAGACGATTATATTACGAAACCTTTTACCGAAGAAGAATTATTGAGTGTAATAGAAAGGCGATTAGCAAAAGTGTCTATTTTAATAAATTCGGTAGAAAATGCTAATATTATTGAAGCACAACCTATAGAAGAAGAAATAAGAACTCTTAACGATTTAAAAAATTATTTTGATGATTATGGCAGTCTTATTGAATTCGATAAAGATGAAATTATATACCGACAAGGCGATCATTCAAATTTTATATATCTCATAAATAAAGGGGCTGTTAAATGCCATAAAATCGACGAACAAGGTAAGGAACTTGTAACAGCCTTGTATAAAGTTGATGATCTGTTTGGTTTTACATCATTTATTAATAATTTACCTTATAAAGAAACTGCGACCGCCATAGAAGATATCAAGTTGTTTGCCATTCCTATTGCGGAATTTAAAGATTTGCTTCACAATAATCACAAAGTAGTATTAGAAATTATAGAAATGCTCGCCGATAATATCGCCGCCTTAAAAGAGCAGCTATTGCAAATGGCGTATAGTTCGGTGAACAAAAAAACAGCAGTTACGATATTAAGATTTGCCGAAAAACTTAATTATAAGTCTGGAGAAACCATAAAAATTTCTAGAAGCGATTTGGCTAGCGTAGCTGGTATAGCACCAGAAACCTTTATTAGAGCGCTTACAATTCTTAAAAATGAAGGCATAATTGAGGCAGAAGGCAAAAATTTTAAAGTGGTGAATTTAGAAAAATTAAAAAATATCAGATAATATTAATTTAAATAACGACATTATGGATAGTTCTCTTTTTTTAGCAAAGTTTTGGGGTTGGTATTTAATAATTTTCTTTTTTATTCTGAGTTTTAATCCGAAGCGAATAAAACAGATTTTTAAAGATTTGAATGACGAAAAGTTTTTAATTATCACTGCGTTTATGGCAATGATTGTAGGATTGCTTAATATCCTGTTTCATAATATTTGGGAACCAAATTGGAAACTTATTATTACCTCACTAGGCTGGATGTCACTTTTTATAGGCCTTGCATTATTTGTGTTTCCAAATCGTACCATATCTGGTTTAGAACTTATTAACATAAAATTTGTTCAAACCATTTACATGTTACTTTTTTTTATAGGTTTATTCTTGTTAAATGTGGTTTATGGCGTAGTTCCTTACTAAAAATTTTTCATCAAACTGATTTCTATCATTTTGAAATAGATATTATTGAGTTAAATTAGGGATTCAAAATAAACGTTCTTTTACATCAGCAAAAAATAAAGTATAGAGTTTAAAGCTATTATTTTGTTAAATCGATTTGTTATAATCTTTTTGGTTAGTTGATAAGAGTTGCTAAAGTAATTCTTAAAAAAAGATTACGATTTAATGTTGTAATTAAAATAATATAATTGAACTCTAAACAGAAACAGGAAGTTTCGACTTCCTGTTTCTTAAAAATTAACTGGAATTTTATTGTAATAATAAGAATCCAGTTTAAAAACGTTGAAAGCTATTTTTTAACTTAAGATTTAGTATAAATTTATTGTTAAAGTTAGTTTATTGGTTTGGGGTATGGTTGAATACTACATTTCAACGTTTTTATGGAGACAGGAAGTCTTCACTTCCTGTTTCCATTTTAGATTTATGGCTATTAATCAGTTCACATTTATTAGTGTGAAACGAAAAAAGGGAAATGTTAATATCATTTCCCTTTTTTATTTTAATTAATTTGGATGGAAGCTTCTATTTTTATTGCAAAAGGCAGTTAAAACACACACAGCTATTTAATTCTGTCGCTTCAAATAGCTGACATATATCATTGTATTTCAGATGTTAACAAGCTATATTTAAGATATAAATAACTGTAAAAATGAAACGCAAGATACTTTTACCAACAGATTTTTCTAACAACGCGTGGCTTGCAATAACTTACGCATTAGAATTGTATAAAAAAGACGCCTGTATTTTTTACGTCTTAAATGTTTTTACTGCCGCAGGTAATCCTATAGATAGTTTAGTTAATATGGAACCAGGTAGTGATTTGTATGAAACAGCAAAACTAAATTCTGAAAACGGATTGGCTAAAGTTTTAGATAAAATTACCTTATTAAATCTTGCCAGCCCCGAGCATCATTTTCAAACGATAACAAGATTTCAAAATCCAGTTGAAGCCATTCGGAATATAGTCGAAGAAAAAGACATAGAAATAATTATTATGGGCACCAAAGGTGAAACTAATTCTAGAACTAAACTTTTTGGTGGTGTTGCCATAGATGTTATGGAAAAGGTGCGTAATTGCCCGGTAATTGTTGTTCCAGAGAAAGCGAAACATAAATTGCCAAAAGAAATTGTGTTCCCCACAAGTTATAAAACGCATTTAAAAAGAAGAGAATTAAGTTATTTAATCGATTTGGCTAAAAAGTTTAATGCTTCAATTAAGATATTGCACGTTGCTACCGAAGACCATTTAAATGACAAGCAACTTAATAATAAAAGGCTTCTGGAGGAGTATTTTTTAGGTATAGACTATTCTTTTCATACCCTAAGTCATATAAAAGTTCCTGCTGCCATTAATTGTTTTGTGCAAAGCAGAGAAAGCGATATGGTGGCATTTATAAATAAAAAGCATGCGTTTTTTGGAAGTATGTTAACAAATCCTTTAGTTAAAGAAATAGGGTATAACTCTACAGTTCCCCTTTTTGTATTGCATGATTTAAGGAATTAACAAGAAAATAGGCAGTGTAATAATAATTAAATTTAAAAGATATGGTACGTATAGGTATTTGGTTAGATAAAGAAAAAGCACATGTTGTAACACTTCATAATAATCAGGCGAATTTTGAAACCATTTTATCAAATGTTGAAACGAGTCGAGATGTTCCTGGTTCAGATATTCGATTAAAAGAAGGTTCAAAAGAGATTATTCAAGATAGTAAGTTTATGGAGCGCGAAAAGCAACAATTAAAAAAATATTTTAAAAACCTAGTTTCAGAAATTAAAGAGGTCGATAAGCTTGTATTATTTGGTCCAGCAGAAACAGCATTGAACTTTAAAAAAGAGTTAAATTCAAATTATAAAGAAATTAGTGCAAAATTAAGCGATGTTGTTAAAGCAGATAGTATGACCAATGCACAAATAGTGGCATGGGTAAAATCGTATTTTGATGCGAATTAACGTTTTAATATAAGTATTTAATACAAATTAAATTATCTTAGAGAATGCAACCATAATTTTATACAATATGAAAACAGAACTAAACTACATAAGCTTTAGCAGCAATAAATCGATTGAAGAATTAAGGTACATTTTATCTAATCATATCTCTAATTTAGAACATATAAAAGTAGAATTAGAGTTTTATAATAACTTGTTAGATAAACCTATTTATAAACCTGAGGTTAGAAATTTATTTGAAAAACTCGATGGTTTTAAAAATGAGATAAATTTAATAATTGAAAAGCATATGGTATTTTTAAACAATCAGCTCTATGCACATTTAAATAGTGTTAAAAACAAAATAGAGTGCGATGATGTTGCCTGTGATAATTTTTTTATTTCGGAGCATGAAGCTTTAGATTTGGAAGTTTTTAACTTTTATAAAGAGGTAAATGACTTAAAATCTAGATTATTTCCGTTTGTTTTAAGTGTTTTAAATGATTAGTACGTGTTGATAAGTTGATGCTCTAAATTACTGGCGCACTGATGGATATCATTGTAAAAGCTGGTTTTGGTAATTATATTTGGTCTAGAAAAAATGTTTAACCTAATATATTAATATCATGACAACACTAATGAAACGCAAAAAAAGAAAAGTGGCGTCACCTTTCGAAAACAAATTATTAACTCCATGGAGTAATAATTTATTAAGACCTTGGAATAGCAGGTTGTTTCACTCTAATTTCGACGATTTAAATAGTTTATTAAAATTTGATACTATTTTTAAAGACGATTTTATAGAAGATGAAAGCCTTATGCCAGCTATGAATGTCATGGAACACAAAGAAGATTTTGAAATTGAATTAGCGGTTCCAGGATTTGATAAAAAAGATTTTGAAGTTGAAATAGAAAATGATGTACTTCATATTTCTGGTGAAAAAGAATTAGAAAAAGAAGAAAAAGAAGATGATTATTCTCGAAAAGAGTTTAGTTACAAATCGTTTAAAAGATCTATGATTCTTCCAACTTCAGTTAATCTAGACGAAAAAGTTAAAGCGTCTTACAAAAATGGAATTTTGAAAATTAAACTTCTAAAAAAAGAAGAAAGCATCAAAAAAGAAAATCCAAAAAAAATTGTTGAAATTCAATAATTAGAGTAATTCCTTTAACAACAGAAGTGCTATTTAACAAAATAGCACTTCTGTTTTTTTATATACCCAAGTAAATTATAAATACCTGAATTGCAACCATTCAAACACATGAAGTATTCAAAATAATGGCTAAAATTTATAATAAATAAGTATACTTTTTAATGTTTTTGAGCTGAGTAATCATCTGTTTAAATAGCTTTTTTTAAATAAATATATTCGATGTAATGCAATAGTAAAATTATACTCTGGCATAGTAATTGTTTATTCTTGAATTAATTGTCAAAAAAATAAAAACCATTTAAAAATTAAGTGCAACCGATTTCGTGTAGGTTAACACTTACGGTTTTTAAAAAAATCGATAAAAAAAATAAAATATACGACAAAATGCTTGTTTTTCACGATAAATTACATAAATTTGCCGTACAACCCTTAAATCTATGACATGAAAATGCGAATTATTTTTCTCAGTATTTGTTTTTTATTAATATCAAATGTCAGTTTCTCTCAAAAAAAGAACGATGCCAAAAGTATAATCAGTTCTAAGGTAGCTATTAAAAAGTACCATTATAAGGACGAATTAGAGAACATGCAAAAAGGAGAGTTGTTGAGTCTTTATATGGAGCGGATAGATATTTTAATTAAAACATTGCCTTACATTGCTTTTGCTAGAATGCCCGGTGTTACGATGGCAGATTTGGGTATTCCTGATACAAATGATAATAATAAAGCATTACAAAACCAGTTTGATGCTACAGATTCATTTCTAAAAACAACAATTGAATTTCAAGAAAAAATGTTGCCGTATTCAGATAAACGAAATTTAGTGGCGGCTATTTTATTCTATGAAGAAACTATGAAATCCCTCTACATTTATAGTGAATTCAATTAATTTATATTAAATATTTTTTCCCTTAATGGAATTGAAACATATAAGTAACATTATATGTGGAAGTCATTTTTTAACAAAAATTAATTTTTAATCCATGAAATTATTAAGATAGTTAAGTGTAAGCTTTGCTATGCTTATTAATTAAAAAAGTGAAGTAGTATTATTGTTCAAGTTTGTGCATTTCATCGAATTAATTTGCATTTGATAGAATTAAATTCTAGATTTGAGCGTTATATGAAAGAATATTAACAATTAATTTTTACATAATGAAAAACTTTACGCAACTAGCATGGATATTCTTATTCTTAGTGGGGACTATTAGTGCGCAACAAGAAAAAGGAATTGTTGGTACCAATAACTGGCTTAACAATTGGACAGAATTTAATCCGAGCCGCATGAGTTACGGAGAACCTACCCAGATCTTAACAGGTAGTATTACAAAAGATACCAAATTACTTAAAAAACATGTATACTTATTAATGGGAAGTGTATTTGTAACTAATTACGCTACACTTACTATTGAACCTGGAACCGTTATTATTGGCGATTACGAATCTAAAGGATCGTTAACTATTACTAAAGGTGCAACAATTATAGCAGATGGTTTAGAAACCGACCCTATAGTTTTTACATCTAATAGAAGTGTTAAACGCGCTGGAGATTGGGGAGGTATATTTTTACTTGGCGATGCTCCTACTAATAAATTTGGAAATGGTTCTGTGTCATCTTATCACGCAGTTATAGATCCTCAAACTTATGCTTATACTAATTATGGTGGAAAAGACCCGAACTGTAGTTCTGGAATTTTAAGATATGTAAGAATTGAATACGCCGGAAAAAGATTAAAAGGTGGTGGAAATTTTAGTGGTTTATTTCTTGCCGCGGTAGGTAGCAAAACAGTTTTCGAAAACGTTATGGTAAGTTATTGTGCCGGAGATTCTTTCGAGGTTTGGGGTGGCGCCGTTAATATTGAAAAAGCAGTATCATACAGATCGAACTGTAACGATTATAAATTCAATTTCGGAACAAAAAGTCAATTAATAAACTCATTAGCAATAAGATCGCCCTATATATCAAGTAGAAACGGCTCAAGAAGTCTTCAGGTTGTTTCATACGATAATAAAGAAGAGGTAGATTTCACAAAAGATGGAACGTCGTTAATTGCCAAAAACGTAACCTTACTAACAGACAGTAAAAACCTTAAAATGGATATGCAAATGGGGTTGGTTAAAGAAGCTGTGTACGTAGGTCAAAATACAATGTTCGAAATGAGCAGAAGTGTAATCTCTGGATTCGTTCCTGCGGTAATTTTAGATAGCAAAATTCAAATAAATGAATCAAATTTAGAAAAAATAAAATTCGACAATATGTTTTTCAATAATTGCGAAGGAAACATTTTTGTTGAAAACGATAGCAATAACCTCGATTTAGAGAATTGGTACGGAAATAGTTCCTTTTTTAATGTGTATTCTAAAGGCAGTAATTCTGAAACATTTATTGATTCACAGAATGATAAAAAACCCGATTTTAGATTGCGAATTAATAAAATAATTGCGGCAGCAAATAATGATATAGAGCGCGAATAAGTCTAGGTTAAATAAAGTAACAATATAGATAAGGTGGATGAATACGAAATGTATTCGAAGCTTTCTTAAAAACTCTCATGAAGTAGAGTTTGGATGTCTATTAAAAAATAAAGGCAGTAGTACGATTAGTAATTTAAAATTCTGAGAATACGTTAGAATTATAAATTGTTTCTAGAAAATTTATTTACCAATGAAAATAAAAAATTTAATGAGAAACTTTACATTCATAATTGTTATTATTATATGTTTTACTAACAGCGTAAATGCGCAATTAGTTATTGGTAATCCAAGTTTGGGGTTTACACAAGCATGTGCAGGTCCTTCTTTTAATACCTATAACGTAACATTTACGTTTACACCTCCAGCCGCATTAAGTCCATCAAATCAGTTTATTATTGAATTGTCGGATGCTACAGGAAGTTTTGCAAGCGCTACAACAGTTTTTACTTCTGCAGCCGGAGCAGTAATTACATCGCCAGCAACTTTAGCGTTTTCTCTACCGCAAACTACTGGTGGAGAAGCTTATAGGGTAAGAGTAAAAAGCACATCACCAGTAGCAACTAGTGGAAGTTCGGTAGCTTTTGCAGCCTATTATAAAATTCAAGATTCGCCGTTTTCAATTAATAATTTAATTTCTACAGCGCAGTATTGTAGCGGTAGCAGTTATTTGCTTACCATAGACAATCCAGGAACAGGAACGAACGATTCACCTTTAAAATATCCATCACTTACATTTAACTGGTATAAAGAAACAAGTCCAACAACATCTGTTTTTGTGGCATCAGGTTCTAGTTTGGCAGTAAGTGAACCAGGAGTTTATTTTGTTAAAACAAATTATGGCTCTTGTACTTCAGATTCATATTCGAATAGAGTAACTGTAAGTATGTCGACATCAGGAGTCACTACTTCCATAAATTCTAGTTTAGGAAACCCATATTGCGCAGGCGATGGTGCAACAACATTAAGTTGTATTAGTGGTAACAGTTATCAATGGTTTAAAAATGGTACGGCTATAACTGGTGCAACAAATCAGTCTTATGTAACAAATGAGGCTGGTAATTATTCGGTTAATGTCAATTTAGGAAGCTGTAGTGCAAGTGGTTCTATCGATCTTGAAAATAATGACATTACGAGCAGCATCGATGTCTCAGAAACTAATACCATAATAGATGGAGAAAGTTTAATTGCGACTGTAAGCACAGATGCGGTTAGTCCAGATTTTAAATGGTATTTTAATGATGGATTAATACCAGAAGCGACCAGTAATTCTTACGAAGCAAGCGTAGAAGGAAATTATAAAGTTGTTATAACCCAAACATCGGGTTGTGCCGTGTCAGATGAGTTTCTTTATTCATTAACCATCAACGAACCATTTCCAGATGTAGCGGAAATCCCAAATTTAATTAGCCCGAACAACGATGGTATCAACGACACTTGGATAATACCTCAAGCATATGTAAAAGATACAAACACTGAAGTCGTGATAATGAATTCTAGAGGCGAAGTAGTGTTTCGTACCAACAATTACTTAAACAATTGGCCAGAAAACCCAATAGATTTTAAAAATATAAACCCAGTTTATTATTATATCATTACAACACAAAATAATACAACTAAAAAAGGCTCCATTACGGTTGTCAAATAACATGAAAATCTCTCATTTACATATAGTTTTATTTTTATTAATCACGCCGCTGCTTTACTCGCAAGACGATGGAGTTGTTGCAGTGGAATTACCCGTTAGGAATTCATTGAAATTTAATAAATATGCTATAAACCCTACGTTTAGCTTTGTTAGAGAATCTAATAAATACTTAAGTTTCACTAATAAAAAACAATGGGTGCAATTTGAAAACGCTCCAGAAACCTATTTATTTAGTTATTCAGGAAGATTCAGAGAAAACTCAGGTATTGGTATTGGGCTATTTCAACAAAATTATGGTGTTCTTTCAAGTTTTGGTGGTGTATTAAACTATGCTCAAAATGCGGTAATTAATAGAGATAGTAATTTAACCTTCGGATTAAATGTAGGTTTTTATCAAAGCGGAATAAATGACGGAAATGTAGTTACAAATTATCCAGATCCATCTTTAGATAACGTTGAAAAAAATTCATTAATAACAATAACTCCAGGGATTAACTACGGAACAGCGAATCTAGATTTTGGTGTGTCTCTTAATAATATTGTGCTTTATAATTTAAAAACTTCAGAAATTATAGAAGACAATCCCCAACAAAATATACAAGCCCATGTTATGTACACTGGTTATATGATGAGTCGAGGATTTTTAGATCAAAGTAAATTTTCCGGCTTAGTGCGTTCTGAATTTAGTAAAGAAAATACAACCGTTTCAGGAATATTGATGCTAACCATTCCAAAAGGTATTTGGACTCAAGTGGGTTATAATTCTTTATATGGAGCTTCGGCTGGATTAGGATTAAATATAAGTAATAATATTGCTATTGAGTATAATTTTGAAAAGGCCATAGGTGATTTAGCAAGTTTTGGAACTTCGCACGAAATTACATTGGCGTACAAGTTTAATAATAATGAAAATTATATTTATAATGATGATTTAGGCGACGAAGGAGCCTTAATTCAACCATCCAAAAAAACAAATCGTGTCGTTGCGAAACCAAAGAGCAATGTTGTTAAGAAACCAGATACAAATGCCAAAGCTAAATTAGCTGCAGATCAAGCTAAGGCCAAAGAAGATGCCGAAGCCAAAGCCAAGGCAGAACAAGAAGCATTATTAAAAGTAGTAGAGGATGCTAAGGCTAAAGCAGACGCCAAAGCGAAAGCCGATGCGGATGCTAAGGCGAAATTAGCGGCAGAGGCCAAAGCGAAAGCAGATGCTGAAGCTAAAGCGAAAACGGATGCCGAAGCTAAAGCCAAAGCAGAGCAAGAAGCGCGATTAAAAGTAGTAGAAGCAGCTAAAGCTCGAGCAGAAGCAAAAGCTAAGGCCGATGAAGCCGCAAGAATTAAATTAGCAGAAGAACAAGCTAAGGCAAAAGCCGATGCAGAAGCTAAAGCGAAATTAGCAGCCGAGGCAAAAGCAAAAGCAGATGAAGAAGCCAAAGCCAAATTAGCAGCAGAAGCTAAAGCGAAAGCAGATGCGGATGCTAAGGCGAAATTAGCAGCAGAGGCCAAAGCGAAAGCAGATGCTGAAGCCAAAGCCAAATTAGCAGCAGAAGCTAAAGCGAAAGCAGATGCGGATGCTAAGGCGAAATTAGCAGCAGAGGCCAAAGCGAAAGCAGATGCTGAAGCCAAAGCCAAATTAGCAGCAGAAGCTAAAGCGAAAGCAGATGCGGATGCTAAGGCGAAATTAGCAGCAGAGGCCAAAGCGAAAGCAGATGCTGAAGCCAAAGCCAAATTAGCAGCAGAAGCTAAAGCGAAAGCAGATGCGGATGCTAAGGCGAAATTAGCAGCAGAGGCCAAAGCGAAAGCAGATGCTGAAGCCAAAGCCAAATTAGCAGCAGAAGCTAAAGCGAAAGCAGATGCGGATGCTAAGGCGAAATTAGCAGCAGACGCCAAAGCGAAAGCAGATGCAGAAGCCAAAGCCAAATTAGCAGCAGAAGCTAAAGCGAAAACGGATGCCGAAGCTAAAGCCAAAGCAGAGCAAGAAGCGCGATTAAAAGTAGTAGAAGCAGCTAAAGCTCGAGCAGAAGCAAAAGCTAAGGCCGATGAAGCCGCAAGAATTAAATTAGAAGAAGAACAAGCTAAGGCAAAAGCCGATGCAGAAGCCAAAGCCAAATTAGCAGCAGAAGCTAAAGCAAAAGCCGATGCAGAAGCGAAAGCTAAAGCCGATGAAGCCGCTAGATTAAAATTAGCGGAAGAGCAAGCTAGAGCGAAGGCCGATGCAGAAGCTAAAGCCAAATTAGCAGCCGAGGCAAAAGCAAAAGCCGATGCAGAAGCGAAAGCTAAAGCCGATGAAGCCGCTAGATTAAAATTAGCGGAAGAGCAAGCTAAAGCGAAAGCAGCTGAAGAAGCAAGATTAAAATTAATAGCCGAGGCAAAAGCTAAAGCAGACACAGAAACTAAAGCAGTAGATACAAATGTTCCTTTTGATAAAAGTGAAATTTCAAAAGATTCTCAATTAGAGCATGATAAATTATTATTGAAGTTAATTGAAACAGTCGAAGTTAAAAGACAAGATCTTAAGCTATTAAAAGAAGAGAACGATTTAAGCGAAAAAGGCATTGTTACAAAGCCAAGACCATTTAAAAGTATAACTGCCGAAAATATGGCCTTAGAGGCATTAAAAGCAGACATTGACGAGGTGATCAAAGCACAAAATTTACGAATCGCCGAACTTGAAAGACTATATAGAGAAAGAGCTGGAAATAATTCTGACTCAGAAGATAATATTAGAATGATTTATTTAGATGAAATAGAAATAATAAAGAAAAATAGATCGAAAACAGTTCGTGCTAAAGCAAGCTTAGTCAATGAAATAGCAGAAATTAATAAAGCTACTGAGATTGAAAGAAATAGACGAATTAGACGTGCGCTGTATGATAATGAACAGGACAGATATAAGAAAGATCAGTTTGCATTGAATGAAATTAGACAAAATACGCCACTTAGTTCAACACCATTAAAAGAGAGTGACTTTGATTTTGGTGAGACGCGTACTAATAGCATTCAAATATTAAAAGATGTTAAGAATGTAGAAAATGGTTATTATATAGCAGTAGCAGTTCATAGTGATGTAGAAAAACGAGATGAATTTTTAACAAAAGCTGTAGCAGCTGGACAGAAGAATATTAATTTCTTCTACGATGTTAATACCAGTAAATACTATATTTATTACGAAAAGTTTAGCGATATAGAAGCTGCTCAAAAAGCATTACAAGCACAAGGAAGTTTGCCGTATAATGGAAAAATGTCTATGATTAAGATTGAAAATCCATAACAGATTTTAAAGAATTAGATTCATTAACTTAGTCTGTATTACATGGTAAATCATAATCAGATAGTTTTTAATAAATTAGAAACAATAACTAAAAAAGGGTTCTCAATATTGAGAACCCTTTTTGGTTTTAAAGTATTAAATTATTGAAACCAGTAAAATAATTCCTCTAGAATTTTGATTTTCGATAAAATGCTTGATTCTATCGACAACGTGTTTTGTTTGCGTTAAATGTTAAGTCAGAACATTCCTTATTAGAAAAAATTTCACGATATTTATAACGTTTAAAAACCATGTTGTTAGACAAAATGCAAATGGTGTAATAATATACGTATAAATATGAAATGATAATTAACAAGTGCTATTTCGTTTTTCAGCCCCAAGTTAAAAGAAATACTAAAAATAGTCGCTATGAACAAAACTACTTATTCAAAAATTCTTTTTACCATCTTGATGCTCTTCGTGGGCCATCAATTTTTTGCTCAAAATCTTGTCCCTTTTAATCCTAGATACGATCAAGCAATAAAAGGAGACATACTTTTGATAGGAAACAGTAACGTAGGATTACATATTTCAGATCCTTATAATGGTAATGCTACAAACGACCAGGTTAATGCGGCCGTTTATGTAGATATAGATGGGGATGCTAGTACATTTAATTCTAGTAGTGCCGATTTAGATGTGCCAAACGATGTAAACTGTTATAAAATTGTTTATGCCGGTTTGTACTGGAGTGCCGTTGTAAATGGCACAACTCCAATGTCTAATATAAAATTTAAAGTCCCTGGAGGTTCTTATTTAGATATTACAGGAACTCAGATATATTTTCAAAATGCGGCGAGCAATAACAATTCGAACTCGTATGCATATTATCACGATGTAACTAGCTTGTTAACGGCTTTACCAAATCCTGAAGGGACATATTCGGTTGCGAATATTTCGTCGTTAGTGGGACCTAAACCAAATGCTGAAGGACTTTCGGCGGGTTGGTCGTTATTCGTTGTTTATGAAGATCCACTTTTACCCAGTAAATACATAACCTCGTTTGATGGTTTTACAAAAATCACCAGTACAATAAACGAGACATTCCCTGTTTCTGGTTTTACAACGATACCTGTTGGTCCTGTTCGTGCAAAATTCGCTTTTAGTACTATAGAAGGCGATAGAGGTTATACCGGAGATTATTTAAGACTTAATGGTAGTACTATTAGTGCCACAAACAATGCAGGTACCGTAATACGTCCTGGAAACAACTTTTTTAATAGTACAGTTTCTATAATAGATCCACTAACAAATACACCAGAAATTTTTACAGCACGAAATCCTAATGGATCTAATACACTAGGTTTTGATGCCGGAATTATCAATATTCCAAACGCAGGAAACTCGGTGATAGCGAATGGCGCAACCACCGCTAGCATAAGTTTGGGTAGTAATTTAGATATTTACTATTATTATTTTAGTGCCTTTGCTATTGAAATTATCGCACCTAATATGGTGCTTACTAAAATTGTTCAAGATACGGCTGGAAATGATATTGGCGGGCAATTAGTAGATCTTGGAGATCAGTTAAATTATATTATCGGATTTCAAAATACAGGAAATGATGATGCTACAGATCTTACAATTAGAGATATCTTACCAACTAATATTGTCTTTAATTATCCTGCAGATATCATTTCATTACCTACAGGTGTAACCGTTGATAGTTATAATCCTACTACCAGAGAAATCGTTTTTAGAGTAGATAAATCTGTTGTTGAAGTAAATGATCCTGTTTTAGAAATTCGTTTTAGAGTGACCGTTGTGGCTTCTTGTAGTTTATTGAGTGATGCTTGTTCTAATCTTATAAGTAATCAGGCGTATGCAACCTATAAAGGGACTATAAACCCTACCTTTACCATTTCAGACGATCCAAGTTATAGTAGTAACACAGGCTGTTTAATTACGCCAGGTGCTACCAATTTTTTAGCAGATCTTGATTGTTCTTTTACGGAAGATGTTATTTTGTGTGGCGCCAGTACGGTATTAACGGCTGGAAGTGGTTATGATGAGTATTCATGGTCAACAAGTCCATCAGGAACTCCAGTTATAGGGACAACTCGGTCTATTACTGTAACAACCCCAGGTACTTATTATGTTCATAACACAGCAATAGCACCTTGTCAGTCTATAGATCAGGTGTTTAACGTGATTACCTATGGGTATGGTGTAACAAATCCGGTTATTCCATTCGCAGATCAAGTTGTAACCTGTCCTAATAACGGAAAATCATTACCGAACATATTTTTATGTGGCGCTAACGATTCACGTTTAATTCAAACAGGAATTACCGATACAACTTCAATCATTTGGGAAAAATTAAATGAATCTAGTTGTACAGCTGTTACAAATTCTAATTGTGCCAACGAAAATGTTTCATGTACGTGGAACCAAGTTGGTACAGGACCAAACTTTAATGCTACAACTACGGGTCAATATCGATTAACATTAAATTATACAGGTGGCTGTTTTAATCAATTTTATTTTAATGTTTACACTAATTTATTAGTTCCAACAGCAACTTCAAGAGATATTATTTGTACAACACCTGGTCAAATTGTAGTAGGAGGTGTTCCTAGTGGTTATGAGTATAGTATTGATGGTGTAAACTATCAAACAAGTAATGTGTTTTCAATAAACACCCCAAATACATATTCTGTTTATGTAAGACAAATAGGTGTTTCGCCTAATCCTTGTATTTTCGGAGTGCCAGATGTTCAAATAAGACAAAGGAACTTTACGGTTTCCACAGCAATCACACAACCATATTGTAATAACGAAAAAGGAAGTATAAAACTATCGGCTAACGATGTACGTCCTCAATATTTTTATTCCGTTTACCAGGGGGCAACATTAATAAATAGCGTTGGTCCTGTAATGGAAAGTGATTATACGTTTGCAAACCTAAATCCAGGTACTTATACGGTTAATGTTTCGACAGAAGATGGCTGTGTTCATTCAGAAGATGTTGTAATTATTAATCCGCCACTTTTAACCGCGACCTCTGCGCTTACAAAACCATTAACATGTACAGATGGAGAAATTACAGTGTATCCGGTAGGAGGTACTCCACCATATTATTATTTTGTTAATAGTACCACAGAGTTTCAGTCAACACCAGTAATTACGGTTACAACGGCAGGTGTTTATAATATTACGGTAGTAGATTCCAACAACTGTTCAGCTCAAACATCAATTACTGTAAATGCAATTCCAGCACCTGATTTTAATATTTCTAGTACTAATGTTGTTTGTACTGATGCCAATCCTAATGGCACTATACATATAAATGTAACCAATGCACATGGTAATAGCCTTCAATATAGTATAGATAACGGGACTACATTTTATAATTCTCCAGTGTTTACAGGTCTTGCGTCTGGAAACTATAACGTTGTGGTGCAATATACCTATGGTACCGATGTATGTTTAACAACACCGCAACCAGTATCAATTATTGTTCCGCCAGATATTACAGGAATTGCCACTTTAACAACGCCATATACCTGTGTAAGCAATGGTATTATTACGGTGTCGGGAGTTTCAGGTGGTACTGCGCCATACACTTATAGTTTAGATGGCATTAATTTTCAAGCGGGACTTACTTTTTCTGGTTTAACGAATGGAACGTATGCAGTGACTATTAAAGACTCCAGCGGATGTACGTTTATTACGGCTCCTGTAATTATCAATCCTTTAGATCCGCCAACAGATTTAACGTTTAGTAATACGGCTTTAACCTGTCCTGCTAATACTTCTAATGTAACGCTTACAACTACCGGTGGCACAGGTCCTTTACAGTATAGAATAACGTCACCTGCAGCATTTACAACGGCTTATCAAGCTTCAAATGTATTTTCAGGCTTAGCTCCGAATACATATACATTTCAAGTGAAAGATGCCAACGATTGTGTTTATAGTGAATCTTTCACCATAGCACCATTGCCTCCAATTTCATTGAATACAGTTTTAACGAAAGATTTAGACTGTACCGCATCTCCAAATGCGACCATTACCGGAACCATTACGGGAGGAGTTGCACCATTTACCTATGCGGTTTCCATAAATGGTGGCGCGTATACAAATTTAGGAGCAACTGCTTCACCATTTACGTATTCGACTGCAGCTGCTGGAAATTATAGATTTCAAATTACCGATTCTAATGGATGTACGGCATTGTCTGGAACACAAACAGTGAATGCCCTATCATTACCAGAAATAAGCGCCATATCTTCAACTCCAAATTTATGTAACGGAGATGCTAATGGTGCCATACAAGTCACTATTAATACCGCTGTTGGAACACCGCCGTTCACAATTAATGTAAATAATGATACGACAGGAACCAATTATGGTTCTCGTACCACAGGTTTGCCTGCAGGAAATTATACGGTTACTTTAACCGATTCTAAATCTTGTACCGATACAGCCACCATAACCATTAATCAACCAGGACCAATTAATGTTACGTATCATACTATTGATATTACTTGTACCGCATTAGGAGATTCTAAAGGGTCTGTAATTATTGATGGTGTAACCGGTGGAACTGCACCATATGACTATTATGTTACTGGTACCAACGGGTATTCAGATTTCGAGTTAAATGCTACAGGATCGACCTCTACAACTTTTGATGTAGTTGATTTTGGATTATATCAAATTAACGTGGTTGATGCGAACGGATGTTCTGTTTTAATACCAAACGTAAAAGTGGCATCACCGCCAAACGATTTAGATATTACAATATCTGCAACGGCCGATTGTACTTTAGGTGGAGAAGCACTTGTGAGTATTGGCACAACTCTGGCAAGCGTTGGACCATTCTATTTTGATATTTATAGAGGATTTATACCAGCAGCACCTCCGGGAGGTACTTGGTTGGCAGAATCCCCAGCTGGAAGCAAACAAGTTACTTTTACAGGTTTGATTCCTGGAGTTACCTATACATTTATGGTTTATGATTCGCATACGGGTTGTAGTTATTATGAAACTGCGACATTACCAATTCCAACAAATTCAACGTTAACCGCAGATGCGTTAACTTCTAACAATATTACCTGTGTTGGAAGTGCCGACGGCAATGTATCCTTTAATGTTAATAGTATTTATGGAATTCCAACTAATGTTGATTATACTATTTTTGACTCTTTATCTTTAGTATCTACGGGAGTAACAGGCTCAGGAATTGTTCCCGCAGGTGGTACCTTATCTGTTACTAATTTAGGACCGCTTCCTTTCGGCAATTATTTTGTCTTAATATCCGAAACATCTGGTCCTAATGCTGGCTGTAGCGTCGTAACTGTGCCGTTTAATATTACGGAATCGGCATTAGATTTAAGTATAACTGCTTCGGTTATAAAAAATGCAAATTGTAATCCGAATTCGGGTGTGATTAGTGCCGTAGCTAAAGACGGTACTGCACCATATTTATATCAAATAACTACATCGGCAACGGCTCCATTAGCTACAGATCCTTCATGGGCATCTGCCAATACATTTAACGTGGATGCCAACAGTTATTATGTTCATGTTAAAGATGCTTACGGGTGTATAAAATCTACAGCAGTAGTGGTATTACCATCAGATCCGGCACCGGTTATTTCAGCTTCAGTAAGCAATCAATGTACTGTTACCGAAGGTAATTTTGAAATTGATGTAACTTTAGTAACTCCAGGAATGGCTCCTTATACCTTTAGTATTGATGGTGGTGCATTTCAAACACGCACAGCGCCATTTACTATAACCAATTTATCTTCTGGAACTCATACCATTGAAGTTAGAGACCTTAATGGTTGTGGCAATCTGATATCTGTTGATATCGCTCCAATATTAGGTGTATTACCTTCAGTTGATATAGTACCAACCTGTAACGATGATGATGGCGTTATAAGTGTTACAGGCACAGGCGGAACAGGTAGTTACTCTTATAGTATTAGTCCGAACCCAGCATCTATTACATTAGCTGGTAATGTGTTTTCAGGTGTGCCTTCGGGAACTTATACCATTACTTTAACAGATGTGAACACCTTATGTACAGCAGATGTAACTATTGTAGTACCAGCGACTACACCACCAACAGTAACCACAACGCCAACAACGGCAGTAACTTGTTTTGGTGATAATAATGGCGCATTTCAATTAAATATTGCTGGTTATTCAGGACCATATACTTATGAAGTTTTCAATAGTTCAGGAGCGTCTGTGAGTGGAGTTGTAGCGGCTAATACGTCAACAAATCCACAAATCATAACAGGAATGCTTGCAGGAAGTTATACTGTGGTGGTAACCGAAACGGCGAGTCCATTTTGTTCTACAACATCTAACGTAGTAACTATTGCATCGCCTCCTTCAGCTTTAACCTTGACTCTTTCTGAGACCTCCAATGTAACTTGCGATAATGATAAAGGAACGATAACTGCCATCGCTAGTGGTGGTTGGGGAACTTACGAATATGAATTAACAGGTGCAGCAAACGTAAATTATTCAAGCAATGGAACATTCAGAAACTTATCGGCTGGAACTTATACCGTTAATGTAAGAGATGCAGCAGGTTGTATTGCTTCTGATACGATTACACTTGTGATTCCACCTCCAATAAATGCCACAGTATCGGCTAGTACTTCAATAGTATCTTGTTTTGGAGATTCTAATGCAACCATTACGGTAAGTAGTGTTACAGGAGGCAATGGTAGCAACTATTCTTATACGCTTAATATGATTGCTCCAACGAGCACATCATCAGGTCCTCAAAGTTCACCTGTATTTACAGGATTGGGTGCAGGAACTTATAATGTAACGGTTGTTGATGGGTATAATTGCTCGTTTAATTCACCCAATATTACAATAAATGAACCAACCCAGGTTCAAGCAAGCTTGGTAAAAGCAAGTTCGCAAACATGTACCACGAGTACAACACTTATTTTAAGCGCCACGGGAGGCACGGGTCCATATACTTACAGCGACACGGCATCTTTTGCTAACATATTAGGAACGTTTGCAACCTCATCGGCACCAATTTCGGTGGCACCAGGTACATATATGTATTATGTGAGAGATGTAAATGGATGTGTAGCTAATGTTTCAAACCAAATAAAAGTAGATCCGCTGCCAACCTTAACCATTAATTTAGACGTGACAAATGCCGTTATAAATTGTGCAGGTGATAGCACAGGTGTTATTGTGGCAACAGCTCAAGGTGGTTTAGGCAGTTATGTGTATACCTTACAAGACACATCTGGAAACAATATTCCAGCAACACAAAGTAGTCCTGGAGTGTTTACAAATCTTCCTGCGGGAACATATCAAGTTCGAGTTGATAGTGGAGACTGCTTAACAACAAGTGCACAAATTCCAATTACACAACCGGCAGCGCCATTGTTAGTTAATTTCACGACCTCTAATGTGATATGTGCGGGAGCAGATAATGGCCGCTTAGAGATTAATGCATCTGGTGGAACTGGTATGATAAAATATGCTATTTCACCGCGATTAGATCAATTTTTTGAATCTTCAACATTCGAAAATTTAGCGCCTGGTACCTACGAAGTAGTAGTTCAAGATGAATTAGGTTGTTATGATACGTTTACTTTCACGATAACAGAACCGCTTCCTGTGGTATTATCAATTGTTCCAAACTCTATTATTCCAGAGGTTTGCGAAGGCGATATGGATGGTGAATTTAGTATTGATATTTCAGGTGGAAGTTTACCTTATAGCGTTGTTTTAGACGATATAAATGGCGTTTATACCATAGGTACAAATACACAAACACGATTTGACTTTACAGGTCTTAGCGGTGGCGATCATATCGTTTATATTAGAGATAATGTAGGTTGTGAAAGCGAATGGACGATCACATTCCCAGAATCAGTTAAAATTGATCCTGTTGCTGTGGTTGAATATGGCTGTACAGATAACATGTCGTCTAACAGCGTAACCGTAACCATTGATTCCAGTATAACAAATTCTTCTGATGTTGATTATTCATTAGATGGGGGAGCATATCAAGCCAGTAATATATTCTTGAATGTTGCACCTGGTTTAAATCATTTTATTGATGTGAGACACACCAACGGATGTATTAAACGCACCAATAATTTTGATATTGAAGGCTATCTTCCATTAACACTTACTATAAGTGATGGAGGCTTAAATGAAATCGTAGCTGTAGCAGCAGGTGGTTCTGGTGGCTATCAATACACCTTGAATGGTGAAGATTATGGAAGTACAAGTACATTCTTAATTTATAAATCTGGTGATTATACAGTTACCGTAACCGATAAGTATGGGTGTTTTGCAAGTGCTACCAGATATTTTGATTATGTAGATGTATGTATTCCTAATTATTTTACACCTGATGGAGATGGCGATCAAGACGAATGGGGACCAGGTTGTACTATTAATTACAGAGATTTGACTGTTGATATTTTTGACCGATACGGTCGTAAAATAGCAGTGTTACGCGTGGGACAAAAATGGGATGGAAGATATCATGGCAAAGAACTTCCAACGGGAGATTACTGGTATGTGGTAAACCTAAATGATAAGAAAGATAAGCGCAGTTTTGTTGGTCATTTTACACTTTATAGATAATTAAAATGAAGTGATTATGTTTCGAGATTTTAAAAATAATTCAATGCGAAAACTAATAATTTATTTACTTCTTGTTACAATAGCTCAAGGTTATTGTCAGGAGTTGAATTTGCCAGTTTTTACGCAGCAATTGGCAGATAACGATTTTGTGGTATCTCCAACATACGCGGGTATTGGAGATAATTTAAAAATTAGAGCAAATGGCTTAACCCAATGGGTGGGCATTAAAGATGCACCAGATAACCAAAGTGTATATGCAGATTTTAGAATAGCCGACCAATCGGGTATTGGGTTTTCTTTGTATAACGACCGTAATGGAAATACCATACAAACAGGTGTAAAGTTTTCGTTTGCGCATCATATTATCATAGATTACTACTCACGTCAGTATTTATCGTTTGGTATATCTTATAATATCAATAATTTTAGAATTGATGTAGACAACTTTCAAAGTTATAACGAAACTACAGGTGTACCCATACCAACGACTATAACCGATGACAGAAGCACTTCTAATAATAATTTTGATGTAGGAATTCTGTACAGAAATAAAGGGTATTTCTTCAGTTTTAATGCAAATAATGTATTGGATAAAAAAATAGAATTTAATCGGGCATTAGAGCCCGATGCGCTTCTAAACTATCAAATTTATTCTGGTTACACGTTTAGAAGTAAAACTAAAAAAAGTGTTGAATTCGAGCCATCGGTTTACTATCAAATGTTTTCAAGTGATAATCGTTCAAGTACCGATGTCAATTTTAAATACAGAAAGTTTAATAGAAATGAAGATTATTTCTGGGCAGGAATATCATACCGTTTTCTTAATGACCAATTTTTTAAACCATTAAATATCGGACCCATGGCAGGCGTAAAAAAATCGAATTTTTATTTAGGGTATGCTTATCAGGTAACCATGAACGACTTGTCTAGTTATAATTCAGGAACACACGTTATTACCATCGGTTTAGACCTTTTACGAGGTATTAGTAACTGCCCATGTACACGAAGTCCGGTGCACGATTAGTATGCTTTAAGCCCGAAAAAATTACAAATTACAGAGCCTCAAATCTGTTTAATTTATTATTTAAATAAACAATGTCTTGTTTTAGAGTTTCAATCTGTTGTAATAAATGATGAATGGCATCTAAGCCCTCTAAATTTATTTCTAATTCGAAGTGCAAGCGAATTAATCTTTCTAAATCTTTAATTTGAGTTTCGTATAAATACTGGTTGTTATCTATAGTGATAATTTCTATAAGCTGAAAATCATGTAATTGCATAATAAATTGCGTTGGAATATTATGATGTACGCAAAGTTCTTTAATTGATATATATTGTTGTGATTCCATACTTAACGAAGTTTTTGCAATTCTTTGATTAACTCTTTTTCTTTCGAACTTAGATTTTTAGGGATTTTAATTTGATAGGTCACAAATAAATCGCCAAACACCCCTTCTTTTTTGTACTTAGGAAAGCCTTTATTTTTAAGCTTCACGGTTGTGCCATTTTGGGTTTCGGGTTTAATAGTAAGCTTTACTTTGCCATCAAAAGTATCTACTAGTTGTTCGCCACCTAATAAGGCTTTGTACAAATCTATATCTGCGGTGACATATAAGTTATCACCATCTCTTTTAAATTTTGTATGATTGGTTATAGAGAAATGAATAAACAAATCACCATTTGGACCACCGTTTATACCTTGACCACCATGACCTTTTATTTTAATAACCTGTCCGTTTTCTATCCCTGCCGGAATAGTAATTCTAATGTTTTTATTGTTTACCGTTAGGGTGCGTTTGTGGGTTTTATAAACGTCTTTTAAATCGAGATGTAATTCTGCATTAAAATCCTGTCCTCTAAATTTAATGTTTCTACCTTGAGAACGCGTTGATTTTCCGCCAAACATCGATTCGAAAAAATCGGAGTAATCGCTACCAGAAAAATCTCCAGAGCTTTGATATTGAGCTTGCCTTTGTTTTTGTTGTTGTTCCGCCTTTTTGTAAGCTTCGGCGTGTTGCCAGTTTTCACCATATTCATCATATTTTTTTCGATTTTCTGGGTCGCTCAAAACTTCATTAGCCTCGTTTATTTGTTTAAATTTTTTTTCGGCTTCTTTATCATTCGGATTTAAGTCTGGGTGGTATTTTCGTGCCAGCTTTCGGTAGGCTTTTTTAATCTCCTGTTCCGAAGCTGTTTTAGACACGCCCAATATGCTGTAATAATCTAAGAATGCCATAAGGTTCGTATTTTAAATTCAAAATATTATGTTACAATAACAGCCATTAATTAACCTATTAATTTACTCATTTTTCTTGTCAAATAAAATGATGTAAATCATAAAAACATATAACTTTTTATTCAAAAAATAATTGCAATACCATAACTATTTAGCTAATTCAATACTAAGTTTGGAAAGCATTATTAACTCCGATTTGTTTTGCCCAGAAAAGGCCGAAGTAATCATGGCTGCAGTTTTTAGAATTAAAGAGTTCATTTCTTCAGTAAAAAAGTATTTATGCTCGTTTTTATACGCTATAAATTCGTTAAAGCAAGTATCTGCATCGGGTTGCTCTTCTGCCAACCAATCAAAAACAATTTCAATCTGATACGCCGCATCCGATTTGTATTCATCTTCCGTAGCATCAACAGCAAGCCATTCGCTACTTACACATTCTTTTAAAGTTTTAAACTCTTCAGGGTGAACTACTTTATCGGCGGCGGCTATCGCGTAAAAAAGCTTAGCAACATTTTGATAGAAATTTATATTGAGATTTTTAAACATGACTTATATGTTTTTGTTTCTACTAAAGTTATTAAAATACAAGCAAATTAATTATGATTTATATCAGTCTTGCAAATTGATTGATACTTCATTATGGTATTTACCTTAATTCGTCTAGGGTGTTAATTGGACTTTAAAGTCTTGCTTTTTTTGGTGAAATTCAATGTGCTAATCTGTTGCGAAATATTCATAATCCTTTGTTAATACTGATATTAATCATATTTTAAACCGCTTAAATTTCTTATATTTAAGAGGTTCATTTAATAAGTTGTAGTCATGAGAAAGATTTTGGTTCCTACAGATTTTTCAGCAAATGCTCTCAATGCGTTAGAATATGCTATTGCCCTTTTTAAATACGATATAAGTGAATTTTTTATCATGCATGCGTATCGAGACGATATTTATGCCAAAGAGTTAAATGTAACACGCGATACGCTAACCGAGGTTACTAACATGGTTGCAAACAAATCTAAAGAGCAACTGGATATCATATTAGCCCATGTAAATAAAATGTCGCCAAATCCCAGGCACACCTATAAAGTGGTTTCCTCAAATAACATATTAGTTGATGAAGCCGATAAAATAGTAGATAAAGAAAATATCGATATTATTGTTATGGGAACACGTGGTTTTACAAACGACAGAAACATAACTTTTGGAAGCCATACACTACAGGTTTTTAAATATGTGCAATGCCCGGTATTAGTGATACCAGAAAATTATAAGTACAAAAAACCAAAACATATTCTTTTCCCAACCAATTACTTAATTCCTTACAAACGAAGAGAATTAAAATTATTATGCGAAATGGCGTGTCCTTACCGTGCATTAATAGATATGTTGTATATATCTGCTAGCGGCGTATTGTCTGTGCGACAAAAGGATAATCGAAACTTTATAAAAACCGAATTACGTAAAAACGACCTTAATTTTAAAACAGTAAAAAGTAAAAACATTCCTGTTACAATTAATAATTACGTAGAAGATAACAACATCGATATGTTAGTTATGGTTAATAATAAACATACGGTTTTAGAAGATCTTATTGTTCAATCTACCATCGATAAAATGAGTTTATTTTTAAATATTCCGTTTTTAGTTTTACAAAATGTAAATCGCGAGTCGCTATAAAATAATTTAAAATTCCTAGTCATGAAAAAAATACTCTTACCCACCGATTTTTCAGATAACTCATGGAACGCTATAAAATATGCTTTGCAGTACTTTAAAGATGTAGAGTGTCATTTTACTTTGATTAATACGTATACACCTATAATTTATCAAGTTGAATATATGGAAATAGGTTCGGCGCAATTTGGACTTATTGATGCCATGAAAGAATCGTCGAATGAAGGCTTAAAAACAATCATGACTAAGATTGAAAAGGAATTCAAAAATCCGAAGCATAGTTTTAGTCAGGTTTCTTCTTTTAACACGCTTACCGCAGAAATTAATGAACAAACATCTGGCAGCGACATCGATTATGTAGTCATGGGGACAAAAGGTGCTACCGGTGCTGCAGAAATATTATTCGGGTCTAATACCATGCATGTTATTAAAAACGCGAAAAGTCCTGTTTTGGCTATTCCTAGTGATTTTTCTTTCGAAAAACCTTTAGAGGTACTTTTTCCATCAGATTATAATCTGGAATTTCAAAAAGAACATATTCAACCTATTTTAGATGTAGCTAAAACATTTCATTCAAGAGTTAATATCATGAATGCATCTTTTGGTTACGATTTATCTGAATTTCAAGAAGCTAACAAGAAAATATTAGAAGAGTTCTTTAAAGATACAGCGCATATATTTCATAGTGTTAGCAATCATACGGTAGAAGATGCCATAGCCAGTTTTCAATTAAAACACCGCATCAATCTATTGGTAATGATGAATAATAAACATTCGTTTTTTGAAAATTTATTTTTTAGATCTACTATAAATCATATAGGCTTTCATTTAAACATACCGTTTTTAGTGATACCATCTAAAATTTCAAAATAAATTTAAAAATAATGATTAACACTAATTAAGTCAGCTATAAGTTGCGTATTTGAAAGTTCCCCGGAACAATTGATTAACTAAACATACAAGACGATGAAAACAAATAACCTTAATATTTTATTACCCACCGATTTCTCTGATAATGCATGGAATGCAGCCGTATATGCTCTGAAATTGTATGAAGAATTTAAGTGCACATTTTATTTCTTGCACTCAACTAAAATTGCTGCTATGCCAACTACGGTAAGATCCAGTAAATTAAGCGATACTGTAAATAGTGCAGCCAAAAAAGAACTTTTAGAATTAAAAGAACTCGCTAACGTTTCAAACCCTAACTTAAATCATAGTTACGAAATTATAGTTAGTCCAGTGGGTATTAAAGACGCCATTGAAACGACTATTAAAAAGCATAATATAAATTTGGTAGTTATGGGCACAAAAGGAGCCACAGGTGCTAAAGAATTGCTGTTTGGTAGTAACACAGTAAGTATTATTAAAAAAATGCGTTTAGCACCCATTTTAGTGGTTCCAGAAGATTACGATTTTGTGGTGCCACGGCAAATAGCTTTTCCAACAGATTTTAACAGGGTATATACGCATATTGAAATTAATGCATTAATAAATTTAGCCATAATACATGGGTCTAAAATTAGAATTGTGCATGTTAATAAAGAAAAAAAATTAAGTACTGTTCAAGAACAGAATAAGGCTACCTTAAATGATTCTTTAAAAGAATACGACCATACGTTTCATTGGATGCCCGATTACACAAAAATTGCCAATGCCATTTACGATTATGTCGAAGAATTAGACATCGATATTTTGGCCATGGTTAATTATAAACATAGTATTATTGAAGACCTTGTACACGAACCCGTGATTTCTAAAATAGGGTATCATCTTAAAATACCGTTTTTAGTAATACCTGTTTAATGCCTTTATAAAATTAGAACTAAGTTAAAATGATTTGTTGGCCATGTCAGATAACTCCATCTACATTATAAAATCTTCGGGCGAAAAGGTGAAATTTTCTTTCGAAAAGCTTCGTAAATCATTAAAACGAACGGGTGCTGAACATGATACTGTGGAATCTATTTTGCGCGTTGTTAAAGATGAATTATATGAAGGTATTTCAACAAAAGAAATATATAATCGTGCGTTTGCGTTGCTTAAAAAAAAGAAAAGCTATTTAGCTTCCAAGTATAAACTTAAAAAAGCGATTTACGAATTAGGGCCCACAGGATATCCTTTCGAGAGATTTATTTCGGCCATATTAACCTATTCTGGTTATAAAACCCAGGTTGGAAGAATTCTTCAAGGGAAATGCGTTGCGCACGAAATAGATGTTATTGCCTTTAAAAACGGTGAAGCTACAGTAATAGAGTGTAAATTTCATAGTGAAGAAGGCTTGAAATGCAATGTAAAAGTGCCTCTATATATAAATTCACGTTATCTAGATGTTAAAGCGCATTGGGATTCTAAAAAAATGGATAAAACGCTAACACCGGGTTGGGTGGTTACCAATACTAGATTTACTGAAGATGCTATTCAATACGGTAAATGTTGCGGATTGTATTTATTAAGTTGGGATTACCCTAAAGATGATGGTTTAAAGGACAGAATTGATAGGTTAGGTTTGTATCCTATTACAGTATCTACATTATTAACCAATCGCGAAAAACAGTTTCTATTAAGTAGGGAAGTGGTGTTGTGCCGAGAGCTTATTGGCGACGCCTTTTATTTAGATCATTTAGGTGTTTCTCAAACAAGAAAAGAAAAAATTCTAAATGAAATAAATCAAATTTGTATTCGGTAAATCATTATATATGGAAAATACTGTAAGCATAAAGTTTTTAGGAGCATCTGGCACGGTTACGGGTTCTAAGTTTCTATTAAAAACTTCAGAGAAAAATATCCTCATAGATTGCGGTATGTTTCAAGGCTTAAAAGATTTACGCCAATTAAATTGGGAAAATCTTTCGGTAACAGTTGAAGAAATAGACATCGTTTTACTTACTCATGGCCATTTAGATCATGTTGGGTATTTGCCAAGACTATTGAAGCAGGGGTTTACAGGAAAAATTATAGGAACCGCTCCTACCTTAGCAATTGCACAGGTAATACTTATTGATAGTGCTAAAATACACGAAGAAGAAGCCGAAAAAGCCAATAAAGAAAAATATTCAAAACATCATCCGGCATTACCTTTTTATACGGTAAAAGAGGCCGAAAAAACAATAAATCATTTTGAGGTAGAAATTGAAAATAGATGGATTAAATTATCAGACCATATTTCATATAGATTTCAACCTAATGGTCATATTATTGGTGCAACCTTTATAGAAATAGATATAAATGGTAAGCGGTTTGTGTTTTCTGGAGATATTGGTAGACGAAACGATTTATTGCTCGAAGATCCGAAAAAGCCAGAATGGGCAGATTTTCTGTTTATTGAAAGTACTTACGGCAATAAATTACATCCACAAGAAGATCTTGAAACCATTTTATCGGAGTTAATTACAGATACTATTCTTAAAAACGGTAATCTAATAATTCCGAGTTTTGCGGTAGAGCGGTTGCAAACTCTTATGTATATTTTGTGGAAATTATACAAAAAAAATAAAATTCCCAACATCCCGATTTTTGTCGATAGCCCGATGGGAAATAACGTTTTAGAAATTTTTAAAAGGTTTACAAAATGGCATAAGTTATCAGATCAAGAGTACCATGCCATGTGCGAACATATCAACATTATACAATCTTATAAAGACACCTGGAAAACAATAGACGATCCAAGATCTAAAATAATCATTGCTGGTAGCGGTATGGTAACAGGGGGTAGGGTTTTAACGTATTTGCAGCACTATATAGATATACCAACAACTACTGTTTTATTAGTGGGCTTTCAAGCAGAAGGTACTCGAGGAAGACAACTGCTGGAAGGTGCGCACGAAATCCGGTTTTTTGGGAAATACTATCCGGTACGCGCCAGGATTAAAATCATAGAAAGTTTATCTGCACATGCCGATCAGGATGATTTATTAAATTGGATGGGAAGTATTAAGAATATTCCAGAAAAAGTATATCTAATTCATGGAGAACCCACTGTGTTAGATGCTTTTAAAACTAAAATTAAAAATGTTTTTAATTGGAATGTTAGCATACCGAAATTAAATGATTCTGAAGAATTGATGATTTAAAAACACATTACTTGCCATCATCAAACACTTAAATTTTCAAAAAATATTTCGAGAATATAATTTTTACTGACTGATATATCTCATTGTATTTGATATAATAATTTTGTAATTTATGTGTTTAATAAATAGAAATTTAAATCATATAAAGTCATGAAAACACCACAAAAAGAATTTCAGTATGTGGAATGGCTAAGTGCCGAAGTCATGCATACTGCGTCGCGAAATTGGTTGTCAGAATTATTGTTTGTAAAAGATGAGCAGTTGTTTTTTGACGATTTAATTAAATCTTACACTTTAGATCTTATTGATTCTAAACATTTTCCTAAAAGCCAAAAAATAGTAAAGCAGCTAGCCGATTTACAAAAGGAAACCGATAAACTGATTCCAATAATCAAAAAACATGAAATTGGTCTCGAAATCATGGTAAATAAAATAGACGAATTAGAAGAAGAGGAAAATTATAAAAATGAACATCGAAAACTCATTGTTTTAGTTGCCGAATATTTCGAAAATTATAAAACCGTTAAAAAGTTACTTTACAAATTAATTAAAGGCGTTATAAAAGAAAAAAAGCAAAAATTACTGCTTCAATAATTTTCCATAAAGTAATTCTATATTTCATAAAAACCGTTCCTAGTAGAACGGTTTTTATGTTATCTTTGTGCCCTTATTTAATTAGCTCATTCCATACAACAGCTAGTGTATTTAAACTCACATGGATTTAAGGAATAAACAACGAATTGCATTAAGCACTTATTTTTTTCTATCGGGTATAGGCTTTGCTTCCTGGGCGTCGCGAATACCTACAATAAAAGATTTTTTTGGTTTTAATGATGCCGAATTGGGTACGGTACTTTTAGCAATGCCTATTAGTTCTTTAATCGGATTGCCTTTTTCTGGGTGGTTGGTTTCGAAATTTGACAGCAGAGTGCCATTAATTGTTTCTTTTATCGTGTTTTCGTTTGCCTTAATTTTTATTGGATATGCCAGTACTGCATTTCTATTTGTTCTAGCCATTTGTATTTTTTCATTCTGCATGCGAATTTTAAATATTGCCATTAATACACAATCTTTAACCTTGCAAAAAAAGTTTGATAAAAGTATTGTGGGTTCCTTCCATGGTTTATGGAGTTTAGGCGGTTTATTTGGTGTTTTAATTTCAACTTTAATGATTAAAATGGATGTGAGTATGCAAATTCATTTCCTTATTGTGTCCTTATTTACACTGGCTATTTCTATTTATACGTACCAATTTACTCTTAGAAACGATAAGGCCGTAACAGGAAATAAAATACTTCTAGGAAAACCAGACCCTTTTATTTTGTATTTGGGATTATTAATATTTTTTGCAGCCATTTGCGAAGGAGGTATGTTCGACTGGAGCGGTATATTTTTTAAAGAAGTGGTTAAGGAAGAGATTTTTACTTACGGGTATCTATCATTTATGACTTGTATGGCGCTTTCAAGATTTTTTTCTGATAAACTCATGCAGGAAATTGGCTTGCAGAAAACGTATATTTTTAGTGCGACGGTAATTTCGCTGGGTATCTTTGTAGCTATTACTTTTCCATATTTTTGGCCAGCATTAATAGGGTTTTGTTTAGTAGGTTTTGGAACCGCTGCAATTTTTCCAATGACCTTTGCCTTGGCTGGCACCTCAAAAAAATATTCTCCAGGAATGGCAATTTCTATAATAACCACATATGCTATCATAGGTATGTTAATTGGACCTCCGTTAATTGGATACTTATCGCATGCGTTAGGATTAAAGAATGCGTTTTATTTATTTATTGTTGTTGGCTTGTCGTTTATTCCGGTTTCTAAGGCATTTTTTAAATATCAGGCTAAGCATAATTTATAATGCCTCAGAAGAGTATTGCCATTGTTTATTTTTGATAATATAGCACATAAATATGTTAATTATCGGTGGCTTATTTACCTTTTAAATTGATACTTTTAATTTTATTTTAATTGGTATTAAAATAAAATCCTGACATAATCTAAAATATTGAATGAAAGCATAATTGGTTTATTAGGTCTTTTAAAAAACATTCAATGTAAACAAAAATGCTCTTGAGAACTCAAGAGCATTTTTGATTTTAATACAATCCTGTTTTAAAGTTGAAATACTTATTTTTCAATAATTTCAACTTCAAATAATTTATCCCAGCGTTTTCCTGTTACAAATATGGTTTTGGTTGTTGGGTTATAGGCAATTCCATTTAATACATCTAATCCTGCGTGTTGCGTTACTAACTTTTTCAACGGAGAAAAGTCAATGACACCTTTTACAGCCCCGTTTTTAGGATTAATGATAGCAACCCCATCTTTTTGATATCTATTGGCATAAATGTCACCGTTTATCCATTCCATTTCATTTATTTCCACAATTTTACCCTTGTTGGTATAAACTTGAATATGGTCTTCCTCAACCAAAGTGTCTGGATTTAAAAGCCATATATTTTCTGTACCATCACTTTTATAAAGTTTGTTAGTATCGTTACATAAACCCCATCCTTCTTTACTGTTTCCGTATTTAAAACTGTTTATTTTTTCAAACGTCTTTAAATCATAAATAAAACCAGTACCACCTTGCCAGGTTAACTGGTATATTTTATCATTTAAAATGGAGATGCCTTCGCCAAAATATTCTTTTGCTAAATCTATGTTTTTTAATACTGTTCCCGTTTTGTAATCTACTTTTCTAAGTTTAGATTCACCATGTTGACCAGTACCTTCATACAACGTGTCATTAAAGAATTCTAATCCTTGCGTGTACGAGGTAATATCATGAGGATATTGATTAATAATTTTATAGGTATAAACTTTAGGAGTCGCATCATTTAAAATTGTAATTGTTGTAGCTGTTTGTTGTTTTTCGCCGCCAAAATACACAGTTGCTTCAATGGTTTGCTTTCCTAGTTTAAAATCTTTTAAATCGACAGTATTATCAATCTTTTTCCCATTTAATGTGTAGATAGTTGAGTCAATAGGGTGACTTTTTTTATTTTCTAATGAAATTTTCAGTGTTTGATTAATGGCTATATCACCTTTTACGGCGTTAGTTGTTATACTAAAATCAGATTTCTTTTGTCCAGTATTAGAGCCGCAGGCTATAGCTAAAACACTTAAGCTTATGATTAGTAGGTGTTTAAATATATTCATTTGTGATATAAAATTTAAAGCAAGATATTTATTTAAAATCAGTTTAAAAAATCATTGTGAAAATTTTAAAAGATTGTATCTTTGCACCCGGCAAGTCCTACACAACCAGCTCCTGTTGAATCCTCCAGGGCGGGAACGCAGCAAAGGTAAATGGTCGTAGCGGTGTGATGTAGGTAGCTTGCCTTTTTTTTTTTTGAGATTGTACTATAGCCTGTAAGAAGGAATAGATTTTTAATATATAGATAAGATTTGTAGGAGTTAAATACTTGCAAATCTTTTTTCGTTTAGAAGGTTTGTGTCAATTTCATTGTTAATTTTACACTATCAATTATCAATTATCAATTATCAATTATCAATTATCAATTATCAATTATCAATTATCAATTATCAATTATCAATTATCAATTATCAATTAAGTTATGTCTAAAGTTGTTTTAATTACCGGAGGTTCTTCTGGAATCGGAAAATCTATTGGCGAATACCTTACTGAAAAAGGTTTTATAGTTTATGGAACTAGTAGGAATCCTGAAAATTATAAAAATAGTAAGTTCGCTATTTTAGAATTGGATGTTAAAGACACAAATACCATACGAAAAGCAGTGGCTACCATTATTGATAATGAGGGAAAACTTGATGTTGTTATTAATAATGCGGGAGCTGGTATAACAGGAGCGATTGAAGAAATACCTGAAGCCGAAATTAAAGCGAACTTCGATACTAACTTTTTTGGACCCATAAATGTTATTAAGGCTGTTTTACCACAAATGCGCAAGCAACAAAGTGGTTTAATAATAAATATTACGTCTATTGCGGGCTATATGGGATTACCGTATCGCGGAATTTATAGCGCCAGTAAAGGAGCGCTAGAGTTGCTAACCGAAGCCTTTAGAATGGAGCTAAAAGACTTTAATATAAAGATGACTAACGTGGCACCAGGAGATTTTGCTACAAATATTGCTGCAGGAAGGTATCATGCACCGTTATTAGATGACTCTCCTTATAAAAAACCTTATGGAAATACCCTGAAGTTAATGAATGAACACGTTGATAGCGGTAGTGATCCCAATATGATGGCGTATGCTGTTCTTAAAATTATCAATACTAAAAATCCGAAAGTGCATTATAAAGTGGGGGAGTTTATGCAGAAATTTTCAATCGTACTAAAGCGGATTTTGCCAGATAAGATGTATGAAAAATTATTGATGAATCACTATAAATTATAATGATTATCGGTTAATGGCTCCTAATAATTGTTCTTCAAATTTTATAGAAAACAAATTAGAATTGCTATTCACTATTTTTTGATTTTTATCTATAATAATCGTTTTTGTAATTGGCTGTATTGCTAAAGCTTCAACAGATTCTAGCGGAGTTTTAAATTGGTATTCGTCTTTAAAATCAAATCTATTTTCCTTTAAAGCCGTTTTAAAATGTTTCTGATTATTGTTGTCTGTGTTGATAATAATAAACTTCACCTCGGGGTATTTAATTTTAAGTTCCGATATTTTATAATGAATTTCTTTAAAGTGTTCAATATAAGAATGCGACCAAAAACATATAACGGTTGGTGATTTTAAGAGTGAATTTATATCTAATTCACTATCATTAGTATCAACAATTATTGTACTCGGAAAAGCTGAACCAACTTTTAAATTGTTTAGAGACAAGGCAAAACGCTTCATTTTATCTTTTGCAACGTCATCTTTACTTTTACTTAAAAAAGAGTTTAATAACACATTGTTATTTTCTGTATTCGAACTTTTCGATAAATAATTCGAAGTGAAATGATATAGTAAATCATCTTTTAAAACAGCGCTGGATATTAAACTATCAACAAGATTAAGTCTGTCTAAATTATAGCAAATAGAATTCCAGCTAAACGAATCCTCATTACTATGATGCAAATGATTTTTAAGCGCTAAATTATTAACACTATATCTTAAAAAAGAATTATAATACTGATAGTCTTTTAAAAACTTATCATTGTAATTAATGTCTTTTCTATAGTCGTAAAAATTAGAAGGAAGCGATTTTAGTATGGCGGCTTTGTTAGTTCCAAAATGAACAAACGGATACACTTCTTTACTTGAATAATATCCGTAATTAATATTGCCTTGTGCAATTCTGTTAAAAAGTTCTGAGGTATTATATTTAATTTTAAACTCGTTTAATCGCTCTGTTTTGAGTTGTTTAAGCGAATCTATGCGCCTTTGATATACGTGAGGTTTTAATTGACAAAATTTAAATATTTTTTTCTCTTGAAGTTCGTTTTCTAAGAATTCATTAATTAAATAATTGTTTTTTTTATCGCCCAAACCGGTGAAAACCAGCGATTCATCAAATTCTAAAGTATTCAATCTAAAAATGAGACTATCTTTAGGTTCTAAGAGCACCATTTGTATTTCGCCACCATGATAGAAGGTGTAAAGGCCTTCGTCTAAATTTGTGATTTTATAAAGGAACCTATTTTTGTTATCTAGTTTAATGGTGTCTATAACCATATCATTTTTAGATAACACTACGAAGTCGTTATTCGGATTTATAATTTGTCCGCCTAAATAAGCATAATTATGTTCTGAATTGTTGTTATCATTTTTACAACCAATCAGTGTTAATAGTACAATAAAACTTAAAAAATGTATTTTCATAGCATCTATAACAATGCACTTAATTTAAGCGACTTGTTTCTACAAAAATAAATGTTGTATTTAAATAGTGCTGTTAATGCGCTGTTAAATGTTAGAAAGTAAATTATTAGTGAAAACCCGCGTTTTCACTGAAAAATTATTCAATTTAAATTTAAGGAAGTAAGTTTCGTCTAACGGATTGAATTTTCTACTTTTGCAAAAAAAAATTAGACACTATGTTATCAGTTTCAAACCTTTCAGTTCAATTTGGCAAGCGCGTACTTTTTGATGATGTAAACACAACCTTTAATACAGGAAATTGTTATGGGATTATTGGCGCGAACGGATCTGGTAAATCTACATTCTTAAAGATTATTTCTGGAAAGCAAGATCCAACTTCTGGTCATGTGCATTTAGAAAACGGAAAACGCATGTCCGTTTTAGAGCAAGATCATAACTTATACGATGCACATACCGTTTTAGAAACCATATTAATGGGGAATAAACCATTGTATAAAATTAAAACTGAATTGGATGCGCTTTATGCAGACTACTCAGACGAAAATGCCGATAGAATAGGTGAGCTTCAGGTACAATTTGAAGAAATGAATGGGTGGAATGCAGATAGTGATGCAGCTGCCATGTTATCTAATTTAGGAATTAAGGAAGAGTTTCATCATACATTAATGGGCGATTTAGATGGAAAACAAAAAGTACGAGTGCTTTTAGCGCAAACCTTATTTGGAAATCCAGATGTGCTTATTATGGATGAGCCTACCAACGACTTGGATTATGAAACCATCTCGTGGCTTGAAAACTTTTTGGCTAATTACGAAAACTGTGTGATTGTAGTATCTCACGACCGTCACTTTTTAGATGCTGTATGTACACATATTTCTGATATCGACTTCGGAAAAATTAATCATTATTCGGGTAATTATACATTTTGGTACGAGTCGTCTCAATTAGCAGCACGCCAACATGCACAACAAAATAAAAAGGCCGAAGAAAAGAAAAAGGAATTAGAGGAATTTATTCGTCGTTTTTCTGCCAACGTAGCAAAAAGTAAGCAAGCTACAAGTAGAAAGAAAATGATTGAAAAATTAAATATAGCAGATATACGAAGAACAAGTAGACGCTATCCAGCTATTATTTTTGAACGCGATAGAGAAGCAGGCGATCAAATTTTAAATATTCAAGGTTTGGCAGCATCAAGTGATGATGGCGACTTATTATTTAAAGAGATCGATTTAAACTTGGCTAAAGGCGACAAAGTAGTGGTGTATTCTAAAGATTCTAGAGCAACCACAGCTTTTTATGAAATACTTAATAATAATCAAAAACCGGATGCCGGAACATTCGATTGGGGTGTAACTACCACACAATCTTATTTGCCATTAGACAACAGCGAATTTTTTAATAACGATTTAACCTTGGTGGATTGGTTACGCCAATGGGCAACCACCGAAGAAGAACGCGAAGAAGTAAATATTAGAGGGTTTCTTGGTAAAATGATATTTAGTGGGGAAGAAGCTTTAAAAAAATCGAATGTGCTTTCTGGAGGCGAAAAAGTGCGATGCATGTTAAGTAGAATGATGATGGTAAGAGCTAATGTATTAATGCTAGACGAACCTACAAACCATTTAGATTTAGAGAGTATTACGGCATTTAACAACTCGCTAACTAATTTTAAAGGGACCGTTTTGTTTACAACGCACGATCATGAATTTGCACAAACCGTAGCCAATAGAGTGGTAGAACTAACGCCTAATGGTATTATCGACAGATATACAACCTTCGATGAGTATATGCAAGACCCTAAAATAAAAGAGTTGCGTAATAAAATGTATTCGGTTACTGCCTAGTTCCCCGTGTTTTTTATGAGCCTTAATAGTTCGGTTATAATTAAACGATTTTGTTTATTTTAATCGGAACAAAGCGTGTATTTTATTAAGTTAACTTCAGATAAAAAAGCACTTTTTTTAAGCTTTGTTTTCATGAAAAATATGAGTATTTGTGAGTGAAATCAACTAATTTTATGCATTACTAATTATTATAAAAATTGTGGTCATTAAATTTTACTTGAGCAGATCTTAATGCATTGTTTAATATGATAAGAAACGTATTTTTTGTAGCTGTATTTCTTGTTTCCAATCATACTTTAGTTTCACAAGAAATTTCTAAAATAGAATTTGAAAAAACGTTAAAACCCAACGTTTATAAGGCTGTTTTTAATTATTTAAGTACAGGAAGTGAAGAGAGCAAAATTCAGCTGGATTCCATTAAAGAAATTGAACGGAAAATAATTGTAAAAGCACTATTTGGCACCTGGGAATTATTTGCAGTGAAGTGTTCTGATTGCATAATGAAAAAAGATGCCAATAAGAATTTACCAATAGAGTTTCTAAAAATAAATAAGCATAGTATTATTTTTTATAAAGGCGTTGAGAAGAAAGTTTATAGAAAAGAAAAAATCAAATTCGATGAAAATTTAGATTATGTCAAAGGGATTACAGATTTTGAATTTTCAGATAAAACAACTTGGAGTTTTAAGACCGACCTAACGAACAAATACTTGATGATTTATGAATCAGGACCCGTAAGCGGTTTGATTATAAATTATTATAAGCGTATTAAAAAATAGCTAAAAACTTTAGAAGTTGTATTACTTCTTAGATTCCTACAAAGAAGACCTTAATCTTTTTATTATCTTTGGATTAGAGTCGAAAACTTTCATTGGTTTTCATATTGTAACATTTACATTAAGACTTCACATCAATTTGTCACTAGTTTATATTGTTTTAACATGAACAAAAAGCTATATATCATATTCCTTTTTATTGGCGTCATTTTCGTGCTATTTAGTTTCGCTAATACAAACTCATATTTAGGGCGATTTTTTAAGTGGCGAGCTTCTGATATTGAAGACGTTAATAAATTTCCAAAACATGAGTTTAAAGCATCTTCACAACCATACTTTTTCATTAAAAGCAGTAAAAAATATTTAGATAGTTTAAAGTTTAGTAGTGGTAAAAATAGGTCTTCTTATTTATATGAAATTTTAAAAAATTCGGAAACCACGGCATTTATAGTTATTAAAAATGACACGTTAATTTACGAGAAATATTTAAATGATTATTATAGAAATTCCATAAACACCTCATTTTCGGTTGCTAAATCAATCACATCGCTTATTACAGGTATTACTATAGACGAGCAATACATTACGAATGTGAACGACCCTGTGACTAAGTACATTCCTGAGTTGATTAGAACCGATTCGAGATACAAAGAATTACGAATTTCACAGCTTATGGATATGAGAAGTGGGATGCAATTTAAAGACCACGATTTGCCTTGGGGAGATAAAGCAAAAGCGTATTATTACCCAGATTTAAGAAAACGAATTTTAGAATTACCATTAGAATCTAATCCGGGAGGCGGGTTTAAATATAACTCATACAACCCTATTTTATTAGGAATGATAATTGAAAAAGCAAGCCAAATGTCGCCAGCAAAATATTTTGAAATGAAGCTCTGGGACCAAATGGGAATGGAATATTCTGGAAGTTGGAGTATGGATAGCGAAGCAGCAGGAATGACAAAAATGGAAAGTGGGTTAAATATTCGAGCAATTGATATGGCAAAGTTCGGTCGACTCATTTTAAACAATGGCAATTGGAATGGTAAACAATTAATCTCTAAAGAATGGTTGGATTATAGTTTTGGTATTTCTGAAAAGTATAAACTAACTGATTATGCAGATAATTTATACTACCGTAATTTTTGGTGGATTTATGCTGAGAAAAATAAATTTTCATATCAAATTAGTTGTATCGCTGGCACAGGACATTTGGGACAGTATCTATTTATTTTTCCAAAGGAAAAGACTATTATTGTAAGAATGGGTAAAGCGGATAAAAAAGTGGATTCTTGGAAAACACTTTTTTATGACATTGTAGAAAGTATTAATTAGTCTACTTGTAAAAAATAGATTTAACAGAATTATATAGAAGCTTAAAAAATCATAATGAATTTAAACAGGAAAAATCATTGGGATACGGTTTATGAAACTAAAAATCCGAAGGAAGTAAGTTGGACTCAAGACTTACCAAAAACCTCTCTTGAGATTATACGGTCGTTTAAATTAAGCAAATCTGCTAAAATAATCGACGTTGGTGGTGGTGATAGTAAGCTAGTTGACTACTTGATTAATGAAGGTTTCGAAAATATAACCGTATTAGATATTTCAATTACTGCACTTGAAAAAGCCAAAATGCGTTTAGGGGAAAAGGCATCCAAAGTAAATTGGATTGTTGCTGACATCACAGAATTTGAACCCAAAATCGCCTATGATGTTTGGCACGATAGGGCGACGTTTCATTTTCTAACTACGCCAAATGAAATGCATAAATATATAGCGATAGCAAAAAAATCGGTTACTGGATATTTAGTAATTGCAACATTTTCTGATAATGGACCTAAACAATGTAGTGGACTAAATATTAAACAATATAGCGAAACGCAATTAGCGCTAGCGTTGGAAAATGGATTTGATAAAATTCGGTGCCTTACCGAAGACCATGTTACCCCATTTAACACAAAACAAAATTTTATATTTTGTGCTTTTAAACGGGATAAAAGTTAATACTTACTATCACAGCATTTGGAAGCCTATTGAAAACCGGATTAAATACAAGTTAGGGTTGCTTCTTTTCTTTGGATTTAATACCTGTTAAGGCTGCATCTCTTTCGTTACGCTTTCAACAATTGGAATAGCTTTATCAACTTCACTTTCATGAACAAAAATTTCCTGAAAATCGGGGGCTAAGGTACCACCGAAACCTCCTAAAATAGCAGATTCAGATTGGTCTTTAACAACAGGACTTATATCTAAAGCATTTAATTCCATTACTATACGGTTAACAAATGCAAAATTCCCTGTATATATTTTTACAAAATTTGAGTCTTTCATAACAGTTGCTTTAAGAGTTTACTTAAATATACGGCATTTTTAGTCTAAATCAAATAAAATAATACTAACCGTGCTTATAAATGTATTATTTATCAGTTATAAAACGCTGTTTTTTATTTATATTTAAGAAAGACTTTATTTTGAAACATATAGAATATTATTTTCTGTTTTTCGCTTTACTAGCCGAAGTTATTGGCACCGTTGGAGGATTTGGTTCTTCGGTATTTTTTGTGCCTATAGCTAATTTTTATTTCGATTTTCAAACGGTTTTAGGTATTACGGCTATGTTTCATGTTGTGAGTAACCTTAGTAAAATTGCGCTTTTTAAAAAAGGAATTGACAAAAACCTAATTCTTTACATTGGGGTTCCTGCTGTATTATTTGTGATACTTGGTGGATTTGTGAGCAAATTATTAAACACGCGATTTTTAGAAATTATTTTGGGAGTGTTTTTAGTGCTATTAAGTCTGTTATTTTTAATAAAAAAGAATTTAATAGTTAAGCCGCATAAAAAAGAAGCCATTATTGGTGGTACGTTATCAGGGTTTATTGCTGGAATTTTAGGTACTGGAGGAGCAATTCGCGGGTTAACCATGGCAGCGTTTAATCTAGAAAAAAATGTGTTTATTGCAACTTCGGCAGTGATTGACTTTGGGGTAGATTTTAGCAGGACCATTGTTTATTATATCAATGGGTATATAACAATGGAGATTTTAATTTATATTCCATTTCTAGTCGTAATAGGTATCGCTGGAACCTATTTAGGTAAACTGTTGCTTACTAAAATATCGCAGGACAATTTTAAGAAATTCTCCTTGTTTTTAATTTTAATAATAGGAATTATAACCATTATAAAAACCTTATCCCACTAAAAATATAAAGGAGGTTAAACTATTAAATTAAAAACTACCAATGAGTCCTATTTGATTACCGCTAAAGGTGAAATTCCAGGAAATTTGCTTTTCTTTTTTAGAATAATCGTAAGCTTTTGTATTGAATAGAAATTTATCAATGCAATCTACAACGGCTATACTTAAAACAGTACCCATACCTACATCTGTAAGCCAATGTGCACCAGCAAAAAGTCTGGAAATAGGAGCAATTGAACCCAGCGAATAAACAGCTACTTTAGACCAAGTGTTTTCAAATTGTTTTGCTATAGAGTGCGCCATCGTTATAGATAACACGGTATGTCCAGAAGGGAAGGAGTGAAATTGGGCCTCATTCGACCAAAATCTAAATTCATCACTTTTGTATTCACTTCCAGGACGGGCTCTACCAAATGCCGTTTTACTTACACTCTGAATTAGACCTGTTGTAAACGAAGACGAAATAATTAATACACTGGTTTTTCTTAATTTTTCATTTTTAGTAAATAAGCCAAAACCATAAAGTGAAGCATTGGCGATAAAATAAACCTGCGGACTTCCAAAACGTGTGCCTACTTCTTGAAAAATATTGGGTACATGAGGTTCGTTTCTAACAAAAAATGCACTGGATTCGTCATCGATAGTTGATAAGGCCAACGCGCCAACAACTACAGTGCCCAAGGTTGTAAAATCTTTCTTTTTCCAATGAAAAGGTCTTGTAAATGAATGGCCAACACCTTTTACACCTTGTTTCAGGTCGTAAAATGCTAGTGCTCCAATAGAGATTGAATCTTTGTCTGTGGTAATTTCTGCAATATTTTCTTGTGCGTTTAATTTAACAAACATTAAAAATATCACAACAAAAAATATGCTATTTTTCATTCTCAATATTATCGTAATTCGGCTCCTAATTGGGTTTCAAATTGGGTTTGCAAGCTGTTCATTATCTTGTCTATTTGCTTATCTGTAAGTGTTTTATTTTCATCTTGCAAAGTAAAACTAACCGCGTAACTTTTTTTGCCAGCTGGTAAATTTTGACCTTGATAAACATCAAATAAATTCACACCTTTTAAAAGTTGTTTTTCACTTTGTTTGGCAATTTTATATATCGATTCAAACGATACGTTATCATCTACAAGTAAAGCAAAATCACGACGTACTTCTGGATATTTTGCTATGGTTTTAAATGAGATGCTATTACGTTTAACAACATCTAAAATGGCATCCCAGTTAAAATTAGCAAACAATACTTCTTGAGATATATCAAAATGTTTCAATATTGGCTTTTTTATCAATCCTAAATCTACAAGTTTCATTTTTCCTAATCCAAAACTTAAGCCTTCACTAAACAAGTCGTTATCAATTGGCGTTTCATTAAATCTTGAAATGCCTAATCGTTCTAAAATACTTGTAATGTAGCCTTTTAAATAAAAGAAGTCACTTTTTCTGTTTGCAGAATTCCAATTTTCTGCATTTCGATTTCCAGTTATAAATACAGACAAGTGCTTATATTCTTCACGTTTATCGTTATAACCGTGATAGGTTTTACCGAATTCAAACAGCTTTACATCGGCCTTTTTTCTATTAATATTAAATGAAATAGCTTCTAAGCCAGAAAATAATAGCGACTGTCTTAAAACAGATAAGTCGCCACTTAAAGGATTTAATATGTGGATGTTGTGTTCTTCCTTTAATTGCTCGCTAAAATTTGTATAATTTGGGGTTGTAAGCGAGTTTGAAAGAATTTCGAAAAAGCCTTGAGCAGCTAACAGATTGCCAACTATATTCTGAATTTTATAATCTTCAAATCGACTTGAATTCGATATAGAAGCATTTAGTTTTTCGGTGGTTTTAATATTGTTATAACCGTAAACACGCAGTATTTCTTCAATTATATCAGCTTCACGAGTTACATCATTTCTGTAAGCAGGTACCATCAATCCTAAGCCTGTTTCTGTAACGTTATTTACTTTAATCTCTAACGAGGTTAAAATTCGTTTAATGATTTCTTTCGGAATTTCTTCGCCTATTAATTTTGCTGCATTTTCAAAACTTAATCGCACTTGAAAATCTTCAATTTTATTAGGATAAACATCGATAATTTCACTTGAAATTTCACCACCTGCCACTTCTTTAATAAGAATAGCAGCGCGTTTTAATGCGTATTCTGTAATATTTGGGTCAATGCCTCTTTCAAATCTAAAAGACGCATCGGTATTTAAGGCATGACGTTTAGCCGATTTTCTGATACTAACCGGATTAAAATATGCACTTTCTAAAAATATACTTGTTGTGGTTTCGGTTACCCCAGAATGTATACCGCCAAATACACCTGCAATACACATAGGTTTTTCGGCATCGCAAATCATTAAATCATCTTCATGCAAAATTCTTTCAATGCCATCTAAGGTCGTAAATTTAGTTCCGGCAGGTAAAGTTTTAACTTCCACCTTATTTCCTGCAATTTTTAGGCCGTCGAACGCATGCAGTGGCTGTCCTAAATCGTGTAACACATAATTTGTAGCATCCACAATATTGTTAATTGGTTTTAAACCTATCGCTTTTAAACGATGTTGTAACCACATAGGGGATGGTTTAACGGTAATGCCCGAAATAGTAATACCGCAATATCTTGGTGCTAATTCTTTGTTTTTTACATCAACATCAATACGTAAGGTACGAGTGTCTACATGAAATGCGCTAACCGATGGTGTTATAAACTCTAGGTTTATTTCTTTTTGAACCAGTCCAGCTTTTAAATCGCGTGCGGTACCTAAATGACTCATAGCATCGGCGCGATTTGGTGTTAAGCCTATTTCAAAAACCTGATCGTTTTCAACTTCAAAAATAGCAGCGGCAGGTGTTCCAACTTTTAAATCGTCGTCTAAAACCATAATGCCATCATGAGATTTTCCTAAGCCAAGTTCGTCTTCGGCGCAAATCATACCATGGCTTTCTTCGCCTCTAATTTTACCTTTTTTAATGGCCCATGCTTCTCCAGCTTCGGTATATAAAGTAGTTCCAATGGTTGCAACCGGTACTTTCTGTCCAGCGGCTACATTAGGTGCGCCACAAACAATCTGTAAAGGCTCAACTTCACCAATATTTACTGTGGTTATTTTTAATTTATCGGCATTTGGGTGCTGAATACAGGTTAATACTTCACCAACTACAACGCCTTCTAATCCGCCTTTAACCGATTGATATACTTCTATGCCTTCAACTTCTAATCCTAAATCGGTAAGTAATTCGCTAGTTTGTTCTGGCGTCCAATCAATTTTAATAAACTGTTTTAGCCAATTGTATGAAATCTTCATAAGTCATTTCCTATTAAAGTCAGCAAAGATAAAATATTGATGTTAGCATTCAAACAAAGCCTTGCAAATTGTGCATTTAAATCCATAATATTTTTAATTGATAATTGGAGGCTAATTTGGATGCTTGTTGTTATATGAATCGTACATTTATAATTTATAAACTATCCAGTTTCAAATTAAAATCGTACTGTAAATCTTCGTGAAGAGTCGCTGTTATTTTTTTGGCTAGCAAAATTTGCCGGTGATACATATTTAATAATGTAACATTATGTTTTATAGAGGGTTTAAAGTCTCTTAGCTTTTCGCAAAAATATATAAGTAATTCTACTTCAGTTTCCTTATTTAATGAATACCGCGTGTATTTTTTAATGTTTCGCAATATTTTACGAACGCTTTTTTTTATATAAAAATAACTGGCTGTGTTTATTGCGCTAAATTCTATATCTATGTAGTTTTGAACGCTTTGAATATAAGAATCTTCATTGTGAGATTCGAATAATAAATAGGTAAGGAGTTCTTTATTTTCTTTTTTAAACTTTGATAAACGCAAGCAAAGTTCTAATAACTCGTCTTGAGATTTATACTGTAATTCTTTTTTTATTTCGGAAATAGAAGCTGTTTTCAAATGGTTTATTTTTTATAACCATCTATAGAATATTTGCCTGCTCCCGCGAAGAAAATAGCAATAAACGCAATTAAATAAAGGATTGCTTTTTCTTTTACATCAATAGCATCGCTTCCATGCACTACAAATGCAGCAACAAACATGGTAACAATTCCAGGAATAGCTGCTAACTTTGTTTTAAAACCTACTAAAATTAAAATAGGTGCAACAACTTCACCAATTAAAGTTAATATTAACGACAACGGTTCGCCAACACCAATTGGGTCTGCAAATTTAATCGGACTTTCGAAAAGCTTATTAATTTTAGGGATGCCATGAGTAAGCATCATACCAGCAAAACCAACTCTAAGAATTAATAATGCCGTATCGGTAAAGTTTTGTTTCATATTTGTTAGCTTAAGATTTTATCGCAACTTTGGAAAGGTCGCCGGATTTGCTTCGTGCATTACACTGTAAACGGCCTCAAATATATCTTCATAAGATGGTTTCGAGAAATAATCGCCATCATTACCATAAGCGGGTCTGTGTGACTTAGCCGTGAGTGTTTTTGGTTGACTATCTAAATACTGATACGCATTTTGCACATTTAATATTTCGTTTAAAATATAGGCCGATGCACCTCCAGGCACATCTTCATCAATAATCATAACACGATTGGTTTTTTGGATGCTTTTGGCAATGTCATGCTTGATATCGAAAGGTAATAACGATTGTACATCTATAACTTCGGCATCAATTCCAACCGCTATTAAATCTTTAGCAACCTGCTCTACAATTCGAAGTGTAGAACCGTAAGAAACCAATGTAATATCGTCGCCTTCTTTTAACGTTTCTACCACACCAATTGGCGTTTTTAAGGCGCCTAAATTGTTTGGTAATTTTTCTTTTAATCTGTAGCCATTAAGACACTCTACTACAATTGCAGGATCGTCGCCCTTTAAAAGTGCGTTATAAAAACCAGCAGCTTTTGTCATGTTTCTTGGTACTAACACATTCACACCACGTACTAAATTCAAAATGCCACCTAATTGAGATCCAGAATGCCAAATACCTTCTAATCTATGGCCTCGCGTTCTAATAATTAAAGGTGCTTTTTGCTTTCCTTTTGTTCTGTAATGCGTCGTTGCCAGATCGTCGCTTATAATTTGTAATCCGTAAAGAATATAATCTAAATATTGAATTTCGGCAATTGGTCGCAGCCCACGTAATGCCATACCAATACCTTGGCCAATAATAGTAGCTTCTCTAATACCCGTATCAGCAACTCTCAATTCACCATATTTTTCTTGTAACCCTTCTAAGCCTTGATTAACATCGCCAATATTACCGGTATCTTCACCAAAAATGAGAGCTTCTGGATATTTATTAAATATTTCATCGAAATTATCACGAAGAATTATTCGTCCGTCTACAATAGGCGCTTCTTCATCGTAAGAAGGTTTAATTTCTTTAACTAAAATATTGGATTTATTTGTTTCAGAATATAAATGTGAGCTAAAATGAGGTTGTGTGTTTTCGATAATTTTATCTATCCAATTTCTTAATTGCTCCTTTTCTGCCGAATTTTCTCTTAAGGTATAAACCAAAGCTTTTCTGGCTTGCGATAATATATCTTTTCTAGTTGGCTCGTCGATGGCAGCAACGGTGTCTTTAATTTTTTCTATAAACACCCCATTTTCACTAACAGCAGCCAGTTGTCTAAGCAAGCCAACTACCTCTGTTTGCTCTTTAATTATGGGTTTTAAAAAGGTATTCCAAGCATTTTTTTTAGCCTCTCTAACTTCGCGTTTAATGGCACGCTCTATTTCGATAAGCGATTCGTTTGTTGCAATACCGCTTTCAATTATCCATTCGCGCATTTTTACATTGCAATCATGTTTTGCTTCCCATGCCAGACGATCAGAGTCTTTATAGCGCTCGTGCGAACCTGAAGTAGAATGCCCTTGCGGTTGTGTTAACTCTAGCACATGAATTAATACGGGTACATGCTCTTCTCTTGCTATGGCAGCCGCTTCTTGGTAAGTTGCAACTAAATTCGCATAGTCCCAGCCTTTAACACGAAGAATTTCGTAGCCTTTATGGTTGTTTTCTCTTTGGAAACCTTTTAATACTTCGGATATATTTTCTTTTGTTGTATGATGTTTTGCATGTACTGAAATGCCATACTCATCATCCCACACACTAATAATCATGGGTACTTGAAGTACACCAGCAGCGTTAATGGTTTCGAAAAAAAGACCTTCGCTAGTACTCGCATTTCCTATAGTTCCCCAGGCGACTTCGTTTCCTTTAACCGAGAAATTATTAGTGTTAATGCCTTCTACTTGTCTGAATATTTTTGATGCTTGTGCTAGTCCTAATAATCGAGGCATTTGACCAGCGGTAGGAGAGATGTCTGCGCTTGAATTATATTGTTTGGTTAAATCTTTCCAGCTACCGTCTTCATTTAAACTATGCGTAACAAAATGACCTCCCATTTGTCTTCCGGCAGACATAGGTTCTAATTCTAAATTGGTATTGGCATATAAACCAGCAAAAAACTGATTCATTGTTAACTCTCCAATCGCCATCATAAATGTTTGGTCTCGATAGTAACCCGAACGCCAGTCTCCTTTTAAAAAGGATTTTGCCATGGCAAGTTGTGGTACTTCTTTGCCATCACCAAAAATACCAAATTTAGCTTTCCCCGTTAAAACTTCCCTACGACCTAGTAAGCTGCATTCCCTACTTCTAACAGCAATTTGATAGTCGTTAAGTACTTCCGTTTTAAAATCTTCAAATGATATATTATCTTTCAAATCTGGAGTAGTGTGCATAATTGGATTGCTTTGGCAAGGGACAAAAATAGTCAAAGTTTACGGTTTTAGCAATTAAAATTTCAAACTTAAACTTGTTTGATTCCTAATAATTTAGAGGTATTTGGAATTTATTTGAATTATTGTTAACTAATATTGTTTTTTGTTGATAATAATTCAAAATTTAATAATCAATACCAACGTCTTCTAAATAATCCGAGTAATGCTTGAGGATCGATAGTAAATTTAAATCTAATTTTTTGGTCGTATCGAGGCTGTCCTATTTCCCATCCCAAGTTTGAATATAGCGGAAAATAAATTTCAAAATAATCGGTTACTAAATTAACTCTAAATCCAGAATCATAGACAAAATGAGGATTGTCGAATTTGCTTTTTAATAGACCGATGTCGCCATAAAATAATACATATTTCCATAATGTAGTGCTGACATTTACAGTTGACATCCACTGGTTTGCAAACGGAGTTTTTAACTTCGATTTGAAACCTCCTTCGGCGTCAATGTATTGCTGACTAAAGATACCTGAAGCTTCAGATCTTCCTAAATAAGGATATTCGAAAAGATAATCTGTAGGTCTGTCTAAGGCAAAACTAAAATAATTTGAATTCGGATCGTTTTTATTACTTAAAAACATCCCGGTAAATAAACGTAAATTTAATTGTGAATTGTTCTCAAAAAGCCTTCTGTATTCGTAGTTAAATGATACTTTGCTAAAGTTTTTTGCAATTTGCACATCTGTGTACCATTTTTTGAAATTAATTAAATTATCGTCTGAATCAATATAGCGCGCATTAAAAACCCCATAATTGGGTTCGTTCGAAGTTAAGACATTGTTTAAGTCTTTGTCTCTATGAATATCTACATATCTTAGCGTAAGAGACTCTTTTTTATTGGAACGAAAATCGTTTTCCTCTCTAAAAAGGAATACTAACGATGGTGAAATTTGCCTTACGAATAAATTTTCGGCGTACGAGGAATACCCAGCACTTAAACCATAATTAATAGCATAGAGGTCGCTATTTTCTAGATAGTGGGTCATGGCCACAAATCCGGAGCCTGTAAGAGTTCGTGATTTTAATGAATATTGAGGTTCGAAACGGTAGTTAAATAGTTTTCTTAAAACCGTTTTATTATAAATTCTTAAACCGAGTGTAAACCCATCATAAATGTTATTAAACTCTGCTATTGGCATAAAAAACACCTGGTTATAGTATGGGTCTTCAATGTCTTGAAAAACTCTAAATTGCAGTGGTTTGTTGTTAAAAAAGAATCCTTTTAACGATTTCCAATTATCCCTTTCGTTAATTTCAGGAATAAGGTTATTATAGTTTAAAACGAGTTTATTGGCATCGTTTCTAGGAATTGTAATTGTTTTGTATTTGTCAATATTTTCAATCCAATATTTAGAAATAATACTGTCGTTATTCAAGGCGTATAACGAAATCGGCATATCGTTATCCCTCTTATTTCTAATGGTTACTGTTATAGAATCTTCGGCTTTATAAACTTCCTTTATTTTGAAATCTATTTTTTTTCTTGTAGTTAAATAGTCTTTAAAAAACCAATCGATATTTTTATTAGTTCTTGATTTTAAATACGTTTCGAAATCTTTCGTGGTAATTGGTTTTAATTTGTTTTCAATAACAAAAGAAGATAAACCATTTACAACAACATCGTGGTTAATAAAATCGCCCAGATATTTTAATCCAACACCAGCTTTGTATTTGTTGGCAATGCTTTTATTAAATTTTAATAAAGAATCTTTAGCCATGGTTAAAGGCTGATCTCTATTAGTTCTAGCCATGAGCATATAAGCCAATACATACTTATCGTTAAACTTCATACTGGAAGCATGAAAAGACCGAACACCCCAAATATCTGCCAACGTTCCTAAAAATTTCATATTAGGATAATGCTCGTCAACATAATTCATTAAATAATAAATTTGAATACCATCAATCAGCCATTGTTCGGTACGAGGGTTTAAAAGAAGCGTATTTTCTAAATAATTATGCAACGCAATTTTTAAAAGTTTTAATTCATATTGAAAATGATTAGGATACGGTTTTATAAAACTCGGTAAAAAATTTAGTCCGTAAATAGGATCTTTATCATAATCAATTTGAGTGAGTAGAAGTTTATCGTGTGGGTAATCGCCGAAGTTTTTAAATATAAAATTTGTGACTTTTTCGGTGATTAAAACCTTGTCAATTATTTCTAATCCTTCATCACTAATGTTAGAAATTAAAGTGATTTTATTATTTTGTATGGCTTTAAAATCAGGTGTTTTACTTAAAAACAATTTATTATTAATGATATTTTCACCTTGTAATGTAATTGTTTGATTGTTAGTATTTTGAATATGTTTACTTGAATTTAATTCTGAAGTTAACACATAGCCTTTAGGGTAGGTAATATTTAAATTAACATCTGAAGGTGGAATGAATAAATCGTCTAAATCTTTATTGCTGTAATACTGCCATTTCCCGTTATAAACAGCGGGTGTTATATACCAATATCTTAAATTTAAATCGCCCGTACTTGTTACTCCATAGCGTGTAAATTTATCGCTGGGAATTTGAACTAAATATTCTAATTGAAGGACGTAAACACCATTGGGAGGTAAGGCTTCATTCAATTCGACCTTAATAATGTCATTTTGTTTCTTTAATTGTTCGAATTGTAATAGTTCGCCATTTTGTTTTATCGAAGTAATCACCGAATAGCCTCTTTCGGAGTTTTTTGCTAGATGAAAATCATTCTTGTACTCATCAGCAATACGAATGGCGAGTGGTGTTTTTTTTGTAGAATAGCTATTATTCCAATCGTTTAAATAGATGGTTTGTAATGCGTCTTGTGTTGTATTTTGGTATTGTATGGTTTGCGATATTGTTATTTGTTTGCTTTCAATATCAAAAACAGCTTTTAAGTCAATTTTGTTTTGACTAAAGCTAGCATAACAAGTAAAAACATAAAAAACACAACTGAAAAGACGTAATTTCAATTTAGTATAGGGAAATTAAAGGTTAATATTTCATGTAAGGCTCTGCAATATAATAAAATATCATCATTAAGCCTGCAAATTCCGAGCTTCTATGTTAATTGCTGATTTAACATTAAAAGTTTGGGCTCAATCTTGATTCTTTATAGAAAGCATCTAAAATAGTAATAACTTCTTCTTCGGTATCTACCAAATGGATTAAATCTAAATCTTTAGGACTGATATTTCCAAAAGATTCTAAAAGTGTTGATTTGATCCATTCAAATAGTCCTTGCCAAAATGTAGTTCCAACTAAAATAATAGGGAATTTCTCAATTTTATGCGTTTGAATAAGCGTCATAGCTTCGAACAGCTCATCTAAGGTACCGAAGCCACCTGGCATTACAACAAATCCTTGTGAATATTTAACAAACATTACCTTTCTAACAAAAAAGTAATCGAAATCTAAGCTCTTATCGGAGTCTATATACGGATTGTCGTGTTGCTCAAAAGGCAAGTCGATATTAAGTCCAACCGAAGTACCGCCACCTAAATGTGCCCCTTTATTTCCTGCTTCCATAATACCCGGGCCACCACCAGTTATTACACCATAACCAGCCTCAACAATGCGTTTTGCTACTTTTTCTGCAAGAATATAGTATTCGTTATCTGGTTTTGTTCTCGCAGACCCGAATATAGACACGCAAGGTCCTATTTTGCTCATTTTTTCAAAACCACTAACAAACTCGCCCATTATTTTAAAAATAGCCCAAGAATCGTTTGTTTTTATTTCGTTCCAAGCTTTACTGTGACGTTCTAATCTCATTTATTTAAGTCTTTAATTATGTAATTATTAGAGGGAAATTTTTCTTTATATTGTTGTTTTCTACTATTTAGAATCTAAATATATGCGTGCTAATTTAGTTCTTTTCTAAGAAATTTCGCAGTATAACTTTTTTTGTGTTTTGCAACTTCCTCAGGCGTTCCTTCAACAATAATTTGTCCGCCGCCATTTCCACCTTCGTAACCAATATCAATAATATGGTCAACGGTTTTTATCACGTCTAAATTGTGTTCTATAATCAATACCGTATTGCCTTTATTGGCCAATTTATTAAGAACAATCATTAAAACACGAATGTCTTCAAAATGAAGTCCTGTTGTAGGTTCGTCTAAAATATAAAAAGTGTTTCCAGTGTCTCTTTTTGATAGTTCTGTAGCCAGTTTAACACGTTGCGCTTCACCACCAGAAAGCGTTGTGCTTTGTTGCCCTAAGGTGATATACCCTAAACCAACATCTTTAATGGTTTTAAGTTTGTTATAAATTTTAGGAATATTTTCAAAAAATGAAACGGCTTCATAAATGGTCATATCCAAAACATCGCTGATACTTTTTCCTTTATAGCGAATTTCTAATGTTTCGCGATTAAATCGTTTTCCTTGGCATGTTTCGCATTCTACATAAACATCGGGGAGAAAATTCATTTCAATAACGCGTAAGCCACCACCTTGGCATGTTTCACAGCGTCCGCCTTTAACATTAAAACTAAATCGACCGGCTTTGTAACCCCGAATCATAGCTTCAGGGATTTGAGCAAACAAACTCCTAATGTCGTCGAATGTTTTGGTATAGGTTACCGGATTACTTCGCGGTGTTCTACCAATTGGCGATTGGTTAATATCGATAACCTTATCGATATGTTCTAAACCCTTAATGCTTTTATACGGCATTGGTTTTTTTACCCCATTAAAATAATAAGCATTTAGAATAGGGTAGAGCGTTTCGTTAATAAGTGTTGATTTACCACTTCCAGATACGCCTGTAACCCCAATCATTTTTCCCAACGGAAACTTAACAGATACATTTTTTAAATTATTACCTGTACAACCTTTAAGCTCGAGGAATTTTCCGTTGCCATCGCGTCGTTTTTTTGGTATTTCTATTTTTTTAACGCCACTTAAATAATCGGCTGTTAAAGTATGATGCGTTAACAGTTCTTTAGGTGATCCGATGCTAATAATTTCACCACCATGTTTTCCTGCTTTCGGGCCAATATCAATAACGTAATCGGCACGTTCTATCATGTCTTTATCGTGTTCTACAACAATCACGGAGTTTCCAATATCGCGAAGCGCCACTAACGAGTTTATAAGTTTCTCGTTATCGCGCTGATGTAAGCCAATACTAGGTTCATCTAAAATATAGAGAACTCCAACCAGTTGAGAACCAATTTGAGTTGCCAAGCGAATGCGTTGTGCTTCACCACCAGATAAGGATTTTGAACTTCGATTTAGGGATAAATAGTTTAAACCAACATCGAGTAAAAATTGTAACCTCGATTTAATTTCTTTAATAACTTCTTCAGCTATTTTAAATTGTTTATCTGATAAATGGTTGTGTAAATCGTTAAACCAATTCGTTAATTCTATGATGTCTGAATTGGCAAGTTCAGCAATATTTTTATTGTTTATTTTGAAATACAGTGATTCCTTTTTAAGTCGAGATCCTTCGCATTCTGGACATACAACTTTGTCCATATAATCTTTTGCCCATCTTTTTAACGATGTAGATTCAGCCGTTTTAAATTGATTTTCAATAAAATTAGCAACACCTTCAAAATCTATTTTATAATCTCGAGTTACCCCTAAAGTTTTGCTTTCAACCGAAAATTTTTCATTACCGCCATATAAAATCACCTGTTTGGCTTCTTCTGGAATATCTTTATAGGGATCAGATAATTTAAAGTTATAGCGCTGTGCTATGGTTTTGAATTGCTTAAAAATCCAGCTACTTTTTTCTGGACCATGAGGCGCCAATGCACCGGCTTTGATAGAAATATTTTGGTCTGGAATAATTTTATTTTCGTTTACTTGATGCAGTGTGCCAATACCGTTGCAGTTAGGACATGCCCCTTTTGGTGAGTTAAACGAAAAATTATTAGGTTCGGGATTTGGATACGAAATTCCTGAAGATGGGCACATTAAGTTTCGACTAAAATACCGTGTTTCGTTAGTGTCTTGGTCTAAAACCATAAGCACATCATCACCATGATACATGGCAGTATTTATTGTTTCGGTAAGACGCTTTTCATTATCTGCCGTATCATCTATAACCAATCTGTCTATTACAATTTCAATATCGTGCGTTTTGTAACGATCTAACATTAAACCTTTTGTAAGGTCTTTAATCTCTCCGTCTGTCCGCACTTTTACAAAACCTTGTTTTGCAATTTGTTCGAATAATTCGCGGTAATGGCCTTTTCGAGAGCGCACAACTGGTGCCAAAATATTTATACGTTTTCCTTTAAAATCATTAATAATAAGCGCTTTAATTTGCTCATCACTATAACTTATCATTTTGTCGCCAGTATTGTAACTGTAAGCATCACTTGCGCGAGCGTAAAGAAGTCGAAGAAAATCGTAAATTTCGGTTATAGTACCAACGGTAGATCGCGGCGATTTGCTGGTTGTTTTTTGTTCTATGGCTATTACAGGAGACAAACCGTCAATTTTATCAACATCTGGTCGTTCTAACCCGCCTAAAAACTGACGCGCGTATGCCGAAAACGTTTCGATATAACGACGTTGTCCTTCAGCATAAATCGTATCAAAAGCTAAAGACGATTTTCCGCTTCCAGAAAGTCCCGTAATAACTACAAGTTTCTCGCGTGGAATCGAAACATCAATGTTTTTTAGATTGTGAACTCTTGCTCCTTTTACTTCAATAAAATCGTCGAATTGGCTCATAAATAGGCAAAAGCGCAAAGGTACAGATTCTAAAACTAAAAATGAAGCGAAGTTTATTTAGACTTTGTTAAAATGTAAGGCGATGCAATTTCGGCGGGCTTATATAGAATCTTCTAAAATTTCTATATTAACAATTAAATACCCACGGTGTTGAAATTTGGCGATTTCCATAAATGCTTTTTTCGATAAATCGATTTCACGGCCTTTTACAAAAGGACCTCTATCGTTCACCGTTACAATTACCGAAGAATCGTTTACCGTGTTGGTGACTCTTATTTTGGTGCCAAATTTTAATGTTTTGTGTGCCGCAGTGTACAAGTCATTATCAAATTTTTCACCACTTGCCGTTTTTTTACCATTGAATTTATCGTGGTAATAGGAGGCATGGGCATTTTCTTTAAAAGGCTTGTATACAGCTAACGACGAATCTGAATCTGTAGTATCTCTTAAAATTTCAGAAGTTAAATTGGTTGAAAAATAGTGTTTGCTATACGCGTTTTTGGTAGTACTAAAACTGCACACTAAAACAAATAATGTTACAAAAGTGATGAATCTTATTGTTAACTTCATATTTTAAGTTTATTACATTTCAATATTAACGAATAAATTCGTTTGTAATTATACGTAAAATATAATATTTTGGTTTTTTCCGTTTGAAAAATTTATTTAAAAGTATAGTGCCTTAAAAATCGAAAAATATTTAAATTAATTATGGAAGAAAGATTTTGATGTTGCATCATTTTTTATACTTTAGAAACATAATAAAACTGTTTAATATTTAACTAATTTCTGTTTTAGCAGAAGCCATTGAATTATGAAATTATTAGGAATTGGATCGCGAATAAATCATTCGGAATTTGGGAAAGGTGTAATTACCAACGTTACAAACCAGCATTATTGGGTAACTTTTATTGAAAACGGATTGGAAACTATTGATTTAGATAGTGAATTTGAAATTATAGAAGCCGCTGATGGCGATGTGGATACCGTTAGTTTTTTTGATGTTGAAAGCAGTTTTGTAAATATCTTAAAAAAGTGGAGTGATGCGAGTGAAGTAGTGCCGATTGCAGATAAATATAAAGGCGGAAAATTAATTTTAGAACCTGGTGATGCATCTCTAAAATCTTATGAACTTCCAATTGATACGTTTTTTCACAAAATAACCATGGTGAGAGATCGCTTAAGAGTTATGGAACAAAGAATAAATGCCAGCGATCTAGATGAACAAGGGAAAATAGACCTGCAACAATATATTACAAGAATTTACGGTAGTTTAACCAGTTTTAATATTCTTTTTAAATCGGAAAACCATCGTTTTGTAGGGCAAAAATCATAAGCTGATTTTATATTGGCAGTTTAGGGATGCTTTAAGCCTCAAAGCAAACTTAATGTAACAATCGAAAATATCGGTATAAACAATGGCGAGGTCATAAAAAAAAACAAAGCTAAATAACTATTTAGCTTTGTTTTTACATGACCTTTATTAAAAATCTTATTGCACCTTAACAATTTCTCCAGCTTCGATGGAGTTGTTGTAATGTGCGCTTACATATTTTTGAAAACCAAAGAACTTTTTACCGTCTTTTCTGGCTAGTACTACATGAGTATCTCCATGTTTGTCAACTACTTTTTTTACAATTACAAGCTCGCCATAAACGCTTTTGTAATTTGGTTGTCCGCCGCGTTTAGCAATAATATTTAAATTAGGAAATTCAATGTGCTTAAACGCAAGGTTTTTTGGGGTATTTATTTTTAACACGTCTCCAACCTCTGGATTATTATCTTTTAAACCAATTTCCGGATTAGAAGCTGCAAATGAAACACCACACGTAAAGACTAATAGGTAAAGTAATTTTTTCATTATTTAATAGTTTTTAATATTTATACTGCTAATATAAAAAGTAAAAATCTTTTTTATGATAGTAACACTATTAATATTAAATGTATTGCTTTTAATGCATCATTATGAAATTTAGGGTTGTTTTAATCTTAGGTGATATTAACTTTAAATGTACCCTATTTTGCGAATGGCTTAATATGATAAATAATTTTATTTTATAGTTTAACCCTATAAATTTACCAGGTATAATCAAAGGAGACAGATAACTTCTTTTAGTAGTGAATTAACAAAAATTTAACTTTTGAACCTGATTTTTAAACTAATCGGCAATAATGAAGTTTATAAATTTAAAATGTACCTTTTATGTGGTTAATTTCTAACCCAAAAATAAACATCTTATGAAACAATGGTAATTGTGCGCCACTTTCTGTAGTTGTCCAATCAGTCCAGGACGCTTCTAGTCCTTTAACAGGTAAAATAGACGTCCACATTTTAAAAGCTTTTGGTTTTCCGTGGTCATCAAATAACCATAAATACGAATCTCCGGGTGTTGATCCTCCCGATTTATAGGTGACTAATAATGCTTCTTCTGAATTTTCTAGTTTAACAAGTCGTCTTTCGGTGCCTTTATCAAATACTTTATAGGGCGCTACCAACCAAAACGAGTCATTATTAAAGTGTTTTATCGCTGTTTTTATCAGCTTTTCGCTCATTTTTGTATCAGCTTTAAAACTATGCACGTAAGCTTTACTGTTTTTATAGTCATTTAAATCGAGGGTTACTTTGTATTCTTCCCAATACACATCACATTTATCTTTCGATTTCTTCCATTTATAAAAATGTCTATTTCTAAATGCCCATTCTATATAATTAGTATTATTATAGGCTTCATAATTTAGGCTATTTAGCATTTTATAGGCTAAAGCATCGGCTTGTTCGCCTTCAGTACCATTTGGTAAGTCTTGGTTATATTTAAAATAAACGAAACCAAAAAAAATAATACTTGGTAGTGTTAAAAACACAATGACTCCAATAATTATTTTTGATACTTTTTTAGGTTTCATGAAAAACGAAGTCAATTAAGGCGTTTAAACGCTTACTAAATTATTAATTACTAACGGCTTAATCAAAGAAAAATGTTAAAATCCGACAGCCGTATCATCCCCTCGATAATCGGCACCACCTTCTAACCCTTTATCCTTTAAAACTAGTATTCCATCGACCTTGCCAATTACCGGAGAGTCTTTCTCATTAATAACATACCCTAATTTTTTTAGTTTGTTGATGGTGGTGGGGCTAAATAATTTGGGTTCCATCCGAATCTCGTCTGGTAGCCATTGATGATGAAATCGAGGCGCATTAACCGCTTCTTGCATACTCATATTAAATTCATGTACATTTAAGATGGTTTGCAAAACAGAAGTTATGATTGTTGAACCACCCGGTGTACCTACCGACATGAGTAAATTACCATCTTTTTCAACAATAGTAGGAGTCATAGAACTTAGCATTCGTTTTTGAGGTGCGATACTATTAGCTTCACCACCTGTTACTCCAAACATATTAGGCACTCCTGGTTTACTACTAAAGTCGTCCATTTCATTATTTAGGAAAAACCCGAGTTCAGAACAATACAGTTTCGACCCGTAAGCACCATTTAACGTGGTTGTTGCCGAAATAGCATTGCCAAACTGATCGATAATAGAGTAGTGGGTGGTTTCGTCACTTTCAATTATATCTATGGTACCGTGCGAAATAGCTTGTGAAGACGTGGCTTTTTTAAACGAAAAATCGCTCATTCTCTCCGTTAAATAGGTGTAACTTATTAAACTATCTGTTGGTATATTAACAAAATCCGGATCACCTAAAAAGTGACTTCTATCGGCATAAGCTCTGCGTTCTGCCTCTGTAATTACTTGAATGCTTTTAACGGAGTTATGGCCGAATTTATGCAAATCGAAAGGTTCAATCATCGTCATAATCTGAGCTAAACAAACGCCACCGCTCGATGGTGGAGCCATGGAAATTATTTTTAAATCATCGTACCTAAAAACAACAGGAGTTCTCCAAACTGCTTTATAATTAGCTAAATCGTCCTCGGTTATTATCCCGCCATTTTCTTGTATAAATTGCGTTAATATTTTAGCCGTTTCACCTTTGTAAAATTCATCTTTACCATTCAGCATAATGCGTTCTAGTGTTCTTGCTAACGCTGGATATTTTATGGTGTCGTTTGTTTTCCACGGTCTATCAAAAATTATGGAATCTTTATTTATTTTTCTAAATAGGGGTTGGTACTCTTTTATGCGAGCTTCTTGTTTGCTAGTAACAATAACTCCTTTTTTAGCAAGCGTTATAACTGGTTTCAAAATGGTTTCAATAGGCAGCGTGCCGAACTTTTCATGAACGGCAAAAACACCAGCAATAGTTCCGGGTACTCCAATGGCCATAGCTCCCTGTGTGCTTTTATTGGGGATAATATTGCCTTCGGCATCCAGATACATATTTTTTGTAGCTGCCAACGGTGCAATTTCTCGGTAATCAATACTTCCAATGTTGCCGTTAGATTGTCTGTAAACCATAAAACCGCCGCCGCCTAAATTCCCTGCGTATGGGTAAGCTACGGCTAAAGCTAATTCGGTTGCAACCATAGCATCAAAGGCATTTCCTCCTAATTTTAGAATATCGATACCAATTTTTGAAGCTTCTTCGCGGGCAGAAACTACCATGGCGTGCTCTGTTACTAAGCCTTTTTTCTGTGGAATTGTTGTTAAGGTCGACTTACAACCTAAAAACAGAAACAATATAAAAATAGATGCAATAGATTTCTTCATACACTAACTACTACTTAATTCGATTAATTTTTGATTTGAGAATATAATAAGTTCATCAAAAAAAATGGTGAATTCAGCTTCAAATTCAGCATAGAAAAGTTCCAAATCTTCAACAGCTTTATCCATTTTTGAACGATTGTTGGTTCGCCTATTCATGCCACTTAAAACTCTCGATATTCCTTCAATTGATTCATAATTCAACAACCAGTTATCAGTTAGCATATAGGGCATTAATTTTTGAATTCGCATAGGAAGTATTTCGTAATGCTGTTCTAAAGAATTATAGAACTTGTCGACATAAATAGCAAGTGCCATATCGGAATATACACTCCAGTTTTTAGCTAAAAAATGGTCGTACAAAATATCTACAATAATACCTGAATAATGCCCGTATTTTTCATGTAAACGCTTCGTACTTTGCCTAAAAACAGCATGAGCATCTGTAAATGTGTCTATATTTCTATGCAGTAACACACCCGTTTGTATGTCTTTCGGGTAATTCTTATAAGAGCTACCTTTAATACCATCGGCAATAAAATTTCCAATAGTTACTAGATCGTTATCTCCCGAAAGATAAATGTGTGCTAAATAATTCATTTGGGAAATTTACGAATTACGAATTAAGATTTCCAATTTTGAAATGCTATATTTGTTATATAATTTGAAAAAATATTTATGACACTTATTAAATCAATTTCAGGAATTAGAGGAACTATTGGTGGAACAGTTGGAGACAATTTAACACCTATTGATGCTGTTAAGTTTGCCGCAGCCTATGGTGTTTGGGTAAAACAACAACGCGAAAAAGAAAGTTATAAAGTAGTTGTTGGACGAGATGCGCGCATTTCTGGTGAAATGATTCAGAAATTGGTAATGAATACTTTAATAGGAATGGGGATTAACGTGGTAGATTTAGGGTTGTCTACGACGCCAACCGTTGAAATTGCGGTGCCTATGGAACATGCCGATGGTGGTATTATTTTAACGGCAAGTCATAACCCAAAACAATGGAATGCTTTAAAATTATTAAATGCCAAAGGCGAGTTTTTAGACGATATTGAAGGTGCAAAAATTTTAGAAATTGCTGAAAGTGATCGCATGAGTTTTGCCGATGTAGATAGTTTAGGAAAAATAACTCGTAATAAATCGTATATAGATTTACACATTATAGAAGTGTTAGATTTAGATTTAGTAAACGTAACTGCCATAGAAGACGCTAGGTTTAGAGTAGTGGTTGATGGTGTAAATTCTACTGGCGGTATTGCGATACCCTTATTGCTGGAGCGTTTAGGGGTGGATGTCATTAAATTATATTGCGAACCAAACGGCCAGTTTCCGCATAATCCTGAACCTTTAAAAGAACATTTAACCGATTTATCCGAAGCCGTTGTAAAGCATAAAGCCGATTTTGGAATTGTGGTAGATCCAGATGTTGATAGATTAGCTTTTATTGATGAAAATGGCGATATGTTTGGTGAAGAATACACCTTGGTAGCCTGTGCAGATTATGTGTTGAGCAGAACACCTGGTAACACCGTTAGCAATATGAGTTCTACCAGAGCGTTACGAGATGTTACTGAAAAACACGGTGGTACATACGAAGCAAGTGCTGTGGGGGAAGTAAACGTTGTTAAATTAATGAAGAAAAACAAGGTCGTTATTGGAGGCGAAGGTAATGGTGGCATTATTTACCCTGAGGCACATTATGGACGCGATGCTTTGGTGGGAGTAGCCTTGTTTTTAAGTTTGTTAGCAGATAAAAATATTAGTGTTAGCGCTCTTAGAAAATCATATCCAAACTATTTCATGAGTAAAAAGAAGATTGAACTAACGCCTGGTTTAGATGTTGATGGTATTTTAAAAAGTATTGAGAATCGCTATAAAAACGAACAATTAACCACCATTGATGGTGTGAAAATAGATTTTTCTGAAAGTTGGGTTCATTTAAGAAAGAGCAATACAGAACCAATTATTAGAATATATACAGAAGCAAAATCGCAAGCTGAAGCAGATACTTTGGCGGATAAATTTATAGATGAAATTGGAGCTCTCGCAAAAAGCTAATTTAAAATAATTAAAAAAATAAATCATGAAAACTATAAGTAAGCTATTAACTTTAATAACATTAATGCTTTTTATTATTTCATGCGGTAAAGAGAAAGAATTGAGTTCTGTAAATGAAACAAACTGGAACAAAAGAACGGTTAATGCAATACCTAAAGACAGTTTGATTCATGGAAAAACTTATTTATCAGTATATTCTGAAATTTATAGTGGAACAGAACATCGAAGTTTAAGTTTAACAGCAACTGTAAGTCTAAGAAATATTAATGTTAATGATACTGTTTATATAGACAAGGCAACCTATTACAATACACACGGAGAAGCAATTAGAACTTATTTTAATAAAACAATTTTTATAGCTCCTATGGAAACAGTAGAAATTGTAATAGATGAGTCTGATAAAGAAGGCGGAACAGGTGCCAATTTTTTATTTAATTGGAGTATAAAACCAAATACAACCGAACCCTTTTTTGAATGCGTGATGCTTTCTACGTCTGGGCAACAAGGTATTTCGTTTACAACACAAGGAAAACACATTGATTAATATGACGACAGAAATAATAACCAAAATACTTTTTATGATTGCGGTAATAGATCCGCTTGGGTCTGTGCCAGTTTATCTGGAAGCAACCAAAGATTTTGATGAAAAATATAAAAAGAAGATTGCTATAAGAGCATCAATTGTAGCCTTTTTTATTCTTTTATTTTTTATTTTGATGGGGCAGTTAATTTTAGAAGGCATGGCTGTTTCTTTAGATGCTTTTCAGATTTCTGGTGGCGTTATTTTGTTCTTATTCGCTCTAACAATGATTTTTGGTGAAGGAAAACCCGAATCTGAAAAACATTCCATAAAAGATTATAAACATGTTACCATTTTCCCGGTGGCAATTCCATCTATAGCATCACCAGGAGCTATTATGGCTGTGGTACTTATGACGGACAATCATTTGTATAATATCCAAGAACAAACGGTAACCGTTATTTTAGTGTTATTTGTTGTTATTTTAACCATGCTTTTGCTTTTGGCTGCCAATATGGTACAGAAAAGAGTAGGAGAGTATGGAATTACTGTAATTAGTAAAATAATGGGATTGATACTTGCAGCATACGCAGTACAAAGTATATTAAGTGGTTTAAGAGACTTTTTTGTTGTTTTAAGATAATTTAAAAAAACACTAGTTAGTTTTCTTGTGCTTCCATCGTTTATGAGTCCAGAAGTAAAATTCAGGCGCTGTATAAATTTGCTTTTCAACTTCTCGAAGAAACATATCGGTTAATTCATAATCTTTAAATTCGGACGGATTTTCAGCAAGCGTTATTATTTCAGCTTCATAAAAACCTCTTTTTACTTTTGTTACTTTAAGATATGCTGTAGTTAAATCTAATTTCTTGGCGAGACGTTCTGCACCTGTAAAACATGGCACATCAATTCCCATAAACCTTCCCCAATATACCTCATTAGTAAGTCTTGGCGATTGGTCGCTTAAAAACCCAGTAATACTTTTAATGCCCTTTGCTTCGTTGTCATTAATAATTTGAATGGTTTCTTTGGTGCTTATTAAATCGGTATTAAATTTAGAACGAATGTCTTTAACTAATTTATCAAAATACTTATTTGCAAGACGCTTATAGACTGCCAATCCTTTGAAATTAATATAATTTTGAATCACAATCGACCATTCCCAGCTTGCATAATGTCCAAAAATCAATATCACACTTTTATTTAAATTTTCTAAGCGTTTTAATTCTTCTGGATTTAAAATTTTAAAGCGTTTTTTTAATTCTTTTTCAGAAATAGTCATGGTTTTCGCCATTTCTAAAAACATATCGCATAAATGCTTGTAGAAATTTTTCCTCAATGCATCAATTTCCTTCTCAGATTTTTCAGGAAAAACAAGTTTTAAATTATTGGTTACTACCTTTTTACGATATCCTATACCATAATAAAGCAAAACGTATAAACAATCGGAAACAAAATATAATACTCGAAATGGAAGTATAGAAACCATCCATAAAATGGGATAAATAAGAATATATGCTAAAAATTGCATGAATTAATTTTAGATTTGCAGCAGCAAATATATGCTAATTTGAACTTATACCTTTAAATACATGGGCAATTTAGATTTAATAACAATCATTATAATTACGGCCAATATTATTATCTCCTATAAAGGCTTTGGCGATTTCGGTTTTTTCGATAAATATAAATTTACCGTTGGTGGTGTACAGAGGGGTGAAAAAATACGATTGTTTAGCAGTGGCTTTTTACATGTAGATACCCAACATTTACTTTTTAACATGTTAACCTTGTATTTTTTTGCAGGAACAGTAATTAGTTATGTCGACCCACTTGGGTTTATAATTATTTATGTTGTTAGTTTAATTTCTGGGAGTTTATTATCGATGTATTTTCATAGAAACGAATATTATTACAGTGCGGTTGGAGCTAGTGGAGCGGTTACCGGCATACTATATGCTGCCATTTTATTGCAACCTGGCATGAATTTATATATGTTTTTTGTTCCTATTCCCATACCAGCATACATTTTTGGTATTGCCTATTTGCTTTATTCTATTTACGGAATGAAAAATAAAATTGGCAACATTGGTCACGATGCCCATTTTGGAGGTGCCATTGGAGGTTTTGTGGCAACACTTTTATTAGCACCTTATCTGTTTCAAACTAATTTACTCATGATAGGTTTGCTTTTAATTCCTATTGTTTTACTGTTTGCTTTAAAGAAAGCGGGGAAACTTTAGGTTTATAATTCAGAATTCAGATTTAAAAATATGGCATAGCTATTGACCTTTAATAGTGAGTGAATAAATTAAATTGACGCCAAGTTATTGATAATCAGTTTAATATATTATTTTATAAATTAATAAAAACAAAAGGTTTAATTGTTTTAATGACAGATTGACCTAAATACAAATATGAAGAAGTCTAATTTTATATCTCTTGACAGTTTGTCATTGCAGGATTTTGATGAAAACTCAGAATTAATCCCGCTAATGACACCTGAAGATGAAGTAGAAATAAATAATGAAAAATTGCCCGAAACACTACCTATTCTGTCTTTGCGAAATACCGTTTTGTTTCCTGGTGTTGTGATTCCTATTACTGCAGGTCGCGATAAATCTATCCGACTCATTAATGACGCGAACAAAGGTAGCAAAGTTATTGGAGTGGTGGCTCAAAAAGACGAGTCTGTCGAGAATCCAACTGCAAAAGAAATTCATGCAATAGGTACGGTGGCTAAGATTCTGCGCGTTTTAAAAATGCCCGATGGCAATGTTACCGTAATTATTCAAGGAAAGAAACGTTTTAAAGTGGCCGAGGTTTTAACCGAAGATCCTTATATGAACGCTACGGTTCGAGAAATTCCTGAAGCAAGACCTGCCTTAAAAAATAAGGAGTTTGTCGCAATTATAGAATCTATCAAAGATTTAGCTTTAAGCATCATTAAAGAAAGTCCGAATATTCCAAGCGAAGCATCGTTTGCTATAAAAAACATTGAAAGCGACTCGTTTTTAATCAATTTTGTATCGTCTAATATGAATCTGTCGGTGGCTGAAAAACAATCACTTTTAGAAATAGACGATCTTAAAAAACGTGCGCTTGCAACACTTAAGTATATGAATATTGAGTTTCAAAAATTGGAACTTAAAAATGATATTCAGTCGAAAGTTCAAATGGACATGAGCCAGCAACAGCGTGAATATTTCTTGCATCAACAAATGAAAACCATTCAAGAAGAATTGGGTGGTGTGAGTCATGATGAAGAAGTTGAAGAAATGCGAATGCGCGCTAATGAAAAACTGTGGGATGAAAAAGTAGCGAAACATTTTGATAAAGAGATTTCGAAATTGCAACGCATGAATCCGCAAGTAGCCGAATATTCTATTCAACGCAATTATTTGGAGCTATTTTTAGATTTGCCATGGAATGAATATAGCAAAGATAAATTCGATTTAAAACGTGCTAAACGCATCTTAGACAGAGATCATTTTGGTTTAGAAGACGTGAAAAAACGTATTATAGAATATCTAGCGGTTTTAAAACTGCGTAATGATATGAAATCGCCCATTTTATGTTTATACGGACCTCCGGGAGTTGGAAAAACATCTTTAGGAAAATCGATTGCAGAAGCGTTAGGTAGAGAATATGTACGTATTTCTTTGGGAGGTTTACGCGACGAGGCTGAAATTCGTGGCCACAGAAAAACCTATATTGGTGCGATGCCTGGGCGTATTATTCAAAGTTTAAAAAAGGCCGGAACTTCTAATCCTGTTTTTGTTTTAGATGAAATAGATAAGCTGTCTAATTCCCATCAAGGTGATCCTTCATCAGCCATGTTAGAAGTATTAGATCCTGAGCAAAACAATGAATTTTACGATAACTTTTTAGAAATGGGTTACGACCTTTCTAAGGTTATGTTTATAGCAACATCCAATAATTTATCATCTATTCAACCGGCCTTACGAGATCGAATGGAAATTATTAACGTTACCGGTTACACCATCGAAGAAAAGGTGGAAATAGGAAAACGTCATTTACTTCCAAAACAATTAAAAGAGCATGGGTTAACCGATGAGCACCTAAAAATTGGTAAACCTCAATTAGAGAAAATTGTTGAGGGGTATACACGAGAATCTGGTGTGCGTGGTTTAGAAAAGCAAATCGCAAAAATGGTGCGCCATGCAGCTAAAAATATTGCGATGGAAGAGCCTTATAATATTAAAGTGACGAACGAAGATATTATAGAGGTACTTGGAGGTCCGAAATTAGAACGCGATAAATACGAAAATAATAATGTTGCCGGTGTGGTTACAGGTTTAGCATGGACCAGTGTTGGCGGCGATATATTATTTATTGAATCGATTCTGTCTAAAGGAAAAGGCGCGATGTCTATTACCGGAAATTTAGGTACAGTTATGAAAGAATCTGCAACCATTGCTATGGAATATATCAAATCAAATGCCGATGAATTCGGAATTGATTCAGATGTTTTCGATAAGTACAATGTGCATATTCACGTGCCAGAAGGGGCGACACCAAAAGACGGACCAAGTGCCGGAGTAACCATGTTAACATCCTTAGTATCGTTATTTACTCAGAAAAAAGTAAAGAAAAGTTTAGCCATGACTGGTGAAATTACACTTCGTGGAAAAGTGCTTCCTGTTGGTGGTATCAAAGAAAAAATTCTTGCGGCAAAACGTGCAAAAATTAAAGAAATATTGCTTTGCGAAGAAAATAGACGCGATATTGAAGAAATTAAACAAGAATATTTAAAAGGATTAAAGTTTCACTACGTAACAGATATGAGTGATGTTATTAAAATAGCCATCACTAATCAGAAGGTAGACAATGCTAAAAAACTTTAAAATCTAAATGAAAAGCAAGAAAAGACCTCGATTAGCCTCGAGGTTTTTTTATGATTCATGATTTCATGGCAATGAGAATTACAACAGAAACCATAAGCAATCACGGGCAGAATTCTTTTCAATTAAAATAAAAAATACATACATCCGTTTTAAGATAGATTTACTTACTTTGTATCGTAAATATGCCAAAGAAAATTATCACTACTTTTTGTTTGCTTTTTAGTGTCTTAACAAATGCACAGGTTGGGGGTGAATCTACCTATCAATTTTTGAATTTAGTTTCGTCGCCGCGTCAGGCAGCTCTAGGTGGAAAAGTGTTAACCAATGTAGATTACGATGTAACACAAGGACTTTTTAATCCGGCAACCATTAATGCTGAAATGGATAATCAGTTAGCATTAAATTACACGAGTTATTTAGGTGGAATAAGTTATGGCACGGCGGCATATGCCTATACCATTGATAGAAGAACACAAACATTTCACGCAGGAATAACTTATGTAAATTATGGCTCGTTTGATGGGTATGACGAAGATGGAAATTCTACAGGAACGTTTACCGGTAACGAAACGGCCTTGTCTTTTGGGTATGCAACGCAAATAGGGTATTCCGATTTTTATGCTGGGGGAAATATTAAACTTATTACATCAAAATTAGAACAATATAGTTCGTTGGGAGCTGCGGTAGATTTTGGTTTGTTGTATATAAACGAAGCATTAGATTTTCGTGCGGCTTTAAGCGTTAGAAATTTTGGAACCCAAATAACCACTTACGCAGGTCTTAAAGAAAATTTACCTTTTGAAGTCGATTTCGGAATGTCGCAACGTTTAGAAAATGTGCCTATTCGATGGCATATTACTTTAGAAAACCTGCAAGAATGGCCTATAGCAAGACCAAATCCGGCAAGAACAACAAGTGATTTAAATGGAAACCAAACCGACGAAGAAATAGGCTTTTTAGGTCAAGTAATGCGACACGCTATTTTTGGCGCTGAAATTTTTCCAGAAGGAGGTTTTAATATTCGTTTAGGTTATAATTTTAGAAGAGCAGAAGAACTTAGGATCGTAGATCAACGCAATTTTTCAGGGCTATCTGCAGGTATTTCCATAAAAATGAATAAAATGCGCTTTAGTTACACACATGCAAAATATACAAGTGCCGCCAATTCAAACTTTTTTGGGGTACAAATAGATTTAAATTAAAGTATTTAAAGTCTAATGAAGTTAAAAGTTCTTAAAGTTAAACTAAATTGTTGTTTTTCACTTAAGGCATTTTAAGTACTTTAGACACTTTAAACTTTTAAAAATGAAAAACATTACAATCGCTATAGACGGATTTTCTTCAACAGGAAAAAGCACCGTTGCTAAACAAATTGCAAAACATTTAGGCTACGTTTATGTAGATTCTGGCGCAATGTATAGAGCGGTGACCTATTACGCTATGACTCACGGATTTATTAATACTAATAATTTTAATGTGGATGGGTTAATAGCAAATCTAGATGATATTACTATAAGTTTTAAGTTTAATCCAACCCTTGGTTTTGCTGAAGTGTATCTCAATAATATTAATATTGAAAAGGATATTCGCACCTTAGAAGTGTCTAAATTTGTGAGTAGAGTTGCTGAAATTTCAGAAGTCCGCCAAAAATTAGTAGAACAGCAACAACAAATGGGCAATAGTGGCGGTGTGGTAATGGATGGACGCGATATTGGGACCGTTGTGTTTCCTGATGCCGAACTTAAATTATTTATGACGGCTTCGGCTGAAACGAGAGCAAAAAGACGCTATGCCGAATTGCTAGAACGCGGTGAAAGGGTTACGTATCAAGATGTACTTAAAAATGTAGAAGAACGCGACTATATTGATACCAATCGAGAAGATTCGCCCTTAATAAAAGCGAAGGATGCTATTCAAATAGATAATTCCAACATGAGTTTGCAAGAACAGTTTGATGAAATTTTAAAGCTAGTGAACCGTACTTTAGAAAATTCAGAAAAACTTTAAATATATAGTTTCAATAATTTTTCATTATTTTGACTTTGATACTTTCAAGTTTGAGACTTCACAAAAAAACGAACCCTTAAATTCATAAAGATTCGTTTTAAATTATAGTATTTTCCTAATTATTACGGATTTGGAATCACCAATACTTGTCCCGGGTGAATTAAATCTGGATTTTTCAAAATATTAGTATTTGCTTGAAAAATAGCATTGTATTTTGATGCATTATCATAGTATTGTTTAGCAATTTTACCTAAAGTTTCGCCACTTTTTACAGTATGTCTGTGGTAAACACTTTCATCGGCAACACTAATATTAGCCATTATATCTGTTGGTTTGTCACCTCCAATGGCCTTAATTTTATCCCAAAGTAAGTTCTTTTCGTAAGGGGTGTTGGCTGTTCCTTTAATTTTTAAAACACCGTTTTCTTCTTTAACATCACCATTCTGAATTTTTAATGTTTCTCCTAGGTCTAGTACCGCTTGGTATTTTGCTTTCATTGACATAATTGTATATATTAAATTTATTAATGTGTTACTAAATATAGTGAATTTCTTGGCGCTAACATATTAATATAGCGTTAAGATTGTGTCACATAATTTAAGACACAACTAATTGTAAAAAGTCACATGAATTTTATGTATTCATTTTTAGGTAATTAACTTAAATATTATTATTTTTGCACTCCTTTTAGCAAATCATCGGAAAGATAAGAGGAACGAGAACAAAAAAAACAATAACACTTCTGTGTGTTAATTGCTTAAAATCTTCCGAAACATACAGAATACAAAACGATTATAATAGGTTTTAAAAAATAACGAGCGTATTATAATTACTTACTTAATTTAATGGCTGAAAAAGCAAAACAAGCAGAAGTTGAAGCAACTGATGCTCCACAAGTAGAAGCTCCAGTAGTATCTGAAGCTAAAGCAAACCCTGAAAAATTCTTAAAAGACTTTAACTGGCACAATTACCAAGAAGGTATTGATGAAGTTGATGAAAAACAATTACAAGAATTTGAAAAATTAGTAGCAGAAAATTTCGTTGACACGCTTGATGATGAAGTGGTTGTTGGTACGGTTGTACATATCTCTGACAGAGATGCTATCATCGATATCAATGCTAAATCTGAAGGTGTAATTTCGTTAAACGAATTCCGTTACAACCCAAACTTAGCAGTTGGCGATAAAGTAGAAGTATTAATTGATGTACGTGAAGATGCAACAGGGCAATTAGTATTATCTCACAGAAAAGCGCGTGTAATTAAAGCGTGGGATCGTGTTATTAAAGCTAACGAAACTGGTGAAATCGTTAATGGTTTTGTTAAATGTAGAACTAAAGGTGGTATGATTGTAGATGTATTCGGTATCGAAGCATTCTTACCAGGTTCTCAAATTGACGTGAAACCAATTAGAGATTATGATCAGTACGTAAATAAAACTATGGAGTTCAAAGTTGTTAAAATCAACCACGAATTTAAAAACGTAGTAGTATCGCATAAAGCGCTTATTGAAGCTGATATCGAGGTTCAGAAAAAAGAAATTATTGGTCAATTAGAAAAAGGTCAAGTATTAGAAGGTATTGTTAAAAACATCACTTCTTACGGTGTATTCATCGATCTTGGTGGTGTAGATGGTTTAATCCACATTACCGATTTATCTTGGTCTCGTATCAATCATCCAAACGAGATTGTAGAATTAGACCAAAAACTTAACGTGGTAATCCTTGATTTTGATGAAAACAAATCAAGAATCCAATTAGGTTTAAAACAATTAAGCAAACACCCATGGGAAGCTCTTGCTGACACTGTAGCTGTTGGTGATAAAGTAAAAGGTAAAGTAGTTGTTATTGCAGATTACGGTGCATTTATAGAAGTTGCTGATGGTGTAGAAGGATTAATCCACGTTTCTGAAATGTCTTGGTCAACTCACTTACGTTCTGCTCAAGATTTCGTAAATGTTGGTGATGAAGTAGAAGCAGTTATCTTAACTTTAGATAGAGAAGATCGTAAAATGTCTTTAGGTATCAAACAATTAACGTCTGATCCTTGGACAGATATTACTACTAAATACCCATTAGGTTCTAAACACACAGGTATCGTTCGTAACTTTACAAACTTTGGTGTTTTTGTTGAATTAGAAGAAGGTATCGACGGATTAATTTATATCTCAGATTTATCATGGACTAAGAAAATCAAACACCCATCTGAGTTCTGTGCAGCTGGTGATAAATTAGAAGTGATTGTATTAGAGTTAGATGTTGAAGGACGTAAATTATCTTTAGGTCACAAACAAACAACTGTAAATCCTTGGGATGAATACGAAACAGATTTCGCCTTAGAAACTATTCACACAGGTACCATCTCTGAAATCGTTGATAAAGGAGCTACTGTAGAATTTAACGAAGATATCGTTGCGTTTATTCCAACACGTCACCTTGAAAAAGAAGACGGAAGCAAACTTAAAAAAGGAGAAACAGCAGAATTTAAAATCATTGAATTCAACAAAGAGTTTAAACGTGTTGTAGCGTCTCATACTGCTATATTTAAAGCAGAAGAAGTTGCAAATGTTAAAGCAGCAGTTAAAAAAGCTGAAGCGCAAGCGGCAGAGGCAAAACCAACTTTAGGTGATGCTAACGAAGCTTTACAAGCTCTTAAAGATAAAATGGATGGTAAGGTTGCAAAACCAAAGTCTAAAGCTAAAAAATAATTTAGCAATCCATTTATAACATTAAAGCCTTCAAGAAATTGAAGGCTTTTTTTTGTTTAAACAAAATTAATTATTTGGGCGTGCCCATCCCGATAATTATCTGGAGGTCGGGCTAAAGTTTATCTTGAGCGAAGTCGAAAGGTTACAATCTTTTTACTCGTTCCCGATAGCCATCGGGATGACAAAAAGGATTTCTACTGCCATCCCTTACGCACTAACCAAAGAACAGTTTTAGTTATAACAGTGGTAAAACTTTCAGAAGTATCGCTATTTATCATAAAACTTTTAAAATTTTGCATTACATTTGTACACCAAACACGTTTGGATAGTATATGAGTCAGAAAGTTTTACTTAACGAAAAAGAGGTAAACATCATTCTTCACCGATTGGCTTGTCAGCTTATTGAAAAACATAACGATTTTAAAGATACTGTTCTAATTGGTTTACAACCACGAGGCATCTTTTTAGCAGAGCGTATAGCCAAAATACTTCGCGAAGATTACAAAATCAAGAATATTAATTTAGGGCATTTAGATATCACGTTTTTTAGAGATGACTTTAGGCGCGGTGATAAAACCCTAGAAGCCAATACAACTAAAATTAATTTTTTAGTGGAAGATAAAAATGTTGTTTTTATTGATGACGTTTTATATACAGGCAGAAGCATAAGAGCCGCTTTAACCGCCATTCAATCGTTTGGAAGACCAAATGAAATAGAACTGCTAACCCTTATCGACAGGCGTTTTAGCAGACATTTACCCATACAACCTAATTATAGAGGGCGACAGGTAGATGTGATAAATAACGAAAAAGTAAAAGTAAACTGGAAAGAACATGACAATGAAGATTCGGTTTACTTAATTGAAAAATAATGCAATTGAGAATTAACAATTAACAATTGATAATTAGAAAAAATTACAGGTTTCTGTTTAAAATTGTACATCCAACTTTAAACTTTAAACTTTAAACTTTAAACTAAGGAAATGAGCGAATTAAGTGTCAATCACTTATTAGGAATTAAGTATCTAAATAAACAAGATATTCAACTTATTTTTGAAACTGCCGATCATTTTAAAGAAGTGATTAACAGACCCATTAAAAAAGTACCTTCGCTAAGAGATATCACCATCGCAAACTTGTTCTTCGAAAATTCTACCAGAACAAAATTATCTTTTGAATTAGCCGAAAAACGATTATCTGCCGATGTGCTAAATTTTTCATCATCGCAATCTTCAGTAAAAAAAGGAGAAACTTTAATAGATACGGTTAATAACATCTTATCTATGAAAGTAGATATGGTTGTGATGCGTCATCCAAATCCTGGAGCCGGTGTATTTTTATCAAAACACGTTAAGGCAAGTATTGTAAATGCGGGCGATGGTGCCCATGAGCATCCAACACAAGCACTGTTAGATTCTTATTCTGTACGAGAAAAATTAGGAGGCGTTCAAGGTAAAAAAATAGTCATTGTCGGTGATATTTTACACAGTAGAGTAGCCCTTTCAAATATCTTTGCTTTGCAACTTCAAGGCGCAGAAGTAATGGTTTGCGGACCTAAAACCTTAATCCCAAAGTATATTGATAAACTTGGAGTAAAGGTTGAAACAAACTTACGTAAAGCCTTAAATTGGTGCGATGTAGCAAATATGTTAAGAGTTCAAAACGAACGCATGGATATTAGTTATTTTCCTTCTACCAGAGAATACACCCAACAATTTGGAGTAGACAAAGCGTTATTAGATTCTTTAGATAAAGAAATCACCATTATGCACCCCGGGCCTATAAACAGAGGTGTAGAAATAACGAGTGATGTGGCAGATTCTAAACAATCCATTATCTTAGAACAAGTACAAAATGGTGTTGCTATTAGAATGGCAGTAATTTATTTATTAGCGTCAAAAATTAAACAGTAGATTATGATTATTGATCAAGACGGAACGATTTCTATAATAACTCAAGAAAAATCAACTATAATTGAGTTGGTTAATAAAATTCAGGCTTTATATCCTAAAATTCAGAATAATAATATCATCATTACTTTATCTTCCTTAAAAGCGTTAGAAGTACAAGATATTGTTGAATTTCTTGAACTATCAAGTACGCATCGCGCAACAAAACATTCATTTGTAATTGTTTCAAATCAAATAGATTTAGATGTGGTTCCAGAAGAAATTGTTGTAGTTCCAACTATTCAAGAGGCTTACGATATTATAGAAATGGAAGAAATGGAACGCGATTTAGGATTTTAATACTGTTTTTGAGTTTATGAGAACGTTTATAAGTTTATATGCCAATCCAGTAAACTATAAACACAACCTAATAAACCATAAACTAATAACTACATAAACTCTTTAAATGAAGCTTACCATATTAGGCTGTTATAGTGCTACACCACGTGCTTTAAATAATACAACGTCTCAGGTACTAGAAATTAATAACCACATGTTTTTAATTGATTGTGGAGAAGGCACGCAGGTACAGTTAAGAAGGCACAAAATAAAGTTTAATCGGATAAAGCATATCTTCATTTCGCACTTACATGGCGATCATTTTTTTGGTTTAGTCGGGCTAATTTCCACATTTAGATTGTTAACCCGAGAAACCGATTTGCATATTTATGGTCCCGTTGGTATCAAAGAGATAGTGACGCTTCAAATGAAATTGGCCGATTCTTGGACGAATTACAAACTTATTTTTCATGAGTTATCTTCAAACAATTCAGAATTAATTTTTGAAGACGATACCGTAGAGGTTTTTACCATTCCTTTAAACCATCGTATTTACACGAATGGGTTTCTGTTTAAGGAAAAGGAAGGTAAGCGTAAATTAGATATGGATTTAGTGGAAGAAGCCAATATAAATGTGGCCTATTATAGAAAACTAACACAAGGGTTTGATGTTATAAACGAAGATGGCGTTTTAATAAATAACGAATCGGTTACAAAACCGGGGACCAAACCTAAAAGTTATGCCTTTTGTAGCGATACGTATTACAAAGAAGATATTGTTCCGATAATTAAAAATGCAGATGTGTTGTACCACGAATCCACCTTTTTAGACAAACACGAACATTTAGCACTTAAAACGAAGCATTCTACGGCAAAACAAGCCGCTACAATAGCTCAAAAAGCCAATGTGGGCACTTTGTTACTCGGACACTATTCAACGCGCTACGACGGGCTAGATGCCTTTAAAGAAGAAGCTCAAGAAGTTTTTGCAAATGTGCAATTATGCGAAGATTCGAAAGTTTTTAATTTTTAGACGTTTTAATCTTCGATAAAATCCAAGGTATCGCATCATCAAGCGATTCACAGAGTTTTACACTATTTTTTAAAAACATTTGCTCTAAAGTCGCTGCTACATAACCACCATCATTATACCATACAATGGCAGAAGCTTCAATAAAATCGTATTCTTTATTAAAAGTCACCCATACAAAAGGGTCTATAGAATAAGAATTTATTTTATTAGATATCAATCCTATTTTTCTGGAAGTTCCATATTGCTCAATAATCATTTTAGCAATTTTTTCGATTATTGACCAATCTACATGAATTTCTTGATCCAATTCAGCCACTACAAAATCTTCACAAAGAAAGAACTTGCCAAAAGGAAGACGTATTTTTTTCGGATTAAATTCAGTATGATTTATGTAATCTTGAAATGTCATCTAGTGGAAATATACTGCTTTTTTTTAAAAATGACATGTATTCTATGTTATTTTATGAATAAACCTTATCTGGCTTCACCTTATTTTAATTCTTTTAAATTAAGAATCCAGTCAACAGCCTCGGCCAACGAAAGGCAGCGTTTAATACTTAAATCGGAAAATTGCTTTTCGATAGAAGCATTCATAAAGGTGAAATTATTATATACAACAATAGCGCTTGCAACGATGAGATTATATTTTTTTTGAACTTTTCCCCAGGTGTGTGGATTCATAGAATAGGAGTGAACCCGGTTAGAAATATAACCCACTCTGGCATTTTTACCATAAAATTCTAAAACTTCAACCATAGCGGCTTGAATCATTTCCCAATCAAAATGAACACCTTCATGAATTTCAGAAATGAAAAATTTTTCAAATAAGTAAAAATTTCCAAAAGGCATTTCTACTTTGTAATGGGTTAATTTACTTAATTCAGATTCTTCAAATTGCATAATTTGCAGTTAAATTAGCGCTAAATTATAAAGATTATCTTGTTTATTTTTCAAATTGAAAAAATAATTTGTTGTTAATTTGTATACTATGGAAAGAGATTTAAGTAATTATAGAAAATCCTACGAAAAAGGAGAACTTCATTTAAAAGATGTTCCAGAAAATCCGTTAGAACTTTTTCAAAAATGGTTTTATGAAGTCGACAAATATTTTGTTGATGATGAAACCAATGCCATGACCATTTCAACATTGGGTTTAGATGGGTTTCCTAAAAATAGGGTAGTGCTATTAAAAAGTTTTACTTGGGAAGGGTTTATATTTTATACAAATTATAATAGTGAAAAAGGGAAAGCTATAGAGCAAAACCCTAACGTTTGCTTGTCTTTTTTTTGGCATGGAGCCGAACGTCAAATCATTATTAAAGGCACTGCTGAAAAAATTGCCGAAAATTTAAGTGACGGTTATTTTGAATCTAGACCTCGCGGTAGTCAATTAGGCGCTGTCGTGTCTAATCAAAGCGAAATTGTAAAAGATAGAGCCTATTTAGAGCAGCAATTAGCAATTCTTGAAAAGGAGTATGAAGGCAAAGAAATACCAAGACCATCAAATTGGGGAGGCTATATTGTTAAACCCGTTGAAATGGAATTTTGGCAAGGTCGACCAAACAGACTTCACGACAGAATACGGTATAAACTTCAACCAGATTATAATTGGGAGATTAATCGATTAGCTCCATAATTAATTTTTTGAAAGTTTTATTTTATCACTTGAATGCGTGTTGCCGATTAAATACATTAATTATCGATAAGCAGCATGCTTTTAATCGATTTTAACATTTCCTTAACAATAAATACAGTTATAGGCAGGTAAATTTATAGGACCAAATTACCTACTTATGAAATTATTAACTAAGCTGCCAATACTGGCATTGTTAGCTGTTTTGTGCTATTCTTGCACCGCAGATGGAATTGAAGATAATGTAGATGCAATCGAGTTATCGTTAATTACCCCAGAAACCAAAACTATTGAAATTCAAGTACTTGAATTAATAAACGACCACAGAGCATCATTGGGTTTAAATACCTTATCGGATATGACGGTGGTAAAATCTGTTGCTTTTAGTCACACCGATTATATGGTAATCAACAACGAGGTGTCACATGCCAATTTTTATGTAAGAAGTGATTATTTAAAGGCCAATGCTGGTGCATCACGTGTTTCAGAAAATGTGGCTTATGGTTATAGTTCGGCACAATCGGTAGTAAATGCCTGGTTAAAAAGTGATGCGCACCGCGCGGTTATAGAAGGTGATTTTACAAATTTTGATGTGGCTGCCGAAGTAAACTCAGAAGGTAAATGGTATTACACCAATATCTTTATAAAAAAATGAACTAATTGTACAGGAGATTATTTTGAAATTTTAGCTTCTTAATAAACACTGTATATTAAAATACTGACTTTTTTTCATTATTGTTAGGGATTTTGAAATTAGTATGTTTCTATTCATTAAAAAACCATCAAAAGGATTTCTTTTTGATGGTTTTTTTAATTTATAATTAAGCGTTTGATTATTTCATTTTAATGACAATAAACTGTGTGCGTCGGTTTAACTGATGTTGTTCCTCGGTACAGGTTATAGTGCCGTCACAATTATTAGTTAATTTACGTTCTCCAAAACCTTTATACCCTAATATTCTATCTGGATTAACCCCTTTTTTAATTAAATAATCATAGGTGGCTTTAGCTCTTTCTTCCGATAATATTTCATTGTATGTTGTGGGTCCGCGAGAATCGGTATGTGATTCTATTTTAATGGCCATGTTAGGATAAGAATTTATCATTAAATCTACAATCCTATCTAATTCTACCGTACTATCGCGTCTTAAATCATACTTATTAAAATCAAAGTAAATCGGAACTAATTCTGTAATGGGGATATCTTCAAGCGGAACTGGGTTTAGCACAATGTTAGCTTTTAAACTCGTTGTATTTGCGGCCATACCTTTTGATGTTATAACCGTTGTGTTATCTAAATAGTTCTGTTTTGTTGTTTTGAGACTATAGTCTGTATTTAAATCAATATTTATACTATAATGCCCATTCAGGTCTGTTTCCGCGTTAGCAATAGTTTTATTATTAGCATCAAATAATGTTGTAACTGCATTGGCTATAGGATTTTTAGTTACAGCATCTGTAATAGTTCCTTCTAATTTTAATGTCGGAATTCGGCTAAAAGCATAGATATCATCACTACCAATACCACCATCTCTATTGGACGCGAAGTATCCGGATAATCCGTCCTCTGTCATAAAAAATGAGAAATCGTCCTTATTCGAGTTTACCGGAATGCCTAAATTAAGAATACTAATTACAGCATTGTTTTTATTAGTAACCGCCGCAAATATATCGAGTAAGCCTAACCCTGGATGACCATCGGACGCAAAGAATAAGGCATTTTCATTATTTAAAAACGGAAAACATTCATTTTTACTTGTATTGATATTATTACCTAAATTTTGCGGGGCGCTATATGTGCCGTTCTTATAGACGTCTACATAATACAGATCTGTTCCACCATAACCACCAGGCATATCGGATGTGAAGTATAACTTAGAACCATCTTTATTTAAAGCGGGATGACTAATAGAGTAGCTGTTGCTATTAAACGGAAGCTCTACAATATTGGTCCATTTACCGTCTTCTAAAGATGCCTTGTATATTTTTAAATTAGTAACTCCTTGCGTGTTTTTGTCTAAAACCTGATTATTAAAATCGTTTCTAGAAAAATACATGGTTTGCCCATCTTTAGAAATTGTTAGCGGGCCTTCATGAAAAGTGGTGTTTACAGCACCTTTTATTTTAGATTTATGACTAATATTATCCGTATTAGAAGATTTGTTAGTTACATAAATATCTAAAAAGGGTTCTTCGTTCCAGCTATAACGGTTTTTGGTTGATACGCCTTCATCTCTTGCAGAAACAAAGTATAGGTCGTTGTTATGCTCGAACGCTGCAAAATCACTGTATTTAGAATTAAATTTAACCTCTTTTAGAAAGTAGTTTTGTTTTGCGTTAAAAATAGCGTTTAAAAATTCGTCGTCTTTTAAATAGGTTTCTTCTTTAATTTCCCCACCAGCATTTTTAAAGTTTTTAAACCAAATTCGAGATTCTTTATAATCTTTAACTCCTCTTAAGGCTTGCGCATATTTATAAAAGTAGATAGTTGGCACGTTTGGTTGAATTACAACTTTTTTATAGTAAACTACTGCGCTATCTGGATTTCTCATAAACGCATAACTATCCGCTACTTGTCTGGTAACGTAATCGGTATTATAGTTCTTAGAAATAAGTTCTTTGTAAAGTGTTGTTGCATTTACAAAGTCAAAATTATTAAATAAATTATCTGCTTTGCTTTGTATCCCAGATTGCCCACTAGCTATACAACTTATTGCTAGAAAAATACTGAATATAAGGTGGTTTTTTAGTTTCATGGGGATTGATTTTTTAATTAAAAACTTATTTCTAAGATTCTTTTTTTAAAAACACAAATACGTTAAAGATGTGCCATGTGTTTATTCCATCTTAACTACAATAAATTGAGTTCTTCTATTTAATTGATGCTCTTCTTCTTCGCATTTCGCTCCATCTTCACAACCATTGGTTAATCTGCGTTCTCCAAATCCTTCATGCGCTGTAATTCTTGCTGGGTCTATTCCTTTAGAAATTAAATAAGCGTATGTTGAGTTGGCTCTATCTATTGAAAGTTTATCATTATAAGACAATTTACCACGAGAATCTGTGTGCGATTCAATTCTAATAACCATTTCAGGGTATTGGTTTTGCATTAAATCAACAATTTTATCTAATTCTAATGCGGCGTCTTTTCTAATATTGAATTTATTGAAATCGAAATAAATAGTATTTAATTCGGCCAGTTTTATAACATTCGGAACAGGATTTAATAACAAATTGGCATGAATAGTTGTAAGTTCTGTTTGAATATTTTTTGATGTGAATTTTCTATAATCGTCTATATATTTCTTTTGACTTGCAACAATTTTATAGTCTTTATTTCTGTCTATATTTATTTGGTAGAAGCCATTTTCGTCCGTTTCCATATAAGCAATTTGATTGTCTTTATCATCAAACAGTGTTATAATAGAATTAGGTATTGGTTTTGTGTTAATGGCATCGGTTACCACACCTTCAACGTGTAATGTTGGTACTCTATGATAGGCATAAATATCGTCATCTCCACGACCTCCCGGTCTGTTGGATGCAAAATAGCCAGTAATCCCATTCGGATTCATAGTAAATGAGAAATCATCTTTGTTTGAATTTACAGGAATTCCTAAGTTAATAACGTCTACGATTTCATCATTTTCACCTTTAATAGTGCCGAAAATATCGAGTAAGCCTAATCCAACATGACCATCAGAAGAGAAGAAAAGTGTTCCTTCGTTATTGATAAACGGAAACCCTTCAGCGCCTTCCGTATTAACAACATTGCCCACATTATGAAGATCTTGTAAAGAACCATCGGGATATATATTAACCACCCAAATATCAGAACCACCAAAACCTCCTGGTCTATCGGATGCAAAATAAAGTTTCGTGTCGTCTATATTTAAAGCAGCATGTTGCGTAGAAAATTCGTCGCCGTTAATTGATAAATCTTCAATATCCGTCCATATGCTATCTCTTAAGGTGGCTCGATATATTTTCATATTAGTAAGCCCCTTTTTATCTTTTACTTCTATTTGGTCTTTATAATTATTTCTTGAAAAATACATGGTTCGACCATCTTTGGTAATAGTTACCGGACCATCATGATAAATAGAATTTACATCTCCTTTTATTTTGGCTGTATGGTCTACATTTTTTTTAGATCCAACCTCGGTAACATACACATCTAGAAAGGGCTGTTCATTCCATCCATAAAGTCGTTTTACTGCCAAACCTTCATCTCGAGCAGAGGTAAAATACACTTTACCTTTAAATTCGAACGCACCAAAATCACTGAATTTAGAATTGAATCGAACTCTGTCTAAAAAATATTGTTGTTTGGCGTTAAATATGCTGGTAATAAAATTGGCATCTTTTGAAAAATCATTTGCATTAACAACGCCTCCCGAATCTTTAAATCGTTGCAACCAGATTTCAGATTCCTTATAATCTTTATTACCTCTTAAAGCCTGTGCATAACTGTAATAATACTCGATAGGCACCTTTTCTTGAGTCACTACTTTTTTGTAATAACGAGCGGCATTTCTAGGATCTCTTAAAAGCGCATAACAATCGGCTAGTTTTCTAGTGGCGTAATCTACATTATATCTATTTTCAATTAGTTCTCTATAAACTTCGGCTGCTTTCACAAAAGAAAATTTATTGAATAATGTATCGGCTCTTTTTTGTTTTCCTTGTTGGGAAAACATAGCGGAGCTAATCATTATAACAATACAAACTAATAGGTATTTTTTAATATTCATAAGATAGCGTATTAGAAATATCTAGGTGATTTTAATTTAGTGCTTAAGAATTTAAATTCGTAAATAAGTAAGATCTCATGTGTGCCAGTTGTATAGTCTGCAATTTCTGATATAGGTTTTTCATAAGCGTATCCAACACGTAGTTGTCTTGATACCTGAAAATCGACGATACCACCCATCGCAGCCGTTTTTTCGTTAATTCTATACGATCCACCTAGCCAAAATTTCTCATTGAACAGGAAGTTTGCTGTTAAATCGTAAGAAACTGGAGCGCCATTGGTTGCTTTCACCAAAAATGCTGGTTTTAGCTTAATAGTTTTGCTTAAGTCTACAACCACACCTCCGGTAAAGTAATAACTCAATCGGTCTAAAGCTTCAAAGCCATCTTTAGTGTTTTTGTTAGTATTTAATACTCTTGGTGACGATAAGCCTAAATATACACGATTCGTACTCCAATACATTCCGAGTCCGATATTTGGTGTCCATCTATCTTCGATACCATAGATAGAAGGATCGAAACTTTCAGCTTCGCGAAAATCTGGATCTAAACTATATTGTGTGAATCCACCTTTTAAACCGAAAGATAGTTTTCCATCTTTACCAGTTGGAATTGTATATGAAAAATCCCCATATAAATACGTGAAATTTTCTGGACCTAAATCGTCTTCAATAAAAGATAATCCCACACCAACCCGATCATTACGAAGCGGTGTGTGTATGGATAGCGTTTGAGTAATTGGACCTCCTTGAAAACCAACCCATTGGCTTCTGTGCAATCCAACAATACTTAATGCTTCTCGACTTCCGGCATAAGCAGGATTTATTGAGATTGTATTGTACATATACTGTGTAAATTGCGGAAGTTGTTGTGCAATTCCAACCGTACAGCTAAACAATGTAATAGCAATTATGTTATGTTTAATTAGTTTCATAGGTTAGGTTTTATTTGGTTCCAATGTAAAGCGGTCCGGTAAAAGGACGCAGTCCACTATCTTTTAAAGTCACTATATAGTAATACGTTCCATTAGGTATTTTTCCAGCAGCACCAATAGAAGATTTACTTACCGTTCCATTCCAATTATTTTGATAATTATCGGATTCATATATTAAAGCACCCCATCTGTTGAATATTTTAACATCATATCTAAATCCACATAATTCAATTCCAGAAATTTCAAAAAACTCGTTGTAAGCATCACCATTAGGTGTTACTGCTTTTGAAATTACTACGTCGTTTTCACCACAAGGTAATACCACACAATCAGCATTGATATTCATGGTCATTTCGGTTATACTGAGACAGCCATTATCTGTAGTCGTATATCTAAACATATAATCGATTCCACCATCCTCAGGAAGAAAATCTCTACTTAATTCAAGTACGGTAGGGTTAAAAATACTACCCGTTAATGTTGCGGTGGGGTCGCCTTCCAATAATTCCCAAGTACCATTTTTATTTAAGTCACTAGAAATTAAATCATTTAAATTAACAATACCATCATCAAAACATCTGTCTTGTGCAACTATACTCGAAATGATTTCATCGAGTGCTACATTTAATTTCTGAGTAAATATGGCCTCATTATCACATTCATCAGTTACTGTCCATGTTCTAACAATTTCATAATCTAAATAAACATTATCAGCAAACGTGTTCGTTTCGCTATAAATTACTTTGATATTAGATGAACAATTATCTTTAAATTTTAAATCGGGTACCTCTGGAATATTTGTACAACTTACATTAAGTACAGCGTCAAACGTTGTTATTGCAGTTGGAGCCTTAGTATCTTGTACCGTTATTAATTGTGTATGCGTTGTTTTTAAACCACATTCGTCTGTAGCAGTATAAGTACGAGCAATAATGTAATTTGACGGACAGTTTCCAATGGTAATAGCATCATTTACTGTTACGGTTGCAGAACCACAATTATCAGTGGCTGTTAATGTTAGTGCATTTGGAACAGCATCACATTCAACAGTAATATTACTTGGAAGCGTTTCAACAAATTTTGGTGCTTTAGTATCTCTTACTACAATTATTTGAGTATGACTTGTTTTTAAACCACATTCATCTGTCGCAGTCCATGTTCTAGCAAGTGTGTAATTGTTTGGACAATTACCATTCGTTCTAACATCGTTAACAGTTACTGTTGCAGAACCACATATATCTGTGGCAGTTAATATTTGCGCTGATGGAACCGCATCACACTCCACAACTAAATTTGTTGGAGGAAGTGTTTCCACAAATGTAGGAGGTGTCGTGTCTTGAACCGTAATTTTTTGAATATGGGTTTTGGTTAATCCGCATTCATCAGTAGCTGTCCATGTACGCGTTATTATAAAATTGTTAGCACAACTTCCATTAGTTCTAATATCATTAACTGTTACTGTTGCTGTTCCACAATTATCTGTAGCAGTTAAGGTTTCTGCAACTGGAATGGCATTACATTCAATAGTAATGTCTTGAGGAAGTGTCGTTTCAACAAATTCCGGAGCTGTAGTATCTGAAGTTGAAATTATTTGATCGGCAGTTGATACATTTCCGCAAGCATCGGTGGCTGTCCAAGTACGTGTGATAGTAAATGTTCCTGAACAATCTCCATCGGTTCTCACGTCGTTATAGGTAATCACTGGATTCACATCGCAGTTATCTGTTGCGGTTGCCGAACCAAAAGCAATAGGAGTTAAATCGTCGCTACATTCTGCACTTACGTTAGCTGGTAAAGTAAGCACTGGTGCCGTAGTGTCTTTCACGGTTATTGTTTGTGAAACTGAAGACGTATTATTACAAGCATCGGTAAAAGTCCATGTACGTGTTATTATGATATTACAAGGATCTGTATTATCGGTAGTATCCGTTCCGGTTACCGAAATTTCACCAGAACAATTATCGCTAGCTATTAAATTACCGGCAGCAGGAACATCACCAATACACTCGTAAGTGATATCAGCAGGCGCATTTGGTGTTGTAGGAGCTGTTGTGTCAATAATGGTAAAGGTGGCAACAGTTGTACTTGAATTTCCACAACCGTCGGTTGCGGTAAATGTTACAGTTGCTGAACCTGTTGCTCCACAATCATCAGAAAGAGCTGTAAAGTCATTTGTCCATGTAATGGTAGAACAGTCGTCAGAAGCCGTTGCTCCTCCAAAAGTAGATAACCAATTTGCAAGATCTGAAATATTTCCTGTGCCATCACATTCTACAATTAAGTTAGCAGCAGGCGTATCGATAGATGGTGCAATAGTATCTTCGATAGAATAAGAGGCTATTGTTGAACTGATGTTGCCACATTCGTCGATAGCTGTAAAAACAACATCAATTGGCGTTGCACAATCAGATTCTGCGCCATTATAGCTATTAGACCAGGTTACTGTGCCACAATTATCACTGGCTACCGCGCCACCATTATTGTTTAACCAATCATTAATAGCAGAGGTATTTCCTGAGCCATCACATTGAACAACAATATTAGAAGCCGCAGTTGTAATACTAGGAGGTGTGGTATCTTTAATTGTAATAGTTTGAATGTTAGAAGTGCTATTATTACAGTTGTCGATCGCAATCCAAGTACGCGTAATTATAGATTCACTAGGACAAGTCCCGGGCGCAGTAACATCACTAAAAGTTATTAAAGGCGTTGCATCACAATTATCAATTGCCGTGGCAGAACCCGTAGCGACTGGTGAAAAATCTTCATTACATTCTACGATGACATCAGCAGGCACAGTTAATATGGGTGCCGTAGTATCCTGAACATTGATTGTTTGTGATAGGGTGGTAGTATTACCACAATTATCGGTGGCTGTCCAAGATCTTGTTAAGCTATAAGTATCTTCGCAAGTACCATTTATTCTAGTTTCACCATCATAAGTAATGCTAACGTCTGCATCACAATTATCGGTTGCCGTAGGCGTACCAACTGTTGGAATGGCATCGCATTCTACGGTGATATCAGCAGGAACAGTCAATACTGGTGCGGTAGTATCTTGCACGTTGATTGTTTGTGATAGGGTGGTTTCATTACCACAGTTATCAGTGGCTGTCCATGTTCTTGTTAAAGTATAAGTATCTTCGCAAGTACCATTAGTTCTTATTTCGCCATCGTAAGTAATGCTAACGTCTGCATCACAATTATCGATAGCTGTCGGTGTACCAACTACAGGAATCGCATCGCATTCTACGGTTGCATCCGCAGGAATAGTTAATACTGGTGCGGTAGTATCTTGCACGTTGATTGTTTGTGATAATGTGGTTTCGTTTCCGCAGTTATCGGTTGCTGTCCAAGTTCTTGTTAAAGTATAGGTGTCTTCGCAAGTACCATTAGTTCTTATTTCGCCATCATAAGTAATGGTAACGTCGGCATCACAATTATCGGTCGCCGTAGGTGTACCAACTACAGGAATCGCATCGCATTCTACGGTTACATCAGCAGGAATGGTTAGTACAGGATTAATGTCATCGTTAACTATAATTGTATGCGTACATTCAGAAGAATTTCCATCATTATCAGAAATAATATAAACTCTTGAAATTGTTTCTGGACAAGAATTATTATTACTTGTTTCACTAACTAAAGCAAAACTAGCTTCGTTGATTCCGTTATTATCTGTTGCAGTTCCACCGGCTGCTACAAATTCATTATAATTTTGGAACGCATTAGGAACTAAATCAATACAGCTTACGGTTGCTGCCGGAGGACAACTAATTTCAGGAGCCTCTTCATCATTAACTGTAACAGTAAATGAACATTCTGTTGTATTGCCACAATTATCGGTTGCTGTATATGTTACAGTGGTTATTCCTAAATTATAGGTTCCACTTGCATTTTCAGTTCCTGTAATACTATTAGTAAAAGAAACAGTCGTATCACAATTATCTGAAACAACAGGAAGCGCAATAGTAACAGAAGCATTCGGTTGACCTGGATCTGCGGTTGTTGTGATATTTGCCGGACAGGTGATTGTTGGTGCCGTAGTATCTTGCACACTTATTGTTTGCGATAGAGTCGTAGTATTACCACAATGATCGGTGGCTGTCCAAGATCTTGTTAAGCTATAAGTATCTTCGCAAGCACCATCAGTTCTAGTTTCACCATCATAAGTAATGCTAACGTCTGCATCACAATTATCGGTTGCCGTAGGCGCACCAACTGTTGGAATGGCGTCGCATTCTACGGTGATATCAGCAGGAATAGTTAATACAGGTGCGGTAGTATCTATCACGTTAATAGTTTGTGATAGCGTGGTTTCATTACCACAGTTATCAATGGCTGTCCATGTTCTTGTTAAAGTATAGGTGTCTTCGCAAGTACCATCAGTTCTAGTTTCGCCATCATAAGTGATAGTAACGTCGGCATCACAATTATCGGTCGCCGTAGGCGTACCAACTGCAGGAATCGCATCGCATTCTACGGTGATATCAGCAGGAACAGTCAATACTGGTGCGGTTATATCACCTCCAGAGTATGTTATTTGTACAGGTGTAGTAATTGTATTTCCGCATTCATCAGCTACTGTATATGTATAGGTTACAGACCAAGCGCAGTCATCTCCAGTTGGAGTACCTGATTTTACGACTGTAATAGTGCCACCACAGTTATCGGAAAACTGAGCTGCAATATCTGCTATCTTAGGACCTTCAGGGATTGCACTGAAACATATATTTTGATTTGTTGCACCAGCAGGTATTGTTCCTGTTAAACTAGGCGGAGTTGTATCGTTTATATTTATTGTTTGTGTTACGGTCTCAAAATTATTACAAGCGTCTGTAATGGTATAGGTTCTTGTAACAACAATGGGGCACGTTCCTGATGATGTATCAGAACTTGTAACCATCAGATTTGTATCAGAGGTACAATCACTTATAGTTAGACCAAGCGCTTCTAAGTCTGCCACAGTAGTTACCGCAGGTGTGACATCTGTAACTGAACAACCTTGAACTGTTGTCGTAGGTAAAGAACCAGTTATTACAGGCTTAGATGTGTCATTTATATTTATAGTTTGCGTAACAGTTTCGAAGTTATTGGATGCATCTGTAATTGTGTAGGTTCTTGTAACAACAATTGGACACGTTCCTGATGATGTATCAGAACTGGTAACCACAAGATTTTCATCAGGAGTACAATCACTAATTGAAAGTCCGAGAGCTTCTAATGCCGCTACCGAAGTAACAGCAGCGGTAGCATCTGTAGCCGAACAACCTTCAACTGTTGTTGTAGGTAAGGATCCTGTTATTAAAGGTTTAATATTATCATTTATTGTAATAGTTTGTTCTACATTAATTGTATTTCCACAATCATCTGTAACACTATATGTTCTCGTAATTATTTCTGGATTAACGCCATTATCCGAAACATCCGAAACAAAAGCCACAATAGGAGCTATGCCAGAATTATCAGCCTCATCTGTAACAACTAATATGTCTGGATCAGGCACATCTGCTTTACACTGAACATTAATTGGCGCCGGATTACTGGCTGTTGGTGGGTGATTAACATAATCTTGATAATTGATTTCTACTACAATAGGAACGGGTATTGGGTCTCCAATACATGTTCCGTTTGTTTCATAACCTTGTATAAAAGGGCTGTTAAATGATTGATTAGATATAGCACCTACACCGCTTATACCACCGTATAAAATAATGTCTTTATCGATAGGTCCACTATTTAATCCAGAACAATCTTTGGTAACTGTCAAAGAAAAACTAATTTCTGCAAGTAATAGGTTAGGGTCATTTGGTAGTGGGAGTGTACCTAAATTCCATATAATTGAACCAAAAGGACCAGCAGAAGGATCATAAATTGGATCGGAATAACCACCACTTGTTGTATAATTGGTGTTAAAATTGATAGATAAAATACTTGGATCTATATACTCAGGAATTGGAACAGTTATTACTGTATTATTTATTGCTTCAGTTCCTTTATTTCTAATTTCAACATTATAATCCACTGCTTCACCAGGCTGAGGACTAGGATTTGTAACAGAAGTTGTTGTTAAAACACCAATTGGTTCTGGAATATATGCATTTACTGAAAAGGTAACATTAAAAATTATATAAGTATCTTGTGTAGATCCGTACCTAAAAGTTGTAGAACTTTGATTGTTTGTTACAAATTTATTGTCATCAGTAGTTATGGCATTATTATTTCCATTATCAATATTAAACATGGCTATGTCTATACCCGTGTTGTTTTGTAAATTTGGGTTTCGAGTATTTCCAGTAACTATTGAAGAATTAAAAAAGTTGTCTATCGTATTTCCTGAATGGGAAAGAGATTCATAAGCATTGGTGTCTTGTCTCAACATTTCAAAACGATCACCAGGTACACCAACATCACCTTCACCAGCCATGACGCCTAGTTTTAAATTAATAGGTCCATTTTGAGCAGCTCTGAAACCACTAATGGGTAAAAATTGGTTGCCTCCATTAGAGGCTACAAATGCATGACCATCAAAAACCGTGACGTCTCTCCAATTCATTTTGGAATTTTCATAAACAACAACCATTCCCCATCCACCATAAAAACCAGTATTACCACCATTACCTTCTATTAAAGCAATATCGGCTACAGTATAAGTACCAACACCATTTGTTTTCACATAATCTGTAATTTCAGTATAAGCAGAATACATATCATCATAAGCGCCAGAAGGATAAAAAATGGCGTTGTTAAGTGCCGTTACTTCTTGATAAGTAGAAGATCCAGGGCCTTTAATCAGCACCTTTTTTTATTAAAAACCTTTGTGTCATTCCCTTTGGTTACTGAAAATGTTTCACTTGCTCCAGCTCTTCCTGTCCAATACAGACCTGCATATATGATTTTAGAACATTCAGGGATTGCGCCGTTTTCAGTTGAAAATGTTAAATTTGCCGAAGATGAATTCCATGTGCTGGCATCAGAATCGACATCAACATATCTCATGTCGCTGTTGTTATTAGCTGTATCCGAGTAGTTTACAAGTGTTAAATTTGTATTACCCAACATAGTAAAATCACCCTTGATGTTATAAATTGTTTCAGTAGGTGTAGCCGTTGAAGATCTTGGGTTAAAATTAACAAGTACTTGTCCATAACTTCTAAAAACAGTAGTCATGAATAATGCAACCATAATTAGAAACCTAAATTTCTTTCGCCAGGATAAATTATGAATTGGTGTGTAAAGTTTTTTCATGTTTCTTTATTTAATATTATCCTAATATTATTATGATGGACTTACTATTGTATAAAAAATTCTAACTTTATTTTCAGAATTAGAAGTCTTTATGAATCTTTTAAGGTCTTGTTCATTACAATTAAAATTACATTTAATGTATAAATACTTCAATTCAGAAAAATCTTTAATTTCAGATAAATCTAATAAAGTATTAAAATCACTTTGACTATTTAAAACAATTGTAATTAATTTTACATTTTTAAATTTTCCTTTATTTTGAAATAAAACATTCAACGATTGAATATCTTCTATATTAATTTTAACAAGTGTTTCATTCCCATGTTTATTGCTTAGTTTATTATTGTGATAATATTCAACAGTATGGAGATTTTGGCTTAAATTATAGAACTCACTTCTATCACTTTCCTTATTATTTTTAGCTTGTTTAGAAGATTTATTATTCAAATCATTTACGGTTACTTCGTAAATGTCCTGTTCTTGTGAAAAAGACAAGTTTATGGAAGTAATAAAAAGGCAGCAAAACAATGCAGAACTTAAACATGTAAAAACAGATTTATTTTTCATAGCTTATTATGGTTAACTTTTATTTTAATTAAATTGTAATTATTTCAACAATAAAGGCATTTCTTCGTCACTATAGCAACTAAAAATCGTAACTAACAAAAACACTTTCGAGGGAAAAAACAGCGAGGGATTTACATTGAAAAACAATGTCTTATTACTATATGTAATTCGATTTGGGGTCATAACTTTCAATTTTGTAGGTAAAACAAAGTAACATATAAGAACAAGAGTTGTCAAAATTAAATGCTAAATCACTCATATATTCGTTTAAAAGTTACTGTAAACATTTAAGCGAAATAATACGTTGTTTGTCGATATCTTCCTTGCTTAACTACTTTATTCTATGTTACTTATTGTTTTCATTAAATTACTCGCTTTCTATTGTATTTTTATTTAATTAACTTTATCAAGCAATTAATACGAATTTCATCAATTATAAAAACTTTTAATCGATTATAATCAAGACTTCATCGAGGATATATGAAAAATATTATTATAGTAAGACACGCAAAATCATCCTGGGAATTTAATCTCACAGACCACGAAAGACCGTTAAATGATCGGGGATTTAGAGATGCCGATTTAGTTTCGAAACATCTGATTACCGATAGGTTACGTCCAGATTTAATTTTGTCGAGCGATGCAAATAGAGCAAAAACAACAGCTTCAATATTCATAAAAAATTTAAATTTTGAATCTATTAAAACAAAGCTAGTTCATGATTTATACGATTTTACAGGAGGAAACCTGCTTGAGGTAATTAAAAACTGCGATGATTCTGTTCATAATTTAATGATATTTGGTCATAATCATGCCATTACAGGATTTGTTAATACTTATGGCGACATATTTGTAAATAATGTGCCAACCTGTGGTGTTGTTATTATAGAATGCGACGTTTCTAAATGGAAAAATTTAGTAAAAGGCAAAACAACTAAGACACTTTTCCCTAAACACCTTAAAAAAAAATAAAACTTTTGTAATCTGTTTTTTTAAAGAATAGTTTTATGTTTAAAAGAATATATTTGTGAAAGTATCGTAATCCGTATTTAAAGCATGGTAAAGCCCGAAATCCACACTAATAGTTATATAAATAGAGAAATAAGTTGGTTGCAATTTAACGCCAGAGTTTTACAAGAAGCTTCAGACGAAAATGTACCGCTTATTGAACGCTTGCGTTTTTTAGGAATATTTTCTAATAATCTCGATGAATTTTTTAAAGTAAGATACGCCACTGTAAAGCGTATTGTTGAAGCTGGTAAAGGCGGTAAAAGCGAGTTGGGAGGTATAAAAGCCAAAGAATTGCTCGAAATTATCACGCAAATTGTTATCAAGCAGCAAACAGAGAGTTTAGAGGTTTTAGACAAAATTCAAAAAAGTTTAGAAGACAAAAATATTTACATTCTCGACGAGTCTCATATAGACGCTACCAAGCATCATTTTATAAAAAAGTATTTTATCAGAAAGGTAAGTCCTGCCTTGGTAACTATCATTTTAAGTGATTTGGTAGTACTTCCAAATTTAAAAGATAGTGCAGCTTATTTAGCCGTAAAAATGGTGATGACCGATAATACCAATCAGTTTGCATTAATCGAAATCCCGAAATCTATAAATCGTTTTATAGAATTACCTAAAGAAGGCGATAAAAGCTTTATAATTCTGATCGATGATTTATTACGGTATTGTTTAAGTGATATTTTTAGCATTTTCGAATACAAAAGCATTTCTGCCCACATGATTAAAATAACTCGTGATGGCGAGCTCGATTTTGAAAGTGATTTAAGTAAGAGTTTTATTGAAAAAATATCCGATAGCGTTAAACACAGACAAATTAGCGAACCTGTGCGTTTCGTGTACGATAAAACGATTGATATTGAAACACTTGAGTATTTAATGTCTAAAATGGGCATAGATAATACAGATAGTATCATTCCTGGTGGGCGTTATCATAACCGAAGAGATTACATGAGTTTTCCTAGTTTAGGAAGACAAGATTTGCTTTACGAAAAAATAGAAGCTTTACCTATAAAAGGACTAAGTTTAGAAGGGAGTATTTTTCAGGCCATAAAAGAAAAAGATTATTTACTTCATGCACCATATCAAACGTTTTCATACATCGTTAAATTTTTACGAGAAGCGGCGCTAGATCCTAAGGTTAAAACCATAAGAATAACCATTTATCGTTTAGCGCAAATTTCGCATATAGCCAGTTCTTTAATTAACGCTGCCATTAACGGAAAATCGGTTATCGTATCTATAGAACTTCAAGCCAGATTTGATGAACAGGCCAATATCGATTATGCCACTCAAATGGAAGAAGAAGGTGTTATCTTGGTGTTTGGCGTGAAGGGATTAAAAGTACACAGTAAAATGTGTGTTATTGAACGTGAAGAAGGTAAAAAATTAAAGCGATATGGCTTTATTAGTACAGGTAACTTTAACGAATCGACGGCGAAAATTTATACCGATTTCACCTTATTTACCTCAGAGCAACGCATACTTAAGGATGTTAGCAAAATATTTAACTTTTTTGAAACCAATTATAAAATATTCCGCTATAAATACTTAATTACATCACCACATTACACAAAAAAAGCTATTTTTAAGTTAATTGATACCGAAATTAACAATGTTAAAAATGGTGGTAAAGGCTTAATACGACTTAAAATGAACAGCATTTCAAGTTACGCCATGGTTGATAAATTGTATGAAGCAAGCAATGCCGGAGTGAAAATTGAAATGATAATTCGAGGTATTTGCTGTTTAATTCCTGGAGTGAAAGGAATGAGCGAAAATATTAAGGTTATTAGTATTGTCGATAAATTTTTAGAACACACAAGGGTTTATATTTTTGGAAATAATGGCGATCCCAAAGTGTATATTTCTTCGGCCGATTGGATGACAAGAAACATAGAAAACAGGGTAGAAGTAAGTTGCCCTATTTTTGATGAAGATATAAAACAGGAAATAATAGATATATTTAATATTTCGTGGAACGATAATGTAAAAGCGCGATTATTAAATGCATCACAAGAAAATGAATATTTAAAAAATAATAAGCCGAAAATAAGATCTCAGTTCGAGACCTATAATTATTATTTAAAAAAACTCGAAAATTAATATGCTATCAATAAAAAAATATGCGGCAATAGATATTGGCTCGAATGCTGTAAGGTTACTCATTTCAAACATCATCGAACAAAAAGGAAAGCCCGTTCAATTCAAAAAAAACTCTTTGGTACGTGTGCCTATTCGTTTGGGGTCTGATGTGTTTATTACCAACAAAATTTCCAAAGAAAATACACAGAGAATTATAGACACCATGCTCGCGTTTAAGTTGCTCATGAAATCGCATAAAGTGGTTAAGTATAAAGCTTGTGCTACCTCGGCAATGCGCGAATCTGTAAACGGCAAGCAAGTAGTAAATTTAGTTCTTGAAAGCTCTGGAATTAGCATAGATATTATTGAGGGCGAAGAGGAAGCGGCTATAATTGCGGCAACCGATTTAAACTCCTATATAGACCCTAGTAAAACATATCTGTACGTAGATGTAGGTGGTGGTAGCACCGAATTTACAGTTATTCACGAAGGTAACTCGGTGGCCTCTAAATCGTTTAAAATTGGTACAGTACGTTTGTTAAACGATATGGTATCTAAAGAAGCATGGCAAGAATTAGAACAATGGATAAAGCAATACTGCAAGGGCTACGACAAAATATCTGTTTTAGGTTCTGGTGGAAACATTAATAAAATCTTTAAAGTATCTGGAAAAGCTTTAGGAAAACCGCTGACATATTTCTACTTAACCTCGTATTATAACCTGTTACAAAGTTATTCATACGAAGAGCGTATTACGGAATTAGATTTGAATCAGGATAGGGCAGACGTTATTATTCCCGCAATGCGAATTTACCTCTCTGCCATGAAATGGAGCGGCGCAAAAAACATATTTGTTCCTAAAATCGGACTCGCAGATGGCATCATAAAAAGTATCTATTACGATACCGTTTCTAGCAATACACAGTAAAATTGTGCACTTTAGCTTTTAAAATTGCAGCATTTTGGTTTTATGCTATATATTAGACTAATAAATTGCTAAAATTTATAGCCCAAACCTATTAGCTTATGAAAAAATTATTACTAATAATACTACTTAGTATTTCAATTCATGGATTTTCTCAAGATGTAAAGTATGGTGTAAGAGGTGGTTACAGTATTTCAAACTTAGATTTTGATAGTGACATACCCATGACCAACAAGCACAGAAACAGTTTTTATATCGGTTTTTTTGGTGATATTAGATTCTCAAAAACAGTGGCATTAGTACCAGAATTACAGTTTGCTGCTGAAGGCGCTAGAGCCGAAGTTTGGCATTTAGATTATATTCAAGCACCTGTGTTTTTAAAATTCAGATTAAGTGAAAAAATTCGTTTTGGTGTTGGTCCGCAAGTAGGATTGAAAATTAACAAAGTAGATGATGGTGCCAAAAACATGGCGTATTCAGCACTTGCTGGATTCGATTATAAAATCTCGCATATGATTTTTGCCGACATCAGATATACTTACGGATTTAGAAATGTATTCGACGACCATTTAGCCGTTTCTGCAAAAAATTCTAATATTCAAATAGGCGTAGGGTATAAATTTTAACCGTGTACGGTTTCTTTTGTTCCTAAATTAGCCATAATTTCAGCTTCATATTCAAGCAGTTTTTGCCATTTGGCATCCACTTCTTTTTTATCGCCATATTGTCTCGCAAATCCTAAAAACATGGTATAGTGGTTGGCTTCACTCACCATTAAGTTTCTGTAAAACCCAGCCAATTCTTTATCTTTTAATTCTTCAGACAATAATCGAAAGCGTTCACAGCTTCTAGCTTCAATCAATGCTGCATAAAGTAACCTATGCACTAATTGGGTGGTTCTGCTTCCACCTTTTGGAAAGAATTTTAATAATTCAATCACATAATCATCGCGTCTATCTCTCCCTAAAACCCAACCGCGTTCAATAATTTTGTCGTGTACCATTTTAAAATGACTTATTTCTTCTTTTACTAAAGCAGTCATTTCTTGCACTAGTTCGGTATATTCCGGAAAGCTAACAATTAAAGAAATGGCTGTACTTGTTGCTTTTTGTTCGCAAAACGCATGGTCGGTAAGTATTTCTTCAATATTTTTTTCAACTATATTTACCCATCTTGGGTCTGTTGGTAATTTTAGTCCGAGCATAATTATTAATTTTCTATTTTTTGTACACTATATTTTCCTTCATTATCTATTTTGATATCATAATATAATGTTTTTTTAGATTCCGGAAAAATAAAGCCTCCAACAAGATTTACATAGTTTTTATTTAAAGGAAACTCATCATCAATCCAAACCTTATTATTTATGGCTTTGTGCAAACTATCGGCAATGGTTTTATCGTTTTCTAAAAAGAAATTCGCATCAAAAACTCTGTCAAAAATTACTTTATCATTCTTTTTAATCGTTACCTCAGACACCCAATCTCTATAATTATTAATATGTGTTAACGTGTTGTCTACTTGGTTTTTACAAGTAACAACGCGTTTCATATTGGTGTAAGTCTTTATACTAATAGCGAACCCGTTGGTTAATAGAGTATCTGTTTTTACTTCAACATATTTTTCGGGGATATACTCTGTAATTTCAAGTTTTCCTAAAGAATCTTTAAACTTGGCAACAGATTCTTTTAAAGATTCTGCTTTTGTTTTTCTGCCGTCACAACTTAAAATACACAGTGCTAAAAGGAGCATTATAAAAACAAACTTCTTCATAATTAAAAATTTAAATATCTAAATCGAATGTTTTTCTTAAAACATCAATGTTTTTATTTTTCTCCTTTAATTTTTCAAATTTTTCAAATGGCGTGTAGGCATATTGTTTTTCCATTTCCTCATTAACCGTAATCGATAAATTAATGTCGAAATTGTTTAATGTTTTTCTTATAAACGATAATAAATCGAATTGATTTCGTTCTAATTCTACTTTATTTGTCGCGTTAGGAAACTCTAAATGTATGGTTGTATCCATTAATTTTGGAGTATCAATAGATAAAATAGAGGCTAAATTGTGTTTTCCTTGGTTTTCTAATGTTTTTACATAGGTATTCCAAGTATCCAGTAAGGCTTCTTCTGTAAAAGGCTCTTTGGGCAGATTTTCTTCATCAATAATCACATCCATTTGCCTAATAAGATGCTCTTTTTTGGCTTTGATACTACTTAGCGACAGCCCAGAAGTACGTTTTATTTCTTTTTTTAGTGTGATTTTAGGAAGCTCCTGAACTTCAACAGCGGTTTCGCTTTTAGCTATTTTAACTTGTGAAACTTCAACCGCTTTGGCAGTCGACTTAATTTCTATTGTTGAAGAGACTTTACTTTCTTCTTTATGAACCGTAACCTGAACAGGCGCAATGCCTTTCTTTTTAAAATATGAAGGTGGAATTATGTAATGTCTGCTATTTTTTTTTTCTCCATCAAAAGTGATAGAGGCAAGCTGCATTAAGCATAGTTCGATAAGCAATCGCTGATTTTTACTGCTTTTGTATTTGAGGTCGCAATCGTTAGCCAGATTTATACCTTGTATTAAAAATGCTTGCGATGCTTTTTTTGATTGTTCTAAATATTTGGTTTTAGTTTCATCGCCAACTTCTAGCAATTCTATGGTTTCCTGTGTTTTACTCACCAGCAAATCTCTAAAATGCGATGCTAATCCGGTAATGTAATGGTGACCATCAAACCCTTTCGATAAGGTATTGTTAAAATGAAGCAATAAATCCGGAATTTTATTTTCTAAAATAAGGTCTGTACTCTCAAAATAAGTTTCATAATCGAGTACATTTAAATTCTCGGTAACGGCATGTCTCGATAAATTTTTACCAGAAAAACTAACCACACGATCAAAAATAGACAAGGCATCACGCATAGCACCATCGGCTTTTTGAGCGATGATATGCAATGCATCGTCTTCGGCATCAATTCCTTGTTCTTCGGCAATATATTTTAAATAATCTTTGGCATCTTTAACAGTAATTCGTTTAAAGTCGAATATCTGGCAACGCGATAAAATGGTAGGTATAATTTTATGCTTTTCGGTAGTAGCTAATATAAAAATGCAATGTTTTGGTGGTTCTTCTAAGGTTTTAAGAAAGGCGTTAAACGCTGCCTGCGATAACATATGAACCTCGTCGATAATATACACCTTATATTTTCCTACTTGTGGCGGAATGCGAACCTGATCGGTTAAACTTCTAATGTCATCCACCGAGTTGTTCGATGCCGCATCAAGCTCAAAAATATTAAACGCAAAATCTTCGTCGCCCGTTTCTTTACCATCGCTGTTAATCATTTTAGCCAAAATACGCGCACAGGTTGTTTTACCAACACCACGCGGACCCGTAAACAGTAATGCTTGCGCTAAATGATTGTTTTCTATGGCATTTAGTAAGGTATTTGTAATAGCCTGCTGACCCACCACGTCTTTAAACGTTTGCGGGCGGTATTTTCTAGCCGATACTACAAAGTGTTCCAATTTTGCTGAACTTGTTTCAGCATCTTTCGATGCTCATTAAAAAATTGACTTATTTAGAATAACAAAGTTAAAAAATGAATTCAGAAATCAGAATTTAGAACTCACAATTTAATGGGAGTTATTAACAAAACAAAGTTGAAAATATTGAAAGTAAATTCTTGTGTTTGTAAGATTAAAAGTCGAAATTCGTTTAACTTCTGATATAAAGCATTATAGCGGTTTTATATTATGATGGTTAGCACACATAAACAATGAACATTATGAAAAAAACAGCTTTATTTACAATAATCGGACTTCTCATGATAAACCTATCATTTGGACAAGAAAATGAGAAATATTCAGAGCTAATTAATAAGGCTTGGAAACTTTATGAAACCAAAGAATATTTGAAGTCCGCCGAAAAATATTCAGAGGCTTTTAATTTATCTAATGGTAAAGAAAAATCATCAGATAGATATAACGCAGCTTGCTCATGGGCGTTGGCAAACATAATTGATTCTTCATTTGTTCAATTATTCAAAATTGTAAAATATGATAATTACTCAAATTATAACCATATAACAACAGATACTGATTTGACAAATTTGTATCCGGATAAAAGATGGAATGAAATAATTGAATTGGTAAAAGTAAATAAGGAAAAGAAGGAAGAAAAATATGATAAAACTCTTGTCTCAATTTTAGATACAATCTATAAAGAAGACCAAACATATAGAATACAAATCAAAGGGATTGAGGAAAAATATGGCAGAGAATCTGAAGAAATAAAAAGACATTTTAAATTAATTCTTGAGAAAGATTCTATTAACTTAATTAAAGTAAAAAAAATACTTGATGAACGTGGTTGGCTTGGGACTGATTTAATTGGGAGTCAAGGAAATTCAACCCTCTTTTTGATAATACAACATTCGCCACTTGATGTTCAAGAAAAATATTTACCAATGATCAGAGATGCGGTAAAAAAAGGAAATGCAAGAGCCAGCAGTTTAGCTCTTTTAGAAGATAGAGTTGCTTTGAGAAAAGGGGAACGACAAATTTATGGAAGTCAAATTGGACGAGATCAAGTTACTGGTGAATATTATGTTTCTCCATTAATAGACCCAGATAACGTTGACAAAAGACGTAGTGAAGTTGGACTTGGAAAACTTACAGACTATGTTTCACGCTATGGAATTATTTGGGATATTGAAAAATATAAAATTCAACTTCTTGAATTGGAGGCAAAACAAAACTAAAAACGTGTACTAACATCGTTTGGCACACAATAAAAAAATGAAAAATCCATGAAGAAAACAACAATTTTGATAATTTCTGATATAAAACATTATAAAGGTTTTATGTTAGTTAAACAAACCTCCCCAAAAAAGCAGTATCGCAAATTAAACCAATAAAAAAATAGTTTTTCTACCTCCGTTTCTTATTCTTCCCGCTATATTTTACCTTATTCTTTCGTTGATTAAACGGTATGGCATCATCAAAGGTATGTTTGGCTTCGCCACTTGGTTTGTTTTTGCGCCATTTATCGTTATCGGGTAAAAGCACTTTTAATAAATCTTGTCGCCCTAATTTGTTTAAGGTATTTTTAATCCAATCTTTATTTTCATTTTTATACCAAAAGAAAAAACGATGCTGGTCATCTTTTTCTTTACGTGTTTTAGGCGTATTTACTTTAGTAAGTGTATAAGGATGGTAGCCGCTATAGTAAATAACCGTAGCCACCGTCATGGGGGTAGGTGTAAACCCTTGTACTTGCTCTAACTGAAAGCCCATGTCTTTGGTTTCGGCAGCTAAATTTGCCATATCTTCTACCTCGCAAGCTGGATGATTCGATATAAAATACGGTATCAATTGCAAGTTCAAACCTTTTTTTATATTAATCTTATCAAAACGCTCTTTAAATTTATGGAAATACTTGAAAGATGGTTTACGCATCAATTTTAAAACAGGGTCGCTGGTATGTTCTGGTGCCACTTTTAATCGCCCAGAAACATGCTTGGTCATGAGTTCTTCTGTGTAATCATCAAGCTCTTTTGGGTCGGCATTTTTGTTGAATTCCGGCACCAACATATCATGTCTAATTCCACTTCCTATAAACGATTTTTTAATTTTTGGATGACTATCAACCGCCTGGTATAACTTGGTTAAAGGCTTATGAGAGGTGTCTAGATTGCTGCAAATAACAGGTGATATACATGAAGGCGCCACACATTTATCGCATATAGACTGAATTTTGCCTTTCATTTTATACATGTTCGCACTCGGTCCGCCTATATCTGATAAATACCCTTTAAAATCGGGCATGTTTGCTACAATATCTACTTCGCGCATTACAGATTCCTGACTACGCGAGGCTATAAATTTACCTTGATGAGCCGAAATGGTACAAAAACTACAACCACCAAAACATCCACGATGGATATTGATGGAAAATTTAATCATTTCGAATGCCGGAATTGCTCCGCGTTTATTATACTTTGGGTGTGGTAATCTGGTGTAAGGCAAATCGAAAGATGCATCAATTTCATCTTCCGTCATAGTAGGGTATGGCGGATTAATCATTAAAGTCTTTTTGCCAACTTTCTGAAAAATACGTCTAGCAGCCAGCTTATTACTTTCCTGTTCTATAATTTTAAAATTGGAAGCATAGGCTTTCTTATCCTTTAAACAGGTTTCGTGCGATACAATTTCTACATCTTCCCAATTACTGTTTTTAGGAATATCTTCTTCAGAATCTATTAAAAGGGCGGTTTGTAATACCGTATTTATATTCTTAAAAGGCACCCCTTTTTGAAGCAATCGCACCACTTCGCGTAAGGGTTGTTCGCCCATACCATATACCAACATATCGGCTTTCGAGCTTTCTAAAATGCTAGGCATTAACTTGTCACTCCAATAATCGTAGTGGGTAACACGACGTAATGAGGCTTCGATACCACCAATTAAAATTGGCACATCGGGCCATTTTTCTTTTAATATATTACAATACACGGTGGTAGCATAATCGGGTCTAAATCCAATATCGCCATTAGGTGTGTAGGCATCTTTATCACGCTTTTTTTTGCTCGCAGTATAATTGCTAATCATGGGGTCCATACAACCACCTGTAACACCAAAAAACAACTTTGGCGCACCCAATTTTACGAAATCTTGCAAATTATCGTTTACATTAGGTTGTGGTACAATGGCAACACGCAAGCCATAACTTTCTAAAATACGCCCAATAACAGCGTGCCCAAACGATGGGTGATCTACATAGGCATCGCCACTAAACAAAATAACGTCTAGTGCATCCCAGCCACGTATTTTAACCTCTTTGTTAGTGGTAGGTAACCAATCTGAAAGTTTTAATTCTTGCATAACGCTGCAAAAATAGTCAAAAATAGCTTGGTAAACATGTTTTCGTATAAATGAGGAAAATTTGATGATGAATTATGCACTTAGGATTTTGAATTAGAAATGGAGAAATTATAGAGTTATTAACAAAAATAAATAATAACAATAGAGTCTTTCCATTGCGCTCGTGCGAAAAATTATCGAAATTCGTTTAACGTCTTGAATAAAGCATTAAAACGTAAAAGTTGTCAATATTATAATCACTCATCTAACAAGTTATGAATTGGATTTCAGGAGTTATTATCATTCTAATTATATTATTTCTTTTAAGTAATTACAAAAAGAAAAAAAGAATAAAAAAAACTCGAAATGATGTAATAAGCAATTGGGGTAAACAGAAACGCCAAGATGAATTTCATTTTCCATCAATTGAAAAATACTTCATTAATAACAATCTAAAAAAAGATGCCTATCATATAATATCTGATCGATGCGCAACTGATTTAGATATTAATGAGACATTTAAAATAATTGATAGAACTTCTTCAAAAATTGGACAACAATATCTATACTACAAATTAAGAACAATTGAAAAGCAAGATAGACTATTGGCCTTTAATAAACTTACTCTTTTATTTGAAAAAAATGAAGATTTAAGATTAAAAACTCAGTTAGTTTTAACCAATTTAAACTCTAACGACTCTTATTTATTTGAGGAGTTGGTTACATCACAACCTATAGAAAAACCAAAAATAATATGGTTAATTTACACATTATCTATCTTATCATTGACTTTCATTTTTTTAGGTTTATTTTACCCCATTTTCTTTATTCTTCTTATTCCAATATTTGCCATAAATCTTGTGTTTCACTTTAAAAATAAATGGGAAGTTTCAAATTATATTGATGGTGTAAGCCAACTTTCAAAAGCACTTAATGTTTCAAAAAGTATTATAAGTGATGAGGAAATTAAAAATCATTTTAATGACACTTCGTTTATCAAAGAAATTGAAAAAATCAGTTTTAAAACAGCATTTATAAGTTTTGAAAAGAAAGTTGATAATGAGTTCGCAATTGTCTTTTGGGTAGCATCAGAATTTATAAAAGTTATTTTCAATTTTGAGTATATTATTTTCTTTAGTTTCATTGAGTCAATTACAAAAAGAAAAGAAGACCTGAAAAAGATGTTTCATTTTATAGGAGAAATTGATTCAGCTATTTCTACTGCATCACTCAAAGCCAGTGAATATGAATTGTGTCAACCAAATTTTGTCGAAGAAAAAAAAATGGTAATCAAAGATATTTACCATCCTTTAATTAAAAACTGTGTTGTTAACGATTTAGCTTTAATAGATAAAAGTTTATTATTAACTGGTTCAAATATGTCTGGAAAGACAACATTTATTAGAAGTGTTTCAATAAATAGTGTTTTAGCTCAAACGATAAACGTTTGTTTTGCTAAAAAATATAGTGCACCATTTTTAAAATTATACTCTTCAATAAGAATCACTGATGCTATATTAGAAAATACCAGTTATTATCTTGAGGAAGTGTTAATAATAAAAGAATTAATAGATGCTTCCAAAAGTAAAAATCCTTGTCTGTTTGTATTAGACGAAATTTTTAAAGGAACGAATACTATAGAGAGAATTTCGGGAGGGAAAGCTATATTATCATATCTTAATAAAGGAAATAATATTGTTCTTGTATCAACTCACGACATTGAATTGACTGATATTTTGAGTAAAGACAATTTTGAGCTATTTCATTTTAGTGAACAAATAAAAAATAATGAACTTGCATTTGATCATAAAATAAAAGAAGGAAAATTGAAAACCCGCAATGCGATTAAAATATTAGAATTGTACAATTACCCTGCAGAAATAATAGAAGATGCAAGAAAAACAGAAAAAATATCGTTTGCTAACAAATAACTTAGCTAAAAAAATACCCTACTACCGCTAAGTTCCACTTAGTGGTATTATAAAATTCTATATCGACCAAACCAATATAAACCAGAGCAGACTTAATTTTAGCAACTTATGGTTTTTTTAATTGTAATTCTTTATGAACCTTGCTTTTGTAGAAAAAACCAACTAACTTAGTTTAACTTTGGATATAAAACATTAAAACGATTTCATATCCTTGTAGTTGTGTGCAAGCTGAAAAAAAACACTAATATTAAATTGAAATAAAATATGGAATGGATTTTTGACGGAATTGGAACTGCGATTATAACCTTAATTTTGGGACTTCTGACAGGTGGAGCAGTAGGCTACAAAATTGGAATTAATAAAAACACTGTGAATCAAAAACAAAAATCGGGTGACAATTCCTCACAAACCCAAATAGGAAGAGATTATAATGGCAAGTAAGCAAAACCAAAGAGCTGGGGACAATTCACAACAGTTGCAATCTGAAAATATGGTTGTGAATATTGGCATTGATGAAAAAAGAGCAAGAGAAATCTATCAAGAAATGAATTTGCAGTTAAGAAAAGATTATTCTCAAGAAGCGCTTAAAATTGCAAATTCAAGAGTTTCAGAATTTGAAGATAGATTACTGCCTAAAATGGATGCAGTTGATGGTGCACTAGAGGCATTTGCTGACCCAAGTTTTCAATTATTACTCGTGGAAGCTCAAAAGACAGCAGCGGCTTCAGAAAGACCAGCTGATTATGACCTTTTAGCAGAATTGTTAATTCACAGATTTAAGAAAGGTGAAAATCGTGTTACAAGAGCTGGAATTAGTCGTGCTGTTGAAATAGTAGATGAAATCTCTGACGATGCATTACTTGGATTAACTGTTTTTCATTCAGTAACCTATTTCGTACCTGTAAGTGGCGATATTTATCAAGGATTAATAGTGTTAAATGACTTATTTGGTAAACTATTCTATTGTAACCTTCCAATCGGCAATGAATGGCTTGACCATTTAGATATACTGGATGCAGTTAGAGTAAGTAATTTTGGTAAATTAAAGAAAGTGGAAGATTATTATTCTGATATGTTGAGTGGTTATGTAGACAATGGTATCGAGAAAAATTCTGAAAATTATAACAAGGCTTTGAGTATTCTGAAAATTAACAATTTACCGCAAAACATATTAATTGAACACGTATTAAATCCTGACTATGTAAGAATTAATCTTCCGAATAAAGACCAAATTAATTCTCTAACTTTACAACGTCCAATAGCTCAAAATAATCAATTCTTTTTGCGGACTATTCCATTATCCGAAGAACAAATTAATGGAATTAAAGAAATTTATGATTTATACAAGGTCGATAACAATGTAAAGCAACAGAATATCAATAAATTTAAAGAAGAATGGGACAAACAACCAAATCTAAATATACTCAAAGAATGGTGGGATAAAATAAGAGTTAGTATACAATTGACTTCAGTCGGTAAAGTATTAGCTCATTCGAATGCACAAAGATGCGACAAAAATTTACCACCATTAGACTAATAAAAGCCAGCCCCAGCTACCGCTAAGTTCCGCTTAGTGGTATTATAAAATTCTGAATCGACCAAACCAATATATTCCGGAGCCGAATTAATTATAGCACCTAATGGTTTTTTTTAATTGTAATTCTTTATGAGCACATTAACAAAAAAACAGAGACCTTTATCTCTGTTTTATGTAGCTTTTAATACTTAATGCCAGAATAATCTATCGCTTTCAATGAAAGTTAGCTTAGTAGTTATTTATTTCTTAACTTTTACATAATCGGTGTGAGAATAAAAGACTTTTGCCATGGTTTTTAATTTCTCCCAAACGGCTTTGTCTCCAAAATCGCCAACCATTTCTCCTGAAGGTGTGTAAATTCTATCTCTGTCTTCAATGCTGTTAAATGATAAAATAAAAGCGTAGAGATTTGTACGATTACCACGGTCTCCTTTAAATAAAGAAAATGATTGTCCCTTCATTTTGTCGTAAATAGGCTTAATTTCATTTAACACAAAAGTTTCAAACGCTTTTGCATCTTGACCGGGTAGCAATTCAACATCATGAACAGCAACTACATCTGGTGAAGCACTTTTTAATTTTGCTAATTCGGACTGATTTTTTTGTGCATTTAAATTAATTGTAAAAAACAATAAAAATGCCATTACGGTTACTGATTTCATAATTTTATGGTTTTAGTTAATAGTTTATTTTTATAAGATACTCAAAATAAGCGTATTAAATAAATTTTTGTTGGTTTATTTCAGCATTTCAAGTTATCTGTAAGCTGCGTTAGGGATAGGAGCGGAAAGCCCACAGCGACCCCGTCCCGATAGCTATCGGGAGAGGGGGAGCGAGGACTTGTAGCGTATAGCCCGACCTTTAGGTAACGCCCATATTTTAATTATTTCTTAATTGTTGGATTATGGGATTTGTTTGTTGTAATTTTGCGGCAAGTAAATCGCCTTATCGCTCTTGTGCTGAATTTATTTCAGTACTTGGGAGGAAAGTCCGAACACCGAAGTGCAACATAGTGGTTAATGGCCACCAGCCGTGAGGTTAGGAAAAGTGCAACAGAAAGTATGTACAGGTAATGCTGTAGTGAAACCAGGTAAACTCTATGTGGTGCAATGCCATGTATACCAACGTTCCGATAGCTATCGGGAGAGGGCGGCACGCTCGATTGTTGGAGGGTAGGCAGCTAAAGTGTATTGGTAACAATGCACTGAGATAAATGATAGGGGTGTTTTGTTCTTGATTTAGATCGCGATGCTTCGGGACTGAAACGAGATTAAGACATACAGAATTCGGCTTATAGATTTACTTACTTATAATTAATAAACCCTTCTTAGATATTTTTAAGAAGGGTTTATAGTTAAAAATTGGTTGGTTGATTTATTTTTTGGGTGAATACGATAAATCTGGTCGCATTTCTCCACTGTATTCTTCGACTCTTGTCGCATAATCCATTACCTTTCTAAAAGTGTCCCAGCGTTCTGGCCCTAATACATCTTTGTTAGCTTTACTCTTGGTTGCAGAATCGATTTCGTCTTTCGAGGAAGCTGCCACTAAATAATAGTCTTCTGATGTACCAAATCCGTTTCTATAAATACGATAATACACTTTAGATTTCTTGGTTGTATATAAATCTTTAACAGCTTTCATGCCTTCGCGCACCTTTGCGGCATTTTGTGGCGTAAAATAAATATAGAACCAATCGCGGTAATTTTCGCCCTCTTGTGTCATAGTAATACCTTCTGGCATATAACTTAAGTCTTCGACTAAATAAATAACGTATGTTCTGTGAGAATCGTAACATTTATCGAATTCCTCAAACATTTTAGCCCATTTGTCGCCCATAGCCTTTGCCATATCTGCAAACGGACGCTTGTCTAAATCTGCCATATTTTCAAGAGGTGAGATGTACATGTATTTCATGTCGTTGGTATTGGCAGTGACCCAACTTGTTTGTGGATTATGCATTTTACAGGCTTCGTTAAATTCTTTGGCAATTTTTTCGTAATGCATAAACATTGAAGGTTTCACATTATCTTGATGTATTTGATACATTTTTTGTGCCTGCGACATGTTAAAGGCAAGACAGAAAATGAGCGCCAGTAAAATTGTTGATTTAATTGTTTTCATAATATTTTGTTTTGGTTGATTAAATTAATTAGCTTTTTGGTGGTGCGATTCCCAGTTGGTTAAACATGGTTAGATTATCGAAAAAGGCATCTTCTTGTACCGCCAGTCCATCTTTATTAAACGTCCAAACGCTCATGCCTAGCATATTAATTTTTTTATTTGTAGCCGCATTTCCTAAAAATTCTCCATTATGAGTTCCAGTACATCTCCAAGTAATTATTGCTTTATTGCCATTTATTTTAGTGTCTTCGAGCGCTACTTTAAAATCGGAAAATCCGGTAAAGAACGACGTCATCATAGCACCATATTCATCTTGATTATTAGCAATACGTTGTCCATTAGAGTTTCTAATTAAGTTAGGAACTGAAATGGCTTTCATGGCGACTTGGTCATTTTTATTCCAAATGGTTACCATATTTTTAATTGTGGTATACAAGGCTTTATCATCGACACTCATATTGTTTACGGCTTCAATTTCTTGAAGTGCAAGAATTATTTCAGATGGATCCCAATACCCATAATCCTCAACAATTTTTCCATCAATAAATCTCGCTGTTAAATGTATCGGCATTGTATATTCTTTGCCATTGGCCGCTAGAGTAGCTTTCCAGGTTCCCCAAAAGTTTACCCATGTTTTTCCTTCATCATCAAGTACCATTTCATATTCCTGTCCTTCTTTTACAAAACCCCTATCGCTATAGTTTAGATCGTTCTCTTTATGGAATTCCGGAATATCTTTGGAAGCCATATTAATTTTATTAAAACTAGTTTTAGAAGTGTCGGCATAATGGCTCACTAAAGCTTCATAATTTTTAGTGTCGTAAGCGTTAAGTACCGCTTTAAAAGTGTCAATTTCTGGCGAATTTTGTGTGTAACGTGATTCTTGCTTGTTACAAGCTGTGAATAGAATCACCGCTAATCCTAATAAAAAAAGCTTCTTCATGTTTATAATTTAATTGGTTAATATTAAATGTAAACCATGAACAAAAGCAACGAAAAATGAATCGTTTAACTAGAAAGTTCGAGTGTGGGACTCAAAAGGGAGAACTCTAATGTACTGAAAAAAAAGTAATTACAAAAATATATTTTTTATTTAGAGGTTTTCAAAGAAACTAAATTTGTTACCTCCATAGCTTTTAGTATAGCTAAAATTTTGCAAATTGGAAAGATCGGTATGTTTAGAATGCTCTATAATTAAGAGGCCATCTTCTAAGAGTAAATTGTTTTGAAATACGAGTTCTGGTATTTTTGAAAATGCCTCTTCTGTGAAATTATATGGCGGATCTGCAAAAATGATGTTAGCCTTAAAAGTAGATTTTTCTAAATATTTAAACACATCACTTTTTATTGTTTGAATAGGCATTTTAAAGCTGTTCGCGGTTTCATTAATAAATTTGATGCAACCAAAATCTTGGTCTACACAAAGAATGTCCTCAGTACCTCTTGAAGCAAATTCGTAACTAATATTACCGGTGCCTGCGAAAAGATCTAAAACCACCAACTCGTCAAAATAATACGTATTATTTAAAATATTGAATAAAGATTCTTTAGCCATATCGGTAGTAGGGCGTACCGGTAAATTTTTTGGCGCTACAATCTTTCTGCTCTTGTAAATTCCTGAAATTATGCGCATTACAAACTATTTATTAATGTAAAATTTGAATACTCAGACTTTGGAGAATCAACATATTTATAGTTGTCATTTCTTTTTCCAAAACTAATATTTCGAATGTATTTATAAGCGATATTGTATATGTCGTCTCCTTTAAAAACATCACCTAAAAAAACCAAATCGGTAGTTTCGGGATTTAATTTTAATTGCTCTGCCGTAAATAAAATGTAATAGATAAAATCTTCTTTAGTATTATAATCGAAGGTGTTATAAAGAATCAGTTTAGATTTATCTACAATTATTGTTTCAAAATGATTGTTACTCACATTTACATATATTTTAGGAGCGGTAGAATTTTTTTCGAAATTTAGAATTTCTTCGATTAAAATGGTCGATACATGCTTATAGGTAAAGGGTCCGAATTGGTCGTATATAAAGTTGTTAATACTCACATACGGCACGTAAATATTAATACTTTCGTTAATTACAAGTTCGTCTGTGGCTAAAAAGTCTGATACAAGAATCTTGGAATTAAATTTTAGATAATCGGCAAGATTATCATCATCAAATAATGGTTTGGGCACCAAGGCAGACAGATTATTGTCGTGCAATACGGTTATCGCACTAAAGTTATTCTGTATTATTTCCTCGGTATTTAAAGTCTGTTTTAACGTATCTAAGAGTTGTATATGATTAAGTCTTTTGTTTAAACTTAACTCTTTTAAAGTTAAAATAGTATTGGTATCTCTTTGCAGGATACAAAAAGAAAGTCCACTCAAACTTATTTGAATGGACAATTCTAAATTATTTAATTTGTTTATAATATTATTCGTTTGAGCCATAAGTTTTTGGCCAGTTTCCGTTGGTGTTAACCTCTGTCATTGAACCTACTTTTAATGCATCTCCATTTACTCCATCAACCGAAACAACTTGGTTTTCTTGAGCAAGCATATCTTTATCTTGATCATATAAAATAACATTCTTTTTAACTGAAGCTTCAAATACTGGAATTTTAATATCGTTTTGTTCAATAAATCCTGCTTTCAATTCGAATTTCTCACCTTCTTTACCAACTGGTACGTTCATCATTGTTTTGTAACGTGTAGATGTTTTAAATAATGAATCTTTTACAGGTACAAATCCTAAAGTATCAATAACTACAATGTCTTTCATCATGGTAGTTAAACCAAATCTTTTGTTAGCTTCAACATCTACCACACTAGAATCTTTTCTTTGCGTAATAGTGAATTTTCCAGTTTCAATAAATTTCACTAATTCATCATAACTATCTGTAAACTGCCCATTAACTTGTCTGTAAGCTAATTGAGAGTCTCTTATGTCCTTTAAATTGTTAATTATTACTTTATAACGTCTATTTTTTTCTTGGTTAAATAAAATAGGGGTATAAATAGACATGTATGTTTGGTAGGCCAAAAAGCCAATTAAAACCCAAAGAACCACACTTAAAATGGGCTTAAATTTGGAAGGTATAAATTTGTCAACTAACTTAACCAAGACAATTGTAAATAATACAACTGCAACAGCAATAAGAATAAATTTCAGCATAATCGTTTTTAATTAAAAAGTTTATTAAAGGTCTTTCGCAAATCTACAATTTTTTTTTAATCGTTAAAACGTATTGTGACTAAAAATCATTGCTATCTTTGAATAATTTGTAATTTAACTTAATTAATGACCTCTTCTGAATTTTATTTACTTATAAAACAGCAATTTCCATTTCAACCAACCTTAAAACAAAATGTAGTTTTACAACAACTTTCAGAATTTATTTTTAATTCGTCGCCCAATGCGCTTTACATGCTTAAAGGCTATGCAGGTACTGGAAAAACGACAATTGTGGGCACTATAGTGAATAATTTATGGAAAGCTAAGAAGAGTTCTGTGCTCATGGCGCCAACCGGTAGAGCGGCAAAAGTAATATCTAATTACTCTGGAAAAGAGGCGTTTACAATACATAAAAAGATATATTTTCCTAAGAAAGAGAAGGGTGGTGGCGTGTCGTTTGTACTGCAACCTAACAAGCATAAAAACACTATTTTTATCGTAGACGAAGCATCGATGATTCCAGATACCCCTAGCGACTCAAAAGCCTTCGAAAACGCGTCTCTATTAGACGATTTAATACAATATGTGTACTCTGGGCATCATTGCAAGCTACTTTTAATAGGTGATACCGCGCAGTTACCTCCTGTGAAATTAGATTTAAGCCCTGCTTTAGATGAAAATATGCTCGCCTTAACTTATAATAAGGAAGTAACTAAAATGGAATTAGATGAAGTGGTTAGACAAGAACAAGATTCTGGAATTCTTGCCAATGCAACAGTTTTGCGGGATGCCTTAACCAACGAGATTTGCGATAGTTTTAAATTCGATTTAGCAGATTATAAAGATATTATAAGGCTTATTGACGGACAAGAAATTATGGATGCCATAAACGATTCTTACAGTAATTTAGGAAATGAAGAAACAGCTATTATTGTTCGCAGTAATAAACGCGCTAATTTATACAACCAGCAAATTAGAAATCGCATATTGTATAACGAAAGCGAATTGTCGGCCGGAGATTTTTTAATGGTTGTAAAAAATAATTATTTTTGGATAAAGCCCACAACCGAAGCTGGTTTTATAGCTAATGGTGATATTATTGAAGTCTTAGAAATTTTTAGCATTACGGAATTATATGGATTTCGTTTTGCCGAAGTGAAAATACGCATGGTAGATTATCCAAAAATGAGACCGTTTGAAACAGTTTTACTTTTAGATACTATTAAGTCTGAAACACCATCTTTATCTTATGAAGATTCCAACAGATTGTATCAAGAAGTCATGAAAGATTTTGAAAATGAAACCAGTAACTATAAAAAATTCTTAAAGGTGAAAGGAAGCAAGCATTTCAATGCTTTGCAAGTTAAGTTTTCGTATGCTATAACCTGTCATAAATCGCAAGGTGGCCAATGGAATACCGTATTTGTAGAACAGCCCTATTTACCAAATGGTGTAGATAAAGAATATTTACGTTGGCTATACACCGCTGCCACCAGAGCCAAAGAAAAATTGTATCTTATTGGTTTTAAAGATGAATTTTTTGAAGACTAATTTTTATCAAATGTAAAACATGACCATTGAAACTGTTATAAGTGTGTGCTTGGGAATCGGACTCGCGGCATCTGTAGGATTTCGGGTGTTTTTACCATTATTTGCATTAAGCTTGGCAGCCTATTTTGATGCGTGGCAGCTTAATGAATCTTGGCAATGGATTGGTAGTACAACTGCATTAATTACTCTAGGAGTTGCCACAGTTGTTGAGATTTTTGCCTATTTTATACCTTATATAGATAATCTTCTAGACAGTGTTTCGGTGCCATTAGCAGCCTTAGCGGGAACAGCGGTTATGTTATCAACGGTATCAGATTTAAGTCCGGTAATCACTTGGGCTTTAGCAATAATTGCAGGAGGTGGAACGGCGGCAGCAATTTCTGGCACAGCCACTACCGCACGTTTAGCTTCTACCGCAACTACAGGAGGTTTAGGAAATCCTGTCGTTTCAAGCATAGAATCAGGGACAGCTTTAATTATGTCTGTAATTTCCATATTTCTGCCTATAGTAGCAATCGTTTTAGTAGCAATTATATTTTATATAATCTATAAAATGTATAAAAAGTTTAAACTAAATAAAACTTAAATCCTCCAAATAATATTATATTTTTGAAGTAGAATTAATAACATTACATGAAAATAATATCAATGATTCCGGCACGATATCGTGCATCGCGCTTTCCAGGGAAACTTATGCAAGATCTTGGAGGTAAATCTGTAATTCTTCGTACTTATGAAGCTACCGTTAACACTAAGTTGTTCGACGATGTAATAGTCGTAACCGATAGTGATATTATTTTTAATGAAATTGTAAATAATGGCGGTAAGGCTGTTATGAGTAAAAAAGAACATGAGTGCGGAAGTGATAGAATTGCCGAAGCTGTAGAACTCATGGATATCGACATTGTAATTAATGTACAAGGTGATGAGCCATTTACCGAAAAGGAATCTTTAAAAAAACTTATCGATGTGTTTAAAGACGACCATAATAAAGAAATAGATCTGGCATCGTTAATGGTTCATATTACCGACGAAGATGAGATTAACAACCCAAACACGGTTAAAGTTATCACTGATAAATTTAATTTTGCGCTTTATTTCTCTAGAAGTCCGATTCCTTATCCAAGAGACAAAAATGTTGGAGCTAAATATTTTAAACACAAAGGGGTTTATGCCTTTAGAAAAGAAGCTATTCTAGATTTTTACAGATTACCCATGTTGCCATTAGAAGCATCAGAAAAAATAGAATGTATTCGATATTTAGAATATGGTAAGCGCATTAAAATGGTTAAAACCAATGTGCAAGGTGTGGAAATAGATACGCCAGAAGATTTAGAACGTGCCAAAAAATTATGGAAATAAATTATAGCAATATAAAGGTTATAGGATTTGATGCCGACGATACACTTTGGGTAAACGAAACCTATTTTAGAGAGGCAGAAATAGAATTCGGTAATTTATTATCCGAATATGAAACCCTAAATACTATAGACCAGGAACTTTTTAAAAAAGAAATGGAAAATCTTCCACTGTATGGATATGGCATCAAAGCATTTGTGCTATCTATGGTAGAAAGTGCTTTGCAGCAATCAAATTATAATGTGTCTACCAAAACCATTGATGCCATTCTAAACATTGGGAAAGACATGCTTAATAAACCTGTGGAATTGTTAGATGGTGTAGAAGAAGTTTTAAAACATTTCTCAAAAAAATACAGATTAATTCTGGCAACAAAAGGCGATTTATTAGATCAGGAACGCAAATTAGAGAAGTCGGGGTTAACAAAATATTTCCATCATATTGAAGTTTTGAGTGATAAAAAAGAAGCCAATTATTCCAGACTACTTAATCATTTAGATATAAAACCATCTGAATTTTTAATGATAGGGAACTCATTAAAAAGCGACGTTCTGCCACTTATAAACATCAACGCACACGCGGTTCATGTGCCATTTCATACCACTTGGGCACACGAACAAGTTACCGAGCAAGAAACCAATGGCAAAGCCTATAAAACAATAAGCAGTTTAAGAGAACTCATTAAATTATTAAGTTAGTTTGAAAGTAATTGATATTAATACCTGGAATAGAAAACTTCATTATAAGCACTTTTCAGCATTAAAAGACCCTTATTTTTCGGTGACTATTCCTATTAATGTCACAAATGCTTATAAGTTTTCGAAAGAGAATAATGTTAGTTTCTTTGGAAGATATCTTCATGACTGTATGAAAGCCATCAATGCAGTAGAAAATTTTAAATATAGAATTGAAAATGATTTAGTTGTTGCTTTTGATGTAATTCATGCATCGTCAACTATCATGCGGACCGATAATACATTTGGCTTTTCATTTATAGAGTTTAGCACCGATTTAAATGTTTTTTTAAAGAATATTGAAGCTGAAAAAGTCCGAATAAATTCAACGACAGATTTATATCCAACTAAAAACGGCTTAGATTGTATTCATTGTTCTGCATTACCATGGTTAGAATTTTTAGGTCATAAAGAACCCGTTTCTGGTGTTTTAGATTCGGTTCCAAAACTGGCTTTTAGCAAAACGTACAAAAAGAAATCGAAGATGATGATGAATGTGGCTATAAATGTAAATCATGCTTTGGTTGACGGGTACCATGTAAATGAATTTTCAGAAAAATTCCAAGAATATTTAAACAAGTAAGTTTAATAGTACTATTTTTACAACAAGAAAAAGAAAATTTTTTAAATGAGTTACAAAAACTTTCCAATGGTGCCAAGAGTTATTTTTGGCAGAGGTAGTTTCAATCAATTAAGCGAAATTTTAGAGCCCAAACGCTTAAGTATAAACTCCCCGTTTATATATTTAATAGACGATGTCTTTAGAAACAACGATGGATTATTATCCAGAATTTCTTTAGCCTACGACGATAAGATTTTTTATATCTCTACAAAAGAAGAGCCAAAAACATCGCAAGTTGATGCTTTGGTTGAAGAAATCATATTAATGACCAAAGAAAGGCCATCTGGAATTATAGGCATTGGAGGTGGTTCTGTTTTAGATTTGGCAAAAGCCGTATCTTTATTATTGACTAACGACGGAGGCGCGAAAGATTATCAAGGTTGGGATTTAGTAAAAAATGAAGCTATTTATCATGTAGGCATCCCTACATTGTCTGGAACAGGGGCAGAGGTTTCCAGAACAGCTGTGTTAACAGGTCCTGAAAAAAAACTAGGAATTAATTCTGATTATACACCGTTCGATCAAGTAGTTTTAGATTCTGAGTTAACTGCAGATGTACCTGTCGAGCAATGGTTTTACACCGGAATGGATTGTTTTATTCACTGTGTGGAATCGTTAAATGGTTCATATTTAAATACCTTTAGTGAAACCTATGGTAATATGGCTTACGAGTTATGTAAGGAAATATTTTTAGAAAATTCGCTATCAAAAGTAGAATCACAAGAAAAGTTAATGATGGCATCATGGCACGGAGGCATGAGCATTGCATATTCGCAAGTAGGAGTTGCACACGCTATGAGCTATGGTTTATCATATTTATTGGGGACAAAACATGGCATTGGTAATTGTATTGTTTTTGATTATTTAGAAGAGTTTTACCCAGAAGGTGTAAAACTGTTTAAGGAGATGAAAAAAATTCATAATATTGAATTACCACAGGGAATCTGTTCTAATTTGAGTGATGATGAGTTTAATATCATGATAAATATCGCTTTAAATTTAGAACCCCTTTGGGAAAATGCGTTAGGTAAAAATTGGAAACAAATTATATCAGCAAAAAAATTAAAAGAGCTTTATCAAAAAATGTAATATGAGATGGTTAGCCAAACTTATTTATTTTAAAATTTTAGGATGGAAAATAGTTGGCAACACCAATTTTTCACAAGACTCCATTAAAAAGGCGGTTATTATTGCGGCGCCTCATACTAGTTGGCACGACTTTTATATTGGTGTTTTATTGCGTGCTGTATTAAAAGTTAAAACAAATTTTGTTGGAAAAAAGGAGCTGTTTATTTTTCCTTTTGGTTTGTTCTTTAGAGCTTTAGGAGGCGCACCAATAAACAGACAAAATAATGAAAACAAAGTAGATGCCATTGCTAATCTTTTTAAACAAAAGGAAGAGTTTAGAATGACTATGGCGCCAGAAGGCACCAGAAAAAAAGTAACGGAATGGCGCACAGGTTTTTACTATATCGCTAAAAAAGCTAACGTACCAATTATCATGTTTACCCTTGATTTTGAAAACAAGCAAAACAAAATCTCAGAACCTTTCTATCCAACAGATGATGTGGAAGCCGATTTTAAATATATGTATAGTTTTTTTGAAGGTGTAAAGGGTAAAATACCAGAATATTCATAACCTATAAATATTAGGTAGAATAGGTGTAAAATAAAGCTGCTATTTAAGAATAAAAGCAGCTTAAAAAGAACTTCTAAACTGCTTTTATAATTTATATCTACTTTATAAATTTAGATGTTAATGTGTTAACAAACAACACATTGCCAATTTTATCATAAGCGTCAAAAAACTCGGTTGGGTTATCCACTTTCATCATACTTTCATGAAAACCAATTAAAGTTAAATCGGCGTCTTGAGAGTATTCATTAATAATATCTACGCGTTTTTTATCGCGGTCTAGCGGTAAAACTCTAATATTATTGGCCGATATAGGTAATCTTCCAGAGCTTGTAAGTTCTATTAAATTTTCTTCTTCTTGCTTTAATTCTTCTTTAGGGAAGGTTGCAAATAGCTTTATTTCTCCGTTTTTCCAATCGGAATGCCCTAAAATAATATACGATAGCAGAATCATCAAATTAGCATTGTCATAATCTTCCTTACGAATCCACACATGAATATCTTTCTTATATCCAAATCCTTTATCTGAACTGGCTAAAATACACAAATCATATTTTGCAGTTTTTAAAACACTAAAATTGTCTATTATATCCGATAGCCATTCTTTTTCACCTTTTTTATATTCAAAAAGCATCATGTTATTAGGTTGTCCGGAAATACCAGGTTGCTGAATGGCTTGTACAATTGCAGCAGTATTAGAAGGTGTTATAAGTGTTTCTAAAAATACATTAGACTTACTCGTTGATGCAATTTTAATTAATTTATCAAGTTTTTCGGCGGCAATTTTTTTAGATTCCGCTGAAAAATAACCTTTTTCAAAATGAATATAAGTTCCAAAGCCATAGCGATGCGATATCCATTTCATCATTTCTAAAGCACTCAAGCGTTCAAAGCTATCTTTAGATAAACAGAGTACAGCAGGTCTCCAATTTTCGTCGGTGTTATCTTTATCTGCTTTCTGCAAAAACACTTGCATTCGTCTGCTAAATTGATGAATAACACCTTGAAAAATGTTAGCCATTCCTTTTTTATTATCGCTTTTTGTAGAGATATATAAGTATAAAACAACCATTAATGCAATAGCTGCCATGGCGTAAGGTGTATTAATTTTAAACATCAAGTAAATACACATAATAGCCCCTAATAGCGACAAATACCATTTAGATTTAAATGAAGGTCTGTAAGAAGGATCTGCTGCAAAATGTTGCATAAATGAAATAAGGCAAAGCGACCCATAAGTCACCATAAAAAACATAGAAATAATTTCGGCTACCGCATTAACATCGCCCATCAATACAAAAACAACAGCGATTAAACTGGTTAAAATGGTGGCGTTTCTAGGTTCGTTATTCTTTTTAGTTCCTTTAGAAACCCAAAAATTAACACGTCTATTTGGAAAAACTTTATCACCTCCAATAGCTTGCAACGTTCTTGGAGCCACCATAAACGATCCCAGTGCCGATGAAATGGTTGCAGCAGCCAACCCAATTGGAATTATGGGTCCCCATAAGGCAATTTTACTCATTATTAATTGATCGCTTATTAAATCTGTCGGGCTTGCAGACGATGTTAATTTATAAGCAATAAACACATAAATAAACATACCCATAATTGTGGCTGCTAGAGTACCCATAGGAATTGACTTTTTAGGATCTTTTAAATCTCCCGATAAACCAACACCAGCCGTCATACCAGTAAAGGCGGGAAAAATAATAGCAAAAACATAAAAGAACCCTTTGTCTGATTCTACACCCTTAAATATTTGAGAGCTATCAAAAACATTGGCGTAGTCGGTAGTTCCCATAAAAAAAAGCACAAGTGAAATAGCCAAAATAGTAACTACTATATACAAAGCTTTCATTCCCAAATCTGCTCCTTTGGTAACCATAAGCCAAATTAATAGCAACAACGCAGGAATGGTAAACAATCTATTGTCATAAATTTCATAGCCAAACTCGGTAATCACCCAAGGTTTTATGGCATCAAAAGCTTCACCAAACGCAATAACATAGAATGCGACGCTAATGGCCTGCGATAAATATAAGGCGATACCAATAGCAGCTCCAATGTTTACACCAAACGAACGCGATATTATAAAATATTCGCCACCACCTTCAACTTTTTGATTGGTAGCAATTTCTGCTAATGCCATGGCTGTGGGGATTGTGACAAGATGTCCAATAAATATTATCAGTAATGTACCCATAAAGCCAACCGAACCAACAGCAAATCCGAAACGCAAAAACATAACGGCCCCTAGAATTGTAGAAATTGCGGTTAAAAATACCGGAAGCGTGCCGAAGTTAGCTTTGGAAGAAGACAGCGTTTTACTCATATTTTTTTATTTTACTTAATTTTATTTTTTAGACTTTTTAGGAGTTTAAAAGTCATCCAAATTAATGATTTTATTTATAACAAATTAATGTATGGCATAGATTTTGGTCTATATTAGCTGTGTTAGTAAATGAAACATAAAGTAAACAATTTTTTGTTCCTAAAAAGAAACATGGCTAACCATAAAAAAAAGCTACTTCAACTTCGAAGTAGCTTTTTCTTTACAGATAACTGCGTTTTATTTAACTTCTTTCAAAGCGTTATCTATTAGTGTTCTTAAGTGCTGCTTGTGAGCAATTGATGAAATATCACCAGAACTCGCAGCCATTTTTCTAATATTTTGCAAATTGTATAATGCCATAGATTTTGCATTGTTAGAGAAACTAGCATTTTGCTTTCCCGTTAGCATGCTTATTAACATATTGGTATACTCTAATTGAAGATTTTGTCTGAATGAATTCACATTCCCATAAATATCTGCTTTAAAAATCGCATTATTTAAATCGGTCATATACGTGGTCAGCTTATATTCATTTCCGTATAACTCTGAATCTGAAATACGTTGCAACGTATTATAATGCAAAATATGATTGAGGACATTTTTTTGATAGGTGAGTACTTGCTTATGAATTTTTGGATCTTCAGGACCATTAAAAAATTCAAAACCTCGGCGTTGCATAGCTAAATAGTTATACAAATCGTTAGGTGCGTCGAAGGCATCTGGAGCAAATACGTATTTACTCAATGCCGCCATCGCTCTTTTTTGATCTTTTAAACTAACTGGTTCGTAAGGTTTCGTCCCTTCGCTTTGCCCATGCATAGAGCGATCTACGTAAACACCTCCAATAAATCTAGAGATGATGTTTGCCGCCGTGGCCTGTTGAGAACTAAGCAGATAATACACACGTCGTAATTCTTCATACGATTCCCCTGGTTTAGAGAATTTGCTTTTTAAATCCTTCATCAAATCATTTGATAATTCTATTCGGTCTATCGAAAAAGTGATTTGATCGTTAGACTGGTCTGACGTCATTACTCGAGGGTCTATCGCTTTACCAGGAGAACGCATATCATCGGCATCATTTCCAAACATATGTTCGGGTTTCGTAGATTCATTTAACAATGCTTGTCTTTCATTTTCTGTTTTGAAAGGTGTATACCCCAATTGAATTGCCCAAACATCATAAGGACCAACTGCCACATCATCATATTGTCCTTGTTTTGAACGATCTCTGGTTACGTTTAAAGCAGCATAATCCATCACGGAAGCCGTTAAACATTTGCCTTCAATAAAAACAGGATCTGCCAGTTGCTCTGGCGAAAATAACTGACTTGCTTTCATATTATGATTAAGTCCCAAAGTATGGCCTATTTCGTGCATAACCAAAGCAGTCATCGATTCCTTTTTAATGCGATCCATTTGAAGATCTGAATTGCTGTAAGCCGAAGCTGCTATTCCAGCAAACATGACGTCTTGATGAATTTGATGTCCTAATGAACAGCTTAAAAAATCATGAGAGTTATTAGCAAACGATTCATAAGGAGCATCTATCGAAGCCAATTCATAAACTTTATCATATAAAACTCGGTTGGTAAAATGCACAAATTCAAACATGATATCGGCGCCTAATATTTGCCCTGTTTTCGGATTAACAAAACTAGGACCGTAGCCACCAAACGGAGGTTTAGGGGATGATGTCCAGCGTAATACATTGTATCGAATATCGCCAGCATCCCAGTCGGCATCATCAGGTTGAATTTTTACAACCATCGCATTTTTAAATCCTGCTTTTTCAAAAGCCACATTCCATTGCAACACAGCATTGGTAATAGTTTCTCGCCATTCTAAAGGTGTTGAATTTTCAATCCACCAAACAATAGGTTCTTCAGGCTCGGACATTGCTGCCGCAGGGTCTTTTTTCTTTAGATGCCATCTATGAATTAAATCTCGGTAGGTAATGCTTTTTGTAGAAGTTTGATCGTCTACCTTAGTTGTAAAATATCCAACTCGCGGATCATCGAATCTCACATCATAGTCGTTTTCCGGCATAGCAACCAAACTATGAAAAATTTTAATGCTTACGTTTCTTCCATCGGTAACCGCCTCAGAACCTGAGTTTAATACAGAAGGCGATGAGTAAACATATTCTACTTCGAGATTAGTGTTTTCCGGATAATTTCTAATCGACCTTATCTTCGTTTTTTCTTTGCTTAAACTTCCTAATTTAAACGATGTTGGAGATTCATTCGGTGAACTTGCACGTTTAATTTGCGACAAGGTTTCACTAAGAAATAAATCGTCTGCTTTTATTAAGTAAAGTCCTTTTTTCTTGTCGGATGCTTCAATTTTTATACTTGCCAAGTTAGCATTGCTAATATTAGCGTCTTTAGATTTTGAAAGCGGACTCTCTGGATCAAAATAGAATGACGTATTTTGGGCTATAAATTCAATTTTATCGAAATATTTTTCAATCTTGAAGACTTTAGAACCCATGTAGGCGCCTCGATTATACCTGCCAGCATCTAGTATTCCGTCGGCAATCTGGCTAAAGTGAATGAATTCTTTATTTAATTGGTTTTCTGATATTAATAATTGTAAAGAACCTGTAATTGTATCTTGATAGATAGGAAACAACCCTTCAATTTTTTTAGATGATTTTATTAACTCCGCAATTGTTTTATCTTTTTTTGATGGGGGAGTAGCAACCTCGGTGTTATCACCTTTTTTGCTTTTCTTTTTCTTATCCTGAGCATGAATACTTTGAAAAATCAATGAAACAATAAAAACAATTACAATAATTCTGAATTTTAAAATACGAGATTTGAAGTGTGTCATAGGTTTAACTTTAACAGGATAACATCCTAATTTTAATTATTTATTTGAATTAGTCGCGCTAAAAATAAGCATATTGTTTTTTAAGAATTCTATAACAAAAGTTAAATTTTGTTAATGGAAATAGAATAAAAACGGATAAAATCAAATTTTTACATGAAACAGCTACAGGTTTTGGAGAATTTTATCTAAAACCCAATTGGCATGAATTGCTGATAAACCTGTTGATGGATGGGTGTAATTTTTATGAATAAGCATATCGCGCATCGCTTCAACGTGGTGAATTTGTATGTGTTTTGAATTTTCGATAAAAAGTTTTTCAGATGTCGTTTTGCTTTCTAAAATGATAGCATTGTCATGAAAAATTGAAAATTCTATGCGTCCTTCGCTCCCATAAATAGTGACTTGATCTATAGAATCATGACAATCAAAATTCCAACTTCCAGAGCCGGTAATAGTATTATCATGCATCCAACATGCGGTAAAGGCATCTTTAGCTGAATAATTTTTTTGCTGATTTAAGCTTATACCGTGCACTTCTTTAATATCTCCGAGTAAAAAGTTAAAAAGATCAAGTCCGTGGCTCGCCAAATCATCAAAATAGCCACCAGGCGCTATGGTCGCATCGGTTCGCCAATTATACTCTCCCGAGGTATCTAACGCACTTGCTGGTCTACTAAAGTGCCAATTAATGTGTCTAATTTCACCAATGGACTTAGCAATTAGCCACTCTTTTACTTTTAAAAACCGGGGTAAGGAACGGCGGTAATAGGCAACAAATAAAGGGATATTTTTATTGTTAAATACATTGTATATTTCTAAACTATCGGCATAACTAGATGTCATAGGTTTTTCAATACAACAAATTTTACCAGCATCGGCCACTTTTAAAGCATATAGTTTATGGCTGTCTGGAGGCGTTGCAATATAAACGGCATCAACTTCATCATCGTTAATTAAATCGTCTGCATTTGTGTAATATTTTTTTATTTGATGTCTGATAGCATAGTCTTTTGCTTTTTCGGCATCACGTCGCATCACAGCAACGAGTTCAAAACCAGAAGTTAATTTATATGCAGGTCCGCTTTTAACTTCGGTAACATTACCGCAGCCAATAATGCCCCATTTTATAATAGTATTATTTTTCATGAACATATTTTAAAACAAAAAAGAGCGTTTATAGCGCTCTTTTTGTAAATAATAATTTTTTAATCTTCACTTTCTTCCATGGTGTGATATACATTTTGTACATCATCATCATCGTCTAATTTTTCTAAAAGTTTCTCAACATCCGCAGCTTCTTCAGGAGTTAGTTTTTTAGTAACCTGAGGAATGCGTTCAAAGCCCGAAGACAATATTTCTATACCTTTTTCTTCTAAGGCAGCTTGTATAGCCCCAAAACTTTCAAAAGGCGCATAAATTAGGATGCCATCTTCATCTGCAAAAACTTCTTCGGCACCGTAATCAATAAATTCTAATTCAACTTCTTCAGGATCTAATCCTTCAGCATTTATTCTAAAATTACAAGTATGGTCGAACATAAAAACTACCGAACCTGATGTTCCTAAACTCCCATCGCATTTATTAAAGTAGCTTCGCACATTAGCTACGGTTCTGGTGTTATTATCGGTAGCTGTTTCAACTAAAACAGCAATTCCATGCGGCGCATAACCTTCAAAAATAACTTCTTTATAATCACCCTGTCCTTTTTCACTTGCCTTTTTAATTGCGCGTTCTACATTGTCTTTCGGCATATTTACAGCCTTAGCATTTTGCATTACGGCTCTTAAACGGGCATTACCAGCAGGGTCTGGACCGCCTTCTTTCACAGCCATTACTATATCTTTACCAATACGAGTAAATGCTTTACTCATGGCAGACCAACGTTTCATTTTACGTGCTTTTCTAAATTCGAAAGCTCTTCCCATACCAATATTGTTTATTATCTATTTATTATTTTTTATCGAGACGCAAATTTAAAAAAATCTGTCAATTGAAAAACGGATTGCTGCTTTTTTAAATATTGTAAATAGCCGCGATAACTGAGTGTGTAAAAAAAATTTAATCTTCTTCTGGTTCAACAATTGCTTCGATTGCTTTGGCTAATTTAAAATCTTTTTCTGTAACGCCATTTGCACTGTGTGTTGTTAACGAAATGGTTAAAACATTATAGACATTAGACCAGTCTGGATGGTGGTTTAATGCTTCACATTCAAATGCAATGCGGCTCATAGCACTGAAACAATCTTTAAAATTATCAAATTCAAATTCAGCATGAATAGCATGATCATAATAATCCCAATCGGGAAAATTAAGTAATCTTTTTTCAATTTCGTCTTTAGAAAGTTTATTCATAATTATATTTTTTATAATAATTTATTAGCTATCAATGTACTAAAATCATACGTAAGCGACAACTTATATTTTTAGCGTTTCTATAATGCTATGGCTTGTAAGTTGTAAGTTTTTTGGAAGCAGATTATATTTAGGTAGTACAGCCAAATACCTGTCGTTGTTGGTAGTATAAACCTGTTTATAAATGGCATTTTTTAAGTTTAATGATGCAATAATTTCTTTAATAAATTCATCATGATGGACTAAATCGCTGCTTCCCGAATGAAAAATGCCGGATTTGTTTCTATTTATTATATAATGTATTTGTTGTGTAACTTTAGAATCGTTGGTAACATTCATGATTAAATTTGGAAACACTTCAATAGGCGTTTTGTCGTTTATATCTTGAACAATCTTTTGAATGCGGGGAGAATTTGATCCGAAAACCATTGGCAATCTTAAAATTGCGATTTGACTTTTAGGTAATCGCAACAGCATGTTTTCTATTTTGATTTTAAAATGCCCGTAAATACTATGACTTAACGTTTTGTCTTGTTCATAACTTGGGTATTTACTATAAGCGTCAAAAACATTGGCGGACGATAAAAATATAAATTTAATTTTTCTTGAAAACACATATTCTGCCACATGTTTATGAGCGATAAACTGAAAAGCAAAATCGCCACGAAGTGCAGATATAATAACCGTAGGTTTTACGATGTCCAGTATTTCGTAAACATCGTCTTCTTCGATATTATAGTGGAAAAAATGATTATTTTTTTCTAATTGGTTATTGGGTGTTCGATAGGTTCCAAAAGTTTTAAAATAGGAGCAGAGTTCTTTATATATAGCGTTTCCTAAAAAGCCGCTAGCTCCTAAAATTAAAATTCTATGTTTATCTTCTCGACTATTCATGAAATTTCTTCAAACAAAAAATTTGTTTAAAATATAGATAATTTGGTTTTGGTAGTAAATTGTTCTAAAGCCAACATACCCAATTTAGAATTCCCTTTTAAATTGAGTCCTGGCGCCCAGGTAGTAATTACATAATTATTTGGTAATAAGGCTACAATACCACCACCTACGCCACTTTTTCCGGGCAATCCAACTTCGAATGCAAATTCGCCTGCTTCATCGTAAAACCCACAGGTTAGCATAATGGCATTGATACGTTTAGCCTGAGATTCTGAAATAATGTTTTTGTTAGACAGACTCACCCCTTTATTTGCTAAAAAATAGAATGCTTTTGTTAATTGGCTGCAAGTCATCTCGATAGAACACTGATGAAAATAAAAATCTAATACCTCATCAACACTATTATCAAGGTTTTTAAACGATTTTAAAAGATTAGCGGCGGCATAATTTTTAAAGCCCGTATTTTTCTCTGAGTTTGCTACTGTTAGGTTATAATTAACATCGTTATCGCCAGTTAATTCTCGAATATAATTCAAGAAATCTTCTTTAGGATTTTTTAAATTACTAATTAAAATATCTGCAATTATGATGGCTCCAGAATTTATTAATGGGTTTCTTGGTTTGCCGTTTTCGATTTCTAACAAGGCTAACTGATTAAATGGATGCCCTGAAGGTTCTACATCTATACGTTTCCAAACGGTTCCGTTTACTAACGAAATGGCCTTTGATAGCGCAAGAACTTTTGAGATACTTTGAATGGAGAATTTTTTATTAAAATCGCCTATACCATAGTCTTTACCATCAAATGTTCTTAAGTGAATTCCAAAACTATTTATATCAATATTTGCCAATTCTGGAATATAGGTTGGAACCTTACCTTTATCTTCAGCATTTAAGGCGTCTTTATAAATGGTTTCTAAAATAGCTTGAAAACTGAGCATATTTAATTTTTATAAAATGGCAATTTTACCACTGTTGCTGAAATCGCATTTTTGCGAATTTGAATGTTTATTTTACTGCCAATTTCAGAAAACAAAGTTGGCACATAACCTAATCCGATTCCTTTATTTAAGGATGGTGACATAGTGCCTGAGGTTACTTCACCAATTTTGTTTCCGTTCGTATCGACAATATCATAACCGTGACGTGGAACTCCGCGTTCGTCTAGCTCAAAAGCCACTAATTTACGTTTTGGGCCTTGTTCTTTTTCCTTTTTTAAAGCTTCAGAATTTGTAAAGTCTTTTGTGAATTTTGTTATCCAACCCAACCCAGCTTCAATAGGCGAGGTTGTATCGTCGATATCATTTCCGTAAAGACAATACCCCATTTCTAAGCGAAGCGTATCTCTAGCCGCCAAACCTATTGGTTTAATGCCATAATCTGCACCAGCTTCAAATACTTTATCCCAGATTTGTTTTACCTCTGAGTTTTTACAATAAATTTCGAAACCGCCGCTACCTGTATAACCTGTTGCAGATATGATAACATGCTCTATACCTGCAAAATCGCCCACAATAAAATTGTAAAAGTTTATAGCCGATAAATCGTGACTTGACAAGGACTGCATCGCTTCAATAGCTTTTGGACCTTGAATGGCAAGCAACGAATAGTCATCACTCAAATCGCGCATGCTGGCACCAACATCGTTTTTAGACGAAATCCAGTTCCAATCTTTTTCAATATTGCTTGCATTTACAACTAAGAGATAGGTATCTTCTTTAATACGATACACAATTAAATCGTCTACAATTCCACCTGTATCGTTTGGCAAGCAACTGTATTGTGCTTTCCCAATAGTTAATTTAGAAGCATCATTGCTTGTTACTTTTTGAATTAATGCCAACGCATGTTCACCCTCAATTAAAAACTCACCCATATGCGATACATCAAATACACCAACAGCGTTTCTAACCGTTTCGTGTTCGGCATTGACACCTTCATATTGTACGGGCATGTTAAAACCTGCAAATGGAACCATTTTAGCTCCTAAAGCTTCGTGAGTTGATGTTAAGGCGGTGTTTTTCATACGATAGTTATATTTTTTAGTATTCCCTCGAAAGCAGAGAATCTCATTATTTTTTCAACGAAAGCAAATGTATTGAAATTTATATAAACAGTTTTTTTAGATGCGTAAAAATATAACTAACTGTTTAAATTAATATGGGAATTAATTTCCAACGAAATATTCAACATTGATTAATTGAATGGAATTGATAATTCCCAGATTTAATGAATCTTGTTTATCGAAGGTTAAAATGCAACTAGAATTCGCATCAATAGAATAACAAGGAGAAGAAGCATTATTAGAATAACTACTGGAAATTTTTAAACCATCGGCCAGAGTTGTTAATACAGGCAATCCAACAATCGCATAATTATTAGGATTGATAAGTTTAATTTCAAATTGCAATCTGTTTGTGTTATTGCCTGTATCTGGTGTAAAGTTAAAGCTTATAACTTCATACGAGAAATTTTTAAGTTTTCCTGATACTTCAATAGGATTGGCGTCTTCAGGTTCTGGGAAATCACACGGTACTTCCTGTTTTATTTCAGGAATGTGCATCGAACCGTAGGGTCCGCTTATAGAATACCCATATTGCACTATAATGGTCTTTACGCAATTATCGTCTTTTGATGAACAGCCTAAAACACAAACGGCGCAAATAAATAGCAGAATACGGTTTTTTATGGTCTTCATGACTTCAATAAAAAGTCTTTTAAATCCTCATAAGTTGAAATAACAACCGATTCTTTTTCTTTGCCCATAACCGACTGGATTTGTTCTGGAAGTGGTTGCTTTTCTTTGATAACTTCTTCTACAACATCTAAGAATTTAGTAGGATGCGCAGTTTCTAAAAACACACAATGGGCGCTAGGATTTTCTTGTAAATAAGCTTTGCATCCTAAATATCCAACGGCACCATGTGGGTCTGCCACATAGTTGTAATTATTATAAACTTCCAAAATGGCTTCTTTAGTTGCTTCATCAGAAAAACTATAAGAAGACACATTATCTTTTAAAGCTTCAAAATTGTTTTTGTAAATCTCTTGAATGCGTATAAAATTACTTGGTGCCCCTACATCCATAGCATTACTTATGGTTTGAACCGATGGTTTTGGCTCGTATAGTTGTGAAATTAAATAACGCGTTACTACATTATTAGCATTATTGGATGCCACAAAATGATTGATTGGTAAACCGAGTTGTTGCGCCATCATACCTGCACAAATGTTTCCAAAATTACCACTTGGCACTGAAAAAACGATGTCTTTATGCTTGTTGTGCAATTGTTTATATGCAAACATAAAATAAAACAATTGAGGCAACCAGCGTGCAACATTTATCGAGTTTGCAGATGTTAACTGCATCTTGCTTGTTAAGGCTTCGTCTAAAAATGCTGTTTTTACCATGGCTTGACAATCGTCGAATGTGCCATTAACTTCCAAAGCCTTAATATTTTGACCTAAGGTGGTTAATTGCATTTCTTGAATATCGCTCACTTTTCCACTAGGGTAAAGGATAACTACATTTACACCTTTAACACCTAAAAACCCATTGGCAACAGCGCCGCCAGTATCGCCAGAAGTGGCCACTAATACGGTTACTTCTCTGTCGTTATTTTGGTTAAAATAGCCTAAACAACGCGCCATAAATCGCGCACCAACATCTTTAAATGCCATAGTTGGACCATGGAACAGCTCTAATGTTGAGATGTTATCGTTTAAATTCACCACAGGAAAATCGAATGACAGGGTTTCTTCAACAATAACTTTTAAGACAGCTTCCGGAATTTCAGGAGACACGAATTGTTTAATAGCTTCAAAAGCAATATCATTATAGGATAAGCTATCAATGTTATCAAAAAACGATTGAGGAAGTGGGGTAATACTTTCTGGAAAATATAATCCTTTATCTGGCGCGATTCCTTTTATAACGGCATCTTTAAATGATGCGTTTGGTGCTTTATGATTTAGTGAGTAGTAATTCATTGTTTTTAATGTTGACCGAAGTCGGAAGACCGAAGTCGGAATGATTATTTACGTTTATTAATCAAATTTTCTTAACTAATTTATATTTTTTCTAAATGCACTCATCATATTCATCAAATGAAATGCTTCATTATATAATTCTGTAAATTTTGCATCAATAATATAGTTTCTTCTTTTTGCTTTAAATAAACAGGTTACAACCTCTGCCAAGGAGCGCATGGAATAGCCTATGAATTTTTTTTGTTCTAAATTTGATTGTCCAATTGAACCTTCCGCAATATTTAGTGCAATAGAATCTGATGCTCTCCATATTTGCGAAGATATATTGAACTTTTCTCTGTCAGGAAACGACATGGATACTTGATCTATAACTTCACCAAAATCCATGGCTTTTTGCCAAATAACAAGTTTTTCAAATTTGAATTTATCCATTTATACTTTTAAAAATTAAACTTCCATCTTCCGTCATCTGTCATTAATCTTTCGTCTTCAAAGGATTTTAATCCCTTCCGTGTTAATTTTAGTAATATGTATATCGAAATCTATATGGGTTTTAGCATACACATTTTTCATGGCATCAGCCACATTCATAGCTGTTTTTAATCCTTTACTTAATGAAAAAATTGAGGGTCCAGAACCCGAAATTCCAGCACCTAAAGCACCTGCTTTAAGGACTTCATTTTTAACATCGTGATAATGTGGGATTAACTGACTTCTAAATGGTTCTACAATCACATCGTTTAAAGAGCGCTGAATTAATTCGAAGTCGCTTGTATGTAAGGCATGAATTAAACTTCCAAAATTAGCCCATTGTGTTATGGCATTTTGTAACGCAACCTCTTTAGGTAAAATAGCCCTTGCTTCAGAAGTTTTTATTTCTATTTGCGGATGAATAATGGTTGCATATAAATCGTCTGGAGAGGGAATTTCAAGAATCTCTAGAGGCGACATACTTTTAACCAGTGTAAAACCACCAAACATAGCAGGAGCAAGGTTATCGGCGTGCTCACATTTACTCGCTAAAGCTTCACCCTTAATGGCAAACTCGGTAAGTTGTGTTTTGTTATAAGGTCTTCCTAAAAGCTCATTCATACCAAAAACACTACCTACGGCACTGGCGGCGCTACTACCAATACCACTGCCAGGTTTAATTTTTTTATAGATTTCAATTTCGAATCCGCAATCGGGTTTTGCAGCTTCGTACATGGCTAATGCCGAAACACCTGCAACGTTTAATTCGGTTTCGTAGGGCAAATCGAATCCTTCAACTTTGGTAATAAAAATGCCTTTTTTATCGATTTTCCTAATCAGCATTTCGTCTCCAACACTATCTAAGCAAAAGCCTAAAACATCGAAACCACAGGCTACATTGGCAACGGTTGCTGGTGAAAATATTTTTATTTCGTTCATTTTTTTTAGATATAAGAATTTAGACCATAGACTTTAGATATTTATCTGAGATCTACCGCCTAAAGTCTATCGTCTTAATTAATCATTTCCAATTCTAATAATATCAGCAAATAACCCAGAGGCAGTTACATCGGCACCAGCTCCAGCACCTTTAATTATCATAGGTTGTTCTGGGTATCGTTGCGTGTAAAACATAACAATATTATCTTTACCTTTAAGGTTATAAAACGGATGGTCGCTCGGTATTTCTTGTAAACTCACGCTCGCTTTACCATTATTAAATTGGGCGACATATTTTAACTGGCAGTTTTTCGATTTCGCGGAAGCATATAAACTTTGGTAATGCGCTTCGTCTGTGATTAATGTTTGATAAAAATCATCAACAGAACCGCTTTTCATGCCAGCTTCCGACAAGAATGGTGTGTTTTCAATATCTTCTAAATTCATCTCCACACCACTTTCTCTGGCAAGGATTAATATTTTTCTTGCTACGTCTACACCACTTAAATCGATTCTAGGATCTGGTTCTGTATAGCCTTCGGCAGCTGCTTGCTTCACCACATCGTAAAACTTGGTAGTATCATTAAAATTATTAAATACAAAATTTAAACTTCCCGATAATACGGCGTGAATGGACGTAATTTTGTCGCCAGAAGCGATTAAATTACTTAAGGTATCAATAATCGGTAAGCCCGCGCCCACATTGGTTTCGAACAAAAACGGCGCGTTGTATTTTAACGATAAACGTTTTAATAATTTATAGTTTTCGTAATCGCTTGAACAAGCTATTTTATTACACGCCACAACGCCTATACTTTGACGAAGATAGTTGGCGTAAAGGTTTGCTACTTCTTTATTGGCAGTAACATCCACAAAAATACTGTTACGTAAATTTAGTGCTTTGGTATTCTCGAAAAAGCCTTCTAATGTTGCTTTTTCACCTTTAGCCAATTGCTCTTTCCAAGTCGTTAAATCGATGCCTTCCTCATTAAAAATCATGGTTCGGGAATTCGATAAACCAGCTACGCGTAAATTTATTTTTAGGTTTTCCTTTAAATATTTACGCTGTTGTTTAATTTGTTCAACCAATCGTTCTCCAACATTACCAACACCTGTAATAAATACATTGAGCTGTTTTGTTTTAGACTCGAAAAACTGTTCGTGCAAGGTGTTTAATGCCTTCTTAACATCACTTTGTAAAATAACTGCAGAAATATTTTTCTCTGAAGCACCTTGCGCAATGGCTCTAATATTAATATTGTTTTTACCTAAAGTGCTAAACATTTTACCGCTTATACCTTGATGGTTTTTCATATTATCTCCCACTAAGGCAATAATAGAAAGGTCTTTTTCAACAATAATAGGATCTATTTTATGCAATGCAATTTCGTTATCGAACGCGGCATCAATAGCATCTTTAGCCTTGTCTGCATCACCTTCGTCAATTCCTAAACAAATAGAATGTTCAGACGATGCTTGGGTGATTAAAATCACATTTATTTTTTCTTGAGATAAGACTTCAAACAAACGCTTAGAAAATCCTGGAATACCAATCATACCACTACCTTGCAAGGTTAACAACGCGATATTTCCGATGTTACTAATACCTTTTACGGGTGATGAAGATATTGTTTCATCGTTAGAAATAATAGTTCCAACCGCTTCTGGTTCTAGGGTGTTTTTAATATGAATTGGGATGTTTAAATCTAAAACAGGTTGCACAGTAGGAGGGTATAACACTTTGGCTCCAAAATGAGATAATTCCATTGCCTCCTGATACGATATTTTATCGATAGGGTAGGCTTGCTTTACCAATTTTGGGTTGGTAGTAAACATACCGCTAACATCAGTCCAAATTTCTAGTTGTTTTACTTTTAAAGCAGCTGCTACGATAGCTGCTGTAAAGTCTGAACCACCGCGACCTAAGGTAGTTATTTCGCCCAATTGCGATTTAGCAATAAATCCAGGAAGTATGGTAATCTGCTGCGGCGCGGTGTTGAAATAATCTTGTAAATTTTTATTGGTAATGCTGTAATTAACTTCGGCTTTTGTGAAGTTAGAATTTGTAACCACCAAGTCCTGTGAGTTTTTACATTCGGCAGAAATACCACGATTTTTCATAGTTTCTGCAATAATGTAAGAAGACAGCAACTCGCCATAGCTCACTAATTTATCGGATGTTTTTGGGGATAATTCATTAATCAAATAAATCCCTTCTAACAAACTATGAAGCGCTTCTAATTTAGCGTCAACATAAGTTATTATGGTTTCGCTATTTACTGGATTTAATTCATTTATGATGTCTAGATGAATCTGTTTAATGCCGTGAAAAGTATCTTTAAAACCAGCGTCTTTATTTTGAGCTTGTTTTCCTGCTAATAGGAGTTTGTCTGTTATGCCACCAACGGCAGAAACAACGCAAATTACCTTATCTAATTTAGCATAATCTTCTAAAATGCTAATAACATTATTTATGTTTTTTGACGAACCTACAGAGGTTCCTCCAAATTTTAAAACCTTCATTTTTTAATGAATTGATAATTGAAAAAATATTTAAAATCTTGTAATTATAAAAATTACAAATATAACCTGAAGAATATATACCTAGCAACCCCAAAGGGTAGTAATGATTGTAGTTGTACCAAAAAAAGAGGTGTTTCCTTTTGTTGTAAAAGAATGGAAAGCGCTGCTATTTTGGATTAAATGGTTCATTATACTAAATACTAATACAAATCAAAAGTATCACATTTAATCTTATAAAAAAACAAAAATTATTTTTTTGCGGTATTCTTATGTAGAAGGTATTTTCTTTTAATAATATGAACTTATTTCTGAATGAATTAGAAAATTGATAAAATAAATTCAGGCTTTACCACCTATAATCTTATGTAGTTATTGTGCGTTAAATTGGCTAATCATTTCATTAATAAGTAAGAAATCACTCAGCAAAAATATTTATTTATACGATAAAGTGTAATATTTATACGTTTAAATGTATTTTGTATGAAAAAAATCATATATTTGTGAGCCTTAATTAGTTAATCCTACAAAATGAAAACAAAAGCCCTTCTTCGAAATAGTTTAATATCACTTATATTTTTAAGTTATTTAACTATACAATCACAAGTTACTAAGGTGTTTGATTTTAATTCAACCAATCAATTACTCACGGAATTTAATCAGGGTGGTAGCTCAAAACTTATAACCCAAACTTCGAATGCTGGTATAGGTAATTCTGGCACCGTGAGCGTTTTAGGTGAAACGAATGAAGTTTTTACATCAAAACAAGGATATTCAATAACAGGAAAAGGCTCGCACTACGAGTTTAAAACGTATTTTAAGAGCGAGTATAACAACGGCTATGGCGGATTTGGTTTTACCTCGAATCCTAATGCTTCACACTATTTTTATGCAGCTCCTATGGATGGTTTAGGCATATCCTTACATGGTGGCGGTTATATTTTTTCTAGTGGTTTAATAACCGAATCTGGATCTTGGACCAACGAAGATGTTTTAAATAGTGCCTCGGCAGACAAATGGTATTTAGCGGTATTGACGATTGATTTGTTAGGCAATAGCAATTTTGAAATGACTATAAGTATCTATCCTTCAAAATCGGATGGTACGTTGCTGGATTCTTCCAATCCGATTGAAACTAAAACATGGAAAGTTCAAAATAAAGTCATGGCTAACTCTAAAATTATATATGCTTATTTTGGTTTTGGAGGGCAAAGAATTACCAATTTTGACAACTACGTTATTAACTTAAAAGGTGGTGCCACCATAGTAGAAGCCGGAGCTCCGGTGGTGATTGGCAGTTCTGTATTGAATAATAACACCAAACAAATAGAGATAAGTTGTGATGTTACCGATGATAGAGGTAATGATGTTACCGAGAAAGGTATAGTTTACAGTACTTCGGTTGAGCTACCAACAGTATCTGATTCTAAAATTGATCTCGGCGGTGGGGAAGGTCCTTACAGTTATCAAATAGAAAATTTAATACCAAATACCATGTATTATGTACGATCGTATGCAAAAAACGCGAATGGCATTTCGTATGGCAATATAAATACGATCGACACCAGTGCAATGAGCGATATTATCATAGATTTTAAAGCAAAAATTAAAACATACCCAAACCCTTCTACCAACTATATCGGGCTTTCTGGATTATCTGAATCTGAAAATTACGTGATTTACAGTTTGCAAGGAAAAGAAATATTGCGTGGCACAATAGCCAAAGAAAATAAAATTGATGTGAGATTTTTATCAAATGGTATGTATTTGCTAAAATTAGAAAACTTTGAAATTATTAAGTTTATCAAAGAATAGAATAGTTAATACTGTGTTGTTATTTTTCATTTAAAAGCACAAATCCTTAGTTGAAAATTTAGCTAAGGATTTTTTATTTGCGTAAATTGTCTCGTTATTTTTTCATTAAAAATTGCAATTCTATTTTTCATATTAAATCTCAATAAATTACATGAAACTATTTTCGAAAGAGCAAATTTATATGGCCGATAAGTTAACCATTGAACGTCAGAACATCTCTTCAACAGATTTAATGGAGCGTGCAGGTTCACAGGTTTTTAATTGGATACACATGCGTTTACAAGGTGCACAAGTACCAATACATGTGTTTTGTGGTATTGGTAATAATGGTGGCGACGGATTAGTTATTGCTAGACAATTAATATTAGATGGTTATAACGTAAAAACCTATGTGGTTAATTGTAGTGACAAGCGCTCTAAAGATTTTTTAATTAATTACGATCGCATAAAAAATGTAACTAAAAAATGGCCAACACTTTTAAGCTGCGATGATGATTTTCCGGTAATTAATGCTGAAGATGTTATAGTCGATGCCATTTTTGGAATTGGTTTAAACCGACCGGTAGATCCATGGATAAAAAATCTTTTTAAATATTTTAGAAACACTAAAGCTTTTGTGTTATCTGTTGATATTCCTTCGGGATTAAGCACTGAAAATATTCCTGTAGATGAAGATTCCGTGGTATGGGCAACCTATACCTTAAGCTTCGTTACTCCTAAATTGGTATTTTTTCTACCAGAAACCGCAAAATATACGGTGCACTGGGAAGTGCTAAACATCGGATTGGATGAAGATTTTTTAATGAATACGACTACTGAAGTCGATTTAATAGGAAAAAACGAAGTTCTACCGCTTTATATTCCAAGAGAACAGTTTTCACATAAAGGTCAGTTTGGACATAGTTTAATAATTGGTGGCTGTTACGGTAAAATAGGAGCGGTTACATTGGCTAGTAAAGCTTCTTTATCTGCTGGTGCAGGACTGGTTTCTGCTTATGTTCCCAAATGCGGCTATATACCTATACAAACGGCATTTCCAGAAGCCATGGTAATTACAGATACAGATGATGAGATTATTACTAAAATTGATTTTAAAATAACGCCAAGTGTTGTTAGCTTTGGAGTTGGAGTAGGTACAGACACGAAGACAATTAATGCTTTTGAAGATTTTTTAAAGCAAAATAAAACGCCACTCGTTATTGATGCGGATGGTATTAACATTCTAGCAAAAAAGAAAAGCTTATTGCAATTACTTCCATTAAACACCGTTTTAACGCCACACCCGAAAGAGTTAGAGCGTTTAATTGGGGATTGGAAAGACGATTTTGATAAACTTAAAAAAGTCAAAGCATTTTCTAAAAAACACAAGCTTATAATCGTAATAAAAGGCGCGCATACTATAACTGTTTTTCAAGATAAACTTTATGTTAACACAACGGGCAATCCGGGGATGGCAACTGCAGGTTCTGGCGATGTTTTAACAGGAATTATAACAGGATTAATTTCACAAGGATATAGTCCCTTGAACGCCACAATATTTGCAGTGTATTTACACGGTAAATCTGGCGATTTTGCAGTTGAAAAATACGGTTACCAAAGTTTAAATGCAAGCCATATTATTAACTATTTAGGAGACGCGTTTATCGATTTATTCAGGTTGCCAGAGCCACCACAAGAAGAAGAAATAGAAGAAGCTGAAGCCACCAAAAAGGATTAGAAATTAAAAAGCACCACTTTTAAGGTGGTGCTTTTTAAAAGTAATTACCCGATAATTTTAAATATTTAAAGAGGTAAATAATTCTGTAAGACTAGCATCAGAAGGTCTCGGCGCATCTGGTGTTACCACATTTCCGTTAGGATCAATCAGAATAAACCTTGGAATTCCGTTAATTTTATAATCTAAAACAAATTGCGATTGCCATCCGTTTGGCGCAAATAATTGTATACCACTTAACTCTTTATCGGCTATCATGGCTTTCCAATCGGCTCTCGCTTTGTCCCAAGAGCCACCATGACTTCTATCGTCATCAATAGATAAACTCACAAATTGAATGTTTTTTCCGTGGTACTTTTTTTCTAAGGCTTTTAAAGAAGGGATTTCTACTTTACATGGTCCACACCAAGTCGCCCAAACATCTATGTAAACGTATTTTCCTTTTAAATCGGACAATGAGGTTTTACTTCCATTATAATTTTCATAGCCTTCAAATACGGGTGAAGGCGTTCCTGCCGGTAATTCGTCTTTTAATGTAATTGACTCTGCTAAATAATTTTTATAAGAATTCAACATAGGGTCTAACTCTCTAGTTAGCCTATTAATAATCATAGTGTCAATATTTTTATTGGCCAAATAAAACTCCGATAAACTAGCTTTAGCTTCACTAAGTTTCGCTTCTAAACCTTTCATATTTAATTTACCGAGAACTTCTAAATCTAAAAGTTTTTCTCTCAGTAAAGATTGTTTAGCCAAAAAGTTACTATGCTCAGCTCCAACTCCAGAATAGGCGATGGATTCATCAAATTGTTTGGTATCTAAAGTCAGATTGATGTCGAAACCGTTTTTTAAGAAAATTGAAGTAGATTCGTTTCCATCGTATAAATTATAAACACCTGCTTCAACTTTAAGCGTGTCTTTAAAAGTGCCATCGCTATTAACCTGTATGGTTTTAGAGTAAGTACGAGATCTTACAACAATGGAATCACTACTCTTGTCGGTTATTTTTCCAGACAAAGTAACGTAATCTTTAGGTTCTTCCTTACAAGCTATAATGGCAAAGGCAAGAGTCAATAAAAGTATTTTTTTCATGTGTTTGTTTTTTCTAATCTCAAAAATAAAAATATAATAAATTTAACAGCTAAATATTCTGAATTATTAACAATTCTTTGTGTAATTTGTAATAAAATTTGTTTTTTCTGAATTAAATAACATTTTAATGCCTACTAAACTACATATCATATCTCAAAAGGTGCTGGATTTAAGCACTATTAATAGTATAATTTCTGAACAAAAACAGCTTCAACTTTCTGATGAATCTATTAAAAAAATAACAGCTTGTAGAACTTATTTAGACGACAAGTTAAAGACAAGAAGCAAGCCCATGTACGGTATTAATACTGGGTTTGGAGCCTTATACAATGTAAAAATATCTAAAGAAAATCTTACCGTACTTCAAGAAAACTTAGTAAAATCGCATGCTTGTGGCACAGGAGACCGCGTACCAAATGACATTGTAAAATTAATGTTGTTATTTAAAATTCAGTCATTAAGTTACGGGCATAGTGGCGTACAATTAGAAACGGTAAACCGGCTGATAGACTTTTATAATCATGATATTTTACCAATAGTTTACACACAAGGTTCGCTTGGTGCATCGGGCGATTTGGCACCTTTGGCACATATGTGTTTACCATTAATCGGCGAAGGTTCTGTTGTGTTCAAGAACAAAGAATTGCCGGTTACCGAAGTACTTGAAAAATTTAACTGGCAGCCCATTAAATTACAATCTAAAGAAGGGTTGGCGCTTTTAAATGGTACGCAATTTATGAGTGCTTATGGTATCTATTTACTTTTGAAATCTTATAAATTGTCATATTTAGCAGATTTAATAGGAAGCATGTCTTTAGATGCTTTTGATGGACGCATTGAACCTTTTAATGAATTGGTTCATTTGGTAAGACCACATAACGGACAATTAAAAACAGCAGCGCGTATACGGGAGTTTTTAGAAGATAGTGAGTTAATAAACCAAAAAAAGAAGCATATTCAAGACCCATATTCCTTTAGATGCATGCCACAAGTACATGGTGCCACTAAAGACACTTTAGCCTTTGTTGAAAAAACCTTTAAGACGGAAATAAATTCGGTAACGGATAATCCTAATATTTTCTCTAAAGATGATATGATTATTTCAGGTGGAAATTTTCATGGACAACCATTGGCCTTGGCTTTCGATTTTTTAAAAATTGCCATGGCAGAATTGGGAAATATTTCAGAACGCCGCACGTTTCAACTTGTTTCTGGGCTTCGAGGCTTACCTGTTTTTTTAGTAAATAATCCTGGATTAAATTCCGGTTTTATGATTCCGCAGTATACCGCAGCGAGTATTGTGAGTGCGAACAAACAACTGGCAACACCCGCAAGTGTAGATTCTATTGTGTCTTCTAACGGGCAAGAAGACCATGTAAGTATGGGAGCAAATGCAGCTACCCAGGCATTTACGCTAATTAATAATGTGGAACGCATTTTAGCGATTGAATTATTTAATGCGTCGCAAGCTTTGATGTTGCGTTTGCCATTAAAGTCTTCATCATTTATAGAAACTATTTTAAGTATCTACAGACAAGAAGTACCGTTTGTGACCGACGATAGAGTGCTGCGTGACGATATTCAAAAATCTATAGAATTCATTCAAACCTTAGATATTGATAGTGACGAGTTGTATTGATTATAATTTTTCGGTAAGCGTTTTGTAATCAACTATTTCTGGAATAATATTTAAAGAAAACAACTCTTGTTGCGTCTTTAAAATAGTGGTTTTATCTATAAGTTTTTGAGACCATTCGGTTAAGTTTAACCATTCCCTGACGTCCTCAATTTTTTGGTTGTAAGTGTAGGCGATTGTTTTATCGATGCATGGAATATCTTTAAACTCTGAAGTGGTTCTATTAATGATATTCAAGATAGTTTTTAATTCTGCTTTGTTCGATTCAATAAACTCATTTCTTACGGCTATTACAAAACATGGCCAGGGTGTCGGACAATTACCAATGTGTCTAAACGTACCATTATCAACCAATGGTTTCGTGGTAAATCTTTCCCATAAAAAATAATCGGCAAAGCCAGACTGTAAACCTATAATCGCACCATCTAAATTATCGATAATTTTAAAGTCTAAATCATTTTTTAAATCCCATTGGTTATTTTCAGCATTAATATAAGTCATTAAATGCGAGCCACTACCGTAACGACTAATAGCAGCTTTAGTCCCTTTTAAATCGTTTATAGTTTTGTATTGAGAATTGGCAGCAACATGAATTCCCCAGATTAAAGGCGTTTGAATAAATGTTTGAACAATTTTACTTGGGTTACCATCTATTATGTCTTTTATGATTCCTTCAGTAAGTATCACAGCAATATCAATTTCTTTGGCTCTTAATGCTTTACACATGGCACCGGTACCACCTGGAAAGTCACGCCATTTTAAATCGATATTTTCTGCCACATACTCACCATTATTAATGCTTAAACTCCAAGGTAAATTAAAATGTTCTGGCACACCGCCAATAATAACTTCTTTCATTCAAATAACGTGTTATTCAACTATTTTGTTTAGTGTGTAAACAATCAGATTTTTTACAGCATCTCCGGGATTTTTACTAAACGTTCCATTAGCTCTATTAGCGATTATCGCATTTAGAGACACGGCATGGTGACCAAGAAGTTTAGACAACCCGTATATGGCCGACGTTTCCATTTCAAGATTTGTAACACGTAAACCATCAAAGTTAAAAGTGTCCATTATGTGGTTTAAATTGGGGTCTTGAACTGGCAATCGAAGTACGCGTCCTTGAGGTCCGTAAAATCCACCTGCAGTGGCTGTCATTCCTTTATAAACCGTATCGCTTTCAAGTTTTTTCTGTAGAATTTCACTGTTTTTAATAACGATCGGTCTTGCTTTATTAGCATACCAGTTAGTTTGTTTTATAAAAGCATCTTCAATTTCTGGATTACTAACAGGATGTATTTGATAAAAATGAAGCATGCCATTAAGATCTAAACCATGTGTGCTTAAAACAAAGGCATCAACAGGAATATCTTTTTGCAAAGAACCAGAGGTGCCAATTCTAATAAAATTTAAACTCGTAATATCCGTTTTAGGTTGTCTGGTAGTCAAATCGATATTAAATAAAGCATCTAATTCGTTTATAACAATATCTATATTATCGGGGCCTATACCCGTTGAAATTACAGAAATTCGTTTCCCTTTATAAGTTCCCGTATGGGTTTTAAATTCTCTTTTTTGTGTTTTAAATGCTATGGTATCGAAGTGGGCTGAAACTTTTTCAACACGATCTTGATCACCAACAAGAATTATGGTTTCTGCTACATTTTCTGGTTTTAAATTTAAATGATATACACTGCCATCGGGATTTAATATAAGTTCTGATGCTTTAATAGACATTACGAATTGTTTTTATAAGTTTATTTTCTTTTTTATTGAATTGAAAATCGAATTTGTTAACCCCTCCAAAAACCATTAAACAATCTATTTCTGAACTAAAATTATGCTGCCCTAATAAGGCTTCATGACCTTTTCGGTTAAGACTAATACTATCTTCTTCCATTATAAAAAAGATTTTTAGCTGTTCTATAATTCTAGAAATTTGCATATCGCTATACCCGTAATAGCCTTGGTAATTTAAAGCGTATCCTAATAAATGGTGTTCAGATTTTATTTTTTTATCTTTTACTATTTCTAATATATTACGCTCCATCACACTTAGTCCGTCTTTGGTTTCTGGAAAGCGCTCTAAATGAGCTTTTAAGCAATTACTCATATATTTAAACGATGAACTTGTTACTATTAAAGGTTTTAATAAATTATGGTCTTTGCCGCAATAAATCCCCCAAATCGTGGTGGCATAATCAATATCTTCTTCGGTAAGTTTGATTTTGTCCTGGTAATGTTTGAATAATTCACCCGAATTAAGTTCGGCCAAACCTTTTAAATTTTTACTTTTAGAAACTCGGCCGCTACAAACCAGATAGAGTGGAAGCGTTATTTTTTTCTGTTGAATTAAACTAATCACAGCAACCATGTTAATATGGCAAAATAAATCGTATTCAAACCAAAGTACAATCTCTGAATACTTTTCAGAATGATTCAATTTGTTTAATTCTAAATTAATTTCTGATACATTTAAATCGATATCATAAAATTCATTTAAAAAGGTTTTTCTAAGTTTTAAAAACTCATCTGAATACACCTGGTTTACAGTTGGTCCTTCGCAAAGCATTTCTTGCCAGGTAAGTTTTTCGCCTTCAATATTTAATTCATTTAAATATTTAGTTAAAACGGCACCATTTGTTATATGAAGTGGTAACTTGTTCATAATTAACCGCCAACGCGTTTTACGTTAAACCCTTTTTCTTTAAGCATGGTCATAATTTTATCACGATAATCTCCTTGAATAATAATTTTATCGTCTTTGAAGCTACCACCCACACTCAGCTTGGTTTTTATCTCTTTCGCTAAAATTTTAAAATCTTCGGTGGCGCCTGTATAGCCTTCCAAAATGGTAATAGGTTTCCCTTTTCGTTTTTCGTATTTACAAATAATGGGGTCGTCCTGCATCCAAATTTTTGATGCCTCATCTTGATTTCCAACGGGTTCTTCCTGAATATGGTCTGGAAATAGATTTTTTAATTGATCTTGTAAATCCATCGTTTTTAGTGTGAAGTTTCAGTCGCAGTATTTTTCAATTATAAAAACACTGAAAACTTATTTTTTTATTAATCCTAATTCTATGAGTCGTTCAGTTAAAAATTCACCCGCAGTGATATCATCAAAAGCTTTCGGATTATCTTTATCGATACAGCCCTCTAACACATTAAGCTTCATATCGCTAATGGGGTGCATGAAAAATGGAACGGAATATCGAGATGTTCCCCAAAGCTCTTTAGGCGGATTGATAACACGGTGTATGGTAGATTTTAGTTTATTGTTGGTGTGTCTCGACAGCATATCGCCCACATTTATCATTAATTCATCGGGTTCTGCAATGGCGTCAATCCATTCGCCTTTATGGTTTTGTACTTGTAATCCGCGACCTTGAGCTCCCATCAATAAGGTTATTAAATTAATATCGCCATGGGCTGCTGCGCGAACTGCTTCTTTTGGTTCTTCAGTAATTGGCGGGTAATGGATGGGTCTTAAAATAGAATTCCCGTTATGAATGTATGCGTCAAAATACGTTTCTTCTAAGCCTAAATGTAATGCCAAAGCCCGCAAAACGTATTTAGCTGTCTTTTCAAGCATTCTATAGGCTTCTTTTCCTGCCTTATTAAATTCTGGAAGCTCTTCTACAATTACATTTTTAGGGTATTCTGCTTCTAACTTCGGATTGTTTTCTACATATTGCCCAAAATGCCAAAACTCTTTTAAATCGCCTTCTTTTTTACCTTTAGCACTTTCTTTTCCGAATGAAACATAACCTCGCTGACCACCAATTCCAGGAATTTCATATTTACGCTTTGTTTCAACCGGTAGATTAAAAAAGTTTTTTACTTCTGTATAAAGTTTCTCTACTAAATCATCATCTAAAAAATGACCTTTTAGGGCAACAAATCCTATTTCTTCGTAAGCCTTTCCTATGGCATCAACGAATTTTTGCTTTCTATCGGCATCACCAGATAAAAAATCGCTTAAATCTACACTTGGAATACTATTCATTTGGTCCTATTTTTTTAAATCATGTAACACAAATGTACAAAAACATTGCGTAGATTACAGCAAGCTAATAAAGTTATGTTATTATAAAGTATTACGCTTTTTGTACTATATTTGAGTGTGCTATATTTCTCTTTGTTATTAAAATTTTGGCTTCTAAAAAATGAATTTTCAAATTAACAATCTCGACAACAATACCTTATTACTTCTTTACAAGTCCATTTTAAAACCTAGATTGATTGAGGAAAAGATGCTTATTTTATTGCGTCAGGGTAAAATAAGTAAATGGTTCTCTGGCATCGGGCAAGAAGCAATTGCAGTAGGTGTAACTTTAGCATTAAATAAAGAGGAGTATATTTTGCCCATGCACCGGAATTTGGGCGTTTTTACGTCGAGAGAAATTCCATTGTACAGATTGTTTGCACAATGGCAAGGGAAGGCTTCGGGATTTACCAAAGGAAGAGACCGTTCCTTCCATTTTGGTACACAGCAATATAAAATTATAGGCATGATTTCGCATCTCGGTCCGCAACTAGGGGTTGCCGATGGTATTGCACTGGCTTCTAAATTGAAAAACACCAATCAGGTTACAGCAGTTTTTACTGGTGAAGGCGGTACGAGTGAAGGGGATTTTCATGAAGCGCTTAACGTCGCTTCGGTATGGAACTTACCCGTTCTGTTTTGTGTGGAAAACAATGGCTACGGACTTTCTACACCTACTAACGAACAGTTTAACTGCCAAAATATTGCCGATAAAGGCATAGGTTATGGCATGGAATCGCATACTCTTGACGGCAACAATATCTTAGAAGTTTATGCTAAAGTAAGGGACATTGCCGAAAGCATTCGCCTTAATCCAAGACCTGTTTTGCTGGAATTTAAAACTTTTAGAATGCGAGGGCATGAAGAGGCGAGTGGCACTAAATATGTACCGCAAGACCTTATTGATTATTGGGCGTTACAAGACCCGGTGGTTAACTATGAAATGTTTTTAAAGAATCAGGGCATTTTAACAGATAACGAAGCAGCGACTTATAAGGAGTCTATTATAAATGAAATTAATGAACATTTAGAAATCGCTTTCGCGGAAGCAGACATCATTCCTAATGAAACCAACGAATTACATGATGTTTACCAAGATTTTGTATATCAAGAAATTACACCGAGTACTGAAACTAAAGAAAATCGGTTTATAGACGCCATTTCAGAAGCTTTAAAACAAAGTATGGAACGCCATAGCGACTTAGTAATTATGGGTCAGGATATCGCAGAATATGGTGGCGCTTTTAAAATTACCGAAGGATTTGTTGAACAATTTGGTAAACATCGTATTAGAAATACACCCATTTGCGAATCGGCCATTATTGAAACGGCCATGGGACTTTCTATCGCAGGCATTAAAAGCGTTGTTGAAATGCAGTTTGCCGATTTTGTATCATCGGGCTTCAATCCAGTGGTTAATTATTTAGCGAAATCTCATTACAGATGGGGACAAAATGCCGATGTGGTTTTACGAATGCCATGCGGTGGTGGTGTGGCAGCGGGTCCGTTTCATTCACAAACTAATGAAGCGTGGTTTACTAAAACACCCGGATTAAAAGTAGTTTATCCGGCTTTTCCTTTTGATGCCAAAGGGCTATTAAATACGGCTATTAACGATCCAAATCCCGTATTGTTTTTCGAACATAAAGCCTTGTACAGAAGTACCAAACAACAGGTGCCAACAGATTATTACACCTTGCCTTTTGGGAAGGCTAATGTAATTCGCAAAGGGCAAGATATTACCGTTATAAGTTATGGTGCTGCAGTACATTGGGCACTAGAAATTTTAGATAAAAATAATTCCATTTCGGCCGATGTTATAGATTTAAGAACGCTTCAACCACTAGACACCGAAACTATTTTTGCTTCGGTTAAAAAAACTGGTAAAGCCATTATTTTACAAGAAGATTCGTTATTTGGTGGTATTGCTAGCGACATTTCGTCATTAATTACCGAGCATTGTTTTCAGTTCTTAGATGCACCTGTTAAACGCGTAGGAAGCTTAGAAACTCCCATTCCTTTTGTGGCACAATTAGAGGCCCAATATTTACCTAAACACCGATTTGAAATCGCTTTAATAGAATTGTATAAATATTGACTAATTGTCTGATGTTTAGTGTTTTGAAATGAAATATTGTCAGTTTTTCTGAAATTTTTTCAGTAATTTTTAATTGGTATTTAAATTGCTATATAACAGTTAGAATTGATTGTTTAACATTTAAAAATATTTAATTATGAGCACTTTAATTCCAACAGTAAAAAGTGGCACTAAAAAGCCAATTGAATCAAGTTTTAATTTATTACCAACTTTACCATCATGGTTTGATGATATATTAGGTAAAGGATTAGGTACCGAATTTATGTCTAATTTTAATACAGGAATGACATTACCAGCAGTAAATGTTATAGATTCTGATCATGAATTTGTTATTGATATGGCAGTTCCTGGATTGAAAAAATCTGATTTTGATATCGATATAGATAATCACATTTTATCAATAGGTGTGGAGTCTAAAACTGAGCAAAATGAAAAAACCGAAAACTATACTCGTAGAGAGTTTGGGTATTCTTCTTTCAAAAGAACGTTTGCCATTCCAGAGTCAGTAAATGTAGATAAAATTGCGGCCGATTATAATGATGGTATTCTTAAAATTCATCTTCCTAAAAAAGAAGAAGCTAAGAAAAAACCACTCAAAAAAATTAAAATTTCTTAATCAAAAAAGAGAGCTAAATTAGCTCTCTTTTTTATTTTCAACTTTTCATATGTGTAATTTTGTATATTTAAATTCTAAATTTATTAGATGTTTAAAAAGATTTCTATACTCATACTGTTGCTTTTAGTTTTTAATTGCAAAGAAAAAGAGATTCCTTTCGAAGAAAATTACAATTGGCATAAATTAAAAGTAACGGCCTCTGCGTATAATTCTGTAGTAGCTCAAACAGATAATAATCCACATATTACAGCCTTTGGAGACAGTTTAAAACCTGGGTTAAGATATATTGCCGTGTCTAAAGATTTATATAGAAAAGGATTGAAACGCGATACACCAGTAAAAATAAAAGGCTTCGATAGTATTTATTTTGTAAAAGACAGAATGCATGGACGCTGGAAAAATAAAATAGATATTTACATGGGAACAGACGTTAAAGCAGCCAAAAAATGGGGTAGAAAAAAAGTAACTATATCTTATGGTGTTTTAAAACCATTAGATTCTCTTAAAAAATAAAGTCAAATCCTAGAAAAGCCCGAAAATTATATCCGAATATTTAGGTTAATTCTTAATTAGGTATGGTATTTGTTAAATGAATGTAAAATTTATTCTCTAATTCCACAGGTTTTATGAGAATAAAATATATTTGATTTTTAAAAGGATTTTGATTTTTAGAAAAGACCAATGAAGTTAGTATTATCATTTTTTATTTTGTTTACCGTTAGTTATTTTGGCCATGCTCAAATAGATAGTCAGAATAAATCGACTGCTATTCCTGCGGTAGAAAGCAAAAAACAAAATAATATTACACCTATAATAGAACCTTCACAACCTAAAAACAGCACGCCCAATTTTGGCTCGTTTAATACACCTAAAATTACTACAGGGGTAGAGCAGCCTAAAAAAGAATTTTCACTTTTTGGTGAGGAATTTGGAAATCCTGGAGAGCTTTACCAGAAACAAATAGATAAAAATATAGCAAATACCAAACTAACACCTCAAGAAGTTGAACAACTTAACGGCAGCTTAACCGACCAATATTTAGGCGATTTTAAGTGCAATGCCAAGTCTGTTAATATTGCGTATAGAGATTTTGGTGTGGTAGATGGCGACTTAATACAGGTGTTAGTAAACGACGATGTTGTGCATGCCCGCGTATTTTTAACAGGAGGCTATAGCGGATTTAAACTCAATCTACAAAAAGGGTTTAATAAAATAGATTTCCTTGCCTTAAATCAAGGAGAATCTGGCCCAAATACTGCCGAATTTCGAGTTGTAGATGATACTGGCAAATTAGTTTCTGCCAATCAATGGAATCTCGCGACTGGTGTAAAAGCGACTATTATAATTGTTAAAGAGTAAGGAATTAAGAAATAATTCTATCAATCAATTTTAATTCTTCTTCTGTAAAATTCAAATTATCCACAGCCTTCACATTTTCTTTTAACTGTGCTGCAGAACTGGCTCCAATTAAAACCGAAGACACCTGAGGTTTTCTTAATATCCAAGCTAGTGCCATTTGCGATAATTTTTGCTGGCGTTTTTGTGCAATAGCATCTAAAAGTTGCACTTTTTCAAGATTACTTGTTACGGTCTCCACATTTAAATACGTTTTGTCTTTGGCAGCTCTCGAATCTTTTGGAATACCTTTTAAATATTTATCGGTTAGCATCCCTTGAGCTAATGGTGAAAAGGCAATACAACCCACGCCATTTTCCTCTAAAGTACTTAAAAGATCATTTTCAACCCAACGATCAAACATCGAATAACGCGCCTGATGCAATATAAAAGGTGTATTTAAACGTTTTAAAATTTGTGCAGCTTCCCGTGTTTCTTTCGATTCATAATTTGAAATACCTACATACAAAGCTTTTCCTTGACGAACGATGTCTGCTAAAGCGCCCATCGTTTCTTCTAAAGGCGTATCAGGGTCTGGTCTGTGATGATAAAAAATATCTACATAATCTAAACCCATACGATTTAAACTTTGATCTATACTCGCCATTAAATATTTTCGAGAGCCCAAATTGCCATAGGGTCCAGGCCACATATCGTAACCAGCTTTGGTGGCAATAAATAACTCGTCTCTATAATTTTTAAAATCCTTTTTAAGGATGGTTCCGAAATTTTCTTCGGCAGAACCAAATGGCGGTCCGTAATTATTAGCCAAATCGAAATGAGTAATTCCTAAATCGAAGGCACATCTTAGTACATCTCTACCATTTTGAATGTTATCAACAAATCCAAAGTTATGCCATAGCCCAAGCGATAGGGCAGGCAATAGCACACCGCTTATTCCTGCTCTTTTATAGGTCATTGTTTCGTAGCGCTGTGAATCAGCTAAATACTCCTTTACTCCAGATTTATCGTTAATTTGCATAGAAAATGTATTAAAAAGTAAAGATATTAATTACTGAAGAATTTCATCGAATTTGGATAAAAAATAAGCTCATATATAGGTTGTAATTTATTTAATAGCACCCCATCACAAAATCATTTTAAATTTTCGAAGCATTTATTCTTGTTAAACCCTTTAAAGGTGTTATTTTTGCACCTCTGAAACTTAAAAATATGTCGAAAAAATCTATCTTAGAATTAGAAGAAAGAAACGAAGGGAAAAGCTTATATAGTTATCAAAAAGGCGCTATAGATAAGATTTTTAAGTTATTTGATGAAGCGCCAGACGATTATCATCTGCTTTATCAATTACCTACAGGTGGTGGAAAAACGGTTATTTTTTCTGAAATAGTTAGACAATACCTTAAACATCACAAAAAAAAGGTATTGGTAATGACACATCGTATAGAATTATGTAAACAAACTTCTAATATGCTTACAGAATTTGGTGTTGTAAACAAAGTAGTAGATAGTAAGGCTAACTTAAGCGACCAAGCCGATTATAGTTGCTTTGTTGCCATGGTGGAAACCTTAAACAACAGATTAAACGACGATAAACTTGATATTTCAGATATTGGATTGGTTATTATTGACGAAGCGCATTACAACTCCTTTACCAAATTATTTAAATTTTTTAGTCAGTCGTTCATATTAGGTGTTACTGCAACACCATTAAGTTCTAGTATTGAATTACCGATGACCGATAATTACGACGAGTTAATTGTTGGTGAAAGTATTGAGTCGCTTATTGAAAATGGCTTTTTGGCACGTGCCGAAATGTTTACCTATAATGTTGGTTTAACATCGTTGGTAGTTGGTGCCAATGGTGATTATACCGTTAAATCTTCTGAAGATTTGTATACAGCCGATGATATGCTTTCGAAGCTTATGCAAGCTTACGAGGAGCGTTCAAAAGGCAAAAAAACACTTATTTTCAACAATGGTATTAACACCTCATTACACGTTTACGATACCTTTAGAAGAGCAGGCTACCCGGTAGCGCATCTTGATAATACCAATACCAAAAAAGAGCGTGCCATGATTCTTAAATGGTTTAAAAAAACGCCCGATGCCATATTAACTTCCGTTAGTATTTTAACTACAGGTTTTGATGAACCTACTGTAGAAAGTATTATTTTAAATCGTGCTACAAAATCGCTAACGCTATATTATCAAATGATTGGTCGTGGTTCTCGTATTCTTAAAAATAAGAAAACCTTTAGTGTAATAGATTTAGGGAATAACTTTCACCGTTTCGGACCTTGGGGCGACGATTTAGATTGGCAACGCATATTTAAATCGCCAAATTATTATCTGGATTCTATCTTAGGTGATGAAGAATTAGAGAGCAATTTTAGATATGAAATGCCAGACGAATTACGAAAAGAATTTTCTAAATCGAAAGAAGTTTATTTCGATATTCAAAAAACCTACGTCGATTCTATTAGAAATGGTGAAACCACAAAAGTAGTTTTAGAGCGCTCTATCGAACAGCACGCCAAAATTTGTGTAGAAAATAGCGAAGATGTGTATGATGCCTTAGCCTTGGCAAAAATGTTAGGGGATGATATCGATTTTAGAATTCAGCGTTACACCAAATGCATCAGCAAAAGCACGTATAACTTTGTGGAATGGTTAAAAGACGATTATAGAAAAAAATTAAACTCCTATCTGCGCGCAAATTTCGATGAAGTTTTCGAAGCAATACATGGGTATCCGCCAGAAGATTAAAAGGAGATTAATTTATTCAATATAATTATATCTTCCTTAAAATAAGGCGTACCTTCGCAGCATCGTAAAAAATAGTATGCCAACATTTTCAGAATTAGGAATTCAAAAAGACTTTATAAAAGCACTTAAAGAATTAGATATAAAAATCCCAACAGACATTCAGGAGCAAACAATTCCTGTTTTATTAGACTCTAACACAGATTTTATTGGTTTAGCACAAACAGGCACGGGGAAAACGGCAGCTTATGGCTTGCCTATTTTACAACAAATTGATACGTCTTCAAACGATGTGCAAGCCTTAATTTTGGCACCAACACGCGAGTTAGTGCAACAAATTAAAAAGCAACTTTTTAAATTCACTAAATTTTCTGAAGACAAAATATTTGCCGAAGGCGTTTATGGTGGCGAGAAAATTGATAAGCAAATAGCGGCATTACGACGAACTACACATATTATTGTTGCCACTCCTGGACGTTTATTAGATTTAATTGAACGCGGCGATGTTAATATTAAAAATGTAAAAACCTTAGTTTTAGATGAAGCCGATGAGATGCTAAGTATGGGTTTTAAAGAAGAACTAAACAAAATTTTAAAATACAATACCGGCAAACGTCACACTTGGTTGTTTTCTGCAACCATGCCCGAAGACATACAGCACATTATAAAAACCTATATGTCGCCAAAAGCCATTAGGGTAGAAGTTAATAAAGACGATCTTATTAATGCTAATATTACGCATCAATATATTAGTACCAATATCAAGGAAAAATTTAATATCTTAGTAACCTTATTGGGTAGAAGAGCAAACGAGCGCGGTATTATTTTTTGTAGAACCAAAGCTGGAACAAAAGATTTAACCGAGAAATTGATAGATGAAGGATTTTCGGTTGGCGCATTAGAAGGCGATATGCAACAAAAGGAACGCGATAAAGTGATGCGTGCCTTTAAAAAAGGAAATTTACAAGTACTTGTTTCTACCGATGTATCAGCACGAGGTATTGATGTTAACAATCTAGGATTTGTTATTCATCATCAACTCCCCGAACAATTAGAATATTACACGCACAGAAGTGGCAGGACCGCAAGAGCAGGTAAAAAAGGCTATTCAATAGCTTTAATAATCGCAGGAGAATTACAAAAAATTCACGATATTCAGAAAGCACTGAATATTCAAATTAAAGAAATAATCATATAACTAAACCCGTTAACATAAACAATGGCAAAATCACAAGTAACATTCAACAAAATTGAAAAAGAAAAAAAACGCTTAAAAAAACGAGAAGAGAAGCAAAAAAAGAAAGAAGCTCGTAAGGCAGAAGCAAAAGACAATCCACAAGGTATCCAGTTTGCTTATGTTGATTTTAATGGTAATTTAACCGACACGCCGCCAGATCCGTCCATGAAAGTGAAAGTAGACGCTGAGAGCATTGAGTTAGGAATTCCTAAAAAAGAGGATAGAGAAGACGAAGAGCCTGCAGCAAAAGAAGGAAAAGTGTCTTTCTTCGATACATCAAAAGGCTTCGGATTTATTTTAGACAGCATCAACCAAGAGAAATATTTTGTGCATGTTAGTGGTTTACTTGAACCCATAAAAGAAAACGACACCGTTACGTATGAATTAGAGCGCGGTCAAAAAGGTATGAACGCTGTACGCGTTAAAAAAATATAGTACTAAATACTTAGCTTATTATTATAATTTATGAGTTTACCTCGTAAAACCATTCTCATAGTACTTGCTTTTTTTGCAATATATGTAATTTGGGGTTCTACTTATCTTCTTAATAAAATTGTTGTAACCGAGGTTGCGCCTTTATATATGGCGTCCATTCGTTTTACGGTGGCGTCGGTATTAATATTTATTATAGCAAAAGCCTTAAAACTTAATTTAGTAATTAGCGCCAAACAACTAAAAAACAACATTATAGCAGGATTTTTATTCTTGGTGTATGGTAACGGGGTGTTTGTTTGGGCATTACGCTATGTAGACAGTGGTTTTGGCGCCTTAGAAGCCTCCATTCAACCGCTTATGGTATTAGCCATGATGCGGATGATTGATGGTAAAAAAATTCAGCAAAGTTCCATAATAGGCATTTCACTTGGTGTAATTGGCATGTATTTATTAGTAAGTCAAGATCAATTAGTGTATCAAGAAGATAGCTTAATTGGCATTATAATGATATTTACTTGTGTAATTAGCTGGAGTGCGGGGAGTTTATTTGTGGCACGTGCCGATTTAGCCCCGAGTTACTTTGTAAATACAGGATATCAAATGATAACTTCTGGAATCATGCTCTTCCTAGTTAGTTTTTTATTTGGAGAAACATGGACATCGCCAATTCAATGGAGCTCGTCTGCACAATGGTCTATGGGGCTGCTAATCATATTCGGAAGTATTGTTGCCTTTACAGCATTTAATTATCTACTCAGAGAAGTTTCTACAGAAAAAGTATCTACCTCTGCATATGTCAACCCAGTAATTGCTTTAATTTTGGGTTGGTATGTTTTAGATGAACAAATTACAGCACAATCTATCGTTGCTGCCATTATATTATTAACGGGTGTGTATTTTATTAATTCGAAGCGCACACTAAGACCCAGAATGCATGGACGTTAAAAATGCTATAAAATTTATGATTTTAAGTTCACTTGCTTTTGCATTTATGAACATCATCGTAAAATATTTAAAGAATGTAAGCTCGTATGAGATTGTGTTTTTCAGATCGTTAAGTTCGTTATTTTTCACCTTCGGATTTTTAATAAAAAACAAAATTCCCATGGTAAGCAGCAATAACAAACTAATGATTCTTAGATCGTTAGCTGGCGCTTTTTCCATGCTGTTGTTTTTCATGTCTTTAAAATATTTGTCGGTTGGTACCGCAGTTTCGTTGCGCTATATCGCACCTATTTTTGCAGCCATTTTTGCTGTGTTTTTACTTCGTGAAAAAATAAAAGTGCTGCAATGGTTCTTTTTCATCATTTCATTTGTTGGGGTAATCATTCTGAAAGGTTTAGATACACAAATAGATACATTTGGATTAGTTCTGGTTTTACTTGCTGCGGTTTTAAGTGGTTTAGTTTATATTATTATCAATAAAATTGGCAATTCGGAACATCCAGTAGTTGTTGTTAATTATTTTATGGTTGTTGCCACAGTATTGGGAGGCATACTTTCAATTCCGCATTGGGTAACGCCACAAGGTATGGAGTGGGTCTTCTTATTTAGCCTCGGGGCTTTTGGATATTATGGCCAGTTGTATATGACGAAAGCATTCCAAAATGCGGCGACTAATTTAATGGCACCTTTAAAATATATAGAAGTTGTTTTTACTGTAATATTAGGCGCCACTTTATTTAATGAAATATATACCTTTTGGAGTTTACTTGGTATGGCATTAATTATTGCAGGGTTGGTTGCAAACGTATGGTATAAAGGCCGATTAAAAGAAAATGCTCTGTAAATCTGTATTAAAATCAATGCGTATTTCTTTTATAAAAATTGTATTTTTCAATGCTTAAAATTTAAAATTTTATTTCAAGTTATGGATTTTAAAAAAAACATAAATAAAGTTAGAAGACGATTAATGCATCAAATAACCAAGCGCATTGGTAGCGCGTATTCTGAACCTATAATAGATGCTTCTAAAAAAATCGAAATCAAAAAAGTTTTAATAATAAGACCAAATCACCGATTGGGTAATCAATTGCTTTTAACGCCCTTAGTTCAGGAAGTAATAAACACCTTTCCAGGTTGTAAAATAGATTTGTTTGTAAAAGGTGGTGTTGCAAAACCAGTATTTGAAAATTATCAAGAAATTAATAAAATCATTCAGCTACCCAGAAAACCGTTTAATGAGTTATTTAAGTATGTGAAAGATTGGATTTCGATTAAAAAAAATCATTATGATATGGTTATTAATGGCGATAAAAATTCATCTTCAGGACGTTTACTCACACAAATAGCAAATGCCACTTATAAAGTTTTTGGAGATGTAAATGAAGAGATTCAAGCCAAATATCCAGACCATGAGCATATTTCAAAATATCCTGTTTATAATTTAAGACATTATTTAGAAAAGATTGGGTTTCCAAAAAATGAAACTGAAGTACCCCTTTTGGATATTAAACTGAGTGATAAAGAGCTCGCGAATGGCAAGAACATATTAGATGACATTGTTAAAAACGATAAAAAAACCATTTGTATTTATACCAATGCTACAGGTGATAAATGCTATTCTGAAGACTGGTGGGAAACTTTTTACACGCGTTTGCAAAAGGAATATCCAGAATACAATATTATTGAAATGCTTCCTATTGAGAATATTTCGAAAATAAACTTTAAAGCCCCAACATTCTATAGCAAAGACGTTCGAGAAATGGGAGCCATTATAAAAAATACCGCCGTTTTTATAGCTGCCGATAACGGCGTGATGCATTTAGCCAGTGCCTCGCTTACGCCAACTGTTGGATTTTTTTCTGTGACGAATTTAAATATTTATATGCCCTATGGAAATGGCAGTGTTGCTATAGATACGAATACCACTGGAATAGACGATTGGATACAAAGTATTAACAGCATACTTAAATCTTAACGAATTCGTTGCCCCGAGAACTCCATGGCTTCTCCTTTTCCAAAACCGTAGCTAATACCAAACGTAATAAATCTGCCTCTTTGTCGGCTATTAAACAAGTAGTAGGTTGGCTGTGTTGTAGAGCTTTCGTCAATTCTCGATGCAAAGACATCGCGTACACTTAGGTTTAAAATGGTTTTTCCTTTGAATATTTTTTTACGGATGCCTATATCGGCAAAAATATTATCGGAAATATCATTTTGAAACGTTTTAAATCTTGATCTGTAATCGCCTGAAATTTCCAAATCTATTCTTGCAGGTAATTTGAATTTAGAGGTGAGATTTGCAGACCAGCGGTTGCCTTCAAAATCGAAGGAAGTCGTTTCAAATGTTCCTTTTCTATTAAAATAATTCCAATTTAAATCACCATTCAACGTAAACCATTCTAACGGATTATATTTTCCATTTACTTCTAAACCAGACGTGCGATTCGTACCAATATTTTCTGGTTTCGATATATTAATGTTATCTTCAAAAGTATTTACACGCTCAATGATATCTTTGGTATAACGACTGTAAAAACTCGTGTTTAATGAGCCATTTTCAAATTTGTGAATGCTGGTAATTTCGAAAGAATCGGTGTATTCTGGCTGTAAATCCGGATTTCCGGTAGAAATACTAAAATTATTTCTGATATTAGAAAAAGGATTTAATTCTCGTAAACCTGGTCTGTTAATTCGTTTTGAATATCCCGCCTGAAACGACATGTTTTCAGAAAATTTATAAGATGTATGAAGCGTTGGAAATAAATTAGCATATGCTTTATTGTTTTCGAGACTGGACGTTTTTAAAAATGTACTGATGTCTGTGTTTTCTAATCTCAGACCCAATTTAATCCCCCAAATATCACCTTCATAAGCCATCGTACTGTAAATAGCCAATACGTTTTGATTAAAGTTAAAGACATTTGTTAAGTCTGGATTATTCACCCAAGTTCCATTTTCAAAATCACTTACAGCATAATCGTTTGTTACTTTATTTATGGCATATTGCGAACCCGATTCTAGCGTAAAATCATCAAGAAAAGGGTGGGTGTAATCCAGTTTAAAAGTGTAATCTTCTAAAGCATAATCTGTTCTTGCCTCTTGCAATTCATCTGGTTCATTACCAACTATAGTCGTGTTATTAAACACCGAAGACTCGTCTTTTTTAAATGAGCTGCCTAAAGCACTAAATAATAAAGATTGTTCTTTGTGTCTTTTAAAATTCATTTTATACTGCAACTCGTAGCGCAATTTCGGGTTATCGGCCTCAGTTAATTCCTCGCGAAGCCAGCTATCGGTTACGGTATTTGTCGCATCTGTTTTGCTGTAGATTGCTTCAGAATTTTGATCTTCAACTTCATACGCATACGAACCAGAGAGCGTAAGAACATTTAAAGCGTTAATATGATAATCTGTACCTAATATAAAGTTGTTGAATTTTTCATTCATTTCACGTGATCCAACACTGCTTATGGTTGTGTTATTTGTAAAATCGGTGTTTATAGATTTATTATCTTCAGGAAAGGTGCGTTTCCCAAATCCTATCTGACTAAAAATATTGAAATGCTCGGTTCGCTTATTAACACTCAAGCCAAAACTATTACTATTTGGAACACCTGCATTTAATGTCACCGAACCATTAAGTCCTTTTTTTTCAGATTTCTTCATAATAATGTTAATAATGCCTGCTGTTCCAGCGGCATCATATTTGGCGGATGGATTGGTAATGACTTCAATTTGTTCAATCATGTCTGCGGTAATAGTTCCCAGCGCATTGCTTCCAGCGCTCGCCAAAACAGATGGTTTTCCATTAATTAGTATTTGTACGCCGGTACTTCCTCGTAAACTAATTTGCCCTTCTATATTAACGTTAACAGAGGGTACATTGTTAAGCACTTCTAAGGCACTGGCGCCTGTGGTACTCAAATCGGTACCAACATTAAATATGCGTTTATCTAGCTTAAATTCAGTTTGAGATTTTTCTGCATTAACTACAACTTCATCTAAAGACTGTTGGTTTTCAGAAAGAAAAATAGTCCCTAAATTAATTTTATTACCCTCAAGTTTTTCTTTAGTAATGGTCTTTGTTGTAAAGCCAATAAAACTAACTTCAATATAAAAATTGTTTGCCTCGGTTTTTAATGAAAACGTTCCGTTTGGTTTTGTGATAGTTCCTGTAATTGGTTTTTTTGTAATCTTATCGATTACCGAAATAGTGGCATATTCTATTGGTTGCTTAGTATCGTTATCAATGACTTTCCCACTTATTTCTATAGTGTTTTGCTGTGCTTGACCAACAAAAGACAACAATAAAGTGAAGTATATATAAAGATATTTCCGAATTTTCATAAGCAACAAAATAAAAACAAATTTAATGATACTTGATTAAAGTATTGAAAACCAGATAGCTTTCTATATTCATTTTTTAAATATAATTCAATTTATAATTACATAAAAATAAATTAAGATATTTGGAAAAGGAGTATCATTTTAAAAAAAGCATTTCTGCTATGTTTATAAAAGTTCAAAATAATCAATTCATCAAAAATGGCAAACCCTATCATTTTATAGGAACGAATTTTTGGTACGGTGCGCATTTAGCTGCAAAAGAATCTGGAGATAGAGAACGCTTATTAAATGAGCTCAATGTTTTAAAAAAAAATGGCATAACAAATCTAAGAATTATGGCTGGTTCTGAAGGTGAAGACCATTTGCCGTATAGTATTCCTGTTTCCTTGCAGCCAAAACCAGGTGTTTATAATCAAGATGTTTTAGAAGGCTTAGACTTTTTACTGAGTGAAATGCAGAAAAGAGATATGCACGCCGTGGTTTGCTTAAGTAATTTTTGGTATTGGTCTGGCGGTTTGTCACAATATGTGTCTTGGGTAACTAATGAAGCGATACCTTATCCAAACGATACGAACAACTGGGAGAAATACATGCGCTTTACAGCCAAATTTTATACTAATAAAGATGCCATTACTGCGTATAATCAACATCTAGACACGGTTATTACAAGGGTTAATTCTATTACTGAGATTCCTTATTCTGAAGATCCAACCATTATGAGTTGGGAACTCGCAAATGAACCGTATGCGATGCAAAATAAGAAAGCGTATCAAAAATGGATTGAAAATTCTAGTTTGCTTATTAAACAACTTGCACCAAATCAACTCATAACAATAGGAGGTGAGGGAAATACACCATTTCCTTGGTTTACCAACAACAGCTGTTTGTCTGATTATAATTTTGATAGTTTAGATTATATTACCATTCACATCTGGATACAAAACTGGGAATGGTACAACCCGAACAAACATGAAAAAACTTTTGCTATAGCTTTAAAAAAGGCAAAAAATTATATTGAAGAGCATGTTGCCATTGCTAAAAGCTTAAATAAACCATTGGTTTTAGAAGAATTTGGTATTTCCAGAGACCATTTAAAGTACACAAAAGACTCAAGCGTTAACCATAGAAACCAATATTTTAAAGCTATTTTCGATTTCCTATGTGAGAACATTGAAAATAAATCCAGTTTTGTAGGTTGCAATTTTTGGGCCTGGGGTGGTTTCGGAATTATTCATACCCCAGGAGAAGTGTCAAATAATAATGGCGAATTTATTGGAGACCCAGCACACGAACCTCAGGGGTGGTATAGCGTTTTTGAAACAGATGAAGCAACATTACAGCTTATTAAAGAATACAATACTAAATTGAACATGTTTCATACTAATTATTTATAATATTTGTCGTCTTAACAGCTCATAATTTTATAAAAATTCATTAACTTAGAGAGGTATGTAATTCGTTAAAAATGAAACCTTTCTCTTTTATTCTTTGTGTTGTGTTATTGGCTTTAATGTCGTGTAAAACGACCAAAAACACCGTTACACAAGCTCAAATTGAAGCTTTAAAAACCTTGGTTGAAAATAAGCAATTTCGTATAGAATCCAACTGGGCATATCCGCAAGCAACAAATGCCATGCAACAGGTGGTTAACACGGGCATACTAGGACCAGGAAATTCTGCAAACGCCATCAGTCTTATTGGAAATTCAAACTTTTTAAGCATTTCAAACGATAGTATAACTTCTTATCTGCCATATTTTGGTGAGCGCCAAATGCAAGTTGCTTATGGTGGCGGTGATAATGCCATCGAATTTAGCGGTGTTTTAAAAAATTATAAGGTCGAAATAAATAAAGATCATAGCTATATATTGTCGTTCGAGGCAAAAAGCAAATCAGAACATTTTAAAGTTTATATAACTATAAACCCTAATTTTAGTAGCTACATGCAGCTAAGTGGATCGTCTCGGTTTCCAATTAGCTATGCAGGTAATGCTACGGCAACCAAATAATGGAGTGTTTTACTTTAGAGTTTAACTTCTATATGAATATTCAATAACTAAAAAATACGATAATTATGAAATTTACAAGAAAAGCAAATGCCCAGTGGAAAGGGAGTGGTAAAGAAGGAAAAGGGACTTTAACATCGGCTAGCGGTGTTCTTAACAATACACCGTATTCGTTTCACACTCGTTTTGAAGATGGCCAAAAAGGAACCAATCCAGAAGAATTAGTTGGTGCGGCACATGCGGGCTGTTTTGCCATGCAATTAAGTTTTTTATTAAATGAAGCCGGTTTTACAGCCACTACTTTAGATGTTGCAGCAACGGTAACCTTTGAAGATGGTAACGTAACAACTATCCTGCTAAATCTAGAAGGAAAAGTGCCTAAAATAGAGGCGGCACAGTTTCAAGAAATAGCTACAAAAGCTAAAGAAGTTTGTCCAATTTCAAAGCTGTTGAATACAAAAATCGAGTTAAAAACAAGTTTATTGTAATACATTAAGTAATTCTTATTAAAAATTTTTAAATGATAACACCCAGAATATTTATGTATTCTGGTTTTTCATGGATTACAATGTAATCAGTACTAAATCTCGATACTATCTTAAATAAAATTTAAGCTGTATCATCAAATTAATTTCAAAAAAGATAGTGTAACTTTACATGTACGCGACATATTTAATTCCAAATTTAATAACTCATGGAATCCAGTTTTCTAGAAACAATCAAAGATATTTTAAATTATGAAATTTTAGGAATTGATGGTTACTCCATAAAAGTTTATAAAATTGTCACAATACTCCTATTTATTATTGGAACTAAAATTCTGCTTTGGTTTATTAAAAAAATACTTGTTTCTCGGAACAATTATCAAAAATTTGATGAGGGAACTTTATATGCCATATTTCAAATTATAAAATATGTTATTTGGGTCATCGTTTTCGGATTTATTTTGGAAAGCATTGGTGTTAAAGTCACCATACTAATTGCAGGTTCTACTGCCTTGCTGGTTGGAATTGGATTAGGATTACAGCAAACGTTTAACGACATTGTTTCTGGATTTATTTTACTCACCGAACGTTCCATTAAAATTGGTGATATTTTACAAATTGATGGCGATGTAGTTAAAATTCAGGATATTGGATTACGCACTTCTAAAGGATTGAATAGAGATGATATTTCTATCATTATTCCAAACTCATTAATTACGACGAGTAAAGTGATAAACTGGAGCCATCAATCTAAAAAAACCAGATTTAAAATTGATGTAGGCGTAGCTTATGGAAGTGATGTAGATTTGGTAACGACTCTTTTAATTGAAAGTGCTTTAGCGCATCCAGATAATTTAGACAAAAAACTTATTGATGCCCGATTGAGTAATTTTGGAAGTTCGGCCTTAGAATTTCAATTGCTGTTTTTTAGTAATAATATCTTTCGAATTGAAAAAGTAAAAAGTGAAATCAGGAAAATCATTAATAAAAAATTTAATGAAAATAATATAGTTATTTCATTTCCTCAATTGGATGTGCATATAAAATCAGATAAATATTAACTAATTGATTATATGTGTTATATATGGTTTTAATTTAAGTGATTTTTTAATTTAAAACTACTTTTATTGAATCGTATTTATTTTAAAAAAGTCACAAAAAAAACTCAAAATCAATTCATGCAGAATGATTTTGAGTTTTTTTTTATGGAACACTTTTAATGATTTAAAATAGGAAGTTAAAGTGTTGTAAAATAAAAATTAGTTAACTTTTACCCAAGGCTTACCAACTTTTAATAGTTGTTTACCAGATACTTCGTTAATAATAATTGCAGCCATCATATACCAAGCGGCTAATGCGCAAACTATTAAAACATAAGCTGCATAAGTAGTTAATTGTGGAAATCCGAAATGTGCTAAATCCAATAGAATAAAACCGATAGCTAACGTACTAAAAGTAACAGCCATCGCTGTATGAATAAACAAAGACCCAATCCAAAAGATAATCGTTAAAAGCGTCCAAGCCACTAAATACAATCCAACATCTGTTTTAGAAGAAGTGTAAAGTTCAAAATAGTTTAGCATCCAAATAATACCTAATCCAATCCAAAAAGCACCATAGCTAGAAAAGGCAGCAAAACCAAAGTTGTTTCCAGTTTTTTGTTCCAAAAAGCCAGCGATTAATTGTGCTAAACCTCCAAAAACAAATCCCATAGCTACTATTGGGCCTAAACCACACCACCCTAAGTTATGAAATTGTAACAACAATGTTGTTAATCCAAATCCTGATAAACCTACAACGGCAGGATTTCCTAATTTAATTGTATTCATTTTATATTTTTTAAAAATCGAGCAAAATAGCCACTTTAAGTTGGCAAAAATAATGATATTTATCAGTTAATTTTATAATTTTTTTAGCTTCATTGCCCAAGTCGCAAATCACTAATTTACCTTTATCGAGACACTTATAAACATTAGGCATTCATGAAAAATTGAAATTAATACCTTTTACAGTATTGCATTTCGTCGAGAATACAGCTTTTTAACGAAAATTTATAGCTTTCATACCGTTTTTAATTCTCTACCGAATCAATTTATTTAATTTTAAAATAATTAATTAATACATCCAAATGAAAAATAAAATGACCCTCATTTATTTTTTGTGTGCTTTAAGTTCTTGTACTATACTTTACGCTCAAAAAAACGAAAAAACAAGTGCGATTTATGATTATGGCGAACGCACTTTAAATAACACAGACTCTATTCCAGATTTTGTTTCAAAACAAAACAAATTAAAAATTTCAGGTACTATTTTTGAAAACGACGGAATAACTCCTGCTAAAGATGTTATTCTTTACATTTGTCAGGCAGATGAAGATGGCGATTTTGTATTGAAAAGAGACAGTAATCGTAAACGCTATGTGTACCACAGAGCTTGGGTAAAAACTGATTCCGACGGTCAGTATACTTTTTACACTTTTATCCCAGGCCATAACCCATATGTGAAAGAATTAAAACAAATAGAACGCATCATTAAAGTTCCGGGACAAGCAGAACAGGTGTTAAATCCGTACTTTTTTAATGACGATCATTTAATACCAGATCTCTCTTTGGCATGCCGTGCTCAAGTAGTGCAAAGTATTTTAAAACTTGAGAAAAAAGATGGTATCTATGTGGCAACACGAGATATTAAACTTGATAAACGACTTCCAAACATTCAATAGCACAACTAAACTAACTAAACTAAAAAATCTCGTGTAAAACGAGATTTTTTAGTTTTATAAAGTACTATTCTTGAGTTTATTACCTGTATTAATCTGGGAATAACACTTTTTGAATAATAATTTCTCCTATAAAAGTTTATTTGAGAACTTTAATAAGCCATTTTCACAATTTTCTCAACCTTTTCTGGCGTTAACGATTGGTGTTCTCCTAACCCTAACCAACCACGATCTGCAAAACGTTTTGCAATTTCTTCTGCGGTTCCATCGTAATCTTTAGTGTAGTCTGATAATTTGGTATCTATCCCTAATTGATTGAAAAATGCTTCCGTTTTTTCGATGGCGGCATAGGCTTTATCATCTGTACTTCCTTGAGTAATATTCCAAACACGTTCGGCATATTGTGCTAACTTTTCTTTTTTAGCATCAAAATTAAACTTATAATGACTTGGTGCGATAACTGCTAATGTGCGTGCATGATCGATACCAAACAAAGCAGTTAATTCGTGCCCCATAGCATGCACAGCCCAATCTGAAGGTACTCCTTTTTGAATCAAGCCATTTAAAGCCATGGTACAACTCCACATAAAATTGGCTGCAGCTTTATAATCTGTTGGATCTGCTAACACTTTAGGAGCCACTTCAATTAAGGTTTGTAAAATACTTTCGGCAAAACGGTCTTGCAATAACGCACCTATGGGATAGGTCATGTACTGCTCTAAAACATGGGTAAACGCATCGGTTAATCCGTTTGCCAACTGGCGCTCTGGAATTGATGCAATAACTTGTGGATCAAGTATGGAAAACTCAGGAAACAACCCTGGTCCGCCCATAGCCAGTTTTTCTTTGGTTTCTTCTCTGGTAATTACCGCCCCAGAATTCATTTCAGATCCCGTTGCTGGTAAGGTTAACACGGTACCAAAAGGCATCCCTTTTTCTGTTCTAATATTTTTAGTAAGTATATCCCAAGGCGCATCACCTTTAAACAAAGCCGCTGAAGATAAAAATTTTGTTCCATCAATTACAGAACCACCACCCACAGCTAATAAATAGGTGATGTTTTCGGCTTTAATAACTTTTAGCGCTTTCATTAACACCGCATATTCAGGATTTGCAGGTATTCCTCCAAATTCAACAACATCTAATATGCCTAAAGCCGTTTTTACTTGATCGTAGATGCCGTTTTTCTTAATACTTCCGCCGCCATAAAGTAACAATACCTTGGCATCGTTAGGTATTTCTTTCGCGAGTTTTTCTATTGTGCCTTTTCCAAAAATAATTTTGGTCGGGTTTTTAAATTCAAAATTGTTCATCTTGTTTTCTTTTTTAATTATTAAAATCTAAATTTTAACGATCATTTTTCCTTTGTTCTTGCCTTCAAATAAATCGATAAAAGCATTTGGAATATTATCAAAACCTTCAACTATAGTTTCGGTATATTTTAATTTTCCTTCGGCTAACCAACCTGACAAATGCTTCATAGCTTCAGGAAATTTATCGGCGTAATTAGAAACGATAAAGCCTTGCATTAAAGCACTGTTTTTAACCAAAAAAGGTTGCACACTTAAGCTTGTAGGTAATTCGGTTTCATTATAAACAGAAATAGCACCACAAATTATAATTCTTGCAAAACGGTTAATATTAAATAACACAGCATCGGAAATTGGCCCTCCAACATTATCGAAATAAATATCTACACCATTTGGAGCCAGCTTTTTAAGGTCTGCAGCAATGTTCGCACTTGTGTTATAATTGATTCCTGCATCAAAGCCAAAGTCTCTTTTTAGCATGTCAATTTTCTCGTCTGTTCCTGCAATTCCTATAACATGAAGTCCTAATAGTTTCGCTATTTGCCCTACAACACTTCCAACAGCTCCAGCGGCTCCAGAAACCACAATAGTTTCTCCAGCTTTAGGTTTTCCTATTTCAATTAAACCTAAATAAGCCGTTAGTCCTGTCATTCCTAAAACACCTAAGTAGGTGCTTAAGGGAGCTTTAGAACCATCTACTTTATTTAAACCTTCACCATTTGACACTTGCTGTGTAGACCAGTTTAGCATACCAGAAACATAATCGCCTTCAGAAAATTTTTCATTTTTAGAAGCCACCACTTTTGCAACCACACCAGAATGTATTGGTTTATTTAATTCGAAAGGAGGAACGTAAGATTTCGCATCGCTCATTCTTCCTCTTAAATAGGGGTCTACCGATACATAAGCAGCTTCTAAAAGGATTTCTCCTTCAGAAATTGTAAGTGGGCTGTCTTCAGTCACAAATTCAAAATTTGATACTGTTGGTTTTCCTTTTGGTCTATTTTTTAATAAAATGGTTTTTCTCATAACTTTTTTATTCAATTACAGTCACTAAATCTTCCATAGGTTTTCTAACCTTTACAAGGTTTACCAACCAATCGGCATCTTCTTTTCTGTAACCTAAGGGTAATAAAACGGCACTGCGCAATCCTTTTTCACGTAATCCTAAAATCTTATCGACTGCATCCGGATCAAAACCTTCTATAGGTGTGGCATCTACACCTTCAAAAGCAGCAGCTGTAATGGCTTGCGAAAATGCGATATAAGCTTGTTTTGCTGCATGATTAAAATTTTCTTCTGCGCTTTTTTGTGGATAAGAACTTAATAGCATTTGACGGTAATTTTCCCAACCTTCATTTTTAAAACCACGGATGTCGTTCGTTAAATCGAACATGTAGTTGATACGATCTGCCGTATACGTATCCCAGGCTGCAAAAACAAGTAGGTGAGAGCAGTCTGTAATGACCGATTGATTCCATGCTACGGGTTTAATTTTTTCTTTAATTTCTTGGTTTTTAACTACTATGATTTCAAATGGTTGTAAACCGCTTGAAGTTGGAGCTAAACGAGCTGCTTCTAAAATACGTGTTATTTTATCTTCTGAAACTTTTTCACCATTCATTGCTTTTGCAGCATATCTCCAGTTTAATTTATCTAATAATTCCATTTTTTGATTTTATTCTATGTTAATTTTTATATTGTTATTTATTAATGTGTATATGTTTTTATACTATGCCATGCAGATTGATAAGCTTCATTTATTTGTGTTTTATCTAATTGAAAGGCGCCTCGCTTTTGAAGAATCATTAAAAATGACAACGGATTTATGGAATAGGCATACAGTAAATAATCGGAAAGCGGCTTGATAATACCTTCTTTTTTTCCGCGTTCCCAAAGGTCGAGTAGTGGCTGTAAATGCTTAATACCTTCCTGTCTACTGGGTTCATCAATCATTGGAGTGTTATCGCATTGTGCTAAAAACATGGCGTTTTCGCATTCTTTTAATTTAAAATCGGCAATGCGATACCAAATCAACTTAAATCCTTCTTCAACTGATAAATTAGTTTTATAGGTTTCGAAGGCGTATTTCGTATATGCCTCTTTAACTTGTAAATAGGTTTTATTGACTAAATCTTGCTTATTTTCAAAATACAAGTAAATGGTAGCAGGCGATACATTAGCCATTTTAGCAATTTTGCTCATGGGCGTTGCATGGAAACCATTATTGTTTACCAACTCTATTGTCGCCTTTATTAGCGCATTGCGTTTATCTATGCTTTTTTGAAGTTTAGCCATTTATATTAATTATGATGCAAATATACAAAAAAATGAATGTTCATTCTTTTTTTAACAAAGATTTATAGTTGTCTTAAATATAATCTCGTAATAGTCTTTTCATTTAACCCTTTAGATGCGCTTTTAAAATTTAACTAAAAAACTTTATTTAAATGACATTTCTCATGTTTGCTTTTTAATTATGACCTTACTTTTGTCCGCTTAAAAAATAATCACACAGTTTAATAATTTTAGAAACATGATTGTATATCCCAAATACAATAGGGCAGCGTAAAACTACAGAAATCCCGAATTGATATTAGTGCATAATTTCTAAAATTTACAAATATTTAGTATACACATAAATGAAAAAAGCAGTAATTTTTTCGATCATCATAGCAACATCATTCTCGTTTTTTGCACAAAACAAAGATTCCAATCCCATAATAAAATTTGGTGGGTTTATAAGTACAGACGCCAGTATAACAACGCGTCAAACAGTTACTGCTCGCGAAGAAGTTCTATTAATACTCGCTCCGAAGCCAGTGGTATTAGATGAAGCAGGCAACGATATTAATGATGCTCCCGAATTTAATTTTTCAACACTTAGCACAAGACTATACGCAAGTATTTCAGGTCCTGAGGCGTTTGGAGCAAAAACATCTGCATTTGTAGAAGGCGATTTTTTGGGCATCAATACAGATACTAAATATAGTTTTAGATTAAGACATGCCTTTGTAAAACTAGATTGGGAGAAATCTCATTTATTGGTAGGGCAATATTGGCATCCCACATTTATTACAGAATGTTTTCCAGGAAACGTAACTTTTGGAGCTGGCGTGCCTTATAATCCACTTGGGAGAAATCCGCAATTTAGATTCACTTATAATTTAGGGAAAGTATCCTTAAGTGTCACACAATTAACTAACGGACACTTTACAAACAAAGGAGATTCAGACGCACAAATGAATGCGCTCGTTCCCGAACTGCATGCACAGGCACAGTATAAATCCGATCAGTTTTTGGCGGGTGTAGGCATTGGGCACAAAATATTACGTCCCGAAATTGTAACCGCAAATAACTATGTTACAAAAGAACGCGTACATAGCAATTCTATTTATGCCTATTCGAAAGTTAAAACCAATGCGCTGACTTATAAAACCTATAGTATCTACGGGCAGAATAACGATAACCTTGTTATGATGGGCGGTTATGCGGCATTAGACAAAACCTATACACAAGACCAAATAGACAAAGGTATCGTAGAGTACACGCCCTATAATACTATTACTTCTTGGTTAGATATTCATACCAACGGTAAAAAAGTTATCGCAGGTGTTTTTGCAGGGTATTCAGAAAATTTAGGCGCAGCCAAAAAAGTTGATGTTAGTTCTTATACAGGAAGATGGGGGAATGTTAAAAACATGATGCGATTATCTCCCAGATTAGTTTTTCTTTCTGGAAAGACAAGCATAGGAACCGAAATTGAATATTCTTTAGTGAATTATAATATCGAAAATCCGAATGGCACAACGCAACAAGAAATTTCAGGATATGATGCCTACGGAAAAGTCACCAACTATAAAGCAGCCGATAACATAAAGTTTTTACTCAACGTAACCTATTTCTTTTAACGGCGTACCCGTTATTATGTTAATCAAGCTTGTATTTATTCCACGTGTTCTAAATACAGCATTTCCTGCCTTCTTCACATAAAGAACGTGTTTTAGCCATGTTAATATGCAAGCATTACATATAAACTCATTTAAAATGATTGGTATCAAGCAATCTTTCATTTTAAGTATATAAACTTCAAAACACAGAAGTTTCTTTTCTCTCAAACATCTAAGACTCCCAATAAAAATACCTTTAGGTTATAAGTTGAGATAATATTCATAGATAAAATAAAGTCTTTTGTATAGTCATTCACCTCAACCATCTATTCCTTTTTAATAAAAGAGTTTAGAGTGTCATCTTTGATGTAGTAATTAAAAAAACTCAAGGATGCCAATAAAAAGTATAAACGGTTGTATAGGTTGCGAGGAGTGCATAAAAAGCTGTCCTACCGATGTTATCAGGTTGAATCCTGATTCAAAAAAAGCAGAGATCTTATACCCAGAAGACTGCCAAATATGCCATTTGTGCAGAATGTATTGCCCTGTCGACGCCATTGTAATTACTCCAGATAAATCGATTCCTGTAATTGTTTCTTGGGGTTAAAAAAAAAGTAATATGAAAACACAAAGCTATATTTTCAAATTATCCGTCCTCATAATTGTCTTCATAGGAATGCCTTTATTTTTGTATTTCTCAGGAAATTTTCAGAGACGAACTACCTTGATGGAAACCGTTTCAATCGTAACAATTTTAGGATTTTCATTACTGCTATCGCAATTTTTCACATCGCGATTAAATTATAAATTGATGAAGAAAATACGAATGGTTAATGTCGTAGCGATTCATCGATTTATTGGATACCTTTTCATTTCAATTTTAATATTCCATCCATTTTTTATAATTCTTCCGAAGTTTTTTGATAATGCTGTAACGCCCTATGATGCTTTTTTAAAATTAATTACAACGTTTAGCAGCACAGGAATCATTCTCGGTTTAATTGCCTACGCAAGTATGCTCATTTTAATGATTACAGCTTTTTTCAGGTTTAAACTTCATTTACATTATAAAACCTGGAGAAATCTTCATGGGTATTTAACACTCTTTTTTGTAATCGCTGCTACTTGGCATGTAGTAGATATAGGCAGACATAGTAATATATCGTTTTCAATTTACTACATATTAATGGTTGCCATCGGGATGTTCTATTTAATAAGAACCAATTTATTTAAAACTGCAAAAAAATGAAAACAGAAACTAATAATTTGTCAAGACGAAAATTCATAGCCTTAGCGGGTGGAGGCGTAGGTTTTGCAGCCATGGCTGGATTGGGAATGAATATAGATTGGGCATTAAACGATCCTGAAATTGATGCAGACACCATTCTTAAAAATACCATAGATACAGATGTTTTGGTTGTTGGCGGCGGAATGGCAGGTTTATTTGCTGCTGTAAAAGCGCATGATACCGGTGCCAAAGTGTTGTTGGTTTCCAAAGGTCGATTAGGAGCTTCGGGGCAAACACCATTTGCAAAAGGAATATTTGCATATGATAAAGATAAAGAAGAGTTAAGTATCGATGAGTTTGTGGCAAAGGTATCACGTTCGGCACTTGGCACTAATAATCAGTGGTACACCAGACAATTGGCCGAACATTCCTTAGCACGCGTAAACGAATTAAAGGAGTGGGGCTTTTTCGAATCTTCCTTGTATAATAAAAGTTTTAGTAAGCCCATAGAAGAGCGAAACATTACCATGCATGAGCGCGTTACCATTACCCATTTAATAAAAGAAGATGACCGAGTGGTAGGCGCTGCAGGATTTAGTATCGACGAGCAAAAAGTACTGTTCTATCAAGCAAAAAGTGTTATTTTATGTACCGGTGCAGGTGGTTTTAAACCCAATGGATTCCCTATCTGCGATCTTACCCATGATGGTACGGTAATGGCTTACAATATTGGCGCAAAAGTAACAGGAAAAGAATGGAACGATGGGCATCCGGGGCGAGGTGAAAACCCTGCAGCATGCTACGATGGTTGGGGAGATATGTTCGAGCAAAAACCAAGCACCACAAGTATTGAAGTACGCCACGATTTAGGTGTAGACATGAATTACATGGCCTATGTGAATGGAGGTGCGGCGCAAATGGGACCTCCAGGCGCGGGTAAACAAGAAAACGCTGTAACTGGCGGACCATATAGACCAGAAGAATTTTCTAATGAAAATAGACAAGGTGGACCGCCTAAAGACCGGGGAAATGATGATAGAAGACCGCCGAGAAAAGATGGTGAGGATAGACCTCCTAGAAAAGAAGGTAAAGGCGGACCTCCAGGAATGGGTGGAAATATAGTAGGGGGTTCCTCGGCAGGTATGTCTATCCATAAGGCGGAAGGTCTGGTTCCTATAAACGATAAATGCGAATCTACTATTCCAGGGTTGTATGCTGCTGGCGATGCCTTAGGATCTTATATGGCGGGAGGTATTTATACACAAATTGGATCCTCATTGTCTGGCTCTGCGGTACAAGGTGCCATTGCTGGAGAAACTGCTGCCAAATACAGCAAAAACATAAAGGCACATCGTATTTCTGCCTCAAAATTAAGCGAAATTGAAGAAGACATATTAGCGCCTTTAAAAAGGGAAGCAGGATACAGTCCTGCATGGGTTACACAAACCTTGCAAAGTATCATGATTCCTAATTTTATTCTTTACATTAAAAAAGAAAACTTAATGAAAGCGGCGCTGGCTTATATTGAAGAATTAAAAGACCATCATGTGCCACATTTAAGAGCTTCTAATTTGCACGAATTACGTTTGGCGCACGAAACTAAAAATATGGTGATTAGTGCAGAAATGAAATTAAGAGCGTCTTTAATGCGTACAGAAAGCAGGTGTAGCCATTACAGATTGGATTACCCTGAAATGGATAATGAAAATTGGCAGGCATGGATTAACATTTTTAAAGCTGAAGACGGCACAATGCAGTTAGAAAAACAAGCTTTTAATACATGGGCAACTGCTGAAACAAATTCTAAAATTGAATTTAGCAGTTAATTATAAACGAAATAGGAATTAATAACGAAAAAAATAGAAATTATGAATAGAAACAGTTTAAAATTAGGCATTACAATGTTAAGCATTGTATTATTAGCCGCTTGTAAATCTTCTGAAGGAGATAATAAAAATGGCGCAGCACCAAGAGGTCAGGGCGGACAACCAAGTGTTGAAAAACTGCTAGCAGAAATGGATGCCAATAAGGATGGAAAACTATCTAAAACAGAAGTTAGTGGACCACTAAAAAACGATTTTTCTAAAATTGATACCGATAACGATGGTTTTATTACAGAAGCAGAATTAAAAAATGCTCCAAAACCTGAGAGACAAGGCGGACAAGGAGGACCGCAAAGTAGAAGTTAACATTTATTTTTAAATGTTTGTTTGTTAATTAGTTTAAAAAGCTTTGCAATTATTTTGCAAAGCTTTTTTAGTATACCAAAAACACAAATATTAAAGTGCTTTTCTATTGGTTCTAAATATTTATGCTTCATATTTCTAAATTCCTGTCGATAAAATAAGGGCAACTGTATAGGTAATAACCGCAAACATCTATTACAATTTCTTAACATTATATATAGTCTCACCTTTGAAGTATCAATAAAAAATACAATAAGATGAAATTATATGTCATTATACTAAGCTTAGCATTTGTGCAGTTTTCTTTCGCACAAGAAGCTTCAAATAATCCAAAATCAAAAATATGGTCTTTAGAAGATTGTATCACGTATGCCTTAGAAAATAACATAACAGTAAAAGAGGCTTCTTTAAACACTAGCATTTCAGAAGTGGATTACAACAAATCAAAATCCTCTAGATTGCCTAACTTATTTGGTTCTGCTACTCAAAGTTTTTCTAACGGAAACACCATCGACCCAATTACTAGTGCGTATGTAACCGAGCAAATAAACAGTACGAACGTGGGTATTAACAGTTCTGTAACTTTGTTTCAAGGGAATCAAATCACCAATCAAATTAAACAAAATAAATTACTGTTAGAACAAAGTGTTTTTCAGGAAGAAGTAGAAAAAAACAACATTGTTTTAAACCTTCTAGAAACCTATTTGCAAACCTTATTCAGTAAAGAAAGTATTAGCATTGCCCAGAATAATTTAGCAGCTTCAGAACAAGAAGTGCAACGTGCTAAAGCGCGTTTGGATGCTGGTTCTATTCCTTTAACAGATTATACCGAAGCACAAAGTCAGGTAGCAACTAATAAATACAATGTAATTGCTGCAAAAAACACATACCAGCAATACCTTATCACCTTGAAACAACTATTAGAATTGCCGCTTACAGAAGATTTAGAAATTGAAACCATTAATGAAAACATGGATTTAATAAATCTAGATCTTAATAAAACAGCTATTTATAGCAACGCATTAAACTTTATGCCAGAAATGAGCGTAAGCATGTTAAATATCGCAGCTAATGAGAAAGAATTGGATATCGCGAAAGGTGCTTATTTACCAACACTTTCGTTAACAGGTAGTTTAGGTTCTGGGTATACAAGCATTAGTGATAATTCGTTTTCAGATCAGTTTGATTTTAACTTCAATCAAAAAATTGGTTTATCACTTAGCATTCCCATTTTTAATAGAAACCAAACAAAAGCGGCAGTAAAAACAGCTTCTATTAATATTGAAAAAGCACAGATACAAAAGCAAAATACAGAAAAAGATATTTACAAAAAAGTAGAAACAGCTTATCAAAACGCTTTATCATCACAAGAACAAGTGATTGCTTCCGAAGCATCAAAAATTGCTGCAGAACAATCTTATAAACTCGCACAAAAAAAGTATGAACTAGGAGATTTAAGTACAACAGATTTAGTGATTAGTCAAAATACGTACACCAATGCACAACAAAACTATTTGCAATCCAAATACTTAAACATTTTATATCATCAGTTATTACAATTTTATCAAGGAAACACAATCAAACTTTAATCAATATCAAAATGAATAAAAAGAAAATAATTATAGGCAGCGTCGTATTTGTAATACTGGCTATTGTAGCTTACAGTTTTATGAAACCCAATTCCGACGTTTTAATAGAAGCTAAAACAGTAACTGTAAAAAAAGGTAATGTTACCACCATGGTTACGGCAACAGGAACCATAGAACCAATTACACAGGTTGAAGTCGGCACTCAAGTATCCGGCGTAGTCGAAAAAATATATGTAGACTATAACAGCGTTGTTAAAGAAGGACAACTTATTGCAGAGTTAGACAAAACAAATCTTAAAGCAGCACACACACAAGCGCAAGCAGCTTTTACAAATGCTGTAAATCAAAGAGATTACTTAAAAACAATTTATGACAGACAGAAAACTTTGTTCGACAATCAAGTGATAAGTAAATCTGATTTTGATGATGCGGTTTACAATTACGAAACAGCAAAAGGTACGGTAACACAACGTTTTTCAGACCTTCAACAAGCAAAAACTAATTTAAGTTATGCCGATATTTATTCGCCAATTGATGGTGTAGTGCTTTCTAGAGCCATTGATGAAGGGCAAACTGTCGCCGCTAGTTTTAGTACGCCAACCTTATTTACAATCGCACAAGATTTAAAAGAAATGCAGGTTGAAGCCGATGTTGATGAAGCCGATATAGGTGAAGTAAAAGAAGGCCAACGCGTAACATTTACAGTTGATGCGTACCAAGGTGTGGAATTTAACGGCGAAGTAACTCAAGTAAGATTAGATCCAACTATTACTTCAAATGTAGTGACCTATACCGTTGTAATTAAAGCAGATAACCCAGATTTAAAATTGAAACCAGGTTTAACAGCAACCATATCTATTTATACTTTAGAGTTGAGCGATGTTTTAACAACTGAAGCTAAGGCCATAAATTTTAAACCGACACCAGATATGTTGATGGCATATAGTAAACAACAAAATCTAACTATGGAGCCACCAAAGAATAACAAACCTATCGGAGCTGATGGCGAAACAGTGGTTTGGGTGTATGATGCCAATGGCGCTTTAAAACCGCAGCAAGCAACATTAGGTGCTAGTGATGGTGTTAATGTTCAAATACTAGAGGGTATTAATTTGGGCGATAAATTGGTATATAGCTTAAAAGGTACAACGAAAGCAGAAGTTAATGGCGAGGGCACCAGTGAAAGTCCTTTCATGCCAAAACCACCAGGATCAGACAAGAAAAAATAAAAAACCATGAGTAAAGAAATTATAAAAATAGAAAACCTAAAGCGTGATTTTATTATGGGAACCGAAACGGTGCATGCGCTTAAAGGTATTTCATTTGCTATACACGAAGGTGAATTTGTTACCATCATGGGATCTAGTGGATCTGGTAAAAGTACCATGCTTAATATTTTAGGATGTTTAGATCAGCCCACTTCAGGAGTATATGAAATTGATAATGTGAGTGTTAAAGATTTAAGTAAAAATGAATTAGCAACTATTAGAAACGAGAAGATAGGTTTCATTTTTCAATCATATAATTTATTAGCTAGAACATCGGCCTTAGAAAATGTAGAATTACCCCTGTTATACAACAGCAAAGTATCTACCGAAGAGCGCAGAGAGCGCGCTATTAAAGCACTAGAAATGGTTGGATTATCAGATAGAATGGACCACACACCATCGCAACTATCTGGTGGACAGCAACAACGTGTAGCCATTGCAAGATCGTTGGTAAACAATCCGGTAATGATTCTCGCCGATGAAGCCACAGGAAACTTAGATACCAGAACATCATACGAAATCATGTCCTTGTTTCAAGAGTTAAACAAACAAGGTATTACCATCACGTTTGTAACCCACGAACCAGATATTGCTGCTTTTAGCAATAGAACCATTGTGTTAAAAGATGGTAATATTATACAAGATTATAAAAATGACAAGGTGTTATCTGCAGCCGAACAATTAGCAAGTTTACCTCAAGAAAACCATTAATTATGAGACTATTAAATTTAATAAAAATTGCATTTAAAGCTATTGTTCTTAACAAAATGAGGACTTTGCTAACCATGTTAGGAATAATTATTGGCGTAGCGTCTGTTATTGCCATGTTGGCTATTGGCGAAGGTTCTAAAGAGAGTATTCGTACTACTATTTCGAGTATGGGCTCTAACATGATAACCATCAGACCAGGAGCAGACGACAGAGGACCAGCAAGAGGAAGTGGCGGAAATGTACAAACACTAACGCTTGATGATTACAAAGTTATTAAAGAACAAAGTGACTTGTTAAGTTATAGCACTCCCGTTGTAAACAGTGGTGGTCAGGTTATTAATGGTGCTAACAACTGGCCAAGTACCATATATGGTGTTAATCCAGAATATTTAAACATTAAGGTTGTTGATTTACAAAGCGGAAGTATGTTTACCGATGCCGAAGTAAAATCAGCTTCAAAAGTAGCACTAATTGGTCAAACTGTAGTTGATAATGTATTTCCTGACGGACAAGATCCTGTTGGACAAATGATACGTTTTAATAACATTCCGTTTAAAGTTATCGGTGTATTGGAAGAAAAAGGAGAAAACACCTTCGGTCAAGATCAGGATGATGTAGTTATCGCACCTTTTACAACCGTACAAAAACGTATTTTAGCTATCGATTATTTAAATCAAATTATGGCGTCTGCGGTAAGTGAAGACGATGCGCCCGAAGCGGTAGAAAAATTAACCGAAATTCTTCGTACGCAACATAAATTATTGGATAATGAAGATGATGATTTTACAGTACGTTCTATGGAAGAACTCATTTCTACCTTTAGTTCAACCAGCGAGATGTTAACCATTTTATTAGTTGCCGTAGCCAGTATCTCCTTATTAATTGGTGGTATTGGTATTATGAATATTATGTATGTTTCGGTAAAAGAACGCACCAAAGAAATCGGATTGCGAATGGCAGTAGGAGGTAAGGGATCCGATATTTTAATGCAGTTTTTAATAGAAGCCATTTTAATAAGCATCACCGGTGGTGTTTTAGGTGTAATCTTAGGACTAAGTGCCACTATGTTTATCGAAAAATTCTTAAATTGGCCAACCAGTGTCGCCTTATATTCTATTGTGATTTCTTTTGCTGTTTGTGCTATTACAGGCATCTTTTTTGGATGGTATCCGGCAAGAAAAGCATCAGCTTTAGATCCGATTACTGCGTTACGTTACGAATAATTAATTATGAATAAAAACAATAAAATAACAATCTTATCACACCTACTTGTTTGGTTTGTCTTGTTTACGATGCCCTATGTGTTGTCGTACGGACAAGAGCAGGAAATAAGTAGGGTTATTGCGCATTTTTGGATTCCGTTGGTGTTTTATGCCATCATATTTTATCTTAATTATTTTGTGCTGATTGAATCGTTTTTATTCACCAAAAAATTAGTTCCATTTATTGCAATTAATTTGGGAACGATTGCTTTGTTTTTACTTATAAAAGAACAAATAGAAGCTACTTTTTTTCAAGATATTATGAGAAAGGCACCTGAGAAAAATGATGGTGTCGGACCTCCGCTAAAAATGTTCATATACATACAAATGCTGTCTTACATGGCACCCTTGTTATTTTCTATTGCAATTAAAACAACACAACGTTGGGTAAAAACCGAAGCCGAAAGTAAAGAAGCAGCAAATTTCAAGTTACAATCAGAGTTGCAACATTTGCATTATCAATTGCAACCTCATTTCTTTTTTAATTCATTAAACAACATTTATTCATTAGTAGATATTTCGCCAGAACAAGCTAAAAAATCCATTCATAGCTTGAGTAAATTAATGCGCTATATGCTTTATGAAACCAATTTAGAAGTGGTTCCGCTTACTAAAGAAATCGATTTTATGAAAAAATACATCGATTTAATGAAGTTACGTGTTTCCGATAAAACCGAAGTGACTTATAATTTTCCAACAGAAGAATCTGGAATACATGTAGCACCCTTATTATTTATTTCGCTCATTGAAAATGCTTTTAAACATGGCGTGTCTGCGAGTAAAGAAAGTCATATTAATATCTCCTTAACCTATAAAGAAAAAACCGTAATATTCACGATTGAAAACGATAACTTCCCAAAACAATCGGATGATAAAAGTGGTTCGGGCATTGGCTTACAAAACCTGGATAAACGCCTTAAATTGTTATATGCAAACAAACATTCATTTAAAACTTGTTTAGAAAACGAGCGCTTTTTAGTACATTTAGAAATAGAAACCGTTTAAAGCATTATGAGCAATTTAAAAATTACCTGTGTTATTGTAGATGATGAGCCGATGGCGCTGAATTTGGTAGAAAGTTATGTTGAAAAAACACCTTTTTTAACACTAAAAAAGAAATGCAATAGCGCCATTGAAGCGATGGAATATATAAAAACTGAACCTGTAGATTTACTGTTTCTAGATATACAAATGCCCGACTTAACAGGTATTGCTTTCTCTAAAATGTTGCCAAAAGAAACTCGGGTAATTTTCACCACGGCGTTCGATCAATATGCCTTAGAAGGTTTTAAAGTGGAAGCCCTCGATTACTTATTAAAACCTTTCGACTATGCCGAATTTTTAGCTGCTGCTAATAAAGCCCGCACATGGTTTGAATTAATAAAAGGAAAGAAACCAAGCATCGTTTCTGAAGAAAAAGAGTTTCTTTTTGTAAAATCTGAATACAAGCAACTGCGTATTAAATTAGAAGATGTGCTTTATTTTGAAGGTTTGAAAGACTATATTAAAATATGGATTAAAGATAATCCGAAACCTATTTTAACACTCATGAGTCTAAAATCTTTGGAAGAGGAGTTGCCAGACACAAAATTCATGCGTGTACATCGGTCGTTCATCGTGTCGCTCAAAAACATCGAAGTGATTGAGCGTAGTCAAATCATTATCAACAATCAGCGTATCACGGTTTCAGAACAATACAAAAACAAGTTTACAGATTACATCAATTCAAATTCCTTAAATCTTTAATCACCCGTTGTTTCAAAAATTCTAATCTAGAAAATCATCTTTTAGGTAGATAAAAACATAGCAAACGTCTATTCGCTTTTTTATTTCTTTTTTTCGGGTTTATCTTTAAACTATTAATACAAAACAAGGTCTAAGTATTAAAGTTGAACCTAAAATCTTAATGAATTATGAAAACACTAATTAAAACATACGTCATGGCATCGTTGCTTATGGTAGCGTTTACTACCGAGGCTTCAGCACAAACACGTCGAAGCACAAGCAATAATAAAACAACTACCGTTAGAAGAACCACAGTGAATAGGGTTCCAAGTAACCGCGTTGTGTATAAAACCCCAACAAGAAAAGTAGTTTCGGTTCGTACAGTACCCAATAACAGAGTCGTGATTAAGCACAACGGTCAAAATTATTACTACGCAAACAACAGGTACTATGTACAAAGTAGAGGACATTATGTAGTAATCCCACCTAGAGTAGGGTTTAGAATAAACGTTTTACCTGCAAATTTTGTACGAGTTAGCTTTAGCAATTTTAACTACTTTTTTGTAGAAGGCATATTTTATATTCAAAATCAGAATCAATATGAAGTGGTAGAACCAGCCATAGGAACCGTGGTTTATCAGCTTCCAGATGATTATGAAAAAGTGGTGATTGACGGGTTAACGTATTACGAATATGCGAATATACTGTATGAAAAAATTCAAATAAATGGCACAAGAGCCTACGAGGTTGTAGGTATCATTGACATGGAATAAATATAAAAATTTGATTGGTTAGTTTAGTTAGGAAAGGAGGCTTATTCGTAAAAGAAAAGCCTCCTTTTTATTTGTGTCTGTTAAAAGAACAGGAAGTTATCTTAATTTTATTTACCAACCATCAATAACACACTGCATGGTATAAGGTGTTGTTTCAGATAATGGTAGCTCTTGAAGTGTTTCTCCTAAATAATTGCCACTTGCAAAACCAGTGGCATTTTTAAAACGATAAGACCAGCAAAATCTCAAACTTGGATGCGCTTCAGAATAAGTCACCAAATTATCTACTAAAATCACGTTTTCAAAATCACTAAACGCCACAAAATATCCCAGAAATTGATTGCGACGCACATCGGCATCCGAACTATCATACATATACATTCCGCAGCTATTACATACATTTTCATGCACATAAGTTGCGCGATTATGCCCTTTATCACCACCACCGGAATATTGAATATAACCCAATCGTCCGTTTGCAGAACCTGTGGTCATAGTAATCGTATTTCTAGCAATAATATTATGGGTTTTATGCCAACTCACAATGGGCCCATCTGTATAACTACTGCCGTCGCCTTGCTCCATAACATTATCTAAAATGTATACATTTTGTCCAGTAGCGTTTACAATATCGCCACCTTTATTATGATGAAAATAATTGTTTTGAATCAGAATATCTTCATCAACACGACCCGGACCTTCAATATCGATTCCAAATTGCGGACTCGTTCCGTTAATATTATATATTTCGTTATATGTTATTTTAATACGAACACCACCAACTATAGAAATACCCTGGCGTCTGTTGTTATAAATTTTATTATTCGTAAACGTCACATCCTTGGAATCCAGCACTAAAGAACCATCACCTGTAACATCCTGCATCACCATATTTTCAATTAAAACCTTGTTATTGTTCCAAACACAAATACCATGACCTTCATCATGCGCCGTTGCGCCATCGTTACTTCGTGGTGTATAAATATGGGTATCGCGGTCGCCTTTTATTACGCCATTACGCACGGTAATATTATCGCCATTTAAACGTAGTACGCAATAGTTCCATTTATCATTGGTATCAATTTTTAACACCGCGCCTGTACTAAACACAAAATCGGTATTGCTATAAATTTCAATACCACCTTGGTAAATACTATTAACATCTTCACCAACCAAATAGGTGCCCACAGGCAAAATAACCTTTGTAAACCCTTCGTTATGCGCCCAATCGATGGCTGCTTGTAAGTTGGCAGTGGTTTTTGCGGCATTGGTTCCGTTATTTGGAATGTCCCATTGTACAATATCAATAGTGTATTCTAAAGTATTGGAAGTGGTAGGCAATTGCACATCAAAATCCATAACGGGCAAGCCACTCGCATCTAAATTTTCGATATCGGCACCGTAACTAGTCGTATCGGCATCGTCATTATCATTGTAACAGGAGTTAAAAAAAAGGAGTGCTAGAATAAGTAGTAGGTTGTAAGTTCTGGTTATCATGTTTATTTGGGTTTAAAGAATTATATACGATTAAAATTGTGCTTTAGATTATAATACACAGGCATTTTAGGGTAAAATCGTGATTTATTAATTGGTTGATTCTTATAGTGATTTTAAAATAGCTAAAGAAAATCGTTAGTTTTTTTATATCTTAGAAAAAGCTGAAAGTATCAGCCTATTTTAAAAGGATTCATTAATCAATAGCTTCAGAAAATATGTTACAAAATGTTTTAATAGCACGCGAGATATACGCATCAGAAGAACATAAAATGATGCAGGAAATGATTCAAAATTTCGTCGATAATGAAATAATGGATCACATAGACGAATGGGAGAAAAATGGCATGGTAAGTCGCGACATTTGGGAACGTGCCGGAGCCTTGGGGTTGCTTTGCATTGATATGCCTTTGGAATACGGTGGTAGTGGTTTAGATTTCAGTTTTAGCGCTTTATTCATTGAAGAATTAGGAAAAAAAGGGATTACCGGCCCTGGTTTTTCTTTACATTCTGATATTATTGCACCCTATCTTTTAAAGTACGGTACCGAAGCCCAAAAGCAAAACTATTTACCAAAAATGGCTTCCGGAAAAATGATAACTTCGCTGGGAATGACCGAACCCAATTGTGGAAGCGATCTTAAAGCCATTAAAACCACGGCGGTGGATAAAGGAGATTATTATTTGGTAAACGGCCAAAAAACCTTTATCACCAATGGTTACATGAGTGATATGTCTATTGTAGCCGTAAAAACAAATCCCGGAACAGAAAAAAAAGGCGTCTCTTTATTGATTATGGAAAGCGCTTATAATGGTTTTGAAAAAGGCGTGCCTTTCAAAAAAATAGGCATGAAAGCCCAAGATACCTGCGAATTATTTTTTGATAATGTAAAAGTGCCCAAAGAAAATTTGTTAGGTGAAGAAGGCATGGGTTTTAAAATTATGATGACCGAATTAGCCAGAGAGCGATTAACCGTAGCGCTTAATGCCATTGGTGGGGCAGAAGGTGCTATCGAACAAACTATTGCTTACACCTCAACCAGAACTGCGTTTAAGCAACCTATTGCCAATTTCCAAAACACACAGTTTAAACTAGCGGAATGTGCGACACAATTGCAAATTCATCAGGCTTTTTTAGATCGTTGTACGCTATTAATGGCAAAACACGAACTCACTGCCGAAACAGCATCTATGGCAAAATACTCGGCAACCGACATGCACAATAAAGTAGTGGATGAATGTCTGCAATTATTCGGTGGTTATGGGTATATGTGGGAGTATCCCATTGCTCGCATGTATGCCGACAATCGCGTAGCCAGAATTTATGCTGGCACCAACGAAATTATGAAATTGTTAATTGCTCGTGGCTTGTTTAAAGAATTGTTTCAGGAAATGAAAGCTAAAAGGAAAAATTAATCAATCACGAATGCATCACCTTAATAATAGTTTATTTACGCTTCAAAATACACTACTAATCTGCATTTTTCCATGCTTCTTTTATATATACTAAGTCTTTTTTAATGCGTGCTAAAACCTCTTTTTTATCAATCGTTATTTTTTCAAGTCCTTGTTCAGCACCACCTAAATCATACTCTACATGCAGAGAAACAGGAACGTTGATTTGATATTTCTTTAGCAAAGAAAAGTAACGGTTAAAATCTACCATACCTTCTCCAAGAGGAACGTTTATAGGCTGCCATTTCCCATTTACAATTCCCCATTTCACATCCTTTAAAACAATAGAATTAATAAATGGCTTAATACATCTTAAACCAAGCTCCCAACTTTCACCACCTTCAACTACAGCATGCCTAATATCGTATTGGCTACCCATATATTTGCCATTTGTTGCTTCTAAAATGGGCAGAAGATCCCACACAGGTGCACCTACATACTTACCTGAAATGTTTTGATAGCCTCCAATAATTCCAAACTTTTCATTAAGTAACTCCAAAGCTTTGGCCTGTTTGCCATACAACGCTTGACTTTCGGCAATTGATTTATCTTCTGGGTATGTTAACCAAGCTGAACGATAATGCGTAAAACCTAATTTGCTTGCCGTTTCCAATACCGTTTTTTGTACTAAATTGTTAGCATCCCAAACATTCGTAGACATCATCTTTGGGCTAAGACCATGTTTTTTCATGGCTTCTACAGCTTTTGGCAAATCATCGACCACATTTTCTGGTAATACATGCCCTTTTGGTCTAACTGTTAAATCGAGACCATCAAAACCCATTTCTGCAGCAGCTGCAGACATATCATTATAGTCAAGAAATTGTAAATGTTTTGAAAACAAATGCACATTGAGTTGGTCTGGAGATGAAGACACCCTGTTATTCAATTTATCGTTAAAAGACATTAATGGAATACTTGCAAGTCCCATAGCTGAAAGTTTGGCAAATTCTCTCCTAGAATAAATACTTAATCGCTTACTCATTTTGTTAGATGATTTGTGTGTGATTTTATATTATATGAAGATAATTATTTTTGAGGGGATTTTCATATTTTGTTTAAGATTTTGTACAATAAAGTAGCCTTCTAAATCGGATTAAATTTTTAAACCAATTAAAACGTCGTTGAGGTACGATACTAAAACAACACTATTGCTTTAACCTGTGAAAAACAGTCTAAAAGTTAGAATTACAGTAAGCGCTCAGCAATTTCCATCCAGGTAGAAACACGCGTAAAGCCATTTTCATGCGCATTATGAGGCGAACTAAATAGCAAGGAATCCCCTTGAAATTTTGAAAGATTCACAACTCTGTCATCAATCAACAAATCCCCATTTAAAACAAACTTATGTCCACACATAATGCGATACTGCCAAGTGATAAAAGGAAAATAGCTATCTAACCAATCACTTTTTTCCTTTAAGGAATTCGGAAATTGTGTTGCCGCAGTAGCAATATACACTTCATGACGTTCACACAGAGCTTTCATTACTTTTTGGCTGTCTTTAATAGGCTTTAAATCACTAAAAAATCCAGGTTGCAAAACGTGATTATGAATACTATCCTGATGCATCTCCGGAACATTTTGCCAAACCTCGCCAGAAGAAATTTTACTTACACATAAATCAGATTTATGTTCTAAATTATATAATTCTATGTGTTTGCCATAAGTATCGGCAATCACATCATCCATATCAACAAAAATTCTCATAGGTATTTTTTTACGAAGTAAGCGATAAAAATATTAAATGTAAATAGTAAATACAACATTTAATTTATACTTAACATTTATAACAGCATAATTAAATTATGTATGTCGTTATTTTTTTATTTATCAATGTCTAATTATTTGAATTCCAATTTTCACAAAAAACAAAGGGAATTAACTGAATTAAATTAATGTTTAAACTTTATTTAGTCCCTTTCAAAACTACACAAATAGGGTATAATTTGTAATTAATTTAGTAAATTAGGTTTTATCATTATTTATAGCAAAAAAACCTATGAAGTATTTACTATTCTTGCTATTTTTTTTAAGCTATTTATCCATACAAGCACAAAATACGACTAAAACGCTGCATGCAAAATATATCGATTCCTCCATTGAAATAGATGGTTTATTTGAAGATGTTTGGGAAACCGCAGAAACAGGAGAAGATTTTATTCAATACTTTCCAACCGATACTGCCAGGGCAAAACATCAAACAACATTTAAAATTCTTTATAACGAAACGACGCTTTATGTTGGTATTAAAGCTTATGTTCCAAATAAAAACTATGTAGTCTCATCTTTAAAAAGAGATTTTAGAGGTGCAGACAATGATAATGTCACTTTTGTTTTTGATACGTTTAACGACGGTACCAACGCCTACTTTTTTGGCGTTACACCTTATGGCGTACAACGTGAAGGTTTAGTCTCAGAAGGTGGTTTAGAATTTAGCTCAACCTGGGATGTTAAGTGGCAAGCGGAAAGCACGATGTACGACGATTTTTATATTTCTGAATTTGCCATTCCTTTTAACTCCTTAAAATTCATTGAAGGAAGTACGCATTGGCGCATGCGAGGTTATAGATTTAATTTACAAACTAATGAACAATCTTCTTGGACTCGGGTACCTCAAAACCATGATATTGCCTCCTTAGCGTATATGGGAAAAGTGGTTTTTGAGAAACCTTTGAGAAAATCTAAAATGCCTCTTGCACTTATTCCGTACGTAAATATCGCGACAAGTAAAGATTATATAACAAATAATTCTGAGAGTAAATTAAAAACAGGCGGCGACGCAAAAGTTTCTATTGGGAATTCTATGAATTTAGATATTACTGCGATTCCAGATTTTTCGAATGTAGAAGTAGATGATATTTTTACGAATCTAACCCGGTTTGAGATTTTTTTACCAGAAAAAAGACAGTTTTTTATTGATAATAATGATGTGTTTGCTAATTACGGAAGCACCTCCGACAATATACCGTTCTTTTCAAGGCGTGTGGGTTTGGCAAGAGATGCCAACGGTAACTATATAGAAAATAAAATTTTAGGAGGTATTCGCTTAAGTGGAAAACTAACACCTACCTGGCGCTTGGGGTTTCTTAACCTGCAAACGGACCAAGATTCGGAAAACGACATATCATCTTATAATAACATGATGCTCGCCTTTCATAAAAAAGTATTTACCCGCTCTAATCTTGGCTTTTTTATGGTAAATAAGCAAACGTTTCAGGATAACGCCTTTTTACTGCCAGAAAATAAATATAATCGGGTGATTGGTATCGATTACGACTTAGCTTCACCCAACAACGTTTGGAGAGGAAACTTTTTTGTTCACAAATCTTTTCAACCAGAAGATAACAAAGGTAATTTTTCTGCGCAGTCTAATTTAATTTACGATGATAGAGATTGGAAGTTTTTAGCAGAAGCGACCTATGTTGATGAAGATTACAGGGCAGATTTAGGATTTGTTCCAAGAAAAGACATCTTTAAAACCCAACAATCTGTTATACGGCGTTTGTATCCTAAAGAAGGTTTGAAAAGCAGTCAAAGTTTTGCGTTTTCTGCTTTAAACTATTGGCGGCCGAATTTAGATTTTACAAATACCGACCAACTTTATAAATTAGAATGGATCTTAAATTATAAAAATAAATCGGTTTTAGAATTTCAATTTGCTAATAACTACGTGTATCTAACCAAGGCCTTCGATCCAACTAAAACTACTGGCGCTATACTTTTACCAGAAAACACAGACTATAGTTTCAATCAATTTACCGTGTCGTACGAATCGAATCCTGCAAAATTATTTACTTTCAGCACGGAAAACAGTATAGGTGCGTTTTTTAATGGAGAAAGTATCGCTGTTTCTGGTCAACTAAAATTCCGTTTTCAACCAAAAGTAAATATAAGTTTAGCCTTAAATTACGATGGTATTAGACTACCAGATCCTTATGCCGATGCAGATATTTGGTTGGCAACGGCTAAATCAGAAATAACGTTTTCTAAAAGTTTGTTTTGGTCAACTTGGGTTCAATATAGCAACCAGCGCGATAACCTTGGTATTAATTCCAGATTGCAATGGCGTTTTGCACCGCTATCAGACCTATATATTGTTTATAATGATAATTATTTTACAGGACTATATGCCCCAAAATATAGATCGCTAAACTTAAAACTATCCTATTGGATAAATATGTAACTATGGCCAATTCAAAAGATTTATTCAGAATGATTCCCGGGATTCGAAAGGAGGGAGTTTCATAATGATTTATGCAAATAATAAACACCAAATTATTATACTCAAACTATACTTTCTTCCTTTTCTTCAACAACAAAAACGCCCCAATTTGCAATAGATTGAATAACAGGAATTAATGTTTTTCCTAAATCAGTTAACGAATATTCAACTTTTAAAGGTGGTTTCGAAGTGTATACTTTTCGTTTAATGATTCCATCTTCTTCTAAAGTCTTTAATTGTAAGCTTAACGTACGCTCTGTAACCGTTGGCATTTCCTTTCTTAACTCGTTATAGCGCAAGGTTCCGTCAATCAAATGATATAGTATAACGGTCTTCCATTTACCTCCAATAACGCCCATGGTTAAACTTGCACAACATGGATACTCTTTGCCTTTAAATTTATACATAATACGTTTAATAAATTATAATTTTCTTATTTGCAATAATGCAAAGGTATAATACTATATTTAATTATACAACTATACTTTTTATAGTAAATTTATTGTTTATTAATCATCTGTTAAACAGTACTTTAACTAAATATTTTTATACTATCATTTTCGACCGTTATTGTGAAATAAAATAACTATACATACTTTTGTCACTATAAAAATGATAGTAACATATATTTAATAGAAAATTACAAATTATGAATACACCAAACATTGCAAGAGAAACTATTTTAAACGCATTCCAATTTAGACATGCAACTAAAGAATTTGATGCAACAAAAACAATCTCGAACGAAGACATCGATTTTATACTTAAAACAGCAAATTTATCTCCAAGTTCTTTTGGTTTCGAGCCTTGGCATTTTATAGTGGTTCAAAATAAAGAATTACGCGAATTATTAAAACCCGTTGCCTGGGGTGCACCTTTAAAATTAGATACGGCAAGTCATTTTGTATTAGGATTAAGTATGAAAGCACCTATGGTAAAACATGATGCCGATTACATTATGCATATGATGAAAGATGTGAAGCAATTACCTGCAGATGTTATTGAAATATACTCTAAATTTTACAGAGAATTCCAAGAACGCGATTTCGATTTAGATACCGATAAAAAATTATTCGATTGGTCGTCTAAACAAACCTATATCGCTTTAGGTAATATGATGACGTCTGCCGCATTAGTAGGTATAGATAGTTGCCCTATTGAAGGATTTCATCAAGAAAAAGCAGAAGCATTACTACAAGAAAAATTTGGCGTAGATACTACTAAATACGGTTTATCTTTTATGGTTGCTTTTGGTTATAGAAAAGCAGCTCCAGAATTTGCAAAATCAAGAAGAAACTTTGAAGATGTTGTTTCTTGGAAATAAACACAGCAATTTTTTAATTAACATGACAAAACAAATAACAGCAACAATCGCCTTATTATTAAGTGTTTATGTGAACGCACAAACGCCAAAAACGGATGCTGTTAAAACTAAAAACGAGGTTGTAACAACAAAACAAGTAGCATGGGGATGGTTAAACCCGTTACGAGGCGATAAAAGTCCAGCTGCAGGTCAACTTTGGGGAGATCGCACAGATACATTGGCGTCTGGATTTTTAGTAAAATTCAACAAAGGATTTTCGTCACCACCGCATATTCACAACAAAACGTATCGTGGAGTCGTTATAAAAGGTTTGTTGCATAACGATGATGAAAATGCAAAAAAACAATGGCTGCCAGCAGGATCGTTTTGGCAACAACCAGCAGGAGAAGCACACATTACGGCGGCTTCGGGTGAAGAAAATCTGGCGTACATAGAAATTCAAGAAGGGCCGTATTTAGTAAAACCTACCGAAGAAGCTTTTGATAATGGCGAGCGTCCTGTTAATGTAGATAAGGAGAACTTAGTTTGGTTAAATGCTAACGATATTGCTTGGGTTTCGAATGCCAGTAAGGTGAAAACGGCCTTTTTATGGGGAAGTTATAAAAAAGGAGAATTACATGGAAGTATGTTGAAATTACCAGCTGGTTTTGATGGAAATATTAAAAATTTAAGTCCGAATTTCAGAGCAGTTATCATTCAAGGACATATTGCACATCAGGTTTCAAATAAAAACGACGTTAATCTTTTAGAAGCTGGAACGTATTTTGGTGCAGCACAAAATTCTACACATAAAATCACGGTAAAAGATAACCAAGAGGCGATATTATATATTAGATCCAATGGAAAATTTGAAGTAACATCAAATTAAGATTAAAAAGTTGATTAATAGCAAAAGGAAGCCACCATACTAAAGTGGCTTTTTTTACATTGAATAAAATTACTATGAAACAATTCGAAACTATAAACAAAGCTTACAATGATGTTTTTAAACCAAACACATTAAGTATTGGTGTTGTTGTTCCTATAGAAAATTATGCAACGAGCGCAATTCCAACCATACAAGAACACTTAAAACGTGTACAGCAGGTTGAAACCTTAGGGTTTAAAGCACTTTGGATTCGGGATATTCCGTTTAACGTCCCTAGTTTTGGTGATGCAGGACAAACATTCGATCCGTTTACCTATTTGGGGTTTTTAGCAGGACAAACCACAGAAATAGCCTTGGGGGTTTCAAGTATTGCCTTACCATTACACCATCCTTTACATGTAGCGAAATCGGCGGCAACCATCGATCAATTATCTAACGGAAGGTTATTATTAGGTGTTGCTTCGGGCGATCGCTTTGATGAATACCCAGCTATGGGAATAGATTATGAAAATAGAGGCGAATTATTTCGAGAAGCTTTTGATTATATTAGAAATGCTCAACATAATTTTCCAACTTTTGAAACCAAAAACTACGGAAGTTTACATGGAAACATCGATATGCTACCAAAAGCAACTACCCATAAAATCCCTATGTTAATGACAGGAAGTAGTAGGCAAACGCTAGAGTGGAATGCCAAACATGCCGATGGTTGGATGAATTATCCTAGAGATTTATACACTCAAAATAACACGATAAGAGAGTATAGAGAATTAGTCGCAGAAACGCAGGAATTCGATAAACCATTTATGCAACCTATGTATTTAGATTTGCATGAAGACTCGAATTTTAAGCCACAACCTATTCATTTAGGATTTCGAATGGGTATAAATTATTTAAGCGATTATTTAGAAAAGTTACGAAGTATCGGGGTTAATCATTTGGCCTTAAACTTACGTTTCAATACAATGAATATGGATAAAACTTTAGAGCAAATTGCAACAAAGGTATTACCAGAATTTCATAATTTTAGCAATACAAAACATGTAAATTCGAGCGCAATCGAGACTCCATAAAACCTTGCCATTACGCTCGAAGAGGCAATAAAATAGAAAACAAAACACCATGACTAAACATATTTTAATTACAGGAAGTACAGACGGAATAGGAAAACTAACGGCTTTAAAACTAGCAAAAAATGGCCATACAGTGTACATTCATGGTAGGAGTGAAGCTAAGGTAGCTACCGTAGTATCAGAAATAAAAGAAGCATCAAACAACCCAAATATAAAAGGCTTGGTAGCTGATTTTTCAGATTTAAAGGCAGTTACAAAACTCGCAGAACAGATAAGTAAAGAGATTCCAAAAATTGATGTTTTAATTAACAACGCAGGAATTTATAAAAGTCAAATCAATCAAAATAAAGATGGTTTAGATATACGAATGACTGTAAATTACTTGGCGCCTTATGTGCTAACTTATGCTATGCTGCCATTGCTTAAAAAGGCAGAAGCACCCAGAATAATCAATTTAAGTTCTGCGGCGCAGTCAACAGTTTCAACATCGGTTTTAACAGGAAAAGAACGGGTTTCAGATAGTAGCAGTTACGCACAAAGTAAGTTAGCTTTAACCATGTGGAGTTTTTATTTGGCGCAACAAGAGCCCACGATTACGGTTATTGCTTTAAATCCAGGGTCTTTATTAAACACCAAAATGGCGAAGGAAGCTTTCGGACAGGTGTGGTCGCCAGCAGAAAAGGGTGTGGATATGTTATATGATTTAGCTATATCAGAAAAGTATAAAAATGATTCCGGTAAATACTTTGACAATGATAAGGGCGAAGATAAAGGCTGTTTTTCACGAGCACATGCCGATGCTTACGATTCAGAAAAAATAGCGCGATTAATTACTACTACAACAAGCTTATTGAATAGTTAAATATGCTATTGTTTTTATTTCAATTTTAATGGAATAAATTCTAAATTCCTAATATTCCTTTCCATTCTAAAATCACATTGAATAATCATCATCATAAGAAGATTGTATGTGCAAAAAACAATTCTCGATTTCCAAATCATCACAAAAAATCCTTAGAAAATCTTAAACGCAACACCCATATAGTAATCATAAGGCTATTTATGATGTAAGAAGAAGAAACAAACCTATAAGAAAATTTGTTGGATTTAATTAATTTTTGTTCTATATTAAGCAACTAAAAACTGAACTGTTCTCTAAAACATTGCGGTTCTAATTATTCATTCTTAAATTTTTAAATTCATATGAAGAAAACTTTACAACAAATCGTACAACTATTACCAATTGGAGGCTTCTTATTAGCTTTACTTTTCACCGCTTGTTCAGAGGGAAAATTGCCTACCGAAGAGGACAACATTGTTACTCAATCTCAGGAACAGCAATTCACTTTGGTGCAACAATTAAGTGAGTTTAACCAAATTAAAGGTGATTTCGGCAAATTAGAAATCGGTGATTTAAACAATGAAACTCTTAAAAGTGCTAAGGCTAGTGGCGATGACACTGGTCGTTTCAATATCACGTTAAAATATTTAATTCCGCCAACCTTAAGACAAAGTGAGATTTTTGATGCGGCTGTAGCCCGTTGGGAACGAATTATTATAAAAGACGTTCCATCATTTACTGGTACATTGCCTTCTGCTTTCGGTTCCTCATTTAACATAACAGGCACAGTTGATGACATAATTATCGAAGTTTTACTTACAGAAATTGATGGGCCTCTAGGTATTCTGGGGCAGGCAGGTCCTCGATACGTTCGTTCAGATGACTTTTTAACCCTGAGCGGTGTTATGATTTTTGATACTGCCGACCTAGGTTTACTTGATGAATTAGACTTGTTTGAAGATGTTATTGTACATGAAATGGGACACGTTTTAGGCATTGGTACACTTTGGAATGTCGAGCCATTTTTCCCAAGAACTTTAAGAGAAGGTCCTGACAGCAATCCTTATTTCTCGGGTAAAAAAGCTAATGTTTTCTGGAATGCTGAAGGCGGAACATTCGAACTTCCTATTGAAAATATGGGAGGCACAGGTACAGCATTGGGTCACTGGCGAGAGTCTACTTTAAACAACGAATTAATGACCGGTTTTTTAAATTTAGGCAAGAACCCGTTAAGTCGAATCACTGCTGGATCTATGAGAGATCTTGGTTATGGTTCAGCCACTATAGGCGAATCGTACGATTTACCACGTGGTACACCTGGTGTTAACATCAGTGAGCTTGGAGATTATGGAACAGAAATAAATCCTGGCCTTAATATTGCAAAAATGGAAGTTTTACTGCAGCCTATTGGTTTCGTGACTGCGAAATAAAATTACATCTTATATCTTTTTTTAAACAGCTTCGTTTATTTAAAGACTATTATTATAGAAAGCTTGTATTAGAATATTTAATCTAATACAAGCTTTTTCAATATCAATGCAACCTTAATTTAATAAAATGACTTTTAATCTAAAACCAAACTAGTACAATAAAAAAGTACTATCTTAAATCACATAATTTCACCATGCAGTTCGTCCGATATTGGTTATTTTAACGAAAAAACTGTGCGTTCATGTGGTTAATACTTCAGTAACGAAGAAAATTATTAGTTTTCAACCGAATTAATAATAATAGCAACACATGAAAAATTTAATGCCCCTTATTTATTTCGTTTGTGTTTTAGGTTCTTACCAAGTACTTAACGCTCAAAAAATTGATAAACATAGCCCTATCTATGATTACTCAGAACAACATTTAAGCAACACCGACACTATTCCAGATTTTGCTTCAAAACCTGACAAATTAAAAATTACCGGTATCATTTATGAAAGCGATGGAAAAACACCTGCAAAAGATGTGATTCTTTACGTTTGCCAAACGAATGAACATGGTGATTATGAGTTGAAACGCGATGAAAATCGTAAACGTTACATACATCACCGAGGCTGGGTTAAAACCGATGCCGATGGGCGTTATACGTTTTATACATTTATGCCTGGTACAAATCGATACGTAAAAGAATTAAAACAAATAAAACGCATTATAAAAGTACCTGGAAAACCAGAACAAGAATTGAATGCTTTCTATTTTAAAAACGATCCATTATTAGCCGATTTAACGCTTGCATGTCGTACTAACGCTGTATCAAGCATCGTTAAATTAGAAAAACAAGGTAATATGTTTGTGGCGACAAGAGATATTAAACTCGAATCTAACTTATCTAGTATTCAATAGAATAAATTAAACTAACTCAATTTAAAAAATCTCACGCTTCGTGGGATTTTTTTATTTAAAAGTGTGCCGTTGCTCTTCTGTGGCAGATGCTTTTAATAAGTGGTTAAATGTTCTGATGTTATCAAAATTTTGGGTAATGGCTTCAGATACCGCGATATCGGAGATACCCGTTTCTAAGATGTCTGCAACATCGTCTGTAGTAATACCGCCAAAACCAATAATGGGTGTTTCCGTTTTTAAGGCTTCAATAATAGCTGTATAACCATTTAAACCTAAAACTGTGCCTAAGTCGGCTTCGGTTGGTGTTAATCTGAATGGACTTAAACTAATATAATCTACTTCTTTAGAAACTAACATTTCGCAATCTTGCAAGGTATTTGCTGTGCCTCCAATAATTTGCCAAGAGTATAAATGCTTTCTTGCTAGCGTAGGGCAGGAGTCGGTTTTTCCTAAATGAACACCATCTGCTTTCACAGCGACGGCTATCTTATAATAATCATTAATAATTAATCGGGTTTGAAAATGCGATGTGATGTCTCTGGCTTCTTTGGCTAATTTTAAAAACTTTTTTTCTGAAACACCTTTTAAACGAAATTGCACTAATTCTGCACCAAAAGTACAGGCTTTTTGGATGTTTTCTAAAAGCTCTTTTGGAGAGTTTCCCTGTGATATATAGTGTAATTTAGGTATTATCATGACTTAGTTTCTTGCAGGTGGATATAGGTAAGCGTATTAAAATTTAAACCTGTGCAAAAATACGACTATTATAATCACCAAAGCACAATGGAAACTCATGAAAACTAAAAACCGTTAGTTATTTTGCGTGAAAATTAATTATACTTTTACTTTAAATTATTACTGTTAATTTATTGCAATACAAACATTAACGACTGCATAAAACTATTATATCTTTTAAAATAAACATCCATATTAAAGTGTTTATAACATGAAAAAACACTCTGAAGCTTTAACTAGTTTTTGTGCTTTTAGTTCAAAATTACAAGTCATTTAAATTACTATTTGCTAGCTTTTGCATCCAATATATTAATTACTTTTCCGTAAATAATTAATGAAATAGCAGATACTAAAGCAATGGCGGCAAAGTAATACCAAATATAATGCGCGTTTACAGATGCTAGTTCCCAAGCTTCACGTGTTTCAAATAATTTTGGTTCAGGACAGTATTTTGAAAGTAAATATCCTGATAATCCAAAACCTAAAATAGATGCAAGGAAGGAATGTAAATGACTAAAACCGAGATATAATCCTTCTTCGCCTTTTGGCGCTTGCAAAGAGAAAAATTGTAAGTATCTGGGCGAAATAAAAGATTCGGCTAAGGCCTGAAGCGCGATACCAATAACCATCATCAATGCAATAGGATGCATGCTTACTATACCAAGATCAATTTCTCCGCCACTAATCCAATTACCTGAAGCCATAGCAAGCGCAGAAAGCGGCATGATAAACATACCAACTGTCATAGAAACTAATGGTGTTTTGCTTGCCATCATTTTCGTCACAAAAGTAACAGTTAGCACGACTACTAAAGGGTTTACGTTTGCATACCAAGATGGCGAAGCACCTTCTCCAGCCAATCTAAGAACGTATTTTGGCATGGTGGCATAGAGTTGATGTTGTACCATCCAAAACCCCGTAATTATTATTATGAGCGTGATTAGTCTGCCGTTAGTCAATACCTTTATTAAAGCTCGCCAGATTTCACTAAAGGTTTTTCCTTCACCTTGATGTTTTGAACTTTTATAAAAGAAAACAATCATTATCAATGCTAGAAGTGTCATGACTGCTGAAAAATAATTGATATAAACAAACCCCATGTCTCCCATAGAATCTCTTAAAGGTTTTACAATTGTTTTTCCTGAAAATGCTCCAATATTCACCATCATATAAAATATAGAGAATCCTTGAGCTCTATTTTGCTCTGTAGTTTCTTTAGCAACGGTGCCAGTGATAACCGATTTAATAAAAGAACCACCAATCATGATTACAAGCATTATCGGAACAATAGCCCATCTTTCACTTGATTCAATGATTCCAGTAAATTCAATATCACCCGAATAGTCTACGAGCCCAATCGATTCGAGAGCTGTTGGTAACACACCCAAGCCAAAATATCCTAAACTTAAAAGTGTAAAAGCAATTATTAAAGAATATTTAAATCCTATTTTATCAGCCAAAGCACCTGTAAACGTTGGTAATAAATACAATCCGCCTGAAAAAACGCCAGATAATAAACCAGCTTCTACATCGCTAAATCCTAAGATTCGGGATAGATAAAGTGTAATAACGATAAATACGCCATAATATGCGCCTCTTTCTAGTAGTTCAACAATATTTGCTGTCCAAAATGCGCGTGTAAATCCTTTCAACGAGTTAAACATATATTTGTTTTAATTTGAATTTATTAAGGTGGACTAATATAGGTATTTGATATCAATCTGAATATTCATAAATCAATATTTAATTAGTGATTCTTTAGTTTCAAATTACACTACTGCTTTTTAACCGACCCTTTAAATTTATAAGTAATACCAAAATTAATTCCAAAGGAAGAATAAGGCACTTTTTGCGATAGTTTTTTTGAGGTATCTGTATTGGTATTAGGTAAATTATCAACATAGGTTGTTTTTTTAACAACACCATTCGGCAAGTTATCTAAAGAATAATAATCATGAACCGCCACTGTACCATCAGGTAAAACAATATCTGTACTAAACTTCGAAAGTTCAGAATCTTTACGTTTTAAACTAATTCCATAATATTCTCCCTCTACAAAAAGACTCAAAGACGTATTTAAATCAAACTTATAACCAAGGGCACCAACAAACCCTAATGGAAATTGTCCGTGAAAATCTTCTGTGTAATTGGTTTCAGAATAGGAGCCATAAGGCACACCAAAAGCATCGGCTTCTTCTTGCGAAAAAACAGCTTTTTTATAAACCACAGCTTCGGTTTTGCCACCTATTTTTATCAACGCTCCAAAACTACCATAAATATGATTGGTGAAATTATACACTACAGAAGTAGATGCACCAAAAGCACGTGCTCTCGCTATAGCATCGACTTCGTTATTAGGTACATTAACTTTAGATACGGTCTGATCGGTACCATGCAAATATCCAAAACCAAGTGCGACACCAAACGTTTCATTAAAGAAATACGTACCTCTTAATTGCACGTTGGCTCCTTCGCCATAACTACCATAAGTATTTTCTGTTTCAGACACATTAACCGTTTCTCCTAATTTCATTCCAGCGCTACTAATAGCATATCCAGAACTAACAGAAACCTGAAATTGAGCATAAGACGCGGCACTAATTATAAACGCAATAAATATTATCACTATATGTTTCATAATTTTTTATTTAAACTATTAATCATTAAAAAAACGATTGAAATTATGGCTGTTTACAGCCAATTTCAATCGGGCGCAAAGGTACTTTTTTTCGCAGGGTTAAGTGCTGTAAAACCGTGAGAAAAATCAAGTTTTTAACCTCAAAAAACTCAAGTCTTTGATTTGTAATCAAGTACATTTTAAAAATAATACCTTCCGAGAAATTTTACTTGGCAATCTAGTCTACAAAAGGAGCCTTTAACCTATAAAGTAATCTTAAATGGCACTAAATTCATCAAAAAATCATGTATCTTTAAGGTTCAATTTTAAAGCTAACATTATATTCTACGATGAAATATATCTCCATTTTTTCCTGCATGTTTATTCTACTATTACTTGGTTGCAATGAGGTAAATCCTAAGGGCGAAAAAGAGGTGCGTAAGTTTGTAAAACAATGGAACGATGCCCATACTCAAATAAAGTCGCCTTACCTGGAACGCTACTATATGGATGTTGTAACTTATTACGAAAAAGAGTTTAGGAGAGGCCAAGTACAGCAAGATAAGACGATGCTGTTTCAGCAATTTCCGGACTATACACAGCGTATTTTAAACGATGAATTAGAAATCACCAAAGTGGCGGGAAGCTTTTTGGTAACGTTTACCAAACAGGTTAATTACAATGGTGTACAAGCCAATTATCCTTCGTATCTAACCGTGACTTTTAAAAATGGTGAATTCAAAATAATTCGAGAAGGCGTGTCTAAGAATGCTGAAAATCTGGATGCACCCATTTTTCCAGGGGCACGCGACAGTAATACCGCGATATCTAATAACAGGCAATTGTATGGCGATTTTAATGGCGACGGACTATCAGACTATGCGACAGTAATATCGCCAGAAATACGCTCTGCTACCAATGCCGATACCGTGCAATGTAAGGGTGAATGTAACAGCGTGATTATATTTAGTAATAAAAATCTAGAACCCATCACCATAAAAGGCGCGTACCAATCACAATTAGAAAATCTTAAAGACTTGAATAGCGACGGTGCCGACGAGATTGGTTTTTGGGATATAAAACCCACTTCAAAAAGCCTCTATATTTTTAATGCAACAAATGGCATCTTACTTTGCGAGCCCATATTTATTAATACCACCGTTCATAAAAACCTAAAACTTATAGACGTTTTTAAAAAAACAGGCACCAATAAAATTACAGTAACGTCTAGCGAAGAAGTTAATGGCAAATGGGTGTTAAAGAGTAAGGTGATTATGTTGAAATAAGGTGTGTGTGAACAATTAACTTTGGATTCAGTGTCATAAAATTTAAATTGAACGAAACTCCATTTCAAAAAATTATGAACCGGCGTCAATCCACGAGAAATGCATAGCATTCACGAATACGTCTAAATCAATTAATTAGCTTAAACATAATCATGAACGTTATAAAACACTTGAGTGTTCTTATATCTATGATTATGCCAAATATCGCCCAAAAGCGCTATTACGCTAATTGTTATAAAATGTACTATAATTAATATTATGTAAAATAGAATATTTTTAAGCCTATCTATTTCAGCAGGTTAAATATTTTTTTTACTTTTCTTATTCAGCATATAATCTATATCCCCTTTTCGCTCGTAATTATACTATTACTTAACAACAACTATTAAATTATGAAAAGAATTTCGATTGTATTACTTGCCACAGTGTTATTAACGGCCTGTGTATCTAAAAAAAAGTATCTGGCCTTAGAACATGAAAATGGTGAAATTAAAAGTGCTCTAACCAAAACCCAATTTGAAAAAGAAGAATTAGAAACTAAATTCGCCATTATTGAAGCACGTGTGGAAGCTTATAATTCTAAAATAAATTCGCTTACTGCCGATAACGATGTAAAAATGGAAGCTGTTGGTGATGTAGCTGTAATATCGAATGAAACTAAAAAGCAAATGCGTAAAACATTAGCTAATGTAGATCCTGCGAAATTAAGTCAAGCTACTACCCTTAAAGATTCAATGAATTTAGCGGTGTCTTATAACTTGCAAAAATCTTTAGATAAAAGCACTATAAATGAAGACGACGACATTGCTATCGATATAGACGAAACTGTGGTTATGATTTCTATTTCAGATAAAATGTTATTCGATACAGCTAGCTACCGTGTTAGTAGCAAAGCGAACAATATTCTCCAAAAATTAGCGAATATTATAAATTCTGAACCTAGTATTGAAGTTATGGTTGAAGGTCATACCGACGCCAGATCTATTAGTACCGAGAAAATCGCCGATAACTGGGATTTAAGTGTATTGCGTGCTACATCGGTGGTTAGAGCATTACAAAACAAATACAAAGTAGCTCCAGAAAAACTAATTGCTGCCGGAAGAAGTAGCTACTTACCTGTTGCTGGAAACGATACTAAAGAAGATCGCTCTAAAAACAGAAGAACACGAATTGTTATTTTACCAAATATTAATAAATTCTTTGCCCTTATGGCATCGACAGAACAATAAAATCCCTTAAATTAATCCATTGAAAAGACTGCCAGTAGCATATTGGCAGTCTTTTTTTTTTAATAAATTGAGAACTTCACTTCGAAATAATAGAGATTACAACCATTTTGCAAAATAGTCCATCATCTCTTCTTTTAAATCGTAATGCATTTTAATATAAGTCCGCATATCATCTTTTAATGGATATTGTTCGTTTTGTAAGCGTCCATCAATGCTTTCAGAATAATCGGCATTATTAATATTTACCATTTTATTTCGAATGCGGTGTAATAATTTTGAAATAGCACTTTTTTCGAGCATAATTCTATTTTGAAATACTTCTAAAGGTTTCATAGCTTTCATGCCGTGTTCGCGAGCCGCTATTTCTTCTAATTTTTCTTGAAACGTATCCATTTCATTAAAATGAAAACGTAGTTCGCGTTTCCAGGTTTCTAAATTAAACCTTAAGTCGCTTAAGTATAATACTTTCGTTTGCATAATTCTACTATTTTAAAAGTGATTAATTAGTGTTTGCTATTTGACTTTGTATGTTTGCTGGTACGGGTTCGTAGCACGAAAATTTCGATTTAAATGTGGCTTTTCCTTGCGTAATACTTCGTAAATCGCTCGAATATCCAAATAACTCCGCTACAGGAATCTGGCATTTTAAAATCTGACAATTATCGCCTGTTTCAAAGCCTTGAATAATAGAACGTCTTGCTTGTAAATCGGTCATCACATTTCCAACCATGTCTTCAGGAACTTTTACAACTACTTCATTTACAGGCTCTAACAACTTAGGATTGGCATTTAAAAAAGCTTCTTTAAAGGCATGTGCCGATGCTATTTTAAAGGATATATCGTTAGAATCTACCGCATGCATTTTACCATCATACACCATAACACGCACATCGCGTATAAACGAATTTGTTAATGGCCCTGATTCCATAACTTCTAAAACGCCTTTTAAAACACTAGGTAAATAACGCGCATCTATAACGCCACCTACAATACAATTATAAAACACGAGGGTTCCGCCCCAATCTAATTCTATAACTTCTTTGCCTCTAATATTAAAGCCTTCTGGTTCTGGCATATCTTCAAACCAAGGCTCTATTTTTAAATGTACTTCGGCAAACTGTCCAGCACCACCAGATTGTTTTTTATGTCTGTAACTGGCCGTTGCTGGCTTTTGAATGGTTTCACGGTAAGGTGTTTTGGGTTTATCAAACGCCGCTTCGATGCCATAAACATTTTTTAGAGTCCAGTCGATAGTCGCTAAATGCAATTCCCCTTGGCATCCTAATATTTGCTCTTTGGTTTCTTTTGAAAACGACATGACCACGGTGGGATCTTGACTATGAAGTTTCTTCAAGGCTTCACTTAATTTTTCATCTTCTTTTGATGAAACCGTTTTAACTGTTTTTGTAATTCTTGGTTCCGGGTAACTAATCCCTTTAAAAGTGATTGGTTCTTTTCCGCTGTAAAGCGTATCATTGGTTTCGGTGTATTTTAATTTTAAGGTAGCACCAATATCGCCAACAACCAGTTTATTTACAGGATTTCGGTCTTTTCCATCCATAATAAACAGCTGATTAAACGTTTCTACTTCGTCGCATCTAGAATTGGTGAGTTTATCGTTTATATTCAATTCGCCCGATTTTACTTTAAAAAAAGTGATTTGCCCTAAATTAGGTTGGTACAAGGTTTTAAATACAAATAAGGTGGTAGGCTCGTCTTTTTTAGGGTAAAGCTCCTTCCCTTCTAACGTAAGTTCGGGTTTTAAATCGCCTGCTGCAGGTGCTAAATTATCTATAAAGCCCATTAATCGGCCTGTTCCCATATCGCTTAATGCCGAAATACAGAAAACTGGAAACAATTCGTGGTTTAACATCCCTGCTTTAATGCCTTTTCGCATTTCTTCTTCGTTAAGCGTTCCTTTTTCAAAGAATAACTCTAAAAGTTCGTCATCGTTCTCGGCAGCCTTTTCTACCAATTCGTTATGCAATTCGTTAGCCATTTCTAGATGTTCTTTTGGGATTGGCAATTTATCTGGTTTCCCGCCTTCTGGTTTAAATTTATAAAGTTTCATTTTAAGCACATCAATAATGCCTTGTGCACCATCTATTTTAACTGGAAATTGAATTTTTACTGCATGATTTCCTACCAGTTTATTGATGCCTTTATAACTTTCTTCGAATTTTAAACCTGGGTGATCTATTTGATTAATTACAAATAGCGTCGCTTTTCTAAATTTATCGATGTAATTCCAAATAATTTCCGTGCCTACTTCTACCCCTTGCCTACCGTTAATTACGGTAACCACGGTATCTGCAACGCTAATAGACGAAATAATTTCGCCTATAAAATCGTCTAGTCCTGGTGTGTCTATAATGTTTATTTTATAGTTACGCCACTCGGTGTGTAACGGAGTGGCGTAAACAGAAGCGTTTCTTTCGTGCTCTATGTCTTGGTAATCTGAAACAGTATTTTGGCTTTCCACCGTTCCGCGTCTGTTGATTAATCCAGCTTCAAATAGCATGGTTTCAGACAAAGTTGTTTTACCACTGTGGTGAGCACCAACCAACACAATATTTTTAATGTGCTTTTCGTCAAATACTTTCATATGTCAGATTTATTAGTTTAGAATCTAAAGCTAACATCAATAAATGATAAATAAAATGACTTAAGTCATTAAACGACTCGAAAAAAAGTGTAATTAAGAATAAGTTTAACTTTATTTTAAAGCTTTTTAACCAAATTAACTCCGTTGATGCCTTATATTTGCACTCATTTTAGAATTAAGGGTGATGAAGTCCAAAAGCAAAACAAAAAAATCAAAATCTCGAGCGAAGCTATTGCATCAGTATTATAGCTACACTGGGTTCTATAATTTTGTTTGGAATGCCGTAAAAAAAGCACTGCCTTTAATCATTCTAATTGTAATTGGTATTTATATAACCAATCATTTTGTTGATATTAATGCCAGTTTGGTAGCGTATACTGAAACACTTCCAGTTTATGGCGTTTTACTTTTCTTTTTTGTTTCTGAAACTTTATTGGGATTAATTCCTCCCGAAATTTTTATTGTTTGGTCTGGAAATATGGATTACCCTTGGGTGTATCTTACTATTTTAGGCTTCTTATCTTATTTTGGTGGTTTATTAACCTATTGTATTGGTTACATTATTACAAAAACACCAAAAGTTCATAATTACCTGGAAGTAAAAATGGCGAAACAACTCAAAAACTCAAGAAAATGGGGTGGCTTTTTAATAGTAGTAGGTGCTTTGTTACCACTCCCCTTTTCAATTTCATGTTTAGCTGCAGGCATTATTGAATTTCCGTTTAGAAACGTTGTTATTTATGGCTCCTTGCGCCTACTTCGTTTTTTTATTTACGGATTGGTTATTTTTAACGTGTTTTAATACATCATGTGTCCAGTTCAATTTTAACATCTATTACTATTAATATATAAAATTTATGTTTTCATTCTTAAATATATTCCGAATTACAGCGCTCTTAGAGGGCGTTTCGTATATTTTACTACTGTTTATTGCAACACCCGTAAAATATCTTTTAAACGACCCGCAATACGTTAAACTTCTGGGTATGCCTCATGGTTTATTATTTATAGGCTACGTTGTTTTAGCTTTTATGCTTAAAAACGAATTAAAATGGAACCAGAAACAGTTTATTACCGTGTTATTAGCGTCCATTATTCCATTCGGAACTTTTTATATCGAAAAAAAGTATTTAAAACCACTTAGAGATGCAGAATTATAACCATTTTTTTTACGATTATTTTGTATCGGTAGGATCTAGTGCTTCTGCGGCTAAATACCTTAACATGCTTGCGCTGAGCATTATATTATTGATTGTAATTTTTATAATCGATTTTCTTATCAGAAAGATATTGGTTCAAATTTTCTCGCAATTCGCATCGCGTTCTAAAACCAATTTTGATGATTTACTGGTTACCAATAAGGTACCAAGAAATGTAGCCCACATTATTCCGCTACTCGTGGCTATAGAATTTGTTCCCGCTGTGTTTATTGATTTTCAAGGGTTTGAAATCGTTGCCGAACGTGGATTAAAAGTGTTTGCCATTGTTTTAACTTTATGGATTGTTAGAAGTTTATTAAATACGCTTAAAGATTACTTTAAAACACTACCTAATTTAAAAGACAAGCCTATTGATAGCTACATACAGGTATTCATGATTTTTGCCTGGGTAATTGGTATATTTTCGGCATTCGCCATTATAACACGTATCCCATTTTATAGTTTTTTAACCGGATTAGGTGCAGCATCGGCAGTAATTATTTTAATATTTAAAGATACCATTCTGGGATTTGTGGCAAGTATTCAGGTGTCTATTAATGATATGGTTCGGATTGGCGATTGGATTACCTTCGAAAAATATGGTGCCGATGGTAATATTACCGAAATAAATCTGGCGACCGTTAAAGTTCAAAACTTCGATAAAACCATTACAACCATACCTACCTATGCCCTTATTTCCGATTCGTTTAAAAACTGGCGAGGGATGACAAATTCGGACGGAAGACGCATTAAAAGAGCTTTAACTTTTGCTATGAATAGCATCAAGTATTTATCTAAAGATGACGTGGTTAAGCTGAAAAAAATTCAATTGCTTACCGCCTATCTTGAAAAACGACAAGAAGATATTGATTCGTTTAATGCAAATCATAATATTGATAAATCGTTGCTTTTAAACGGAAGAAACCTAACCAATATTGGTGTGTTTAGAAAATATATTGATGCGTATATCAATAATCATTCGGCAATAAATAAAGACATGATTATTATGGTACGTCAATTAGAACCTACGGCACAAGGAATCCCATTAGAAATTTATGCATTTAGTAGTGATAAACGTTGGGAAAATTACGAATATATTATGGCCGATATCTTTGACCATCTTATTGCTGCAGTCCCTTATTTCGATTTAGAAATATTTGAATTACCAAGTACATCTGCTTTTACCCATAGCGACAAAAAATAAACGCCTTTTAAATTTTAAAGCACATTAGATTTAAAAAGATTAATACTCAAAATATGATTTTTGTAATCCACAAAAATTTTATTTTTTTCTATGCCTTTTGGTAACGGAAATGTTTTCCTAAAATATGCTGAGGGATAGCAATATCTATGTTTTGCAGTTGTAGTTTCACTAGTTTTAGACAAACAAGCTTCATCATGTCTACCCGTTGTTAGCACCAAGTCATTATTTTTTATAAAACAATTAAAGTCCTCTTTAACATAACCAAATATCTGGAATTCTAAGTAGTAACCCTCATTCGTTTCAGTAAACCGAACTTCAGAGGTATTCGTATTTTTGCTCTTATTAGACTTATACAAATCATAATTTGAAACACTGGAAGTATAACCAAAGGCTTTACTTTTATTAACTGAAGGAGACATGATATTTGGTATTTAAATGTGGTTTTTTGATGTCTTATCAAAAAAATAATCAACCTAAAGAAAACTTTAGTTAAAGCGCTATTTTTGATTGGGGCTGGAAAGTTAGTACAGTAAACTTAAATACAATTTAAGCTTCTGATTGTCTTAAAGGTACAAATTAAAATGGAAATTCATGTTAAGCAAAATATAATTTTTTTTAAAATTAGATTATAACTACTTGAAAAGCGCCTGTATTAATTCGTTTTATTTTCTAGCGAAACTCGCGTGTTATGTACGTAATATGGCATAAAAAAAAGGATTCAGTTTTAATTTACTGAATCCTTTTTTAATATTAAAAATCGTTTATTCCTAAACGTTAGCTGCTAACCAGTTACCTACTTCTTTAGTGCCATAAGCTTTTCCGCCGTCTGCTAAATCTTCAGTCACAATACCTTGTTCTAAGGCACTATTAACCGCTTCTCTTATCGCTTTACCTTCTTCTTGCAATCCGAAATTTTCAAACATCATAGCAGCCGATAAAACCGTTGCCATAGGGTTTGCAATATTTTTTCCTGTCGCTTGTGGGTAAGAACCATGAATGGGTTCAAACAAACCAATATCCGATCCTAAAGATGCCGATGGCATTAATCCCATTGATCCAGAAATTACCGATGCTTCATCCGTTAAAATATCTCCAAATAAGTTTTCAGTAATTAAAACATCATAACTATTTGGCCATTGTACCAAACGCATCGCTACTGCATCAACAAACTCATAAGAAACGGTTACTTCTGGGTAATCCTTTTCCATAGCTTGAACAGTCTCTCTCCATAGTCTTGATGTTTCTAAAACGTTGGCCTTATCAACACAACATAATTTTTTAGAACGCGTCATCGCTAATTCAAATCCTTTTTTAGCCAAACGTTGTACTTCAGCGCGTGTATAAACACAGTTGTCAAACGCCGTTTCACCACCGTCTCTTCTACCCTTTTCACCAAAATAGATACCACCTGTTAATTCGCGTAAAAACACTAAATCGGTACCTTCAATACGCTCTCTTTTTAATGGCGATTTTTCTAATAACGATGGAAACGTAAAGGTTGGTCGCACGTTTGCAAATAAACCTAAAGCTTTACGCATTTTTAGCAAACCTTGTTCTGGTCTCACTTTCGCAGAAGGATCATTATCAAAACGTGGATGCCCAATAGCACCAAACAAAACCGCATCAGAACTTTTGCAAATTTCGTGTGTTTCATCAGGATAAGGCTCTCCAACAGCATCAATAGCTGCAGCACCAGTTAACGCTGGTTTCCAGGTTATCTCGTGTCCAAATTTTTTCGCAATCGCGTCACTTACTTTAACTGCTTGTTCAATAACTTCAGGTCCAATTCCATCACCTGCTAAAAGTGCTATATTAAATTTCATTTTATAGTTGTTTTAATCTTTAATTTATTTTTTTTGGCGTTACCCAAGGGTCGGGCTTTACGTTACAAGTCCTCGCTCCCTAGCGGTCGCTGTGGGCTTTTCACTGCAATCCCTAACGCAATTACGAACTCCAATTTTAATTCCTAATTCGTAATTATATTTAACATTTTTTCCGTGGCTTTAATGGCAGAAACCGTTTGGTCGGAATCCAATCCACGGGTTTTAAATTCCTTTTCAGGACTTTTCCAGGTAATGATTGTTTCACACAACGCATCCGAATGACTTCCAGGAGGGATTCTAACAGCATAATCTATCAAATCTGGTAACACCATTTTTTTATTGATATAAATGCTTCTCAACGCGTTCATAAACGCATCAAATTGTCCGTCTCCTTGCGCATTTTGCTCAAAAGTCTCTCCATTTATCGAAATAGAAACCGTGGTAGAAGGTTTTAATCCTTTAGCATGTGTAAGCACATACGAATTTACTTTTACCTTTTCTTCATACAAATAACTGTCTAAAACATCAGATATGATATAAGGTAAATCCTCTTTGGTAACCACTTCTTTTTTATCGCCTAACTCAATAATACGTTGGGTTACTTTTTTTAAATCTTCGTCGTTAAGCTGAAGTCCTAATTCTTGTAAATTTTTCTGAATATTTGCTTTTCCTGAAGATTTACCTAAGGCATATTTTCGGGTTCTTCCAAAGCGTTCTGGCATCAATTCACTAAAATACAAATTCTTTTTATTGTCGCCATCTGCATGTATTCCAGCAGTTTGCGTAAATACATTGGCGCCAATAATAGGTTTGTTGGCAGGAATCATAATGCCCGAAAAGTTTTCTACCAATTTACTAACGGTATATAAAACCTTTTCGTTTACGCCAATTTTTAATTCTGGCATAAAATCATTTATAACGGCCACAGTGCTTCCCATTGGGGCATTTCCGGCACGCTCACCCATTCCATTTATCGTTAAGTGTAAACCATCTGCACCACCTTTTAAACCAGCTACAGCATTGGCAACACCTAAATCGTAATCGTTGTGCGCATGAAAATCGAAATGTAAATGCGGATAAAGCTCTTTAATTTCTTTTACATACTCATAAGATTCCAAAGGTGTTAAAATCCCTAAGGTATCTGGAAGCATAATACGTTTAACAGGTTGCGTAGCTAAAAAGGCTAAAAACTGAAACACATAGTCTTTAGAATTTCGCATCCCGTTGCTCCAGTCTTCTAAATACACATTGGTTTCAATGCCATTAGATGCAGCCAGCATAATCGCTTCCGAAACTTCTTTAAAATGCTGATCTGGAGTCTTTTTAAGCTGGTAAGTTAAATGATTTAACGAACCTTTGGTTAGAAGATTTTGAACCTTTGCTCCTGCTTCCAGCATCCAATTTATAGAAACACCATTATCAACAAAAGTTAAGACTTCCACGGCATCTAAATAGCCGTTTTCTTTAGCCCATTTCGTGACATTTTTAACCGCCTGAAATTCACCTTCCGACACACGTGCCGAAGCAATTTCAATACGATTTACTTTAAGCTCTTCTAATAAAAGTTTTGCTATTGTTAACTTCTCTGAAGCAGAAAACGACACGCCCGAGGTTTGTTCACCATCACGCAATGTCGTGTCCATTATTTCTATGTTTTTCGGAGTCATTTAAAGTAATAATCCGTTTGCAAACGTCTCTATCTCTCCTTTTATGTTTTGTAAATAATCAATATCATCAAAACCATTCAACATATTCTCTTTTTTATAACTATTAATTTCAAAAGACTCTTGTGCGCCTGTTGCTTTAATAGTAATGGTTTGGTTTGGAAGATTTACTTCAATCTCTGTATTTGGATCGTTGTAAATAGCTTCAAAAATTTGCTCAGAAAACTCCGGACTTACCTGTACTGGTAAAACACCTACGTTTAAACAGTTATTTCTAAAGATATCTGCAAAGAAACTAGATACTACACAACGAAATCCGTAATCGTAAACTGCCCAAGCAGCATGCTCTCTTGAAGATCCTGAACCAAAATTCTTTCCGCCTACCAAGATTTTTCCTGAATAAATTAGATTATTTAATACGAAACTCTCTTTTGGAGTATTGTCGTTATTATATCTCCAATCACGGAATAAGTTATCGCCAAATCCTTCACGTTTTGTGGCTTTTAAGAAACGAGCAGGTATTATTTGATCGGTATCCACATTCTCTAATGGTAATGGAACCGCTGTACTTGTTAATATATTAAATTTATCGTATGCCATTTTTTTGAGTTAAAAGTTGAAAGTTAAAAGTTAAAAGTTTTTAAAATCTTTACTTTAAGTTTTAACTATTCATTATTAATTGTTAATTACAAAAGAGTTCTTGGGTCTGTAACTACGCCTGTTACCGCTGCTGCTGCTGCTACTAACGGACTCGCTAATAAGGTTCTAGATCCAGGACCTTGTCGACCTTCAAAATTTCTATTTGAAGTACTTACCGCATATTTTCCAGCAGGAACTTTATCGTCATTCATCGCTAAACACGCAGAACATCCTGGTTGTCTCAAAACAAAACCAGCTTCGGTTAATGTGTCTAAAATACCTTCTTCCTTAATTAAAGCTTCTACTTCATGAGAACCTGGTACTAACCAAGCTGTAACGTGATCTGCTTTTTTCTTTCCTTTTACAATCGATGCAAAAGCTCTAAAATCTTCAATTCTACCATTTGTACAACTTCCTAAGAATACATAATCGATTTTTTTACCAATCATCGCATCATTTTCGTTGTAACCCATGTATTCTAAAGACTTTTTGTAAGTAGCAACGCCACCTTCAACCGCTTCAGCATTTGGAATGTTCTTAGAAATACCCATACCCATACCCGGATTAGTTCCGTAGGTAATCATAGGTTCGATATCGCTCGCTAAAAAGGTTAATTCTTTATCAAATTTAGCATCAGCATCTGTTTTCAATGTTTTCCAATGCGCAACTGCTTTATCCCATTCTGCTCCTTTAAGCGATAATGGTTTGTCTTTTAAGTACGCAAAAGTAGTCTCATCTGGGGCAATCATACCGCCACGTGCACCCATCTCAATAGACAAGTTACAAACAGTCATACGGCCTTCCATGGTCATGTTTTCGAACACATCACCTGCATACTCCACAAAATAACCTGTAGCGCCTGAAGTTGATAATTGAGAAATGATATATAAAGCCACATCTTTAGGCGTCACCCCTTTACCTAATTGCCCATTAACGTTAATGCGCATTTTTTTAGGTTTTGGCTGCATAATACATTGCGTAGAAAGCACCATTTCAACCTCTGAAGTTCCAATACCAAACGCAATAGCGCCAAAAGCACCGTGCGTTGATGTATGCGAATCACCACAAACAATTGTTGCTCCCGGGAAGGTAATACCATTTTCTGGTCCTACTACGTGAACAATACCATTTTTTTGATGACCAAGTCCCCAGTGGCTAATGCCATACTCGTTCGAGTTATCTTCTAAAGCCTTAAGTTGTTTAGCCGATAACGGATCTTCAACCGGTAAATGCTGATTTATTGTTGGCGTATTGTGGTCCGCCGTTGCAAAAGTACGTTCTGGATATAAAACTTTTAAACCGCGACTTTTTAATCCAAGAAACGCTACAGGACTTGTAACTTCGTGAATAAAATGACGGTCTATAAAGAATACATCGGGTCCTCCTTCAATTTTCCTTACAACATGCGAATCCCATACTTTGTCAAACAATGTTTTGCTCATATTATATTAATTTAATTTTAATCTTTGTGAATGGTTTTATTACTAATATACCTGATTAGCCAAAAGGCTAGCAAAGTTAGGAAAAACTACCTTTTTTTTAAGTATATATGAAAATTTAAGACACGCAATTAATAATTTTTATAGGATTATTAATGTTATCATAAAAAATCGATGATATTTTAATAGAATAGGATTATTGATTATAAATTTCAAAGCATCTCTGCTTAAGAATTTACTTCAATCTATCTGCAACGTATTCTATTTGCGTTTTTCCGTGTGGTTTTGCTTTTCCGTCCGGACCAATATTAACCATCACAATATTTGAAATAGTGATAATGGTTTCATGCGTCATTTTATTTCTAACGGCACAACTTAAGGTTAAAGATGCGGTGCCAAATTTTACAACGTCAATACCAATTTCAATAATATCACCCTGTTTTGCAGACGATTTAAAATCAATTTCACTCATGTATTTGGTCACAACTTTTTGATTTTCGAGTTGTATAATGGTGTACAAAGCAGCTTCTTCGTCTATCCAATCTAATAATCGGCCGCCAAATAGGGTGCCATTGGCGTTTAAATCTTCGGGTTTAACCCATTTTCTTGTGTGAAATCTCATATTTTATAGCGTTTTTTTTTGAAGCTGTAAAGGTAAAAAATCTTATTTGTTAATAAACCCGTTAACAATTATAAGGCATATTTTTTTTTCAAGTTTTAATAATCAATAATTTTATTAAAACTCAAAAATCATGAACACGCGACAATTCAACCTAAAAAGTATTCGCCCAGACATTTTAAGCGCCACAATTAACGACAACATGAGTAATGACGAGCGTTTTCAAAACATTGTTTTGCGACCCATAATAAAGTTTCAAAATGATTTGTTTATTGAAGTATTTAAAAACTATATTGCTAAGCATAAAATGATGTTTTATAATTTTAGTTTAGAGAAGCGATTAGAGTTTATTGAAAGTGCTGTAAATAGAGATGTTAAATTCCGTAACTCACTAAAAGGCATGGTAATAGGTCTATTTACTGTTGAAGAATATATGATTTATATTCAAAACTCTTCGGCTCTAAATAAACGTATGATGCACATTGTAAAAGACCAATTAATTAGTAACGTGCAACTTTTTGAATTACCAGAAGTGCTTAAAGCAGTTTAAAAATTTAATGACAACAAAACAAAGACTATTGCAAATTTGTAATGAACGTGTAGACAAACGCATTAATGATTACAAAGAAGAAATTACCTTAATAAAAGAATCGATAGAAAGTAACGACAAAGGAAGCTCTGAAGATGATGATTCTGGAAGCGGAAAACTTTTAAACGATTTAGAAAAAAATATGGCGCATCTTAATGATGCAAAAAAAACAAAAGACTATTTAAGCAATATAAAAACGAATGTTGAAAGTACGGAAGCCATGCTTGGAAGTATCGTAAAAACAAACATTATGAACTTTTATATTTCTACCAGTATTGGTAAAATAGACTTGGAAGATGCGACGTATTACGCCATTTCGGTAAATTCTCCTATCGGGCAATTATTAATCAACAAACCCGTAAATACGAGTTTTGAATTTAATCAGAACAAATACCTAATTACAGAAATTATATAACAGACACACCATTTAAATCAGTAGTAAGAACTTCGCTCATATAATTAAAATATGGGCGAATTGCTTTAAAGGCTTCATCTACTTCGTTTAAAAAGTTAGCATCCAACACCTCTTGGTCGGTAAACTTTTTAACAAAAATATATTGCTTCTTTTTTATTAAATCGATGGCTTTGTGGTCTTTATCAAACCCTCTTGGAGCCGATTTTACTTCATCGCCCACAAAATTACCCCAAATATTGCTGAATTTTTTATCGCTTAAAATGTTTCTAATTTCGCGGTCGTCCATTTCAAATTCTTTACGAATGCGAAGTAAATCGGCAGGCGCTGGCTCCCAGAAACCTGTAGCAATAAAACTTTCGTTATTAGGTTGAATGTGCAAATAATAGCCACCTCTTAATTTAGGTTTGGTTCTATGGAAGGAGCCTCCAAAGTGGGTTTTGTAAGGTGATTTATCTTTCGAAAAACGCACGTCGCGGTAAATACGAAACATTTTAAGTTTATCGACGTCGTCATGAGATTTTAACTGATTAAAAACCGAATTGTAAACAGCTTTTACCTTTGTTTCTAAAGTTTTAAATTCCTTTTTATGTGCGTTAAACCAATCGCGGTCGTTGTTTTTTTCTAATTGCTTAAAAAATTCTAAAGCTTCATTCGGAACGGAAACACTCATAATCTATATTTTTTTAAATCTACAAAATTCACCTTACTAATCAAATTCAATACTGTTAAGAATTAATCCGGACGCCGGCGCAATATAATCTAGCTTTATAAAGCAGTCTTGTTCTAAACTTTTAGAAATGGTTTCTAAACTAAGATTTCCTTTTCCTAAATCTAACAAAGCACCCATCATTAAACGAATTTGATTCCGCATAAAACCTTTACCCTTCACTCTCAAAACATAAGACTTTTCAGGAAAATAATTAGCCGTATAAATAGTATTTTCTACTAATTCGCAGGTTATAATGTCTCGGTTATACTGCCCGTTATCTGTTGGTTTAAAACAATAGGATTTAAAATAATGTTCACCTTCAAAAAGTTTGGCGCCTTGCTTCATGAGATCTATATCCAAATCATCTAAAATGGTTGTCATGATTGGTGCGCAAAATGGATGTACTTTTTCACCATAAGTGAATAAATACAAGTATTCTTTAATTTTAGAATGATTAATGATGTTGAATTTTTCATCCACTTCACGAATTGTTAAAGCGCGAATATCTTGAGGTAAATTATGATTGAATAATTTTAAAAAAGCGACTTCATCTTCAATAGGTTCCTGTAAAAATAGTTCAATCGCCGCATTTTCGGCCGATACCATGGCATCGGTTCTACCTGAACTTAAACTTTTAAATTGTTTGCCTTCTAATATAAAATTCAGGGTTCTATCAACCATTAAATGCAAAGTTTTAACCGTTGGTTGTTTTTGCCACCCATGAAAGCGATAGCCTAAATACTGTAAAGTGATAACGTAAAAATATTTTTTCATGATATTTTTTAAAGCTCGGGGAAAGTAAGTTTTTTATTAGTTATGGCAAAAATTTTATAACTTGTATTGCTAAGTAACCAACTAAAATTAAATATTATGACAGTTTCTAAAGTAAAACCCCCATTTTGGTTTTGGGTTGTAACCGTATTCGCTGTATTATGGAATGCGATGGGTGTTAACCAATACCTACAACAAGCTTATAAAACAGAAAGTTGGCGTGGTAGCATCACCGATGAGCAATTTGAAATAATTTCGAATTTCCCAACATGGTTAACCGCCGCTTTTGCAATAGCCGTTTTTTCGGGGTTTTTAGGCTCCATTGGCTTATTTCTAAGAAAAAAATGGGCGCATTCCTTATTACTTTTATCTTTAATAGCGGTAATTGTTCAAATGGGATACATTCTAAGCGAAGGATATGCCGACAACATGGGAATGACCTTTAGTATTATTGCTTTTGCATTGATATTGGTGTGGTTTTCAAAAAAATCTATGTCCAAAGGCTGGATTTCTTAGTATCGCTAATCGATAAATATAAAAAGCTTAGAAAAATAATTATTTTTTACTTTATCCGATCGAGCGCAGTCGAGAACTTCGAATGATTAAGATTCAAAATAGGTCTCGACGCCGCTCGACCTGACAAATAGCTATTTTATTTATGCCTTCCTTTTAATTCTGCTTCAATATCCTTTAATGTGAAGCCTTTAGCTTGTAACAACATTAGATAATGAAACAATAAATCTGCCGATTCATAAAGAAATAATTCATCATTATTATCCATAGCTTCAATTACGGTTTCAACCGCTTCCTCCCCTACTTTTTGGGCTATTTTATTGATGCCTTTTGAAAACAAACTCGCTACATACGATTTGTTGGTATCTTTATTAGCGACTCGTTCTGCAATTACGTCCTCTAAAGTTGAGAAAAAGCCAAAATTCGAATTATTAGTTTCTGCCCAACAAGTATCAGTACCTTTATGGCAGGTTGGTCCAGCTGGATTTACTTGAATAAGCAAGCTATCGTTATCGCAATCATTTTTAATGGACACAACATTTAAAAAGTTACCGCTTTCTTCACCTTTGGTCCAAAGACGTTGTTTGCTGCGACTAAAAAATGTTACTTGATTTAATTCGATTGTTTTTTGATAAGCTTCTTCATTCATATAGCCCAACATCAACACATTTTTTGTTGTGGCATCCTGAATGATGGCTGGAACAAGTCCGTTTGCGTCGTATTTAATAATCATAATTTTTATCATTCCTGCGAAGGCAGGCATCTATTTTAAGTTTTGTCATTGCGAAGCAAATGCTAATTTGCTGTGGCAATCTTATTATTTTTAAGAGATTACTTCGTCACGCTTCCTCGTAGTGACGTTATAATCGCACTTCTACATTATGTTTTTTTAATTCTTTTTTCAAAAAAGGAATCGGGATTTCTCCATAATGAAATACGCTAGCAGCCAAGGCAGCATCGGCTTTTCCTTCTTTAAAAGTATCAACAAAATGTTGCACATTGCCAGCACCTCCCGAGGCTATAATGGGGATGTTTAACATATCTGATAATTTCGCTAAAGCTTCGTTTGCAAATCCATTTTTTGTTCCATCGTGATTCATTGAAGTAAACAAAATTTCACCAGCACCACGCTGTTCCACTTCTTTTGCCCATTCAAATAAATCAATCTCTGTTGGAATACTACCACCTGCTAAATGTACTTTCCACGCGCCGTCAATTTCTTTGGCATCAATGGCAACCACAACACATTGACTTCCAAATTTATCGGCTAATTCATTCACCAATTCGGGTCTTTTTACCGCAGAAGAATTAATAGAGACTTTATCGGCACCACATTTTAAAAGGGCATCGACATGCTCGACCGACGAGATTCCGCCGCCAACCGTAAAAGGGATATTGACTTGTTCTGCCACGTGTAACACCATATCTAAAGTTGTCGCACGGGCTTCTAACGTTGCAGAAATATCTAGAAATACTAATTCATCTGCTCCGTAATCGGCATATTGTTTTGCAAGTTCTACCGGATCGCCAGCATCGCGTAAATCGACAAAATTAACGCCTTTTACTGTACGTCCGTCTTTTATATCTAAGCAAGGAATAATTCGTTTTGTTAACATTTTTTAAAGTTAAAAGTTAGATGTTAAAAGTTAAAAGTTGACTTCATAACCGACTTTTTACTTCTAATATTTAATGTGGTACTTTTAATTCTACACATATTTTTCTAATTGCTTGAGTGTGATTCTATTTTCGTAGATAGCCTTACCTATAATAACACCTTCACAACCCAATTCTTTTAAAACTGGAATTTCTTCAATACAAGAAATACCTCCAGAAGCAATTAGTTTAATGGATTGCCCACCACTACTGTTACTGCATTCTGAAATGATTTGTCGGTATAAATCCACCGAAGGACCTTCAAGCATCCCATCTTTAGAAATATCGGTACAAATAACATATTGAATGCTCTTTTTTTGATAGGCTTTTATAAAAGGAATGACATCCTCTTTACTTTGTTCCATCCAACCACTAATAGCAATTTTCCCATGATCGCTGTCGGCTCCTAAGATAATTTTAGCACTGCCATATTTAGAAATCCACCCTTCGAACGTGTTGGGGTCTTTTACAGCGATACTTCCACCTGTAATTTGTTTTGCTCCAGAATTAAAGGCAATATGTAAATCTTCATTCGTTTTTAATCCGCCACCAAAATCAATCTTCAAATTTGTTTTGGACGAGATTTGCTCCAGTACTTTATAATTTACTATATGTTGCGCTTTGGCACCATCCAAATCCACTAAATGTAAATATTCGATTCCCGATGCTTCAAACATCTTTGCTACTTCTAAAGGGTTTTCGTTATAAACTTTTTTAGTTTCATAATCTCCCTTGGTTAAACGTACGCATTTACCGTCTATGATATCTATGGCTGGTATTATTCTCATAACATTTTCTGCGAAAGCAGAAATCTTTTAATTAAACATTTGTTTTTAGAGTAACCTCTCGACTGCGCTCGAGGCGACTAATATAATCAATCTACAATTCTAAAAAATTCTTCAAAATCTTCTCTCCTGCTAAACTACTCTTTTCTGGATGAAACTGAACCCCATAAAAATTATTATGTTGCAATGCTGAAGCGTAATTGATGCCATAATCGGTCGTGGCAATGGTTTCTGCGCAATGTTCGGCATAATAACTATGTACCAAATACATATACTCGTTTTCTTTAAGACCTTTAAATAAATCCGATTTCAATTCTTTTATAACATTCCATCCCATTTGCGGAACTTTAACTTCATTTGTAAAACGTTTTACATGGGTATTAAAAATTCCTAATCCTTTGGTATTGCCTTCTTCAGTATAATTACACAATAGTTGCATACCTAAACAAATTCCCAACACAGGTTGTTTTAACTGCGGTATCAGCACATCGAGTCCACTTTCTTTAAGCATTTGCATCGCGGAACTCGCTTCGCCTACCCCCGGAAAAATAATTTTATCGGCAGCAAGAATTTCTTCCGGATTATTCGATAAAACAGCATCGACTCCCAAACGTTTGAATGCGAATTGTATGCTTTTAATATTTCCTGCGCCGTAATTTATTATAACTAATTTCAATTCTTTAATATTAAAAGTTAGATATTAGAAGTTGAAAGTTGATTATCATTTCAAAACTTTAACTTCTAATATTTAATATTGTACTTTACAATACTCCTTTTGTGGATGGCAAAAACATGTTGTTTGCATCCCTTTTAACCGCCATCTTCATAGCTTTTGCAAAAGCTTTAAAAATACCTTCAATTTTATGGTGTTCGTTAATACCTTCGGCTTTGATGTTTAAATTACATTTTGCGCCATCGGTAAACGACTTAAATAAATGGAAAAACATTTCGGTAGGCATATCCCCTATTTTTTCGCGTTTAAATTCGGCGTCCCATTCTAACCAATTTCTGCCTCCAAAATCAACTGCGACTTGCGCTAAGCAATCGTCCATTGGCAAACAAAAGCCATAGCGTTCTATACCCAATTTGTTACCTAAGGCTTTATGGAATAGCTCACCCAAAGCGATCATGGTATCTTCAATAGTATGATGCTCATCAACTTCTAAATCGCCATCTACTTTTATGGTTAAATCCATGGCACCATGTCGACCAATTTGATCGAGCATATGATCGAAAAACGACAGGCCGGTATTGATATCATTTTTTCCAGAACCATCTAAATTTAACTTGATGTAAATTTGAGTTTCGTTGGTGTTACGTGTGATTTCCTGAACCCTATCTTCAAGCTTTAAAAAATTATAGATTGCTTCCCAATCGTTACTTTCAAGTGCGATATAAGAATCTAATTCTTCGCGCTTTACCGTGATTTCATTGGTGCCTAAATGGGTTTCATCATTAATAAAAATACCTTTTGCTCCTAGATTTTTGGCTAGCTCAACATCTGTAAGTCTGTCGCCAATTACAAACGAATTTTCTAAATCGTAATCGTTAGAGAAAAATTTAGTTAACAATCCAGTATTCGGTTTTCGTGTTGGTGCATTATCTTTTGCATAAGTTTCATCGATATAAACCTCTTTGAATTCAATACCTTCATTTTTAAACGTATTGAGGACAAAATTGTGAATTGGCCAAAATTTTTCGGCAGGATTATCGGGCGTTCCCAAACCGTCTTGGTTCGTTACCATCACGATTTCATAATCCAGCTCTTTACAAATTTTACCTAAAAACTGAAAAACCTTTGGGTAAAATATCAATTTTTCAAAAGAATCGACCTGCTCATCTGCAGGTTCTTTGATTAATGTACCGTCACGGTCTATGAATAATACTTTTTTCATGATTGTGTCATTCCTGCGAAAGCAGGAATCTATTTAATTTATACTATGCTTTTATTCTAACTTAAATCGTGTAAAACTCCAATTAAAATTCTATTTTCTTCGGAAGTCCCAACCGTTAAACGCAAGGTGTTTTCACACCCAGGTTGCGTGGTTCTATTTCTAATGACAATACCTTTTTCAATCAGTTGATTATAGCGTTTGTTAGCGTCATCCACTTTAACCAATACAAAATTTGCATCCGATGGGTATATTTTTGATATATAACTTACAGATTTCAATTCTGAAATTAATAGACTGCGTTCTTTTAATATCTCGGTGATTTGATTTGATGTTAAATCTTTAATGCTCAGCAACTCGACCGCTTTTTTCTGCGTTAGTTCATTAATATTATACGGTGGTTTGATGGTGTTTAGCACCTGAATAATCTCTGTCGACGCATAACAAATCCCTAAACGAATTCCCGCCATGGCGAATGCCTTTGAAAGGGTTTGCGTAACTATTAAATTTGGAAATTCTGGCAATCTATTAATCCAACTCGGTTCGTTCGAAAAATCGATATACGCTTCATCTATAACAACAATACCTTTGAAATTAGCAACCAGCCTTTCTATGGCGTCCTGACTAAAACTATTACCAGATGGATTATTTGGCGAGCAAATAAAAAGCAACTTGGTTTTACTATCTGCTTGTGCTAAAACAGCTTCTACCTTGGGTTGAAAATCTGCTGTTAAATTGATTTTCTTCAAGCTAATGGCGTTTAAATTCGCCAATACTTCATACATGCCGTAGGTTGGTGGTAAAATAATGACGTTGTCCTGATTGGGCTCGCAAAAAGCTCTGTAAATCAGGTCTAATACTTCATCGCTTCCATTGCCTAACAGGATGTTTTTGGTTGGAATGTCTTTAATTTCAGAAAGCAGTGCTTTTAATTTTCCTTGTTGCGGATCTGGATATCTGTTTACGCCATTATCAAACGGATTTTCATTGGCATCTAAAAACACCATATCGTCGGTAACCCCTTGAAATTCATCGCGTGCAGATGAGTAGGGTTTTAACGCTTTTATGGTTGGACGTATTAAATCTTGTATGTTCATTTGTGTTTGTCATGCTGAACTTGTTTCAGCATCTCATTATTTTTTATTCGTTTTTTGTGATACTGAAACAGATTCAGTATAACAACCAGCTATTTTAAATCCTTTAATCGAATTGAAACCGCATTTTTATGCGCCTGTAATCCTTCGGCTTCTGCCATTAATTCGATCGTTTCGCCAATATTTAAAAGTCCTTCTTTCGATATTTTCTGAAAGGTCATACTTTTTAAAAAGCTATCTAAATTAACGCCAGAATAGGCTTTACTAAAACCATTGGTTGGCAAGGTATGATTGGTTCCCGAGGCATAATCGCCTGCACTTTCCGGCGTATAATCGCCTATAAATACCGAACCAGCATTGGCAATACCATCAACATAGAAATCTTCATTTTTTGAACAGATTATAAAATGCTCCGGACCATATTGGTTTATTAACTGCAAAGCCAACGCTTCTGTTTCCACATAAATAAGCTTTGAATTTGCGATGGCTTTTTCAGCAATCGCTTTACGCGGAAGTACGTTCATTTGCTTTTCAATTTCTTCTGAAACTAATTGCGTTAACTCTTTGGAAGTTGACACCAAAATAACCTGACTATCGGTTCCGTGTTCTGCCTGACTTAACAAATCGGAAGCAATGTACGACGCGTTTGCCGTTTCATCGGCTACCACTAACAATTCACTCGGTCCTGCAGGCATATCTATAGCCACACCATGTTTGGTAGCTAATTGCTTTGCAACGGTTACAAACTGATTACCTGGTCCGAAAATTTTATAAACCTGTGGAATCGTTTTGGTGCCAAACGTTAAACCTGCCACCGCTTGAATACCACCAACTTTTATAATTTTAGTAACGCCACATAAATGCGCTGCGAACAAAATTTCTGGAGCTAAGGCACCTTCTTTATTGGGTGGAGAACATAATACAATTTCTTTACAACCCGCGATTTGCGCCGGTACTGCCAGCATTAATACCGTAGAAAATAACGGCGCTGTGCCTCCTGGTATATATAAACCCACTTTTTCGATTGGTCGCTTTTCTTGCCAACATTGTACGCCATTGCTGGTTTCTACCGCTATTTTAGCAGTTTTTTGTGCCGCGTGAAAGACTTCTATATTTTGTTTTGCTAAGCTTATAGCCTTCTGAAGTTTTTCTGGTACTTTTTTAACGGCTTCCTGAATTTCTTCGGTGGTTACAACGTTCGATTGAAGTGTAATGCCATCAAAATAAGAGGTGTATTTCGTAATTGCGGCATCGCCTTTTTGACGTACTTCATCAAAAATTTGATTCACGGTAGCCTCAATATCATCTACCGTTTGCGTTGGTCTTTTTAGTATTTGAGACCAGTCACTTTTATCCGGATTATTTATTATTTGCATAACTCGTTTTTAAATAACCATTTTCTCGATTGGACATACTAAAATACCTTGAGCACCTCGCGCTTTTAAGTCGTCTATCACATCCCAAAACTGGTTTTTACTAATTACGGAGTGAATAGAGCTCCAACCTTCTTCTGCTAATGGCAAAACGGTTGGACTTTTCATACCTGGCAACACGCTAATAATGTCTTGAACTTTATCATTTGGTGCGTTAAGCAAAACGTATTTAGAATTTCTTCCTTTTAAAACCGATTTAATTCTGAATTGAATTTTATCTAAAATAGCCTGTTTATCAGCATCTAAAATTGGAGACACTGCTAAGACTGCTTCCGATTTTAGAATCATTTCAACTTCCTTTAAATTATTTTTAAACAAGGTACTACCACTAGAAACAATATCCACAATCGCATCGGCTAACCCAATGTTTGGTGCTATTTCTACCGAACCATTAATAATATGAAGGTTGGCATTGATTCCATTTTTGTCTAAATAATTTTGAACAGTATTCGGGTATGAGGTTGCAATACGTTTCCCTTCTAAATCGGCAATACTATTGTAATTCATTGTTTTTGGAACTGCCACACATACGCGACATGACGAAAATCCTAATTTTTCAGCGATTTTGATGCCTATTCCTTTTTCAATCAATACGTTTTCACCAATGATGGCAGCATCTACTACCCCATCTTTTAAATATTGTGGAATATCGCCATTTCTTAGATAGAACACTTCAACAGGAAAATCTCGCGCTGATGCTTTTAATTGATCTATTCCGTTATCAATAGAAATTCCTATATCTTTTAGTAATTCCATGGATTCGTCGTGTAAACGACCCGATTTTTGCACTGCAATTCTTAATATACTCATTTTTAATTATTTAAATGTTATCCGTTTTCGGGATAAAAAGATTCCCGTTTTCACGGGAAAAATAAAACCCGCTTGATTGTCTCAAACGGGTTTAAAAAATATGTTGATTTTATTCAATACATCTTCACTTCGCTTGAGAGCAAATTTGAAAATGATGATGATGTGATTGAATAAAGTTCATTTTTTTGTTTTTACTTTCGCAAATATCATAAATAATAGTGGATTATTCCAAATAAAAATAACAATTCTTGTAAGTATTAGATATTATATATTTTTAGGTAAAAATAATTAACTAAAATTCAAAATATCTTTAAAATTTCTGAATTATTTAGTTCCTTTTCCTATTGATTTCCTAAAATTATAGGCAGCCCACTATCGCTAGATCCAATAACGATTACTTTGCTATTTGGCGATTCTGCTAATTTTATAGTAGCATCAATACCTTTATCCTGTAAAATTTTATCGGTTAAAGAAGCACTTAAAATTCTGTTAGATTCTGCTTTACCTTCAGCTTCTATAATTACTTTTTCAGCTTCTTTTGCAGCCGTTACCAATCTAAATTCGTACTCTAACGATTCTTGTTCCTGTTTCAGTTTACGCTCAATCGCATCTTTAATAGTTCCAGGCAAGGTAACATCGCGCACCAAAAATTCATTAAGTTGTATATACTGATTCGCTAGAATTTTTTTAGTTTCTAAAAATATTTCATCTTGAATCGCATCACGCTTACTAGAATATAATTGCTCTGGCGTATAACGTCCTACAACACTTCTTGCTGCACTGCGTATTGCTGGTTGAATAACACGTTGTAAATAGTTTTCGCCCAAAGTTTGATGTAACTTACCCAAATCGTTGTAAACTGGTTGGTACCATGCAGAACCATCGATTTGAATTTCTAATCCGTTTGAAGATAGCACTTTCATTTTTTCGAATAATTCTTGCTGACGCACTTCATACACAATCACCTTGTTCCATGGTGCCACAATATGAAATCCTTCCCCTAAAGGCGGTTCATTGGTTACTACACCGTTATCAAAAGTTTTGTACAACACTCCTGCTTCTCCAGATCCTATTGTGATAGCAGATTTTGCTAATATTACTATTAAAATTATAGCCCCAATAATGACTGGTAATGCTATTTTTGGTAATCTTTCCATTGTTTATTGTTTATTTAAATTAATCCGTTATATATTCTTAAAAACCACTCTACTGAGAATCGCTCAGCTATTAAAATTTATCTTTATACTTTTACATTTTTCCTTGGTTTACCAACTGCCCCGCATCAATAGTTAGTAGTTGTCCTGAGGTGGTTACTGCATCTACTGCTAAATAAATAATCCCTTTCGCAATATCTTCGGGCAATGAGGTTTTGTTTATAAGCGAAGCCTTTTCTACGTTTTGTTTTACAGACTCATATCTTTCGCCTAAAAAACCTTTAGTCCATCGCGTTTGAATAAATCCAGGGCAAACACCATTTACCCTAATCTCTGGTGCCAGTGCATGCGCAAGCGAGAGTGTCATGGTAGATAAAGCTCCCTTCGACGCAGCATAAGCAATAGAACTTCCAACGCCAGAAATAGCACTAATGGAGGAAATATTAACAATAGCGCCATTTACTTTTTTTAAATAAGGCGCTGCGTGCTTAACCATTTGATAGGCTCCAATAACATTCACTTCATAAAGGTCTTGAAAATCTTTTTTGTTAAGTCCGTTTAAATTATTGTAATCACAAAACCTGGTAGTTCCTGCGTTGTTAACTAATGCATCAATTCTTCCTAAAGTCTGAATCGCCATTTCTACCATTTTTTTACAATCTGCTTCATCGGCCACATTGGCTTGACAAACTAAGGCTTCTACCCCAAAACTTTTACATCTATCAGCAACCTCATAAGCTTGACTCTCGTTCTTAGAATAGTTTACAACCACATTCCAACCTCTTTTAGCAAATTCAATGCAGGAAGCAGCTCCCACGCCAGATGATGAACCTGTTACAATAGCTGTTTTTATTACATTTTTCATTTAAGACATTCTCAAATTAATCCGTTATATTTTCTTAAAAACCACTCTACTGATAAGCTTACAGCGATTATAATGAGTAGGTATTTCCAATCTATCAAAGGTAAACTATTTTTATGGCTTTTTTGTATGGTTGCAAACCTATCATCTTGCAATAAATCGTTTACCAATTTTTCTGTATGATCTACAAAATAAGTTTTTCCACTGGTATTCGCTGCTAACTGCTGCAGTTTTAACACATCGGCATTTAAAAATTGTTGTTCTACATTGTACTCCAATAATTTAAAATGACCTGAAGACGTGATTTTTTCATTGGTAGCACTTACAGTAAAATTGTACTCAGCAGGTGGCAAACTACTTAAATCTACCTGATAATTCGTTGTATTTAATATGAGAGGAAATGTTTTGGAGAAAGCTGTTTTAGTATCTTTAACAGTAATTTTGAGCGATTCACGTCCGTCGAATATATAATTTTTATCAAAAAACTCAGCGCTGATAATCACATTACTATTGCCATAATAAAACGATTGATACTCTACATTTAGCCTGCTTTTTAATTTGTTCGTTCCTAAATACTGTACAAGTTTTCCAATAAAATCATCAAAACCTTGAAACGATTTCGAATTTAAATAACTCTGTGAACGCCATTGCCAAATATTTTCTCCAAACAATACGGCTTCTCTTCTACTTCCCGTTTCAAAGGTTGCTAATAAGGGGCTATTCTTCGATATGCCATTTACAGTTTTTGTTAGCATAGTTTCAAATGGCACCGAAAAGTTAGCCATTCCATAATGTGTATTTAGAGGAGGAAACGATTCAAAATCAAGGTCGTCGATTAAAAACGGCGTGTAATTTCTATTGAAGGCAGCCTGATATGATTCCGTTTGATTGGTTATTTCATATGTATAACCTGGATTGATTTTATTGATAAAATTTAAATCGGTTTTTGTTCCAACAACTACAAATCTATTTTTGTTTTCAGCATTTAACGCTTCATACAGTTTATTAAACTTATAGTTCGGCTGATACAGTATAAACAATTGAAAATCATTAATTTGACTAATAGCATCATTTACAGTTAGTATGGAGACAAAGCGTTGTTCATTGCTTTCAATACTCTTTTTAAACGCACCTAAATCGGGGTGAATAACCTCTGATACAAGTGCTATTTTTGTCTTTTGATCAATTACTTCAACAGCAAAATTTTTAGAATTATTAATGGTGTTTATTTCACTTTTTAAGGGCTCTAATGTTGCCTTATACACATGGACACCCACACTGTTTGCAGGCAAGCTAAAGTGCAAAGTTTTAGAATTATTGGCTTTGCTAAAATTTACGGTTTCATTATAAACAACGGCACTGCCATTGGTAACAACAAATTTGGATGTTATACTGGCATCGCCATTGTAAATTAAAATAGCTTCAACTGGAAACTTATTTTTTAAATACGCGTACTTGTTAACATTTAGCTGCTCTATTTTTAAATCGACATAATTAATAGTATCGCCACAAATAACGGGATAAATGGGTTGCTTATAATGACTATGCGCATAATCGCTGCCATAGGTTTGATTACCATCGGTTATTACAATGGTTGGCGCTATGGTTTGCTTGTATACCTGTGATAATTGATTAAAAGAGGCATTTATATTCGTTTGATTTTCATCAAATGTTAGTTGATCTAAAGGCTTTAATTGAGCACCGAAGCTATAAAACTGAAGGTTGAATTTTTCTTTTAAATCTTGATTATTGTACAAATTTTCAACCAAATTGCTAACTTTTTTTGATTGACCAAGATGCTCCATCGAATTAGAGTTATCTACGGCAATTACCAAATTAGGTTTTTCAATAGAGAGTTTAACTTGCTGAAACTTAGGATTAATTAGTAATAATAAAATTGAAAACAGACTAATAAACCTTAAAAACAAAAAAAGCATGTTTAAAACAGACATGCTTTTTTCGTTTTTATAATATTGGAAAAGCGCTATTGCTAACGCTAATATTCCTGCTAAAATAATGTAAAGTAGAGTTATAGAACTCATTGAAAAATTTATGATTTTGATACTGATATTCCCTCCTGCGAAGGAATAACAATTAGGTTAGCATGCCGCCATCAACATTTAGTGTTTGTCCTGTAACATACGCACTCATGTCACTTGCTAAAAACACACATACATTGGCAACATCTTCTGGAGTTCCACCACGTTTTAAAGGAATGCCTGCACGCCAGCCTTTTACCACTTCTTCATCTAATTTAGCAGTCATTTCGGTTTCAATAAAACCTGGAGCAACTACGTTACTACGTATATTTCTTGACCCTAATTCTAATGCCACTGATTTTGAAAACCCAATAATACCTGCTTTTGAAGCGGCATAATTGGTTTGTCCTGCATTTCCTTTTACTCCAACAACAGAACTCATATTAATAATAGAGCCTTTACGTTGTTTTAGCATGGTTTTTTGAACCGCTTTGGTCATATTGAAAACAGATTTTAAATTAACCTCTATTACGGTATCAAAATCCTCTTCGGTAATACGCATGAGCAAGTTATCTTTGGTAATTCCGGCATTGTTAACCAATACATCAATACTTCCAAACTCCGCTACCACATCATCTGCCAATTTTTGAGCTTCATCAAAACTAGCGGCGTTACTTTTATAGCCTTTAGCCTTAATACCTTGTGCATTTAATTCTTTTTCAAGCTCGTTTGCGGCCTCTACAGAACTGCTGTATGTAAAGGCAATATTTGCACCTTGTGCTGCAAATACTTGTGCGATACCTCTGCCTATTCCGCGACTAGCTCCTGTAATAATAGCTGTTTTTCCTTCTATTAATTTCATGTGTATTTCTTTATTGTTATTAAATGGTCACCTGCAACATCCTCATAATCAATTTTTATTTGATTATAATTTTAGTAATGGATGTTTCATTTGTTTTTATATAAATTAGTTGATATTCAAATATAGTAATTACATGTTGTTTCAAATAAAAAAACCCCACAAATTCTTGCGAGGTCTGTTTAACTATAGTTAGTTTTTATTTTAAAACTTCTTTTACTTTTTTACCTATTTCAGCTGGAGAATCTACCACATGGATACCACAGGCTCTCATAATTTTCTTTTTAGCCTGCGCCGTATCATCACTACCACCTACAATAGCACCTGCATGGCCCATAGTACGTCCCGCTGGAGCAGTTTCTCCTGCGATAAAGCCCACAATTGGTTTTTTACTTCCACTCGCTTTGTACCAGTTTGCAGCATCTGCTTCTAGTTGCCCACCAATTTCGCCAATCATCACCACAACTTTGGTCTCCGGGTCATTAATTAGCAATTCTACAGCTTCTTTGGTAGTTGTCCCAATAATAGGGTCACCACCAATTCCTATGGCCGTTGTAATACCCAAACCTTGTTTTACAACTTGATCTGCCGCTTCATAAGTTAAAGTTCCTGATTTAGAAACAATCCCTACGTTTCCTTTTTTGAAAACAAAACCTGGCATAATACCAACTTTAGCTTCACCTGGCGTAATTACACCTGGGCAGTTAGGACCGACTAAACGGCAATTTTTAGATTTTATATAATTTGATGCCGTAATCATATCGGCAACAGGAATGCCTTCAGTAATGGTAATAATCACTTTAATACCAGCATCGGCAGCTTCCATAATAGCATCAGCAGCAAAGGCTGGTGGCACAAAAATAATACTGGTGTCTGCGCCTACTTTATCTACTGCATCTTTTACAGTATCGAATACAGGACGGTCTAAATGCATCTGACCACCTTTACCCGGTGTAACGCCACCAACTACATTCGTACCATATTCAATCATTTGACTCGCGTGAAAGGTTCCTTCACTACCTGTAAATCCTTGAACAATAATTTTTGAATTTTTGTTTACTAAAACACTCATGGTTATATTTTTTATTTAGATAAAGCTATGCAAAAGTACTTGTTTTAAAAATACTTTTATTTGCAATTTTACGATTATTTTTTCGATTTAATATACTCTAATATGTCAGGTATTTGCTTGATATTGGCCATTTCTTTCATAACCGACCTAGCTTCTTGTGCTGGAATGCCCCAATACGTTTTATGACCTTCGAGCGATTTACTAATGCCCGCTTGTGCATGTAATACTGCTTTCGTTCCAATAGTTACGCCACTGGTACAACCCACTTGACCCCAAAAGGTAACTTCGTCTTCTACCACCACACAGCCGGCTATACCGACTTGCGATGCGATTAAACATCTTTTCCCAATAACCGTATCATGACCAATTTGAATTAAATTATCCAATTTAGAGCCTTCTTTTATTAGCGTATCGCCTGTAACACCCCTATCTATAGTGCAATTAGCACCAATATCCACGTTATCTTCAATAACCACACGGCCGCAAGACTTTAAGCGGTCGAATCCTTCTGGTCGTTTTTTGTAATAAAATGCATTAGCTCCTAACACCGTTCCAGAGTGTATGGTCACATTGTTTCCAATTACGGCGTCATCATAAATACTTACGTTAGAATGAATAACACAATTTTCGCCAATTACAACATTGTGCCCAATAAAACTATTGGGTTGTACCACAGAATTTGCCCCAATAATGGCGGAATCAGAAATACTGCTGGTTGCTACTTTAAATGGTTTGAAATAATCGGTTAGTTTATTAAAATCTCTAAAAGGATCATCGCTAACAAGCAGTGCTTTTCCTTTAGGGCAATCGACTTCTTTATTGATTAAAATAACGGTTGCTGCCGAATTTAATGCTTTATCGTAATATTTAGGATGATCGACAAACACAATATCGCCAGGTTCTACAACATGAATCTCATTCATGCCCATGACAGGAAAATTAGCGTCGCCAACAAAATCGCATTCAACTAATGCCGCGATTTGCTTTAAGGTATGTGGGTTAGGAAACTTCATTTGTGATGTTTATTTGTTTATGAGTTTATGAGTTTATTGGAGCATCTGCTTAACCAAAAACCCCATAATCTATAAACTTATTTACTCTTTTACACGTTCTTTATAAGTTCCTTTATCCGTTTCCACCCTAATTTTATCACCTTCATTTATAAATAAAGGTACATTTACAATCGCACCTGTTTCAACAGTTGCTGGTTTGGTAGCATTAGTAGCTGTATTTCCTTTAACACCTGGCTCGGTTGCTGTTACCTCCAAAATAACACTCGCTGGCATTTCGACAGATAGTGGCATATTATCTTCGGCATTAATAATTACAGTAACTACCTCCCCTTCTTTCATTAAACCAGGATTATCTAAAGCCGTTTCTCTTAACTGAATCTGTGTGTAATCTTCGGTATTCATAAAATGATAATACTCGCCATCATTATATAAAAATTGAAATTTATGTGTTTCAACGCGCACATCTTCCAATTTATGTCCAGCAGAAAAGGTATTATCTAACACTTTTCCGTTGGTAACACTTTTCATTTTGGTTCTAACAAAGGCAGGTCCTTTACCAGGTTTTACATGTAAAAATTCTATAATTTTATATATATCGTTGTTATATCTAATACATAATCCGTTTCTAATATCGCTTGTAGTTGCCATTTTATAATTTATTTTTATTTTTTACTACTTATTTCTTTTCCTAATTTATAGGTAACCGTTTCGGTTAAAATCCCATTTTCATCGTAAAAATAGGTTTTTCCATCGTAAAGAGAATCTTTAAAGTCAAATTTAGTTTTTATTTTACCCGATTCGTAATATTCAAAACTAGTTCCTTGCAATAAATCATTTATATAATTATTAATCATTTTTAGCTTTCCAGAAGTATAATAATATTTAAAAGCACCTTCTTTAACCGATTTTTTATCCTTATAAACATAATATTCTTCGGTAGTTAAAAGACCATTGGTATCTGCGCTATAATATTTCCAATCCCCAATTTTAAAATCCTTTTTATTTTTTCCTTCCGCTTGAATATTTCCGTTTTCATAATAATATTTTACTACTCCGTCTAACATGCCATTTTCCCAATTTGCAACGGTACGTAGTTGTCCGTTTTCGTAAAATTCCGAACATTCCCCAAATTGAAGATTATTTTTTTGATAACATTTTGTTGTTGAAATAAATTTATTAGCAATTTTAGCATAATTTTCAAACAACTGTGGCTTCAATTTAATTTCGTGTAATTGCCCATCAGACGTAATATCTACAATCTTACTTTCCCTGTTTTTGGCATTGTAATTATAAAAATAGTTTTGATAAATTGGAGTTGAACCCATATAATAGCCATAACCATTGTAATAATTTGTTCGACCTGTTTCTACGGAATATGATGCTGTTCCTACAAAATCGATATCACATAGTATATAATATTTTCCCGGTTTTAGTTTAGTGAAGGTAAAGTTACCATAAGCATCTGTCAAAGTTTCTAAATGATACTTAAAAGATTCTTCAGTCATTACTACATTAACATTAGGAATGTCTCCTTTAGATTTGTATAGTTTTAACCATTCTTCCATGTAATCTGTCATGGGAAATAAAAAAACTAGCGTATTATTGGCTAAATGCTTTTGTGATTGTATAGAAGCTCTATCCTCTCTGGTAAATGCAACACCTTTAATTGTTGACTTGCCTATAGCTAATTTGTTTTCAGCATCTTTTTTATCAAAAAACACTTGAGGAAAATAAACAACATTTTGAGCTGAAACTTTAATACCGTAGCTTAGAAAAAATACTAAAACAAAAGATAGCCTCATTTTTTTTTTACAATAACAAATGAAACGTAATAATCTAGTTTGATTTGAAATAACCCTTCATAATACCGCGTTGGGAGTCTTTTATAAACTGAAGGATTTCATCACGCTCTGGAGTTGCTTCCATTTCTGCTTCAATAATTTCGGCTGCCTGCGTGTTGTTGTAGTTTTTTTGATAAAGGATTCTGTAGATATTCTGAATTTCTCTTATTTTCTCGGTAGAATAACCACGACGTCTTAATCCAACCGAATTAATCCCGACATACGATAATGGTTCTCTTGCTGCTTTTACAAATGGTGGTACATCTTTCCTCACTAGAGACCCTCCAGTAACAAACGCATGGTTACCAACAGAAACAAATTGATGCACCGCAGTCATACCCGCTAATACTACATAATCGCCAATAGTGATATGTCCGGCTAGCGTACTATTGTTAGAAAATATGCAATTATTCCCAACAATACAGTCGTGCGCCACATGGCAATACGCCATAATTAAACAATTATTACCAATAACGGTTTTCATTCTATCGGCCGTACCTCGGTTGATGGTAACGCACTCTCTAATGGTAACGTTGTCTCCAATTTCTACCGTCGTTTCTTCGTCGTTATATTTTAAATCTTGAGGCACTGCAGAAATTACAGAACCTGGAAATATATTACAATTTTTACCAATACGAGCACCTTCCATAATGGTAACATTACTTCCAATCCAAGTTCCTTCTCCAATGGTTACGTTATTATAAATAGTTGTAAACGGCTCTATTACAACATTTTTTGCAATTTTAGCACCAGGATGAACGTATGCAAGAGGTTGATTCATTTAGTTGTTTTTTTAAATTAAGCAGAAATGGATTATTCCTGTTTATAATTATTTTACTTTAGAAATTTGAGCCATAAGCTCTGCTTCTGCGCAAAGTTTTCCATTAGCGTAGGCATACCCCTGCATATGGCAAATACCGCGTCGAATAGGCGTAATTAACGAGCATTTAAAAATTAAGGTATCACCCGGAACCACCTTTTGCTTGAACTTTACATTATCCATTTTCATGAAAAAAGTAAGGTAATTTTCGGGATCTGGAACGGTATTTAATACTAAAATGCCACCCGTTTGTGCCATCGCTTCTACTATTAAAACACCAGGCATTACAGGTGCACCAGGGAAATGACCAGCAAAAAACGATTCATTCATAGTCACGTTTTTCATGGCTGTAACATAACTATCGGTGAGTTCAAATACCTTATCAATCATTAAAAATGGTTGTCTGTGAGGTAACATGGCCATAATTTGATTCACATCCATTAGTGGTGGCTGATTCAAATCGATATTAGGTACATTATTGCGACGTTCATTTTTTATAAGTTTCGATAATTTTTTAGCAAATTGCGTGTTTACAAAATGCCCTGGTTTATTAGCTATAATTTTACCTCGTATGCGGGTACCAACTAAAGCTAAATCGCCCAATACATCTAGCAACTTATGTCGTGCTGCCTCATTAGGATAATGCAGCGTTAAGTTGTCTAATATACCATTAGGTTTCACCGCGATAGAATCCTTTTTAAAAGCCACTTTAAGCTTTTCCATGGTTTCGGCCGATAAAGGCTTATCTACGTATACAATAGCGTTATTTAAGTCGCCTCCTTTAATTAAACCGTGCTGTAAAAGCATTTCTATTTCATGCAAAAAGCTAAAGGTTCGTGCATTGGAAATCTGATCTTTAAAATCGGATATCTGATTTAAAGTCGCATTCTGTGTTCCTAAAACTTTGGTACCAAAATCCACCATGGTGGTAATCTGGTATTCTTTAGATGGCATCACTAAAATTTCGCTACCTGATTCTTCATCGGTATAAGAAACAATATCGGTAACAACATACTCTTCTCTAAAAGCATCTAATTCTACAACACCAGCTTGTTCTATGGCTTCAACAAAAAATTTAGACGATCCATCCATGATTGGAGGTTCGGAAGCGTTTAACTCAATAATGGCATTGTCAACATCTAATCCTACTAATGCAGCAAGCACGTGCTCAGATGTTTGAATAGTTACACCGTTTTTTTCTAAACAAGTGCCGCGTTGCGTGTTTGTCACATACGTAGCATCGGCTTCAATAACTGGCATACCTTCTAAATCTTTACGCTTAAAAGCTAATCCGCTGTTAGCGGTTGCAGGTTTAAACGTTAAGGTTACATTCTTTCCTGTATGTAAACCAACACCCGTTAAAGAAATTTCTTTCCCTATGGTTTTTTGCTTTATTTCAGTGTTTACTATTCCCATTTATTTTTTTCTAAATCATTTATATTTCTAACAATCTTTGGTAAGTTCTTAAAATGAACGTAGGATTTATTATAATCGGTTAAAGCAATGGCGGGCGATCCTTGTAAAATTTCGTTATCTTTTACGTTTCTGGCAATACCAGATTGGGCCTGAATGCGCACATTATCACCAAGCGTAATATGACCTGCAATGCCTACCTGACCACCTATTTGACAATTTTTACCAATTTTAGAAGAGCCCGCAACACCTGTTTGCGCTGCGATTACAGTGTTTCTGCCTATTTCTACATTGTGCGCAATCTGTATATGATTATCTAATTTTACACCTTCTCTAATGATTGTAGAACCTAAAGTAGCCCGATCTATCGTGGTTGCCGCTCCGATATCTACATAATCTTCTATAATAACATTTCCTATTTGAGGAATTTTATGATAACTACCATTGTCGCTTGGTGCAAAACCAAACCCATCGGCACCTATTACCACGCCCGAATTTATTACGCAGTTACGACCAATTATGGTATCGGAATAAATTTTTGCTCCCGAAAAAACAATGGTATTATCGCCAATTATGGTATTATCTCCTAAATAGGTGTTTGGAAATATTTTAACATTGTTGCCTATAGAAACATTATCTCCTAAGTAGGAAAATGCACCTATATAAACATTATCACCGTATTGTGCAGATTCAGAAATAAACGAAGGTTGTTCTATGCCTTCTTTATTCAGTTTAATCGAGTTGTAATATTCTAATATTTTTGAAAACGCCAGATACGCATCGTCTACCTTAATAAGCGTCGTTTCAATTTTGTTCTCAGGGACAAAAGACTTGTTTACAATGGTAATAGATGCTTTTGTATTGTATATAAAATGCTTGTATTTCGGGTTTGCTAAAAATGTTAAGGAACCTTTAAACCCTTCTTCTATTTTGGAAAGTTTGGATACTTCAACATCCGGATTTCCAACCACATCTCCTTCTAATATTCCCGCTATTTGTTGTGCTGTAAATTTCACACTTTAATATTTGATGTTCGTTTAAGTTAGATTTGGCAAAAATAGGAAAAATGTACTAAAGTTTTTCATGTCTTGGTTTTTAATGTCATCATTAGAGTTTTACTCCTTTTTTATAACGCTTATAATGCCAATAATATGGTGAAAATTACGATTTTAGTTTCGGATAACAAATATAATATTTAGTTACAGCTTTAGACAAAGCTTTTAAATTAAGCTGATCGCAAGCCTTTACGATATCTTCAATTTTGCCAGATTTGTGTAAAATGTTAATGCCTTTATGATTATGCTGATAGGCCTGATTAGAAATACTGCCTTTAAAAACAAAGTATTGTGCTTCTGTTTTAGAAATACCATAAGTACGCATCAAACTATCAATATGCAAGTCTAAATCTTCATTTTTTATGGGCTTATTTTTTATTTTAATGGTTAGCAAGTTCCGGTTAATAATCATAGTACTTAAATGGCTTAACACAAAATCAGTGTCATGTTGCCAATGTTTCATGGCCGAAATAATATCAAAATCATCTAAAGCCGCAAAAATATTGAGCGTGTCATCATTAAAATTAGCAAGCGTTATTTTGTTTTGTAAAAAATACATTAAAGGTTTACTCGCCTCTAGTTTGTGCCCTTTATGCTGCAGTTCTTTAGCACGTTGCAAGGTTCTAATTAATAATTGTTCGGCTGCTAATCCTGTTTTATGCAAATATACCTGCCAGTACATAAAACGTCGGGCAATTATAAATTTCTCAACACTATAAATCCCTTTTTCCTCAACCACCAATTCATCATCTACTACATTAAGCATGGTTATTAGGCGTTCGCTATTAATATTTCCTTCGGCAACACCGGTATAAAAACTATCACGTTTTAAATAGTCGGCACGATCCATATCAAACTGTCCCGAAATAAGCTGGCACATAAATTTTCTGGGGTATTCGCCTTTAAATATTTCAATCGCCAACGTTAAACTTCCGTTAAATTCGTCGTTTAACCGCTCCATGAACAGCAGCGATAAACGCTCATGCGACACACCATTTACAATACTATGTTCCATGGCGTGAGAAAACGGACCATGGCCAATATCATGCAATAAAATAGCAGCATACAACCCTGTTTCTTCTTCCTTACTAATGCTAACCCCTTTAAAACGCAGCACATTAACCGTTTTTTGCATTAAATGAACACAGCCTATGGCATGATGAAACCGGGTGTGATGCGCCCCCGGATATACCAGATACGATAAGCCCATTTGGGTAATTCTTCGCAGTCTTTGGAAATACTTGTGCTGTATTAAATCGAATATGAGTGAATTAGGAATCGTAATAAATCCGTAAATTGGGTCGTTTAATATCTTAAGTTTGTTCAAACTTTAAAAGTTAAGGTTTAATAGATACAAATATAAATATATGGTATCTATATACCAGAATATTAAATACAAATTAGCACGAATTGTTATTAAAAATAATTACATGAATAAAATACAAATACTTTGGGTAGATGATGAAATTGATTTATTAAAACCTCATATACTATTTTTAGAACAACGTAATTACCAAGTTACTACTTGCAAAAGTGGCACCGAAGCCATTGAAGTATTAGAAAGTAAAAATTTCGACATTGTTTTTTTAGACGAAAACATGCCGGGACTTACAGGTCTCGAAACTTTAAATGAAATTAAAGAGAAACAAGACAATCTTCCAGTGGTAATGATTACTAAAAGTGAGGAAGAATACATCATGGAAGAAGCTATTGGTAATAAGATAGCCGATTATTTGATAAAACCAGTCAACCCCAATCAAATACTGCTAAGCTTAAAAAAGAATTTAGACCACTCCAGATTGGTTTCAGAAAAAACCACATCTAATTACCAACAGGAGTTTCGAAAAATTGCTATGGATTTAGCTATGGTAAATTCTTATGAAGATTGGGCAAGTTTATATCAGAAATTAATTTATTGGGAAATTCAGCTTGAAGATATCGAAGATGCAGGCATGTTTGAAATTCTGGAATCTCAAAAAACAGAAGCCAATATTCAGTTTGCCAAATATATCGAGAAGAATTATAGCGATTGGTTTCATCATAAATCTGATGCACCCATCATGTCGCACACCCTTTTTAAAGAAAAAGTGGTGCCCGAACTCAGTAAAGACCAGCCTACCTTATTAGTGGTGATTGATAATTTACGTTACGACCAATGGAAAGTTTTTGAGCCTATCATAAACAATTACTATAAAAAGGACAAAGAAGACGCCTTTTACAGCATCTTACCAACGGCGACACAATATGCCAGAAATGCGATTTTCTCTGGCTTAATGCCCAGCGATATGGAAAAATTATTTCCGCAATATTGGAAAAACGACACTGATGAAGGTGGAAAAAATTTACACGAAGAAGATTTTCTAAACACGCAAATAAAACGTTTAGGCTTAACACATATAAAGCACGAGTTTCATAAAATAACGAATTTGCGCGCTGGCAAAAAGTTAGTAGAAAACTTCAAATCGCTTAAAAATAACGACTTAACTGTGGTAGTTTACAATTTTGTAGATATGTTGTCGCATGCAAAAACAGAGATGGAAGTGGTAAAAGAACTGGCGTCGAACGATAAAGCGTATCGCTCGTTAGCTTTAAGTTGGTTTAAAAACTCACCACTTTTAGAAATGATTCAAATGGCGCAACAGTTAGGGTTTAAACTTATTTTAACAACCGACCACGGAACGATAAATGTAAAAAATCCTTCAAAAGTTATTGGCGATAGAGATACTAGTTTAAATTTGCGCTATAAAACTGGGAGAAGTTTAACCTACGAAAGTAAAGAAGTGTTGGTTTTTAAAGATCCCAAAGAAGTTCATTTACCGGCTATTAATATGAGTAGCTCTTATATTTTTGCCAAAGGCGATTTGTTTTTTGCGTACCCAAATAACTACAACCACTACGTAAGTTATTTTAGAAATACCTATCAACATGGCGGTGTTTCTTTGGAAGAAATGATTATTCCGTTTGTAGTTTTCAATCCAAAATAATCTATGTAATACCAAAAACATCGACAAAATACACTTTTTATTAGTTTTTTTAAAAATATAATTGTAACATTGTATTAAAATTAGGAATAGTTGGAAATAGTTTATAACCTAGCGCAAATTGAAGAAGTTGCTCAACAACTTATTAAAAATTTAAAAACGAAAACCTGGTTATTTTATGGCGGTATGGGTGTTGGAAAAACCACTTTAATAAAAGCCATTGTTAAAGAATTAGGAGGACAAGATAAGGGAAGTAGCCCAACCTTTTCAATTGTGAATGAATATGAATTGAAAAATGATAAAATGTATCATTTCGATTTATACCGGATTAAAAATTTAGAGGAGGCTTACAATTTTGGTATTGAAGATTATTTAGATTCTAAGCATTATGTTTTTATCGAATGGCCCGAACAAATAGAGTCTATTTTAACCGATGCAATTGATAAAATTAACATAACAGCCATCGCTCAAGAACAAAGAAAAATAGTAGTAAAAGAGTAAAAAATAAATAAGAAAAAGATAAGATTTGCATGAACTAACCAGATTAAATACGCTATATTTTGAAGTATTACGGGAAACCCACAGCGCAAAATTTAAAAAACGTCGTTTTTAACATTTTTTTAACATTTTAGCATTCACTTCAAAATAGCCTTTAGTTACATTTGGGTAATTAATTAATTAAATCCCTATAAAAATGAAAACTAAAAAGTATTTAATCGCAATCGCGATATTCGGAGGAATGTTGTTTACAGCTTATGCAGCTAACACAATGAACAACGATGGAAACCAAACAGCAAAAATCGAAAAATCAAAAATCAGAGTTCCAATATGTGGATAAAAAAAGTCTGATTTTAGGGAGCGTTGTTGCTACTTTAATTGCAACCTCTCCCTATTTGTTTTTTTTATATGAAAGTGTTCCAACTGAAAAAGTTTGGGACACTTTTTTATTTACCTACCATAGTAAACTCTATGCAGATGCTAATACGGCCATGTGGTTTTTATCAGGCAAATTAATACCTTTATACTTATTATTAATCTGGTTTTTTACTTGCAGACACTGGTGGTTTCATGCCTTACTTGTTCCCATCGCCATGTATGCGTATCAAGCCTTTACAATTGTTAGGGTAGACACGACGCATGTAGATGAATCGCAATTGATTTATTTAGTACCCATCATGGCCATCATCGTGCCTTCTATTTATTTAATACGTGCTCGAATTTTTAACAGAGTAAACGATGCTACAAAGTCGTTACAAGAACTGGAAGATGAATTTAAAATAACCCCGAAGAATTTCTGGGATAAAATAAAACAGTATTTTTAATTACTTTTTGGATTCAAGCGATCCCGCTCCTCCAATTCAATTTGTTTTTCATTGCGCTTTAAATGAGTGTTTCCAAATTTATAATTAAAAGCAAAAGATATTAAGCGGTTTTCTAATCTTGATTTAATAAAAACATCCTGATTTAAATATTTCGTGGATGTAGTAAAGTTTTGGGTATTAAAAACATCGAAGTAGCCTAAACTTACAGTTACCTTATCATTCCAAAGCGTTTTTTTAAAATTAATATCTAAACCATGTCTTTCACTTACATCTGTAGGTCCAAATACCGTTGGAGCGATGTATAAATAGGACACATCGGCAGTTAAACTTTTGTCCTTCAAAAAGGAAAAATAATGGATTACCTGACCATAAAAAGACCATTTTTCATTCTTTAAAAGTTCGTTATCACTTTCCAAAGCATAAAACTGATTTTCATCATAAAACACCGACGATAACACATAAATATTCCATCGGTTGGTTACTGGCGTATAGGTAGTAAAATCTAAACCATAAGAGATATTGTTATCAATATTCGTATTGACGTATTTAATAATATTATTATCGTTATCTTGAAAGGTAATTTCTAGCGTGGGGTCGTTCTCGTACCGGTAATAAGCCTCGAACGTGTAGTTTTTATTAAAGGTGTAACCTAAGGTGTAAATATCGTCTATTTCCGGTTTTAAATTAGGATCACCTGTTCTATACGTATTATCATTTAAATAATATTTAAAGGGGTTTAAATCGCTATAGCGCGGTCTATAAATACGCTTGTTATAACTTAGATACAGTTGGTTGTTTTCATTTAATTGATGCATCACATACACCGAAGGAAAGTGTTTAAGATAATCACTTTCATTTTGGGCATTTGTAGACAAGGAGGTTCCTGTAATATCGGTATACTCTGATCTTAAGCCGAGTTTCATACTCCATTGCTCCCAGTCTTTAGAAAAACTGGCATATGCCGCATAATTCATTTCGTCGTACAAAAACGTATCAGAATTTTCTAAATCCTCCGTTTTTTCGCCATTTACAAAATCAAACTGATTGATAATGCTCTCAGAACTTATATTCGATACCTTTCCCCCTATTTCAAAACTTGCCCTCGAACCAATCGGTAATTCGTAATCTAGTTGCCCTGTATACAATGTAATCAACTGACTAGCAAACGTTTGAAATTTATTTTCCCTAAAAGGAACCTCGTTATTAGGTAAAAAATAACCCGTATTCACATCCTGATAGCTGGAAAAATCGTAATTAGTATGGTGCCCACTTAACGATAGCTTCTCACCTTCCTTTTTAAATTTGTGAACATAATCTAAAGTGAAAGCCATATTAAAAATCTCATCTACCATCCTATTTAAGGTATTAAAGCTATAGTTTAAGCTATTACTTGAATTAAACACCCCTGTGTTAGAATTCACATAGGTTTTGGCGTTTTCTCTGGGAGAAATTAACATACTGGTTGATAAACTTAAAATGTTATTCTTATTTACTTCATAATCAATATTTCCATTAATATTTTGATTAGAAGTTTCTCGGGTTCGTTGAAAATCCGTTTCCCAGCTCGTAATATTCTGTCCGTTTTCTATAAAATTAACATACTCCGTGTTATGTCTATAGTCTTTCCGTGGGTTAATGCTATAATTTATGTAGGCATTTAATTTGTTGTCCTTAAAAAAATGACTCGTTCCAAAAGCATATTTTGGATATTCGCTTCCTTGTTTAAAATTTCCAAAAACATTGCCGTTATATCCTGGTAAAATGCTTTTAGAAGTTATAATGTTAATTACTGACCCGCCTTCTGCTTCATATTTTGCTGGCGGATTGGTAATCACTTCAATTGATTTTATGTTGGTAGACGATGTTCCTTCCAAAAGCTGTTGCACATCACTCATAGATAAATGTACTTTTCTATCATTAATATAAATAGTAGGCACGCTATTTTTAATAGTTATAGATTCATTGTGTACCAAAACGCCTGGTGTATGTTTTAACACATCTAAAACGTTGGTATTAGACAAGGTAGAGTTTTCAACATCAAAAACAGTTCGATCTACGAGACGAGTTACGGTGGGGCGCTTTGCAATAACAGTCACATCGTCTAAGGTTTCTGCCAACTCATTTAGCGTAATGGTCGCTAGCCTGATACTTTTATCAAAATTGACAAACCTGCGCGCTTCCTCATAACCCATATAACTTATTTTTAAGGTATAACTTCCAGGTTTTAGATTTTCAAATTTAAATGCACCATCATCGCCAGAAGTGGTTCCTGCCACAAAACTTAAATCAACTGTATTATAAACTACAACATTGCTATACGAAATTGGATTCTGATTAGTATCTGTTACAACACCAGATAAAACATGATGCTGAGAGTAACTGGATAACGATATTACAAATAAAAAATAGGAGAAGAATTTTTTAAACATATATTTAGTTATAATTACAAACTTAAATAATTAATTGAAACTGTTTGTAGTAAATTTAATAAGTTTTGATGCTTTAACGCTCAAATTTCATAAATTCGACGAACGGTAAGCAAAACACTTATGTTATCGCTAAAATTATTATTTTTGGTGTGAATTCATGCATTTAATTTTTTATTTGTAATTTGATTTTTCTAATCCTATTAAACTCATGGCAAAACAATTGTCTCCTTTTACGAAACAACAACTCTTACCACAAGAAGAAACTCTAGAAATTTTTAAGAAAAAAGGAGATTTATATATCGGCATTCCCAAAGAAACAGCGTTTCAAGAAAAACGAGTATGCTTAACACCCGATGCGGTTTTTGCGCTGGTAAGCAATGGCCACCGTGTCCTTTTAGAATCTGGTGCTGGCGAAGGCGCTAATTTTAGCGATAAAGACTATAGCGAAGCAGGTGCCGAAATTACAAAAGACAGCGCCAAAGTGTATGCCTGCCCCATGATTCTTAAGGTAGAACCGCCGAGTTTAGAACAAATTAAACTTATTAATCCGCAAACCATATTAATTTCTGCTTTACAGATAAAAACCCAAAGTAAAAAATATTTCGAAATGCTGGCGGCTAAGCGTATTACTGCCTTAGCGTTTGAGTTTATCAGAGATTCCGATAACAGTTATCCCGTCGTAAAATCTTTGAGTGAAATTGCGGGAACTGCTTCGGTTTTAATAGCTGCGGAATTATTATCGGACACAAAAGGCGGCAACGGCTTAATGTTTGGAAATATTAGCGGCGTACCACCTCTAGAAGTAGTCATACTTGGTGCAGGTACGGTAGGTGAATTTGCAGCCCGTAGTTCTATTGGATTAGGAGCTAATGTGAAAATTTTCGATAATTCGATAACCAAACTCAGACGCATACAAACCCATTTAGGACGACCTATTTTCACCTCTACCTTACAGCCTAAAAATTTAACTAAAGCCTTAAAACGCTGCGATGTGGTTATTGGCGCTGTTCGAGGTAGTAACCGTTCGCCCATAGTTGTGTCAGAAACCATGGTGCAGACCATGAAAAAAGGTGCCATCATCATAGATGTCAGCATCGATATGGGTGGATGTTTCGAAACCAGCGAAGTCACTTCACACAAACAGCCCACCTTTGAAAAACACGGGGTAACACATTATTGCGTGCCCAACATACCAGCACGATATTCGCGTACAGCATCGGTATCGATTAGCAATATCTTTACACCCTATCTCTTAAAAATTGCCGAAGACGGTGGTATCGAAAATTCACTAAGATTTGATCGTGGTTTAAAAAATGGGTTGTACTTTTACCACGGCATTTTAACCAGCAAATCGGTTGGGGAATGGTTCGATTTAAATTATAGCGATATCAATTTAATTATTTTTTAAGCGCTATGTCGAACTGAGCCTTTCGTTGCTGGATTCTATATAAAACACATGACATTAATTCAACGTATTGGTTATTACCTGGGAGGTTTTTCGCTAGGACTTATTATATTAGCATTCTTCCTTAATGGAAAAAAAGTTTCCTGTAGCTACGGTCCCGACGCCCGTGTACTTAAAAATATTCGATTAAAAAAACTGATGTATGCTGAAGGAGTGTCATCGCAATTATCTGATTATAAACTCGATTCTACAGCGGTTAATTACATTCTGAAAAAAGGCAATATTAATTTTTCTGAAAGTAACGTGCGCCAAAAACCTTGCGGCATGTATGTTGTGGAAGGCGACTATAAAAACCAAGACATTCGCGTAACGATAGAAAATTGCGATAGTATTGCCACCATTACACAACTAAGCATCGATTACCCATGATTGCAAAACGCTGGTTTGATGTTTTAGGCGCGCTTATCGGATTAATACTGCTCGCGCCTCTTCTTTTAATCATCGCCATCATCATTAAAATAGATTCTAAAGGACCCGTTTTATTCATTCAGGAGCGGGTTGGTAAAAACAACAAAGACTTCCAAATTTATAAATTCAGGACTATGAAACTGCAATCGGAAGCACAAGGCTTGCTTACGTTGGGCAATCACGATTCCAGAATCACCAAAGTGGGCTACTTTTTACGACGCTATAAATTAGATGAATTTCCGCAACTTTTCAATATCCTTAAAGGCGATATGAGCTTTGTAGGCCCCAGACCAGAATTGCGCTATTATGTGAACTTTTACACCGAAGACGACTTAAAAATATTTGCAGTAAGACCAGGAATCACTGGGTTGGCATCCTTAAAATACAGAAACGAAGTGGAGCTTTTAAAAGCCGCCGAAAACCCAGAAGAATTCTTTACAAAAACGATTATTCCTGATAAGTTAAAGTATAATAAAGAGTACATTGAAAAGCGACATTTTTTCTTCGATTTAAAACTAATTGTCATAACGATTGTACAAGTTTTAACAAAATAATTCGTTAGGACATCCTATTTGCTAGACGTCGTAATTATCCTTACATTGGCATGGTATTTCGGCCTTAAAAAACACCTTTAAACCTACAGATGTTTCCCCATGAATCAATCAACCCATCAACACATCAAACAATTAATAGCAGATTCTGGTTTGCTGCATTTTGTAAAAAAATCTAGGGTTAAAAATCGGAGGTTCCATTTTAAAAACGAAACCATTTTAATTACGGGTGCTGCAGGTTCTATTGGTAGTGAATTGGCAAGACAACTTTTAAACAGTCAGTTTTCAAAACTCATTCTCATCGATATTGCAGAATCGCCGCTTTACAATCTAATGAAGGCTTTCGAACACGAGAATATCCCTAATATTGAATTTTTACTTTTAAATATTACCGATAAAGCCTCTGTTGAACACCTATTCGAAACCTACAAACCTACTATAGTGTTGCACGCGGCGGCTTATAAGCATGTGCCGTTGATGGAAGCGCACCCTTACGAAGCGGTAAAGACCAATATTATGGCGACCACGTTTTTGGCTGATTGCGCGATTAAGCATGGCGTTAAAAAATTCATTTTTATTTCAACCGATAAGGCCGTAGATCCTATAAGTGTTATGGGCTGTTCGAAGCGCATTGCCGAAAATTATTTACTAAGCCTTTCTAAAGAGACTTCTACAAAGTTTTTGATAGCGCGCTTCGGAAATATCATGGGCTCAAACGGTTCTGTGCTACCGCTCTTTATAAAACAAATTGAAAGTGGTTTACCCCTAACCTTAACAGATAACACCACCAGCAGATATTTTATCAGCAAAACAAAAGCCTGCCATTTAATCTTAGAGCTTTCTCGATTTGAAACCTTAGCCCCCGCTATTTTTACCTTCGACATGGGAAACCCAATAACCATTAAAGAAGTTGCGGATTGTCTGCTATCATTTTATCCCGAACGACAAATCCCTGTGATACAGGTGGGTATGCGTCCTGGAGAAAAACTTCATGAAGCCCTAGTAAGTATCAACGAAGAATTAGTCCCCACCCAAAACGACTCCATCTTATTGGTGAAACAACGAAATAACACGATTAAAATGGCCGATTTTAATCAACTTAAGGCGATCACCCCTTTTGTCGATCCTGAAAAAATAAAAGAAATTTTTAAACAAAACTGCTAAAACTACAAGCTGTTTCGGCGTTTTTTTTCTTTGCTTAAAAGCATTAGCTCCCTACCTGTTTGTCCTGCTACCGAGGTATTCTCTTCGGCGCGTCGTATTAAATAAGGCATCACATCTTTAACGGGTCCGAACGGTATGTACTTAGCAACGTTATAGCCTTTAGCCGCCAAATTATAGCTAATATGGTCGCTCATGCCATAAAGTTGACCGAACCAAACACGCTTATCGTTTATAGCAATGCCTTTTTCGGCCATCAGTTCCATTAATAAATACGAACTCTCTTCGTTATGCGTTCCAGAAAATAAGGCCATGGTATCTAAATGATCGAGTATGTAACGCTGCCCTTCATCATAATTCGCATCGGTGAGTGCTTTACTTTTACAAATAGGAGACTCGTACCCTAGGTCTTCAGCACGTTCGTTTTCTTTTTCCATATACGCACCACGCACCAGTTTAAAGCCCACAAAATACCCAGCAGCTTTCGCCTTTTCATGAGCAGCTTTCATAAAAGCCATACGGTCGTGTCTATACATTTGTAAAGTATTAAACACCACAGGTTTTTCAGTATTATAGCGTTCCATCATTTCGGTAACCAAATCATCTACAGCGACTTGAAACCAACTTTCTTCAGCATCAATTAAAATAGCAATGTTATTGCGTTTCGCCATGTTGCAAGCCATATCAAAGCGGTCTACAATACGTTCCCATTCTTGCTGCTCTTTATCGGTTAAAGCGTCTCCTGTACTCTTCTTTTCATATAAGGCCAATCGTCCAAAACCAGTGGGTTTAAAAACGGCAATAGGAATCGCTTTAATGGCTTTCGAAAAATCAATAATTTTTAAGGTGGTACGTAAAGCACTATCAAAATCTTCTTCACTTTCTTTACCTTCCACCGAAAAATCTAACACCGAACTTACCCCTTTTTGGTACATCTTATCAATAACTGGTAAACAATCTTCTTCGTTTACCCCACCACAAAAATGATCAAATACCGTCGATCGTATAAGCCCCTCAATGGGCAAATGTGCCTTTAATGCAAAATTAGTGGCCGCCGTACCAATGCGTACCAAAGGCTCAATAGAAATCATTTTAAACAAAAAATAGGCGCGTTCTAACTCAGAATCACTTTTAAGTGCAAACGCTATTTCGGTATTATCAAAGATAGGCTCCGTAGTCATTAGTAATAAGTTTTTACAAATATAATCAGGAGTTCGCTATCATTTTATAGAAAATCTCCTTAATTTCACGGCCTCAAAAAGATTTTTTTTCTATGAATTCTATCGAAGCAAACAACTGTACTATTCATTTCAACGAAAATTGCTACACCGCTTTAAACCAACATCTTAAGTCGCGTAATTTTTCTAAAGTATTTATTTTAGTAGATGAAAATACGCATCAATTGTGTTTACCGCGTTTCTTAGAACAATTAGAAACTTCGGCGGCTATCGAAATTATCGAAATAGAATCGGGCGAAATCAATAAAAACATTGATACCTGTGTGGGCGTTTGGAATACACTTTCAGAACTAAATGCCGATAGAAAAAGTCTGCTTATCAATATTGGTGGTGGCGTGATTACCGATTTAGGAGGCTTTGTGGCCTGTACCTTTAAGCGTGGTATTGCCTATGTAAATGTGCCTACTACCCTACTTTCTATGGTAGATGCTTCGGTGGGTGGCAAAACGGGGGTAGATTTAGGGCATTTAAAAAACCAGATTGGGGTGATTAGTAATCCGGATATGGTATTGATTGATACCCAGTTTTTAAGCACTCTGGCACAAAACCAAATGCGCTCGGGCTTAGCCGAAATGCTAAAACATGGTCTGATTAGCGACCTTAAATACTGGAATAAATTTCAAGACTTGTCTAAATTGTCTTTAGATGATTTGGATGCATTGATCTACGAATCGGTGCTGATTAAAAAGAACGTTGTGGATATCGATCCTTTTGAAGACGGCTTGCGAAAAACCTTAAATTTCGGACATACTTTAGGGCATGCTATCGAATCTTATTTTTTAAGTCATCCAGACAAAAAAACCTTGTTACATGGTGAAGCAATTGTGATTGGTATGATTTTAGCCTGTTATATTTCAACAGTATTAACAGGGTTTCCTAAAGAAACCACCCAGAATATCAAGCAGTTATTTATAGATTATTACGGTAAAGAAACCATTGACGAAGCCGATTATCAGCCCATCATGGACTTACTTAAATACGATAAGAAAAACAACCACGGTAACATCAATTTTGTATTATTAGAAGCCATAGGCACCCCAAAAATAGATTGCTTGGTGGATGATGCGATTATTTTAGATGCTTTTGAGTTTTATGCGTCGTAACAGATAACCTTTTACACAAGAACCCCAGATTCTTTAAAGCCCCATACAAGTACGTGTCGCGTCTTTTTAAAAAGCATATGCGTATCGAGAACCTGCCACATAAAAAACAACCTACTTAAAACATGCTACAAATATTTTCTAAAAAGCAGTTTCTAAAAGATCTTTTAGAAGATTTTGTGGATATTCACAACCATGTACTCCCAGGAATCGATGATGGCGCCAAAACTGTTGAAGCGTCCATGGAATTACTTAAAAGCCTGCAAGGTTTAGGCATCAAACAATGCATACTCACGCCGCATGTTATGCAGGATTATTATCCGAATACCAAAGAAACGATTAGGACTTCCTACCAGCACCTATTAGATGCAATAAGTAGTTATGATCAAAACAATATAAAACTAAAATCTGCTGCCGAATACATGCTTGATGCCCATTTCGAGTATTTGTTAGAGCACGAACCGCTTTTAAGCTTAAAAGACAATTATGTGTTAATCGAGTTGTCCTATTTACAAGCGCCCATCAATTTAGAAGATCTTATTTTTAAAATAACCTTAAATGGCTACAGACCAGTTTTGGCACATCCTGAGCGCTATCGTTACTTCCATAATAATCTAGATTACTATAAGCGATTGAAATATTTGGGATGCTTGTTTCAATTAAATCTGTTATCGCTTAGCGAATATTATGGCAAAAGCGTCCAAAAAACAGCAAAGTATTTACTGCAAGACAATCTTATTGATTTTGCAGGAACAGATGTCCATCATCTACATCAGGTGGAAACCCTTGCAAACCTCATGTTGGGTAAAAAAACAGCTGGTAATTTGGTAGCAGTGATTCAAAACACGAATACCACCTTCGTAATACCTTAAGCTTTCGGTTTCCTGCTAAAAAAACCTTTCTTTTGTGGCTTGCCATAATACCCATAGCGGGCGCCATAACCAAAATTAGATTGATTCACATCATTTACCACCAGCATCATACCGTTTAATTTGTTGGTAGCATGCAACTCTCTGGCAAAATTCAATACTTGTTTATCGGTATAACCCGCTCTGGTTAAATAGACGGTATGACCTGCATACTGACTAATCAATAAGGTATCGGTTACCAGCATCGCTGGAGCGGTATCTACAATCACAATATCGTACTGCTCAGAGGCATAATCAAACACCTCTTTAATACGGTTACTCATTAATAATTCAGCAGGGTTTGGAGGTATTTTACCCGAAAACATAATGTCTATTGTAATGTCGTTTACCGTATAGGTATTAATAATGTTTGCAGTTGCAATGGCTTTATCGGCTAAAAAGTCAGTTAAACCTATAGCATTGACATCTACCTTTAAAATGTCATTAAGCACATTATGTATTTGCGGGTTTCTAATATCCGCACCCATTAATAGCACGCGTTTCCCCGTGTTGGCCATGGTTAAGGCTGTATTGATACTAAAAAACGACTTCCCTTCTCCATTAACCGTCGAGGTTACAAACACCACGTTATCATAGGCTGTTACATTGCGGCCGCGGCGTACAAAATCAAAATTCGTTCTAATAATTCTAAAGGACTCCGATAAAATAGACCGGTCATTTTTTTCAACCAGTAAAATACCGTCTTTCAAAATACCATCTTTCACCGTCGGAATTTCTCCTAACACCGATATGTTTTTAAGTTCGTTTTCTAAATCTTCTTTATTATGAATTTTGGTATCTAATAAATCGGCGACGTAGATGATGATAAACGGAATAATAAGTCCTAAAAACAAGGCTGCTATGTATAACATTTTTTTATTAGGCGATATCGGGCTACCAGAGTCGGACGCCTCATCCAATATTTTTAAATTGGGGGCGGTTGCCGTTAAATTAATCGCTGCTTCTTCACGTTTTTGTAACAAATACAAGTATAAGGACTCCTTAATACCTTGTTTGCGTTCAATACCACGTAATTTACTTTCCTGCCCAGGAACAGAATATATTTTAGAATTAATTCTGCTCGATTGATTCTCTAAACTATTAATTTGAATGTTAAGCGATTTTTTAGAACTATTCACACTTTGGCGCAAGCTTTCTTTAATGCTGTTCAAAGTTCTGTCTAATTCTACCACCACCACATTCTTTTCACCAGCACTTTGTAATAAGCGCTGTCTGTTGGCTAACAACTCATTGTATTTACTAGCTAGCCCACTAATGGCGGGATCTCCCATACCAATATTCGAAGGAATGGGTTGAAAGGAGTTATCCGATCCTAAAGATTCGTCCATATAATTTAGTAAACGCAGTTGCGTTTTACTCCCTGCTAAAGCCTGTTCATTTTCAACACTCGAACTTAAAAACTGCCCCGCTTCCGAGGTCACGTCCGTTAATTTGTTGCCCGTTTTAAACCGCACAATACTATCATCCACACTCACCAAATCAGAGGCAATAAGCTCCACACGCGAATCAATAAAATTAGCGGTGTTTTTAGCCCGCACATTTTTTAACTGGGTGGTGTAAGTATCGTATTCTTTAATTAATTGGTTTAGAATATCTCGGGCTTTAGCCGGAATAGGATCCTCCAAGTACATATTCAAAACTTTTGATGAATTATTGGATTGATATACCTGTATCAAGTTTCTTAAATTATTAGTAGCGATATCTAAGGGCGTTATCTGCACTCTAAAATCACTCCCTACTAAACTTGCAGCATCATTCGCTTTTGGCGTAATCACCATACTGCCAAAATGCGTCTTTATGGTTTGTCCAAACGCCACGTTTTTAGGAGCCTCGTCTTCATAAACGCGATATTCAAAGTTACCAGCCGAAGTAACATCGATGTAAAAATTAAAATCAACCGTATATAACAAGGAATCCGAGGCGATAAAATTAATATCTATCGGAATGTTTTTATAAAGCTCTTGTTCTAAAATACGGCCTTGTGTAAAATACTGTACATTTAAGTTCAGCGCTTTCACCACGTTTTCTACAACACCTCTGGAAGTCATGACCAAAATCTCATCTTCTACTTCGGCATTAGCATTGTTAGCCATAGGTGCCAAATCTTGAAGCGCAGCCGTTGGCGATGCTTTATCAGTCTCACTTATTAACATAATTTTGGCAAATGCCGAATATAGAGGCGTGGTATACCTTAATAACATATAAAAGACCCCAAATGCCAGCACACAGCTTAATGCAAACCAATGCCATTTCTTTAAATAGATGGCCAACGATTTTTTTAAATTAAACGTATTGGAATTCGTGCTATTCCCCATGTTTGATAAGTCTGTATTCATTAAAAAACTAATTTCTGGTTACAAAAATAAGCGCGGTGGTTAAAATAAAGGAGGTAATACTAATGATGGTACCAATTCTAGAATCGCCAGAAGCATTACTAATGGAGGAGTTATTAGGTTCTACGTACACGTAATCATTTTGGGTTAAATAATATACCGGCGAGTTAAACACCTCTTTATTGGTTAAATCGACACGCGTGTAGGTTTTCGTCCCATTAAAATCGCGCACCACTAAAATATTATCTCGACGTCCTTTAATGGTTAAATCACCCGCCATACCTAATGCTTCCAGTATGGATACCCGTTCACCCGAAACCAAATACACCCCGGGAGACGTAACTTCACCAGCGACCGTTACCCTGAAATTTTGTATACGAATAATTACCACCGGATCTTTTAATAATTGCCCTTCCGAAAATTTCTTTTTAAACAATTCTTTCGCTTCTTCCACGGTCAACCCCACTAGCTTTACTTTTCCTAAAACCGGGTAGTCAATATTACCATCTACATCTATCAAATAGTCAATCAACTGTCCACCAGTTCCATTTGATATGATTATATTATAAGGTTTTGTGACATCTAAGTCGTAAGTAGACACATAAATACTTACAATATCGCCCACCTTTAACTTCGCTTTAAAGGTATCGGTATCCACAATGGTTTCAAAATCTTTGGCGTTCTGAAAGTATATAATATCTTTTTTGGTACTGCAGGAGCTTAACACTAAACTTACCATACAAACCATTACTAGACTAGTCTTTCGAAAAAAGCGTGTCATCATTGGTTATTTAATTTGGGGGAAATTACTAATTTTTTTGTTTTAATGCGTGTTTATAACGGTATTATTATCGGCTGTCACGTCTATCATGCCTTTAATTTTTTTATAAATCTGCACTTTTTTATCAAAACGTTCGTAATCCGAATTATTCGATTTATATTCTGGTATGAGGCGTTTCATCTTCATCACAATATTATTGTTCTGGAAACGATTGGTAATACATAGTTCTTCTATTTCAGATTTTACGCTGGCGTAATCAAGGGCTCTGGTTTTACTAATCATAATCTTTTTATGATAGGTACTCAAGGTATTTTCGCCATTAGCCAATAACTCTTCATATAATTTTTCACCTGGACGTAAACCAGTAATTTTAATATCGATATCCTCTGGGAATCGCAATCCAGACAATTTAATCATGTTCACCGCCAAGTCATAAATCTTAACCGACTCACCCATATCAAAAATAAATATTTCTCCGCCTTTACCCATGGTCCCTGCTTCTAACACCAATTGTGCAGCTTCCGGAATGGTCATAAAGTAACGTGTAATATCTTTGTGGGTTAGTGTTAAAGGCCCACCATTTTCAATTTGTTTTTTAAATAACGGAATCACCGAGCCATTAGAACCTAACACATTACCAAAACGGGTGGTGATAAACTTGGTTTTACTTTCTTTTTGCAAACAACTTATATACATTTCTGCCATACGCTTGGTCGCCCCCATCACACTGGTTGGGTTGACGGCTTTATCGGTAGACACAAATACAAATTTCTTAATATTATAACGCGATGCGGTATCGGCTAATAATTTGGTACCGTTTACGTTGATTTTTATCGCTTCATATGGCGATTTCTCCATCAAGGGCACATGCTTATAGGCCGCTGCATGAAATACCATAGTAGGTTGGTGTTCTTGAAAGATGCCGTCAATGCGCAAGCCATCTCTAATATCGGCCACAATGGCGGTATAGTGCAGCTTTCCAGCCCGTTTTAAGTCTTGCTCTAAATCGTACAAGGCGGACTCTGCCTGATCTACTAAGATTAAATGCTTCACATCAAATTCAGCCAATTGTTTTACCAATTCACTGCCTATAGAGCCGGCAGCTCCCGTAACCAATACGGTTTCGCCATTAAATTCATTTAAAAGATTCGGATTATCGATTTTTATCGGTGGACGCCCTAGTAAATCTTCAATCTGTACCTGCTTCATTTCATGGACTTGCAATTCGCCATTTATCCAACTGTCAATGGGTGGTACTTTCGTAATTTTAACATCTAAAGGCACCAAACTTATTAAGTTCTCTTTTTTAATGTTTTCGGCCGTTACAATAATTTCATCAATCTTCTCGCTAGCTATATAATCCTGATTAATTTTATGTTTCGATAATATAGAAATCCCATTAATCGATTTACCGTTCTTTTTAACATTATCATCAATAAAAGCCACCACATTAAAACGTTCTTTTACATGACTGATTAAGGCATTATAGGTTACAATACCCGAATCGCCAGCCCCGTAAATTAAAACACGCTTCGAACTGAGATATTTACATTTTAAGTGGTTGTACCCCATTTTAAAAATTAATCGACTGGCACTTAACAAGACAAAACTGAAGATGCCATGCATCACAATAATTGATTTCGGAATGGTAAAATCTTTAATAAGCGTCACTTCTCTGTTCACCAATATAAACACCACGGTTAATACGGTCATCAATGAAATGGCCTTAAACAAATTCACCACATCGGTAAATCCAGTATGTCGAATCACGCTTTTAAAGGAGCCAAAGGCAAAAAAGCTGATGCCCGCCACCACAAATACAAATGGTAACTGCAGTAAAAATGCTTCTAAATCGAAATTCAATGTGAAATTAAACCGTATAATATACGATACGCAAAAGGTAAGCAATACGATGCTCAAATCAATGGCCAACACGAGCCATTTAGACGCGTATTTGTTTGAAAGGTAGCTAATGTAATTGTTTATCATGAGTTGAGAGTTTTTAATATGATGTTAAGAATCCGGTCTAAATCATCCTGATTTAAATTAGATCCACTTGGTAAGCAAAGTCCTTTTTCAAATAAGGCTTCAGAGGTTCCATTGGTAAAATACATACAATCTGTAAATACAGGTTGCATATGCATGGGTTTCCATAAAGGTCTGGACTCAATATCATCTTCCAGAAGCGCCAGACGTAATTGCTCACGCATATCGTAGGATGCTGTGCTAATACAGGTAATCCATCTATTGGCATAAAAGCCTTCCGGCTCTTCTAAAAAGGAGATTGAATGGTATTTTGATAAGTGTTTTTTATAAAATTCAAAATTCTGTCTTCTGGCTGCCACACGTGCATCGAGTACTTCCATTTGACCACGACCTATACCTGCCAATACATTACTCATCCGGTAATTAAATCCTATATGTGAGTGTTCGTAATGCGCTGCCTGATCGCGTGCCTGGGTTGCTAAAAAAACGGCTTTGTTTTTTAAAGCTACCGAATCGCAAATAAGCGCGCCACCACCCGAAGTAGTAATAATTTTATTGCCATTAAAGGACAAAATGCCCATATCGGATAAGGTTCCGCAAGGCTTCCCAAAATACCTACTTCCTAAGGCTTCGGCACTGTCTTCTACCACTGGAATACTATATTTCTTAGCAATGGCATTGATGGCGTTGGCTTTGTATGGCATCCCGTAAAGATGCACAGCCACAATGGCTTTGGGTTTTTTGTAATGTGCTATACGGTGCTTAATAGCCTCTTCCAGTAATTCTGGAGACATATTCCAGGTATCTAATTCACTATCTATAAATACGGGCGTCGCCCCTTGGTATCGAATCGGATTCGCAGAAGCTGAAAATGTAAAACTCTGGCATAATACTTCATCGCCTACACCCACACCTAATAATTGCAACGCTAAATGAATGGCCGCGGTACCAGAACTTAAAACTGCCACCTGCTTATTCTCACCTAAATAGGTCTGTATGGCAGCTTCAAAACCATCCACATTAGGCCCCAATGGGGCTACCCAGTTCGTTTCAAAAGCTTCGTTAACAAAGCTTTGTTCCGAACCACCCATGTGTGGTGATGATAAATATATTTTAGTTTTAGTCAGCATGTTTGATGTTATCAATTTATATTACAAATGAGCGCGCAACAATTTAGCCTAGTTCAAAAAAACTAAGATTAATGAAAACATTAATTAACTGTGCTGGGTCCCTCTTTTGTGATTCATAAAACAAAATTTACTTTAATTATAACTTGATATAATTACCACTAAATGTTTTTGAATTCCCCATCTATCAAAAAATAGATGGCTTTCGAGAGTGTGAAAATAAGTGACAAACATTTAATACAATTAAATCAATACTGCTATTAATCAATTCAATTTTGTATTTCTATGGGGTAAATTTAGTAATTGTTTTCTATCAAAGCACGAAGAATAAACTTATTTCGCTAAAACTCTATTTAAAATCGGTTAACGACCATTATAGTTTTATGTAAAGGTAAAACCATGCTATTAATCGGTTTTTATCTGCGATTCGTACTTAATCTTCTTCCTACAAATGGGCTTTTAGTTTAACACCATAAAATATTTAATAAGACCTCATTATGTATCCAACTGAAATTGTTTTAGTATCAACAATACTCTCCAAATAATCGTATATTTCAAATTTAGGATTGTCCCCTTGAGGGGACTTTAGGGGTGTAAGAGCATAAAGCGCCATTAAAAATAAACATCTCATGTTTTGGTCAAACTAAACTAACTATTGTCAAACTAAACTAACTATTGTCAAACTGAACTCGTTTCAGTTTCTAAAAGTTAATATTGACTACATTATCATAGATTCTGAAATAAATTCAGAATGACAAAAGATTAAGCTTTTAAGGAACCTATATAGTAAACCTACCTATCGTCAAACTATCTCTTGTCAAACTGAACCACCTATTGTCAAACTGAACTTGTTTCAGCTACTATTGGAGTTCAAAAACTCGTGATTTGTCAAACTGAACTCGTTTCAGTTTCTAGCCACCTTTATTAAAATCATTGCAAAAACACCCCTAAAGTCCCCTCAAGGGGACAATCCAATATATCGAACTTTAAGTTGAATAGGATGTCTAAAGAAAATAATGCTAACTTCATACTTGTCAAACTGAACTCGTTTCAGTTTCTAACAGGCAATGATGATTACATTTCACATTATAATAGATTCTGAAATAAATTCAGAATGACACGGATTAAGCTTTATATTGTCAAACTGACGAACCATTGTCAAGCTGAACGAACTATTGTCAAGCTGAACTCGTTTCAGCTTCTATTGGAGTTCCCAAAACTCATGATTTGTCATACTGAACTACCTATTGTCAAACTGACGAACTATTGTCAAACTGAACTTGTTTCAGTTTCTAACTACCTTACTTAAAATCATTGCAAAAACACCCCTATAATCCCCTCAAGGGGATATTCGTTCGATTCAATTTTTGAATTATCCTCTAGAGAGTTACGTCAATTTTAATCATTACATTATCGTCTTGAATATTACGTTCGTTTCGATGTTTAGATTGTCCCCTCGAGGGGACCTTAGGGGTGTTTACTAGAGCATAATGAAACTTCCAAAATTCAACTCACAATTTCATTGAAGTTACCGAGCGCAGCTCATAGGGGGTGTAAGAGCATAAAGCGCCATCCAAATAAACATCCCAGGTTTTTGTCAAACTAAACTAACTATTGTCAAACTGAACTCGTTTCAGCTTCTAACACCTAATATTGACTACACTATCAAAGATTCTGAAATAAATTCAGAATGACACAAGATTGAACTTTTAAGCAAAATATAAAGTAAACCTACCTTTTGTCAAGCTGAACCACCTATTGTCAAACTGAACTCGTTTCAGTTTCTAACCTACAATGCTAATTACGTCAACATAGATTCTGAAATAAATTCAGAATGACAATGGATTAAGCTTTTAAGCAAACTATATATTAAATCTACCTTTTATCAAACTATCCCGTGTCAATCCGAACTCGTTTCAGTTTCTATTCACCTTTATTGAAATCATTGCAAAAACACCCCTATAATCCCCTCAAGGGGATATTCGTTCGATTCAACTTTTGAATTATCCTCTAGAGAGATACGTTAATTTTAATCATTGGATTATCATCTTGAATATTACGTTCCATTCATGTTTAGGATTGTCCCCTCGAGGGGACTTTAGGGGTGTATTCCAGAACATTATGGGAACTTACAAAATCAATAAAGATTTCCATTTCAATAACTCTCAAGATAACAATCCATTCAATTTTAAATACTAACTATCTAACAATCTAAAGATCTAACAATCTAACAATCTAACCATCTAAAAATCTAAAAATCTAAAGATCCAACTTTCATCGAACAAATAAGCACCCACATGGTTTTCATCGGAAAAATCGTAACATTGATATAATTAATGCTGTTTCTAATTATATTTTTTCAATCTTTGCTTTGCTATTAATCATACCAAATCAAATGTCACAACAACTACTTAAAACACTTTTAGGTTCTAAAATTCTTATAACTGGTGGCGCAGGTTTTATCGGTTCTAACTTAATTGAAACTTTAGTCGCCCATAATATTAACGTGGTTTGCCTAGATAATTTCTCCACAGGAAAACGAGAAAACATCGAAGCTTTTTTAAAGCTTCCGAATTTCAAACTTATCGAAGGCGATATCAGACAATTAGACGATTGTAGGAAAGCCTGCAAAGGCGTCAGCTATGTTTTGCACGAAGCCGCTTTAGGTTCGGTACCGCGGTCAATTAACGATCCTATTACCACCAACGATGTGAATGTATCCGGGTTTTTAAATATGCTGGTAGCCGCCAGAGATGCAGGCGTAAAGCGCTTTGTATATGCGGCGAGTTCCTCAACCTATGGCGATCATGAAGCCCTTCCGAAGGTAGAAGAAACCATTGGCAAACCCTTATCGCCTTATGCCATTACCAAGTATGTTAACGAATTATATGCCGATATTTTTCATACTACTTATAATTTTGACAGCATTGGTCTTAGATACTTTAATGTATTCGGTAAGCGTCAGGATCCTAATGGCGCGTATGCCGCGGTAATTCCAAAGTTTGTACAGCAATTTATTAATCATGAATCACCGGTAATCAATGGCGACGGGAGCTACTCCAGAGATTTTACCTATATCGATAATGTGGTACAAATGAATCTTTTGGCGCTCACCACAGAGAATCCAGAAGCCCTCAATCAAGTGTATAACACGGCGTATGGCGATCGGACGACCTTAAAAGAACTAGCCAACTTATTAAAAACCTATTTAGCGGAATTTGATGCCTCTATAAAAGATATAGACATCAAACATCGCGAAAATCGTGTGGGCGACATCCCGCACTCCCTGGCATCTATCGAAAAAGCAAAGCGTTTATTAAATTATAATCCCAAATACAATATCAGCGCAGGTCTAAAAGAGGCCGTAGCTTGGTATTGGAAAAACATTTCTTAAAGCTTACATTATAAAATGAAACAAATAAAAAATATTTGCTGTATTGGTGCTGGCTATGTAGGTGGACCTACCATGGCTGTTATTGCTAAAAACAACCCGCACATTACAGTCACTATTGTAGATATCAATGCCGACCGTATTGCAGCATGGAATGATAAAGATTTAACCAAATTACCCATCTACGAACCAGGATTAGCGGATATCGTTAAAGAAACAAGAAATAAAAATCTGTTTTTCTCCACAGATATTAACAAAGCCATTGATCAATCAGAAATGATATTCATGTCGGTAAACACACCTACCAAGACCTACGGAAAAGGCAAAGGGATGGCAGCCGATTTAAAGTATATCGAATTATGTGCCAGAACGATTGCCGATGTGGCCACTACCGATAAAATAGTAGTTGAGAAATCAACCCTACCTGTTCGTACTGCAGAAGCAATTAAAAGTATCTTACACAATACGGGAAATCATATAAATTTCCATATTTTATCGAATCCAGAATTTTTGGCCGAAGGAACCGCTATTAAAGATTTATTAAACCCAGACCGTGTGCTAATTGGTGGGGAGTCTGAAGAAGCTATAGAAAGTCTCGCAAAAATATATGAATCCTGGGTGCCTAAAAACCAAATTATAAGAACGAATCTATGGTCATCAGAATTATCTAAATTAACAGCGAATGCTTTTTTAGCACAACGTATTTCCTCTATAAATGCCATATCAGAATTGTGTGAGCTAACAGGTGCTAATGTTAATGAGGTCTCTAAAGCCATCGGTATGGATTCTAGAATAGGCTCTAAGTTTTTAAAAGCCTCCGTTGGGTTTGGTGGGTCCTGTTTTCAAAAAGACATTTTAAATTTAGTTTATATTGCCCGCTCCTATCATTTAAATGAAGTTGCCGATTATTGGGAACAAGTGATTATTATGAACGACCACCAAAAACGACGGTTCTCAGATCGATTGATAAAGACGTTGTATAATACGGTGTCTGGAAAAAAAATTGCCTTACTCGGGTGGGCCTTTAAAAAGGACACCAACGATACTAGGGAATCGGCCGCCATTTATGTAACCGACCATTTATTGAGCGAACAAGCAACAGTAAGCGTTTACGACCCGAAAGTAAGTTCAGAAAAAATGCAATCCGATTTAAATTATTTGAATACCAGAACGGAAGACGAAAATTTCAATTTAGTACAAACCGTTTCTAATCCCTATGACGCGGTAAAAAACGCGCATGCGGTGGCAATTATGACCGAATGGGATGAATTTATAACTTACGACTGGGAAATAATTTATAAAAGCATGAAAAAGCCAGCTTTCATTTTTGATGGACGAAATATTTTAGAAAAATCTAAAATGGAAGCAATCGGTTTCGAGTATCACGCCATTGGCCAATAAATTATTTGTAAAATTGCAACAAGGAACCCTCATAAACAAATAAACAAATCAACAAATAAACATAACAAAGTCCGTCTGAGCCTGTCGAAGACCCATAAACAAATAAACGAATAAACAAATCAACGAATAAACACCCAAAATGAAAGATATAAAAATTGCCATCATTGGTTTAGGCTATGTAGGTTTACCTTTAGCACGTCTATTTGCTACGAAGTACAGCGTGGTTGGTTTCGATATTAATGAAAAACGCGTCAAAGAATTGCAATCCGGAACCGATGTAACACTTGAAGTTGAAGAAGCGCTTTTAACCGAAGTATTAAAGAAGCATCCCGATACTGAAAACGGATTATTTTGTTCGCATAACATCGAAAATATTAAAGATTGTAATTATTATATTGTTACGGTCCCTACCCCTATCGATAAAAACAACCGCCCCGACCTAACACCCTTGTATAAGGCCAGTGAAACCGTTGGAAAGGTGCTTAAAAAGGGAGATATCGTTATTTATGAATCGACTGTATATCCGGGAGCAACCGAAGACGACTGTGTTCCTGTATTAGAAAAAGTAAGCGGACTTAAATTTAATAAAGACTTTTACGCAGGCTATTCCCCAGAACGAATCAATCCAGGCGATAAATTACACACGGTAGATAAAATCTTGAAGGTAACTGCGGGTTCTACACCAGAAATTGGCATAAAAGTCAATGATTTATATGCCTCTGTAATAACCGCCGGAACCCACCTTGCGCCTACTATAAAAGTAGCCGAAGCTGCTAAGGTTATTGAGAACTCACAACGCGATATCAACATTGCTTTTGTAAACGAATTGGCAAAAATCTTTAATTTAATGGATATCGATACGCATGCGGTGTTGGAAGCTGCAGGCACCAAATGGAATTTTTTACCCTTTAAACCAGGTTTAGTAGGTGGGCATTGTATAGGCGTTGACCCCTATTACCTAGCTCAAAAAGCACAGGAAGTGGGCTACCATCCAGAAATTATATTGGCCGGGCGTCGGGTTAATGATAGTATGGGACAATATGTTGCTTCAGAAATTATTAAATTGATGGTGCAGAATGATATCCGCATTAAAGGTGCTAAAATCCTCAATTTAGGCATCACTTTTAAAGAAAACTGCCCCGATGTACGGAACACCAAAGCGGTGGATGTTATTAACCAGTTAAAAAGCTACGGTACAGAAATAACCGTTTACGATCCTTGGGCTAACCCAGAAGAAGTAGATCATGAATATGGCTTAAAAACAACCAAGAATCCACCCAAAGGAATATTTGACGCGATAGTTTTAACCGTATCGCATAATGAATTTTTAAATATGGATTTAAGATCACTTTTAAGCCCTAATGGCATTCTATATGATGTAAAAGGCGTGTTAAAAGGTAATGTTAATGGAAGGTTATAAATAATTGTTTTAAAAATGATAACTAAATATCTATATAAGAAAATTAAACGCATAGCCCTCTCAGTCTGTGTTTTAACCTTTTTATTCGCCTGTAATAACACAGAGGATACTACTGAAAAAAACATAAATATAGTCTTTCGATTTGATGATTTCAATGCAACTAGTAATACGCAGTTAGAACAAAAAATAATAAATGTTTTTAAGGACAACAAATGTAGTTTCACCATTGCCGCTATTCCTTATGTCGCTGATGGAGACGTTCATGATTCTAACATAAAAAATGTTATTCCTATGACCGAAATTAAAGGCGATATTCTTAAGAAGGGAATTAAAGAAGGCGTCATTGATTTAGCGTTACATGGTTATTCCCATCAAGTGAATCTAAAACCCCTGAATGAGTTTGCAGGTTTAGACTATAATATTCAATTAGAAAAATTAACTAAAGCAAAAGCATTACTTGAAGGCTTAGTGAAAGATTCAGTCACAACTTTTGTGCCACCATGGAATTCATATGATTTCAACACAATTAAAGCATTAGAAACGCTTGGATTTACTTTAATATCTGCTAAAAGCGACAGACCTGGATTAAAAACATCACAGCTTAAATTTGTTCCTTACACCTGCGAATTACCGCAGCTCGAGGAAGCTATAAAAAAAGCAAGAAAAAACTATGATTCTCAGCCAACCATTATAGTTATGTTTCATGCATATGATTTTATAGAATCAAATAAAAGTGGCAATGTTTCTGTTAAAAGCTTTCAAAAATTAATATCCTCTTTAAAGAAACAAAAAGATATTAGTATATTTTCTCTTGAAGAGCTCTCGCATAAAAACATTGATTTAAGCGCAACAAAATATCAAACAACTAATAAAATATTTTTGTTTAACGAATTTATGCCATCTTTTTTAAAAAATGACATATTAGTTAATTACAACAATAAAAAATATGAACTCTTAAAATTAATTTTAACGGTTATTAGCTATTATGTGATTATTTTAACAATGTGTTCTATCCTCTCATTTTTTATCATGCGTTCAATCGGTATTCTAGTGAAAAAATTCTTAAAAGCCGGATTGATTATTAGCATCATTATACCAGTTGTTTTAGTTATTTATTTCTGTTTTTTTGACAGTATAGTTTCTAAGAGAGATTTACTCTTAAGTAGTATTATAATTGGCTTTAGTACAGGGTTTTTAATTTATATAAAAAAAAGTGATCATGTATTAAAAGATAAAAAATTAAAAAACTATTTATGATTCAATAGAAATGTTGACAACAAAGCATGTTCTATTTTAGTCATTGAATTTCTAAAAAATTTATAAAAAAAAATTAACTTATTTATGTCTAGAGTAAGCAAAACGATTAAAAATGCCAAGGTAACCACCTTTTTCTTTTTTATCACTTCAGCTATTGGCTTTTATTCTAGAAGTATTTTTTTATCTCGTTTAGGCGATGATTTTATAGGGCTTACCGCTACCCTACAGAGTTTCTTGTCGTTTTTAAACTTGGCAGAATTGGGTATTGGGTCAGCTATGGCTTTTGCTCTATATAAATCGTTATTTAAAAACGATTATGATCGCTTAAACGAATTATTGACTTTAATTGGGTACCTCTACAAAAAGATAGGGAAAATTGTTCTCTTTGGTGGATTATTGCTTTCACTGTTTTTTCCATTTATTTTTAAAGATACGACTATTTCATTAGTGGTAATTTATTATGTGTTTTATGTGTGTTTGTTTTCAACATTATTAAATTACTTTTTTAATTATTATTTAATTATACTTCAAACCGACCAAAAGGGCTACATCCCTACAGCTTATCTTCAAATTTCCCATATAACTAAAATTTGCCTACAAATTGCAGTATTATACTTTAGTAACAGTTTTATTCTATTTACAACCATAGAACTAATAACTCTAACCATTTATAATATATTAATTCATAAAAAAATTAAAAAAGAATACCCTTGGATTAAATTCTTTAATAAGGGTAATAAGACCTTACTAACTGAAAACAAGGGTATTATAGCTAAAGTCAAGCAAATGTTTGTCCATAGAATATCGGGGTTCATTTTAAAAAGCACAGACAATATTGTTATTTTTTCATTTGTAAACTTGCAAAGTGTGGCATATATTAATAATTACTACATAATAACGGGTAGCGCGGCTGCTCTTCTATCTAATTTTGTGACAGGAACGGGAGCGGCTGTAGGTAGTTTAGTTGCTGAAGATGATAGAATTAAAATACAAAAGGTGTTTTGGGAACTTATGAGCCTTCAGCATTATATAGGGGGACTCTTATTTATAGGTCTTTACTACGGAATTAATCCTGTAATTGGACTATGGTTGGGCGAACAATATATTATGGAACCCCATATTGTAACATTAATTTTAGTAAATGTTTATATTGATAAAATGTGTGCCCCGATTACTAATTTTATTAATGCTTATGGAATATTTCATGATGTTTGGGCTCCTATAACCGAGGGGGTTTTGAATTTACTTATATCGATTGTGTTGGCTTATTACTTTGGCATATCAGGTGTACTAATTGGTACTTTTATAAGTGTTAGTCTAATAACGTTAGGTTGGAAACCTTTTTTCCTTTACAAAAATGGATTTAAAAAACCTGTATTTCTTTATTGGATTGGTTTTTTTAAGCTCTTATTATCTTTTATAGCAGCATTTATGTTATGCAAATTTTTAATCAGCAGTTTTATAAACATCAACCAAGAGTCTTGGATTTTATTATTGGTTTCTTTAACTCAAGTAGGTATTATTATACTGATAGTTTATTCTTCAATAATGTATCTTGTTAATCCCGGGTTTAGAGAATTAGCCACACGAATATTAAAAATAATTATAAATGCCTTTAAATAATCATTCAAAGTGAAACGTAATAATAAAGAAATAATTCCTTGGATTGACGTAATAAAAGGATTTGGTATATTAAGTGTCGTAATAGGCCATATTTTCAATGGAGTAGTAAGTCATATAATGTTTATTTTCCACATGCCTTTATTTTTCTTTATTTCTGGATATTTGTTAAAACCAACAAGTGAGTTTAGTCAGTACTTTAAAAAGAAGGTAGTCCACTTACTAATTCCCTATTTTTGTTTTCTAATTCCACTCTATTTGTTCTTTACAGGATTACCCCCTATTGCATTACAAAGTTTTTTAGATTATATAACTACAATTTTATATGGTGGAGTTAAACTTCATGGGGCTCTTGGTGTTTTTTGGTTTATTACATGTTTGTTCTTAACACAACAAACAATGAACTATCTTATCGTTAAACTAAAAACAAAAATATTAATTTTAATTATTTCAGTCATATTAGTTTTTAGTTACATAAACATGGTTTACTTTCCAAATCTCTACCTGCCCTGGAACGCGCATGTTGTTTTAGCCTCAGCACCCATTTTCTACCTTGGATTTTTATTTAAAAATAAAAATATTAAAATAAAGAATTCTATTTTTTTGCTTATTGGATGTAGTGTAATGATTTTTTCTTATTTCTATCCTGAAAATGTTTACGACATGAAAACAACAAATTATGGAATACCGCTTGTAACACTTTTGTCTAGTATCGTTTTGGTCTTAAACCTCAAAATTATTTCAATTAAGCTGTCAAATTTTAAATGGCCAAAATTAATGTTTTCAGAAATCGGTAAGGCTTCCATGGTGATTATGTATCTTCATCAACCCATTCAGTTCTTAACAAGTTCATATATTTCGGAAAGCCCTCTTTTTAGATTCCTAATTACTATTATAGTTTCTTGCTTAATTTACAGAATATTTTTGAACTTTAAAATTAGCCGTTCATTATTTCTGGGATCTTATCAGGATTTTAAAAAAATTCAAAAATGTTTTTTGAAAAAAATAAATATTTAGTATAACAAATTCTTAATGTTAAAAATGAAAAAATCCTTAAAAATTTTATTTCTAATACCTACTTTTCCTACGTTAACAGAAACTTTTATTGTTAATCAAATTATAGATTTAATGCAACGAGGACATGTGGTGGATATTTTTGCTACCGCAAAATCAAATCAAATCATACACTCCAAGGTAACAGAATATAATTTGTTAAGTAAAACACACTATTTAAATGCCCCTGATTCAATCTATAAAAGAATTGTATCATTTTTTAAAATTCTTAGAAAAACAAACCTAAAAAACGATTTAAAATTAATTTCTGCATTAAATGTTTTTAAATTTGGTCTATCTGCTTTAAAACTTAGCACTTTTTATAAAGTTGCCTGGTTATCAAAAACGAATGACAATTATGATATCGTACATGCGCATTTTGGCCAAATGAGCGATTATTATTTTATTGCTCAAAAATGTGGATTTTTAAAGGACTCTAAATTAGTGACAACATTCCACGGCTATGATATTACACCTAGTGAAACTTCATTAAACAAATATAAATATGCCTTGTTACTTGACCGAAATATGATAGTAACTGTAAATACCGAATTTAGCAAATCACTCTTGTTAAATATAGGTTTTAAACCTAAAAATATTCATATATTGCCTGTTGGGGTTGATACATCTTATTACAAACCTCACAAAAAAAAGTACAACAATAATATCTTAAACATTCTTTTCATTGGTAGAATCACCAAATTAAAAGGGGTTTCAAAGATACCAGAGATATGTAATTATATAATTAACGAAAAAGGAATTAAAAATGTTCAATTTAAAATCATTGGAAACATTCATTATAAGGCGGAAAAAGAATTGCAAAGATTATATGAAACCATTGAAAAATATAATTTAAAAGATTATTTCCAACTTATAGGACCTAAAAATCAAGATGGGATCATTGAAGAAATGAATGCATCTCATATTTATATAATGCCCGGTATTAGAGATTCAGATGGAAGGGCTGAAACTCAAGGTCTGGTAATACAGGAAGCACAATCAATGAAACTACCTGTTGTGGTTACTGATGCTGGAGGCATGAGATATGGTTTAATCGATAACAAAACTGGATTTGTTGTGGAACAGAATAACATTAAAGACTTTGCTTCGAAGCTAGAATTCTTAATAAACAACCCCAAACAAAGAAAATTAATGGGAGAAAATGCAAGAGATTTTGTGAAAAAACATTACGATTCCAAAATTCTTGGAGACCAGTTAGAGCGGATTTATTTTAATGAGTTAAAATAATTTATTTACAATTTTAGAATTATATGAAAGTATCAGTAATTATTCCAACGTACAAAAGATCTAAGTATTTAATCAGAGCTATAGAAAGTGTTTTAAACCAAGATTTTAAAAACATAGAAATTATAGTTGTAGACGACAATGGAATGGGAATACAACAAGAAGAAACAAAATTAATAGTTAAAAAATATCCCGAAGTTAAATTAATAACTTACGATAAAAATAAAGGGGGGTGCTATGCGCGTAACAAAGGAGCTGAAGAAGCTACTGGTGACATCTTAATGTTTCTGGATGATGACGATTATTTTTTTAAAGATAAGGTTAGAAAACATATAGCGCCCTTAATAGAAGATCCTAAATTAGCAATGTCTTTGTGTTATGTGAAAATCACTGACGAAGCCGGAAATAATATAGAAAATACTTTAAAATATGCGAAAGGCGACTCCTTAAAATCGTTTATACTAAACGGACATATTTTTACATTAATGATGGCAATTAAAACCGATATATTCAGGAGTATTGGGGGGTTTGAAAATATCCCAAGGTTTCAAGATCAGTATTTTATGTATAAGTTCTTTTCGTATAATTATAAGGTTGAATTTGTTAAAGAAGAATTATTAGTGGTTGTAGAGCACGAAAATAATAGAGTTTCAAAACAGAACATACAGAATGAATCAATTGCTTTAAATGCTTTATATACTTTTGAAAAAGAGAATTTTAAATTGTTTAACAAAGAAGACCAACGTTTTTTAAGAAATCGACATTTTGAACAAATGGCTTCCATTAGATCTAAAGGAAGTTTTAAAGATAGAATTGCTGGCATAAAATATTTAGTAAAAAGTAATTCTGTTTATGGCTTTGAAAACTCTTCAGAGAAGGTGAAAATTTTAATGAGACTTGCCTTAACTGACAAGTTTTATTATAAACTTAAAAATACATTCAGGATATGATGTTATCAGTTATTTTACCAGTTTATAATGCTGAAAGCTACTTAGAAAAATGTATTGATAGTATTTTAAATCAAACATTTTTTGATTTTGAAGTTATTTTAATAAATGACGGTTCAAAAGACAATAGTAGTACTATTTGTGAATTCTATGCCAGTAAAGACAACCGTATTATTTATATTAATCAAAAAAACCAAGGAGTTGCAATAGCTAGAAATGTTGGCTTAAAAATGGCTAAAGGCAAATATATAGGTTTTGTAGATGCGGATGATTTTATTGATAATAATATGTTTCAAAACATTTTAAATCCTGCATTAATTTATAATTGTGATGTGGTTATTGCCCATTATAAAATATGCAACAAAGGAAAATATATAATTCCTCATACAAATATTCCAGTAAATACTTGTTTAAACAAAAATGAAGTAAAAGATAACCTGTTGAGGTCATACTATACAGGTAGTGATCCAATTATACCTGATTTATGGAATAAAATTTATAAATATGCTTTTATAAAACAACATGGCCATAAATTTCAAATTCAAAAAGGCGTTAGAGCAAGTGATTATTGGTTTAATTTTGATGTTTTTAAAACAGCAGAAAGTGTTTTTGTTATAGAGGATGCTAATTATAATTATAATAATGAAATAAGTAATAGTATTATAAACACTTTTAGAGAAAATCAATTCAATGGATTTTTAGAAGCTAACAAAAAACTTATCAACGAAAATATAAAATTTAATTTTCAAATTGAATACGATAAATTTTATTTGCCTTTTTACAATAATACAAACCAATACATTTTATCAGCATTAAGTTCAAAAGGCTATATTTTAGGCTATAAATTTGTAAAACAAATATTAAAAAACAAAGAGTTTATATGTTGTTTTAGTCATATTAAAAACAAAAAAATTCATTTAAAAATTATCCACGTTTTTATAAAGTTAAGGATGTTTACTTTTGCGTTTTTTTGTTATAGTTTATGGCATTTAACCATTCAAATAAGAAGAAAATAAAAATTAGCATGTCTTTATTATTACAATTATTTAAAAAATATAATTAATATTTTACAAGCTATTAAGCATTACTATGATACCTAAAATTATTCATTTCTGTTGGCTAAGTAACGATGAGTTTCCGCCGGTAATTAAAAAATGTATGAATACCTGGAAAGAAATATTGCCAGATTACGAGTTTATGTTATGGAATACTGAAACATTTAAATTAGAAGATAATATTTGGGCAAAACAGGCATTTGATAGCAAAAAATATGCTTTTGCTGCCGATTATATAAGGTTATATGCGGTTTACAATTATGGTGGCATCTATTTGGATACGGACATTGAGGTTATTAAAAGTTTTAATGATTTATTAGAAAGACCTTATATAATTGGGACCGAAGGTCTTGGAATTATAGAAGCAGGTATCTTTGGAGCCGAAAAAAAATGCCTTTGGGTAAAACAGTGTTTAGACTATTACACTGGTAAAACATTTATTAATAAAGATGGAACTTATAATACATTAACCTTGCCTAGAATTATGATGGCTCAAATTTCAAAGGTTAGAACCATTAAAGAAATACATCCTAATAATTTAACTGTAAGTGAACATAAAAAAGATAATAGCATACTATTTATGTTTCCAAAAGATTTTTTTTGTGCCAAAGACCATGGTACTGGCATTATTAAAAAAACAGATAACACCTACAGCATACATCATTTCGCCATGTCTTGGGTACCAAAAAAAACGACACTTTTTCCAAATATAAAACGTAAACTAATATCCATTTTTGGTGTTCGTATAATAAACGGTGTCATAACGGTGTTGGGATTAAGCAAATTAAAAACTTTTTTTAAGAAGTAATATTAAGATGAAAATTATTTATTATACAGATCAAATTTATTTGCATGGTGGCTTAGAACGGGTATTAGCAAACAAGCTGAATTATTTTTCTAATAATACCGACTTTGAACTTCATGTTATTACCTTTCAACAAAAAAATAACCCACCCTGTTATACGCTGCCAAAAAATGTTCAATTACATGATCTGGATATAGATTACAATCGAACAATAAGCTTTCTTAATCCTTTAAATCTTAAACTTAGCTTGCAGCATTATTTACGGTTAAAAAGAAAAATTAAGTTCATACAACCCGATATTATTGTAATTTGTAATTATGAATTTGGATTTTATTTTATACCACTAATCGCTAAAAATGTAATTAAAATTAAAGAATTTCATTCGTCTAAACATTTTAGCTATATAGAACAATCAAAAAACAGAAACATTTTAAAAACTATCAAATATAAACTAGCTGATTATTTTGAATCTAAATATGATTATTTAGTACTCTTAACAACAGATGAACTTAAGTATTATAAAGGAAAAAATAAATTAGTGATACCAAATGCTATTACAAAAACAAACTCAAATGGAGCTAATTTGATAAATAAAAAAGCTATAAGTGCTGGAAGGATAGCCCCAGTTAAGGGTTTTGAATATTTAATAAACTCTTGGAAACATGTAGTTGATGAATGTCCTGATTGGACTTTAAATATCTATGGAGAAGGAGAAGAAGATTATGTAAAAAAACTACAAAATCAAATTAATTCTTTAAATTTAGGTAACCATGTGTTTTTAAATGGCTCTACAAATGATTTAGAAAGTAAAATGTTGGACTCATCTATCTATGCAATGACATCCTTAACAGAATGTTTTCCAATGGTTCTATTGGAAGCTATGAGTTGTGGATTACCTATCGTTTCCTTTGACTCTCCAAACGGACCTAGAAATATTATAACTAACAATGAAGATGGTGTTATTGTAGAATATTTAAACGAAAAGCTTTTAGCAGTAGAAATGATCAATTTGATTAAAGACATTGATAAACGTAAAATAATGGGGCAAAATGGCAGAAATAATATCCTGAAATTTAGCGAGTTGAATGTAATGTCTAAATGGTTAGAATTGTTTAACTCAAGGCTTTATAACAAAAAAACATAACCTGTTTATTATGACAATTGCATTTGTAATTAATTCAGAAAAAATAGACTTTTATCTATTTAAATGCCTTGAATATATTCATACAGAAATAGAGAATGTAAAAATTACTCTATATTTTGAAGAGCCTATAAAAAAAAACGAATTCAAATTTAACTGGTTTGTTAAATTGGTTGATAGCAAATTCAATAATTTTAGGTATGATGCATTTAATAGTATTGAAAAAAACGATTTAACTAAAAAATTGAATGTAAAAATTGTTACTAAAATTGATGAATTAAAAATTCATGATATAATTATTTTAGAAAATAAATATGTTAATGTAAGTCATTTAAAAAAATTTACAAAACTGGGGTTTATAACGCTCTATTTATCCGAAAAACTTGTTATTAATGATTTGTTGTTCAAAAAGTATATTCGCTTAATAATATTATATCAAGATATAAACTCAACAGAATGGTCTGTTATTGGTCTTGAAATGTTAAAAAAAGAAAAAGGTATTAAAAATTGTTTAACAAAGTTATCCTTTTACTTTGCCATTTACTTAGCTAAGATTTTAAGACAAAATACATTGGATAAGCATTATAATAAAATTAAACCCCAATCCAATGACTTTATTAATCAATTTCTCTTAACATTATATTACTTAAAATTAGCAAGCATAATTTTAAAACGAAAGTTTTCAAAATCAAGACTTAATTGGAAAATTGGAATTGAACATAATGATGAAATTAAATTTTTAAAACAACCACAACATTCATTTTGGGCAGATCCTTTTATTATAAAACATAAAAATGAATACATTATTTATTTTGAGGAGCTAAAGAAAAATGGCATTGGAAGAATTTCATGTTTAGTCTTAGATAGTGATTTTAATATTTTAAAGAAAAGAGAAATCATAGATAAAGATTATCACCTTTCTTTTCCTAATGTTTTTAAAGTTGAAAACAACTATTTTATGATTCCTGAAAGTAGTCAAACTAATTCATTACAACTTTATGAGTGTATCAAATTTCCATTTGAATGGGAATTTAAAATGAATCTAATAAGTGACATCAAGTTACTAGATGCAATATGGATTTTCCATGATAATATGTATTGGATTTTAGCGAATAAAATTGATGGCTTTGAACATGAAAATAATGAGCGTTTATATATTTATTACTCAAAGGATTTATTTTCAAATAAATGGACACCTCATAGTAACAATCCTGTAATTACTAATGCAAGTTTAGCTCGGAATGCAGGCCAAATTTATTTATCCAACAATAAAATGTATCGTATTTCTCAAAATTGTAGCGAGACTTATGGCGGGAATTTAGTTGTAAATGAAATTACTGAATTAACTATTAATAAGTATTCTGAAATTAAAATGAATGAAATATTACCACCCAATGGCATTTTAGGTAAGCATACCATGAATTCCTGTGATGATGTTACTGTTGTAGATTTATTGTTTAAAGAATAAATAAAATTTAAAATAATTTTTTTCAATGAAGAGAAATAATTAATAGAAGCTTTATAACCAATATAGCTTGATTCTAAAAAGCAAAAAAGTTTAGAAACTTTTTTTAAATAAGTTTAACATGATGAAATTGCCAAATGAATAATTAAATCAGTAATAAAACTAACTTTTTATATTTAAATTTTACATTTTATTGGGCTACAAAAAAATAAAATATCAAATAAAGATTTAATAATAAAAACCTTGAAAGTGCAATTAATTTTAGAATGATTTATGATTGATTTTATCCCTTTAGAATATTATTATGATATTTATATCAATATTTCATTATTTCTGGTAATGGCTAATATGCTTCATGCCTACACTGTTGATTTAAACAGCCAAAAAAATTTAAATTTTTTAAATGTAGCCGGTTACTTCATTTTATTTTTTCTTATCCTTTATATAGGACTACGGCCTGTAAGTGGTAGATATTTTGTAGATATGGCAATTTATAATATTCAGTTTAATAATTATAGCTTTGGAGCTAAAGTAACAACAACAAAAGATATATATTTTGAGTATTTTATGAAATTTTTATCAAATTTCATGACTTCACATGGTTTTTTTTTATTGATGTCCTTTTTATATATCTTTCCTTTATATTTAATATCAAAAAAATATTTCAAGCAATATTGGTTTTATTCCTTTTTGATTTTAATTGTTTCATTTTCTTTTTATAGCTACGGAACAAATGGCATAAGAAATGGTGTGGCAACATCTTTATTTATTTTAGGCTTATGTTTTCCAAAAAATAAAATAAAAATTTCTATCTACTTTATTTTAGCAGTTCTTATTCATAAGTCTATGATGCTTCCCATTGCGGCTTATGCTCTCACATCAGTTTATAACAACCCAAGAACCTATATAAAAGCCTGGGTTTTATCTATTCCAGTTTCTCTAGCTATGGGGTCAGTTTTTATTTCAATTTTTTCAAGTCTTGGTTTTGACAGTCGTCTTGCTGGTTATATATCTGGTCAGGGTGAATTAGATGATGTTATCCAGGTGGGATTTAGATGGGATTTTATTTTCTATAGCTTTTTTGGTGTATTTGCTGGATGGTATTTCATAGTTAAAAAAGGGTTTCATGATACTCTCTATTTTAAGATTCTTAACATGTATCTAATTTGCAATTCTTTTTGGATTTTGGTAATTCGAGCAAACTTTTCAAACCGTTTCGCGTATTTATCTTGGTTTATTATGGGGTTTATTATTATTTATCCACTATTAAAACAACAGTTTTTTAAAAATCAACAGTTAATTATTGCTAAAGTGATATTTGCTTATTTTATGTTTACTTATTTAATGAATGTGATTTATTACGGTATTATTAAACCTTATCAAGAAAAGCAAAAGATGCAAGACCCTCACAATATTGCTTATAATTTAATTGCTACTGAGTCAAACCTTTATTTAGATTCAGATTATTTAGGTCTGAAGATTCCGCCTAACATATTCCCTAACTATAGCAAAAATTTGGAGATAAAAATTACTTAGGAATTATAAGGCTTTATTTTTACAAATCTGGTAAGACTTAAAATATACACTATTTACTTATAACCTTAAAAAAGGTAAATATAATTATAGGTGTTTTATTTAATATTTTTAGATTATTAAATCTTTATTATGTTCAATGAAAAAAATTAGTATTATTATTCCAATGTATAATGTTGCAAAGTACCTTGAAACTTGTGTAAACTCCGTAATAAATCAAGAAATTGAGGAAAAAGATTATGAGATTCTTATGATAAATGATGGGTCAACTGATAACAGTGAAGAAGTTGCTAAAAGTTTAGCATCAAGAACTCCCTGTATTAAAATAATTTCACAAAAAAATAAAGGTTTAGGGGGGGCTAGAAATACGGGTATTGAAAATGCTACAGGAGAATTTTTAATTTTTTTAGATGCTGATGACGTTCTTTTTTATGGAAGTCTAAAAAACTTAATTCAAATAAGTGAAAAAGACAAATTAGATATACTTGAATTCGGTGCCAATAAAATAGATACAAACGGGATAGTTTTGTCTACTATACAAAAAGACAGTCATGGGAATATTTTTAATGGGATTGACTATTATAAGCAAATAAAGTATATGGGCTCTGCCTGTAATAAAATATATAGAAGACAATTTTTATTAGAAAATAATTTGTGGTTTTTAGAACATATTTATGGGGAAGATTTTGAATTTAATACACGCGTTTTATTTTTTACAAACAGAATTCGTGCCGTTTCACTAATTGGGGCAGAGTTTCTTCAAACTACAAGTTCCATAACTAGAAGTACTGACAAAGCCTCTAAAGAAAAATATCTAAGAAGTTTTATCATAATTTTAAAGAATATTGTTTCCTTTAAAAATGATGAAGTTAAACACCATGACCATAGAATTGAGGATTTTTTTTTAGAAAGGCTCACATTAACAAACATCGATATTTTTTATATGATGTTTAAACATGATTTTACGTTTAAAGAAATGGAAGCTATAAAAAATGAGCTCAAGGAAAATAACATACTGTTTTTAAATAATAAAGTTGCAGACAAACAAAAAAACTTATTTAGAATCATCATATCTAAAGCCTTTTACATTTTAAAATCGTTAATTTTTATTAAATCGCTCATAAAAAATAAATTATAAACATGAATATCATAGAATACATTTCTTTAAAAATTCCAAGGATTGCCTATATGGAATATTTAAAAGTGAAGAGAAAAAGTAAAGCATTCAATAAAAAACAAACAGACAAAGCCTTAATCATAAATTGTTCTAATCCGGAAATCTACCACAGATACTTCTATGGATTAATTAAATTTTTTTCTATTGAAGGCTACACCATTTATTTTCCCACCTTTAATTTTAAATATTTTAAGCATAATGTGCATACTAAATACAAATCACCATGGAATCAACATCAGTTAATCTATCAAGAAGGGCTAATATGCTTAGAAGAGGCGCCAAATAAATCAAAAAATAGTATTGAACTTAATGAAAACAATTTAAATCCTGATTATTTTACCTGTTATTTTAAAACGGATATAATTAAAACAAATAGTTACCATATACCAATATCCATGCATCCTAAATTTTATAATAATAATTATTGGGATAAAGAAGTTAGTTACTTATCTAAGAGAAAAAGATCAATTTTCATGGTAGGAAATTTTGGCAGTGCCTTTTATTCAGGATATTCAGCTACGCCTTTTAATAGTGATGGCAGAATAGAAGTATTTCAACATTTAAATAAAGAAAAGATACTAAGGGAATTTAATACAAGAATTGAATTTGATGATTTCTTAAAAAGTAATGATGATGATAACGTATGTATAATTTTAGATTCAAATAAAATTCGCATTGATATAAGTGAATTGCGAGAAGTATTAAACAATTTTTATTTTTATTTAGCACTGCCTGGTTCTGTTATGCCATTTTCACATAATATTATTGAAGCTTTGTCGGTTGGCTCGATACTTATTATTCATGAAGAATATGCGAAAATGATGTCGCCAGAATTAAAACATTTAAAAAATGCGATAATATATAATGATTTAGAAGACCTAACCAACAAAATCAATTTAGCCTATAATTTAAATGAAAAAGAGCTATTTTATTTAAGAGACAAGGCCAAAGAATACTATAATTTACATTTAACGCCTAAAGCTGTGGTAAATAAAATTGTTACTGGAAATTATGACATGATGTATTTACTTGCAGAACATCTCAGTGTTGATATTTTAGAGAAGAACCTTAAAAACGAAGGTTAACTGAATTAAGACACTTTCAGAAGTAATCGAGTAATCAATATTTAATAAAAACAGTTCAGGTAATTTTAAAAAATTCCCTTAATATTTTTTTTCAAGTCTGTTTTTTGTATTTTCATTTTAAACAAGTCATATCTTCTTATCTTGATTTTTATGAATTGCATTAAAATCATGCTGCTTTTTCTAATATTTCTTGCACATGCTATTTTGAAAAATTATTTAAATGTTGAAAAACAAAACGACAGATTCTTTAACAATATATTAAATAGCTAGTATTATATTAATTTTTTATCTGATTCTATAATTGCTGGATAGGGTGGGCAAAGTGAGCCACTTGCGGCGGATGAAAGTGAGCATAGCAAAGTAAGAGCTCAAAACCGATTCATTTGTGGTTAAATTTAGTCTTTATTTTTCAATTTTTTACGCATCGATTCTCCTTTAATATCGATTCTGTGTGCATTATGTACAAGGCGATCCAAAATGGCATCTGCGATGGTTTGTTCTCCTATAATTTCATGCCATGCTTCTACTGGTAATTGTGAGGCGATAATAATACTGTGTTCTCCATGCCTATCTTCAATGATTTCCATAAAGGAGTGCCTATTTATAGCATCTAAAGCTTTAAGCCCAAAGTCATCAATAATCAGTAGGTCTTGTTTTTCCAGTTTATTGATTTGCTTTAAATAAGAGCCATCTGCTTTTGATGTTTTGAGCATGGTAAAAAGTTTGTTGGTGTTATAATACATGACCTTATATCCCAATGAACACGCCTGATGACCGATAGCTGATGCCATATAGCTTTTTCCAGCCCCTGTACTTCCCGTGATAAGGATATTCTGTTTTTGCTTTATAAACTCACAGCTAGCAAAGCGTTGTATTTGATTTTTATCTAGTTGTCTTGAAGCATCAAAATCGATAGCTTCCATAATAGCACTGTACCTAAATCGCGCCGCTTTTGTTAACCGTTCTATTTTTCTGTTTTGACGATCATCCCATTCGCTTTGGAGCAGATATGCGATGAGTTCATCATTGGTGTAGTTTATACTTTGTGGCGATAAACTGCTGTCAAAGGCTCTGTACATACCGTATAGCCTTAGTTGTTTCATGTGTTCCAATGTCTGTTTATTCATTGTTTTTTGGTTTTAATTTATTTGTAATAATGACTTCCTCTAATGTTACTATGATTTGGGACCTCAGGTTGGTCTTCGATGTCTTCATCTAAGGTGTCCCAACCGTTTTTAAGAATACGCTCTATAATATTGTAGTTATGAGCACCATAGTCCAATGCACGCTTGCAGGCATTATCCAATCGTGTATTGCCTACCTTTTTAGTGAGGTGCAATATGCCCAGACATGATTTATAGGATTGTTCTGGGTGTTGTTTCTTTTCTAATATGTTAATGATTAGTGCCTTGCAATGTTCACCAACCTGCTCTGCCCAGGCAATGAATTTTTCACTGCTCCACTCGCTGATAAAGCGGTGATGGGAAGGCATGTGTTCCTTTATCGTGCTATACCCATATTTTTGCTTGTTTCTTGGATGGACTGTAAGCAGTTCCTGTTGGTAGAACATCTCTACGGTGCTATCTGAGTAAACCACTTTAATACGTTTGCCTATATGATGATAGGGCAAACTATAATAGTGTTTGTCCTTACTAAAATAAATATGGCTGTTTTTATGAACCGTTGCATTAGCGTAGCGTTTAATCTCATAGCGTTTTGCTGGCAATGGTTTAAGCTGATGTTTTTCAATCTCTTCAAATAACGAATAGCGAGAATATTCCCGTCCCCTAAAAGAGGTGCTGTTATGGGTTTTAAGAAATTCTAATATGGCTTTATTCAGTGCAGCTTTAGTATGGAACGTTTGGTTGCGCAATGGCGCAAAGACACGTGTATATATGATACGCACGGCATTTTCGACGATGGCCTTGTCCCTAGGTCTGTAGGCTCTGGTTGGAAGTACTGCCGTTTCATAATGCTCAGCAAAATCTACAAAAGTTTCATTTACTTTTGGTTCGTAACGACTGCTTTTGGTAACTGCTGCCCTCAAGTTATCAGGTACTAAAGCCTGTGGTACACCGCCATAAAACCAAAGTGCGTTTTCTATACAAGCTATAAAATCTTCTTTCTTTTGGCTCTCACAGGCTTCAACATACGTGTATTGGCTACTGCCCAATACACAGACAAAGACCTCTAGATCTTGTATCTCGCCTGTGTAACGATCTACTATGGAAAGCTTCTTGCCCGTAAAATCAATGAAAAGTTTATCGCCCGCTTTGTGTGTAAAATGCATCACTGGAGACACTTCTTTAACCCACTCCCGATACCAATACCTAAATTGGGAAAGTTTGTAGCCATCTGGATGTTTGGAAACGTACTCTTGCCAGAGCAACTCTTTGGTTACGCCCGTTTTACGCAGTTCTTTGTCAAAATAGGGAAAATACGTCTCTAGGGTCAATAGTTGCTGGCTCTTACCTTTTTGGTCGGTTTTAAAAAGTCTGTTCAGCTCCTCGAGCGTCATGGCGGACACTTCGTAATCGGTAAGCCGATAGCGCTTAAAAAAGTCAATGTACTTAGTGATGGTATTACGCGACAGCCCTGTGATTAGGCTTATTTGGCGCTTACTGATTCCTTCAATGTAGAGTTTGAAAATCTGTTTTATTTTTCGCATATCTATTTGTTTGTTGGCCATAATATCTTTTTATAAAAGATATTTAAAGCTTTACAAATAGAATCGATTTTTAGTGGTTCACTTTCGTCCGCTGTAGGTGGTTCACTTTCACCCGCCGCACTATGCTCAATTTAATCCGCTGTGGGTGGTATACTATGCCCGTTTTTTGCAATTGCAATAAACCGATATTAATATCCCTAAAGGAGTTAAATAATAAAGGAGTTAAATTAGGAATATCATAAATAGCCGGATCCTACCTAGTTTCATAGATTAATTTTTGTTATCAAAATGAAACCAAAATAATTCTTGCTATTAATCTTCTAAAAAAGGCTAATTATAAAATATATTCCCGATCAAATTCTTCGAAAAATACAACTAATCAAAAAATAAATATGAAGGAAAAAAACGGTGTTATTATATTATAAGAAACTAATTTATTTTATCCATATTACTTGGAATAAGATACTTCTTATTTAAATTAGTATGGAGCTTAAATATTCTCAAAAGAATTAATTAAACCAATAAGACAAAAAATTAGCGAGAAAAATAATTATTGAAATATTTTAGGGCATTTAAATCAATAAATATTTAATTAACTCCTTTAAGGATATTATTATTGATTATTCAATGTTGAGATGTATATCTATAAATGGATATGTTTTTTAAAATCTTTGTGTTCGCTCTTAAATAACTCCTCTTCAGAAAGCGACTTAAAATATTCATAAGTAATTTTCATCCCTACCGCTCTTCCAATTTTTGGCTCCCAATTTAATAATTTTTTGGCTAAAGAAATATCGGGTTGCCTTTGTAAAGGATCATCTTGAGGCAACGCCTTATAGATAATTTTTTGCTTTGTTCCCGTAAATTTAATTATCTCTTCAGCGAACTGCTTAATAGTAATTTCATTAGGATTTCCAATATTTACTGGAGCTTCATAATCGCTTAAAAGAAGTCTAAAAATTCCCTCAACTTGATCATCAACAAAACAAAAAGACCGTGTCTGTGAACCATCACCAAATATAGTTAAATCTTCTCCTCTTAAAGCTTGTCCCATGAATGCAGGAATTACCCTTCCATCATTTAATCGCATTCTAGGGCCGTAGGTATTAAATATACGGACTATACGCGTTTCTATGCCATGAAATCTATGATAGGCCATGGTTATAGATTCTTGAAAGCGTTTCGCTTCATCATAAACACCTCGTGGCCCAATTGTATTTACATTACCATAATAGTCTTCAGTTTGAGGATGGACTAATGGATCTCCATATACTTCAGAAGTAGAAGCTATTAAAATTCTTGCTTTTTTTGCCTTCGCTAAACCTAATAAATTATGCGTCCCTAATGACCCTACTTTCAAAGTTTGAATTGGTATTTTTAAATAATCGATAGGGCTGGCAGGTGACGCAAAATGAAGTATATAATCTAAGTTTCCTTCTATATTAACAAACTCGGTAACATCATGCTTTATAAAGTCAAAATTTGGATGCTTTTCTAAATGATGAATATTCTTTTTATCCCCTGTAATAAAATTATCCATTCCAATAACAAAATAACCTTCATTTATAAAGCGATCACACAAATGCGACCCTAAAAAGCCTGCCGCACCTGTTATTAATACTTTTTTCATCCTATTTTTATATTTTTTTACTTAAAACTATCGAAATGTAATTAGTAATACCTCATTAAATTTGAACGTTTCGGCAATCTTAATAATGAAATATCACTTATTTTTATAGACACTCTAGTTGCACTTATTATTTTCTTTAACAATATTAATATTAGTTGTGGCATTAGGTTCATAAAAACATTTTCCTATAATTGTATTTCCAACAATACTTATGTCCTTACACCAACCTTCTATAGTAAATCCATCACCTCCACTTATTGTGTTGTTAGTAAAACGGCTGTTTTCTACGCCATTAATCCTTAAACCTCCAGATACAGTGTTATTGTCAAATTCCAATCCATACACATACTTAAAATCAGAGTTTCTGTTTGCGTTAAAAACGTTGTTCTTCACAACAAAACTATTTGCTTTTTCATTGAAGTTTGTTTTATAAAAATTAGTTCCCAATTCACAATCATTTACAACATTGTCATAAAACTCGGTATTGTTCAAGGTTACATTTAGACCCTCTGAACCAATACCTAAACCACAAGTTGTAATTGTATTGGAATATATTTTTGCGTTGATTAAAGAACCGTAACCAATAGCCTTACCACAGTTTGAAATTACATTATCGTAAACTTTAAGTCCATTATAATCACCTGCTATTATACCTTTGTTAAAGTTTTTGACAGTATTACCGTAAATTAAATTATTATTATTCCCAGATTGGGTTTCAGCGGTAATACCATCTCTATCTTTTTTACTAAGTTCTGAAACACCTATAACAGTATTGTTTCTAATAATACTTCCTGATGTTTGTCTATACGCTATGCCATTTTCCATAGTATTGTTTTCTATGGTAATCCTGTCGCCTGAATATATCAAAAAACCACCTTTTTCAGACCCTTTTTCTATGTTGTTTTTAATGGTTATATCGTTTACTATTTCATACACAGTTGCATTAGGTCTATAAGGCTCTATATCAATAGCCCACATAGGAGCTGCTCCGTTAGATTTATTAGTGGATATACCAGAATCGATAAATTCATTATTTTCTATGATGATATTTCTTCCATCAGTAAGGGATAAACCGTTGCGTCTGGCTCTTATAATTTTATTACCAGTAATCGTAACATTTTCACAATAGGTGTAATACGAATCATAAGCATGCCCATAAGCATTGATTTCTATCCCATCACCACCTGCATCCATGAGCGTCATGTTTTTGATAGTCACATTTTTACTAGCTTTTACCAATAGTGTATGCAACCATTCTTGCGTACCACCACTAGAATAATCATGTGTATCACGATCTCCATGTAAAATACCACCTTCAACTATGGTATTATCGGCTTTAAATACAGTTAACAAAACTGTGGCAGTGCCCTTATTTGGCTGGACTCTTAAATGGGTATTATCGGTCATTTTCAAATGTATATCTGCCGGTATTTGAATTGCTGCATCTTCTGGTGCTTCTTTTGATTTGTTAAACTCATTTTGTGTTTGAAAATAGGCATCTAATTTATCTATTTTTATAGTAGAAGCCCCAAGACTTTTAACTTTTTGCATTATTTCATTAATAATCAATTTGTTGTTATAAGCAACCTCATCGTTCACAACCCCTTCAACAATGCCCCATCGTTTTGCATCAAAATTAAAAACAGGGTCTTTCATTTGCGGCTTAGTGCCAGCAATCGTTAGGCTTGAATTTAATAGCTCCCCAGAAACCAAATTGTTAGTACCAAAATTAATGGTGCCATTAATAATATCACCACCTTCGTAAACCAGGGTTACTCCTGCTGGTAAGGTAATGGTTTGTCCGCCTAAATCCATCACGCAATTAATAATAACTGTAGCATTGGCAGCTACATTATTTAAATTAAAATCACAAGGTGTGCTTACTGGTGGTATAGCCACTGTGTCGTTGTCATCAGGAACGGTAGTATCGTCTTCTACAACCACCTCTGAAGTAGGTTCTACAAATAATTCCTCATTATTACAGGATACTAGTGCTAGTACCATGAAGCATAAAACATACATAGGTTTAATAATTAGTTTCATAAGTTCTTGATTTGGGAGGGCGTTAATTATTGTTTTCAAAATTAAAATTTAAATTACTATTATCGTTTAAGTGATTTCTATTTTCGATGAAATACAAAAGGCTTTCAAAATAAAATAGTTAAAATGTAGTTTTTTATCGATAATGTGTTTTTTACAATGAATTAAACCTATATACGACCATATTTAAATTATGGATGTTTTTACAATAAATTTTTTTTCGAATGCAAATATAATAGGTTACCATAAAATATGTAACTCATTGTTAATAAGTACTAATAACTTATTTATTGCAAAATTTTCATGGATTATTTGAAGAGAAGACAACAAGCTAAAGATGTGGATAATTTAAGCCAAAAAACAAACTACAGATGTAAAGATGCTTTTTTGTAGACTTTCTTTAATGCATATAAATGCAATAATAAAATAACTTCGTTAGTCATTTAAATGGGTAATAAACAGTTTATTTAATACCAAGAAACTTCACATGGCGCCTAAAAAACATCAAATTTAATTTCCATTTATTAATTTTCAATTCAATAAAAGCTCCTGTTTTTTAATTTTTAAATTCGCAGATTACTGTATTTCAATTCATTAAACAATGTCTTTAATTTTTGTACCCCTGTAAAAACATGCCATACCAATATTAAATCTAATGTTAAGAACTAAATGTAAATGTTAAAAACTTTGGTGTTAGTTTTTGAGTTATTTTTATAAACTTTGTAAGGTCAGTTAGATACTCGTATGCAGTATACTAAGACAAATATATATTTATAAATTTTTAATTTTTTAAGCCAATGGCTATTAAATTTAAGGCGCAAGCCAGAAAGAATCCTCGGGATATTAATTTACCTGAGAAGTACTATGCCGCTGCTATTGCAGACGGTGAAGTAGACATGGACACGCTCGCTGAGCAAATTTCGTATCAATGTACCGTAACAGAGTCCGATTGTTACGCGGTACTACTCTCTTTAGAACGCAACATTATTGACGCGTTAAAACAAGGGCGTATTGTAAAATTAGGTCGTTTAGGCAATTTTCAAGTGAGCATCAGCTCTGAAGGTAGAGACCTCGAACTGGATGTAGATGCCAACGCGATTACTAAAACCCGTATTTTATTTAGACCCGGGAAACGTTTACGCAGTTTGTTAAACGATCTGTCATTTAAAAAAGCGAGCTAGAACTCCGTTGGTCTGACATTATATCGTCGGGCTAAATTTGATAAGGTCTTGAGTGTCTCACCACTCAGGGCCTTTTTTTATACCCTTTTTTAAGCTTAAATCATGCTGATAAACGAATTGTTTGAAGCTGATGCACTTTTTAATTGATGCCGATGACGTAATTGTTTGATCTTAATCTTCTTAAAACCCTCTTTATCAACTCACTTTTAGACATTTCAAGGCATAAAAAAAGCTCAAAATAACAGCTAGAACTCCGTTTTTGAGCTAAATTTGATAAGGTCTTGAGCAGTCTCACCAGCTCAATTCGTATAAAATACGCTGTAAATGTAAAAAAAAACAGGCAGCTAAACATACATTCCATGTTAAATAATTAAGTATATGTTTAAATTTTTGTACGAATTAGCATAAAAAAATACTTTTATGTCGGCAGGCTAGCATGTTTTTATCCATAAATCCATCAGTGGAATTGATTTACTGTGTAATATTTGGTTTTATTAACATTATAATTTTGAAACTTTGAAACTTTGGCCCTTTGAAAGAAATAGTTTAACAATCGAGGAAAGTATCATAAGGACTTCGACTGCGCTCAGTCTGACAGGGGATTTGTTTTTACATTGAAAGGGAGCACTTGATAATGGAGAGTTGTTTCGTATGGACTTCGCCAAGCTCAGTCTGACACCTTCCATCAACCAACAACCATTAACTATTGACTATTGACTATTGACTATTGATTATTGTTTATTGTTGAACTGTTGAATCGTGGAATTGTTTAATTGTGAAACGTTTTATTCTTAGTTTAGTGAAACCTTTTAACTTTAAACTTTGAAACTTCTAATATCTAACTTCTAACTTCTAACTTCTAAATTTGAAACTCTGAATCTCTGAATCTTTGGAACTGTGGAACTTTGAAACTTCAAACATCTAACTTCTCACAAACCTCCAAGTCATCCTATGTATACAAAAGGACCTTCTTTGAAAATTTTATAAATTTATTTCAACAGAAAAAAGAGAACGATAAAAGCTGAATTTTGTCATTGGTCAATTAAAACTGTTCTGAATGCTAGTTCCTTTCGCTCTCTGCTCTTGAACTTACACAGATTTTATGATAGTGTCTTGAAAATGTATCTTTGTTTTGTTAGTTCATGCAATCTACAACACCCCTAATGAGCTTCGCTCGCTATCTTCAATGAAAATATATTTCCATCTCGATAACCTCAAGGGGACAATCCACACCAAACAACTTTCTAACTTAACCATTTTATAACTATGGAACCATGAAACCATGAACTTAGGACTGCACACTTCTCACGCTGTCACCCTGAGTTTATCGAAGGGCACTCTATTCACTTCAAACCACAACCGTAAATATGAATCGAAGGAATATCCCCTCGAGGGGATTATAGGGGTGTTTTTTAAAAGAATCAAAAAAAACTTTCGTCTTGAGCGCATATTTCAAGCTTCACTTAAAATGTATTTCCATCTCGATTACCTCAAACGGACAATCCGCACCAAACAACTTTCTAACTTAATCAGTTTATAAATATGGAACCATGAAACTTAGTACTACTCACTTCTCACGCTGTCTCCCTGAGTTTGTCGAAGGGCACTATTCACGATCCCCCATCAACCAACAACCATAAACTATTGACTATTGATTATTGTTTATTGATTACTGTTCATTGTTTAACTGTTGAATCGTGTAATTGTTAAATTTTGGATCGTTTTATTATTAATATATTCAAACCTTCTAACATTTAACATTCTAACCTTCTAAACATCTAACAATCTAACTTTGAAACTTTGAATCTCTGAAACTACTGACTTCTCACGCTGTCACCCTGATCTTGTCGAAGGACACTATTAACAATCCCCCATCAACCAACAACCATAAACTATTGACTATTGACTATTGATTATTGATTATTGTTTATTGATTACTGTTCATTGTTTAACTGTTGAATCGTGTAATTGTTAAATTTTAGATCGTTTTATTATTAATATATTGAAACATTCTAACCTTCTAACCTTCTAACCTTCTAAACATCTAACAATCTAACTTTGAAACTTTGAAACTCAGAAACTCTGAAACTTTGAAAAAACAGTTTAACCATCGAGGAAAGTATCATAAGGACTTCGACTGCGCTCAGCCTGACAATGGGTGTGTTTTTACTTTGAAAGGGAGCGCTTGATAATCGAGAGTTGTTTTGTATGGACTTCGACTGCGCTCAGTCTGACAATGGAGGGCTGTTTAATAGGACTTCGACAAGCTCAGTCTGACCCATTCCATCAACCAACAACCATTAACCATCGACTATTGATTATTGACTATTGCTCATTGTTTAACTGTTGAATCGTGTAATTGTTTAATTGTGTAGCTTTTTATTCTTACTATATTGGAACCTTCTAACTTGAAACTTTTGAACTTCTAATATCTAACTTCTAATATCTAACTTCTAATATCTAACCATCTAACCTTCTAACTTTATAACTTTATGGCTTTGGAACTCTGAAACTCTGAAACTTTGAAACTTCTAATATCTAATATCTAACTTCAAATATCTAATAATCTAACAATCTAACCTTCTAACATCTAACACCCAACACCTAACACCTAACACCTAACACCTAACACCTAACACCTAACACCTAACACCTAACACCTAACACCCAACACCCAACAAAAAAACAAACATCGCCATACGCATCAAAATACTTTTATATATTTGTTTTACAAACGTATAGCAATGCCCACAAATCAAACCAAAAAAAAACTCATTAGAGTATCAACCGTGCCTCTCAGCCTTAGTGGTTTATTAACAGGACAACTAAAATTCATGTCCGATTACTTTGAGGTTATTGGTGTCTCGTCAAACAGAACGAATCAATTAGACATTGTGCACAAACAAGAAGGCATCAGAACGATACCTGTGGATATGTATCGACAAATTTCACCTATCAAAGATCTTATGGCAATTTGGGAATTGTATAAAGTCTTTAAAAGAGAAAAGCCCTTTATTGTACACTCCATTACTCCAAAAGCAGGTCTATTGAGCATGGTTGCCGCTAAATTTGCTGGTGTACCGCATCGCTTACATACCTTTACAGGCTTAATTTTTCCATATAAAACAGGGGTATTACAAAAAATTTTAATTTTTACCGATAAAATATTATGTGCTTGCGCTACAAACATTTATCCTGAAGGAAAAGGCGTTGAAAACGATTTAAAAGCTTACCACATCACATCAAAACCCTTAAATGTTATTGGTAATGGCAACGTCAACGGAATTGATTTAGATTTTTATTCAACACAACATTACAACGAAGATTTCAAAAGAGTATTAAAAAAAGACTTGCAAATTAATACCGATGACTATGTATTTGTATTTGTCGGGCGATTGGTTAGAGATAAAGGAATCAATGAATTGGTTAGCGTATTTAACAAACTAAATGAGGAAGTAAAAAATATAAAATTACTTTTAGTCGGCGATTATGAGGCAACTTTAGATCCTTTAGATGCTGATACGCTGCAATCCATTAGCGACAATAAAAATATTATTACAACCGGTTGGGTTGATGATGTAAGGCCCTATTTTGCTATTTCTAATTGTTTGACATTTCCAAGTTACAGAGAAGGCTTCCCTAATGTGGTGCTTCAAGCAGGAGCTATGGGACTGCCTTGTATTGTAACCGATATAAGTGGTTGCAATGAAATAATAATAGAAGGACAAAATGGCATTATAATACCTGTGAAAGATAAATCGCTGTTGTATGAACATATGCTAAGCATTTATCAAAAAAAAATACAGTTTAATCCCGTAACTTGCAGAGAACTTATTGCTTCAAGATACGAACAAAGTTTACTCTGGCGAGCCGTTTTAAATGAATATAATCGACTTAACTAAGGCTTTTAATTATGTTAGGAAGAATTAAACATTTAAAGATATTTGCAGGGGATCCGGACAAAAAACCGCTATTTAAGATTATTAAAGAGTGCCTGCATTTTGGCTTGCTAAAAAAAGACTTGCCCGTTGATTATTTTAGAAAATTTCTATATAGAACCGATGTTAAAAATTATCAAGACTATTTAAGTTTAAAAGAACATTACGGCATTATTGAATCACCCAAAATGGTGTTTCCTGAAGTATCTCAAATTTTACAGAATAAATTAAGTTTTAAATTGATTTGTATAAATGAAAATCTTCCAGTTCCTAAATTGATTAGTTATAATTTAAAGGGATGGTTTTTATTCAACAAAAAAAATAAATACATAGAAAATAAAAAAGACCTTTTGTTTTTTTATAAACATCTATTTGACCATTTACAAATAAATAAAATATTCATAAAACCGATTGATGGCATTGGGGGTTTTGGCTGTATACTTTTAAAAAAAGAATCTTTAGAAACTGAATTAAACATTTTTGGAGATAAGTTATTAAACAACTCCTATCTGCATGAGGAATATATAGAACAGCATGATCAAATTAATAAAATTCACCCACATGCTGTTAATACATTAAGAATGGTACATTACATCGATAGAAACCAAAATGTTCATATTTTATCTACATTTATGCGTTTTGGTGTTGGTAAAAGTATTATCGACAACACCTCAAATGGCGGTTTTTCAATTGGGGTTAATAATGAATCTGGGATTTTAGAAGGTATTGGAAGACAAGAGGTGTCAAAAGGTGGAGCAACATTTTTGGTGCATCCAGACACACAATATAAATTAAATGGTTTTAAAATTCCTTTCTATGAAGAAGCTTGTGCATTAGTTAAAGATTTTGCATTTTATTTTCCAAATCGCATTGTAGGTTGGGATATTGCTATTACAAATTCTGGTCCTGTAATAATTGAAGGAAACCACAATCCGGGTTTACACGTATCGGATATCAACTATGGTGGTTATATGAAACACCCTCTTATTAAAGAAATTCTTAATGAAATAAATCAATGAAGCCGCTTATTCGTGTATCAGAATATTTAAAATATCTGGGCTTTTGGGCTTTGGATTTTGTAAGTGGCTCTAAAGTAAGAAGCCATTTAAAAGACATCAAAAGCATTTTAGAATCTAAGGATTCACCACAAGCGGATGCCATACGTAAAGATTATCTGGAAAATGTATTGCAACATGCCGTAACAACGACGACCTTTTATAAGGGCTTTAATCCAAATAACGGACTCGCCGCTTTTCCTGTTATTAATAAAAATACCATTAATAAAAATCCAACCCATTTTCAATCCAGTGTATTTGCGCATACTAAAATTAAAAAAGTAACTACCAGCGGTTCTACGGGAGCCCTTTTAAGCATTACGCAAAACCGCAATAAAAATTACAGGAATGTGGCAGACACGCTTTATTTTTCAAATCTGGCTGGTTATCAAGTAGGTTACAAACTCTTTTATCTGAGACACTGGAGCAACTATTTTAAAAAAAATAAATGGCTGTTGTTTTTACAGAACATGTATCCTGTAGAAGTTGTGGGGCTTTCTGATCATAAAATCGCGACTTTAATAGACTATATAAAACAGGATGCCTCAAAAAAAAGTTGGTTAGGTTATGCCTCTGGTTTTGATAGACTCTGTCAATATTTAGACGCTACTGCCTCAAAACCACTGGATGCCGGGTTTAAATCCATTATTGCCATATCTGAACATCTTAGCGAACAGACCAGACAACGCATGGCTTATTATTTTAAAACCCCTGTGGTTTCCCGGTATTCGAATATGGAAAATGGGATCATCGCCCAACAACCCACCGATGGCAGCACGCATTTTATAATAAACTGGGCCAGTTATCATGTGGAAATTTTGGACTTAGAACAAGATATCCCAGTTGCTCCGGGCGCCATTGGCAGAATCGTTATTACCGATTTGTTTAATTATGCCACCCCACTCATAAGGTATGATACGGGCGATTTAGGAGCCATCGACCACAGTGTCTCACCGCCGGTATTCACAAACATTGAAGGTCGCCGATACGATGCCATTTTTAATACTGATGGACAGATGGTTTCGCCACTTTTAATTAGTAGTATGGTCAATTATCAAGGCGTCTTACAGGCCCAATTAATTCAGGAGCACAAAAAACACTATGTGTTAAAATTAAATGTTACAGATGCTTTTAAGCAAGAAGCACAACTGATAAATGATTTTAAAGCCTTTCTTGGTGAAGATGCCGAAATTGCACTGCGCTATGTAAACGACATTCCTTTACTTAATTCTGGAAAACGCAAAATTGCCATCAACACCTATACGCAACAAACCTAATGAAAAGCAACACTGAAAAAATAAACATCATTATAATTGGGGGTAGTAAACTGTCTCAAGAGATTATAGAAAGTGTTGACTTTGCAGAGCAATACCACATCGTGGGCGTTATTGCTTTGGATAAGGTTAAACCTCAACCTGTTTATACCTCGAACTATCCTATGTATCATGGCATGTCGGCATTTTATGAATTACAGCAAAAACATCATATCACGCATGGTATTGTTGATCTACAAGATCTTAACCTTAAAAAAGACTGCATTAAAGACATTCAGCGCAGTTGCAAGGGCTTTCAATTTATAAATTTGCTACACCCTTCGGTAGTTTTGGGCAAAAATGTGCAGTTAGGAAGTGGTAATATTATAGGTGCTAAAGTAATCATGAATAGCGATAGCACATTAGGCGATTTTTGTTGGATTAACAACCGCGTATCTATCGGACACGATAGCACTATAGAACCCTATGTAACAATAGACACCAACGCGACCATAGGTGGCAATACACGCATTGGTAAGGGAAGTTATATTGGCATGAGTGCTAATATTGTAAACGACATCACTATTGCCAAACATTGCCACATCGAAGCAAACACACTCGTATTACGCAGCGTACCTGCTAACACCAAAATGCGTGGCATTCCCGCAACCGTAGTCCCATCTTAAATGTTCTATTGCTATATCCAAAAAAAACATGTCAGACTGAGCGCAGTCGAAGTCCTCATTAAAACAACAACCATTGTCAGACTGAGCTTGTCGAAGTCCTTATTATATCCCCCAACACAGTCAGACTGAGCCTGTCGAAGTCCCTACAAACAAATCAACACATCAACAAATAAACATAATAAAGTCAGACTGAGCCTGTCGAAGTCCATACACCCCCTAATCCTCCTCTAAAAAAGTATTAAACACCTTACAAACGCATTTTATCAAAAATAACGTCCTTTAAACAATAATAATACAAAGATTTCATAAATCCTTTTAACTTTGGCTTCTTATAGTTTAAGAATCGCAAGAAGCAAAAGCAATAAAACACTTAAACTATAAAACCATCAGTAATAGGTTCATTTTTTTATAAATAAAAGCACAAAAAAGCGGCTGCTGTTCTTAAAAGTAAAGGTGAAATAACAGGTAAAGGAATACATGAAAAACATTTTAATAATTGGCGCCTCTGGGCATGCCAAGGTAATTATTGACATTGTTGAAAAGCAAGGCGACTACCAAATATTTGGCTTGATTGATTCCTATAAAAAAAAAGGCGGCAACATGTATAACTACACCATATTAGGAACGGAACATGATATACCCGAAATCTTAAAAACAGAAACCATTACAGGTTGTATCATTGCGATTGGTGATAATTATACGCGACAGGTACTCTACAACAAAATACTACAACTACATAAAAAAATAAAATTCGTAACCGCCATACATCCCGATGCGGTAATTGGTAAAAATGTGCGCATTGGTGGAGGCAGCGTTATTATGGCCGGAGCGGTTATTAATAGTGATGCCCTGATTGGAAAGCAATGTATTTTAAACACCAAATGTTCCATCGATCACGATGTCCGCCTCGGTGATTTTTCAAGCATTGCACCCGGAGCCACTCTAGGCGGTAATGTAAGCATCGCTACCTGTTCGGCCATAGGGCTTGGTGCCAACCTTATTGAAAATATAAACATTGGAAGCCATACGGTAGTGGGAGCCGGTTCTTTAGTAGTGAAGTCGCTGGATGATAATCTTGTGGCCTATGGGGTGCCCGCCAAACCCATACGGACAAGAACAGCCTCCGAAGCCTATTTAGGACTTTTAGAAGACCATCAAATATCTAAAATTTATTCTTTGGAGTTAGTAACCATCGGCACGGAAACCGATTTAGAAACCTATAACAAGAGACTTCAATCCACAAACCAAAGCCATACCTTTTATACGGCTGAATACTGTAATCATTCCGATTCCCAAAAGCTAAACTACTTCTTATTTAAAAAAAACGAACAACCCTACATCATCATGCCCGTTTTTTTTAATACGATCAAATCGGGCGCCAGTAACATCGCATCTCAGTATATCGATGTCACCTCCCCCTATGGCTTTAGCGGCCCATTAAAGCATCCGAAGGCTACAGAACTTGAAAAAGAACTATTTTGGAATCATGTAGATACATGGTATACCGCCAACAACGTTGTTACCGAATTCATTCGTTTTAATTTAACCTATAATTATCATGGCTATACCGGAAATTTAATTCCTACCTTAAATAATGTGAATGGAAAATTGAGCAGCTTTGAGGAAATCTGGAATAATTTCAAACCAAAAGTTAGGAATAATTATAGAAAGGCTGAAAAAAACAAGCTACGCGCAGACATTTTTCTGGAAGCCATAAGTCCCGAAACCATACAGTCTTTTTACGATATTTATATCCAAACCATGTGTAGAAATGACGCCGCTCAAAACTATTTTTTATCACTAGACTATTTTAAAAAGCTTATTTTAAACCACCCAAACACCATGCTCATTGTGTTGGTGTACCATGAAGACATAGCCATTTCTACCGAATTACTCATTTTAAACGACGATACCATGTACTCCTATTTAGGCGGTACCCTAAGCGCCTATTTCGATTTGCGCCCCAATGATTTCTTAAAAATAGAAATGATAAAATGGGGTTTAGAAAACGATATAGCACACTATGCCTTAGGCGGTGGCAGAACGAATAACGATAGCCTCTACCATTATAAAAAAGCCTTTTTTCCTAAAGATGACGATGTGATTTTTTATACAGGAAGAAAAATAGTGAACCAGGAAATGTACCAAAGTCTTATTAAGGATATAGAAGTATTAAAATATGAAGAAGTAATTAACGACGTAACAAATAGAAACTTTTACTTTCCCTATTACCGGAATCCGAAAAAAAATAATGGCAACACCAACCCTGAATTAGAGGTTATAACCACAAAAGAAGCTTGGCAAGAAGCCATAAATGTTATGGATGCGGTAGATTTTTACCACCAGTTCGACTACCACCAACTGTCTGAAAACCCAGAGGTCAAGCCCGTATTACTAAAATATACGGAGGGTGATAAAATTATTTGCTTACCCTTACTTATTAGACAGATTCCCAATTCTAAATTAAAGGATGCCACCTCGGTTTATGGTTATAGCGGACCGCTCATAAAACACATAGATTCCAGCTTCGATAATACATATTTTAAAAATTTAGTCACTAAGTATTTTAGCGAGAACAACATTATTAGCGTGTTTTCTAGGTTAAACCCCTTTGTAAACCACCAAGACACGGTATTAAATAATTTTGGTGATTTGGCATCCCTTAGCTATGTGGTAAATATCGATTTAACCAAATCGCTGGAAGACCAACGTATGGTATTCTCAAAATCGACGAAACGCTATTTAAACAAAAGCAGAAAATTTTTAGATTTAAAAATAAGTGATGCTGCGCAAGATATTAAAACCTTTATTGACATATATTATGAAAATATGAATCGTGTTAACGCCAGAGATAGTTATTATTTTAATGAAGCATACTTTTATAATTTTGTGAATAGTGATGATTTTAAAACAGAGGTTTTGTTTGCAACGGATAAAGAAACCGGTGCTATTGCAGCAGCAGCAATGATGGTAAAGTGTCACAATATTGTGCAGTACCATCTGTCTGGTACCAAAGCAGAATATTTACACCTCTCTCCCATTCGCTTTATCATTGATGAAATGCGTATAAAGGCAACCCAAGAACAGTATCGCTATTTTAATTTAGGAGGAGGCTTAGGGAACAATGAAGATGAATTATTTAAATTTAAGGCCTCGTTTTCAAAAGATTTTAAACCATTTAAAGTTTGGAAATACATTGTGAACATAGAGGCTTATAACGATTTGGTTCGTCAAATAGACCTATCTCCTGAAACAAACACCGAGTTTTTCCCGTTATATAGAGCACCGAAATAATAACCAACCGTGTATAGTACAGACAATAAAAAAACTACCATATAATAAAAGACTACCAATAATCTATTGGAAAATACTGGAAAGTTATAATAGACACTTTTTAAAAACATAATGAAACTTGATGATTACAGATAATTACATAAAAAAACGAGATGGCATTGGTTCGATGTTTCACGACATCGCTTTAGAAGCGCATGCGATAGACACGATACCTATAGAAATGGATTACACCCTGTTCTATACCGGGAGGCAAGCGGTTAAATACATTCTTGAAACCATTAAAGAAAACCATAATATTGAAAAAATTTGGATGCCCAGTTATTATTGCCAGCATGTAACCCGATGGATAAAAAAGGTATATACTAATCTGCATTTTTATGATATCAACCCCTTCGAATTTCACAGTGCTGTAGATGTGAACAGCTTCGCATCAAAAAACGATGTGGTACTTATTAATAATTATTGGGGGCTCAGCGATGGCTTTTCCAAAACAGCCGATTCCCCTATTATTATTGAAGATCATTCCCATGGCTGGCTAACAAAAAATTGCATGAAAAGTAAGGCCGATTATTGTTTTGTATCGCTTAGAAAAACATTACCCATTCCTTTAGGTGGCATCTGCTGGAAACCAAATGCTAAAATGGAAACGGCTAAAAATCATTTTATAGACGATCCTAAATTTTATGACGTTTTTGATCGCTTACACTTGGCCATGAAAGCTAAATATGATTATAAAAAAGGCACCACTCAGATTGAAAAGACCGGCTATTTAAAAGTTATGGAAGATACTGAAGATTTTTTAGATGCCAATCATGAAATCATTAGTGTACGTCCTCAAGATGTGAGGCTTTTAGAAACCTACTTGCCGCTCAACTTTTTAGCACATAAAGCAGCAAATTTAAACTTACTGTATCAACACATACAACCGACTCCACTCATACAAATTATTAAAAGGCCCGATTACACAAGTTTTGGTTTATTGCTCTTACTAAAAGAGCAAAGCTTATGGGCATCGTTACGCAATCAGCTCATCGAAAATGAGATTTACCCCTCGTTTCTATGGCCAGACAACAAATCCTTGCCCGAACTGGGTTATGTTTTAAATATTCATGTAGATTTTCGATATCATGCCATCGACATGGTCTACATTGCAAACACCATAAACGATTGGATACGCTTTAACACAAAAGCTTAAAGTATTACTTAAAACTATCAATTTAAACAGTTAAAAATCAAAGATGAAACTTTACCAAAATATCATAAAAAGAATTTTCGACATGGTACTGGCGGCCATCGCACTATTGATGTTATCACCCGTATTAATAATTGTTAGCATAGTATTATTAGTGTCTAATCACGGGAAACCTTTCTTTTTTCAAACCCGCCCCGGGAAAAACGAAAAGCCCTTTAAGATTATTAAATTCAAAACGATGAACGATAAGACAGATGCGCATGGAGAACTCCTACCCTTCGACCAACGGATTACCGCTATGGGCGCATTCATTCGAAAATATTCTTTAGACGAAATTCCACAATTACTAAATGTGCTAAAAGGCGACATGAGCCTAATTGGTCCGAGACCATTATTGATGCAATATTTACCGCTTTATAATGAACAACAAAAGAAACGCCATAATGTAAAACCAGGCATTACGGGGTGGGCTCAGGTTAATGGCCGTAACGCCATAACCTGGAAACAAAAATTTGAATTGGATATTTGGTATGTAGAACACCTCTCTTTTCTAGTGGATTTAAAAATATTACTACTTACCATAAAAAAGGTAGTAATAAAAGAAGGCGTCAACAGTGATGCGAATTTAAATATGCCCACCTTTATGGGAACGGATAACGAATAAAAACGACACATACAAAAAAACCCTAATAACCTAAGTTCGATTATTATTTAGTTGAATAGCAATCTTTAATAAAAAATTTAATGAGTGATTTGTCATTCCGAATAAGGAACGAGGAGAAACCACAGGTTCAACGCAGTTAAATCACATCTTTATAAGATGTCTCTTCTTTCATGCTTCACACCGTCGCAATAACAAATTGTTACTTTTTTAATAATGTAATCCAATTTATAATCCCGAATTATAAATCGAACTCATTTTGAATAAAACCTAAAAATGCTTTATCTTGAACCTACTGTTCAAGCTTCAGCTTACACCCCTTATGAGTTTCGCTCGCTATCTTCAATGAAAATATTTCCTTCTCGATAAGCTCAAGGGGGACAAACTACACTATGTAACTTCTTAACTTCATCACTTTGTAACATTGTAACTTTATAACCTTTCACTACTCACAACTCACTAATCAAAATCTAACAATCTAACCAAAAAACCATGAACTAATGACTAATGACTATTGACTACTCACCATTCACTAATTACTATTCACTTCTTATCACCCTGAGCCTGTCGAAGGGCACTATACACGACTCTCTAGCTTTAAACTTTGAAACTTTATAACTTTGTAACAACCAAAGAAATATCCCCTCGAGGGGATTATAGGGGTGTTTTTAAAAAATCTAAGTTCGATTATTATATAGGAATAGCAATCTTTAATAATAATTTTAATGAGTGATTTGTTATTCCGAATAAGGAGCGAGGAGAAACCACAGGTTCAACGCAGTTAAATCACATCTTTATAAGATGTCTCTTCGTTCATGCTTCTCGCCGTCGCAATAACAAATTGTTACTTTTTTAATAATGTAATCCAATTTATAATTCCGAATTATAAATCGAACTCAGGTTAATAAAAGCTTAAACCAGCGGCTTCTTACAGTGGGCAGTCACTAAACTCAACGTTTATCAATTAAAAAATCGCCAATAGCCAAATAATCAAGCCCTGTAGAAAAGAAACATCGAATGGCATCTTGTGGCGATTCCACCACGGGCTCCCCTTGTATATTAAAGCTGGTATTAAGAACCACCGGAACTCCTGTTTTATCACCTAGCTTTTTAATTAAAACGTAATAGCGTGGATGCGAGTCTTTGCTAACTGTTTGTAAACGGGCACTACCATCTACATGCGTGACTGCAGGAATAACCGATTGCTTGTCGGGCAACACGTTGCACACCTTTAGCATAAAAGGCGCTTCGACCGTTAAATCAAAAAATTCATTCTTCGCCTCTACAATGGCTGATGGAGCAAAAGGCCTATAAGCTTCTCTAAATTTAACTTCGGCATTAATTTTATCTTTCATGTCTGGAAACGCAGGGTTGGCCAGTATACTTCGGCTTCCCAAAGCACGTGGACCAATTTCCATAGCGCCTTGAAACCATCCAACAATCTTACCATCTGCTAAGAGTTGCGCGGTCTCTTCACAGATATCATCACACTTTGTATACTTTAATTTAGCACCTTTTAAAATCTTTTCGATGTCCTCATTACTATAACTAGTCCCCACATATGGATTTAAATGCACGAAATTACGAGGTTGTTTTAACAAGCCGTTGTACAGATAATACGCAGCACCAATAGCCGTTCCATTATCGCCAGCAGCAGGCATCACATACACATCTTTAAATTTACTTTCTCTAACAATTCGACCATTCATCACGCTATTTAAAGACACCCCGCCAGAAATCACCAAGTATTCTGCTTTTGTTTTTTGATGAAGTATGTCGCATATTTCTAAAACTTTATTTTCTAAAACCCGCTGAAACGCTGCCGCCACATTCATATGATGTGGCTTAAAATCTTCGCCATGCTTCCGGGGTTCTCCAAATATTTTAAAGAATTTATCAGAACAGCGTTTCCAACTCATGTTCTGATAATTAAAATAACTTAAATCGAACTGTAATTGCCCCTCCGGCGTAACATTAACAATCTTACTTACCTCCTCTAAAAACACTTCTGCGTCGCCCATAGGTGCTAAGCCCATGGTTTTACCTTCATCGTAGCTTGTTCTAAAACCGCAAAATTGAGTAACCGCTTCATAAAAAGACCCTAAGGAATGTGGAAAATAACTTTGCCCTAAGCAAGTTACTGTATTACCCTTCCCGACGCCTAACCAGGTAGTTGCCCATTCTCCCGAACCGTCAACACTAAGTACGGCAGCTTCCTTGTAAGGCGACACAAAAAAAGATCCTGCGGCGTGACATAAATGGTGCTCAATAAAATGTACTTGAGGGCCTTCCTTTTTACTGTTCCAATGGTACCCAAACCAATTCCAGAAGCTTTTTTGCTTGTTATATCCATGTACCAATTCGTGATTGATAAAAGGCTTGATAGTTTTAAAATTATTAAGACCGTGCAACACCTTTTTACCCAGATTATGGGTAGGCTTTATTGAAACCGCAATATGATTGATATCGTTATATGTTAAACCGGCCATTTTTAAACAACGATCTATGGCTAACATGGGGAATACTCTGGTATGCTTGTCTCTGTTAAGCCGCTCTTCTTCGATAGCTGCTAGCAACTGACCATCTTTTATAAGACACGCCGTGGAATCATGGAAATAATAATTTAAACCGAGAATAATCATGTAAATAATGGTTAGAGCTTATGTATTCTAAAAGTAATTAATCTGTAGTCAATGACTTCATTTTATTGATTATTCGACGGAAAAATACGTTAAACGGTTTTACAAAAAAATAATTTAAAACGCATATCTAAAAAACGTATGTTATGGAACGATACTTAAACACCAATACCATTAATAAATCGATTGCAAGCATAAAAGCCAAACGCCTTTAGTAGCTCAACCACTCTAAGCTCAAAACGAATCACTACTTGTTTCCACCATCTCTCATTTTTTAAATTATTTGAAACTAATCTTGATATAACACCTGGTCTGTGCTTATTTTAATACATAATGCAAAGTATTGTGCGCGTTATTTTAGAGCTTTTTAAGATAATTAAGAATAAAGTATTATATTGAAATTATTATAGGTTGCCATGTAATACCTATTTTCAATACGAATAGTTCATAATCACTTAAAATTTTAATTAGTTTAATTTTAAATTAATTTTAATAACATAACTCGAAACCATGTATCGACTTTTTTTTAAAAGATTTTTTGACTTTATCCTTGCCTTATTGGGTTTTATTATAGTGTTCCCTGTATTTGTTTTTATTACTTTATACTTAACGATTACTAATAATGGAAAGCCGTTTTTCTTTCAAAAGCGTCCTGGTAAAAATGAAAATATTTTCGCAATTATTAAATTTAAATCCATGGTCGACAAAAAAGATAGCAATGGCAATGTATTACCAGATAATGAAAGAGTTACCAATTTTGGCACCTTTATAAGAAAAACATCACTTGACGAAATACCTCAATTAATTAATATATTAAAAGGAGATATGAGTTTAGTTGGCCCAAGACCCTTAAGAGTGCACTATTTACCATATTATACAGAAAAAGAAAAAATACGTCACACAGTGAGACCAGGCATTACAGGATTAGCTCAAATTTCAGGTAGGAATCTGTTAAGTTGGGATACAAAACTAGCCAAAGATGTGGAATATGTAGAAAACTTATCTTTTGTTAATGATTTAATAATTTTATTAAAGACAGTGCGGAAAGTTTTCAGCTTCAGCGATACGTATATAGATCCGAACATGCTGGACTTGAAGGCGCTAAGACAAAGGAAAAATTGATTTTTTGTTTTATTTTTTTTATATTTCGAAGCATATGGGTTATCAAATAAATAAAAACATGGCTGATTCAGAAAGAACAAATAAGAAAATTAATTGGGCTATTTTGGTCACAGGATGGGGCCAAAATGCCTCGGATGTTATAAAACTTTTCAATAAAGGTAGTTTTAAAAAATCAGATTTATCTTTAGTTGTTTGTGAAAGCGAACCATGTGGAGCTAAAGATATGGCCGAAAAGTGTAATATTGAAGTTATGAAGATTAGAAGTGCTGATTTTTGTGGCCAAAACACTTATCAAAACCATTTGATTGAGAACTTCAAAACTAGAAATATTGATTATCTGCTTTTACTTGGATACAAATATATTATTGAAGAAACTATGCTAAGCGCTTTTCCCAATAGAATTATTAATATCCATCCGTCTCTTTTTCCCAGTTTTTTAGCAACACAAACCGCCATACAAGATGCCATAGATTATGGCGTGAAAGTAACGGGAATAACAACCCATATTATTGATGATAAAATTGACAGAGGCATTATATTGTGCCAAGAACCCATAAAAATAAAACCTACAGATACCTTAGAGTCCCTTTATCCTAAATTTTCTAAAAAAGGAAAAAAAATTATTGCAAAAACTATTAAACATATAGAGAATAGATCTTGATAATAATATGCTGCCATTTTTTCTAAGGCTAATTTAAAATAACTTTGTATTAAATGAATATTTTTGAATAACAGAATAGGTTAATATTTCAATCTATTTACGAAATAGTACTTGTTTGAATAATGAGAAATTACTACCACAATGCGGTTATTTTTTAGACTTTTAATATGATTCATCTTCTGTACTTACCGATATTTTTAAGAGTAGACCTAGCTCAAGAACATCTATTCTATAAATTGAATAAATGCCCATAGATTACATTCAAACAAAACCAAAAAACATCAAATAATTAACTTCTTATGTTAATAAATCGCTGTATTATAAACAACACAACCTGTTTTTTTTATAATAATCAGCAATTAAACTGGCAACAATAGATCTGCCATGATTATTCCAATGCTGATCGTAGATTAAGGTGGTTGGTAAAACAGATTGATTCAAACGTTCTGAATAATCTATATAACGATAACCCTGTTCATGTAAATAATCTAATAACAATTGCGGGGTTTTACTTGTGTCTATTAAAAAAACAAAACGTTCTTTATCAAAACCGTAAACAGCGACTAAACGTTTAAAGTTTTCAAAACGTTGTTGCTGTAATTGCACTTCCTGCAACTGTATCTCTTCTGCAGTTTTTTTTACCACAACAGGCTCGCTACCAGAAAGCAAATTTCGAACGAGTTCTCTGGGAGCATCAAAAGCCCCAATGTTTTGAAAATACACCAATAACTTTATTTGACGCATGGCTTTAAATTTGGCCGATTCTAGACGCATCCTGTCTTGAACAACTTCGTAAGTACCTCTGGATAAATCCGTATTAAAATCTAATCCGATAATAACGTAATCAATCAAAGCAAAAAACTTTGGATATTGATGAATTAAATGCAACTGGTCTGCTAAGTCATAACCCGCATAACCAATCTCATACACGTCTACATCATGAAGTTTTGACTCTATTTTTTTTCCTATAGAATTATCGTAATCTTGATGAAAGCCTTCTATATAAGAATCCCCTACTATAGCAATCTCTGTACGTTCTTTAGAAGGTTTAAAATCGCGGTAGGAATTATAACCAGAGCTATTGATATGAAATTTTGAAAAATTTTGACGTCTATTTCCAGTTACAGCATAGCCCTCTTGATTCGGAACCCACCGCTCCACCCCGCGCTCATCAACAAATCGAGCAGGATAGTCCTTGGTTAAATGCAACACACGCACTAAGACTTCGAGTATCATGACGATAAGCACCGTATAAAGAAACATTTTAAAAAATAACTTTTTCATCTTTTTTAAAATTGAAAGTAAATAAAGGATCGATCAATACTGCTTTCGTAAAAAAGCATCATTAAAAAAATAACAGCGGTATACAATAACAATCGAACCACTTTATATTTAAATTTAAAGGGAGCACGTTCGTCTTCACGAATCAGGAATTCATAAAAAACAAAGATAATGACCAGCACATAATAATCGAGCATGCGATACCCCAATGGGTGCGCGTATGCCTGATATGAAAAATTTGACACCATGCCTTTAATATAGCTAAAGGCCTCAGTAATGGATGCCGCTCTAAAAAATATCCATGTTACCGTTACCGATAAAAACGTTAACACTATTTGTGGCAATTCTACTAACAAAAACTGCTTGGTAGTTGTGCCTATTTGAGAAGCTACATGTATTCTGTTCGTCCCCCGTATAAAGGAAGGAATAAACAAACAGGCATGAATAACGCCCCAAACTAAAAAGGTCCAGTTAGCACCATGCCAAAACCCACTTACTAAAAAGATAATAAAAACATTTCGAATGCTTTTTAATTGCCCGGTTTGCGACCCTCCCATGGGAATGTATAAATAATCTCTAAACCAGGTGGTTAACGAGATATGCCAACGCCTCCAGAACTCGCCTATACTTCTGGCGAAATAGGGGAATTTAAAATTAGACATGAGCTCCACACCAAATAATTTGGAAGTTCCAATGGCAATATCCGAATACCCACTAAAATCGCCATAAATTTGAAAACTAAAAAACACCACCCCAATAACGAGCGTGGAAGCGGGATAGCTGCTGTAATTTGCGAAAATATCGTCTACAATATAGCCAAGCGAATCTGCAATCACGACTTTCTTAAACAAGCCCCATAAAATAAGCTTTAAGCCCGCCACAGATTGCGCATAATTAAATACACGCTTGTTTAAAATTTGAGGCAATAAATTGGAGGCTCTTTCTATGGGTCCAGCCACCAATTGCGGAAAGAAACTAACAAAAGCAGCAAAAGATAAAAAATCGGTAGTAGGTTTCAGTTTTTTATAATACACATCGAACGAATACGACATGGTTTGAAAGGTGTAAAACGAAATCCCTACGGGTAAAATCACTTTTAAAGTCCAGGTGCTTTTCATCTGATACCCAAACATGGCGAACATATCGACCCAGGACTCTATAAAAAAATTATAATACTTAAAGAACCCTAAAAGCCCAATGTTAAACACCACACTTACCCACAGCCACTGTTTTCTTTCTTTGACATTGTTATTTTTATCGATTCTTAAAGCAACATAGTAATCGACTACCGTACTTAACAAAATTAAAGACAAAAAGCGCCAATCCCACCAGCCGTAAAACACATAACTAACCACTAATAGCAAGATGTTTTGTGCTTTTAAATGCTTTTTAAAAACAAACCAGTATAAAAAATAAACAATACCTAGAAAAATAAAAAACTCGATGGAATTAAATATCATATATATATTAAATAAAAAGCTAGGGAGATTACAATAATTATTTATTGCAATACAAACATGAGTTATTACATTTAGTCTGTCAAAAAAAATCTTTAAAAAGACAATTTAATACCACCATCGACAAAAGGCATAAAAAAAGCCCTTTTAAAAAAGGGCTTTATATAAAAATTATATGATTTCTAATTACAATTCATTAAATATAGAATGCATCAAACGTTTTTTATCGTTAATACTTTCTTCTAAGGATATCATGGTTTCGGTTCTGTAAACCCCTTCGATATCGTCTAATTTAAAGATGATTTCTTTAGCATGCTCGGTACTGCGTGCTCTAATTTTACAAAATATATTAAACTTGCCCGTGGTGATATGCGCTACCGTAACAAAGGCTATTTCATTAATACGCTCTATAACGAACTTAGTTTGTGATGTATTATTTAAGTACAGACCAACGTATGCAATAAACGAATATCCTAATTTTTTATAATCCAACATGAGCGAAGACCCTCTTATAATACCTTGCTCTTCCATCTTTTTAACGCGAACGTGCACGGTACCTGCCGATATTAATAATTTTTTTGCAATGTCTGTAAACGGAATCCTAGTGTTGTCAATCAACATGTCCAGAATCTGATGATCTATTTCATCCAATTTAATTTTCCCCATAATTAACTATTCTTAAATATAAAGCAAAATTAATACATTTTCTTTAATAATAACGCATAATTCATATGCTTTATTTCGGTAATAATGAGATTTTTTCATTATTCATTATTACGCAAACGTTTTCGTTATTAACTTTTAGTGGTTCTCCTTGCTCATTATATACTTCTTGTCCTTTAGCGTCTATCTCCCGATGTGCATAAAAACCATTTAAATCGCCGATTTTATCAACAATTGGCACAAATTCTATACGACCATCCACCAAACGCTCCTGATATAAGATACCAATAGCCACCTCGTCTTCGCCGCTACCCTGTTTTTTACTCACATTTCTTATAATGAGGTCTAAAAACAATTTTTCGTTTTCGGGAATCTCTAAATAAGGTACATAATGCGCTCCAGTCACCTCATTTAAAGCTATATAATTCAAGGATACTAAATAAGAGGTGTAAATATACTCTCTCGTGATATCTCGGGCATAATCGTTGTTAAAATGCCCCGCTTCAAATAAAATAGTGGGAACATTTTCACTTTGAAAGGTATCACCAACACAGTTTAAATTGAAAGCATCATCATATACCCCTACCTGTTGCGGAATAATCTGCTGCAAAGCGGCATTCATAACGGCAATAACTTCCATGGCCACCTTTCTGTTTGGTGTTATCGTGCAAGCGGCGTCTTGAGCCGGTGATAAAAACGATACGGTAGCGGACTTATTAGTAGCGCCTGCACTAAAAATAGTACGTTGTCCGTGCAAATTATAGCAATAATGTGGTTTAAAGGACTTAAAAATAGCCCGTAACACCTTGCTTTCTGGCTGGGTTAAGGCTTGTGCATCCCTGTTTAAATCCACTTCATTGGCGTTTACACGGGTATAAGCTTGTGCGCCGTCCGGATTTAAAATAGGTATGATATATAAAGTACAGCCATTTAAAATTGGCGCTACAGCAGCTTCGTCACTTAAAAGGGTGTTTAATAAATCAAAAATCGCCTTGGTCGTCGTGCTTTCGTTACCATGCATTTGCGACCACATCAAAATACGTTTCGGTCCCGTACCAATCTGTAAACCATAAATCGGGTTGTTTAATACAGAGGTACCTATAACCTCAACGGGGATTGTTTTTTTAAGTTGGTCCAGTAAAGGTGCCATGTGAGCATTGGTAATATACCGGTGATTTAAATGTGATTCTCGGTATGCTAAGAACAATGATTTTATAAGGTCTAATTGCATGCTTAATTTTTAATGTACAAATGTAAACAAATAGTATTTTACAATTGTAAACAGTTGTTTTGAAACAATTGTTTACAAACGTATACAATAAAACACGGCTGTTTAATATTGTTGCAATTAAAAACTACCTGTTTGTTTACACCTAAATACTAAACGCTGTTTTTCAGTACTTTCTAGAGTTTAATTAAAGTATTAGTTTATATATAACAACAAATATCGAACTGATGTCTTGCTAGATTCATTGCTTTGTGTTACATTTGTAATATCAATATACAATTGTAACGTTTACAATGATAAACACCGAAGCTTTTACTAAAAGACTGCAAAAAGTCATCGATTATTACGGTGAAACGGCCTCTTCATTTGCCGAAAAAATTGGGGTACAACGCTCCAGCATTTCGCATATTCTCTCTGGAAGAAATAAACCTAGCTTGGAATTTGTTTTAAAAATTCTTTCGGCATTTCCAGAAGTTGAACTCTATTGGTTACTGAATGGCAAGGGAGAATTTCCAGCAATAAAAAAATCGGTCGATGTAAAACCTGTCGATATAAAACCCGAACCTCCCCCGGTAGCCATTCAGGAAAAAATTCAGTTTGAAACCAAAAAGGAAAAAACCATAGAAAGCATTGTTATTTTTTATACGGACGGAAGTTTTAAAAATTTTAAGAATTAAAAAGAATCTTCAGTATTTTTGCAGATATACGCGCTTTTATGAAATATCTTATCCTACTACTCTTTTTTAGTTTTTTTGGTTGTTACACCTCAACACGGCAGTGTAAAGATTTTAAAACGGGTTCGTTTTATAGTGAAGTAAAAATTAATGATCAGTTATACACCTCTACCTTTGTCCGAGATGAGCAATTACAGATTGAAACCTATAATAATAAAATAGACTCCACGCAATTACGATGGATTAACGACTGTGAAGTTATTTTTAAAACCATCAACCCAAAAAATATGGCAGAGCGCAAGGATATTCATTTAAAAATTCTAACCACTACCGATAGTTCGTATACTTATGAGTATTCGTATGTGGGTGATACTAAAAAACAAAAAGGTGTTGCTTATAAAATAAAGTAACCGCTATTCCTGCGAAAGCAGGAATCTTATAAAAGAAATAACAGTATCTTTTAACACTTCGACAGGCTCAGTGTGATAAAACATTAATGCGTTGTCATTCCTGCGCAGGCAGGAATCCACTAATTAATAAAACAGATTAAACCAGCACTTCGACAGGCTCAGTGTGACAAAACACTTTCATATTGTCATTCCTGCGAAAGCAGGAATCTTATAAATGGAAAAAAACAACTTCATTAAACACTTCAACAGACTCAGCGTGACGAAACATTAATGCGTTGTCATTCCTGCGAAAGCAGGAATCCACTAACTAAAACATCAGTTTAAATCAACACTTCAACAAGCTCAATGTGGCAAAAAAAGTTTTTGCCTCAACCAACACCAAATTAATTCATCGGATACAAAAACGATTCCACCAATGTAAAAGTAACTTGCTGATCCTCCTCGATATAATACGTTAAAAAGACTTCCCCCCAATACTCACCATCTGAAAAATCGGCAATAATCCACTTGTGATTCAATAATTTAACCGAATTAATCATCAGCCGTCTACCCTCACTTGATGCATAAGGAACAATAGGATGCTGCCCTTTCGTTTCATTCGATTTATAAAGTTCATCTTTAATAAGCGGAATCAATTCAGAAACCACAAATCCTTTGTTTTCAAAATAACTGATGGCATCTTCGTTGCGCTCTAAATTAAAATGTGATAATTCTAAATTGTCGTCTTGTAACTTAAGAATAGAATCTTGATAGGTTTTTATTTTATGCTGGTATACATCGATACGCTTCTGTTGGTCTTCGAATACGCGCTTTGCATTTACATATTGAAACAATACCAAGAGTATAGAAAAAATAAATAAATACATAAAAATTCGTTGTTTCATAATATAAAATTTAAACGGTTATTTGTAATTCGTCGTAAGCCAAAAATACATGTTTTGGTAAGGTTTTTTCAACGGCATCATGAAAACCTAATAAATGACTGATATGTGTTAAGTAGGCTTTTTCTGGTTGCACTTTTTCAACAAAAGCTAAAGCTTCTTTCAGATTAAAATGAGAACGATGCGGATTGATGCGCAACGCATTAACAACCAACACCTTTACATTTTTAATTTTTTCGATTTCAGCATCCGAAACGGTTTTCATATCGGTTAAATAGGCGAAATCACCGAATCTGAACCCAAACACCTGAAGCGCATCATGCTTACCTTTTACAGGCATCACTTCCAAATTACCCAACATAAAAGGCTTGTTTTTAATCCTGTTAGGGATAACCGATGGGGCACCTGGGTATTTGTTTTCTGTCGCAAAAATATAATCAAATCGTTGGGCGAGCGATTTCAATACGCGCTTGTGGGCGTAAATGGGGATACTGCCCTGGTTAAAAAAAAAGGGCCGAATATCGTCTAACCCCAAGGTATGATCGGAATGTTCGTGAGTGTATAAAATACCGTCGATTCTGCTGCATCCAGAACGCAGCATTTGGTACCGAAAATCAGGACCACAGTCCACCACATACACATGCGAATCCCATTCTATTAAAACAGAAACACGCAACCTTTTGTCTTTTTTATTCTCACTTAAACAAACGGGATGTGTGCTTCCTATAATGGGAATACCTTGCGAGGTGCCTGTGCCTAAAAACGTTACTTTCAAATACTTATTTTTTTAACTTCGATGTTATTTTTAATCATGTGCTGGTCATCACTCTTCGCTTCAAACTATCTTCATTTTAAATTTAAATGATTTGTAAATCACTTAAATTGAATCTTTAAGAAACGATACGCTGCTGTTCCAAACATTAAATCGATAATTTACCTTCGCTTTTTTTATAAAAACTCTAAAATTATGGACGCATACTATGAGCGCTTGAAAAGTAGACGACTGCAACAACAAAATTAAAGTTATTTTTTTATTTGCACCTATTATTTGATACCTTTGTTTACAACATCGCGCAACCCAAAAACACTATGGAAATAAGCTTAAAAGGAGATAGGGAATTTGAAGAAATTCCGTCGTTAAAAACCAAAGCACTACGTATTAATCTTAATGAGAATATTTACGGCACGTTCGCAGAAATTGGCGCTGGGCAAGAAACCAGTCGTCATTTTTTTAGAGCTGGCGGCGCTTCTGGCACGATTGCAAAAGCAATGTCTGCTTACGACAAAGCCTTTAGTGATGCTATTTATGGAGCCGAAGAAGATGGGAGATACGTTACCGAAGCACGTTTACATAAAATGCTTAAGCATGAAATTGATTTAATTGAAAAACGTCTGTCGCGCGAAGATCACCCTAATAAAATGTTTTTCTCGTTCGCCAATACGGTAACAACCATCGATTTTGCAAAACAATTTAAAGGTCACGGATGGATTGGTATAAAGTACCAAATTGAATCAAAACAAGAATACAACGAAATTATTTTACACATTAGGTTTAAAGAAACCGATGCCCGATTGCAGCAAGAAACCTTAGGGGTAATAGGTACGAATTTAATTTATGGTGCCTTTTATAAATATAACGAGCCAAAGAAACTTTTAAAATATTTATACGATCATTTAGACAAAGATCAGTTAGAAATTGATACCGTTAATTTCTCGGGGCCACTTTTTAAGAATGTCGATAACCGATTAATGAGTTTACAACTGGTGAAAAACGGCATGACCGATGCGGTGATGTTCGGACCAGATGGTAAAAACGTGTTGCCTGCTCGTGTGCTGTACAAGAAAAACATCTTAGCTTTTAGAGGAAGTTTTAGACCGGTAACCAAAGTAAACATTGATATGTATGAGAATGCCTATAAAATGTTTATTCAGGAGAAAAAAGTAGATAAAGACAAAACCGAGGTGGTGTTTGAAATTACCCTGTCGAACCTACGTGCAGAAGGTGAAATTGACGAACAGGATTTTATTGATAGAGCCGATTTATTATGCTCGCTTGGGAAATCGGTAATGATTTCGAACTTCCAGGAATATTATAAAGTGGTTGAATATTTTTCTAATTATTCAAAAGCGCGTATGGGTCTTGCCATGGGAGCGAATAATTTAATCGATATTTTTGATGAAAAGTATTATCGCCATATGAGCGGTGGTATTTTAGAAGCCTTTGGAAAATTGTTTTTCAAAGATTTAAGAGTGTATCTGTACCCGATGCTTGATCCAAAAACCGGAGAACTTGTTACGAGTGAAAACTTAAAAGTCTACCCACGTATGAAAGAGTTGTACAAATTCTTTAAATACAACGGAAAAGTGGTTGATATTACCGATTACGACGAAAGTTGTTTAACCATATTCTCTCGAGATATATTAACGAAAATCGCCGAAGGCAAAAGCGATTGGGAAGACATGCTTCCTGAAGGTATTGCCGACTTAATAAAAGATTATCGTTTGTTCGGATATTCAAGAAGACCCTTGGTATTATCGAAACGTAAGCGTTCCAACTAATATACGAGCTGTCTGAAAAGATTTTAATTGTTACTGTGTCAGGTTGAGCAGTAACAAGGTCAAAATATAATTTGATTAACAGAAATTAAAATATTTCGACAGGCTCAATATGACTTAGTAACACCCTTTTCACACAGCACCTTTTTTATTCTAATATTTGGGCTGCATGATCTTTGGTTTTCACCTTGTCAATAACCCGTTCTACGACTCCCTGTTCGTCAATGACAAAGGTGGTTCTATGAATACCATCGTAAGTTCTGCCCATAAACTTCTTAGGCCCCCAAACCCCAAAGGCATTAATAACCGCCTTGTCTTCATCGGCTAATAACCGAAACGGAAATTCGTATTTATCTTTAAATTTTAATTGTTGTTTAGAAGTGTCGGCACTTACACCTAGCAATTCATAGCCCTGTTCCTGTAACACTTTATAGTGGTCTCTTAAATTGCAAGCTTCGGTTGTACAACCTGGCGTGTTGGCTTTTGGATAAAAAAACACAATTAATTTCTTTCCTTTAAAATCTTCTAAGGATACCAATTGGCCTTGTTCATCTTTTGCTGAAAAATTAGGCACCGGATCGCCTTGTTTTAATGTCTTCATAATAGTAACTTTGATTTCTACAAATTTACAACATGAATAAAGAACAACGGGTAGCATTTATCATAAAAACGTTACAAGAATTATATCCCAGTATCCCCATTCCGTTAGACCATAAAGATCCGTACACCCTATTAATTGCCGTGTTATTATCTGCCCAAAGTACCGATGTTCGGGTAAATCAGATTACCCCATTACTGTTTGAAATAGCCGATAATCCATATGATATGGTGAAACTCACCGTTGAAGACATCCGTGAGATTATAAAACCTGTGGGCTTATCGCCAATGAAAAGCAAAGGAATTCATGGATTGTCGCATATTCTCATTGACAAATACAACGGTGAGGTGCCTCAAAGTTTTGAAGCTTTAGAGTCTTTGCCTGCCGTGGGCCATAAAACCGCGAGTGTGGTCATGTCTCAAGCATTTGGTGTGCCTGCCTTTCCTGTAGATACACATATTCACAGGTTAATGTATCGGTGGAATTTAAGCAATGGTAAGAATGTGGTTCAAACCGAAAAAGACGCTAAACGCTTATTTCCAGAAGCCTTATGGAACGATTTACACCTTCAGATTATCTGGTACGGACGAGAATATTCGCCTGCACGAGGCTGGGACTTAGAGAAAGATATTATTACCAAAACCATTGGAAGACAATCGGTAATTAATTCCCATCTTCAATCCTTTACTAAGGGAAGGAAGCAAAAATAATTCCCTTTCCTTTGGAGAGGGTTAGGGATAGGAAATTAAAAAGCCCTAAAACTTAAAAAGTATTAGGGCTTTTCACCTAGTTCAGAAGCGCTTCAAACTTCATCTTTTTACAATTTATAACACTTAAAGCCTTCGAATAATTAAGAAGAAATTGTAACGTCTCCTCCTTAGGGTTAAGTTCTTTTAAATTTTTAATCGCATTTTCTGAGTAAAGTTTTGCCATGTTTTTCATTTAAAGATTAATTTAAACTAATAACGGCACTAAATTTACTTTATTGTATTAATTTGTTAATATAATTTGATGCTTGTCTATTATTTTTCTCAGGTTAATTAAGGCATAACGCATTCTTCCTAAAGCCGTGTTAATGCTTACGCCCGTTTTATCTGAAATTTCTTTAAAGCTTAAATCTTCATAAATACGCATTAATAATACCTCTCTTTGGTCGTCTGGCAATTCGTCTACCAAACGCCGTACATCTGTTTCTACTTGTTCTTTTATAATGCTGCTTTCGGCATTCAAACTGGTATCGCTTAATACAGAGAAGATATTAAATTCATCGGTATTAGAAAATTTAGGCATCCTGTTATTTTTTCTAAAAAAGTCGATTACCAAATTATGTGAAATACGCATCACCCATGGTAAAAACTTACCTTCTTCGTTGTATGCACCGCGTTTTAACGTACGAATCACTTTTATAAACGTGTCCTGAAACAGGTCTTCGGCCACATCTCTGTCGTACACTTTGGAGTAAATAAAACTGTATATTCTGTGTTTGTGCCTATAAATAAGCGTTTCTAAAGCATATTCGTCGCCTTTAATATATTGGCTAACCAATGCTGAATCTGGTATAAGTTCGTATTGCATAATCATTACTTTTTTTCAAAGAAGAGACTTCTTTGCTTGGGGTTATTAGTTTAAAAGTAATGTTAGGCTATAGGCAAGTGTTGTTAAATGTTTGATTAATAGAGTCAAATATAACAAGAATCGTACCTAAAAAACAAAAATTACTAGAATTATTTGTACTTTATTTGTTTTTAGTCGATGGTCAATCATTATATTCATAATTCATAATTCATAATTCATAATTGTTATAGTATCTTTGCAAAATTATTGCTTACAAATCCTATGATTACTAATATTTCAGAAGTAAATCCTAAAGAAAACATCATTATTAAAGGCGCAAAATTGCATAACCTTAAAAATATTGACGTGGTCATTCCTAGAAATCAATTAGTGGTCATTACAGGGTTATCGGGATCTGGTAAATCGAGTTTAGCCTTCGATACCTTATATGCCGAAGGCCAGAGACGCTATGTTGAAAGCTTATCGAGTTATGCCCGCCAGTTTTTAGGGCGACTAAATAAACCTAAAGTCGATTACATTAAAGGTATTGCGCCTGCTATTGCTATCGAGCAAAAGGTGAATTCTACCAATCCGCGTTCTACCGTGGGCACGACGACCGAAATTTACGATTATCTTAAATTGCTGTATGCGAGAATTGGCAAAACCTATTCACCCATATCTGGTTTTGAAGTTAAAAAAGATACCGTTACCGATGTCTTACAGTATATAAAATCCTTTGCCGAAGGCGACAAGCTGCTTCTGCTCGCTCCTATTTATTTGGAAGAAGGACGCCGTATGGAAGACAAATTAAAAGCGCTACAACAACAAGGTTATGCCAGAATTAAGCTGAATAACGAGGTTGTTAGGATGGATGAAATAGACAACATCAATGAGAAAGACGCTATTTTATTGGTGGTAGATCGTGTAATCATTAAAGACGAAGAAGATTTTGAAAACCGATTAGCCGATGCCATACAAACAGCATTTTATGAAGGTAAAGGCACATGTATTATTGAAACCTTAGAAGATAAAAAACAACGCCATTTTAGTAATAACTTCGATTTAGATGGCATGAGTTTTCTGGAACCTAACGTCCATTTATTTAGTTTTAACAACCCTTATGGCGCCTGCCCTAAATGCGAGGGTTACGGCGATATTGTTGGGATTGACGACGATTTAGTAATACCCAACACCGGTCTTTCGGTTTACGAAAATGCTATTTTCCCCTGGCGAGGAGAAAGCATGAGCTGGTACAGAGACCAACTGGTTAACAACTCCCATAAATTCGATTTCCCAATACATAAACCGTATTTTCAATTAAGTGATGCTCAAAAACAACTTATCTGGGACGGTAACCAGTATTTTGAAGGTTTAAATTCATTTTTTGCGGAATTAGAAGCCAAAGCTTATAAAATTCAAAATCGTGTGATGTTATCGCGCTATCGCGGAAAAACCAAATGCAAAGCATGTAATGGGAAACGCCTGCGCTTGGAAGCGAATTACGTTAAAATAGGAGGCGCTACGATTACCGACTTGGTGGAAATGCCTTTAGATGCCTTAGCTAATTTCTTTAAACAATTAGAATTAAACGAATACGATAGCCAGATTGCAGACCGATTATTGAAAGAAATAAATAATCGTTTGTCGTTTCTCGCTAATGTAGGATTGGATTATTTAACGCTTAACAGAAAATCAAACACCCTGTCGGGTGGCGAAAGTCAGCGTATTAACTTAGCAACCTCTTTAGGAAGTAGCTTAGTGGGCTCGATGTATATTTTAGACGAACCCAGTATTGGCCTGCATCCAAAAGATACCGAGCGTTTAATCTTGGTTTTAAAACAGCTGCAAAGCCTTGGGAATACCGTAATTGTTGTAGAGCACGACGAAGATATTATGAAAGCCGCCGATACCGTGATTGACATTGGACCGGAAGCCGGAACCTTTGGTGGTCATGTAGTAGCTTGTGGAAATTTTGATACGATTCTGGCTTCAAACTCTTTAACAGCGCAGTATTTAAACGGTAAGTTGAAAATTGAAATTCCTAAGAAACGCCGGACTTCAAAGTATCATGTCGATATTATCGGTGCACGAGAAAACAATTTAAAAAATATTGATGTGCGCTTCCCACTAGGCTTGCTTACGGTTGTTACGGGGGTTTCTGGAAGTGGAAAAAGCACGCTGGTTAAAAAAATATTGTTTCCAGCCCTTCAAAAAAAGCTGACCGATTTTAGTGATAAACCAGGGCAATTTACGTCTATAGAAGGCAATTTCAGCAATATAAAACATATCGAATTTGTAGATCAAAACCCCATTGGGCGTTCGTCGCGCTCTAACCCTGTGACCTATATTAAAGCCTATGATGATATTCGTGCATTATTCTCAAACCAGAAATTAAGTACAATTAGAAACTATCAGGCAAAACATTTTTCTTTTAACGTAGATGGCGGACGCTGTGAGACTTGCAAGGGCGAAGGTGAAGTAACCATTGAAATGCAATTTATGGCCGATGTGCACCTGGAATGTGAAACCTGTAAAGGAAAACGCTTTAAAAAAGAAGTTCTGGAAGTAACCTTTTCTGGTAAAAATATTGATGATATTTTAAATCTGACTATTGATGATGCCATCGCATTTTTTGATACCAACAAGCAAACCAAAATAACAAACAAACTACAACCTTTACAAGATGTTGGTTTGGGATATGTCACTTTGGGCCAAAGTTCTTCTACCCTTTCCGGTGGTGAAGCACAGCGTATAAAATTAGCCTCGTTTTTAGGCAAAGGTGCTAATAAAGCGAATGCCTTGTTTATATTTGATGAACCGACTACGGGTTTACATTTTCACGACATACAAAAATTACTAAAATCGTTTAACGCTTTAATCGAAAATGGACATTCTATTATTGTTGTAGAACACAACTTAGAACTTATAAAATGCGCGGACTTCATTATCGATTTAGGCCCTAAAGGTGGTGAAACAGGCGGTAACTTGGTGGCCTGTGGCACACCTGAAGAACTTGTAAAGGTGGAAAATTCAGAAACTGGCAAGTATTTGAAAGATAAAATTTTACCATCTTAAATTAAAGTATTTATTTAAAATATTTTTGTCACTAGACATTCATTAATATATCGTGTTTAAAAACGGTCTTTAGTAAAACATAAAAGCCGATATGGCAATAATCACAACAGCAATAGGAATCACGATTGTGAAATAAATAAAAGTAACGAAGGCGCTTCTAAAGAAACTTGTAATCCACCCTTTTTCATAAAAATACTTCACAGCTAAAAACAAATAGATAAATAACACCCAAATACTTAACCAGTCAATCCAATCTGGAATATCGACGATATAATTTATCAATAACAGTAAACTAAACACTGCGAACAAAAAGGAAAAATAGTAAAAACTAAACACCAAATGATGGGCATAGCGCCCTGTTTTATAAAAGAATATTTTTAAAATAAATGCAAAAATGGGCAACAAAATAAACATGGCAATGGGTATGGTATCGTAAAAAGCAGCTAAAATACCTCCACCACGTTTTTTATAAAACTTGAGTATTTGAGCATAAAATTTTCGTTTTAGTTTACTGGCATCGGCACTTAATCCCATTTCCTTATAAATAGCATCATTAGATGCTTTTATTGCGATTAAAGAATCAATAGTTTTTCTTTTAAAATCGAAAGAATCTATATTAAGCGCATCGTCTTCTTGTATGGTATCAGAAGCAACAAAAGGCTTAGGATTAGAGGTGTCTTGAGACAAATCTATAGACTTTTCGTCAATAATTTCAATTCCCAAAGAATCTAATTTATCGTTTACACGTGTTGTTTGTATGTTGTTTTGTGCATTAAAATCACTGCTTAATAAGGCATCTAATTGTTGTTCTTGCTCTCTTGAAATAAAAGAAAACAAAAAGAAAAATACCACCGAAACAAATAAATAAAATTGCGCCGGATGCAAGTACAACAAGCGCTTACCACCAACAAAGCGCTTTGCTAAAAAGCCTGGTTTAATTAGTAATGGAATAAAACTTTTAAAAAAACGGGCGTCAACACAAAAATAGTTGGTTATGGTATTATAAAATAAAACCTTTAAGGTTAAATCTTCATGCTTTTTTTGCCCACAATGCGGACAAAATTGAAAATCTTCCTGAAATTTTTGCTCACAATTGTCGCAAATAACAAGTTTCTTCCTCATATCGAACATTGATTTGTATAAAAATATAAAAGTTTTTGCTTCTATACTTTACTGACAGTCATTTATTTAAAAATAGCTCCGTTTACATTCGTCATTTGCTCATTTTTAATTTCAATGCTCGAAATATTTATTTTCTGCTAACTTTCACTTACAGATTAGATGACCCAAAAATGCCAGTTTTTAATTAAGTTATGCGATTAATTCATTTGTAAAAACGACTAACATCGAAACCCTGAACTGGTTTTAAAACCTAAAAGCACCTATCGGTTGTCATCCTAAACTTGTTTAATAATCTCAATCCAAACCCTCTGTGTCATCCTGAACTTGTTTCAGGATCTTAACACAAATCCTCTGTGTCATCCTGAACTCGTTTCAGGATCTAAACATTACCGAACAACTTTAATTAGATGCTGAAATTAATTCAGCATGACAAATAACTCACTTTGGAACCCCTGAACTTGTTTCAAAACTTAAAAGCCCTATCGGTTGTCATCCTGAACTTGTTTCAGGATCTAAACACAACCCGAACAATACAGAGATGCTGAAATTAATTCAGCATGACAAACGACCCGCCATGTCATCCTGAACTTGTTTCAGGATCTAAACACAACCCAAACCATTATTCTAGATGCTGAAATAAATTCAGCATAACAAATAACTAACATCGGAACCCTGAACTCTATCAGAACCTAAAAATAAGCTTCCGTTGTCATCCTGAACTCGTTTCATAATCTCAATCCAAATCCTCTGTGTCATCCTGAACTCGTTTCAGGATCTAAATATTCTCAAAGCCTTTTATTAGATGCTGAAATTAATTCAGCATGACAAATAACTAGCATTGGAACACTGAACTTGTTTCAAAACTTAAAAACCCTATCTGTTGTCATCCTGAACTGGTTTCAAAACTTAAAAGACCTATGGGTTGTCATCCTGAACTCGTTTCATAATCTCAATCCAAATCCTCTGTGTCATCCTGAACTTGTTTCAGGATCTATGGATTACTCAAAACCTTTATTAGATGCTGAAATAAATTCAGCATGACAAATTACTAGCATCGAAACACTGAACTGGTTTCAAAACTTAAAAGACCTATGGGTTGTCATCCTGAACTGGTTTCAGGATCTATGGATTACTCAACACCTTTAACTAGATGCTGAAATAAATTCAGCATGACAAATAACTAGCATCGGAACCCTTTACTCTATCAGAAACTAAAAATAACCTACCGTTGTCATCCTGAACTCGTTTCAGGATCCACATCAAACCCTAAAGGCTTCCATAAATTATCCCAATTCGGATTTAATTGTTCTATTAAATTAATTTTCCATTGCCTGTGCCAGTTTTTTAACTGCTTTTCTCGTTTAATAGCATCCTCAATATATTGGAACTCTTCAAAATACACTAACTGTTTAAGTTTGTATTTTGAAGCAAATACACTTCCTTCACCAGCAACATGCCTTTCCATTCTATCATCTATACCTCCAGTCACGCCAATATATAATACCCCTTTCGGTTTGTTTGTTATGATATAAACCCAATAATTATGATATAAACGCTTTGTCATTTTTATAAAACTTTAAAATCATCCTGACGCTTTTTTTTGCAAGTAAACCAAATATAAATGATTATTTTATTAATCTTAATTTTCTTATTAAATCAATTTCTATTATCATGTTAAACTTGTTGCAAGATCTTAAACTTAATATTACTCAAACACTTTAATTAGATGCTGAAATTAATTCAGCATGACAAGCAACTCGCATCGGAACCTAAAAACACCTTCCGTTGTCATCCTAAACTCGCTTCAGGATCTAAACATTACCGAACAACTTTAATTAGATGCTGAAATTAATTCAGCATGACAAATAACTAGCATCGGAACACTGAACTTGTTTCAAAACTTAAAAGCCCTATCGATTGTCATCCTGAACTCGTTTCAGGATCTAAAGATTAACCAAAGCTTTAAACTAGATGCTGAAATTAATTCAGCATGACAAATAACTCGCTTTGGTAGCCTTTACTTTATCAGAACATAAAAACAACCATCCGTTGTCATCCTGAACTTGTTTCAGGATCTACATCAAATCCTAAAGGTTTCCATAAATTATCCCAATTCGGATTTAATTGTTCTATTAAATTAATTTTCCATTGCCTATGCCAGTTTTTCAACTGCTTTTCTCGTTTAATAGCATCTTCAATATATTGGAATTCTTCAAAATACACTAACCGTTTAAGTTTGTATTTCGAAGCAAATACACTTCCTTCACCAGCAATATGCCTTTCCATTCTATCATCTATACCTCCAGTCACGCCAATATATAATACCCCTTTCGGTTTATTTGTTATGATATAAACCCAATAATTATGATATAAACACTTAGTCATTTATATAAAACTTTAAAACCATCCCGACACTTTTTTTTGCAAGTAAACCAAATATAAATGTTTATTTTAATAATCTTAATTTTCCTATTAAATCAATTTCTATTTTAATTCTCAACTGATTTCAGGATCTAAATGTTCTCAAAGCCTTTTATTAGATGCTGAAATTAATTCAGCATGACAAATAACTCGCTTTGGTATTCTTTACTCTATCAGAACATAAAAACAACCCTCCGTTGTCATCCTGAACTCGTATCATAATCTCAATCCAAACCCTCTGTGTCATCCTGAACTCGTTTCAGGATCTATGGATTACTCAAAACCTTTATTAGATGCTGAAATTAATTCAGCATGACAAACGACCCGCATCGGAACCCTTTACTCTATCAGAACATAAAAACAACCTTCCGTTGTCATCCTGAACTCGAATGATAATCTTAACCCAAACCCTTTGTCATCCTGAACTAGTTTCAGGATCTAAACATTACCAATCAACTTTAACTATATGCTGAAATTAATTCAGCATGACAAAATAAATAACTTAAAAATTACAATCAGTCTTCTGATGTCAATCCGATAAGGTTTAATGAAAAATCAGCTTAATTGTATATATCTGTAAACCAGTCTTATAAAAATTTGGCACGCAAATTGAAATCTACTAATTATAGAGCGCATGCCGAAACGCTAAACAGTAGGCAAAACAATAAATATTTGAATTATGAAAAGAGCAGTACTTTTATTCGCAAGTTTGTTAATTGGATTAACAACCGCATCAGCATCAGAAACACATAGTACCCATGATGTAACAAGCATCGACAAAAACAAACGCTATCGTTACGCACAGCCTATTGTATTTATGGAGCGTGGGGTTGAATTTTTAATTTTCCCTGATGGAACCTTTGATTTTAACACCAACGCGATGCATTATAACTCCAACAGCAGAAGAAGCGCAATTAACGCCACATATATTGGTCCACGAGTAAGCATTAATTATACATCGCAACCCCGAGGCGTACAAATTTACCGCGATAGAAATGGCGCTATAAGAAGCATTGGCGATGTGCACATTAATTACGACAGATATGGAAAAATAACACGGGTTGGTTCTATTTTTATTGATTATAGCCGTGGTAGAAATGCCATCTTAACTCAGGTTGGTGGTTTACGAGTAAATTACAATCACTATGGAGAAATTGTGAAAATACACGGGCAAATAAACCGTTACAATAACACCTGTAATGTATGTGGTACATTATCGTGTACTATGAAGCATAATCATAAAAAAGGGCATGATAAATACGATAGAGATCACGACCGCTATGATAATGACGACAACTATTACTATTACAAAAAAGATGGTAAAGTGAAGAAATACAAAAAATAAATTTTTGAATTAGTCAATAAAAATCCCGAATCACATGTTAGTGTTTCGGGATTTTTTATGGAAGCATCGCATTAACTTATCTAGCCCACCCTCCTATCAAGTAAGGTATTAGCGATTTACGATTTGAAATCATCTTTACTTAAACCATTATTAAATTTAATATCAGACCAGGTAACATGAATCCAAGGATCGTCGCTCACATCTGCATTCCAAGTAGATTTTTTGTATTGACGTTTTGTTGGAATTAGCATTCCATCAATTGCTTCGTACTGAAGTTGCATCAAATAAGGCGTTTCTAAAACTCCAAAATCGGCCACAGTAAATAAAAACTGATCGACTAACAAGGTCTGCTTATTTATATAAAGTTGATAGGTATCTGTAGGCGTGTCGTCGTTTGACTGAAAGCTGATTTTAACAACGTCATAAGCCGTTTCGTTGAGCATTTTTTCACCAATAAATTCATAATTCAATCCTGGATCTAGTAATTTTTGAAACATGGCGAACCAATAGAAATTAGTTGGTCTATTGAATGCCACACGTTTCAACCGAACCGTATCAGTTAGAATCTGCCCTTTATGCTTCAGCCAATAATTGTTTCCATCATAACCCTGCTCAATCAGTCCGTCTAAATCTGGAAACGTGCGCTCATGTTGGCTGTAAGCACCATAAGACAGCTCTCCTTTAAATATATATTTTTCTGTAGACACATCTTTCTGTCCGTCTGGAGTTTCATAAGCATAGGTATAAACAACATCATTTTTTTCTATAAGCTTCTTATAATCTCCTACCTTGGCCACCATAGCGGCTACTACTTCATGCCCCTTATTTTGAAAATTTGAGGCTGTTTCTTGAATTGTAACCGATTCCTTTTTATCTCTGCAAGACAGGAAAAAAACACTTAAAATAATAATTGCTGCTAGTTTGATTTTCATTTTTATATAATTTTATTTTTTATGAATACTAATCATTGATTTTACGGCTTCAATTGCTTCAAATAAAGCGACAAACCTTCTAAATAATCATCAAGAACAGCATCGTTATCGTAAAGTTTTCTGATGCCGCGAACTCCTTCAAAAGCACTAATTAAATAGACCGCCACAGCACGACTCGAAACATCTTTCCTGATAGTGTTTTCTATTTTACCTCTTTCAATTAAATTTACCAAAGCGTCCTGCCATTGTTCTACAATCTTTTTTAGCGCTAACTGATATGCGTCTTCAAAATCGCCAATTTCATTAATAAAATTATTCATGGGACAACCATGTTGCTTATCATAAAACGAAAACGTTTTTATCCGATTCGAAAAAGTGGCCTCTAATAGTTTAAATGCATCACCAGAATCGCTTAAAGGCATGATCATACCTTGATACACGCGTTCTTGCAACTTTGTACCAATTAATTCTAAGCCTAATTCCTTTTTACTTTTATAATGATGATAAAAAGCACCTTTGCTAAGCTTGGTAGCCGTCATTATCTTATCGATACTCGTCGTTTTAAATCCGTTTTCATAAAAGAGCTTAAAAGCCGCATCCATGATGATTTGCTTGGTGAGTTCAGATTTTAATTCTTGATGCATGATACAAAGGTATTTAAAAAACATACTAATTGGTATGTTTTAAGTTTTATTTAACCTTACACTAATCTTTATTTATTTTAATACTGATTTACAACCACTTACAATTAATATTATTTTTTGGCACGCTGTTTGGTATTAGATAATCGTATAACAATTAATACCCACAATCATGAAAATTTACAATAAATTTCACGAGCTCCTTAACAATATAAGTGCCGCGAGTAAAAAGTTTATATTCTTATTAGCAAGTTTAATCCTTACAGGATTTACTGTTAATGCAGCCACTAGCAACACAGACTTTACAAATACTACTTATAACCGAGGTTATGGCAACTCTTTCATTTTTGTGGAGGACGGTATCGAATTTTCGGTTTTCCCAGATGGGCAATTCGATTTTAATATTTTACGTGGCAATTCACGTTTAAATGTTTCGGTTGGATCACCTAACTTAAATATTAGCTTTAACTCTGGCTACGATTACAACGCTTATGTACAATACGATGAGTATGGCGCTATTATTCAAATAGAAAATACTCCTATTTATTATGATTATTACGGACGCATTGTGCAAGCGGGTAATGTTAACATCAATTACAACAATAACGGTTATGTATCGCGTGTAGGTGGTTTATTTATTCATTATAACAGATACAACGTTTTTTCACATTATACTGGCTATATAAACGTATATAACAGACATTATGTTTACAGACCTTGGCATCGTTATTACAGTATTCCTGCTTACGATTACTGTGTAGTTTACAACAGACCTTATAGACAATATTATAACCCTGTGCGTTATGTTTACAACAGACCGTTTTATAACAATCACAGACCAAAAACAGCTATTTATAGCAGACGTGGAGAATCCATTGCGAGAAACAGAGATTATGCCACTGCAAACAGAAGCTCTAGAAATGTGACTCAGATAAACCGAAATGCGCGTTCTCCATATGAAAGCTCTCGACGTGAAATGTCTGACAACAATAATTCAAGACGCTATGATAACAATAAAAACGTAAGTAGAAATTCTCAAGTAATTGATAGAAATGACAGCAGAAGAGACTATTCTAACGACAATAGAATAAGCAGAGATAATACCCAAAGAAATGACTCTAGAATAATTTCACAAAGAACCGACAATAGATACAATTCTCAAGGTAACAATACTAAAAACACAAGAGAAAACGTTAATAGAACAACGAGGTCTTACGACAACAATGTAAGAACAAACGATGTAGTTCGCAGTAGAGAAAACACTGTAAAACAGAAAACAAATAATGCAAATACACGTGAATACACAAGAAGCAATACGGTTACCAGAAGTACACCGCAAGCAACACAACGAACTACAGAACGTACTGTAACTAGGTCGTCTCAGAACAAACCGATGGCCGCAAAAACAAGAAGTAATTCTAGTGATAATAATACAAAATCTGATTCTAGTTCAAGAAGACGATCATAACAATTTTGGTTGGTTAGATTGGAAAGCCCTACGATAAGTTCGCCTCAAAGCAACATCGTAGGGTTTTCTGTTTTTATACCATAACAAAATAATCTACTTGAGTCTTAAATAATTTTTGATGACACCCGAAATATCGTCGGATACATTAAGTTTCAGAATTACCCACACGTAAATAACAGATGCTAACAAGGATTTAAATGCGATATTAAGTATCGGGTGAAAAGGGAATTCCCAGAAATAAAAAAGCGCCGTACAACTAATAATGAGCACTAACACTTTCGCGGTATTCCTATCGAAAGGCATCATATTAAATTTTGCCTTTACAAAGTAAATTTTAATGGTGTTATAAATCGAAATCGCTAAAAATGTCGCTAATGCAGAACCATTTATTCCAAATTTAGGAATAAAAACGATATTTAAAATAACCGTTAACACCGTTAAAATCACTCCGAAAAACAAAACCATACGGTAATAATCACTATTAAACAAGACCACATTATTACAACCCATTAAGCAATCATAAAGCTTTGCAATGCCCACTAAAAAAACCACGAGCAATCCGCCGCTAAATTCTTTAGGTATTAGCATATAAAGGGCATTGATGTTGATTAAAATGATTAAAAAAATAAATCCTCCTATAATGAAGAGAGTTTGCGAGCTTCTTACATACAAATCTTTAAGCGCTACGGTGTTCTTATCGTTTAAATATTGCGCCGTTAAGGGTTGCAGTATTTGCTGCATAGAGCGCGAAGGCACGACAATCACCGTAGCAATATAAATAGCAACACCATAATAAGCCACTTCTTGTATGGGGATATACATACCCAACATAAACGAATCGATATCTAAAATAATCGTGGCAATCGACCCTGCGATGATAATTAAAGCTGAATATTTTAATATAGAAGGTAATCCTTCGATTCTGTAAAACTTAATTTTCGGTAATTTAACACTAAAAGCGTACAGTTTCATAATAATAGTACGAATAACATGAAGCACGACCACACCCAAAACAAACTGTTCGACATCAATCCATTTAAAATACACCGCAAACAACAGAAACATGACACCTACTCTATGAAACACTTCTTTCATAAAGTTGCCAAATACCGTTTGTAATTGTGTTTTAGACCAAGCAAAAAACACTTCAAAATAAGCCATGGCAATAGCCGTTACATAAATATACCATACATAATCTTTAACAATGGCATTTTTTTGAGACAGCAACTCCCCGATGGCTTCATAAGTAAAAGACCCAATAAACCCAATAGGAATAATAAGTGCCAATGGCAAAAGCAACATTAAGGTTAAAAAACTATTTAAAGAGTTTTTAGTTTTAAAGGCCGAGTAATATTTTATAATGGTATTATGAGCCCCAAAAGCCATTAACGGCATCACAATATTGGCTGTACTCATTAAAAAAGCCACCAAACCATAATATACATCGCTAATAAAATAAGTATATAAAAAAAGTGTATTTAGCGCCCCAACACCAAAACCCAGATACGTAAATACGGTATTTTTAAATGATTGGTTGGTTACTATACCCATTACAATAATTTAGATAATGCTTCGGTTAATTGTTTTCGACTGTATTTTTGTAATCCAATTGGATGCACTTGCAAAGTTTTATTTTGAAACGCTTTATAGTGCTCTAAGATAGTGCTTTTTAAAGAATCATAGTCTTGGTAATTAAAGTAGTGACCAGTATTGGTATCGCTGATTATTTGCGCTACGTCCGAGCCTTTTGGCCCCATAGCAACGATTGGTCTGCCCGACACCATATACTCAAACAATTTACCTGGAATAATGCATTTCGTGTCTTCTGAATCTATTTCAATTAACAACAGTAACTGTGTTCTTCTTTGAAATACAAGTGCTTCTTTATGGGATACATAGCCCACATTATATACATATTTACTTAAATGGTGTTTTTTTATAGATTCCAGTACCGAATCGCTAATAAACCCAATAAAATTCAGCTGAAAATCTTTTGAAAACGATGCGTTTTCTGCAACAAGCTCACCCAAAATTTTCCACAAAAGTTCAGGGTTTCTTTTAGATAATAAAGAGCCAATATGAGATAATGTAAATTTGGTATCAAGGCCATCCACAGTCACCGATTCTGTATCGTAACCATTTGTTATAACTTCAATAGGTTTGCTAGTTAACTTTTGAAATTCTGCTTTGGTTGTAAAACTCGTAACGATGAGTTGGTCTGCCGTATTTAAAACTTGTTTTTCTAAGTCTTTGTGTTTTGCTCGAGACGCTTTCGTTAATTTCAATTGCTTATGATAACCAATAGTAGTCCATGGGTCTCTAAAGTCGGCAATCCACTTTACTCCGAGTTTTGCCTGTAATTGCACACCAATAAGGTGCAAACTATGTGGCGGACCCGTAGTAATAATGGTGTCAATGTTTTCTTTTACAATATAATCAGAAAGAAAATTTACTGAAGGTTTTACCCAAGCTTTGCGCGCATCTGGAATAAAAAAATTCCCTCTTATGAATAACAGGAGTTTTTCAATAAAGCGTTGTTTTTTTTCTTCAGGGATTACACCTTTGCTAATCGTTTTTGAGGATTGCTTCGCGAATAAACTGGCTAATTTATAGGGCTCTTTAATGGGTTGTTTAATGATCGTTAGATCTTTCGACACTTCATCAAGCAAACTTTCATCCAACAAAGGATAACTCGGATTTTCGGGCGCATAAACAATGGGTCGGACATTAAAATCGGGTAAATATTTTACAAATTTCAACCAACGTTGCACTCCTGGTCCGCCTGCAGGAGGCCAGTAGTAAGTAATAAGTAAAACTTTCTTTTTATCCATTGTTGTCATTCCCTAGAAAACGAGAATCTTAGTGATTGAAACAAAAAAATTTATTAATAATGAACCCGTCTTTCTTATAGAATCATAGGCACGAGCTCCTACTTTCTTTTAAATTCATAAAACAATCCACCGACTAATAATAATGCGAATAACACAGAACTTGCTAAAGCAATTGTACTTCCTGTTTTCACCACATCCGGGTCGAACTTAAACTCTATGGTGTGAGTGCCTGCTGGTAGTTCCATGCCTCGCAAAGTGTAATTAACTCGCATGTGAGTGGCGTCTTTACCATCAACAGTCGTTTTCCAGCCATTTTTATAATAAATTTCAGAAAACACTGCAAAACCCTTATTAGCATTCGTAGATTGATACTTTAAATAATTCGGTTTATAAGCCACTAATTTTATGGAAGCCAAAGAATCCACCTGATATTGCGTTGGTACATTCTTATAGATTTTAGAATTATAAACTGCTTTACGCTTATTATCTAAACTATCTAATGCTTTAATTTCTTCATTAGCAGAAGTAACGCCTTTTAATTCATTTACAAACCACGCATTACCATTGGCTTCATCATTAAAATACGGAATTACGCCGCTTTCATTTTCAAAAATAATATACTTCGCATTAAGCATATTAAGCACATTGATGTTGTTTTTAGCTACATAAAAATCGAATACCTCGCTATAGCGCTTTAATTCTGCTGCATTATATCCATTCAGCGAATTATGAAAATAAGAAGGCTTCGCTGCGCCACCTACCAAATCGAAAACACGATAAAAGGTGGTATCTTTTAATATTTCCTTATCGGCAGGAGTCGCCTCGAAAGGTTTATTTACCAAGGTGGCAGATACAAAATCGTCGTTATTCACATATCGTCTGGCTACTCCAACTAAATCAAAAAGAATTAGCAGGCCAAAAGCAACAACCACCCATTTTTCTTTAAGTTTGTCTTTCAAATACATATAAATCGCAGCTGCAGAGAGCAACACTAACACTAAAGTTCTTATGGTATCCTGAGTAAAAAGTGTTTTTCTGTCTTCTATAAGAGCGTCTACAAAATCGTGTCCGTAATTCTGACGGTAAAACCCATCATTTACACCAACAAAATCAAATAATGATGATTTGAAAAGTAAAAATACTAACGATAACCCTCCCGCAATTATAGAGGCATATTTTAAAGCTTTTAACTTCTCTTCTTTCTTTTCAAAATTATTAAATAGTCTCACTAACCCAAAAATTGCCAGTACTGGAACACATAATTCTAAAAGAACCTGTATAGAAGTTACCGCTCTAAATTTATTATACAGCGGCACATAATCAATAAAGAAATCGGTTAAAAACCCAAGATTTTTACCATAAGACAATAACAATGAAAACACCGTTCCGCCCACTAACCACCATTTTAAGCGGCCTTTTACTAAAAACAGTGCGAATACAAATAAAAATAATATTACTGCTCCAATATAGGCAGGCGCCTCCACAATTGGTTGGTCGCCCCAATACATAGGTGCTTGTTTAGATTCTTGAAGTGCCTGCGAGGTTGTAGCCCCTAATTTCCTGAAAGCATCATAGGTTGCCGAGTCTTTCCCGACATCTTCACCATTACCGCCACCCATAAATCTGGGAATGAATAAATTAAACGTTTCCCAATAGCCATAACTAAACTGTGTGATATAATCTTTATCTAATCCAGAAGTGACTTCTTTAGGCGAACCATCAGGATTTATGGTCAGTTCGCTTTTTCCACGGGTACTCTCCTTCACATACTCTTGTGTAGCCATTACGTTAGTGGCATTTAATGCGATTGCTAAAATAACTGCGCCCACTAAAATTCCAACCGACTTAAAATAATGCGGTAATAGCTTCTTTTTATACGCGTCGATTAAATAAGCAATTCCTAAAATAATAACCAACAACATTAGATAATAGGTCATTTGGAAGTGGTTGGCAACAATTTCTAGTCCCATAGCCACTGCGGTGAGCAAAAACCCAGCAATATATTTTCGCCGAAATGTGAGTATAATGCCGCTTAAAACCAAAGGCATATACGCAATAGCATGCGCTTTACTGTTGTGCCCAACACCGAGAATAATAATTAAATAGGTTGAAAAGCCAAAAGCCAGAGCACCTAAAGCCGCCAGTTTAAAATCTACTTTTAATAACAGCAACAGAATATAAAAACCAAGGAAATACAAAAACAAATAATCGGCAGGTCGAGGTAAAAAACGAAGCGATAAATCTAAGGATTTAATATAATTGTGCGGATATTTAGCCCCCAATTGATAGGTTGGCATTCCGGCAAAAGCGCTATTGGTCCAATACGTTTCTTCGCCCGTCTCTGCTTTAAAATCTTTTTGCTGCTTACTCATGCCTATGTATTGCATGATATCGCTCTGAAATATTTGTTTCCCGCTTAAAACCGGACTAAAATAAGCTAAAGAAATTACGATAAAACCTATTAGGATGACTAAATGCGGAAGGAATTTTTTAATTGAAAATTGCATGAAAATGTATTAAAAACAATGATTGCGAAAAATAGTCATAATTTTCGGAACCAATATAAAATTCAACCAAATTATACTATCAATTTTTTATTGCTTAAGAAATCTATTTTTAGAATCCCATTTTTTGGGAAAGACCTGCTTACTGGTTTAATGTAAACATAACCAGAATCTGAGAATTAGTCGATTTCTTCGTAATCTACATATTCACCAACGTCTTTATTTGAAGATTTTTTGTTGGGCATTTTATCAATAGTAACTTCGCCTTCCTTTTTAGGTTTTTCTTGATAAGGTCTTTGCTGATTCCGATAGCTATCGGAATGTCTCCCGAATTTTTCTTCTGCTTTTTTTGCAACAAATTTTATAAGTAAGGGTGCAAAAATTCTTGACAATATCTTTACTCCGTAATATATTAGGAGTAAAATTAAAATCATCCTCAAAAAACCAGGTACAGATGCCTGTTGTAACATAAACTTTAATTTTATGCAAAAATACAATTCTATACGTTTAAAAAAGGTTGAAATATGATAAAAAAAGCATAAAATATCTATATTTGAAAAGCCTTAACTTGGTTTTTAATTAAAAATCTGTAAATAAATAATTTACGATACCTAAAAATACTATTATGAACCCACTCAAATCTTGCCTAGTATTACTGCTGTGTTTGCTAAGCTCCTACACCTTTGCACAGTATACCGATGTGATAAATTCTAACAGACCAGGAGTGTCCAGAAGCGCTTATTCTGTTGGCACAAATGTGGTCCAGTTCGAAATGGGTCCCTACATGATTAAAGAAAAAAGAACCCCGGCTGCTAGCTATGAAGTTGAAGGTTTTGGGGCTGATTTTGCGGCGCGTTACGGATTAATTTGGGAGCCATTAGAGTTAAATATTGAAGGAACCTACCAGAGTGACACGAAAACATACACATCTAATATTATAACTGAAGACAACAGGGCAAATTTTAAATATTTAACCATTGGTGCTAAATATTTAGTTTACGATCCTTATAAAAATTCTGAAAAAGAAAAACCAAATCTTTATAGTTGGAAAGCAAATCAGCGTTTTAAATGGAGTTCATTAATTCCAGCCGTATCGATTTATGCCGGTGCGAATTACGACACTAAAAACAACCCTTATGTTACCTACGGTGTTGAAGGTTTTAGTCCGAAAGTCATGGTAGCCACCCAACATAATTTTAACGGCGGCTGGGTATTTGTAACGAATTTTATTAAAGACCGGATAGGAACCGATCAGTCAGATTTTCAATATATCTTAACACTTACCCACTCTTTTAGTCCGAAATGGGCAATATTTGGTGAAACTCAGGGTATTCAAAGCGATTTTTATGCAGACAACCTGTTTAGACTGGGTGCGGGATATTTATGGAGTAAAGATTTTCAATTAGATACCGCTGTCACACTTAATACCAAAGATACCCCGTCGGTTTTTGGTGTGAATTTTGGCATGTCGTATCGGTTAGATTTTCATAAAGACAAAGAAATAAACAACGGAACTTCTGCAAAAGACGAGGGTGATCGCAAATCAAGGAGCAAAGGCAAAAAGACTACCGATGTTATAGAAGAGTATAATAAAAAACACAAACGAAAAAGTGAAAGTTTTAATTAATAGCCTATTTAAATTATAAATGATTTCAATAAAAGAAGTAAAAACCAAAAGCGATTTAAAAGCTTTTGTGAAATTCCCTTTTAAACTTTACGAAGGTTCTAAATACTGGGTGCCACCTATTATTCGCGAAGAATTAAAAACATTCGACAAAAAAGAAAACCCCGTGTTTAATGATGCCGAAGCCCGATTATTTTTAGCGTATAAAGACAATCGCATTGTTGGGCGTGTTGCGGCGATTATCAATTCATTAGAAGTTGATAAACAAGGTATTAAAAAAATGCGTTTTGGGTGGTTTGATTTTATAGATGATTTAGAAGTTTCTCAAGCACTTTTAAATACTGTTGAAGATATTGGTAAAGCAAATAATTTAGAATTTTGCGAAGGACCGGTAGGCTTTTCTAATTTAGATAAGGTTGGGGTGGTTACCGAAGGCTTTGAAGCATTAGCTCCTATGGTAACTTGGTACAATCATCCTTACTATGTAAAACATTATGAAGCAGCACACTACAAGGTGGAGAAATCGTATTCTGAAAGTAGGTTTCCATTTGCCAACGTAAAGCCAGAATTCTTTTTAAAAGCGCAGGATCTTATTAAAAAACGCTATCAGCTTAAAGCATTAAAATTCACGAAAACGAGTGAGGTTATGCCGTATGCCGATAAGATGTTCGATTTGTTTAATAAAAGTTACGCGAACTTATCTTCTTTTGTGGCCATTACAGACATTCAGAAGGAATATTTTAAAAAGAAATTTATAAGCTTTATAAATCCGGAATATATCAAATTTGTAGTCGACAAAAATGATGAACTTATTGGTTTTGCGATTGTAATGCCTTCTTTTGGAAGCGCTTTGCAAAAAATAAAAGGCCGACTATTTCCGTTTGGATTCCGACATATACTACACGCCAAAAAACATAGTAAAGAAGCCATTTTCTATCTAATAGGCATTCACCCAGAGTATCAGAATAAAGGAGTTCATGCGGTTATTTTTAACGAATATTACAACACTTTTACAGAAAAAGGCATTAAAACCTGTATTCGCACGCCAGAACTGGAAGATAATTTTGCCATACATCAAATATGGAAACATTTTGACCCGGAGGTTTTCAGACGAAGAAAAACATTTAGAAAAGATTTATAACAAAAAATAGCCGCAAATTGCGGCTATTTTTTTTGTTATATAAAACTATATTTATTCACCCATTGCAGCCATTACAGCGGCAGATAAGCGTTGGTAAGTACCATTTTCTAAACGTGTTCTAATAGAATCGAAAGCATCAAGCGTAATCTTAATATCTTCTAAAGTATGTGCAGCCGTAGGAATTAATCTTAATAAAATTAATCCTTTAGGTATTACAGGATATACCACAATAGAACAGAAAATTCCGAAGTTTTCACGTAAATCTTTCACTAAAGCCATGGCTTCTGGAATACTTCCTTTTAAATATACAGGTGTTACACAACTTTGCGTAGTTCCTATATCAAATCCTCTTTCTTTAAGACCAGATTGTAACGCATTTACATTTTCCCAAAGTTTATTTTTAAGCTCTGGCATTGTTTTAAGCATTTCTAAACGTTTTCTAGCTCCAACAACCAATTGCATTTGCAAGGATTTAGCAAACATTTGAGAACGTAGATTATATTTTAAATAATCCATAATCTCTTTATCGCCCGCAATAAAAGCACCTGTTCCAGCCATCGATTTCGCAAATGTTGCAAAATACACATCAATATCGTCTTGAACACCTTGCTCCTCACCTGCTCCAGCACCTGTTTTTCCTAAAGTTCCGAAACCGTGTGCATCATCAACTAAAAATCTGAAATTAAATTTCTTTTTAAGCGCAACAATTTCTTTTAATCTGCCTTGTTCACCACGCATTCCAAAAACACCTTCAGAAATCACTAAAATACCACCTCCGGTTTGTTCAGCCATTTTAGTGGCGCGCTCTAAGTTCTTTTCTAAACTTTCAACATCATTGTGTTTATAAGTAAATCGCTTACCCATATGCAAACGCACCCCATCAATAATACAAGCGTGTGCATCTACATCATAAACAATAATATCGTTTTTATTTACCAAAGCGTCAATAGTAGACACCATTCCTTGGTAACCAAAATTTAAAAGATACGCGGCTTCTTTACCCACAAACTCAGCTAATTCATTTTGAAGCGTTTCATGCAAATCTGTATGACCAGACATCATTCTTGCACCCATTGGATACGCAGAGCCATAATCGGCTGCCGCTTGTGCATCTACTTTACGAATTTCCGGATGATTGGCTAATCCTAAATAATCATTAATACTCCAAGTAATTACATCTTTTCCTTGAAATTTCATTCTGTTAGAAATCTGTCCTTCTAATTTTGGGAATACAAAATATCCTTCAGCTTGAGAAGCCCATTTTCCTAACGGACCTTTGTCTTTATAAATTTTCTCGAATAAATCTTTCATTTATTATAAATCTGATTGCTATTAAAATTAAGAATTAACTATTAACTCGAAGCGGCTTTAGAAGGAAACGAAAACACCTTACGATGCTTTATTAAATTCAATGAAAGCTAATTTTAGTTCTTAGTCAGTTCGTGCAAAATTAAATATTTATATTGTTTGTACATAATTTTTACTCTCCAATTATTTGTTAAATAAAAAAAGAGACTTCTATAAGCTTTTTAAACAAAAGGTATCTCTTAATATGTTACAATTAAATTATTTTATATACTCAATTTTTTGTGCAGCAGCCTCATTGATACTATCAAAAAAGCCTTGTTCCTGCATCCATTTATCACTATAAATTTTACTCATGTAACGCGATCCGTGATCTGGAAAAATAACCACTACATAATCGTCTTTTTTAAATACGCCCTGTTCCCCAAGTTGTTTAACCCCTTGAATAGCAGCTCCAGAAGTATAACCAACAAACAACCCTTCGGTTCTTGCTAACTCTCTTGCGGTATGCGCACTTTCTTCGTCTGTTACTTTTACAAATTCATCTATAACATCAAAATCTGTTGCCGTAGGTATTAAGTTTTTCCCTAAACCTTCAATACGGTACGGATAAATTTCTTTTTCATCGAATTCTCTCGATTCATGGTATTTTTTAATAACCGAACCAAAAGCATCGATACCTATAATTTTAATATTTGGATTTTGTTCTTTTAAATATTTTGCAGTTCCAGATATGGTACCACCGGTTCCACTACAAGCCACTAAATGCGTTATTTTACCTTCGGTTTGATTCCAGATTTCCGGACCCGTAGAAGCATAATGCGCATCTATATTAAGTTGATTAAAGTACTGATTTATATATACAGAACCTTTCATTTCGCTGTGCAATCTTTTAGCGACTTCATAATACGACCTTGGGTCGTCTGCACTTACATGTGCTGGACATACATAAACCTTGGCTCCCATGGTTTTTAGCATATCAATCTTATCGGCCGAAGATTTTGAACTCACCGCCAATACGCAGTCGTATCCCTTAATAATACTCACCATGGCGAGACTAAAACCTGTGTTACCCGAAGTTGTTTCTATAATGGTAGCACCTGGTGTTAAAATACCTTTGCGCTCTGCTTCTTCTATGATGTAAGTTGCTATTCTGTCTTTGGAAGATTGTCCTGGATTAAATGCTTCTACTTTGGCGTAAAAGCTTCCATTGAATTTTGAAGTTACTTTATTAAGCTTAATAAGTGGTGTGTTACCTACTAATTCTAATACATTATCAAAAACTTGATTTCTGTGCTTCATAAATACTTTTTAGATGCTATGGATATTATTAATAATATTTTTAGCTTAAAACCTGACAAAAGTAAAACATTTTTTTTATTTATTTATGAATTCCTTCTAAATCTAACAAAAAGGCATATTCTAAAGCGACTTCTTTTAGGCTTTCAAAACGTCCTGAAGCACCGCCATGACCTGCATCCATATCGGTATGCAACAACAATTTATTAGAATCTGTTTTTAGTTCTCTTAATTTGGCTACCCACTTAGCTGGTTCCCAATATTGTACCTGAGAATCGTGTAAACCCGTTGTAACCAACATATTAGGATAGGCTTTTGCTTCAACATTATCGTATGGCGAATACGATTTCATGTAATTGTAAAATTGTAATTTATTCGGATTGCCCCATTCGTCGTATTCCCCCGTGGTTAAAGGAATGGTATCATCAAGCATCGTGGTTACCACATCTACAAAAGGTACTGCGGCTAAAATGCCATGATACAATTCAGGATTCATATTGATGATGGTTCCCATGAGCATCCCTCCTGCCGATCCTCCATAAGCGTATAAATGCTCTTGGGATGTGTATTTTTGCTGAATTAAAAACTTAGAACAATCAATAAAATCATAAAAGGTATTGCGTTTATTTAATAATTTTCCGTTTTCATACCAATCTCTTCCCAGATATTCACCACCGCGAACGTGCGCAATAGCGTAAATAAAACCGCGATCTAATAAAGTTAAGCGCACGCTAGAAAATGATGGATCGATGGTTGACCCATAAGAACCATAGGCATATTGTAATAACGGACTTGAGCCATCGAGCTTCGTTCCTTTTTTATATACTAAAGAAATAGGCAGCTTTGTACCATCGCGACCTGTTGCCCAAATACGTTTAGATTCGTAATTTTCTTTTTTAAATGTTCCTCCTAAAACCTCTTGTTCCTTTTTGATTTCGCTTTGTTTTGTTTTAAAGTTATAATCGATAACAGAACTTGGTGAGGTTAATGAATTATATGCATAACGCAACACATTACTATCAAAATCAGGGTTATTACCTATATAAGTTGTGTAAGTTTCGCTTTCAAAAGGTAGATAATAATCTTCTGAAGCATCCCAACTTATAATGCGTAAATTATTTAATCCATTTTCGCGTTCATTTACAACCAAATAATCTTTAAAAATTTCGATATCTTCAATTAAAACCTCTTTTCTGTGCGGAATAACATCTTTCCAATACCGCTTTTCTGTTTTGCTTTCGTGGGTTTTTAAAAGCTTGAAGTTGGTAGCGCCATCGCAATTAGAAATAATATAAAAGCTATCGTTATAATGAGCGATACTGTACTCTAAATCGCGTTTACGCTTTTGAAACAATTTGAATTCACCATCGGGTGTATTGGCATCTAAAATTCGGTATTCTGACGACACAGTGCTTGAAGACCCAATAACGATGTATTTTTTTGATTTGGTTTTGTACACAAACGTATTGAAAGTTTCGTCGGTTTCGTGATACACTTCCATATCATTGATGGAATCCGAGTTCAAAATATGTTTCAATATTTTATAAGAACGCAAAGTCCCTTCCTCTTTAACACAGTAAAAAAGGGTTTTATTGTCGTTCGCCCAAGTTGAGCTACTGGTAGTATTTACAATTTTATCTGGGTAAATTTCGCCCGTAACCAAATTTTTAATTTGAATGGTATATTGCCTTCTCCCTACGGTATCGGTCGAAAAACTCGCCATGGTGTTATCCGGACTAATGGCCATGCTTCCTAAATTAAAAAAAGCAAAACCTTTAGCCATCTCGTTGCAATCGAATAATATTTCTTCTGGTGCATCTAAGGTTTCTTTTTTACGCGTATAAATGGGGTAATCTTGCCCTATTTCGTAACGCGTGATGTACCAATACCCGTTTAATTTATACGGAACCGATGTATCGTCTTCTTTAATTCGCCCTTTCATTTCTTCAAACAAATCCTTTTGAAACGCTTCGGTATGTTGCATAACTTGCTTGGTATAGTCATTTTCAGCATTTAAATAGGCAATCACTTCAGGATTTTCCTTATCGTTCATCCAATAGTAATTATCAATCCTAACATCTTTATGTTTTACCAATTTTTTTGGCTTTTTAGCTGCTAGAGGTATTTGAAGTGTGGTTTTTAACGACATATTATTCTTTAATTAAGTGGGCAAAAATATAAAAATTAAATAGCTTTGTACCGAATTATAAATTATAAAATTATGTTTGGAGATATGATGAATATGATGGGGAAACTAAAAGAAACCCAGCGTAAAGTTGAAGAAACTAAAAAGCGATTAGATACCGTTTTAATTGATGAAAAAAGCAGCGATAATAAACTTAAAGTTACGCTTACGGCGAATAGAACCATAAAATCTATTTCGATAGATGATGCGTTGTTACAAGATAAAGAACAACTTGAAGATTATTTAATTTTAACCTTGAATAAAGCAATTGAAAAAGCTACTCAGGTAAACGAAACCGAACTTGCCGCTGTAGCTAAGGAAGGTATGCCGAATATTCCGGGAATGGACTTATTTAAATAAAAAAAGAAGCTTAAAAAGCTTCTTTTTTTATTCTATCTAAAAATTGACTTGCAGCTGTAATCTAAGCAAGTTACCTTCTTGCAGGTTATTTAATTTTACGGCATCTTCGTATCTTCTTTTAGATATGGTATAATCTGCCACTACTTCAAAGTTTTTAAAAGGCTGGTATTCAATTCCAATCTCTAAATCGTTTACTTCATAGCTTCGTGCATCTAATTCATGCTTTTTACCACCTCTGTATATTTGATATTTAACAAAAGGCAAAACGATTTGTTCTTCAAATTTTAAATTGTAAAACGCCTGAATGTAGCCTCCGTGCAACGACTTTTGCTCGATAGTGTTGTTTAATTTGTTAAATTCTGGACCCGTACCTATGTTATATTCAGCCTGTAATCCGAAAGGTTGTGGATATAAAACAAAACTCGCAGCAACACGTTCATCTAAATATTCTTTATCGCTATTAACAATTACGGTACTGGTTACACTAGGGAGCACATATTTTCCGGTATAACCTTGAATTCCAGCTTCGAAAATCTGACCATTTTTAAATTCAAATGGATACGATACTCTAGCAATTACATGCTGGCTGTCATTTGCCTCCGTTCTATTCGCAGTTTGCCCGTTATAGATTCCAAAGCCAAATACTCCATAATCTCCCGAACCTTTAAGTCCGTCTTTAACCAATTTAGCAAACAAATCTCTTTTTTCTTTAGGCGCCCAATAAAAGAACAAACCTAAATCTCGTTCGTTTACCACGGCACTATTTAGCGCATCATTTCTATCTAACGTTAACCTATTTTGACTTGATTGCATATTTTCGAACCCATAAGGCACTTTACTTTGCCCCACACGTAATCTGTATTCTTTTTTAGAATCGAATGCCAAGTCAAAATACGCATCTCGTATTTGTAGAAAATTGTTACTGGTAGTGGAAGCAGACGATGCAAAATCTGGTTGTACATAAATATAAATACGTTCATGCACATTGCCGGAGAACACCAAACGCCCTCTTCTAATAAATAAACCATTATTATCTCCCCAAGATTTATCGCATTGCTCACAGCCTAAATCTGGATTCGTTTCAAGCAGTCTGTTATATCTAACTTGCATATAACCACGAAGACTTAAAGTTTCAAACCATTTTTTTTCTACAGTCACTTTAGTGTCTGCAGATTTACCAAGTTCTTGAGCTGATAACGATTGGAAACTCATCATCAATGAACAAGAAAACACAAGAATTAAAACACCAATTTTATTTATCATTAGTTCTGAAAAAATTTCGGCGAAAGTAATCGACGGATTTATTTTGAATGTTATTAAATTGTTATCATTTTAAGGATTATGAAAAAATAGTTTTAAAAGTCTTAATTACGTACTCATGCATGGCGTCGGTATAATCTAAATGCGTGACAATGCGCAGTTTATTAGTTCCCATGCCAATGATATGAATGTTATTAGTTTTCAACTTTTTAATAAATTCATTTTCGTCAACATCTTTATTTAATTCGAAAATAACGATGTTGGTTTCAATAGGTTCTACAGCTTTTATTATGGATAATTTAGATAATGCCTCACCTAGTTCTTTGGCTCTTTTATGATCTTCAACTAATCGTTCTACATGATTATCTAAAGCATAAAGACCTGCTGCCGCTAAATAACCGGCTTGCCGCATATTACCACCAAACACCTTTCTTATGCGTATGGCATTTTTCATAATATCGGCATCGCCCACCAATAAGGAGCCCACAGGACAGCCTAATCCTTTACTTAAACACACAGAAATGGTATCGAAAACGTTGCCATATTGCTCTAGCGTTTCTTCTTTATGTACGGCTAAAGCATTCCATATTCTGGCACCATCTAAATGAAAACCTAAGTTGTTTGTATCACACACTTCTCGGATTTTTAATATTTCATTAAAATCCCAACAAGAACCTCCGCCTCTATTGGCTGTATTTTCTATTTCCACTAAGCGTGTAGGGCTGTAATAGTAAGCTTCTGGATTGATGGCTTCTTTAACCTGTTCTGCCGTAAACATACCTCTGTGGCCGTCTAATAATTTGCAAGACACGCCACTATTAAAGGCCACACCACCAGATTCATAATTATAAATATGGGCGAATTTATCGCAAATAACCTGGTCTCCCGGGTTTGTATGCAGTTTTATTGCTGTTTGATTAGCCATGGTGCCACTAGGAAAAAACAAGGCACTTGGTTTGCCAAACATTTTGGCTATTCGTGTTTCTAATTGGTTTACGGTTTCGTCTTCTCTAAAAACATCGTCACCAACTTGGGCTTCCATCATAACGGCTAACATGGCTTTAGATGGTTTTGTAACAGTATCGCTTCTTAAGTCTATTATCATATTAAAAAAATATAGGTAAAGCTATAAAATTATATCAAGAATTGTTTTCTTCTCCTTCTATAAATCCTATTTTTGTTCAAAATAAATGGACTATGATAACTTCCGATCAAATAAAAGATCTTAATACCCGCCTTGACAAACTTAGGCACTATCTTTGACTTAGATAGAAAACTGATTGAAATAAAAAACGAAGAAGAAAAAACCTTCGACCCTAACTTCTGGAATGACCCAAAAGCTGCCGAAGCCATTATGAAATCGCTTCGTGTTACTAAAAAATGGGTTGAAGATTACAATAAAGCCAAATCCCTTACCGAAGACTTAGAAGTTCTTTACGAATTTTATAAAGAAGGAGAAGCTTCGGCTGAAGATGTCGAACTTCAATATGATAAAGCATTTACGCTGCTTGAAGACATCGAATTTAAAAACATGCTTTCTGAAGAAGGTGATAGTTTAAGCGCCGTATTACAAATTACTGCAGGTGCTGGTGGTACCGAAAGTTGCGATTGGGCAAGCATGCTTATGCGAATGTATTTAATGTATGCCGAGAAAAGCGGTTTTAAAGTTAAAGAGCTAAACTTTCAAGAAGGCGACGTGGCAGGCATAAAAACGGTAACCTTAGAAATTGAAGGTGATTTTGCGTTTGGTTGGTTAAAGGGTGAAAATGGTGTGCATCGCTTAGTGCGTATTTCTCCGTTTGATAGTAACGCGAAACGTCATACCAGTTTTGCATCGGTTTACCTATATCCGTTGGTAGACGACACCATTGAAATTGAAATAAATCCTGCCGATATTGAAATTACCACAGCACGTTCCAGTGGCGCTGGCGGACAAAATGTGAACAAAGTTGAAACGAAGGTGCAACTTACTCACAAACCAACAGGCATTCAAATACAATGCTCCGAAACGCGATCGCAACACGATAACCGCTCCAGAGCCTTACAAATGCTTAAATCGCAGTTGTATGAGATTGAACTCCAAAAACAAATGGCGCAACGTGATGACATAGAGGCTGGTAAAATGAAAATTGAATGGGGAAGTCAGATTCGTAACTACGTAATGCAACCCTATAAATTGGTGAAAGATGTTAGAACAGGGCACGAAACGAGTAATGTTGATGCCGTAATGGATGGTCATATTGACCCGTTTTTAAAAGCCTATTTAATGATGATGGGGCAAAAAGTTGAAGATAATAACACCTTATGACCAACATAAATACCATAATTTTCGACCTAGGCGGGGTTTTAATTGACTGGAATCCTGAATATGTTTTTTTAGACGCTTTTCAAGGCGACAGACAAAAAATGCAATGGTTTTTTGATACTATTTGCACACCCGATTGGAATGAAAATCAGGATGCAGGCTATCCTTTAGCGCAAGCCACACAAGATTTGGTAGAAAAATTTCCTGAGCATGAACACTATATTCGCTTATTTTATGGTAATTGGGAAACCATGCTTGGAGGTGCGATAGAAGATACCGTAACCATACTTGATACGCTTATAAAATCGAAAAAATACAAAGTGGTGGCTTTAACCAATTGGAGTCATGAAACCTTCCCTATTGCGCAAAAACATTTTGAATTTTTAAGTTGGTTTGACGGCATCGTTGTTTCGGGCGAAGAAAAAACCCGAAAACCATTTAAAGAAATTTATGATATCACCTTAAATAGATTCAATATAACTCCAGAAAAATCGGTTTTTATTGATGACAATTTAAGAAATATTGAGGCTGCAACTGCTTTAGGCATCAACAGCATTCATTTTAAGAATTCTAAAGCGTTGATAGAAGAATTAAAAACATATAAAATTTACGTGTAATGATAAAAATACTTCACAATAACAGATGCAGTAAATCGCGATGCGGAGTAGAACTGCTTGAAAAATCTGGAAAACCTTTCGAAATTGTAAAATATCTTGAAGATAATTTGTCGTTTGAAGAATTAAAAGAAGTCATCAACCTTTTAAATATCAAGCCCATCGATTTAGTCAGAAAAAACGAAGCTATTTGGAAAACGGAGTTTAAAAATAAATCATTAACCGATGATGAGGTCATTGATGCCATGGTTAAAAACCCGAAGTTAATTGAGCGACCTATTGTAATTAATGGTAACAAAGCGGTGATTGGGAGACCTACCGAAAAAATCTCTGAAATCATCTAAAATGAAGGCTATAAATCGTGTTAAGTTAATTAACGTATATTTAACAAATAGCTGTTAAACCATGGTTAATTTTGCGAGTCTAAAAGCAAAAACCTAATCATGACCAAATTTTTATTATCCGCTTTCGGATTTCTTTCATTTCTATCTTTTGGCTACGGCCTGCCCGTTATAACGGACCCAACAGGAGAAAAAGATATTACTATTAAAGGCAAAATTATAGACAAAGAAACCAACTTACCATTAGAATACGCAACCATTTCATTTTTCAGCAAACGCGAAAATAAAGTTGTAGATGGCTGTATCACCGATGCCAATGGCGAATTTAATATCAATATTAATAAAGGTGTTTACAACATTGTTGTAGAATACATTTCTTATAAAAAAATTACCCTTTTAAATAAAAAATTAGATGGTGATGTGAATCTAGGCGTCATTTTTCTAGAAATCGATTTTGAATCTTTAGGAGAAGTAGAAATTATTGCCGAACGTACTACAGTTGAACTTAAACTCGATAAAAAAATATACAATGTAGGTAAAGATTTAACGGTAAGAGGCGGAACGGTGAGCGATGTTTTAGATAACATTCCATCGGTTTCTGTGGATGTGGAAGGTAATGTAGCGGTGCGAGGAAACGACAATGTTAGAATTTTAATTAATGGAAAACCATCGGGCTTGGTGGGGCTCAACTCCACCGATGCACTTAGACAACTTCCTGCCGATGCAATAGAACGTGTAGAGGTAATCACATCGCCTTCTGCAAGGTATGATGCCGAGGGGACTGGAGGTATCTTAAATATTATTCTTAGACGCAGCAAACTACAAGGACTTAATGGTGCCATAACTGTAAATTCTGGCTACCCTAAAACTGCTGGTGTTTCTGGAAATATTAACTATAGAACTGGTGATTTTAACTTTTTTAATACCACTGGTTATGACTATAGAGAATATCCTGGGAAATCAACTACCGAAACCGAATACTTTAATGATAGCGACCCAAGTACCTTTATAAACGAATACAGAGATTTTGATAGAGTTCGAAAAGGCTTAAGTACCAATACTGGTATGGAATGGTATATTAATGAAACGACCTCGTTAACAACCTCTGTTGTTTATCGTAAAAGTGATAATTCGAGTGACTCCACCAATAAAATTAACGAGCTTGATAGCGCTGGAAATTTAATAAACCAGTCGTTTCGATTCGATCCGGAGACTGAAGATGATAAAACCATTCAATATTCTTTGAATTTAGACAAGCAATTTAATGGAAATTCAGAACATAAATTAACATTCGATTTTCAGTTTGAAAACAGTAATGAAGATGAGTTTTCTATAATTTCTCAAGATGGTGATGATGCAGAACGCGTACAGACCTTAGAAGCGCAAAAAAACATATTATTACAAACAGATTATGTGGTTCCAATTGGTGAGGATAGTCAGTTTGAATTAGGTTATAGAGGTAATTTTAATGAATTAGATACCGATTATAGCTTAGAATTTAATAACAACGGCACGTATATTTTAGATACAGACGTAAGTAATAATTTAATTTACCGCGAATATATAAATGCTGTTTACACACAATTTGGAAGCAAAATAAAAGGTAAATTCTCCTATTTGTTAGGTCTTCGAATGGAAGATTCAAGAATTACAATAAATCAATTAACGAGCAACGATTTTGAAAGAAAAACGTATTTAGGCCTATTCCCTACTGTTAATTTAGGTTATGAATTTAGCGACAAACAAAGCTTGATGTTTGGTTATAACCGAAGAATTAGCCGACCACGTTCACGCTTTATCAATCCATTTCCATCACGAAGCAGTGCTACAAACCTGTTTCAAGGAAATCCAGACATCAACCCTAGCTATTCTAATAAAGTAGATTTAGGTTATTTAAATAGATTCGGAAAAGTAATATTAAATTCTAGTATTTATTATGAACTTGCTACCGATGTTTTCACCTTTATTTCAGAAGATACGGGCACTACAGCTATTGTTGGAGGCACCGAAGTCCCTGTAATACGAAGAACCCCAATAAACTTAGCAACAAATGATCGTTATGGTTTTGAATTTACACTAACGTACAGACCAACACAAAAATGGAATTTAAATGCTAACTTTAATTTGTTTCAATCGAATACCAAAGGCGACTATAATGGCACCAACTACGACGCCGATAACTTAAGTTGGTTTGCGAGACTAAATAATAAATATACACTTCCGGGTAAAATAGATTGGCAAACACGTATTTTCTACATGGGCCCAAGTGAAGATGCACAAAATATTAGAAAAGGCATGTTTTCTACCGATTTAGCTTTCAGTAAAGACTTTTTTGGAGAAAGCGCATCATTGGCTTTTAATATCAGTGATTTATTTAACAGTAGAAAAAGAGTTATGGAATCGACAACGTCTACATTTTATAGCGATAGTGAATTCCAATTTAGACAACGTAGTTTTAACCTGTCTTTTACTTATAGATTTAATCAGAAGAAGAAACAAAACAGAGAGCGCGGTAATCAAGAAGGTGGCGGAATGGATATGGATTTTGAAGGATAACCCACGAAATCAAAATCAAAGTTCAATAAAAAAAGGGAAGCTAAATTAGCTTCCCTTTTTTTATAATATAAAGTCAATTACTATTACGAATTTTCACGTTTCGCTTTTTTCTCTTCTCTAATTTCTTTTAATCGTTCAATTAAAGAACCACCAATCCAATAAGGAATCACAAACGTTAATAAAAATATCATTAACCAGAACCCAATCGTTAAAATGGTTAAAAAAGCTAAAAATCCTAAATATTGATCAAAATCGAACATAATTGTGTGAATTCATTAAAAATTATTAGGCAAATATAAGGTAACCGTATTAGTTAAGCAATAGTAATATCAAAATTTATTAATAGCGCCTATTTATCTAAATTAGGCTGCGGCGTTATTCTTAAATACGGTTTAATTTCTCTAAAGCCTTTTGGAAATATTGCTGGAATATCTTCGGTGGCTATAGATGGAGACACCACGCAATCATCACCATTTACCCAATTGGCAGGCGTAGCAACTTTGTGATACGCGGTTAATTGTAAAGAATCGATAACCCGTAATAACTCATCAAAATTTCTTCCTGTTGATGCAGGATAGGTAATTGTTAACTTCACCTTTTTATCATCTCCAATAATAAAAACCGAACGTACCGTAAATTTATCACTTGCATTTGGATGAATCATATCGTACAATTCAGATACTTTTCGGTCTTCATCAGCAATTATTGGGAAATTCACCGTAGTATGCTGTGTTTCATTAATATCTTTTACCCAACCATAATGAGATTCAATACCATCTACACTTAGCGCTACAACTTTAACATTTCGCTTCTGAAAACGACTCATATATCGCGCTACTGTACCTAATTCTGTAGTACAAACAGGCGTATAATCTGCAGGGTGAGAAAACAATATTCCCCAGCTATCGCCCAACCATTCATGAAAATTTATAACACCTTCCGTAGACATTGCGGTAAAGTTTGGTGCTGTATCACCTAATCGTATTGTTGCCATAATTGTAAAATTTATTTAAATCGCTGTTTTGTATTGAAGCTAAGGTATCAATTTTTATTTAATATTTAAATCAGCTCACGTTATAAGTGTGTTAAAAAAACTTATAAAAAACTAACATATATCATAATAATAAACATTTCAAAACAATTAACTTTGTAGCTTAAATTAAATCAATAAAAAATGAGTTTTAGAATAGAAAAAGATACTATGGGTGAGGTAAAAGTACCTGCCGATAAACTTTGGGGGGCACAAACTGAGCGCTCTAGAAACAATTTTAAAATTGGACCTGCTGCTTCCATGCCGTTAGAAATAATTTATGGATTCGCTTATTTGAAAAAAGCTGCGGCTTACACGAATTGCGAATTGGGCGTTTTACCTATTGAAAAAAGAGATTTAATTGCAGCTGTGTGTGATGAAATTTTAGCTGGAAAGCACGACGATCAATTTCCTCTTGTTATATGGCAAACTGGTTCTGGGACTCAAAGCAATATGAATGCTAACGAGGTTATTGCTAACAGAGCACAACAATTAGCAGGAAGAAAAATTGGTGAAGGTGAAAAAGCCATTCAACCTAATGATGATGTTAATAAATCGCAATCATCTAACGACACCTTCCCTACCGGAATGCATATTGCAATTTATAAGAAAATTGTAGAAACAACCATTCCTGGTGTTAAAGAATTACGCGATACTTTAAAGAAAAAATCTGAAGCCTTTAAAAATGTTGTTAAAATTGGTAGAACCCATTTAATGGATGCTACGCCTTTAACCTTAGGTCAAGAAATTTCTGGTTATGTGGCGCAGTTAGACCATGGTTTAAAAGCCCTAGATAACACCTTAGCGCACTTAAGTGAATTAGCACTTGGTGGTACCGCCGTAGGAACAGGATTAAACACGCCAAAAGGCTATAGCAAACGTGTAGCGGAATATATAGCGCAATTTACCGGACTTCCATTTGTTACAGCGCCTAATAAATTTGAAGCCTTAGCAGCACACGATGCTTTGGTAGAAACACACGGTGCATTAAAACAATTGGCTGTTTCTTTAAATAAAATAGCAAACGATATTAGGATGATGGCTTCTGGACCAAGAAGTGGTATTGGAGAAATTCTTATTCCTGCAAACGAACCTGGAAGTTCTATTATGCCTGGGAAAGTAAATCCAACACAATGTGAAGCTTTAACTATGGTATGCGCGCAAGTTTTAGGTAACGATGTTGCGGTATCTGTGGGTGGCTTACAAGGACATTACGAATTAAATGTGTTTAAACCAGTGATGGCTGCCAATGTGTTGCAATCTGCACAATTAATTGGCGATGCTTGCGCTAGTTTTAACGAACATTGTGCTGTTGGTATCGAGCCAAACCACGATGTAATTAAAACATTATTGAACAACTCGTTAATGCTTGTTACAGCGTTAAACACCAAAATTGGATATTATAAAGCGGCAGAAATTGCTAATACAGCCCATAAAAACGGTACTACTTTAAAAGAAGAAGCTGTTAATTTAGGTTATGTTACCGCCGAAGAATATGACGAATGGGTAAAACCAGAAGATATGGTTGGTAGCTTAAAATAAGTAGCAACCTAATTAAATCAAAAAAACAGGTAAATGATATTTTACCTGTTTTTTTTTATTGGTTAGCTATTAATCCTTTGAATCGAAATTAGCAAAGAAATCTTTCAAATATATAATTAATCAGGTTATAAAATATTAACATTTGTTAATAACTATCTAATTTCCTTCTTATTCTACTTAATTGAACCGGCGTTATTCCTAAATAAGAGGCTATATGATACTGAGGAATGAGTGTTTCCACCATAGGAACTTGCTTTCTTAATTCTAAATAGCGTCCTTTCGCATCAAGCGCTATTAAATCCATTAAACGGTTTTCATATTTCATATAAACCACCTCTAACACTTTAGAATACAACGTGTTTACACCTGAATTTTCTTTACATAAATCCATAAACTTTTTGTAATCTACTTCGTAAACTTCACATGCCGTTAAAGTTTCAAAAACGAATGAGGAAGGCTTGTTTTTAATTAAGGCTGTAAGCGAACCGACAAAACTAATAGGCAGATAAAAACTTTTATTATAATCTTTACCAGATTCCGAACTTAAATAGCATCTTATAACCCCAGATAAAAGTATATATAACTTAGTTGGCACCTCCTGCAATTTGACTATTTGCTCTCCTGAATCTATTTTTTTATAAACAGAGATTTCTTTTAGTTCAGCAAACATGTCCTCAGAAACATTACCAAAAGAATTTAAAAACGCAATAATGGGGTTCATTAATTTTTATTTTGCAGCTATAAATGTATAAGAATAAAATCATTTTTAAACTTGATTTTAAAAAATTGTATTTTTTTATCCTTTTGTTGCTAAATTTATAATTTTAACTGCTTACTTACTATAATTATCGATGTCTATTTTAATTATTAATATAAAACAACTTTTACAGATACATGATACAAGTGTTCTTAAGGTTTCTGGGAAAGACATGAAAATACTCCCGAAAATTGAAAACGCTTTTTTGCACATTGAGGATGACAAGATTGTTGCTTTTGGAAAAATGGAAGATTGCCCGTCCAATTTAAAAGCAACTCGTCTTGATGCCACCGGAAAAATTGTGTTACCCGCCTGGTGCGATAGCCATACGCATATTGTTTACGCAGGCCATAGAGAACAAGAATTTGTAGACCGCATTCATGGGTTAACTTACACCGAAATAGCGAATCGCGGTGGTGGCATCTTAAATTCTGCAACAGTACTTCAAAACACCTCTGAAGAAGCACTTTATCAACAATCAATTGCACGTTTAAAGGAAGTTATTAAACTTGGAACTGGCGCTATTGAAATAAAATCTGGATATGGCTTAACACCTGAAGCCGAATTAAAAATGCTTCGCGTCATTAAACGTATTAAAGCAGAATTTCCGTTAGAAGTAAAAGCAACATTTCTGGGTGCTCATGCAATTCCGAATGTTTATAAAAATGACAAAAAAGGCTATGTGGACTTAATTATTAAAGACATGCTTCCTGCTATTGCTCATGAAAAACTGGCTGATTTTATTGATATTTTTTGCGAACAAGGCTATTTCGATTTAGAGGATACAGACAAGATTTTAGGCGCTGGAAAAAGTCATGGCTTAATTCCTAAAATCCACGTCAATCAATTTAATGCGTTTGGTGGTGTGGCTATTGGTGTTAAACACGATGCTATTTCTGTAGATCATTTAGAAGTATTGAATGAAGAAGATATTGCGGCATTAAAAAATACCAATACCATGCCTGTAGCGCTACCTGGATGCTCTTATTTTTTAGGAATCCCCTATACCCCTGCCCGAAAACTAATAGATTCCGGGTTACCGCTGGCCTTAGCAACCGATTATAATCCAGGTTCTGCACCAAGTGGTAACATGAATTTTGTGGTAAGTACGGCCTGCATTAAAATGAATATGACTCCGGAAGAAGCCATTAATGCAGCAACAATTAACGGTGCCTATGCCATGGGAATTTCAGAAAATTATGGAAGTATTAGCAAAGGAAAAAAGGCAAATTTAATTATCACCAAACCGATACCTAGTTACAATTATTTACCTTATGCCTTTGGTGAAAATCTTATTGAAACTGTTATTTTAAACGGAAAAGTAATCGCATAAAAAAAGCCCCAGTTTAAAACTGAGGCTCTGCTTTAAGTGTTATATATATATTATTTTAAAGTAAACTCTGAAGTAGCTACTAAGTCTTTTTCGTTGTAAACGTTTACAATGTAACGTCCTTTTTCAAAATTGCTTTTGCCTTTAGATGCTACAAACTCACAAATATCTAAGTTCGTGTTTTCGTAATTAAATTTACTAATGATACTGTAATTTATAGTTTTAGCACCAAACTTAACTTGCTCGTTTAAACCTAAAGTAGTGCTTTTTGGATCGATAACTTGAACATAAAGTTCTTGATCGCCACCTTTTACTAATTTATTTTTAGCTACAGTAAAACAAACTCTAATTTTATCGGTACGACTTGCTCTTTCCGTTGGGATGAATTTACCAGAAGTTCTTTCTATTACGCCAAATCCTTTCATATTAACAGCTCCTAAAACTGCTGCATTCGAAACAACTTCAGCTAATGCACTGTTTTGCATTAATAACGAATCAGAGAAAATAGTACGCTCTTCTAAACGAACTCTTGTGCTATCTAAAGAGGTTGCTAAGTAAGAATTTTGAACTTTTAACTTATCGTTTTCAGCAAGTAAGGTGTTCATTTCTTTTTGTAATGAAATGTATTTTTGTTTGTAGCTCCATAAACTTTTCACATTGGTTTCAGAAATTTTTAAAGAATCTATTAAACTTTGAATACGCGCTCTGGCTTCAATTAAATCTTTATTAGCAACTTCGTTTTCGCTAATAGCTACATCATATTGTTTAGCCATGGCGTTTAAATCGTTCATTACCAATTGTTTTTGCTCGGTTAAGTCCTTTTGAACTTTGGCGCTACTTTGGTATAAATTCATGGTGTAAAATGCAGTTCCTAAAAATAAAACTAATGCAATTCCCAAAGCTACTTTAAGCCCCATACTACTTTTATTGTTTTCCATAATTACTTGTTTTTTAATCTTTTTTAATGTCTTGTGTTTTTTGTTTTAATTCTTTGTACTTTTTTTTAATGCTTTAAAAAAATAATGATGTATTTTTATTTTTCAAAATTCGTTTAAATATATGGATAAACTGGTTTTATTTAACAAAATATCGTGCGATAATCTAATAAACAAACGCTTAGGTGAATCCAAATTTGGCGAACATATCCAAATATTACCCAGTATTTCCAGTATATACGACCAACTTTTAAATTTGGACGTTACACATGTAATAATTGGTTTGCCTGAAGATGTTGGGGTGTATGCTAATTATGGCAAAACAGGTGCATCTAAAGCTTGGGTTGCCACCTTAAAAGTATTATTAAACATTCAAAGTAATGAGTTTACAAGAGCAAATAAGGTTTTAATACTAGGGCATTTAGATTTTTCTGAAGAACTACTAAAAATGTCTGAACTAGATCCATCTAAAAAGAAAAGTATTAATAAAGCCAGAAAACTTGTTAATGACATTGATAAGCAGGTTACATTTATTGTCGAACAGATTGTTGCTGCAGGCAAAATCCCTATTATTATTGGTGGCGGACATAACAATGCTTATGGCAACATAAAAGGAACCAGTTTAGCCTTAAAAAAGCCTATAAATGCTATTAATTTTGATGCCCACTCCGATTTTAGACCAGAAGAAGGACGGCATAGCGGCAACGGATTTAGTTACGCTTACGCGGAAGGGTTTTTAAAAAATTATTACATTTTTGGTTTGCAGAGAAATTATTCTCCAGACAAATTATATAAAACCCTAAAAAAATTAAAGCTTATCAAATTTGCGACTTTCGAAGATTTAGAAGTTTCCAAAAAACTAAAGTTTAAAGATACCTTAGAGCAAGCCTTAACTCATGTTGGGAATACCGCCTTTGGTGTTGAATTAGATTGCGATGCCATTGAAAATATACCTAGTAGCGCGATGACACCTAGCGGATTTAGCGTAAATAGAGCCAGAAGCTTTGTATCGTATTTTGGCAAACAAGAAAATGCGAAGTACTTACACATTTGCGAAGCAGCACCCACTAAAAAAACCGAGACACAAGTAGGCAAATTAATAACCTATTTAATAATCGATTTTATTAATGCTTTTGAAGAGGAAGCAGCTAGTCTTTCAACGCAATAACGCTAAGCAAACCTATTGATTAAGAATGCATAGTTTCAAACATTCAACTTAATTAAAGACGTCTTTTTACATCATGGGTGTATACTCAAACCAATTTATGTATAAGCGCATACTGCAACAATACAATCGTTCTAGTATCATTAATTTCGCCATTATTAAGCATAGAAACAGCCTTCTCAAAAGGTAGTTCTAGTACTTCTATGTCTTCATGCTCGGTATCCACTCCTCCACCATCGCTAACCTTCATGGCATCAGTATATTCACCAATAAAAAAATGCATTTTTTCGGTTAAAACGCCTGGCGACGAATAGGCTTCAAACACCTTTTTTACTTCCCTCAATCTATAACCCACTTCTTCTTCGGTTTCTCTAATAATACAGGCTTCTGGATGATCCTTATCCAACATACCAGCGCATATTTCAATCAGCAAACCATCTTTATTATCATTTAAAAAGGTGGGCATTCTAAATTGCTTCGTTAAAATAACCGTGCCTTTTTCTTTATTGTACAGTAAAATTCCAGCACCATCGCCTCTATCATAACATTCACGCATTTGGGTAACCCATTCACCATTACGCATTTGGTAATCGAAGGTTAGTTTATTCAGGGTGTAATAATTATCAGAAAGTAATTCTGTTTTTATATTTTTCAATCTTTTAAAATTCATACGACAGGGTGTTTCTTACTGAAGCAATTTCGTTAAAAAATTTTCAAATTCTTACAAGTATTCTTAATTGTTAATAAATAATAATAAATTTTTATACAACTTTCTTCGATGAAATTACCACTCAAAATGCTTATTTTAAATTAAATAAGGCCTGTTTTTTGACTTATATATCCTACGATACAAAGTGCAACAAAGTCATTTATAATTGCTTAGTAAATAAAATAAGCTATATTTGAATTGCTGTAAAACAATCAATGCTATTATCATGCTACCAAATCTATTAACCTATGCTCCTTTTACAATTTCATTGATAAGTCAATCTGATATTGTAACTGTTTTAATAATCGTTGTGATATTTTTTTCGGTTTTACTCGTTTTAGGAGTTCGAAAATCGTACCTACTTAAAAAAGAAAACGAGCAACTCGATAAAATAAGCGAAGAGCTAGCCAAACAAGAAGAAAAATATAAAGATTTTACCGAAGGCCACATGTATGGCGGAGATAATTAATTTTTTTAATTATAACCTGCTTTAATATGGAATCTATTCTAAGCTTAGCCCTTTTTAACTTAGCAGTCTTACTTTTTGCTTTTATAACGAAAAGAGGTCTTTATACTATGACTCCGGAAAAACAATGGAGTAAGAATACTAATGAGTTTGATAAAAATTTCAAATCAATTGAAGATATTGACATTTCAAATTATAAACTAGGTTCTGGTTATGTCTATGATAACAAAAATTAACCCCATAATCATAATATTATGAAATTTTATATAACCTACATTTTTCTATTGTTTCAAAATGTAATACCTGATGAGCAAAATCTAAACCAATTAATTAGTATGTTATCTATAGGCTTTATAACTTTACTTTTGTTTCTAATTATTAGCTTAATTAAAGTAAGTAAATTAAAAAAGAAAATTAAATTCTTGGAAGAAAATTATAAATAACAACAAAAGCCTGCAAATGCAGGCTTTTGTTGTTTTAGACTAGCACATAATTAACGCACTAGTTTCTTATACTTAATACGCTTCGGCATTAAATCGCCACCCAAACGTTTCTTTTTATTTTCTTCGTATTCACTAAAGCTACCTTCAAAGAAATACACTTGACTGTCGCCTTCAAAAGCTAAAATATGCGTACATATTCTATCTAAAAACCATCTATCATGCGATATTACTACGGCACAACCAGCAAAGTTTTCTAAACCTTCTTCTAATGCACGTAAGGTATTTACATCAAGATCGTTGGTTGGCTCATCCAATAACAATACGTTTCCTTCTTCCTTTAGTGTCATCGCTAAATGCAAGCGGTTACGCTCACCTCCAGAAAGCATTTTTACTTTCTTGTTTTGTTCGCCACCTGAAAAGTTAAAGCGACTTAAATACGCGCGCGAATTAACTTCTTTTCCGCCCATTAAAATCAGCTCTTGCTCGTCACTAAAGTTTTGCCAAATAGTTTTTTCTGGGTCTATATTAGAGTGCGATTGGTCTACATAAGCAATTTTAGCTGTTTCACCTACCTTAAATTCACCTTTATCAGGAGAAATCTCTCCCATTATCATTTTAAAAATGGTGGTTTTTCCAGCACCATTAGGCCCAATAACACCAACAATTCCGGCTTGTGGTAGTTTAAAGTTTAAATCTTCATACAATAATTTATCTTCAAAACCTTTACTAACACCAATGGCTTCAATAACATTAGTCCCTAAACGCGGTCCGTTAGGAATATAAATTTCCAGTTTTTCGTCCAGTTGTTTCTGGTCCTGACTTAATAACTTATCATAATTTTGTAAACGTGCTTTTTGCTTGGTTTGGCGTCCTTTAGCACCTTGACGCACCCATTCTAGCTCGCGTTCTAAGGTTTTCTGACGTTTTGAAGCTGTTTTACTTTCTTGTGCTAAACGCTTCGATTTTTGATCTAACCAAGACGAATAATTCCCTTTCCAAGGAATACCTTCTCCTCTATCCAATTCTAAAATCCAACCTGCTACGTTATCTAAAAAGTATCTATCATGCGTTACAGCAATCACCGTTCCTTTGTATTGTGCCAAATGATGCTCTAACCAATGTACAGATTCCGCATCCAAGTGGTTTGTTGGCTCATCTAATAATAAGACATCTGGTTCTTGAAGCAATAATCTGCATAAAGCAACACGTCTGCGTTCACCACCAGATAACACACTAATTTTTTTATCACCATCAGGTGTTCTAAGCGCATCCATGGCAATTTCTAACTTGGTATCTAATTCCCAAGCATTCGTCGCATCAATTTTATCTTGAAGTTCTGCTTGACGAGCCATAAGCTTATCCATTTTATCTGGATTGCTGTATACTTCCTCTAAGCCAAACATATCGTTTATTTTATTGTATTCATCAAGAATAGCCACGGTTTCGGCAGCACCTTCTTTAACAATCTCTAAAACGGTTTTAGTCTCATCAAGCTTTGGTTCTTGCTCTAAATACCCCACAGAGTAATCTTGCAGAAACGTTACATCGCCCTGATAATTTTTTTCAACACCCGCTATAATTCTTAACAGCGTCGATTTTCCAGAACCATTTAAACCTAAAATTCCAATTTTAGCACCGTAAAAAAAACTTAAATAAATATTTTTTAAAACAGGTGTATTGGCACCTTGATATGTCTTGGTTAACCCAGACATTGAAAAGATAACTTTCTTATCGTCACTCATTATACTCTACCTTTTAATGCATTAAATACCCATGCAATAGAAAAAAATCCAATACCTACCGATGCAAAACCCCAACCAGCCACATCGTTGTACCTAAAAGCACCGAGACCAATTAAAATTAAACCTACTATAATCATAATCCATGTAGCCCAAGCTAATACTGTATTTTTATTCATTGCCATAATTAATTTTAGTTTTAGGGCGCATCCACGCGAAGGGCGTGGTCAGGCTTTTCGCTATATCTTTTAATTTTTTAAGAAAATTAAAAGGATGCCGCTACAATCCTTTGCGCAATTCGAACCACAAATATCGTATTTTTAAATAAAAAAGCATCCTTTTGAAAATTTAATTTTCACTTAACAGAAAGCTTTTTTCAGCTTTAAAAACATGATGATTTAACATTTTTTTTGCTTTTAGTCCGAAAAAAGCGTATTTCATCCATATTATTTTTAATGCAATCTAATTTCGTGTTTATAAATTATCTAAATTTACCCGTTTTTTAGTATAATTTAAAGGTTATAAAATCAAACACAAAATTGCAGTTAAAAACATAACATTCAATAAATACCCCATTGAAACTCATAAATAGCACATATAGCCTATCCTCTAATATGAAAATAATTCCCCTTTATTTTCTGTTTTCTGTCTTGAGCCTTCAGGCGCAAGTAGGCACAGGTATTTCAACATTAAATACAAGCTTAGACATTACTGGTACTAGTGCTAATAGTAACGAATTAAAAGCTATTTTCGGATTAACCGCTGCTGAAAATAAATACAGCGTTACAGGTCCTGAGTTTAACAAAAAAACGCCTAAAAGAGATTTAAGAGGTGTGTTTTTGCCTTCTGTTTCTAATTTATCTTGGCCAACCAATCGCAAAGCAACGCCAGCAGCACAACAAGCCGAATTAATTGAAATTTTAGACAATCTTAAGGCAAATGGTTACAATACTGTGTTCTTACAAGTACGTCCGGAAAGTGATGCTTTATATGCCTCATCCATCGATCCCTGGTCTTATTGGCTTACCGGAACACAAGGTAAAGCACCTTTCCCATTATGGGATCCTTTAGAATTTGCCATAAAAGAAGCCCATGCACGCGGTTTAGATTTACATGCTTGGTTAAATCCGTATCGAGTTAAACAAACACCAACCATGGAATTAGCATCAAATAATGTTGCTAAATTACATCCAAATTGGACGTTTCAAGCGAAGTTAAATAATGCCGATAAAGCCTTATCGCTAAAGATGTTAAATCCTGGACTTCCTGCCGTTAGAGAATACATTGTTGATGTGGTTGAAGATATTGCCAATAGATACGACATTGATGGCATTCACTTTGACGATTATTTCTATCCATATTCGGGAATGGAAGCAAAACCACAAGATGCTCAAACCTATATTGATCATAATCCTAGCAAAATTTCAACCATCGCAGATTGGCGCAGAAATAATATAAACCTGATGATTGAAATGGTGTATGACGCTTTACAGAATATCAATACTAAAAAGAATAAAAATATCGTGTTTGGTGTTAGTCCATTCGGCATTTGGAAATCTGGCACGCCTACAGGTATTAGCGGAACATCTTCATTCAGTGCGTTATTTTGTGACCCTATTGCATGGTTAAATTCTGGCAAAGTCGATTATCTAGCACCTCAATTATATTGGAAAATTACAAAATCTCAAGACTATGTTGCACTCTCCAAATGGTGGAACGATCAAATAAAGATTTACGGCAAACAGTTGTATGTAAGCCAGGGATATTATAGAATGGATTATACCAATCCTTGGGAAATATCAGAGATTCAAAACCAAATAAATCATAACAGATTAACCGATATGGATGCTACTTTTGGCCAAATCGCCTATAGCTACAACGCCATAAAAAGCAATATAAAAGGACTTAATGATGCTTTAAAAAACTCGCATTTTAAATATAAATCTTTTGCTCCGCCTGTATTAGGACCAGGGAAAGATACTATTTGCCCTGTAAAACCTGAAAACATTCGATTTACACCTTTAAAAATTTTATGGGACACGCCCCAAACCGCTTCAGATGGGGATTTACCGGTGAAATATGTTGTTTACGCATTCGACAATGCTCATGAAGCCATTTCAAATAAAAATGATGGTTCTAAAATAGTAGATATAGTTGCGGGCAACGAATTGTCTTTAACAAAAAATCAATTGGATACGAAAGTATTTGTTGTTACCTCTTTAGATAAAAACAATAATGAAGCGGGCGATTTTACTCAAATAAATTCATTTAAACTTGCAAATGATTTAGTTAATAATCCCGAGCCAAACCTGAATAAATAAAAACATAATACTACCCTACTTTAAAGACTTAAATAATAATTTTATTAGGGTATTACTATTACGTTTTAAAGCGTTGTTTCTAAATTGAATGGCTAATTACAACCATTTAAAATTTCTTAACTACTTCTGTAAACTTATTTTAGAAATAAAAAAAGCAATAAATAATTTTTATTTATTGCTTTTTTGTTTAAATATAAAAATCTCAGAGCTTATAAATTAAAGCTGAATAACTTTAATTTCAGATCTTCTATTTTGTTTATGCTTGCTTTCAGAACACTTTGTATGGTCGTCGCATTCATTCACTAACTGTTCTTCGCCAAAGGCCTTACCAACAATTCGAGTAGGATCTATGCCATTCTTGTACAAATAATCGAGTGTACTTTGCAATCTGCTTTCAGAAAGTTTTTGATTATACACAGCAGGACCTCTTGAATCTGTATGAGAATTAACCGCTATTGATAACTTAGGGTACTCGTTTAAAATCAATACCAATTTTGATAACATGTTTTTTGATGGAGTTGATAGATTGGATGAGTTAAACGCAAAATAAATAGGTTCTAATGCATCTAATTTATTTTGAATCTCATTTTTTTCCTGATTCTTCAGTTGTTCTAATCTTTCAAGTTCTTTTTGTTTCGCTAATTTCTCAGCTAACAATCTCTTTTCTTCTAAAACTTTATTTGCAGCAGCTATCGAATCGTTAATTCTAACAAGCTCTTTCTTTTCGGCTTCAATCAGTTTTAATTTTTCTTTACCTTCTTCAGTTAAGTCTTTTTCAGCATTAAAGCGATAAACCACACCAATAGCATGCTGTAAATGATTGGTGGCGTTTTTATTCATTCGCCATTTTCCAGACGTATTAACATCCAATCCAAATCTATCGGAAAACCAGGTTCTGAATCCTAAAATCCCATTGATCGTGCCACGAGAGATACTATTCGCATCTGTAAAACCAATTCCAACCCCAGTATAAGGATCAAACCAACCAGTTTCTCCAATAATTTTATTTAAGTCATAACTCAATCTGGAATCAACCGAATAATAATTTTTCTCTTCTGTAAGTGGTGGTAATCCGTCTACAATTTTCCCTATTTTATACTTATTATAGGATGCTATGACCTCTAAACCTAATCCGTTTTTAAAGTATTTACCTATACTGATACGCGAAGGGTATGGCACAGCGTGCCACGTACTTTTAACATCGAAATAACTTTTTAATCCATCGTCTGAGGAGTCATCTACAATATTATAACCTACGCCGACAATCCATGAGCTAACAATGGTTGAATCTTTTTTTGTGATTTCTGTAGTTTGTGAGTGCATTACAAAAACATTTGCCACAAGAATGGCTAGTAACATTTCTTTCTTAAGTATCATTATAATTTGGGCTTAATATTATCAACAAAATTATGCAATCTGGCTACTACCCTTACAATTTTTACTACGAATAGTATAAATAATCGATAATAGGATTATTCTTATCGAATGTCGCACGATACTATAAGCTGACATATTTTCGAGTGGGTTTTTAAAACACTTTCAAACATTAAAAAAGCATCCCAACAGGATGCTCGTTTAACACTTTAATTCTTCAATTTCTTAATAATTCATGGGGACCTCAATAAAGAGCAACCCAGTATCTTCTTTAGCATTGATGGAAAAGGCATCCGTTTCCCAAACCCCAATGGCATCACGACTTTGTAAAACATTATTTTCAATTACTATTTCACCATAAATAGTCATAACATAAACGCCATGATTTTTGCTTTTAAGTTTATATTCGAAATGCCTATTTTTATCTAAATCAATTCTAGAAATGATGGCGTCTTGGTGAATTTTCAAACTACCTTCATGACTCTCATCAATAGACGTTACTAAGGTTTGAAGCTTGTTTTTTCTATCGTTGCTATCAAAAGATTTTTGATCGTAGCGTGGTTTTACATTTTCCTTATCAGGAAAAATCCAAATTTGAAACAAACTTAAATGTTCATCAACCGAACCATTAATTTCTGAATGTTGCACCCCCGTACCGGCACTCATAACTTGTACTTCGTTTGGCAACACAGGAATCCATGCATCACCCATATTATCTTTATGTTTTAAAACTCCTTTTAATGGAATTGTAATGATTTCCATATTATCGTGCGGATGCGTTCCAAAACCCATTTTAGGAGCCACAACGTCATCGTTTAAAACGCGTAATGCCCCAAAATGCATTCTTTCTGGGCTGTGATAACTTGCAAAACTAAACGAATGATTTGCCTGCAACCAACCATGGTTGGCGAACCCTCTACTTTCTGCTTTGTGAATGATTGTTTTCATGTTTTAATTTTGTTATTCGCTTGAAAAAGGGAATCTTTTATAGTGTAACTTTAATTTAAATAGGTTTCGGCTGCGCTCAACCTGACATTCTCAACTATCTCATTTTATCCAACAGATTACTTAATTGTTCTGCTTCTTCTTCATTTAAATTTTTTAATAATTCGTGATTAAAATTATCTGGAATGGCGTCTAAAAGTGCATTACCCTTTTTTGTTATGGCTATTTTAACCACGCGTCTATCCGTATCGCTTGGTATGCGTTCAATTAAACCTTTAGCACATAATTTATCCATTAACCTAGTCGCATTTGGTGAACGTTCAATCATTCTATCTTTAATAATTTGCACGTTAACAGGTTCTCCGGCACCCTTCAATATGCGAAGAATATTATATTGTTGCGGAGAAATTCCATAAGATTTAAAAAACTCGTTTTGAAAGCCTGAAATCCAATTAGCTGTATATAGAATATTCAGCAATGCCTTGATTCTGTTGTTCGCAAATTTCGAATTAATATCTTTACTTATATCTCCCATGTTCAATATTTCTTAAGCTAAAACGTCCGTGTATTGATCGTGCTTTTTCTTAAATACCGCATCTGCAAACGGACATAAGGGAATCACTTTTAGATTGTTAACACGCAAATACGCAACGGCTGCATCAATTAATTTATAACCAACGCCTTGTCCTTTAAGTGTTTCGCTCACTTCGGTATGATCTATAATAATTTTATTAGGATTCGCATGCGAATACGTCATTTCAGCCACTTTTACTCCATCAATTTCTATATAAAAAACACCTTTAACCTTGTTATCATGTTGTTTAATCTCCATCTTACAATTTATTTTGAAATGTGGCTACAGCCTTTAATAATCTTGCATTAAATTCAGAATTTACAATCTTATCCTCTTTAAAGTTGTCACCAAAATTTGGTAATGAAAAATCAGAAACTATATGTCCCCCATTAAAAGGAAATCTGTTCTTGGCAATTTCTAAAACACTTGCGCCACCTCTTGCCCCTGGAGAAGCTGCCATAAGTAACATAGGTTTATTATTCCATAATTTACTTTCGATTCTAGACATCCAATCGAATAAATTTTTAAAGACTGCAGAATACGCTCCATTATGTTCTGCCAACGACAAAATAATGCCATCGGTCGATTTTATAAGATCTAAAAATTTCTGGGCATTCTCAGGAAACCCCTGCTGTTTTTCAACATCTACTCCAAATAATGGCAATTCAAAATCATTCAAATCTAATATTTTAACTTCAGCATTACTAACTAAACTTGAAGCATACGCCACTAATTTTTTGTTTATAGATTGTTTACTATTCGATCCTGCAAAGGCTATTATATGTTTCATAATTCAATATTTTTTATCAAATATAGTTTAAATAATTTTATTTACCTAGGAATATATTTCCATGTAATATTATTTAATAAAACATTAACATTGCTTCATTGTATAATTGAAACTTTTGTATTTTAGCTTCAAACAAAATATCGATGGATTTAAACTTCAACAAAAACGAAGATTATAACAAACTGTTAGTGTCTGAACTTAATAAGCGCTTAAGAAAAGTACACTTAGGCGGTGGAAAAAGCAGCATTGAAAAACAGCATGCCAAAGGCAAAATGACAGCTCACGAGCGCATTAATTACTTATTGGACGCTAATGCACAATCCATTGAAATAGCTGCATTTGCTGGTGAAGGCATGTATGAATCACATGGCGGATGTCCGTCTGCCGGTGTCGTTGTAAAAATTGGTTACATAAAAGGAAAACAATGTATTGTTGTTGCCAATGATGCCACCGTAAAGGCAGGAGCTTGGTTTCCCATTACTGCCAAAAAGAATTTAAGAGCACAAGAAATAGCGATTGAAAACAGATTACCAATTATCTATTTGGTAGACAGCGCAGGTGTGTATTTACCCTTGCAAGATGAGATTTTCCCAGACAAAGAACATTTCGGACGTATTTTTAGAAACAATGCCATCATGAGCAGTATGGGAATAACTCAAATTTCTGCCGTTATGGGCAGCTGTGTTGCTGGTGGTGCCTACTTGCCTATTATGAGCGACGAAGCTTTGATTGTGGATAAAACTGGAAGCATATTTTTAGCAGGAAGTTATTTGGTGAAGGCCGCTATTGGAGAAACTGTTGATAACGAAACCCTTGGAGGTGCCACAACACATTGTGAGATTTCTGGGGTAACCGATTATAAAGCAAAAGATGACAAAGATGCTTTAGACACTATTAAAAACATCATTGATAAAATAGGCGATTACGACAAAGCCGGATATAACAAAATAGCATCGGTAAAACCCAAAGAAAATCCCAATGATATTTATGGCATTCTACCAAAATCTAGAGCCGATCAATATGATATGTATGAGATTATCAAGCGTTTGGTTGATAACTCGGAGTTTGATGAATACAAAGCTGGTTTCGGAAAAACCATCATAACTTGTTACGCTAGAATTGATGGTTGGGCTGTAGGTATTGTCGCAAATCAACGTAAATTAGTAAAAACGGCCAATGGCGAGATGCAATTTGGAGGTGTTATTTATAATGATAGCGCCGACAAAGCCACCCGTTTTATTGCTAATTGTAATCAGAAAAAAATTCCTTTAGTGTTTTTGCAAGATGTTACTGGTTTTATGGTAGGAAGCAAAAGTGAACACGGTGGTATTATTAAAGATGGCGCAAAAATGGTGAATGCCGTTAGTAATTCTGTGGTTCCGAAATTTACCGTGGTTATTGGCAATAGTTATGGTGCAGGAAATTATGCCATGTGTGGAAAAGCCTACGACCCAAGACTTATTGTAGCATGGCCCAGTGCAGAACTCGCTGTGATGAGTGGAAATTCGGCTGCTAAAGTCTTACTTCAAATTGAAAAAGCATCGTTAGAAAAACAAGGCGAAAAAATATCTAAAGAAAAAGAAGAAGAACTTTATAACAAAATTAAAGATCGATACGACACTCAGGTTTCACCTTATTATGCAGCATCTCGAATTTGGACCGATGCTATTATTGACCCATTAGAGACAAGAACCTGGATTAGTATGGGTATTGAAGCCGCCAACCACGCCCCTATTGAAAAACCATTTAACATGGGCATTTTACAGGTGTAATTACAAAACATATTCAAAAATTTTGTATCTTTTATACTGAAAATCAATAACTTCAGTCATGGGAACAATAAAAACACTTAACAAGTGGGCGAATGCACATACTTATTTTCCACTTGATTTGCTCCGTATTGCGTTGGGAATATTGCTATTTATTAAAGGCATTAATTTTATGGCAAATAGTACCATTCTTATGCAATTGTTTAAGCCAATGGAAAATTTAGCTGGTGGTATGGTTATAATTCATTATGTAGCACCTGCTCACTTTATTGGAGGTATGTTAATAGCATTTGGCTTATTAACCCGTTGGGCTATTATAGCGCAATTACCTATTTTAATTGGTGCTATTGCCATAAATTTCGTAGGACCTATGGATGCCGCTAATTTGATACTGGCAACAATAACACTACTAATTTGTGTATTTTTCTTGTTTTATGGATCAGGAAAACACTCTTTAGATTATTATTTTAAAATGCAGCAATAACCTAAAGAGTGCTGTTTTATTTTTTATAAACTTAGAGTTTAAGTAACTCCATGGTTTTTTTACGCTGAATTTTACCTGATTTAGTTTCAATAAATTTTGAAACGGTATAAACAGCTTTTGGCTTTTCGTACTTATCTAAGCAATCAAAAATAGAATTGTCAATATTATTTTTGTCATCTTCTACAATAAGCACTACTTTTTCACCTAATGTGTCATCGGGTAAAGATGTTATAAAAAACTGATTATCAATTAATTTCTTAAGTTTTCCTTCTATTTGTTCAGGGATTAATTTAATGCCTCCAGAATTAATAACATTATCAAATCTACCCAACCATTCGAATGTAGTTTCAGAATGTATTTTTACAATATCGTTGGTTACTATTTTGTTATCAGATAAATACGGAGCATCTATTACTAAGCAATTTCTATCATCAGTAGAAACCGTAATATTTGGTAATGTTTCAAAATATGATATGGTAGATAAATTGGACGTACCAAAATTATTCAATTTTCTTACCGCAATATGCGAAACTGTTTCGGTCATCCCATAAGTTTCATACACGTTGGTTTTTTTATCTTTTATAGCATCAATAATAGCTTCAGAAACATGTCCGCCACCAACAATTGCTGTTTTTAAATGATTTAAATGCTTCGCGAAATTTTTAAGTTGCATGGGTGTAAAAGCACAAAAATCGTAATCTTTTTCATAATCTATGCTTGGTAGTGCTACTGGTTGTACCAAATCTAATTCTAAGCCTAAAATAATGGCTCTAACTATCATCATTTTACCGGCGATAAAATTAGCTGGTAAACAATGTAATACTTTATCACCTGGTTTTAAATTAAAAAAGTCTCCTGTTGCAATGGCAGAATTCACCATGGCTTGCTTTTTAATTTTTAAATTTTTTGGTTTACCCGTAGAGCCAGAAGTTTTGGCCATTACATAATCGTGTTCGTCTAACCAATCTAATAAAAAATTACCTAAATCTTGCTGATATGGTAATCCCTCTTTAACGTAGCTATATGCAACCTCCATAAGGTCTTCGTGATTATAACTTACATTATCTAGTTTAAATTTTATGTGTACGTTGGTGAAATTTGGTGTCATAATACGTCTTTAATTTTAATATGTTCTTTGGCTGGTTCTATAACTTTTCCGAATAACTTATCCTTCCAATTGGTCCATCCATAAATTTTCGATAAAATTAATAGAAGTATTGGAAAAACTACGAATACAGGCATAAATATTTCAGTAAAACCCATTTCTGTTGGGTCGGACATGTCTTTTAATATAGAATGTGTTTGAAATGCGGTCCAATCTGCCGTAACCAACAACACCGTAAATAAATTATTGGCGGCATGAAAACCCAAGGACAACTCCATACCTTCGTCCATTAGAGTCATGATTCCTAAAAACAATCCTGTGCCTATGTAATACACCATAATAACGGGGCCTAATTTATCCACTTCAGGATTAGCTATGTGTAATAATCCGAAAACCAAGGATGTGACTAGTAATGGAACCCATTTATTCTTAAATATGACGCCAATACCCTGCATTAAATACCCTCTAAACAAATATTCTTCGAAACTGGTTTGTAGCGGCACAAAAATAATGGCTATAACACAGAGAATTATAAAAGGCACTAATTTAAAATTATACACATAATCACTCGGCGAAGTTATATAATCGCCAATTACAATACTGCTTGATACGATACCCCAAACAAAAAATATAAACCAAAAACGTTTCCAATCTATTCTTTTTCGAGAGGTGGTTAATTGCGTAAATGTCTGATTATGTAAATATTTCACGACGAGAATTAAACCAATCAATCCTGCTGCAAACGACAAAAGCATCAAAAACAGGTTTAAGTTAGGTTCTAAAAGTGTCATCATTTTAGATTCATCCATTCCAAAAATACTATCACCATTTTTAAACGCTTGTAAAAATACGGCAACTGTAAACGGAATTTGTCCCACTATTACTGCTATAACAACTATAAAAATCCCCACTAGATATCGCCACCATTCGTGTAACGCATTAAATGCCTGAGCTATATACATGCTTATAAATTAAAATTCCAGTTAATTTTATTATTATACCGCAAAGTACCGTTTTTTACTTGTAATGGGCAATCAAAATTATTAGTAAATAAGCCGCCAGTACCTAAACCCTGAGGTAATTTGCTTTGTTTATTATAGGTATATTGTGCAATAGCATTTAAGCCCACATTACTTTCTAAAGCACTGGTTATCCACCATCCTATATTGTTTTTTTCTGCAATTTCAATCCAAGAATCGCTTCCGTTAAAACCTCCCACTAAACTCGGTTTTAAAATAATGTATTGCGGTTTAATAGTTTGTAGCAATGTTTGCTTGTTTGTTACAGAAAAAACGCCGATTAATTCTTCGTCTAAGGCAATTGGCAACGGGGATTTTTTGCAAAGTTGAGTCATTTCCTGAATCTGACCTTGTTTTATGGGTTGTTCGATGGAATGAAGGTCTAAATCTGATAAAATTTTAAGTTTCTCTAAAGCTTCGGAAGGTAAAAATGCACCATTCGCATCTACACGTAATTCTATATCTTTTGAAGTGAATTCTTTTCTTATGGATTTTAATAAATTGATTTCGGTTTGAAAATCGATAGCTCCAATTTTCATTTTAATACAACTGAATCCCGCCGCTATTTTATCGGTAATTTGCTGTTTCATAAAAGCTTGAGAACCCATCCAAATTAATCCGTTAATAGGAATGGTATCTGTGCTTTCTGTGAATTTTGAAGGAAATAATTCGAACGGATGCTTGCTGCTTAAAGATTTCATGGCCATTTCTAATCCGAATTGAATACTCGGAAATTCAATGAGCTCGTTCACTAAAAAATCTAAATCTAAATGAATGTTTTGACACAGCCATTTCAATTTATCTTCGTAATCTGGTCTGTCATCAACTGATAAGCCTCTAAAAACACCGCATTCTCCAATACCTTGTTTTCCTTCAGAACTTAAAATAAGAAACCAGGTTTCTTTAGTTTTTAAAACACCTCTTGAAGTTCCGCTGGCTTGTTTAAAATTTAAAATGTATCGTTTATAGGATGCAATTATCATCTATAATTCAATAAAATCACCGATTTCGAGCAACATCAAATCTTTATTCTTTTCGAAGAATTTACGTTTGGCTTCCTCATGATTTATTTCAATATAGCCAAAGGTGTCGTAATGATATCCTAACACTTTGTCGCATTGCACAAAATCGCTTGCAATTATAGCATCTTCGGTTCCCATGGTAAAATTATCACCTATAGGCAAAATAGCTAAATCTAATTTTGTGTGCATAGGTATCAGCTTCATGTCGAACGTAAGAGCGGTATCGCCTGCGATATAAATATTTTTATGCTCACCTTCAATCACAAAACCTCCTGGTTGCCCACCATATTTCCCATCGGGAAACGAAGAGGTATGAATGGCATTTACATACTTAACAGTGCCAAACTCAAAATCCCAACTGCCTCCATGATTCATAGGATGTCCTTCGATACCCAAAGCTTCAAAATGTGTAACTATTTCAAAATTAGAAACCACTACAGCATTCGTGCGTTTTGCAATGGCTTCGACATCTAGAATATGATCTTGATGTGCATGTGTAAGCAAAATATAATCTGCTTTAAGGGTATCTATATTAATATGAGATGCTTTAGGGTTTCCCGAAATAAACGGGTCTACAAGAATGTTAATATCATTAACTTGTATGCCTAAACTCGCGTGACCGTAAAATGTTATTTTCATCTAATTATCTTGTTTTTTTAATACAGTAAAATACAAAAAATTTACAACAAATGCCCTACACCCATTAAGATTGCTAAAATGACAGTTGTGAATGCCACTTTTTTTAATTCTGGGTCTAACAATTTAGAATCTGTATTTTTAATTACGGTTCTAATATGTACTATTAAAGGGATATAGGTAACCATAAAAATTAAATTAAATGGCGAGGTATAGTATAGTATTGCAAATAGTGTAGATAATACTATGGCTAAAACAACCAGTGCTACGTGATATTTCTTGGCGTTATCGATACCTAGTTTTACAGCCAAGGTTATTTTCTGCGATTTTTTATCTGAAACAATATCACGCATATTGTTTAAGTTTAAAACAGCAGCGCTTAAAAAGCCAATAGTACATGCTGGTAAAAACACCACATGGTCGACAGTTTTAGCATACAAAACGTAACAACCAATAACACTTAACAATCCAAAAAACAGAAATACAAAAATATCGCCGAGTCCATTATACCCGTAGGCGTTTTTTCCAACGGTATAACGTATTGCGGCAATTATACAGGCTAACCCCAATACAAAGAAAATAAGTGTTAAGTAAAAATATTTAACCCCAAACGCGGTAAACACTAATAAAAATGCTAAAACAATAGATATTAACACATTTATTTTAATGGCACTAAACATATCTTCTGGAGAAATTTTTCCCGATTGTATGGCACGTTCTGGTCCGATTCTATCCTTATTATCTGTGCCTTTAACACCATCGCCATAATCGTTAGCCAAGTTAGAAAGGATTTGAAAACTTAGCGTTGTTAAAATTGCTAGCACACAAACTTTCCAATCGAAAAGACTATTATATGCTGCAAAACAAGATGCTAGAATAATACCAGAAATAGAGAGCGGAAGCGTTCTTAAACGCATTGTGGTAATCCATATTGAAATATTCTTCATACTACGGAATCCATTTTTTTACAAAATTAGGTTTACGTTTTTCAAGGAATGCATTTCTGCCTTCTACAGCTTCTTCTGTCATATAAGCTAATCGGGTAGCTTCACCAGCAAATACTTGTTGTCCTACCATGCCATCATCGGTTAAATTCATAGCGAATTTTAGCATTTTTATAGACGTTGGCGATTTTGCTAATATTTCTTGAGCCCATTCAAACGCTGTACTTTCTAATTCGGCATGAGGAATCACCGCATTTACCATGCCCATATCGAAAGCTTCTTGTGCCGAATAATTTCTTCCTAAGAAAAATATCTCGCGAGCCTTTTTTTGCCCAACCATTTTGGCTAAGTATGCAGAGCCATAGCCGCCATCAAAACTGGTAACATCGGCATCTGTTTGTTTAAAAATAGCATGTTCTTTACTGGCCAAGGTTAAATCGCAAACCACATGTAAACTGTGTCCGCCACCAACGGCCCATCCTGGTACTACTGCAATTACTGCTTTGGGCATAAAACGAATTAATCGTTGCACTTCCAAAATATTCAATCGATGATAGCCATCTTCACCAACATAGCCTTGTTTGCCTCTAGCTTTTTGATCGCCACCAGAACAAAAACTCCACACCCCATCTTTTGTTGAGGGTCCTTCAGCCGATAATAAAACAACGCCAATATTTACATCTTCATTAGCATCGTAAAAGGCATCATAAAGTTCGCTTGTTGTTTTAGGTTTAAAGGCATTTCTAACATTAGGCCTGTTAAACGCAATTCGAGCAACACCATTACATTTTTTATAAGTAATGTCCTCATATTCTTTTGCAATTTTCCAATTAACTTGCTCCATTTTATTTATTTTAGTCAAAAATAATTTTTATTTCATTAAATCGCCTAAATCCTCATGAAAAATAACCTTTACCTTCTCATTTTTATTTGCTTTTTCACGCTCTCAAATGCTCAATCCTATGATTTTAAAACTGTTATCGACTTAGATGCTACAGAAGTAATTAGTCAGGGCAATACAGGTACTTGCTGGAGTTTTTCAACGTCCTCATTTCTTGAAAGCGAAATAATACGCATTACAGGTAAAACGATTGATTTATCTGAAATGTATAATGTACGCCACACTTACCCTCAAAAAGCTTATAATTACGTAATGCGCCAAGGGCATACCCAATTTAGTGAAGGCGGATTAGCGCACGACGTTATAAATCGTATGGCAACATACGGTTTGGTTCCTAATTCGGTGTACAGCGGGTTGAAAAACTCAAATGATAAGCATAACCATTCAAAACTTATTGATACGTTAACCAAAACGTTGGATAAGTATATTGAAAACCCAAAGCTTTATACTAGCAATTGGAAAGACGATGTTAACGCTATTTTAGATTCGAGTTTAGGGCAAAATATTAACACATTTACGTTTGAGGGGGTTACTTATACCCCTATGTCCTTTTTAAAAATGACAAAACTAAACCCAAAAGATTATATTTCTATTACTTCATTTAAACATGAACCGTTTTACACGAATTTTATTTTAAATATTCCTGATAATTTTTCCAATGGAAAATTTTTAAATGTAAAAATTGATGAATTAGTAGAAATTACTAACCGCGCCTTAGAAAAAGGTTACACCATCGAACTGGATTGTGATGTAAGTGAACCTACCTTTTCTTCTGAATACGGTATGGCCATAATACCTAATGATGCCAATAATACTGAAGAAGCTTTTAAAACTATTACCCAAGAAAAAAAGATTACACAAGAGTTCAGACAACAAGAATTTGAAAATTTTAATACTACCGATGATCATTTAATGCATATTGTAGGTATGGTAAAAGACCAAACAGGAAAAATATATTATAAAGTAAAAAACTCCTGGGGCAAAAACTCAAGCCGAGTTTCGAATGATGGTTATATTTATATGAGTGCAGCCTACTTTAAGCTAAAAACAATATCCATAATGATTCATACGGACGCACTGAAGAATACTTACAAAAAGTATATCAAAAATCAATAAAAGATAAAAAAACTTACATTTTTTACGATATTCACATAAGTGCAAATCATCGTTGGCTTGTAGCTTTTTATTTATTAAATTTACAGCGTTAATTAATTTTATCGATAAAATACATTATTTGTAGTTGATATATTGTATTTTGCCCGTAATTTAACCTGATGCCTATGTTATTAAAAATTACTCTGATTATTTCTGCTTTAGTAGCGATAAATTTTCTCTTATTAATATTTAGCTGCAATTCAACTTCAAAAAAATCTATTAAAAACAAAAAGCCAGTAGTGTTAAAACCAAAAACTACCATTCAATTGGAGACAAAAGTGCTTGCCCCAACAGGAAGTTAGTTTTACTAAAATGCTTATTTCCAAACCAAAACCCTCTGTTTGCACTTAATGGAGAGGGGTGACCCGAGGTTAAAACCGAATGTTTAGATGGGTTAATTAATTTTGCCTTCTTTTTTGCGTAACCTCCCCAAAGTAAAAACACTATATTTTCTTTTGAATCGCTAAGCATTTTTATGACCTGATCTGTAAATTGCTCCCAACCTTTATTTTGATGGCTTCCTGCCTGATGTGCTTTCACTGTTAATGTGGCGTTTAATAATAATACACCTTGATCGGCCCATCGTGATAAATTCCCACTTTCTGGATACGGAATACCCAAATCGCTCTCAATTTCCTTAAAAATATTGATTAACGATGGCGGATGCTTGATACCGTCATTCACCGAAAAACATAAACCATGCGCTTGTCCGTCATCATGATAGGGATCCTGACCCAAAATAACCACTTTTACGTCATTAAAATGACAGTGATTAAACGCATTAAAAATTTGATTTTCAGGCGGAAAACAACTTGTACTACGATATTCAGACGCCACAAATTGTGATAAATTCTTAAAATATGGCTTTTCAAATTCTGTTTCTAATAAAGGTTTCCAACTTGGGTGTATTGCAACATTCATCATTTTACATTAACGTGGAACTAAAATAATACTATCTTTATTCTTATTAAAATTATTAAGATTGAAAAAACTTAAATTTCCGACTGCCCAAACCATCCTCATTATTATTGCCGGATTAGTAGCCATACTTACATACATTATTCCTTCGGGAAAATTTGATGCCTTGGCTTATAATAAAGAAGACAATTCATTTATTAGAACTGGTTTAAATAAAACCGAAACCCTATCGGCAACCCAAGAAACTTTAGATGCTTTACATATTAAAATTCCTTTAGAAAAATTTACTAGCGGCGATATCTGGAAACCCATAAGCATCCCAAACACCTATCATAAAGTAGACGCCAAACCTCAGGGTATTGTTGCTTTTATTCAATCGCCCATTAAAGGCATTATTGAAGCTGCCGATATTATTTTTCTTGTTTTATTTATTGGTGGACTTATAGGTATTATGAATTATACTGGCGCGTTTGATGCCGGTATTTCCTGGTTAGCCGAAACGCTTAAGGGAAAAGAATTTGTATTAATTATACTGGTAACTTTATTAATAGCCGTTGGCGGAACTACCTTTGGTCTTGCTGAAGAAACGATTGCCTTCTACCCTATTCTAATACCAATTTTTTTAGCAGCAAAATATGATGCCATGGTGGCATTAGCTTGTATTTATATTGGTTCTTCTATAGGGTCTATGTGTTCTACCACAAATCCGTTTAGCGCTATAATAGCCTCTGATGCCGCAGGAATAAATTGGACCACGGGTTTAACAGGACGATTTATAATGCTTATTCTGGGTACATTAATATGTATTATTTACATCTTGCGTTATGCACAACAGGTAAAAAAAGACCCTACTAAATCGGTTATTTTTAGTCAGAAAGACGACATTGAATCGATGTTTGGAAGCTTAAACACATCGGTTATTAATTTAACTATCAGACTGAAAGTTATTCTTTTTGTATTCGCCATGTGTTTTGTAGTCATGATTTACGGTGTTTCTCAATTAGAATGGTGGTTCTTAGAAATGACTGTAGTGTTTTTTGTTGGCGCCATAATTATTGGTATCATCGGAAAAATTAACGAATATACTTTTGTAGACTTATTTATTAAAGGAGCCAGCGATTTACTCGGTGTAGCCATTATAATTGGTATTGCGAGAGGTGTGACCGTTTTAATGAACGACGGACAAATAAGCGACACCATGCTTTATTATGCTAGCAATGCAACAAGTGGTATGAACAAAGGTGTTTTTATAAATGCGATGCTTTATATATATGCCAAATTATCATTTTTTATTCCATCTTCGTCAGGATTGGCGGTTTTAACAATGCCAATTATGTCACCTTTAGCCGATGGTGTGGGTATTGGAAGAGAATTTATAGTCTACACCTATCAATACGGTATGGGATTGTTTGCTTTTATTAGCCCGACAGGATTAATATTAGCCTCTTTAGCCATCGTTAAAGTGGGTTATGATAAATGGTTGAAATTTGTTATGCCTTTAGTAATTATACTAACGGTCTTCACCATGATAATGCTTACTATTTCGGTTTACTTATAATTAATTTTGTAGGCCATAACCTTATTACCATAAAACGTAGGCACAATAAGTAAGTCTTTTTCAGGGATAATGCCAATGTCTGCTGCATTCAATTTTTCTTCTTTGGTATCTAGAATTTTTGTTGCAACAGGTTCCTGAGAGTTTTTGTCAACAAAAAACAACTCCCCCGGCCATGTAGAAACTAAATAACCAGCTTTTATGGCTACTATACCATCGCCTCCAACAATTCCTGTTGCGATTACACTTTGGTGTTTTGTTTCTTTATCGATCGCAATAAAATCACCTTTGCTAAAGGATACTACCAGAATTCGGTTTTTTTCAACGAATATGCCATTGGGGTTTAAACCTTCCATATCTAACCATAATGAAACTTCATCGTTGGCTAGCTTATAAACTTTACTATCTCTAGAATCTGTAAAATAGACATCGCCATTCGTATCAATATCTAAATCATTTAAAAATATAGCCTTGTCTACTTCATATTTTTTATCAATACTTCCAGTTTCTATATTTATTTTAACGACTTCGTTAATATCAGTAACATAGAGTTTATCATTAAAAAAACTAAGCCCTTTTGGAGCATTCAATCCTGTTACCCAATTCTTTTTAAGTATTTTTCCATTCAGATTGATTATAGACAAACTACCGTCGTTATCTTTTTCGTTTGTTGGTACATTTCCTATGTTAGAAACATAAATAACACCTTCCTTTTTATTATAGCGAACCGCTTCACAGGTTTTTAATAAGGTATCTGTTTCCCATAATTTTATAAGTTCAATTTCTGTTTTTCGAGGTTCTTGTTTTACAACTTCCTTATTTTGCGATTTACAGGAAATCGTAATTAGTACACTAATTAGGAATGCTATTTTAAATTTTTTCATAAAAATATACTTTAAATTAAATCGACTATCGCTAAGCTAATATTTTAACCATCAATTCTTTAAGTAAATCGCCTTGAGAAATGGCATTGGCTCCAACACCTTTACTTTTCACATCAAATTCGCGAAGTGTTGAAACAACCTCGCTTACTTTTTTCATCGGATAATTTCTTGCAGCCGTTATATAATCATTCACAAAATAAGGATTCACTTTTAATGCCGAAGCCACATTTCTTGGCGACTTATCGGATAACCCGTGAAAATGAAGTAATTGCGAAAAGAAACTAAACAACAACGAAACAGTAACGACCATAGGATTATCCTTTGGGTTTTCCGCAAAATAATTTACAATCTGAAAGGCTTTAAAAGCATTCCGTTCACCTATGGCATGGCGTAACTCAAAATTATTAAAGTCCTTACTTATACCTATGTTTTCTTCAATATGTTCTGGCGAAATTTGAGTTCCTTTTGGTAATATTATCTGAAGTTTTTCTAATTCGTTATTAATTTTACTTAAATCGGTACCTAAAAACTCAACCAACATTTGCGCTGCTTTAGGAACTATGGTATAATTTTTAGACGCTAAAACACGTCGAATCCAATCTGCAACCTGATTTTCATAAAGCTTTTTACTTTCATATACGACACCAGTTTTTTTAAGTGTTTTATATAGTGCCTTACGTTTATCGATGGTTTTATACTTATAATTTAAAACCAAAATAGTAGATGGTTGTGGCTGTTTTGCATAATCGGCTAATTTCTCGATGGTTCTCGACAAATCTTGTGCTTCTTTTACAATAATAACCTGATATTCTGCCATCATAGGGTATCGCTTGGCATTGCTTACAACATCCTCAACGCTTACATCACGTCCGTAAAGCACCATTTGGTTAAATCCTTTTTCGTCTTCTGCCAATACATTAGCTTCAATAAAATCAGAAATTTTATCAATATAATAAGGCTCTTCACCCATTAAAAAATAAATGGGCTTTAATTTTCCGCTTTTTATGTCGGTTACTAGTTGTTTGACTTCGTCCATTAAAAAAAATTCACCAAATTTGTGTAGTGCAAAAACTTAATTTCCCTACATATTCGTTTCGATTCAAAAATAGCGAAAATAAAATTTCTATTTTCGATTGCTTACGTAAAAAGTTTGTGATTTTACAACCCGAAGAATGGGTTAGACAACATTGTGTTTTGTATTTAATACAAGAAAAAAAATACCCGAAATCGCATATTAATGTTGAAAAAGAACTGATAGTTAACGACTTAAAAAAACGTTACGATATTGTTGTTTTTAATACAGACGGCAGTATTCATTTAATTGTAGAATGCAAAGCACCCACGGTGACTATTAATCAAAGTACATTTAATCAAATTGCGCAGTACAACCAAGTTCTAAACGCCAATTATTTAATGGTTACTAATGGTATAAATCATTATTATTGCCAAATGGATTTTGAAAATAAGCGATTCGATTTTTTAAAAGACATCCCAACTTACAATTAACATTTAATAATTGACAATTAAAAATGGGACTTGAAACTGAACAAAAATTAACAATAGCTATCGTAATCCTTAACTGGAATGGTAAAAAATTACTAGAACAATTTTTACCATCGGTAATACAACATTCAAAACAAGCAGAGGTTTATGTCGCTGATAATGCATCGACCGATGCTTCTTTATTATTTATAAAAGAAACATATCCTACGGTTAAAATTATTAAAAACAACGAAAATGGCGGTTATGCCAAAGGTTATAACGATGCTTTAAGCGCTGTAGAAGCAGATATTTTTTGCTTACTTAATAACGATGTAGAAGTAACTAAAGATTGGTTACCCCCTATTGTTAAAGCATTCACCGAAGATAAAAACACAGCCATCATTCAACCTAAATTATTAGATTTTAATAAAAGAGATACTTTTGAATACGCCGGAGCCGCAGGAGGATTTATTGATAAATTTGGTTATCCGTATTGCAGAGGCCGAATTTTTAATAGTATTGAGACCGATTTAGGGCAGTATAACGATAAAGCAGACATATTTTGGGCATCGGGAGCCTGTTTATTTATTAGGAGCAAGGTTTTTAAAGAATTGAATGGTTTCGACGAAAGTTTTTTTGCCCATATGGAAGAAATTGACCTTTGCTGGCGTGCCAAAAACTTAAATTATACGGTAAAATATGTGGGAGAATCTACAATCTATCATGTTGGAGGTGCGACACTTAGTAATTTAAACCCTAAAAAAACATACTTAAATTTCCGAAATAGTTTATTTACCTTAACAAAAAACGCCAAAGGTAACCTGCTGTTTTTAATCGTAGTTAGGTTACTTTTAGATGGTGTTGCTGGGGCTAAATTTTTAATGGAATTAAAGCCAAAACATACCTTAGCAATCCTTAAAGCACATTTAAGTTTCTATGGTCATTTAAAACAGCTAATTCGCCAACGTAATTTAACGACGTTCAGAAGAAAATATTATACCAAAACCTCGATTATTGCTGATTATTTTATATTTCAAAATAAAGAATTTCGCACTTAATAAGTTTTTAGTAAAAGTTTTGTTAAAATGTTAATAACTATGCTTTTTTATATATTTTTGCATCAAGAAACAAGCAAATTAATCCTTATTATTAATCATGAAAAAAATCCTATTACTAAGCGTATCAGTAATGCTTTTATTAAGCTCGTGCGTATCGAAGAAACAATTTACAGATCTTGAGGCAAAATACAAAGAATCACAAGATTTATTGAATTCTGCAACGGTTAAATTAAACACATGTTTAGAAGAAAGAGCCTCTGCAACAGCAAGAGCTAAAACTTTAGAAGAGCAAGTGTCAGATTTAAGAAAAAGCAATGATAACTTACAAGTGTTATCTGCAAAAGGTGCTAGCAACATAGAAAAAACTCTAGAGAGCATCAAAGAAAAAGACATGAAAATTACACGCTTACAAGACGCTTTAACTAAAAAAGACAGTCTTACTTTAGCAGTTGTAACAAGCTTAAAACGTGAAGTTGGTATCAACGATCCAGACATCGAAATCAATGTTGAAAAAGGAGTTGTATTTATTTCAATTGCAGACAAATTATTATTCCAAAGCGGAAGCTACAATGTAACTTCAAAAGCTAAAGAAGTATTGGCTAAAGTTGCAAAAGTTGTTAACAGCAAACCAGATTTCGAATGTATGGTTGAAGGTCACACAGATAGCGTACCTTACGCTAGCGGTGTATTGTTAGACAACTGGGATTTAAGTGTTAAACGTTCTACTTCTATCATTAGAGTATTACAATCATTAAATGTTAACCCTGCACAATTAATTGCTGCTGGACGTGCTGACTATGTGCCTTTAGTAGAAAACAATACTGCAGAAAACAGAGCTAAAAACAGACGTACTCGTATCGTAGTACTTCCTAAAATCGACCAATTCTATGATATGGTTGAAAAAGAAATGAAAAACCTTTCTGCTAAGAAATAAATAAATTTCTAAATAACTAAGAAAAGCTCAACTGTAAAGTTGGGCTTTTTTTTTATGCTGAACTCGTTTCAGTATTATGGCGTTACCTAAAGGTCGGGCTTTCGGCAGTCGCTCTCTTCGAGGAGCTCCAACAATGCCTCTATCCCTAACGCGAATTACAACTAATAATAAACTTCCCAGTTTCAATAATGAATAGATTCAACTACAATCCTTCATTACCAAGAAGGAACAGCCGAAGTAACCACATAAAAAGAAAGTCATTACGAATGACGAACGACTAAAGTAATCTTATGAACAGTAATTAAAAACAAGCAGATTACTTGGTTTCTCTCTCAATATCGAAGTAACAAGCAGATTGGTTGATTCTTTACAATACAACTGCTAAAAAATCTCCAAACTCCCCTTACCCTCACGAATTACAACAGGCTCATCTTCAGACAAATCGATAACCGTAGAAGCTTCATTGCCACCATAACCGGCATCAATTACTAAATCAACCAATTTGTCCCATTTTTCTAAAATAAGTTCTGGATCGGTGGTATACTCAATCACCTCATCTTCATCATGAATAGAGGTCGATATAATGGGGTTTCCAAGTTTCTTAACAATTTCTAAAGCAATATTGTTATTTGGAACACGAATACCTACGGTTTTTTTCTTTTTAAACGGATTTGGCAATGTATTCGAACCTGGCAGAATAAACGTGTAAGGCCCTGGTAGCGCACGTTTTAAAATCTTAAATGTAGTCGTGTCAATTTGTTTTACATAATCGCTTAAATTGCTTAAATCGTGACAAACAAATGAGAAATTAGACTTTTCTAACTTAATACCCTTTATTTGCGCCACACGCTCTAAAGCCCTTAAATTATTAATATCACAGCCTAATCCATAAACTGTATCGGTGGGGTATATAATTAAACCGCCTCGTTTTAGAACTTTAACAACCCTATCAATTTCTTTCGGATTTGGGTTTTCTTCATATATCCTAATAAATTCAGCCATAATCATTACATTGCTTTACTGTTTAAATGTAAATATTATTTTTGTTATGAGCCATCTTAAACGTATTTTATTCTACATTATCATACTTACTTCTATCGGTAGTTGTACAAACGACCCTATTAGCAACACACCAACAAATGTATTAGAAGCTTCAAAATACTATCAAGAATTAGACATTTCTTATGGTTCAGACACCAATCAAAAATTTGATTTATACCTGCCAGCCAACCGAACAAAAGCGACTAAAACCATTATTCTGGTGCATGGTGGCGGTTGGTCTTCTGGCGATAAAACAGATATGAATGCTTTTAAGGATTTACTACGTCAAGATTTACCAAACCTAGCCATCGTGAATATTAACTACCGATTAGCCGATGGTAATAACAAACCGTACCCCATGCAAATCAATGATATTTCTACCATCATAAACCACCTAAAAACCAATAAAGAAAAATATACCATTTCAGAGAGTTTTGGTTTTCTTGGGGTGAGCGCCGGCGCTCACTTATCGTTACTCTGGAGTTATGGTTTCGACACCAATAAAAATGTGAAAATGGTTTGCAGCATTGTAGGGCCAACCAATTTAACCGACCCCGCATACCTAAACAATACCTTGCCAGAATTACAAGAAATTTTAGATTTATACGGGGTTGATGCAACGAGTTCGTATTTAGAAGAAGCTAGTCCGCTACACCGTCTTACAACAAATGCACCTCCAACAATTTTATTTTATGGTGCAAAAGACCCATTAATACCAACTACCCAAGGCACCGATTTACGAGATAAATTAGTTGCTTTAAACGTTACGCATCAATTTACTTTATACCCAAATGGTGAACATGGTTGGGTTGGGTTAGACTTGTTAGACACCTGGTTAAAACTAAAAGCATTTACACTAACCCATCTTTAATACTATTAATAATACTTTACTAATTTAATAAAAACTTAACTTTACTTATGCGCTTATCATTGGTACGCAAATTCAAGTTAAATTAAGTCAAAAAAAAGCTTAGAGTGTTAATCTAAACTTTTTTTGACTAATTCAAATGCTTCACAAGAGAAATATTATCTCATGCCGCCACCTGGTGGCCCTCCCATACCACCACCTCGTTGTCCATCTTGCGTTGCATTGGATGGCGTTTTAGGCTGCTTTTCTTCTTTTACTTTTTCTTGATATTTTATCCACTTAGCGTATTGCTTTTTATTAAGCAACGCTTCTAAAGTTTTGTTTAACTGTTGCTCCTGCTTAGTTACTTCAGCCTTAGCAGGATCTATTTTGGCGTTTATTAATTCTTTTGGGTCGTTGTTTTTATCATCACTTCCTCTTCTGCTATCATTATTACTTGCCGTTTGTTGACTACCTTTTTGACCGCGTTTCGATTTTAAAGTTGTATTTACATATACATTTAAAGTGTCAAAATTATCTTTATTAAGTAAGGCAATTTCATCCATTTTAATATTATAAGTTCTAATGGCACGACTTACATTTTGAATTAAATTTTTGTCCTTTTTAATTTTAATCTTTTTAATGGCCTCGTCTGCATCATACTTAAAAATACCTGCCACTTGCGCCGCATTAAATTCGGGCATTTCTACTTGCTGCTGCTGCATCCCGCCTCTTTGACCCATACCTCCACCTTGCTGCATGCCGCCCATACCACCGCCACCACCTGGTTGCGCGTGCGTTAAACTTATGCCCAAAACGAATACTATTGCAAAAATCTGTTTCATGTGTCTTTATTATTTGTTTTTTATTGGTCCCATGGTGCTTCCATATAATCATTATATTGGATATCGTAATCTAGTAATGGAAGTTTCATGAAATTTTTTAAAGTTTTTAATTGAACTATTAATCTATATCCTATATAGATGCTAAAACAAATAAAAACTTGTGGCATGTATCTGTTTTTTTAATTAAAAAACAGTTTGATGTTAATTTGTGGTAGTTTCTTAACTAACCGATGACTTCTAATTTAGCAAAACGAAGCAATAGTTTTTTCACACCACCATGCTGGAATTTAATTTCGGCCTTTACATCGGCTCCAGATCCTTCAATTTTTAACACTTCACCCGAACCAAAACGCATGTGTTTAACAAGGTTTCCTACCGCTAGTTGACTATCGAATAAATTAGTATTACTATCGGAGGCAGCCACAGGCTTTAAGTTTTTAGGTGCCGTTACTTGGAATTTAGCGGGTGCTTCTTTGGTAGTACCACCCTTTTTCAATACCGGCTGTTTCGCAGGCTTAAATCTAATTTTATTAGGTTCTACATCTCCAAAAATATCGGCATCAAGCATCGGGTTAAAGCGGCGTTCTTCAATAGGTGTTACAATATCTAAATATTGCTCGTCTATTTCTTCAATAAAACGACTCGGTTCAGAATCCACCAATTTTCCCCAACGGTAGCGCGATAAGGCATAGGTTAAATAAGCTTGTTTTTCGGCGCGCGTTAAAGCAACATAAAAGAGTCGACGTTCTTCTTCCAATTCACTACGTGTCCCCATACTCATGGCACTTGGAAACAAATCTTCTTCCAAACCAACAATAAATACATACGGAAACTCCAACCCTTTGGCTAAATGTATGGTCATTAAAGCCACATGATCGGTGTCGCCTTTATCGGCATCCAAATCGGTTGCCAAGGCAACGTCTTCGAGAAACTCAGCTAAATTCCCTGTGGTATCGGCCACTTCTTTTTGACCCTCCACAAAGTCTTTCATACCATTTAAAAGCTCCTCGATGTTTTCCATTCTGGTAACACCTTCTGGCGTTCCATCCTTTTTAAATTCTCGAATTAATCCGCTGGTTCTGGTAACATGTTCGGCCAGTTCAAATACATCGGCCGTTTGATTTAACACTTGATAACTTTCAATTAAAGTCACAAATTCTTGAAGTTTGGCTTTCGTTCCAGAATTCACCTTCACATCGGTTTTATCGATGTGTTTCATGACCTCAAAAATGGTGCGTTTATACCCATTTGCCGAAACAATAAGTTTATCAATCGTAGTCTGACCGATGCCACGAGGTGGAAAATTGATAACACGTTTTAAAGCTTCTTCATCGGCCGGATTAATAACCAAGCGCAAATAAGACAACACATCCTTTATTTCTTTCCGTTGATAAAACGACAGTCCGCCATAAATTCTATAAGGAATATCTCGTTTTCGCAAAGCATCTTCAATGGCTCTTGACTGTGCATTTGTACGATACAAAATCGCAAAATCACTATTGTTTACATGAAGCTGAATTTTATTTTCCCAAATGGTACTGGCAACATAGCGCCCTTCATCACCATCGGTTAACGATCGGTTTACTATAATTTTTCCGCCTTCATCATTCGCGGTCCAAACTACTTTTTCTAACTTGGTTTGGTTCTTTTCAATAATAGAATTCGCCGCATTTACAATGTTTTTTGTAGAACGATAATTTTGTTCTAATTTAAAAACCTTCACATCATCATAATCCTTTTGAAAGTTTAAAATATTATTGATATTCGCCCCACGGAATGCATAAATACTCTGAGCATCGTCACCCACCACGCAAATATTCTGAAATTTATCTGATAAAGCTCTCACTATTAAATACTGAGAGTGGTTTGTATCTTGATACTCATCTACCAGAATGTATTTAAATCGGTTTTGATATTTCATTAACACTTCCGGAAAACGCGTAAGCAACTCATTGGTTTTCAACAACAAATCATCAAAATCCATAGCACCAGCTTTAAAACATCGCTCTACATATTCTTTATAAATATCGCCCATTTTAGGACGTCTTGCCATCGTGTCGGCTTCAATAAGTTCTGGATTTTGAAAATAGGCTCTAACCGTAATTAAACTGTTTTTGTACGATGAAATTCTAGACCGTACCTGTTTGTATTTATAGATATCTTTATCAAGATTCAATTCTTTAATAATTGATGCTATCAATCTATCTGAGTCTTGGGTGTCGTAAATAGTAAAATTACTTGGATAGCCCAATTTATCGGCTTCAATACGCAAAATCTTAGCAAAAACCGAGTGAAATGTACCCATCCACAAGTTCTTAGCTTCACTTGTACCTACAATGGTTGCGATACGATCTTTCATTTCGCGCGCTGCTTTATTGGTAAATGTTAAAGCCAATATGTTAAATGGATCTATGCCTTCACTCATTAAATAAGCAATACGAAAGGTTAACACACGCGTTTTTCCGGAACCTGCACCCGCAATAATAATCATTGGTCCATCTTTTTGAATGGTAGGTTCTAACTGTGCTTCGTTTAACTGACTTAAATACTTTTCCAAAACTATATATTATTTTACGACGTGAAATTAACCATTGTTGCGCTTTTAATTAAACCGATTTATTAATAATTATAAACAATTAGGTCTTTAATGATGCTTAATTAAATTTTAAATATATTTATCACTAAATAACTGCCTTATGATCGCATTTTTATCAAACATAACCTGGTGGGGTTGGATTTTAATCGTTTTAATTTTAATTGCCCTGCGTGATATTTTTTTCCAAAAAGCCCACACTATAAGTCATAATTACCCAATAGTTGGTCATTTGCGATATATGCTCGAAAAAATCGGTCCTGAAATGCGCCAATATTTTGTCGCTAATAATAGAGAAGAATTACCTTTTAATCGTATTGAACGTGGCTGGATTTATGCCTCGGCCAAAAAAGAAAACAACTACGAAGGCTTTGGAACCGATAGAGATATTTATGCACACCATCATATTTTTATAAATAATGCGATGATGCCTTATAAAATAGGCGAAAATCATCCGAATGCGACCGATAATAACTTTTTGCCATGTGCCAAAGTTATGGGCCTTTATCATAAACGAAAAAAACCTTACCGACCAGCTTCTGTAATAAATGTATCGGCGATGAGTTTTGGCTCACTTTCCGCGAAAGCGATAGAATCTTTAAACAAAGGCGTTAAAATGGCGGGCGCTTATCACAATACAGGTGAAGGTGGTTTATCGCCTTATCATAGCTATGGTGGCGACGTTATTTTTCATTTTGGAACCGGCTATTTTGGCATACGAACCTTAGATGGTGGGTTTTCGATGGAAAAAATGGTTCGATTAGTGGAAGAAAATCCATTTATCAGAGCCATCGAAATAAAACTTTCACAAGGTGCCAAACCAGGAAAAGGTGGTGTACTTCCTGGTTCTAAAATCACTAAAGAAATTGCAGAAATTAGAGGCGTACCCAAAGGGAAAGATGTACTTTCTCCGCCTAACCATAACGCCTTCTCTGATGTATCTGAAATGGTTGATTTTATCGAAAGCATTGCAGAAGCTACAGGATTGCCCGTAGGCATTAAAGCAGCTATTGGCAAATTGGACCAATGGGAAGAATTGGCTGATTTAATGGTAAAAACCGGCAAAGGACCAGATTTTATTACCGTTGATGGTGGTGAAGGTGGTACGGGTGCTGCGCCTCCAAGTTTTGCAGACCATGTGTCTTTACCTTGGGTGTATGGATTTAGTGATTTATACAAATTGTTTCAGACAAAAGGATTAAGCGAGCATATTGTATTTATTGGTAGCGGAAAACTCGGTTTTCCTGCTAAAGGCGCCATGGCGTTTGCTATGGGAGCCGATTGCATAAACGTTGCGCGCGAAGCTATGATGAGTATAGGCTGTATTCAAGCGCAGGTTTGCCATACCAATCGCTGTCCGAGTGGTGTTGCAACCCAAAGCAAATGGCTGCAAAATGGTATAGACCCAACATTAAAATCGGTGCGACTGGCTCAATATTTTAAAACCTATCGGAAAGAACTTATTGAAATTACACATGCGGCAGGTTACGAACACCCTTGCCAATTTAAAATGAGTGATGTTGAAATAAATGTAGACGACCATAATCTTGCTAAAGAACTAAATAAAACCTACAGGTATGAAAAAACAACTGTACCGTTTACTTCTATGCAAAATTTAAAAGAATGTTTATATTTGGGGGGAAATTATAATTCCAGTAAAACCCAATCTAACTGATTTTAATATGGATGCCGACAGAATAATTGACCTATTTTTATTTACAATTCCTTCGTTAATCACAGGACTTATCGCCTACTATTTTTTTAAAGAACATACTAAAAATGAAGATGGCAGAAGACGCTTTCTATTGAAAAAAGAGTTACAGGTTAATTCGTTACCCACACGACTACAAGCCTACGAGCGTATGACTTTATTTTTAGAGCGAATGACACCATCTAATTTATTGATTAGAGTTTACCCAACATCTTCAAATAAAGAAGATTACGAAGCTTTGCTTATACAAAATATTGAACAGGAATTTGAACACAATTTATCGCAACAAATTTATGTAACCGAAAAGTGTTGGAGCATTATTAACGCAGCCAAAAACGCCACGATTCAATTAATACGTAAAGCTAGCTTATTAGAAAAAACCGATACAGCAAACAAATTGCGCGAAGTTATTTTAACAGAAATGATGGAACGCCGGTCGCCAAGTGATGCTGCGCTTTCCTTTTTAAAAAATGAAGTAAAAGATATTTGGTAAATTTATTTACTTATCGTTTCTAAGTTCATTACTTCGAGCCTCACGTGCCTTTGTTTTTGCATAATCAAAACCTTGTTGCCACCAGGTTATCATTAAATTTTTATTAAAAATAAGCGAATTTTCGGTAAGCTTAGATGGTGTGTAATAGATATTTAATTTCACGTTTTTGTTTTTCGCGGCAAGCTTACCAATAACAATATCACTACGCTCTACCTGATCTAATAAATGACCAAACAAATTAAGCATCAACGAAAAAGGATTTTTACCTAAAACCTTCATATACTCCATATTTTCAGATTCCAGCACAATCGCATCTATTTCTGTTGCACCTCGTAAAATCGCTTCTCGAATAGGGACTACACAACCTAAACCTCCATCGGCATATTCAAAACCATTTCTGGTGGCCAAAGACATAAACGGAATATAATTACATGAAATCCATATCCAATCACAAAATTCTTCATAAGTAAATTCATTTATAGACTTATACTCCACTCTGTTTTTTGACAAATTTGAAACAGTTACTACAACATCCCGATTTAAACTTTTAATCTTTTCGTATTCTTTTTTGGTAAATTTTTTAAAAATGTTTTTTCTTAAATTTTTACTTTCACCAAACGTTCGTTTCCTTTTTGCAAACTGAATAAGTGAGTTAAAATAATTAATACTAACATATTCTCGGTCTCCTTTTCTTCGTTGCACAAACGGATTGATACTAAAGATGGTTTTTTGATTAACGTTAGTGAATATATCATAAACCTTAGATATATCGTTAACCGCCAGATGTGGCACCAACAAACTCCCAGTAGAAGTCCCTAAAAACATATCATATTGATGCCCTTCTTCTTGAATTAAATATTGCGCAACACCACCAGCGTAGGCGCCTTTACTGCCGCCTCCAGAAATTACTAATGCTTTCATATTATTGAGCTAATTGGCTACTTTCCTGGTTTTTAAATTTTGCAAAATTATACCCACTTTGCCACCATTGAGTCATTTTTTCTTTATCAAAAATTAATGAATTTGTAGTTAAAACTGTGGGCGTATAATAGAAATTTATAATAGCATCGTGATGCTTTGCAGAAAACTTGCCTATTTTAATATTTTGAGATTCAATTCTATCTAGCATAAATGAAAACATATTTGTTAATAATGAAAACGGATTTTTTGAGGGCATTCTATTAAATAAATTTGTCTCTGTTTGTAAAATTATCGCATCTATCTCTTTTGCACCACGTCTTACTGCTTCTTCAATAGGCACCATGCTCCCTAAGCCCCCATCGGCGTATTCGCAGCCATTTTTTTTAACCAAAGTCATAAATGGTGTGTAATTACACGAAATCCAAACCCAATCAATAAATTCGTCATAGCTACATTCGTCTAAACTTTTATACTCCACTTGGTTTAAAGATAAATTAGAAACAGTAACCACCACGTTTTTGGTCGATTCTTTTAAAATTAAAAACTCATCTTCGGTTAAAGTGGCTTTGATAAGTTTTTTTAAATTATAACTTTCGCCAAAGGTTTTACTGCCTCTAATAAAGTTCATAACAACATTAAAATGATTTATCCCAATATTTTGGCTACCGTGTTTCTGTTTAACCACAAACGGACAAACATCAAAAATACTGTCGTTCGTCACACTTGTATAAACACTTTTTATTTTTTCAATTTCTTGAAGCGCCAAATGAGACACTAACAAACTACCTGTAGAGGTTCCTATATACAATTGGTAATCATGCTTAAGCTCTTCTATAAGATATTGCGCTACGCCACCCGCAAAAGCGCCTTTACTACCACCCCCAGAAATAACCAACGCCTTCATTTAATGCTCATTTTGCTCTAATTTAGTAATTAAAATCCTGTATTTTTCATCCTGCTTTAAATATTCGAGCAAAGCTTTTGAATATTCTTTAAAACGCCAGTTGTGATGTTTCGTAGCATTTATTAAATTAAAAATAATGGCTTCATTATAAACCTGCATAGCATTTAAATACGAAAAGGCGATCTCGCGGGTTTCAAAATCGAATTTAGGACTAGTATAACTAATCAATTCATTAAAATAAGCTTGTTTATTCACATCGTCGAAGTTTGGCGTATTTAATACCAATGCAAGCCACAGTATTCTGATGTTTTTATTATTAAAACCTACTATTCCTCTGGTTTTTTCTAAATATCTGGGTTTATCTTCAGGGAAATTAATGCATAAATGATACAAAGCCGTTTCTATCGTTACATAGGATGCATCATTTAGTAGTGATTCGTAATCGGTTTTTAATTCTGATGGGATTTCAGTTAAATTTTGAGCAATGGCTTGTCGCACTTTCACACTATTAATAAAATCTTGTTTTTTTATAAGTTTGGGGTTTTGTGATATTACCTTTATTTTAATCTCATCTGAAAGTTTTGAAGATAGATAAGTGGCGCATTTAGCGTTAGACTCTGTACAATCTATAGCTAAATACGCTGTAATAAATTTTGATTTCTTGAGGCTTTCTAAGGCTTTATCGTTTAAAAATGAAACATTCTCTAACCAATCTTTTACAAATACACTTAAATTTTGCCCACTGGCTTTTTCGGCTTCACTAATAAAATCTTTCGTCTCTACATTTTTAAATTGATATTTGACGAGATAGTTTTTAACAGCCGTTTTAAATGCCTTATCCCCTATTTTTTCGCGCAAAACATGTAACACCCAGGCGCCTTTTTTATAAAAGGTTGTACTGCTCGATTTGGGGTCTAACAAGGTGGTGCTTTGTCCTGCTTCCTCTTGTTCTAAAAGTTCTTGCGCGTATTGGTAAAGCTGCCAATAGTAATAATCATTTCCAAAAAGTTCTTTTTCGGCTAACAAAGCGTAATAGGTTGCAAATCCTTCTTGAAGCCAATGGTGCGTTCCAGACGTTTCGGTTACTAAATTCCCAAACCATTGATGCGCGAGTTCGTGGGCATTAACGTTTACGTAATTCTTGTCTACAAAAGCAATCGAATCGACCACAAAACTATCAGCAAAAATAGTGGTACTGGTGTTTTCCATACCAGCATATAGAAAATCTTTAACCGGTACTTGCTTATAGTTTTGCCATGGATACGGTACGCCAATTTCTTCCTCTAAAAAATCGAACATTTGCTTGGTGAACCGATATGTGGGTTCGAATTTTAACGAATCTTCTGGATAATAATACATTTCCAAAGCGATACCACTTTTTGATGTTTCCACCTTCTTTTTGTAGTTTCCAATTGCCAAAGCCACTAAATAGCTCGACATGGGCTGCTGCATATCGTATTGCCAAGTGTTGGTTGCTTCGTTAACCCGTTTATTGATTAATTTTCCGTTCGCAATAACTTCGTAATTACTATCAAAAGTAATGGTTAAATCGAACTCTATTTTATCATTCATATCATCAATACTCGGGAGCCAATTACTCGTGTACTTCCCTTGTCCTTGAGTCCAGATTTGCGCATTGCCTCCTTCATGAGACCAATCGATAAAATACAATGCCTTTTTTGGAATCGCCAAATAATTAAACGCTAATGTATAGATTGAATCTGCTTTAAAATCGTGTTTTAACCACAATTTAGTTCCATCGTTTGAAAACGGAATTGTTTTGCCCTTAATGTTAACCGTTTGAAATTTCATATTGACGGCATCAAGGTATATTGAATCAACCGATTTCAATATTTTAAATTCATAATTTAAATACCCGCCAACTGCTTGTTTTTCTGGAAATATAGAAAGTTCTGCTGTTACAGATTTAAAATCCACATATTCGGTCTGTTGCGCTAATAAATTTAATGACCAAATAAATAGCAAAGGAAGAAAAAAACGATTCATATGTTATCTGTAGCAAACTTCTAGCCAAAATACGCAAATTTTCTATTTTTTGAATTGATTGAAAAGGCTTAAATTCGTTTCTTATGATTACCAATCTTCAAACCCCTATCGATTATTTAAAAGGCGTTGGCCCAAACAGAGCCGATTTGCTGCGCAAGGAATTAGGTATACATACCTATCAAGATTTAATCAATTTATTTCCAAACAGATACATAGACAAAACACAGTATTATAAAATTAACCAACTACAGCCAAACAATGCCGATGTGCAAGTAATTGGCAAAATAGTGGAGTTTAAAGAAGTCGCCCAAAAACAGGGAAAACGCTTAGTGGCGACCTTTCAAGATGACACAGGGGTAATGGAACTAGTTTGGTTTCGGGGACAAAAATGGATTCGAGAAAACTATAAATTGAACACTACTTACGTGATTTTTGGTAGAACAAATTTATTTGGCGGAAAATTTAATATGGCGCATCCCGACATAGAGCTACTGGAAGACCATGAAAAAAGTTTGCGCTCGGCCATGCAACCTATATATCCTTCAACCGAAAAATTATCAAATAAAGGTATTAGTAATCGCGTAATTGTTAAAATTATGGAGCAATTGTTCATCGAAACCGGTGGCCGATTTACTGAAACACTTTCTGATAATTTACGCAATGAATTAAAATTAATTTCTAAACGTGAAGCGCTTTTTAACATCCATTTTCCGAAGGACCAAACCTTACTTTCGAGGGCTCAATTTCGGTTAAAATTTGAAGAATTATTTTATATCCAATTACAATTAATCATTAAAAATTTAATCCATAAATCGAAAATAAAAGGCTTTCCTTTTGAACATGTCGGGGATTATTTTAATACCTTTTTTAACGAGCATTTACCCTTCGAATTAACCAATGCACAGAAACGTGTTATAAAAGAAATTCGTGCCGATTTGGGGAGTAAAGCACAGATGAATCGCTTACTGCAAGGCGATGTAGGTTCTGGAAAGACCATAGTGGCGTTCATGTCAATGTTAATCGCACTTGACAACGGTTTTCAAGCCTGTTTAATGGCCCCGACTGAAATTTTGTCAGTCCAACACTATAACGGTTTAGTTGTCATGTGTAACAAATTGAATATCAGTATTAAACTGCTCACTGGCTCAAGTAAAACTTTAGAAAGGAAAAAAATTCACGAAGCTTTAGAAAATGGCACTTTACAGATACTAATTGGCACACACGCACTCCTTGAAGATAAGGTAAAATTTAAAAATTTAGGGCTCGCCATTATTGACGAACAGCACCGTTTTGGGGTAGCCCAGAGAAGTAAATTATGGCATAAAGGCCCTCCTCAATCCTCCCATTGGGAGGAAGCCAAATTGCTGCGAAAAAAATATATGACGGCAAGACCTTCAACATACAATTTGATTAAAGAATTACAATTAGAAAACAAAAAGCACAGTACGCAAGCAGAACAAATTTTATGGGAAAATTTGCGCAATAAAAACCTTGATTTCAAATTTAGAAGACAACATATTATAGATGAATTTATAGTAGATTTTGTTTGCCTAGAAAAAAATCTAATTATTGAAGTTGATGGCGGTTATCACAACACAGACGAACAAAAAGAAGCAGATGCTTTACGCACTCAAATATTAACTGAAATCGGTTTCCACGTAATGCGATTTAAAAACGAGCAAGTTATTGGAGACATTGATAATGTATTAAAGCATATTGCCAATAGCTTGAAAAGCCTGCCGTCTGGGGAGGTTGGTGGGGCTCCTGTTCCCCCACACGTTTTAGTAATGACCGCCACCCCTATTCCGCGTACTTTAGCCATGTCAGTTTATGGCGATTTAGACATCTCGGTTATAGACGAATTACCTGCCGGACGAAAGCCCATAAAAACGGTACATCGCTACGATAAAAACCGCTTAAATGTTTTCAAATTTATTAGAGATGAAATTGCAAAAGGGCGTCAAATTTATATCGTATATCCACTCATTCAAGAAAGCGAAGCACTCGATTATAAAGATTTAATGGACGGTTACGAAAGTATCGCTCGCGACTTCCCTATGCCGGAATATCAAATTTCCATTGTTCATGGTAAAATGAAACCTGCCGACAAAGATTACGAAATGCAACGCTTTATAAAAGGCGAAACCCAAATTATGGTTGCAACAACGGTAATTGAAGTCGGAGTTAACGTACCCAATGCCTCAGTAATGATTATTGAAAGCGCTGAGCGTTTTGGGCTTTCCCAACTCCATCAATTACGTGGTCGTGTTGGTCGTGGTGCCGAACAAAGTTATTGCATTTTAATGACGGGACATAAGCTAAGCAGCGACAGTAAAACACGTTTAGAAACCATGGTAAAAACAAGTGATGGCTTTGAAATTGCCGAAGTCGATTTGCGTTTACGTGGTCCGGGAGATATTATGGGAACGCAACAAAGCGGCGTTTTAAATCTTAAAATTGCCGAAATTATAAAAGATAAAGATATTTTGCAAAGTGCGCGGTTCTATGCCAAAAAAACACTTAAGGAAGACCCTACACTTTCTAACAATGACAATAAAGTTATTTTAAACACCTATAAATCCTTAGGGAAATATAAGAATATTTGGAACTATATTTCTTAACAAAGATTATAAACAAAAACAAGACAGTAAATTAATAACTATCTTCGCTCTTGTTATTGCCTATTTTTTAACTTTTAATTACTTATTAAACACATGCTTCACTTAAAACTGGAAACAGATCCGCGTTGGGTTAACATAGTAGAGTCTAATATTGAAGAAATCTTAACAGACCATGCATGGTGCGAACAAAAGGCTGCGACCAATGCGATAACCATCATTACGTTAAATTCTGAGCATGTCGATTTAGTAACCGATTTATTAGCACTTGCTAAAGAAGAACTCGAACATTTTCAAATGGTGCACGACATCATTAAAAAACGCGGTTATAAACTAGGCAGAGAGCGAAAAGACAGTTATGTAAATGAACTCTACAAGTTTATGAACAAAGGTGGCAATCGTGAGCAATGTATGGTCGACCGACTTTTATTTTCGGCCATGATTGAAGCGAGAAGCTGTGAACGTTTCAAACTACTTTCTAAAGAAATTAAAGACCCTGAACTTTCAAAATTTTATCACGAATTAATGATCAGTGAAGCTGGCCACTATACAACCTTTATTAGTTTTGCTCGTAAATACGGAAAAAATGTAGATGTTGAGAAGCGATGGAACGAATTAGTACAATTTGAAAGTGAAATTATAAAAAACTACGGCAAACACGAAACCATACACGGATAAAAAAACCCAATCATTACTGATTGAGCTTTGTCTGTTCGAGGCTTGATTGATGTTGATAACAAGGTAGTTACAATTTTATTTCTAAAATGTTAGCGTATTGTTAAATAATACTATATACTGTTAATTAACATAAATACATATGGCTTAGGTGCGCATGTTAATTAATCTTTCATTCAATAAACAGAATGATTAACTTTGCTTTTTTAATTTAAGCGCATAAAAATTCAGAATGATTCACATTCACGAAAAGACTTTACAAGATTTAGAGTTTTCTACGGTATTAAAACAAATTAGCGACCATTGTATTACGGTTTTAGGTAATGAAAAAGCTTTACAAATCGCGCCTTTTCAAACCAAGGAATTACTTCTAAACAATTTACAATTAACCAACGAATACCTCGCGTCTTTTTATAACGATAATCGTATTCCGAATCACGGATTCGACGCTATTTCAAAAGAAATCAAATTATTACGCATAGAGAACACCTATTTAGAAGTTCATGGTTTAAAGAAAATCGTTGCCATTTCTTTAACAACCAACGAAATAATAACATTTTTAAAAAAGTTTGAAGTTTATTATCCGGGACTTTATGAATTTGCTTCGCATATAGAAGTCACGAAAGTAATAATAGAAAAAGTTGATGCCATTGTTGATCGTTTTGGCGATATTAAAGACAATGCTTCGCCCCTACTTTTCGATTTAAGACAAAGCATTAATAAAGTAAAAGGGCAAATTAATCAAAGTTTTGCATCGGCATTAAATATGTATCACGGACTGGAATATTTAGACGATATTCGAGAATCGGTAGTCGATAACAGACGTGTTTTGGCAGTAAAAGCCATGTACCGTCGCAAAGTTAAAGGTGCTATTATGGGAAGTAGTAAAACGGGAAGCATCGTATACATGGAGCCCGAAACTACCTTAAAATACTCTAGAGAACTTAACAATCTAGAGTTTGAAGAAGAAGAAGAAGTGGTTCGAATCTTAAAAGAACTCACTAATTTTATTCGTCCGTTTTTACCCCTATTAGAGAACTACCAAGATTTTTTAATCGCTATAGATGTCATTTCAGCCAAAGCGAAATACGCACGTTCTATGAACGCTATTCTTCCAGAAATAGCCGAAGACAAAACATTGTATTTAAGAGATGCCTATCACCCATTACTATTTTTAAATAACGAAAAAAAGAAGGAAAAAACATTTCCTCAAACTATTGAATTAAAAAAAGATAGCCGCATTATTGTTATTTCGGGCCCCAATGCCGGCGGAAAAAGTATTACTTTAAAAACCGTTGGCTTGTTACAGGTTATGTTACAAAGTGGTATTTTAATTCCTGTACACGAACGCAGTAAAGTGTGTTTGTTTGATAGAATTTTAAGTGATATTGGCGACAACCAATCTATTGAAAATCATTTAAGTACCTACAGTTATCGGTTAAAACAAATGAATTACTTCTTGAAGAAGTGCAACAAGAACACACTTTTTTTAATTGATGAATTTGGAACTGGTAGTGACCCCGAATTGGGAGGTGCTTTAGCAGAAACCTTCTTAGAAGAGTTTTACCATCGGGAAGCTTATGGCATTATAACCACCCATTATTCAAACCTAAAAATATTAGCAAATGAGTTGCCATGTATGCTTAATGCAAACATGCTCTTTGACGAAAAATCGTTAGAACCACTTTACAAACTAGTAATAGGGCAAGCAGGAAGCAGTTTCACCTTTGAAGTGGCTCAAAAAAACGGCATTCCGTTTGGACTGATTAATCGTGCTAAAAAGAAAATTGAACGCAGTAAAGTACGTTTTGATGCGACCATTGCGAAACTCCAAAAAGAACGTTCTAAATTAGAGAAAACGGGCGAATCTTTAAAACTTAACGAAAAAAAGAAGAGTCAGGAAGCCAATAAATTAGAAGAAATTAATGCTAAAATTCAAAAGAAATTAGAAAGTTACCAAGAGCTATACGATAGCAACCAACGCTTAATTTATTTAGGACAAAAGGTAAACGATATTGCTGAAAAATATTTTGAAAACAAGCAAAAAAAAGAATTAATGGGCGAACTATTTAAATTGGTTCAAATAGAAAATTCCAAACGCAAGAAAGTTACGGTTAAAGAAAAAAAGGTAATCAAAGCGAAAGAAGAAAAAGTTAAGCAAGAAGCCGAAAAAGTAGTTACCGTTATTCGCGAAAAGAAAAAAGAAGCCAAGAAAAAAGCTGTTCAAGCGCCCAAACCAAAAGCGATTTTAAAAATTGGAGACCGAGTGCGTATGCAAGACGGTCGTGCCATAGGAAGCATCGATAAAATTGAAAAAAATAAAGCCACAGTAAATTATGGCTTATTTACCACGAACGTGAGCGTTGAACAATTAGAATTGGTAGAAGCAAAAAAATAATAAAAATGAAAAAATTCAGTTATCTTTATATTTAAAAGAATGAGATGAAAAAATTGCTGCTCATATTTGTTTTAACCTGTGGTGGTTATCTTTTAAATTCTTGCAGTTCATCAAACGATGAAGTTGAAGAAGAGGTTATTGAAATTATTGAAGAACCAACCGAAGACCCAGCTATTGTCTGGAAAAACTGGTACTTATCTGTGCCTATTAATCGCGGTGACGGAAGTGCTACCTCCATATATTATCAATCCATTGTAAACAATACCCTTACTGCCGATCAATCTAATTATTTTTATAAAAACACCGATGGGAGTTACACCATGTTTACTAAGTTTACGGGGTTTACAACTTCGGGTGAAGCCGCTTTAAATGCTGGAAAATACTGCCGTACCGAACTTCGTGAATATTGGCGAGGTAACCAAACAACCAGCGATAACTGGTCTATGAGCACCGGCACACATATTATGGAAACTACGCTAAAAGTGGATTTTGTTGAAGGTAACGGCAGAACTATAGTAGCGCAAATTCACGGCATTGAAACCACAGGATTGGAAGGTTCTCCGGCAACTGTGAAAATACGCTGGAACAGTGGTGAAATCCAATTGGATTATTATGTGAAGCCAAGTACAGGTAACACCTGGACGAGTGCATCAGACAATAAAATTAACGTAGGTAAGGTTGATAATGACATCTTTACTTTTAAAATAAAGATTGAAAACGGTAAATTCTATTATGCCTTAGTGTGTGAAGCCAAAGGTATTAATACCGATTATACATTTGTTTATGATTATGTTGGCAATGGCTATGGCTACAATAACTATTTTAAAACAGGTAATTATTATGGATGGAATGCCGATTACACAAAAACAGCTCAAGTAGTTTTATACGCGGTAAAAACAACCCATTTATAATTGCTCGCAGCCTTTAACAACATTACACCGAATCCAAATGCTTGATATTCCGAAGGATAAAAAACTCATTATATTCGATGGTGTTTGTAACCTCTGTATCGCATCTGTGCAATATGTTATAAAGCATGATAAAAAGAATAACTTTCTTTTTACTGCGCTACAAAACAAAACGGGTTTGGCAATTATTAAAAAGCATACTATCGATACTACAAAAATAGATTCGCTTCTGCTATATTCTGAAACGGATGGCATTAGCTCTAAGTCTACCGCAGCTTTAAAAATTGCTTATAATTTAGGGTTTCCAAATAGTTTAATGGCTGTATTTTTTATTATACCTCGCTTTATTAGAGATTGGGTGTATGATTATATTGCTAAAAATAGATACCAATGGTTTGGCAAAAAACAATCATGCATGGTTCCCACACCAGAATTAAAGCGTAAGTTTTTGGAATAACATAACTTCCATAATTGTGTTCCGTGAAATTTATCTATTGAGCCGACAAATCTATTATTCGTCAACCAAACTCCCCCACTCGGTCCACGAACCATCATAAACCGAAATATTAGTATATCCGGTCATGGTAGCTCCAAGTGCCAAAACACATGCTGTGATTCCCGATCCGCATGACAATATAATAGGCGCTTCCTTATTTGCTAATTTTTCAAACTTGGCGTCAATAGCCTCTTCTTCTATTAATAGGTTTTCAGTCAGCAAATCTTCAAAAGGTAAATTAATAGAATTAGGAATCGTTCCCATCCGCAGGCCTTCTCTGGGTTCCGGTTCTAAGCTCTTAAATCTCCCCGCAGAACGTGCATCGATAATGGTATGACTTTTTGTTTTTGAAGCCATTTTGACATCCTCAAAAAATTTCATGAGTTCAGGTTTGTAAGTTGCTTCAAAATTACCCGTTTTACCTTCATATAGTTTCATAGGTTCGGTAGTGTATCCTGCTCTTATCCATTCAGGAAAACCGCCATCCAAAACTGCTACATTTTCAAAACCAAAGGCTTTAAACAGCCACCACACACGCGCACTGGAGTAAATTCCTTTATCATCATAAACAACAATAGCGTTATCCGTATTAATAGCTAAAGCCCTCGCTTCCTTTTGGAATTGTGCTTCCGATGGAAAGGTAGAAGGAAAAGGTGCAGAAATGTTGCTAAACTTATTTTTGATGTCGAAAAAACGAGCTTTAGGAATTTGATACAGACTCGAATCAAACGATTTATTTATCGTTCCATCTAAAACAATAAGATTTTCATTCTCTAAATTTTCATTTAGCCATGAAACCGACACTACCGGTTTTAAAAATTTAATTTGAGCCATAAAAATTTGCTAAGAATCTATATCAAAAGTTTCTGAAGGATCTTTAACACCTTTATAATCCAACATATTCTCCCCATCGGCAATGATACTACACACTACCGTATCGCCGGTTACATTTACAACCGTTCTAAACATATCTAAAATTCGGTCTACAGGAAAAATAACCGCAATCCACACAGGGTTTAGTCCCACCGAGTTTAATACTACAATTAACATTACCAATCCTGCGCTAGGAACCGCTGCCGACCCTATAGAGGCTAAGGTTGTAGTAATTACTATGGTTAATTGCTGCTCTAAACTTAAATTAGCCATGTGCATTTGTGCTAAAAACATAACCGCAACCGCTTGGTATAAACTGGTTCCATCCATATTTACGGTGGCACCAATAGGTAATACAAAACTACTTATTTTCTTATTGACCCCTAAATTATGCTCAACACACTCCATCGTTACTGGCAAGGTAGCCGCACTACTAGAGGTAGAAAATGCTAAAGTTTGCGCCGGACTTACCGCTTTAAAAAAGCCCAAATACGATATTTTCTTTACAAAGAGTTTTAATACGGTTGGATAAATAACAAAAATCATTAACAATAAGCCTACTAAAACGGTTAAGGAATACCAGCTTAATCCTTTAAAAATTTCTACTACTTTGCCCACATCGTCGCCTGCCATTTTACTTACTACTCCTGCTAATAATGCAAATACAAAAAATGGTGCCGCTTGCATTACCAGGTCTACCATTTTTAAAAACACCTCATTAATACCATCAACTAGGGTTAATACGGGTTGTGATTTATCATTCGGAATAAACAACAAACACACACCAAAAAACAAGGCGAAAAAGATAATTTGAAGCATCAATCCGTTATTAGATAGTGAAGCAAAAAAATTCTCTGGAACGATGTCGACTAATGGTTGTAAAGGTGAAACGTTTTTTTGCTTGGTTGCTTTTTCAATTTTATCATTTACCAAAGTGGCATCTAGATTTGAGGTAGAAAGTGCCGAAACCTTTTTTACACGTTCTGCATACTTGGGATCTTTTAAATAGCTGTGGCCATCTTTAACTTCATGACCTTCAGATGCTGCCCAAAGTTCGTAACTAATTCTATTGTCTAACCTGCTATCATAATCTATTAAACGCCCAGGCTGTATGGTATTCACCAAAACTAAGCCTAAAGAAATCGCCATAATGGTAGTTAACAAGTAAATAAGCAATGTTTTACCCCCCATACGTCCTAATTTCGAAGGGTCGCCAATATTTGCAACGCCACCTATAATAGAAAATAACACCAAAGGCACTGCGATAAGTTTAAGAAGATTTATAAAAATGTTACCAAACGGATCGATCCAATTAATTGTAAAGGAACTCCATCCTAAAGTACTCGAAAGTAATGCCCAAATAATACCGAGCAACATTCCTATTATAATTTTCCAGTGCAGTGCGAGTTTTTTCATAAGTTAGTTTGTAGTCAATTTGGATACCAATATAAGTATTTTAATTTGGGTTATAATTGCTCTGTAAAAAATTGATAAGGCTTAAAAATCTCCTACCCTAAATTAGCGATATTTAATTCTCAGGTTAGGTTTTTAATAATCCGTTAATAAATAGTGTTTTGCAAGCATTAAAAGACTAAATCCTCATAAATATATTCCTCACTAATTACTTCAACATTGCCCAAATACTCTTTTCCTCGTAGCTTATTTACAGTATGCGCTTTCAACTGGTCTTCTGGATAAGCTTTAATAAGTTCTTTTATAGTTTGAACATCTAAAACATCATGTATCGGGTTTAACCAGAGGTCTTCTTCAATTTCCATTAAAATTAAAGGCATCCTTGGACCTTTTATTTTTGGATTATTATGGATTTTTGCCATCATGGAATTCCCTTTGGTGGTTACAATAGTAAATGTATTAAATCTTCCTCCGGTTTCTGGGTTTGTCCACTCGCTATATAAACCTGCAAGCGCCATAGGTTGCTTATCTTTTCTTTGAATGAAAAAAGGATAGGTTTTATGATTGAAATGATGATGCTCATAAAAACCATCAATATAAATAATGCAGCGATACTGTTTTGCAGATTCCTTAAATGAAGGTAATTCAAAAATGGTTTCACCACGTGCATTTAAGGTATTGTTCCATGTTTTTTTGAGTTGTTCTTCAGTCTTCACCCATTGCGGAACAAGTCCCCAGGTAGCAACTTCAGGAAAATCTGGAGACCTATCGGTATAAATTAATAACTCTGGGTGACTAAAACCTGAAGCATGATGCAAAGGCAAGTCTGTAAAGGGAATTAACTTCTCTTCAATTTCGGCAATAGCGTTTAAATCGCCTTTGCGTTTGGCGCGCCTTAGTTGTGCCTCGTAACTGGCTTTAATATCGTAACACATGACTATAAATGTAACAAATTTGTAACGATTTTTTATTTGAATTTAAAACAAGAAGTATTTATGATGCTATTTTTAATATGTGATAAAATTGCTGCGGTGATGCGCACAGCGCTTTCAAAACTTTTTAATATCAAATGAATGTTTTTATAATTAAAAACCAGAAAAATGAGGTAGGTACTTTAAAATCTGTGTTAGTGAAATTTGCTTCTAATATTTAATACAGCGCAAACCATTATGGTGAGTAAAAAAAAATTCCCGCTTTCGCAGGAATCTTATTAATTATACATCTTGTTTCGTAAGTAGAAATCTGCCAACACCAATGCTGCCATGGCTTCTACAATAGGTACGGCGCGCGGTACTACACAAGGGTCGTGACGCCCTTTACCATGCATTACGACTACTTTGCCTTCTTTATCGATGGTTTCGTATTCTTGTATAAGGGTTGCCACAGGTTTAAATGCTACATTAAAGTAAATATCCATACCGTTGCTAATGCCACCTTGTATGCCTCCTGAAAAATTGGTTTTTGTTGTACCATTAGTATTAAAAGCATCGTTGTGTTCACTGCCTAACATAGTACAGCCTTCAAAACCGCTACCATATTCAAATCCTTTTACGGCATTTATGGATAACATGGCTTTACCTAAATCGGCATGTAATTTATCGAAAACGGGTTCTCCTAAACCAATCGGTACATTTTTAATAACACAGGTTATAATACCTCCAACGGTATCACCTTTTCCGCGAACTTCTTTTATATACGTCTCCATTTTAGCAGCCATGGCTGCATCCGGACAACGCACAATGTTAGATTCTGTTTGGGTTAAATCTAAGGCAGTATATGGTTTATCTAATTTTAACGCACCCACACCAGAAACATAGGCATTAATGTCTATGCCTTTTAGCATTTGTTTTGCTACAGCGCCAGCAACAACACGACATGCGGTTTCGCGTGCCGAACTACGACCACCACCTCGGTAATCTCTAAAGCCATACTTTTTATCGTAAACATAGTCGGCATGACTGGGTCTGTAACTATCTTTTATATGCGTGTAATCGTGCGATTTTTGATTGGTATTTTCAATAACAAAACCTATGGAAGTTCCGGTTGTAACGCCTTCAAAAATTCCCGAATGAAATTTCACCACATCGTCTTCTTTACGTTGGGTTACAATAGCCGATTGCCCTGGTTTTCTTCTGTCTAAATCGTTTTGAATTGCCTCTAAATCTAATGCAATTCCAGACGGACAGCCATCAATAACGCCCCCTAAAGCAGGTCCGTGTGATTCGCCATATGTTGTTAGTGTAAATAGTTTTCCAAAGGAATTTCCAGCCATAATTACAATTTTTTGCTAAAGTAAATCTATTCTTAGAGATATTAAAATGAATTTATATAAACACCACGAAATTCTAAGAAAAAACGCTTAACAATTAAGCAACAATATACTCATATTTAAATAATTATGAATTAATGATTGGGTAATACTAATTATGGTATTTTACTCATATTAAATTATTATTTTGAAAATTAAACGTAAAATAGAAATCGCTGTAATATCGGACACCCACTTAGGAACACCAAACTGTCAAGCAAAGCATTTGCTAACCTACTTGAGCAGTATTTCACCTAAAACACTTATTTTAAATGGTGATATTGTTGACGGATGGCAATTTAAAAAGCGTTACTTCCCAAAATCGCATTTAAAAGTGATTAAAAAAATAATGGATATGGCGGGCGATGGTGTTAACGTCATTTACATTACGGGCAATCATGACGAATTACTACGGAAATACAGCGGCTTAACTATTGGCAACATTGCCATTGTTGATAAACTAGTCTTAAATTTAAATGGTAAAAAAGCATGGATTTTCCATGGCGATGTTTTTGATACCTCTACAAAAAATGCCCGATGGCTTACCAAGTTAGGCGCTTATGGTTATAGATTTCTCACGTTAATTAACAGACTTTTAAATTGGTATCGTGCCAAGTGTGGTAAAGAGCGTTATTCCTTGTCGAAAAAAATAAAAAACAGTGTTAAGGGCTCCGTAAAGAAACTTCAAAAGTTTGAAAAAACAGTTTCAAAATTAGCTATTGAAAATGGTTACGATTATGTGATTTGCGGCCATAGCCATAAACCCAAAAAAGAATATATCGAAAATAAAAATGGCAAAACAATCTATTTGAATTCGGGTGATTGGGTAGAACATTTTACCGCTTTAGAATACCAATTTAAACGTTGGAAAGTGCATTATTTTAAACATGATAAACTTGCGCCATTTTACACCGATGAAGGCTTTGAAAAAATGGAGCTACAAGATTTAATTGCAGCCATTACCATTGTTGAACAACAGGGCAAGAAAGCAAAATAGGGTTTATATGTTTATTTGTTGATTCGTTGATTCGCTTTATTGCAAACAACTGAATACTGAGACTGCGACTGAATACTGAAACCTAAACCAAAGCCTCACGTAAAATCGTAATCGGGTGTTTGGCATCGCGTTGCGTACCGTCTTTTATTTGATGCCTGCAACTGGTACCATTAGCCGAAATAATCGTATCTGCTAAAGTTGCTCTTACTGCCGGAAATAGCGTTTGTTCCCCAACTTGCATACTGACCTCATAGTGCTCTTTTTCGTAGCCAAAACTTCCTGCCATACCACAACAACCACTAGGTATGATGGTAACTTTATAGTTTTTTGGAAGGTTTAATACCTCGAAACTCGACAATTGATTGCTAAAAGATTTTTGATGACAATGGCCATGAAACTTAATAGTCTTTTCTTCTGTGGTAAATTGTTGCGATGTAATATTGCCCAATTTTATTTCTTGCTGAATAAACTCTTCGATTAAAAACGTGTGTTTCGCAATGCTTTCTGCGGAAGTTCTATCGTCTGCTAATCTTAAATATTCATCTTTAAACGTTAATATAGCGGAAGGTTCAATTCCAATTAACGGGGTTTCTGAAGTGATTATGTCTTTAAAAAGTGAAACGTTTTTATCAGCTGTTTTTTTAGCTTGTTCTAATAAGCCTTTTGATATAAACGTACGGCCGGATTCGGCGTTATCAATCATTTTAACCTGGTAGTTTAATGTGGTTAATAGCTGAATAGCATCGACGCCAATGGGTGTGTCTAAATAATTTAAAAACTCATCATTAAACAAATACACTGTTTTAATATACGGTTTTGCAACTTGTTGTTTTTTAATTGATTGAAACTGTTTACTTAAGCTTTTATTTGAAATCAACGGCAACGTTCGTTCTTTCGCAATCCCGAACATGTTTTTTAAAATGGAAGACGTAAAACTATTAGAAAATACAAAATTGCTCAACTTTGGAAACACACTTCCCAATCGATTGAAGCTCGTGTTATAAGCAAACAATTTTGTACGCAACGATACGCCATTTTCCTTTTGGTAATGATATAAAAACTCTGCTTTTAAACTCGCTACGTCCACACTGCTTGGGCATTCGCTAGCACAGGCTTTACAGCTTAAACATAAATCAAAAACCTCCTTTAATTCTTTATGGTCAAATTTATTGGCCTTTTCGGAGTTTGTTAGAAACTCACGCAAGGCGTTGGCACGTGCACGGGTGGTGTCTTTCTCGTTTCTTGTAGCCCTATAACTTGGACACATAGTACCGCCAAACTCTGGTAATTTTCTACAATCGCCAGATCCATTACATTTTTCAGCTTCGCGCAAAATGCCTTGAGAACGCGAAAAATCGAGCATCGTTTCGATTTCTGGCTCTACTCTATCGGCTACATATCGCAGGGATTTATCCATAGGGTATGCATCAACAATTTTGCCTGGGTTTAAGATATTATGAGCATCAAAAGCCGATTTTATACGTTTAAGGATATTGTAGTTGGCATCTCCAATCATGAACGGAATAAATTCTGCGCGTACAATACCATCCCCATGCTCGCCACTCATAGAACCTCCATATTTTTTTACTAAATGTGCCACATCGGTCGTTATTTTTCTAAATAACACCACATCCTCCGCCTTTTTAAGATTTAAAATAGGGCGCAAATGCAATTCGCCGGCGCCAGCATGCGCATAATAAATGGCTTCTTGGTTGTAGCCTTTCATAAGCGCTGTAAACTCCGAAATATAGTTTGCTAAATCAGGTAAAGTTACCGCGGTATCTTCAATACACGGGTGCGATTTTTTATCGCCAATTATATTTCCAAGCAAACCTAATCCCGCGCTTCTCAGATTATTGGCTTTATTAATTTCTGCGCCTTCAAGCGTTGGATATGCATAACTTAAATTTGACTTTTCGATGTCTTTAATTAGATTTTCCGCTAAAAGAGCCACTTCTTTTTTGGTAAATGCTCTTACTTCACACATCAATATCGCTTTCGGATCGCCTTCAATAAAACTTCTGTTTTCTTGTTGGGTTTTGTTGTGCTTTGTACAATCTAATATGGTTTTATCCATCATTTCGCAATTGTACAAGTTGTGTTGCATCACCATTTCCACCGCGTTTAAACAAGATTCGATGGTTGTAAAATGTGCTGCCACCATTATAGCTTCCTGAGGTGGCAACTTGTCTAATTTTAAAGTGATTTGTGTGGTGAATGCCAAGGTGCCTTCGCTCCCCGAAAGAAGTTTACACATGTTGAATTTTTCAGTCGTATTCGAAAACACTGCCGATTTAATTAACTCATCAATAGCATAACCTGTATTTCGTCTATGAATCTCTGGTTTAGGGAAATTTTCAATAATTTGATTTTGAACAACTTCAGGTTTAAGTTCTTCATAAATGGTTTTATAGATCTGTCCTTCTAAAGATGCTTCTTTTGTTTTATTCTGAAATGCTTCCGAAGTTATTTCGTTAAAAACCACTTCGCTCCCATCGCTTAAAATAGTATGCATTTCAATTACTTTATCTCGCGTTACACCGTATTGAATGGATGTGGTTCCCGATGAATTATTCCCCACCATACCACCAATCATACACCGATTGGAGGTTGATGTGTTAGGACTAAACCAGAGTCCGAATGGTTTTAAATAATTATTCAAAGCGTCTCTAACCACTCCAGGTTGAACTGTTACGGTTTGGGCCTTTTCATTTACATCTAAAATTTTGGTGAAGTATTTAGACACGTCTACCACAATGCCTTCTCCAACGCATTGACCAGCTAAGGAGGTTCCAGCAGTTCTGGGAATTAAGGAGGTTTGATGCGTTTTAGCAAATGCTATAAGCTGTTTAATATCTTCTTTATTTTTAGGATATGCCACGGCAAGCGGTAACATTCTATATACCGAAGCATCGGTAGCATAGATGGATTTAATGAGCTCATCATAAAATAATTCGCCAGATAATTTTTTGCTTAATGCTTGTAAATGAACAGTTAACGACATTGTTTGATAAAAATGTTTATAAGTATAAATAATGCTTAAATATAAAAACAATTTTGGCGTTATTTTTGTAAAATAAAGAAGACATACTAAAAGATCTTTTATTTAAAATTAGTCGTATATAGTAACTAAAAACAAACTTTTAAATTTTATGAAGAAATTACTTTTATTTTCAATTGCATTATTAGGCTTCACATTTGCATCAAGCGCTCAAAGCATTTCGGAAAATGCTATTGGGTTACGTTTAGGCGACAGTGACGGATTAGGAGCAGAAATCTCTTACCAACACGCCCTTGGTAGTAGTAACAGATTAGAATTAGATTTAGGATGGCGAAATGGCAATAATTATAGCGCTTACAAACTTACAGGCTTATACCAATGGGTATTTCCTTTAGATGGAGATTTTAACTGGTATGTTGGTGCTGGCGGAGGTTTGGCTTCATATTCTGGCAAAAGCAACTCGATTTATGATGATCAAACAAGTTTTTTTGTTGCAGGTGATATTGGGATTGAATATAATTTTGACATTCCGTTAATGCTTTCTTTAGATTTCAGACCAGAAATTGGTAATAATGATTATATCAATAATACTGTTTTTGATATTGCATTAGGAATTAGATTCCAGTTTTAAGTAAATATCTATAAAAATAAAAGGCGCCAAATAAGGCGCCTTTTTTATTGTCTAAATTTTTAATTGATACTATAATACTAAACATTTAGCCAAAGTATCTTCGTAAATAGCTTCATATTGAGGTACAATAGCGTGTAAATCGAATTTTAATGCTGCTTTTCGCGCATTTTCTTTAAAGGTTTTCAACCTATTGGCATCACTTAAAATATAAAGCGCGTTTTTAGTCATATCGGCAACATCGCCCACGTTGCTTAAAAAACCTGATTTGCCATGAATATTCACTTCCGGAATACCTCCAGTATTGCTAGAAATTACAGGAACACTTGATGCCATAGCTTCAAGGGCAGCAAGCCCAAAACTTTCAGTTTCAGAAGGCAATAAAAACAGATCGCTAAAACAAAGAATTTTATCTATTTCGTTACTTTTTCCAAAGAAAATAACCTTATCTAAAATGCCTAATTCCTGACATTGGTATTCTATTTTTTCGCGTTCTGGTCCTTCACCAATCAACATTAACTTTGCTGGTAATTCTTTTTGAATATTATAAAAAATGCTAATAACATCTTGCGATCGTTTTACCGGACGTAAATTACTGATATGCGTAATAATTTTTTCGTGATCTTCTGCCAACATAGCACGCTGGCAATCGGTAAATTTATGATTATATTTTTCTAAATCTATGAAATTAGGTACTACATGAATATCGTTTTTGATTTCGAATAAACGCAAGGTGTCTTCTTTTAAACTTTGAGAAACCGTGGTAACCGCATCCGATTTATTAATACTAAAAGTAACTGCAGGTTTGTAAAACGGATGACTCCCTACCAAGGTAATATCGGTACCATGTAAGGTTGTTACAATAGGCAATAAAATCCCTTCGTCTTCTAATATTTTTTTGGCCATATAGGCGGCATAGGCATGTGGAATGGCATAATGCACGTGTAAAATTTCGATGTTATGAAGTTTTACCATATCCACCAATTTACTAGACAAGGCCAACTCATAAGGTTGATAATGAAATAAAGGATATTCTGGTACATTTACTTCATGATAATGCACATTATTACTCAATAATTCTAAACGTACTGGCTGATTATAAGTAATAAAATGAATCTCGTGCCCACGTTTTGATAGCTCTAATCCTAATTCTGTGGCAACAACACCACTTCCTCCAAACGTTGGGTAACATACTATTCCTATTTTCATGATTTTTTATTTAAAACTTTAAGTGCTCCTTTTTATTCAATAATCGCTTCGTAAATTAAGCGTTGTATTTCTGTTCTAATATTTTCTTTAAGCAACAAGTTTTGTCCCGCATTTGGGTAAGTTCTATTTGCTAAAAACACATAAACAATGTCTTTTTCTGGGTCTGCCCAAGCATAAGTTCCGGTAAAACCAGAATGCCCAAAACTGGTCATAGATATACATCCGCAGGTTGGACCATCGTCGCCTAACTGTGGTTTATCGAAACCTACACCTCTTCTATTTCCATTTTCACAGAAATAGCAGGTATTAAATTTATCGAGTGTTTCCGATACAAAATAACGTTTCCCACCATAATAACCTTTTTGCAAAAATAGCTGCATAATTTTAGCAACATCGTTGGCATTACTAAAAATACCGGCATGTCCACCTACACCATTTTGCATGGCAGCACCCATATCATGTACATAACCATGTACTTCTTGAAAACGATAGTAATCGTCTATCTCTGTAGGTACAATTTTTTTACTGCTTATTTTTCTATATGGATTATACATGGTATAATTAGCGCCTAATGATTTATAAAAATGGTCTTGAACTAAATCTTCTAACGATTGGTCGTAATACTTCTCTATATATTTCTTTAAAATATAATAAGGGAAATCGCTATATCTATATCTAAGACTAGGCAACAGGTCTGAATCTTTAATTATTTTCTGTATAGTATCTTGATAATCAGAACGTAAAAACAAATTATCGGTAACCTCTATATTGAATTTTTCGCTACGCGTAGTTCGATAATATTTTTCACTAGGTTTTTTAGTAATACTATCTAGTGTGTGGGCGTAAAACGGTTCCCAAGGTCGCAATCTCGCATAATGCGACAACATACTTTTTAAAGTAATGTTTTTCTTGTTCGAGTTTTTATAACTTGGTAGAATCTGAGACAGTTTGGTATCTAAACTCACAACTCCTTTCTCTTCTAACTCCATTAAAAGTGGTAAAGTGGCTAGTATTTTTGTTAAGGATGCGACATCATAAATATCATCGGAAGAAACTGGAGTATCGCCATCATAGGTATGTTTACCAAAATTTTTATTGTAAATAACCTTTCCGCCGCGAGCTATTAATAGCTGAATGCCCGGAGTCATTTTATTAGCTACTGCTTTTTGAGCCAACTCATCCACTTTTTTCAGTTTTTCTGAATCCATGCCAGCGCGTTCGGGCACCGTGTAGCTTAACAGTTTTAAAGCGTTAAGATGAATACCATCGCCCACTTTAAAATGCTCACCAATTGAAACGGGCAATTTACCGTTCGCTTCAATGGCACCAAATAGTAATTGAGCCGATTTTTCTTGAGCTATTTTGCTGTTTTGATAACTTACCACCATGCCCTCAATGTTTTCAATACTTAATAAATCTGAAAGCGCATAAGGTTTTACAAATACATCTAAAATAACTTTATGTGTTCTGGCAATTTCGTAAACCCAAGTTAATTCTGTATCTGAAAATTGGTATTTTTTCCAAGGACTTTGATTAGAACCGTGCAACCCAATGATTACGGTATTATAATCTTGTAGTTTCGCCATAAGTTCGTCTAGCAGTTCTGCCTGAACCTGATGCACTTTGGTATATTTTTTAAGTTCATTTAAAAACACAGACCCATCATCGTCACCCATTTGAACATAGGCAATCGATTTCGATTCAAGTTGACGAATTGGCAGCAAATTACCTTCGTTTTTTACAACGGTTATGGCATTTTCAATCAGCTCTTCATATAAAATATCGTCTTTCAGTCTATTTAAGTCTTTCACTAAATTATTGACTTCAATGGGTTTATACGCATTCAAACCCACCTTATATTTAGCCTGCAATATCTTCTTAACAGAAAGCGCTAATCGTTCTTCCGAAATTTCACCAGTGTTATATGCTTCAATTATTTTTGAAATTCCAACACCCACATCTTCCGACATCAGCATCACATCATTCCCTGCTTTAAAGGCTGCCAAATCTATTGCACCTACTTCTTTAAAATCGGCAGCACCTTTCATCGTTAAGGCATCTGTAAATATTAATCCTTGAAAGCCTAAAGAATTTTGTAACAAGTCCGTCACAATCGGTTTAGATAACGAAGACGGATATCCTGAAGGTTCTAAACTAGGTACTTTTAAATGCGCTACCATCACACTTGAAAGGCCTTCTTTAAAAAGCTTTTTATACGGATACAATTCAATCGAATCGATTCGTTTTTCATCAAAGTTTATGGTTGGCAGTGTTTTATGCGAATCTTGATCGGTGTCGCCATGCCCAGGAAAATGCTTGGCATTCGCTAACACACCCGCACTTTGCATGCCTTTCATAAATGCCAAGGCTTTATCGGTAACATTATCTCTGTTTTCACCAAAGGAGCGATTTCCAATAATCGGGTTTAACGGATTGGTATTAATATCAACAACGGGCGCGAAGTTAAAATGAACCCCCAATCGCTTGCAGTGTTCGCCAATTTGTCTGCCTGTTTGTTCAATAAGTTTGTTATCCTTAATGGCGCCTAATGTCATATTCCACGGAAAGGCATAGGTAGAATCTAACCGCATACTTAATCCCCATTCGGCATCCATACCAATTAACAATGGCAATTTAGAAAACGCTTGTAGTTCATTATCTAATTTAGCTTGCCTTACCGGACCACCAAGCGAATAAATAATTCCGCCAATATGATTCTCTTTTATGGTGGCGATAATTTTTTCTTTGGTTGCTTTATCCTGATTAGACATGACTTGTACCATATACAATTGTCCAACTTTTTCGGCTAAAGTCATGGATGAATATACACTATCGACCCATTTTTTTTGTGATAATACATCTTTTGACAACAACGGATTCGCTGTGTTTTGAGCAGCTATGGATGTAATTAAAAAAAGAAAGATTAAACTAACAGAAAATTGACGCATATAAGGTATTGATTAAGGCATGAATAGCAATAAAACTATATTACTAATAATCATGCCAAAATAATACTTTTAAGGTGAAGATAAAAAGACTTTAAGATAGATTTATAATAAGTTTGTAAACACTTTTAATCCATAACAAATTTAACCCCTGCCGATATAATATTTGCCTTAAGCCCTGTGTTTCTACTGTAACTATTATATTTTAAATCGATACTTTTTAATCCTAATTTCCAGATGTGCGATGTTGTAAAAATATCAGTATAACTTACTCCAAAACCATATTGATTCGCCGTAAATTTAGACAAATCATAATCGGAAGTGTAAAATTGACTTGTAGATAGATTTTCTTCATAAGGCGCAAAATAATCGGCAGCCGTTTGATTGTAAAATCTATATGATGGATACAAGGTGAATTTTGATGACACTTTTATGGGTATTTCTATACTTGCGGTATGTGAATTGATGCCCCAATCATCTGTATAATATCTGTAGTACGTTCTTAAAGTTAAAATCTCGTTGATATAATAATTAAGCCTCATACCTAACGGTAGTTTAAATCGACTATTTGGTAGTCTTTCAATATCATCGGCTAATTGAAATACGTCTTTATTACTTGTGGATGTGTAATTGGAAATACTAGCAGCATTGCCTATGTAATAGTTATTAATGTCGCCAAAATAGACCCGTTGCATTGGGTTTCCTAACCACCCTTCTTGCTTTACCAAATCGAAAAACAGGGACATCTGTGCATTTTTACTTAAAATTTGAGAAAAACTTAAGGATACTGAGTAAGAATTTCTCGACTTATTATTTATTAAACTAAAACCATCAATTGGTTGCCAATTTGTACTTGTGTTGCCATTTTGATCCATTATAGTTACACCTTCAAAAAAACCGTCATTAAGATTTCCATTAACTTCAACATAAGAATCCAATTCTGTAGGGTATTTAGGCATCCAAGTATCTAAATATACCTTTCCACTTACACCAAGAGTAGTGTTTTTTTCATTAAAGAGTTTCGTTAAACCACCACCAAAACCAATAGACATATAATCGTATTCTGTAGCAAATGAGGCGTCTGCATTCCAAATGGTATTTCTATCGTCTGAAGCATGCGAATAATCAAAACTTATGCTTCCCCAAACATCTTGTCGAGATGCTCCAGATGAAGCAACCCATGGACTACCAATTACATTACCAGCCTCAGCCCTATCATCATCTTCGTCATCATCATCGCCACCGCGACTTGAAGCGCCACTAATATCAAACGGGTTTAAATTACTTGAAGATGCCGAGGTATACGCAGAAATACCAGCGTCTATAGTTAGTACATCATTATCATTTAAAGGAACACTTATTACAACAGTGGGTGTAAAATCTGTTAATTTTTCTGAGCCAATACCACCTGTTACCGAGGCATTATTGCCGTCTTGAGAATAATAACTTGTTAAGAAATCTACTTCGGCCGTTTCTAAAACACGTTTTTTATAGGATGTAGCTTCTTGAGCAAAACCAATTACTGAAGAAAATATAATTATTATGCTTATTAAATTTTTCATCGATTAATTAGTTACATCCACAACCTCCACCCGATTTTCCACCATTTGCTCCAGCAGCAGCCTCTCGATACACTTGAAAATTAGTTTCAAATCTATCCGATTTCTTCTGTGACAACAGCATATCTGGGTCGTTTAGATTGACTTTTTCGTATTCTTTTACAACCGTACAAGATGAGATTGTTACGGTTATGAGCATTATAGTAAGAAGCTTTTTCATTAGTCTTTATTAGGTTTAAGAGTAATATTATTTGAAGTAATCACTTTATTATTGGCATCTACTATGATGCATTCTACCCCATTTAACTGATTCACAAAATCTAAACCAGTATCAATACCCATTACAAAAATAGACGTAGCTAAAGCGTCTGCTAATTCTGCCGTTTTTGTAAAAATGGTGGCACTTAAAATACCTGTTGCCGGATAACCTGTTCTTGGGTCTATAATATGCGTATATAAAACATTATTAAATTTTACATACTTTTCGTAATTTCCAGAGGTTACTACGGCACTGTTGTGCACTGGCATCCAAGAAAATACTTTGTTTTTATTTAATGGATTCACAATTGCTACCATCCAATCATTACCATCGGGTTGCGTTCCCCAAGCATTTAAATCGCCTGATGCATTTACAATTCCAGCGGTTACTCCTTTAGCTTGTAAAAGAGCTTTTGCTTTATCGGCCGCATAGCCTTTTCCGATGGCGCCAAAACCTATTTTCATGCCTTCTAATTTTAGAAAAACAGATTTTTTTGTTTCATCTAAAATTATGTTTTGATAACCAACTTTTGAAACTGAGTTTTTTATGGCTTCATCTGAAGGCATTTCGGTCATACTACCATCAAAAAACCAAACTTTATCCATGGAGGCATAGCTTATATCGAAAGCACCATTGGTTAATTTTGAAATCTTTATACAACGGCTAATTAGTTGAAATAACTCATCATCAACCACCACAGGTTTTATCCCCGCATTTCTATTGATTTCGGATGTTTGTGAATTAGGGTCCCAAGACGATATTAATTTTTCAATTCTTGATATTTCATTTACAGCAATATCAATAAAATTATTTCCTTGATCTTCGTTTTCGGCCACGACAGTAACGTCGAAACGACTTCCCATTAATTTTAATGTTCTTGTGTAGGCGCTTTGAGAATATCCTGTAAAAATTATAAAAAAAGCTATGAAACTGAACAGTGCTTTCAACTTATTTTTCTAATGAATTTAATTTTTTAAAATAATCGGTAGGATTAGATTTTTCGTAACCTGTTTTACCCAATACTTTACCATTTTTATTTAAAACAACTACTAACGGAAAAATACCTTCCTTATTATAAGATTCTGCTAATTTTGAATTTTGAAGTGTTTGCTCATCCGATAGTTTATTCGCTTTTTTTCGAGGAAAATCTGCCTTTAACATCACGAAATGATTTTTAGACAACTTTTTAAATTCTTCGGTACTCCAAATTTCTCTTTCAAGTTTAATACATGGCGCACACCAGTCAGACCCTTGAAATACCAAAACAATATTTTGATTATTTTTTGCTGCTAATTGTTTTGCCTCTTCAAAATTCGTTACCCAATTCTGACCTTGAGCGTTAAAACTAATCACCAAAAAAAAGTTAAACAATACAAATATTTTTTTCATAACGATTTAGAATTTAAGTGTAAAAGTAGGCTAATTGGCATATTAAAGTGTAACATAGGTAACACACTCAAAAAGATTAACGAACTTTAACTTAAAATCGTATAATCAAGTGAGGTTTAACATGATTTAAGATAAAACCATTACAAAAAAAAAGTGATTATTGAATAACCACTTTTTTTAAAAACTCGAAATGCTAGAAATACTTTGCAATTAAATTTACAAATCTATATGTCTGTCGTGGTAACCTAATAAATATAAAACACCATCTAAACCTATACTAGAAATAGAACTTTGTGCATTATCTTTTACAGTTGGTTTTGCATGAAATGCAATACCTAAACCTGCAAGATTAAGCATTGGTAAATCGTTAGCACCATCGCCAACAGCAATGGTTTGATCGATATCAATTCCTTCTTTTTTGGCCAATTCTTTTAAAAACTCCGCCTTTTTTTCGCCATTCACAATTTCTCCAACGTAACCACCAGTTAGCTTACCATCTTTAATTTCTAATTCGTTGGCATACACATAATCGATACCCAATTCCTTTTGCAAATAATGTCCGAAATACGTAAAACCACCAGAAAGTATGGCCGTTTTAAACCCATAACTTTTTAAAGTATCTATTAACCTTCGAGCACCTTTGGTAATTGGTAAATTTACAGCGACGTCTTGAAGCACTTCTTCGCTTAAGCCTTTAAGAAGCTTCATGCGTCTTATAAAACTTTCGTTAAAATCTATTTCGCCTTGCATGGCCGATTCGGTTATGGCTTTTACTTCATCTCCCACGCCAGCTAATTCAGCCAATTTATCAATAACTTCGGCTTGTATAAGGGTGGAATCCATATCAAAACAAACCAAACGTCTGTTTCGGCGGTAAATATTATCTTCTTGAAAAGCGATATCTACATCCAATTCTCTTGAAGCTTTCATAAACTTTTCGGTAAGTTCAGCTTTATCAACTATTAAGCCTCTTATTGAAAGCTCGATACAAGCTCTTGGATATTCTACTTCTTTAACAAGCGATAAACGCCCTGTAAGCCTTTTTATGGCATCGATATTTAAGTTTTTATCTGAAATAATTTTAGAGACTTCAGATATTTGTGCTGCCGATAAGTTTTCGCCTAAAATGGTAATGATATAACGGTCTTTTCCTTGAAGCTTTACCCATTTCTCGTAATTCTCGAGTGTAATGGGTGTGAATTTTGCCGTAATACCCAATTCGTAGGATTTAAACAGTAAATCTTTTAAAACTGCTGCCGAATTTTCGCCGGATTGAATTTGAAATAATATCCCTAAAGACAACGTATCGTGAATATTTGCCTGACCAATATCTAATACTTTAGCACCATATTGTGCCAATACGCCTGTTAAATGTGATGTTAAACCTGGTTTATCTTGTCCTGAAATATTTAATAATATAATTTCATGAGCCATAATGCTACTGTATAAAATTTTTAAACGTTTATTTAATTTGTGAAGATTTCAAACTACAAATATCTTATTTAAGGAATCTGTTGTGCCAACTCTCGCTTGCTGGCACTTCCCAGTTTTCGTTAAATTCGGCAATATTTGTAACAAGATTATTAAAGACAATGGTGTTTTTGGAAACTGCCTTTTCTTTTGCCATCTTTTTAAAATCGGTAAGGGTTTTATAGGCTATAAAATCGCCTTGTTTATAAGACACATTCATTTTATCTAATAAATCTACGCCATATTCTTTCTCTAATTCCTGTATAAAATGAACAGAAGCGTCTACCGAACAGCCTGAAGCCTTATTTAAATTTTGATTTAAGCCGATAACGATAAAACGTTTGTATTTTATGAGATACCCAGATTCTAAATCGCTGCCATGCGCCGTCCAGTTTTCTAGAAACTCATCTAATTTAGCTTGTATTTCTTCAATTTCCTGTTCGGTAAATGAGCGGTTTGCTTGGTAAATCCAAACTTTTGATTCTTCTGGTAATGTATTAAATTCTACTAACATTTTATAAAATAGATAATTTTTTTATTACTTTAAAATTTCGATATTCATTAATTTTCGGGTCATACATTTCGGTATCCACATATGAAATTTTAACTTTTGTTTTATTTAATTTGTTTAAATCTCGAAGAACATTTTCGCCTTCGAAATACTCTAACCATAATAATTTATAGCTTCGTTTTAAATCGTCTTTAATCTCGACCATAACGAACATATTGCTTTTTTCAACATTAAAAACAACCCCTGTGATGTCCGTTAATTCGGTAGTTACGACTTTATTAGTTGACTTGCCGTCTCTAGCCAATGCCATAACATAGTCGGAACAATGTGTTAGCATTTTAACACCTACTTGTTCGCCTAATTGCCTCATGGAGTTACTGTCTGTAAAGGCTATGTCTAGATGTTTATCGGCTTCTTCCTTATTATTGGTATAGCTTTGAATGATGCATAATCCGAAATTCTTTGTTATCGTCTCAATTTCCTCATTTTCAAAATCGATGTTCTTCTGCGTAATACAATCGCACGATTCAATGGCTATTTGATCTAATACCTTCGATTTTAAATCATCATTTTGAGAATACGTATAATTATTTAAAACTATACAAACTATTACAAAGCCTATGTTTTTAATCATTTTATAAATCTTCGGCATTCGCAATTAATTCTGCTATATCCATAACCGTAACATCGGCTTCTTTTTCCTTAGCTTTCACACCATCGGTCATCATGGTGTTACAAAATGGACATCCAGCTGCTATAATTTCTGGTTTTATCTGTAAGGCTTCTTCGGTTCGTTCTACATTAACTTCTTTGTCGCCTTTCTCTGCATCTTTAAACATTTGCGCGCCTCCTGCTCCACAACATAACCCTGTTTTCTTGCAGTTTTTCATTTCCACCAATTCTGCTTCAAGCTTTCTAATTAAATCGCGTGGTGCTTCGTAAACATTGTTGGCTCTACCTAAGTAACAAGGATCGTGAAAGGTGATACGCTTGCCTTTAAATTGACCGCCTTCGATGGTTAAACGCCCTTCATCAAGTAATGCTTTTAAAAATTCTGTGTGATGCATTACTTCGTATTTACCACCTAATTCTGGATATTCGTTTTTAATGGTATTAAAACAGTGTGGACAAGCCGTAACGATTTTTTTTATCTCGTAAGCATTTAAAACTTCAATGTTTGTCATGGCCTGCATTTGAAACAAAAACTCGTTACCGGCACGTTTTGCTGGGTCGCCGGTACAACTTTCTTCGGTTCCAAGTACTGCAAATTCTACTTTGGCTTTGTTTAAAAGTTTAACAAATGCTTTTGTGATTTTTTTTGCTCTATCATCAAAACTTCCAGCACAGCCAACCCAAAATAATACTTCTGGTTGCTTGCCTTGAGCCATAAATTCGGCCATTGTGGGCACTTTTAGTAATTCGCTCATACTTTTGATTTAATTTTCACTATTTTTTTTACTTTCTAACATCAAATTTTGATTATACTCCTTGGCTTTTTCCATCAAGCTGGTAGGTAAAATTTGATAAAATAATGGAGAATCAGGATTGTAATTTACCATCACCCATTCATTATTAGTAGTATCATCTTTTAAAATAATTGTTACACTATCTCTTTTCAAAACACTCAAAGTGTTGTTTGAAATGAATTTCACATCCATCCCTTGTGCTTTCATCATAGGTATCATCATTTCTTTTGATTCCTCATTGAATTTTTGTTTATGGAAAGTCATTTTCATATCCATATTAAATGAAACAAAAGCGTATTCTAAATTATCTTCATTGCTTTTGAAAATTTGAGACAATTTATATTTCGGAATTACTTTAGACAATTCTATTGAATAATCCTCATTACCTTCAAACATTGTTTTAATTGCGGATTTCATGGTCGCTTTCGGCAAAATTTCAAATACCTTTGGATGTGTCATTTCAACTAAAGCATCAAAATCTCTATTGTTCATACTCGAGAACATTTTTTGAACTAAACTTTCAATTTGTTCTAAGTCATCATTAATATTTTCTTGTGCTTCACTTTGGTTAAGGCCAACAATTAGAATAAAAAAGAAAAATAAAATTTTACCTACGTGTTTTTTCATTTTGAATAAATTATTCGTTTTTCCAATTTAACCTATCCATTTGATTGTATGGCCATGGTGCCCCATTGTTTTCTATATTGGTCATCATGGTATTTAATTCTGTTGGTGCAGCAGACTGTTCCATAACCAGATAACGGCGCATTTCTACTATAATTGATAACGGATCGATACTTACAGGACAGGCTTCTACACAGGCATTACATGATGTGCATGCCCACAATTCTTCTCTTGTAATATAATTGTCTAGAAGTTGTTTGCCATCTTCTTTAAAGGCGCCTTTATTAGTATCGATATTTTTACCCACTTCCTCTAAACGGTCGCGCGTATCCATCATTATTTTACGTGGTGATAATTTCTTTCCGGTTTTATTGGCTGGACATTCGCTGGTGCATCGTCCGCATTCGGTACAGGTATAAGCGTTTAGTAATTGCACCCAATTTAAATCTAAAACATCGCTCGCCCCAAATTTTGCCGGCACTTCACTTTCGGCTCCCGCTGGTGGCGCTGCAAATGGATCGACGTTAGGATCCATCATCATTTTTACTTCTTTGGTAACCGAGGCTAAGTTATTAAACTGCCCTTGAGGCGTTAGTTTTCCGTAAAACGTGTTTGGAAACGCAAGTAAAATATGAAGGTGCTTAGAATAGTATAAGTAATTTAAGAATACCAATATCCCGATAATATGTATCCACCATGCTGTTCTTTCTATTAAGTGAAGCGAACTTTCTTGTAAATTGCTGAATATGGGCGCGATGAATTGGCTGATTGCGTTACCCGAATTCATATTTTGAAATTGCACATCGGTAGCATTCATTACCAAAAACAGCGTCATTAATACCATTTCGAAATATAAGATGTAATTGGCGTCGTTTTTTGGCCAACTCGTCATTTCATTTTTCCAAAAACGCGCAAGTTTTAAAATGTTTCTTCGAATCCAGAAGACCACAACAGCGACGATTACTAAAACCGCTAAAATCTCGAACGACGCAATTAAAAAGCCATAGACGCTTCCTGCAGATGAAAAGATACGATGTGTACCAAACAATCCGTCGATAATAATTTCTAAGACTTCAATATTTATAATGATAAAGCCTACATACACTACGATGTGTAAAACACCTGCAATAGGACGTCGAACCATTTTACTTTGCCCTAAAGCAATCATGGTCATGTTTTTCCAACGTTGCGCCTTGTTATCACTAACGTTTACATCCTGACCCAATTTAATATTTCTGATTAGTTTTTTTACATTTTTAGTAAAAAACCCAATACCAGCAATAAGGATAATTGCAAAAAGTATATTTGGTAAATAGTCCATCTGTGATTATTTAGTTTATTCCTCTTGGTAAGGAATTTCTTTTTTAGACAATACTCTAAAATAACGTTTTGGATGCAACTTAATGTCCTTTAACAATGCCTCCATTTCTTTAGTTGCTCCTTCTAAATTTTTATACAAGGCTTCGTCTTTTAGCAATTTGCCCATCGAGCCTTCTCCTTTTTCGATAGTTGCTAAAATGGTATTTAATTTGTTTAAGGTACCATTTAAATTCTCTACGGTAGTACCCAAGTTGGCATTTTTTAAATCGGTTGTTAATACGGCTAAATCGGCACTTATGGTTTTAAATTTTTCTAATATCGCTGTGATATTTTTGTCATTATTAGAAATAACAGCATTAACAGAGTTAGAAGTGTTTTTGAAAGATTGTAGGGTGTGATTTAATTCTTGAATGGTGCGTTTTAAACCGGCATCTGAATTATCGTTTACCAACTTATTGATGCTTACCATTAACGTATCGGTAGACTGTAATGTAGAATCTAAATTATCACTAATTCCAGAAAAACTTTTAGACAAACTTGTTACCAGTCCGAATTCCACCGTAGATGGCAACACATCGCCTGGTTTTGCTTGTTCTCCATCTGTACTAATAAGAATGGCAAGTCCGTTACCTCCCATCAAACCAGTTTCGTACATTTTAATGATACTGTTTTTAGAGAATTTTAAAGCTTCATTCACTTCGAAAGACACACGGGTTTTCCCCGAATTATAATCGTAAACAATATCCTGAATTTTACCAACATTATTACCGTTTACCGTAATGGGTGATGATTTATCGAGGGCGTTATAATCGAATTCGGTATAATAAACGTCTGTAGATTCGAAAAGATTTTTTCCTTTTAAGTAATTATATCCAAAAATAAAAAGTGCTATTCCTGCTAATACTAAGACACCTGTTTTAACTTCTTTTGATAATTTCATCTATTTGAGTTATTTGCTTTTAAAGGTAAATTATAATTTACATAATAGCAATTTTGGTAAGTTTCAAAACATCTAATTATGCTCATTTCTAAATTTATGGTTTCACGCACAAATTTAAAATAATTTTAAAAAGAACTACTTTAATTAGCACTTGTTTTTAGCGCATCGTTTAAGCTAATCTTTTTACCATCTTTAAAAGCGACAATAAAACAGGAAGTATATCCTTTTTTTATGGCTTCTTCTTCCAGAGTTTTTGTAATATCGTAATCGGATGTGTTGCCGTAAAAATATTTAAACAACCCATCTTCTTTTTCTCTTGAAATATTATTTAATCCTTTAAAATTATTTGGCTTCGGATCTATGGCTTTTGAAGTTGCGGCAATTTGCACCTTAAAGGTTATGGACTTATCTATTGGTCGTACTTCTACATTTTTTTTGGGAACTTCAACAACTTCTGAAGCCTTTGCTGTGACGGCATCATAATTGTAAACAAAATTACCTACATTCCCATCTAAGCCATGTTTATATTCTAAAATAGCACTTGTGATAGAATTAGACATGTCTTTTTGTCCTGCTGCCGAATTTAAGTAAGCGCCTTCTTCCCTATTTGTTAAAAATCCAACTTCCACCAATACACTAGGCATTACGGTTTGATGCAAAACTATAAATCCTGCTTGTTTAACACCGCGGTTAGTCCGTTTCAATTTATTTGTAAATCGGTCTTGAATTAAACTGGCAAGCATGATACTCTGGTCTAAATATTCTTCCTGACTTATTAAAATACTCATAATGGATTCTGGTGAATTTGGGTCGAAGCCTTTATATTTATTTTGATAATCATCTTCAAGAAAAATTACCGAGTTTTCCTTTTTAGCAACTTCAAAATTGGTTTGGTTTTTATGCGTACCTAATACAAATGTTTCGGTACCATGAGCATCCGATTTATGAGCGTTACAGTGAACCGAAACAAATAAATCGGCATTTGCTTTATTGGCTATTTGACCTCTTTCAAATAAATCAACAAAAACATCGGTTTGTCTGGTATACACAACTTTAATATTCGGGTTTTTCTCTAACTGTTTACCAACATCCAATACTATATTTAAGGCTATTTCGCTTTCTTTATAGCCATTTCCTTTATTTCCATGGTCATGACCTCCGTGGCCAGCATCTAAAACCACAACAAATTTTTCAATAGGTTTTTGTTTATCAACAGTGGTAAAAGACGCAAATGTTAATACTATTATAAATAATACGAAAAGTAAGGGTCTGTTCGTTTTCATAGGTAATTATTATTTTTTAAATCGGTAACTCATAAACATTAACTTTAATTATCGCAGTAAGCAATATATTTTGATAATTATAGTTCTTAAACATTTTTAACGATTAAAAAACCTGATTTATTTTTCAATTTTATTGAGATCAGGTTTAATTTAAAATTTTAATTGAATATTAAATTAATCACAGAAAAATATATGTAATTTTGGCTTTTCAAAAATCGAGCCATACTTTTACAAAAATACACTTAAAAGCGTTGCACACAAACAACTTTAAAATACTTTTTACATTAAGTTTTACAGTGTTTATTAACACGTTAAGCTTTTCGCAAGACACCCCAAATAAAGGAATAGCCATTGATAGAGCCGTTAAAGACACTACTATTGTGGTTACCGATAGCTTGGTAAAAACAACTATTTCTGAAAAAACTCAAGATACTATTTTAAAAGATTCTATAAAACCAAAGAAGGACCTTTTAGAGCATACGGTAAAATATCATGCGGTTGATTATACAAAATTTAACCAAAAAGAACACAAATTATATTTGTATAATGAAGCCACTATAGATTATGGCGACATGAAAATTGAGGCTGGAAATATTACTATTGATTATAATAAAAACACCGTTTATGCTAGAGGCATTAAAGATACTTTAGGTGGTTATACCCAAAAACCTGTGTTTACACAAGGGGCCAATGTTGTAGAACCAGACTCTATTATTTTTAATACCAAATCTAAAAAGGCATTAATATACAATTCTAAAACAGAGCAAGGTGATGGTACTGTAATTGCATCTCTTACTAAAAAAGAAAACGATTCGGTTTACTTTTTAAAGAATGCCAAATATACCACTGCCGAAGATTTGGAAGATCCGGAGTATTACATCAGACTTTTAAAAGCGAAAATTGTACCAGGAAAAAAAATAGTAACAGGTGCCGCGGGTTTATATATTTACGATATTCCTACACCTGTTTGGTTGCCTTTTGGCTTTTTTCCACAGTCTGACAAACAAACTTCGGGAATCATCATACCAAGTTATGGTGAAAATAGCGATCGTGGTTTTTTTTTACAAAACGGAGGTTATTATTTTGCTATTAACGACCATGTAGACTTAACAACCCTTGGCGATTATTATACCAATGGCAGTTATGGTTTACGATTAGAGAGTGCCTACAAGACACGCTATAAATTTAGTGGAAATATAGCTTTTAGTTACGAAAGCCTTATTAATAGCGAACGTGGTTTCTCAGATTACTCTAAATCTACTGTTTATAATTTACGCTGGTCGCATAGTCAAGATTCTAAAGCTAACCCCAATTCGCGTTTCTCTGCTTCGGTTAACTTGGGTAGTAGTAATTATTATCAAACTTCTACAAATCAGGTTAATTTTAGTAATAGGCTTAACAATACTTTATCGTCATCTATTTCATATTCTAAAACATTTCAAGGTACATTACAACCCAATATCAGTTTAACCGCAACCCATTCGCAAAACACCAATACCGAGGAAATTAACATGACGCTTCCAACTTTTCAAGGAAGTTTAGGAAGGTTTTATCCTTTTGAATCTAAAACGGGCGCTAAAAAAGGTATTATTCAAAATATTAACTTACAATATGGTGTAAATGCACAGAATAGCATTACTACCTACGATTCAATCTTCTTTAAAAAAGAAATGTTTGATGCTGCAAAAGTAGGTATGCAACACAGTATTCCATTAAGCACCAATTTTAAATTATTTAAATATTTTAGTGTAAGTGCCAGCAGTAGTTTTAATGAAGTATGGATGTTAAAAACCATCAAAGAGACCTACGATGCTGAAGAGGAAGAGTTTGTTTCAGAAACTGTAAATGGCTTTGATGCCTTTAGAACTTATAATTTTAGCACCAGTTTAGGTACGACGCTTTATGGGATGTTTAATTTTGAAAAAGAAGGCAAAGATCGAAAATTACAGGCCATACGCCATGTGGTTCGTCCGTCTATTAGTTATAACATCAACCCTGCCTTCGATAAATATTATGAATCGGCCGAAGTTGTTAATGCAGACGGCTTAACGCAATCCGAATTAGATGCGATTTATAGCGATATTGACTTAAAATACACGCGTTTTCAGGAGAGTATTTATGGAACCCCAGGAAAAACATTTTCCAGCTCCATAGGCATTTCTGTGTCTAATAACCTCGAAGCTAAAGTTCGTGATAGAGATAGTACTGCAACCGAATCCAAAAAAATTGTCTTGTTAAATAGTTTAAACTTTTCAACCTCCTATAATGTCGCTGGAGATTCATTGCAATGGAGTCCTGTAAGCGTTAGTGGCGGCACGCAACTTTTTAACAACAAATTAAGTCTTAATTTTGGAGCGACTTTAGATCCTTATGCGCTAGATAATAACAATAGCCGAATAAACACCTTTAACATTAATAATGGAGGAAGTTTATTTAGATTAACCAGTGGTAATTTAACGGCTAGTTGGTCTTTAAGCAGTAAAAAGAAAGGCGCCGAGAAGGATGATAAAAATATTGAACAAAACCTACAAGGTGGCGGACGTGCAGACGATATGTTTGGTGTTTCTGAAGATTTTGCAAAAAGGCAAATAAATGAAAAGAAAGAAGAAGGCATCGACAAAAACAATGAGCAAAGTGAATATTACCGGCATAGCATTCCTTGGAGTTTACGCTTAGCCTATGCTGTGAATTATTCCAATTCTACACGGCAAAACGAAATTTCATCGCATTCCCTCATGTTTTCTGGCGATATAAACTTAACCGATAAATGGACCATCGGAGCATCATCTGGTTTCGATTTTAAGAATATTGGATTCACGTCTACACAATTACGTTTTCAGCGTGATTTAAAAAGTTGGAGTATGAATTTTAGTTGGGTTCCTTTTGGTACATATTCGTCTTGGAATTTCTTTATAGGAATAAATTCTAGCATGTTAAAAGACTTGAAATACGAAAAACAAAAACAAGCAGATATTAGTCTGTAGGTGTTGGGTGTTGGGTGTTGGGTTTTAGGTTTTAGGTTTTAGGAATTACGATAACTACCATTTGTTCCCGTAAACATTGAATATTAGCGATAAAAAACAAACCATATACACATGAAAAAAATTATCAATACAGCAAAAGCTCCGGCGCCTATTGGCCCTTACAACCAAGCCATTTTAAGCGGAAACACTTTGTATACTTCTGGTCAGATTGCGATTAATCCAGAAACTAACGACCTCGTATTAAGTTCTATTGAAGCTGAAACAAAGCAAGTGATGCTTAACTTAAAAGCCGTATTAGAAGCTGCAGACATGACCTTTGATCATGTTGTTAAATCGTCTATTTTCATCAGTAATATGGATGATTTTGCTACGATAAACAAGGTTTATGGAAGTTTTTTTGATGAATCTAACGCACCCGCGAGAGAAACGGTTCAAGTAGCGCGCTTACCTAAAAATGTGAACGTAGAAATAAGTATGATTGCTGTAAAGTAATACTATTTTAATTGTGGTTCGAAACCGAAGCATTGCCGTTCGAATATTTAATTAAAAGGGCTTTAAGCTTAGGCACTTCTATAGGTTTTGCTAGAAATTCTTCGATACCCGCCAATTTAGCATTTTCAATATCTTCTTCGAAAGCACTGGCGGAAACCGCAATTATTGGGGTGTTTTTTTGATGGTATTTTTCAGTGGCTTTTATGGCTTTTGTTGCTTCGTATCCGTCCATATCTGGCATATAAATATCCATAAATACCATATCGAAATCTAATATTTTGTACAACTCAACAGCTTCAAGACCATTTTTAACAAAAGTACAATCGGCACCTTGTTGTTCTAACAAGAATTTAATTATTTTCTGACTTGTTCTGTTATCTTCCGCAACTAAAACATTAAATTTTTCTGATAAAACGGGTTGCGCAATTTCTGGTTCTGTTTTTAAATTTAAAGTTTTCTTGAGTTGTAAGCTAAAATAAAATGTAGAGCCTTCATTTTCTTTGCTTTCTAATTTCAGCTCCCCGCCCATTAATTTTACCAACTGATGCGCAATAGACAAACCAAGACCGCCTCCTCTATAATCTCCTTTTGTACTACTAGAGTCATTTTTTGAATCATCAAAAATTTGTTTTATTTCATGTGGTTTTAAACCAATACCAGTATCCTTTATGTAAAAAGTTACAATTTGATCGTCGTCAATGCTAATGGTTTGATCTACTATAATAGATATAACTCCTGCATTTGTAAACTTTAAGGCATTATTAATAAGATTTACTAATACTTGCTGTATCCGTACAGAATCTCCTAAAAGCGAAAACCGCTGTTTTTCATCTAATAGAAACTTATATTCAAAATGCAATTCCTTTTCCCAAGCCTGAAATTCAAAAACTTTAAAAAGATGTGTTAAATCAGATTTTAAATCGAATGCCAAATTATTTAATTTAACTTCACCTAAGCTAACATCCTTATTGTTAGAAACCATATTCACAAGCTGCAAAAGATGCCTCGAAGAATACTCAGCAATTTCAGTTTGCGCTCTTTGATTATCATCTAAATCAGTCATTTTCAACATGTTCAACATTCCCAAAACCGTGCTTAAGGGCGTTCGAATGTCGTAACTCATGTTGGCCAAATACGCCGACTTGTAATCAACAAGTTTATTGGCTTCTTCTAAATCCTGATTTAATTTTTTTACTCTATCCTTTAAATTTCGTTTTACAACATCATTTTTTAATTGATTTTTAAAAAAATATTGCAAAACAAAAACCTGGATAATAACAATTCCGAAAAGGATAATCGATATAATTTTTATATCTAATCGCTTGTTAATAAATAAATACCCTAATAATAAAACACTAATTATTGAAGTAAAAATAATGATAGATAAAACCCTTCTTACTTTCATGGATTTTATAAAACGTTTCAGAAATTTCATTTATTCGATTCTCGGGATAGCAAACTTATCTATAATTATACTAAATAACAAAAGTAATATAAGTATTTAGGCTATATATTATATTTTGTTTTTATTAACTTTACACGCATAATCGTTATGAGATAAAATAAAGTTAATTTAGCAATTACATGCGAATAGAGTACGATATAAAATTAGGGTTTAAGGATGTTATGATTCGTCCTAAACGTTCTACACTAAAAAGTAGGTCTCAGGTTAATTTAGAGCGCGAGTTTAAATTTTTACACAGTCCGATTGTATGGACAGGCATTCCTATTATGGCTGCAAATATGGACACAGTTGGTACTTTTGAAATGGCTCGGGCACTTTCTAAAAAACAATTATTTACGACCATTCATAAGCACTATTCTATTAGCGATTGGAATGTTTTCGCATCAAACTTACCAGAAAACATCGAAAACTATATTGCTGTTAGTACAGGTATTAGTAAGCAAGATTCAGAAATATTGGCATCCATTTTTAAATTCAATCCGTATTTAAAATTTATTTGTATTGATGTCGCTAATGGTTACTCAGAACATTTTGCCGATTTTGTAAAAAAAACACGAAAATTGTATCCAGATAAAGTAATTATTGCTGGCAATGTCGTTACTGGAGAAATGGTAGAAGAATTGTTGTTGTCTGGAGCCGATATTGTTAAAGTTGGCATTGGTCCGGGTTCTGTTTGCACAACGCGAATTAAAACGGGTGTTGGGTATCCGCAGCTTTCAGCCATTATAGAATGTGCCGATGCTGCACATGGCTTAGGCGGACAGATAATAAGCGATGGTGGTTGTTCAACTCCAGGAGATATCGCAAAAGCTTTTGGTGCTGGTGCCGATTTTGTAATGCTAGGCGGCATGTTTTCAGGACACACAGAAAGTGGTGGCGAACTTATTGAAAAACAAGGCAAACCCTATAGAAAATTTTACGGCATGAGTTCGGCAACAGCCATGGAAAAACATGTTGGAGGCGTTGCAGATTACAGAGCTAGCGAAGGAAAAACAGTAGAAGTTCCTTATAAAGGTGATGTTGAAAACACATTACAAGATATTTTAGGCGGTTTAAGAAGCACGTGTACATACGTTGGCGCACAACGCTTAAAAGAGCTTACCAAACGAACCACATTTATAAGAGTTAACGAACAGGAAAATAGAGTGTTTAGCGAATAACTATAAACACTTCTAAAATTTAAAAATGTATATATGAAACAAATAATCACCTTTGGAGAAGTATTAATGCGATTATCGCCAGAAGGAAATAAAAAATTTATGCAAGCTAATTTGCTTGAGTTTTATTTTGGAGGTACCGAGGTTAATGTAGGGATATCAATTGCAAATTTTGGCGAAAAAGTAAAACATATTAGTTGTGTTTCAGACGATTTTGTTGGAGATACTGCCATTTCGTATATACAAAAATTTGGAGTGAGCACATCGGCTATTGTGCGTTCTAGCAAACCTTTAGGCGTGTATTTTCTTGAAGTTGGTGCTGTTATGCGCCCAAGTGCCATTTCGTACAACCGCTCGCATTCGTCTTTTTCTGATATCAAACCAGAAATGGTAAAATGGGAACCTATTTTAAAGAAGGCTAAATGGATTCATTGGACCGGAATTACCCCAGCACTTAGCAAAGGGGCTTATGATACGCTTAAAACTGGACTTAAACTAGCTAAAGAAAAAGGCATAGAAGTAAGCGCCGACCCAACGTATCGTAAAGGACTTTGGAAATATGGCGAAAACCCTAAAGACGTTTTATCTGATTTACTTTCTTACTCAACCATTTTTATTGGAGGCATCAACGAAATAAACGAAGTATTAGAAACCAATTACGGATATTCAAACGAAGATTTTATCGAAGCCAGTAAAGAGCTTATTAAAAAATTCCCATCCATTAAAAAGGTTTTCGATAAAATTAGAACGCCTATTAACTCAAACTGGCATAAAATAAGAGCCAGAATGTGGAATGGTAAAGAATTTAGAGAAACAAGCGATTTCGATATCACACATATTATAGACAGAATTGGAACTGGCGATGCGTTCGCAGCAGGATTAATCTATGGTTTGCAAAAATTTGACGATTGCAAATCTATGGAATTTGCTAGTGCCGCCTGCGCCTTAAAACACACCTACGAAGGCGATGTAAATTACGCGACTGTTCCAGAAGTTATGGGTATTTTAGATGGAAATACATCTGGTAGATTTAACAGATAGCACGAGTACATAGTTGCTAAACCCTAAATGACATTTTTTTAAGCTATTACAAAACTGATTTTTAGTTTAAAAAAAATGTCATTTTTTATTTCAAAAAAAATGCTCCTTAAAATTATCGAAATACCAATTTAAAATTAAAAAAATATGTTTTTTATATTCTTTTAATTTTTTACTTAATATGTTGGCTTTTCGAATAAAAAATCAATTAAATTGTAGATTTAATCAATTTATTTATGGCTCTAAAAATAGTAATTTCACATAAAACATTATACAAATACGACCGTTCGGTGGCACTATCACCACATATTTTTCGTTTGCGCCCTGCACCGCATAGTCGTACTCCTATCGAAGCTTATTCCATAAAAATAAAACCAGAAAACCAATTTTTTAACTGGCAGCAAGACCCGTTTGGAAACTATTTGGCGCGCTTAATTTTTCCTGAAAAAACAAAAGAATTATCTATTGAAGTTGAGATTATTGCCGATTTAAAAACCATAAATCCATTTGATTTTTTCGTTGAAGAATACGCCGAAGAATTTCCGTTTAAATATGATGCCACTATAAAAAAAGAGCTGCTCCCCTATTTAGAAATTACAGAAAACGGAAAGCTATTACAAGAATTTATAAAAACCATAGATAAGACGCCGCGAAAAACCGTTTATTTTTTAATTGACATCAACAGAAAAATATACGAATTATTAAAATATAATATTAGGTTAGATCCTGGTGTTCAAACTTGCGAAGAAACTCTAAAACTTAAAAGCGGCTCGTGTCGTGATTATGCTTGGTTATTTGTGCAGACCTTAAGGCATTTAGGCTTTGGTGCACGTTTTGTTTCTGGGTATTTAGTACAATTAAAATCTGATGAAAAATCCCTTGATGGACCTTCTGGCCCTGAAGAAGATTTTACCGATTTACATGCATGGGCAGAAGTATATCTTCCTGGTGCTGGCTGGATTGGTTTCGATGCAACGTCTGGATTATTAGCTGGCGAAGGCCATATTCCATTAGCCTGTACGCCTTCGTTTGAAAGTGCTGCACCGGTTTCTGGAATGAGCGATGTTTGCGAAACAGAATTCTTCTTCGAAAACTCAGTAACACGCATATTTGAATCGCCAAGAGTAACTAAACCTTATACTGAAGCGCAATGGAATGCCATTAATAATCTTGGGTTAAAGGTTGAAAAAGATTTAACAAAAGGGGACGTAAGACTTACCATGGGCGGTGAACCTACCTTTATTTCTATAGATGATATGGAAGGTGAAGAGTGGAATACCGAGGCAGATGGTGATCATAAACGGGCGCTTGCAAAAAACCTTGCGGCGAAGTTATACGACGAATTTAGTGAAAACGGAATCGTTCATCAGGCACAAGGGAAATGGTATCCAGGTGAACCATTACCAAGATGGAATATAGAATTATGCTGGAGAAAAGATGGTAAAGCCATGTGGCGACATAGAAATAAGGATCTATTTGCTATGTTTTCAAAAAATACGTCCATCCCAAAAGATGCAGACAAACAATTTTTAGAAACACTTACAAGTTTCTTGGGCATTACCGATAAAACAATAAAACCTGTTTTCGAAGACAGTTTCTATTTTCTTTGGGAAGAAGGTAAATTGCCTATTGACATTGATCCTACTCAGGAAGATGGCAATATGCTGGTTAAAAATAAACTGAAAGAAATTTTAAAAGAAGGTGCCTCAAAACCCGTAGGTTATATTGTTCCTATAAATAATTATAAAAACAAATGGTTTACCTGTAATTGGACATTTAGGCGTAAACACATTTTCTTAATCCCCGGTAATTCGCCAATAGGTTTAAGATTACCGCTGGATTCGCTACTAAGAGAACCAAAACAACAAGAGTTTCCTATTTACGAACCCGATCAATTTTCAAAACAGGACGAATTACCGCAATACTTCTATTCTGTTTTAGTGCGTCGCGAAAAGTATTTAAAAAACAAGCTTAATGAGGCTGAAGGTGAATTTTTTATAAGAACTGCCTTGTGTGCTGAAATTAGAGATGAAAAATTACATCTGTTTTTACCACCTACGCAATCTGCGGAAGCATTTTTAAACCTAATTGCAGCTATTGAAGCAACATCGGTGGCATTAAGTATACCCGTTGTTTTAGAGGGTTACAGTGCGCCAAAAGATAACCGCTTAGAATCTTTAAAAATAACCCCAGATCCAGGTGTTATTGAAGTTAATGTGCATCCTTCAAAAAACTGGACGGAGCTTACAAACACCACATTTAAATTGTATGACTATGCCAAACAATCACGCCTTGGTACTATTAAATATATGATTGATGGTAAACATACGGGCACTGGTGGTGGTAATCACGTTACTTTAGGCGGCATTTCACCTGCCGATAGTCCGTTATTAAGAAAACCCAGTTTATTAAGAAGTTTACTAACCTTTTGGCAACATCATCCAGGATTATCCTATTTATTTTCGGGTGCGTTCGTTGGGCCTACTAGTCAGGCACCACGTATTGATGAAGGTCGATTAGAAAATTTATATGAATTAGAAATAGCCTTTAATAACATCCCAAAAGATGGCGACGTACCTTTTTGGTTAACAGATAGGTTATTCCGCCATTTATTAACCGATTTAACAGGAAACACGCATCGAGCAGAATTTTGTATTGATAAATTATATTCGCCAGATTCTTCTTCCGGACGTTTAGGTATCTTAGAACTTCGTGCGTTTGATATGCCGCCGCATCCGCAAATGAGTTTAATGCAAAATTTATTGGTTAGAACCTTGGTGGCTTGGTTTTGGAAAACACCTTACGAGCACAAATTAATTCGTTGGGGAACCGAGTTACACGACAAATTTTTAATAGAACATTTTGTAAAAGAAGATATTAAAAGTATTGTAGAACAATTAAATTTAGCCGGATATGAGTTTAGCGAAGACTGGTTCGATCCGTTTTTCGAATTCAGATTCCCGCTACTTGGGCTTCAAACCATTGGCGATGTTCATTTAGAATTAAGGGCAGCCATAGAACCTTGGAATGTTTTAGGTGAAGAAATGACTGGCAGTGGTACATCGCGTTACGTAGATTCTTCAACAGAGCGTGTACAAATTAAGGTTTCTAATTTTATTAATGAAAGATATATACTAACTTGCAACGGTGTTAAAGTACCTTTAAAGAAAACAAATGTAAAAGGTGAATATGTCGCAGGAATTAGGTACAAAGCTTGGAACCCCTATTCTTCACTACACCCAACCATAGATGCTGACACATCGCTTGTTTTTGATATTGTAGACACTTGGAACAAACATTCCATTGGTGGCTTCACGTATTTTGTTTCGCACCCTGGCGGTCGTTCGTACGAAACGTATCCAGTTAATAGCTATGAAGCAGAATCAAGACGCATTAATCGTTTTTGGGGTATTGGGCACACACAAGGAGATTTGGTAAAAGAAGAGGAATACGTAATTGATGAAAAGGAAGTTGAAAACTTTAGAATTAAAACACACACTAAAAAATTCAACTACAAGGAATTAGAAATTAATTCTGAATTTCCGAATACGCTCGATTTAAGAAAAAAGTAAGTAACACATTAAATGACAACCCATTCAAGTATATTATTTCAAAATTATTTTTCCGATTTTAAGAACTACGATGAAGTTCTTAAACAAAATATGTCTATTAATCCGAATTGGGAAAAATTATTAAATAATCTTACCCAAATGGGAACCGATGCCTTAATCTCTAAACAGACAGAGATGGATTGGTTAATGGATGAAAACGGTGTTACTTATAATGTGTATAACGATCCTAAAGGTATGCATCGGTCTTGGGAATTAAACATCGTACCATTTCTTATTCATCAAAAGGAATGGGAAACCATCGAAAAAGGCATCAAACAGCGTTCGGAATTGTTAAACCTTATCTTAAAAGATATTTATGGTAAACGCGAACTTATAAAAAATGGTATCATTCCGCCCGAAGTTATTTATGCACATCGGGGCTTTTTAAGGCAATGCGACCAAATTCAATATAAAACCACAAAAAACTTATTAATTCATTCTGCCGATGTAGCCCGTGGTCCTGACGGAAGAATGTGGGTGGTTAATGATAGAACTCAGGCACCTTCAGGTATGGGCTATGCTTTAGAAAACAGATATTCTACCAGCAGAATTTTACCAGGTATTTTTAAGGATATTCATGTAAAGCAGCCTTCGAGTTTCTTTGCCGATTTCAACCAAATGCTTATTGATGCGGCGCCGCAAAACAACGAGAATCCTAACATTGTAATTTTAACGCCAGGGCCATTAAACGAAACGTATTTTGAACACGCTTATTTGTCGTCGTTTTTAGGATATCCACTAGTAACAGGAAACGATTTAGTTGCTAGAGGTGGCAAAATCTGGATGAAATCTTTAAAAGAACTTAAACAGGTTGATGTTATTTTAAGACGTGTAGATGATGTGTTTATGGATCCTTTAGAGCTTCGTGAAGACTCTTATTTAGGCGTGGCAGGTCTTTTAGATGTTGTAAGGCAAGGTCAAGTGACTATTATAAACCCTATAGGTAGCGGCGTGTTAGAAAATTCGGGGTTAATTCCCTTTATGAACGCCATTTGCAAATACTTTTTTAAAGAAGAATTAATATTACCTCAAATTGCATCGTGGTGGTGCGGACAAGAAAAAGAACGTAATTATGTTTTAAACAACTTAACCAATTTGGTAGTGAAACGTATAGACCGCTCTAATCGAGAAAGCATTTATTTCTGCGAGTTTTTAAAAGCAAATCAGCTGGAAAACTTAAAAAAGGAAATTTTATCTAATCCCTACAGTTTTGTGGCTCAGGAAAAAATTTCGTTTTCTACAGCACCCGATTTTGTAAAAGATAAATTAGAACCTCGAAAAGTCATGTGTCGTTTGTTTTCAATTGCTAAAAACAACGAATATTCCGTAATGCCAGGAGGTTTGGTGCGTGTAGCTCCAGAAAGAGAAAATTTATTTGTTTCGAACCAACGCGGAGGTGTAAGTAAAGATTTTTGGATTGTGGCAGACGAACCACAAACTAACATACAAAATTACTCTTGGGACAATACCTGTAAAATTTCGGTTTCTGGCATTAACGATTTACCAAGTAATACGGCCGAAAATTTATTTTGGTCTGGAAGGTATTTAGGCAGAGCTTTGGTAACTGCCCGATTTTTACGCACCGTGCTTAATAAAATGAGCAACGAACAGTATAATAAAAACAAAACCCAATCAGAAAGTTTGTTGGCTTTATTTCAATCGGTTACCAACATCACCTCTACATTTCCTGGTTTTATTGGGGAAGAGGGTGAAGAAGCTTTAAAAGATCCCTTAAAAGAAATTGTTTCTTTAATGATAGACAAGGAAGTTATGGGCAGCTTCGCACAAACGCTTTCAAGCTTTAATAACTCGTATTATTCGCTAAGAAATTTATGGTCGAAAGACATGTGGCGCGTGTTTGATGGCATCCAAAAAATATGGACTAGATTTGAAAAAGAAGACGATAAAACAACCACACCTGCACTTATAAAAGTATTAGATAGAATCATTACCCGACTCATTGCCTTTATGGGACTTATTGAAGAAAGTATTTTAGTAGAACAAGGATTGCTGTTATATTTTATTGGTTTGCAAACCGAACAAGCCACGATGAACATTGCAAAATGCCGCTCGCTTTTAGTGGTAAATTACAAACATCAACCACAATACGAAATTTTAGAAGCCATATTAACAAGCCACGAAAGCTTGAATATTTATCGCTATAGCTATCGCTCGTATTTAAGTATCGAAAACGTAATCAATCTTATTTTATTAGATAAAGAATACCCAAAATCGCTTGCTTATCAGCTTAGACGTATTCAAAAAGATATCGATCGCTTACCACATTCTGAAGTGACTGGGAAAGCAACGGACTGTCAAAAATATATTTCGGAAGCGAATTTTAAAATTAGAAGTTTAAACATAGATGCGCTTTTAGAATTAGATGCCGAAGGTGTTATCAGGCAAAATCTAGATGATGCACTTTCAGAATTAAGCGATTTACTTCATGAAACTTCGTTAGCGGTTTCCGATACGTATTTTAATCATGCTTACCAACAAAAACAACTGGTGAATCAAAATTTTCAATTTTAATTTATGACTTTTCAACTTTCTCATATCACAACCTATAATTACGAGTCTGGGGTTACTTTTTGTCATAATATAGCCACTATAAAGCCTAAAAACATGTTAGGCCAAACCTTGGTAGAATATAAACTGGAAATTAGCCCTACGCCATCTGAAATCACAGAGCGCACCGATTTTTTCGGGAATACCATTACCCGATTTTCGATTCAGAAACATCATACCGAATTAAAAGTTTCGGCATTAAGTAAAGTAATTCGAGATTATGATTCACAGCCAAATATAGAAACCTCTGTTTCGGGGAAAACAATAACCTTAGATGCGGCATTACATGCTTTAAAATTAAATACACCCGAAACAATCGATATACGCCAATATGTTTTAGAATCTACATTTATTACTAAAATTTCTGAAGACATTAAAGCCTATGCCGAGGTATCGTTTAAACCTAACAGACCGGTTTTTGAAGCTGCTTATGAACTGATGCAACGCATTTACACCGATTTTGAATTTGATTCGGAATTTAGCACCATTGCAACCCCTATTCATGAAGTAATGAAAGAAAAAAAGGGCGTTTGTCAAGATTTTGCACAAATCGCCATTGCCTGTGTGCGTGCAGTTGGTTTGCCTGCCCGATATGTAAGTGGCTATATTGAAACCTTGCCTCCACCAGGTAAAGAAAAATTGGTGGGCACCGATGCCTCTCATGCATGGTTTTCGGTTTACATCCCTACTTTTGGATGGATTGATTTTGACCCAACAAATAATCAAATACCAAAAAATCAGCATATTACTGTGGCTTGGGGACGCGATTATTACGATGTGCCACCTCTAAAAGGTGTTATTTATAGCACTGGAAAAAACAAAATGAAAGTAGCTGTTGATATAAGACCAGCGGTTTAGAATAATTTGGGAGTTTGTTACTATATCTTTAAGTAATTATAAACTTTTTATCTGTGTTGTATTGATTACGGAACACGTTTAACATGCCGATTTATAGTTATGGCGAACCAAATCAAAAAAACTGAAGCTGCAAATCCAGAATGATCCGTTTTTGAAGAGCTTTCAAAATAGAAACTATTCATTAATGAGGCAAGCAATCCCATTACTCCCATTGCCATAAACAGATATTTGTAAACTTTCATACGTATGTTTTTAGTTTTAATATTGCATCGCCATTGCTTTACCTAAGGACTCTCCTAATTCAAAAAAGTACCCAAATGCTAGCATCAGCATTATTAAAAATAGTACGATATACCAATAATGTAATGTTTTTAATTTTTTCATAATAGCCCAACGATTTGATTATCAACGCTATTATTAGTTGCTAATAAATAAAGTTTGTTACAATTTATCTTAAATTTAATTTTTAAGTAATTGTACTAACAAGCTTATTGGTAGCGATTATGTATATGAAATGCGGTGCATGGTTTGAAAATAATTAACTCTTTTTACCACGTTTTCTTTAATTGTTCTTTATTTATTAAAATCAAAATTCCACCAATAACAAATCCGCTAATCAGTCCACCAAAATGAGCTGCATTATCAATTCCTCCGAAAAATCCAAATAATAAACTTACACCTGCATAAAGTCCCAAAAACATCCAAGTCATTCCACGCATATAATTTGGATATATTTTAAAGACGGTAAAAGCTAAAATCAGTCCGTAAAGTCCAAAAATGGCTCCTGATGCTCCTACACTAATTGTATTTTGGTGCCAAAAAATACTTGCAAGACTTGCAAGTAATCCACATATGATATAGATTATTATTAGCCTTGCAGTGCCCAGAACTTCTTCTAATAAACTACTTCCAAGAGCTAAGCCAATTAAGTTCATTAATAAATGTAAAACTCCACTATGAATAAACATTGAAGTTAATAATCTCCAATATTCTCCGTTTAAAACTTCCAATCTTCTATTACCACCAATTTCAAGCAATTCTAATGGCGTAGGTGAAACTATGTTAAGTCCATAAAAAATCATAACTACGAACACGAAAATATTGAAAAGTAAAAGAATCGCCGTCGCTTTATTTAGACCAAATGGATTTAAAAAATCTAAAAAATATTTTAAATCATCATCTTTTAAAGGTTTATTTTTCTTGAAATCGTTTAGTTCGTGTTGGTCAATTTTTGGTATTAAAACCATAAATAAAAGAATTATGGCTCCAATTCCAAATGAACAAAAAATCCAACAAAACGAGTTTCCGAGTCTGTTATTAAAATTGTCAGTTCTTGGAATTAGAATTACTTCTTCCTTTTCGTTAATCTCTGTGAATCCTCTTTGAACAGCTTCCATAAATCCATCTCGCTTATCTGAATTACCAAGTTTTTCAAAATAAGTTACATTATTAAAATCATATATATTAAAATCCCTTTTTGAATTAATGATAAACTTTCTATATTCTAAATTTTTAATGGCATCAGAAACACGATTGCTTAAATTCTTCTTAAACTCTATGCCATACCATATAGAATTTGAATATTTAAAAGGGCTAGCGAAATAGCGATAAAAATTTAAATCGTTATTATATCTACCAGATGTTCGTGATGTAGAATATGAGAGGCTTGCTTTTCTGTCCACTTCAAAAGAGTATATATCAAAGTATTTTTCATTTCTAAATTTTTGGATTTCTTCAACTTTTTGAATTTTAATTAAATCAAAAGAGCTTTTTTCAATATAGTTTTGACTAATTATTATTGGGACAGCAATTGCAGCGGCCATAGCAAATTGATAACCGAAATATCCATTATCCCTTTTACCTCTAATATTTAATATCCGAATTCTTCTTCTTAACCAGATTAGTATTGGAATCCATGGAAGAGTAAATGGTATCCAAAAATTCAACAAATCTTCTTTAAGTGGTAGAATTCCTAATTTAATATCAAATGTCCAACGAAAAACATTATAAAAAATAATGGTTGCGATTCCAACAATTAAAAATGGAAAATATACTTCTTGAAGTTTAATCTTAATAGTATTCAATCTTTGAAGTTCATTTTAATTACATGATGACTTGTTTGAGAAATAGTTTATGAATTTTTCAATACCTAAAATAACAAATAAAAACTACTAAAAAACGCAATATAAAATTAATTACTCATGAAAGACTAATTGCAAAAGTTTAAGCGGATTTTTATTTAATATCTATTTGATTTTCATTAATAGTGTCATTAATGAGTGCTTCATAAATGTAATCTGGTGTCCGTTTTTTTAGTTTATCCATTTCATTTTGGAAATGATTGGTTAGATACGCCTTTTCCTTTTCATTCAAATTTTCTAAAACCCCTACTCTACCGTAAAAACTAATGTTTTCATCATCTTTATGGACAAGAACTATTAACGGATAGCCATTTTGCGCCTCAAACATTTCTAAGTTATTTTCCACTCCCTTTTTCGGATTTGGACGGTCTAAAAAATAGGTGAAGCTTATGTTTTTTTCGGTTGTGCTGTCGAAAGGGTCGCTTGTTAGAATCGCTTGATTTATAATTCCTTGAACTTCATAAAAATCAGCTTCGTTATAGTCTGAGTATTTCTTATCGGACTTACAAGATAAAAGTCCGATAAGAAATATTAATAATAGAGTTTGTATTTTTCTCAAATTGATTAATCCGTTTTGTGTAAAATTGAGTTTATTATTGATTTTTAGATAATTCCATCAAAACTTGAATGGCTTTGTCCGCGTCTTTTTTATCAACGAAAATATGGTCATGATAATATCCGGCAATGACATTGCAGCTAATATCATTTTTTGCTAATTCTGTGGAAAATATAGCCGTTAAACCTACTGCATCAAGAGAGGAGTGAATCATAAGTGTAATCCAAGAAGCAATATATTCATAGCTCAAATTTAGCTGGTCTGCTTTTTCTTTCTCTATTACAATGGTTGTTCCTTCCTTTTCTTTGAATTCACAAATAGTATCTCTTCGGTCAATCTTACTGATATCCTTTATAGTCGAAAAGACATATTCTCCATCGTTTAGTTTTGGAGTCATTCCTTTAATTAATTGAGTTAAATTTGTTTCTCCAGCCATTTAATGTTTTCTTTTATACTTTATAAGTGAGATTACTGATGCGATAGTCTAGGTATTTCTTTTGTTTTTAAAATGGGTTAAAGAGATCTATTTTTTTGGTTTAGTTCTTCTTAAGTTATTTTTATCAGACTCAAAATCAGAACTCCGATTAATATAATATTTGTCCAAAAAGCAAAGCTTTCCATTTGCTCATTTTCGTCAGTCTTTAATATTAATTCTTTTGCCATTGCTACTTTTTCGGGTTCAATATTTTGGGTTTTAGTTATTTTAAAATCAAAATTACTTTCTTTTTCTGTAATAACATTTAAGTATTCAATTCCGTTTTGTTTGTTTTTTGCGACAATCCAAAATTCATTGTTACCATCATTCTCAATCCAAAAATCAGATTTTTTATTAGGTTTCAATTCTTTGTCATAAGTGACATGGACGCTAGTTCCGTTCCAGTTATTGTCCCAGAAAGCAATGGCATAAATTTTTAAGTTTTTAGCTGTCAGATTTTCAATTTGAATATTTTCTGGTGTTGAAGCAGCAAAATTTCTTTTAAAAAGAGAATTTATGATTAAAGCTGAAATACCTATTATAATTCCAAAAATGGTAAGCAATTTTAACCCGTTTACCTTGTTAGATGAAACGAAATATCTAATTATTAAAATTAGAGTAATTAGGAAAGCTGAAAATAGTAGAATGCTCATTTTTTAAATTAGTGGCAACATTTATGTTTCTATAATTTTTCTTGTTTGTTTAGGTGGATTTTCCATAGGAAAATCAGATGCTATCAAACAAAGCAACGACCAAACTGTCTTGTCCTGAAAACATGGCTACAGGCTAAAATTGAATTTTCTCCAAAAGTTCGATGGATTCAATTTCAGTTAATTGATTTTTTCTATCTCTATTATTTGATAAATTGAGTGAGATTAATTTATTATTTTTTACCGTGTAAAGTAAATACGAAATTTTGTCGTTATTATCATTCTCGAGCATATTCTTAATGTTTATCTTCCAAATAATATATTTTTTTTCGTCATTTCTTTTTGTTTCAGAAACTTCTGTTTTTCTTACATTTGGTGTAGACCAATAAGCATATTCCCATTTATAGAATTTATCTAAAAGCTCTTGTTCACTCAAGTCCTCTTGATAAAATTCAAAATATTCTGATTTTCTTACAGAAATCATTTAGCTCAATTTTTCTTTTTTGTTTGTTAAATGAAATTGCCCGGATTCTTCAATATGTCCTATAAATTTCCAATTTCCAGGTATTTCAAATGATTCTTTATTGATTACAAAAAGTGACATTTTTTAGGCATAAGAAATAATCGAAATAAGTATTAGCAATGAGGTTAATAATTTTCTAGAATTCAACTTCATATAATATTAAGCTTTATAGTTAGGGGTTTGGAAAATGTTGTACAACAACGTTCCCAGGCTTTACGTCTGTTGCGGACTAAAGAAGCCGAAACTTTCGGTTTTACACTGACTTTAAAGATACAAAACAAACTTTAAATTAAGCCCAAAACCCGCAATAGCGTAAAACCTGTGTTGGCAGATCGTTTTTTCTTATTCTAGTTTCAGGTTGTTCTCTTTTAGAAAATTTTGCAATTTTTCTTCCCAAATTGGAAACTTTTTGAATTCGTCTTTTCTGGTTTTTATAACTTCAAATCCTTTGTTTAAAGTTTCTTTATCTTTTAATATTTTGATTGCGTCCATTATTGAAAATAGTCCATAAGCACTTTGATTGGTTTTCATTTTTTCAATAAATGAGTTTTTAATCAAGATTAAACTTTTTTTGTCTTTTAATTCTTCAACGAAACTTGATAAGCCTAAATCGTCAATTTCAACTATGCTTTTTTCTAAAGCTATTAAATATTTCTCGTTTGAATATTTTTTTAATTCTATTAATATGTGAACTAATTTTGCTTCTTCATTCCAAGTTAAACCACTTTCCATATCTTTTAAGAAATTAGTGTCGTCATAAATATTTTTATGAATAATTTCGGCTTCTCCATTTAGCATTAATCCATTAAATAAGAAGTTTTCAACTTCTATTTTAGAATGATTTTTTTTATAATTTTCAAAAATGTTATATGAAATTATTTTGTTTGTTAGCCATAATTTTTCCAATGAAGGATAAAATAATTCACAATTATTCATTTCAATTTGATTGTAAATTGTACTTAAACAATGATTTCGACAATCATCCTTTTTCAAATCTTCAATTTTAAGTTGAATAACTTTTTCAACTGTTTTTACAGTTTCTGGAGTGCAAGATTTTGCTAAGGCAAACATATATTGAAAATCATCAAACTTAATATTGTTTTCTAATATTTCTCTAAATTGCTCGTTTGGGAATTCTTCAATTGCAGGCAAAGCATTTATTCCGAAACTTTTGATTAATTCTATGTCACTTTCTTTTTTGTATTTTGCTATTGTAACTAATAGAGTAGAAGACTTATTTTCTACTACAATTTTTCTTATTGGATTATAAAACTCTTCAGTTTGCGGAATCCAATAATGTATGCTTTCCAATAATTTTATGTTAATTGGAATTTTACTTAATACTTTACGAACTAAAATTTCTTTGTTAGTTATTATTTCCTCTTTTGAATAATTTCGATTAAATGTCAAACTTTGAAACATAAAATTTGGAAAACTAGCACTACTTGATAGACATTCAGTTGCATAAACTAACGTATCCTTTGAATCAATTAAATCATCGTAAATATCAAATACTTTTTTACTTTTTCTATTTATTAATGTTTCAATAGATATTCCTTTCGTGAATGTATTTTTACCATTTAATGAAAGAAAAACTAATTCATCTTCGGTTGCTTTTTTATCAAGCAATTTTGAAATTGAATCATTTTTCCAACCCATTGCATTGAAAGTTTTATAATCTTCGAAAGGTTTAATAAAACTTTCTAATTCTTTTGAAATTTGAGAATTACAATTAAAGAAATTAAAAAGTAAAATGCTTAAAATTAGTCTTTTCACGATTTTTAGGTTTAAAATGTCTGCAAACGTTTATGTGTAAAGTTGCGTGCTTGTGTGCGAGGATTTTCGGAAGGAAAATCGGATGCTAGCAAACAAAGCAACGACCAAACGGTTGAACTAAAATAAGCAATGTTTTTTACACTGTTGGCAGTAGTATTTATTTAATTTCTCCAGATGTTTCCATTCAGAATTAGTTTTCCTTTTTTTATTTTAAAATGGTAAAGCACTGTGCTATCGACTGGATTCCCCTCCTTTATACCGGCTTTCCAGACTCCAAGCGAATTGAAGATGTCATAAATTCTTTGATTTAGTTTTTCATTCTTAAACTCTGATTCAACATTGACAACTTTTCCTTGGCAGTTTATATAAATAGCTACAACTTTTGACTCTTTTACTTTTGGGAAATCATTATCTAAATTTATTTCACGTACAAGTCTGTCATATATTTGTGATATGCTAACTGGACTTACTGGCTCCGTTTGTCCACCCAATTCACTCATTAGGAGGTATAGCTCATTTTGATTACAGAAACCTTCTATTTTTTTTGCATTGTTTTCAACTTCATGCGTCTGTCCAATACAGGTGTTTGAGGTTAATATTGCTAAAATGATAATTAGGAGTTCTCTCATTTTTTTATATTACTGCCAACGTTTATGTGTTAGGAACGTTGCGTGCTTGTGTGCGAGGATATTCCGAAGGAAAATCGGATGCAAGCAAGCAAAGCAACGACCAAACGGTTTAACTAAAATAAGCAATGTTTTTTACACGGCTTAGCCGACGTTTTTATTTTCCAGATTATTTATTTTTCCAGCTACTTTTAAACATTTTTCGTAATTTCCAGGAACACCAATAATTTCAGTTTCAATTTCGTTAAGTTTTTCTGCAATTTTTGTTGTATCAGATTTTGATTTTACAAGTTTGAGAATTATTGGAGTGTAACCTTGATATTCATCTCGTAGAGCATCATCATTTATTCCAATTGGATCCCAGTCTTCCCACAATATTTGATCAATTTCTTGATATAGATTTAAATACTTTCCTTTACTTCTGAATTTTTCTTTTAATTCGTTTTTGTCAAGATTATAAATTCCATTTTCGAGATAATTTTTCCATAATTGAACATTTTTTAGATTAATATCATATCCAATTATTGGATTATCCCAATCAAAAATGACATTACTCATTTCATCTCCATTCCAATCAAAATATTCAGACGCAAAAAGAGAAAAAGCAATTGTATTTAAATCTTCTGCATCAAGTTTTTTGGCAATAAAATCTTCGCATAATTTTATTAAATGCTCTTTTTGGATTTCAAATTCGCCGTCATTAAGTTGTTTAATATAAACACTTGTTGTATCAAATCCTGTTTTAGTTTGACTATTTTTTACGTCAGATTTTAATTCTTCTACCGTAATTTTATTTTCAAAATATTTTTTTAAATTTTGTTCGGTCATTTTTGATAAAATGTTGGCTAACTAGTTATATAACAACCAATATTACTGATACCCCATAATTACATTGAGATAAAGTAACAACTTGGTTGCTGCTATATTGTAAATATAAAAAGAATATTTGTAAATAAATACGTGATTTTAGCAATAAATAAATACTACTAATTGCTTACTACTTTTCCTGTGGAACCCGTTTTGTTGGGGGTTAATTGGTAAATATAATCTGGATGTAAGCCCGCTTCTTTTCTATGTGATACATACAAAATAGCGGTGTCTGTTTCTTTGGCTATTTTATTAATAAGTTCGGTAAATAATCTTGCATCGCTATCGTCTAAGCCATTAGTTGGTTCGTCTAATATGAGTAATGGCGGTTGCTTTACCATGGCGCGCGCTATTAATACCAATCGCTGATGTCCTGCCGATAATTCCAAAAAGTTGGTTTTGCGAATATGGTACATGTGTAACACATGCAACCATTGCTGCGCTATTTTTACTTGCTGGTTAGTGGGTTCTTTATATAAGCCTACCGAATCGAAAAAGCCAGAAACTATCATATTCCCAATGGAATCTAAGCGTTTAAAACCACGAAGCATTTCTGAAGAAAAATACCCTATTTTCCTTTTAATATCCCAAACACTTTCGCCACTCCCTTTTTTTACACCAAACAAGGTAATATCCTGTCCGTAAGCCTTTGGGTTCTCGCCATAAATCATACTTAAAATGGTGCTTTTTCCCGAACCATTCGCACCAATTAATTGCCAGAATTCGCCTTGTTTTATTTCCCACGAAATACCATTTAAAATGGGCCGTTCGTTATAAGCCACAGAAACCTTATCGAACTTAATTAGTGGGTTAATAGCTTCTGAAACCATACGATATGGTTCTGGTAATGCCTCGACAAAGCTTAAGGATTTTTTTGTGCTTTTAACTTGTTCTGGATGAAAGGCTACCAAAGATTCGCCTTGTAATTGATATGTATTGTTTATAAACGGCAATATATCGTCTACTCTATTTGTAATTTGAATGATGAGAGTTTTTTGACTTAATTGCGTTAGCGTGTGCACAATTTCGGCTTGTTTAACGCAATCTAAATTACCAAATACATTATCTACGATTACATAATCTGGATTTTGCGAAATAATATGCGTGAGTAAGGCCTTTTTACGTTCGCCTTCAGAAGAGTGTAACAAACTATTTTTAGTTTCGGTAATAACATTAAAATGCCCATGACGAATTTCTTCGTCAATAAAGGCATTTAACGTTAGTTCTGAAAAAATAGCAGGTTTTAAATGAGCACCTAACTTTAAAATATTACCCGTAACAATAAGCTCTATAAGTTTGGGCTTATCATCATTATTAGTAATATAAATGGCAAGGTGTTTAATCAAATATTACTGTTTTAATTTTTTTGTATGAAAAGCTACTAAACCTTCAATAGGTCTGCGTTCAAAATTACCTACGGTAAAGCCCATTTCTTTCGCTACTTCTTTTATTTGATCTTGCGAAAAATACGCGATAGAACCGGCAAAATGCACTGGAATAGATTTAAGCTCTTCTTTATATTGCATGATATAATTTTTAACAAAAACTCGAATACCCTTTTTTATAAGCGCTAAAATGTATTCTGAATCTTTATTTAAAAACATAAACTCTGCAAAATTGGCTAAATATGCATTCGGGTTTGGTTGCTTGTAGATGTTATATTTAATATAATCTGCTTCTAAATTATACTTGCTTGCAAAAGACACTTTAATATCTTCTGGCATTTGGTTGAAATAATAATCTCTTATTAATTCTTTCCCGTAATAATTACCAGAAGCATCGTCCATTAAAATATAACCTAATGATTGTACGCGCTGATGCAGTTTTTTACCATCAAAATAACTACAATTAGACCCAGTACCCAAGATACAAACCACTGCTGCTTCGGTATCGTGATTTATGGTGCCGTAAACTGCTGCCATAGTATCTTCTTCAACCGATATTTCTGCATTTACAAATACTTCTGTAAGTGCAGCTCTAACAAGTTCTTTACCCCTATCTGTACCACAACCAGCACCGTAAAAGAATACATGTGTAACTTCTTTTTTGTGTGCTTTTAAATCGGGATGTTTTTTAATTATTTTCTTTAGCTTTTCTTGCTTTAAAATTTCTGGATTAAGACCTTTTGTTCTCAACTTTTCTAAAAGTTGTTTTCCATTATTATCTATAGCAATCCAATCACTTTTGGTAGAGCCACTATCAACAATTAAAATCATATGTTTTTTAAATAAAAAACTCCACAGATTCTTGTAGTTAATTACAATAAAACTGTGGAGTTGTTAATAATTATACTTTTAATTAAACTTTACTTATGTATTGAGCAAGGTCTACTAATTTTGTTGAATAACCGTATTCGTTATCGTACCAAGATACTAATTTAAAGAAATTATCGTTAAGTGCGATACTTGCATCAGCATCAAAAATACTTGTCATTGGTTCTGAAACGAAATCTTGAGATACTACAGCTTCTTCAGTATATCCTAAAACACCTTTTAAATCTCCAGATTCTGAAGCTTTTTTCAATACCGCTTTAACTTCAGCCCAAGTTGCTGATTTTTCTGTTCTTACAGTTAAATCTACTACAGATACATCTGGAGTTGGAACTCTAAATGCCATACCTGTTAATTTTCCGTTTAATTCTGGAATTACTTTTCCAACCGCTTTTGCAGCTCCAGTTGAAGAAGGAATGATGTTTGCTAATGCACTTCTACCACCTCTCCAGTCTTTTTTAGAAGGACCATCAACTGTTAATTGTGTTGCAGTTGTAGCGTGAACTGTTGTCATTAATCCTTCGATAATTCCGAAGTTATCATTAATAACTTTAGCGATAGGCGCTAAACAGTTTGTAGTACATGAAGCGTTTGATACGATAGTATCTTTAGCAGTAATTTTACTATTGTTTACACCCATAACAAACATTGGTGCATCTGCAGATGGTGCAGAAATTGCAACTTTTTTAGCACCTGCTGTAATGTGTTTTCCAGCACCTTCTAAAGTTGTGAAAATACCAGTACAATCTAATACTACTTCTGCTCCAATAGCATCCCATTTTAAATCTTCTGGGTTACGCTCTGCAGTAATTCTAATTTCTTTACCGTTAACAATTAAGTTACCGTCTTTTACATCTACAGTACCGTTAAAACGACCGTGAGTTGAATCGTATTTTAATAAGTAAGCTAAATGCTCTACATCTAATAAGTCGTTGATTCCAACTACTTCAACCTCTGGTCTGCTAACTGCTACTCTAAAAGCAATTCTTCCTATTCTACCAAATCCGTTAATTCCTAATTTTAATTTTGACATAATCTTGTTTATAAATGTTATATGCTCATAATATCTGAGACACGTAATAATTCTAAGTTTATTTTTGTTTTACCTTTAATAGCTTTTTCAAGAGGTGTTAATTCCATCTTACTATTTATTAAACCAACCATATAGTTGCTTTTACCTTCTAGTAAAGACTCTACAGCCTTTACACCCATTCGGCTTGCCAATACACGATCGAAACATGATGGCGCACCACCGCGTTGCATATGCCCAAGTACCGATACTCTTACATCGTACCCTTCCATATTTTGATCTACATAATCTTTAAGCTCGAAAATATTTTTACCAATCTTATCACCTTCAGCTACCACAACGATACTTGAAGTTTTTCCGGATTTTCTACTTCTATTAAGCGATTCTACCAATCTGTCTAATCCTAAATCCTCTTCAGGAATTAAAATCTCTTCGGCACCACCAGCAATACCAACGTTTAAAGCGATATGACCCACATCGCGCCCCATAACCTCTATAAAGAAAAGTCTGTCGTGCGAACTTGCCGTATCTCTAATTTTATCGATGGCATCAACTACCGTGTTTAATGCTGTATCGAAGCCTAGGGTATGTGTGGTACCTACAATATCGTTATCGATAGTTCCAGGAATTCCCATTACCGGAAAGTCGAATTCTTCATTAAAAATCATGGCTCCTGTAAATGTTCCATCTCCACCAATAGCAACAAGTCCGTCTATATTGGCTTTAGAAATCATTTCGAATGCTTTTTGTCTTCCTTCTTTGGTTCTAAACTCTGCAGAACGCGCAGATTTTAAGATGGTTCCTCCTTTATTGATAATACCACGAACGCTACGAGCATCCATTACTTTAAAATCACCATCTATTAAACCTTCGTATCCACGTTGAACGCCAACACACTCTATATTGTGATATGCACATGTTCTAACGACCGAACGAATGGCTGCATTCATTCCAGGAGCATCTCCTCCCGACGTTAAAACTGCTAATTTTTTTATTACTTTAGACATCAATTTTCAATTTTGCAAGGTAAAATTACTAAACAAATACCACATAACGACAGCATTTATTTTATTTTATAAATAGTTGTAAAACTATAACGTTTTAGTTAATAAAAAAAATGAGAAGGCAAAAAAAATCTGTCTTTTTTAATTAAAAAATGGGACTTATTGTTCTGAAACGGACTTAACTTTTATAAAATCTGGGAGGGGATTTACTATGCTTTCTTCTAGTTTTTCTACAGAAACCTCTTCTTCTCTTTTAGCTCTTTTAAATAAACCTCTAATTAACTCTTTAAAGGTATCAAAATCTACATTATAAGACAAACCAAAGCCTTGTGTGTACCCAATGGCTTCTCCAAAATTACGAATACTATTTTCTCGATTAAAAACTTTTGCCATTAAGGTACCGTCTTCATTTAGTAAAAAATCGATTTCCACATCGCCGGCAATAACCGTTTCGGTAGCACCTGCACCACCAACTGGCACTCCTACTTTACCATTTATTAATACACGATCACTAATTTTAGTTTGTATGGTTGCCACCACTCTATCGTCAGTTTGGTAATCGGGTGTGTTTTGGCCCGCTTCATAATTTAGTCCTAAATTAAACTTGCTGTCGCCACTGGCTAAAATACTATTAACAATACCGTTTAATCGTTCGGCGATGGTTCCAGAGAAATTTAGTTCGTCTAAACCTCTTGAAAAAGATCCTGTTGATAATAAATAGAGCGCCTGATCTTGTCTCACACTTTCTGAATCTAATCGATACTGTAACTCCGATTTAATGGTGGTATTAACGTTAGGGAATTCAAAATTAAACTCTGGCAACGGCTGTTCTAAATCGCCGGTTAAATTAATTCCTAATTCTACGGGAATACTTCTATTTATTGGATTATCTAACAATGGCGATGGGTTGGCTTGGGTTTTGTAAACTGCCAACATGTTTATTTGCGCCTTTAGCGGTTCTCCATCCCAGGATATAGAACCCCCAGGTTGTACTATAAATTCTTTTTGAACAATGCCACCATAAGCAAAATTATACACCCCTTCGAATACCGAGAAATCGCCCCACATATTGAATTTTCCGTTAGTATTTATTTCTACCAGCAAACCACCGCGACCACGTCCTTTTAAAGCATGACCACTATTTTTGTTTATAATAATTTCAACTTCGGCATCTTCAGTAATATCTAAATCGAAATCTAGCTCCAACCCTTTTATTTCGTTAAACGCTATATCGACACCCTGTTTTCTGGATAATTTTTCTTCCTTAGTAATAAAACGTATATATGAATTATCTCCGAATGATTCTGTATCACTTAACGGAATTTTAAATACTGTACCGGGTTTGGTTTCGCCAATTACACTAATCACCAATTGGTCTGTTGGCCCAGTAATACTGGCTCGACCTCCTACAAATCCGGTTCCGTAATATAAAGATTCTTCGGCTTCTTTGGTATCTAATACTAGTAACTTATTAGTGTTTAAATTTAAATCTAAACTCCACTTTGATAGGTTTATATGACTTAAGGCTCCGTTTAGCTGCCCCTTGGTTTTATATTTGGTATCGGTTAATTGTAACTTATTAAATATAAAACTCTGGTTTTTTAGGGTAACTGAAGAGTTGTTTGCAAACTGATAATCGACATTTAGGTACGGAATGGTAAACCCTGCTTCATTTAAAGTTAAATCGCCGTTAATGTCGGGACGCTTTAAGCTTCCAACAACATTTACTTTACCACTTGCCAGTCCTCTAATATCTTTTAAAATATCTTCTAATAAAGGATTTAATGGTTGTAAATTGAAGTCGTTAAAGTCGACATTTACATTAATACTGGATTGTTTTCCTGTAACATTGATATCGCCTATAGCACGAAACGATTTTTTTAAATCATCTTTTATAGCAATATCTACGGTATAATTGGTTAAATTTTGGTTTCCTTTAATATTGGCATCAAAAGAACCAAACGCGTAGTTATTTACTTTAAAATCGTCAATTACTATACTAGAATTAGGCAAGTAATTACCGTTTTGTTGTAAAACATCTAATTTACCATTTACATTTCCTGCTAATTTTAAACTGTCAATGTCTGGGATGATTTTTGCCAAATCGACATTTTTAAAAATAAGTCGTAAATCCTTTTGTGTAGAATCTTTTATAAAACCAGAAAATCTAATTTCTTCTTTTTTATGATTAATCAATAATTTATCGAAATTAAATTTCGTTAATTTTTTATCGAATGAAATTTTATTAAATAAATCGCTCTTCTCGTTAATAAACCAGGTATTGTTTTTTAAAGTAACATCAGATTTTTTAAATCCGATAACCGATTCTTTGTCCTTATTAATAGTGTGATAAAAACTTAAGTTGAAGCTATCATTGTTATTTTTACCGCCCTTAAATTCAGAACGCATAAACAAGGTATCGCTAACGGTTACGTTTATTAAACTAAACTTAGAAACATTATAATATTTTGTTGTTAAGCTATCAACTTCAATATAAGTGTTAAAAAGCGGGTTACTATTATCTACCTGAAGTTCGATATTATCGGCAAAATATTCTAACAATTTAATTTTTGGAGACTTAAAGGTTAGTTTAAACTGCTTCTCGTTACTTTCTACACGTCCTTTTATAAAGGTGTTTTTGGCAAGTTCTACTTCTGGGTAAAAAACTTCAATTATTTTGTTGTAGATTTTAAAATTAAAATCGATACTCTGATTGGTTTTTACTTTGTGCGGAATATAGTTTGTATAAATATAACCAATGGAATTTTCAAATAATTTTTTTAAATCTTTAAATACAAAACGACCTTTAAGTTCTCCCTCTACAATGTCGGGCGAGTTTATTTCGATATAGCGAATGTCGTCTTCGAATCTTGAGGAAATATCGAATTTATCAAAATAATAAGTATCGTTCTGATTCTTGTAAGCGGTATTTTTAAATGATATTTTGCCGTAAGCATCATCTAAACTACTGCTATTCATATTCATTTTCACATTACTACTAAAATTAGAAATGGAATCTTTTTTCACAAAATTTAAGGCGTTTAAATTGGCATAATCAACATTCGCCTCAAAATCATATTTTTTTACTTTACCCGAAAAATCTATAAGCCCTAAAAAGTTTAATCGCAAATTTTTATCGTTCGCTATGAGATTTCCGTCAAAAATTCTGTTTCTAACATTACCAACTACTTTAATACCGGAATAGTTGTATTTGTTAAACTCTATTTCGTGTACATCGCCTTTTACTTGGGTATTTACATTTTTAGCAGTAAATCCATAGCCTTTAACATCAAAATTCATAGAGGCTCTTCCAACAATAGGGTCGTTAAGAAAGGTTCCAAAATCGAAATTTTCAAAAATCACGGTTCCATTATACGAAGCATTATCGATATCGTTAATTTTTGAAATTTGTAATTTAGAATCTACAAAGCCTAATTCGGTATCTATTTGAACATTGGCGTTTACCATGGTGGAAGTAACCTGCGAATTACCTACTATTGTAAATTTTCCTAATTTATCGAATGAGGAGGGTATAGAAGCGCCTAACACATTAGGTAACAAAGCTTTTAAATCGTAATACGTAGAAGTTAAATTTCCGAAATTTCCGTTCATGTAAAAATTTCCTTCTTCTTTATTAAACAGGTTTTTAAAAATTATGTCGCCCTCTATTTCTGTGTTAGAACTGGTATACAGTTTTAAATTGGTGGCTTGTAATCTATTTAAGGTTCCGTATAAATCTACGCTTAATCGGGCGGTTTGGTTTTTACCAAATTCGTTATAAAACGTGTTTAACTCGTCTAAAAATATGCTAGAATCTTCAAATTTGGCAGTTACCAAAACTTTATCGGTAAAATATTGTAAATCTTCGCGATTGTACGAAAATCTTAAATCGCCCTTTAGTTCCGATTTTAGTGTTTTTGCATCTAAATTGGAGAACGTCATACTGGTTAAGGTATATGCAAAATCGGTCATCATGTTTTTCATAACCAATCCCCTGCTGTCTTTAAACGCGAGCGTATTAATACGCGCACTTACATCGCTACCATTTATTAAAAAATTAGACGCATTTATATTTAAATTGGTAAACTCTAAAACCTTGGTAGTTTCTCTATTTTCATCTAGCAACCTAAAGGTACTGTCGTAAATAGATACATCGCTCGATGATAATAAAAACGAACTTTTAGTGGTTCGGGGGTTATCATCTTCAAATTTATTAACAAAAACGTCTAAATTGGTATCTTTATAGCCTTTATAAGTCTTTATATTAAAAATTAAATGATCGATATCAATATCACCAAACGTTAATTTACCATTAATCAAATTATTAACACTTATAATGGAGGTGTTTAACTCATTAATACTAATAAGCGTATCATTTTTAAAATCTTGAATATAAATGTGTTTAAGTTCTACATCTCCATTAAATTGCATACTAACCCTATCTATATTTATGTTAGTCTTAAACTCCTTATTTATGCGGTTTGTAGCGTAGTTACCAAGACTGGTTTGCACAAATGGAATAGAAAGCACCAACACCAAAATGATGAAAAGAAGCAGTAAAATGGCTGCTAGTTTATATGCTATTTTAAAAATTTTTTTGATACGTTCTAAAGCTATTTAATGGATAAAGGTAATATATGTTTGATGCCTATTTTGATAATTTAAATTTCTACAAAACGTAAACTACATAAACTATTTTTCGATTTTTGTTAGAAAAATAAATGAGTACTTTTGCAATTACGAATTAAAATAAATTACGGACTTTAATTCTGAATCAAAATTAACAATTATTATGCCTAATTTTTAATAATGTCTTCACAAAATATTTATATTCTTGGAATTGAGTCGTCTTGCGACGATACTGCAGCAGCTGTTATACATAACGGGCGTATTTTAAGCAATATTATTGCTAATCAAAAAATTCATGAAGCCTACGGCGGCGTAGTGCCAGAATTGGCTTCGAGAGCGCATCAACAAAACATTGTGCCAGTGGTACACGAAGCTTTAAAAAAAGCAAACATCACTAAAGAACAATTGCATGCTGTAGCGTTTACCAAAGGTCCAGGACTTATGGGATCGTTACTTGTTGGAACATCGTTTGCAAAATCGTTAGCCTTTGGTTTAAATATTCCACTAATAGATGTGAACCATATGCAAGGGCATATTTTAGCGCATTATATTGATGAAGACGGGTTTAACAAACCTCCGTTTCCTTTTTTGGCTATGACAATATCTGGTGGACACACACAAATAGTGAGAGTAGATGATTATTTTGACATGACCGTAATTGGCGAAACTATCGATGATGCGGTTGGAGAAGCTTTTGATAAAAGCGGAAAAATTCTAGGATTAGGGTATCCTGCAGGACCAGAAATAGATAAACGCGCTAAATTGGGAAATCCGAAGGCTTTCAAATTTACGAAGCCAAAAGTAGACGGACTTAATTTTAGCTTTTCTGGTTTAAAAACAGGAATTCTTTACTTTATACAGAACGAAACACAAGCCAATCCAAATTTTGTTGAAGAGAACATTAATGATATTTGTGCCTCCATACAATATACTATCATCGGAATTTTAATTGACAAATTAAAGCTAGCCGTGAAACAAACAGGCATCAAACACATTGCTATTGGTGGTGGTGTATCGGCAAATTCTGGTATTCGTCAAGCATTAAAAGATGGTGAACAAAAATTTGGATGGACAACCTACGTTCCGAAATTTGAATTTACTACCGATAATGCTGCAATGATTGCCATTGTTGGGTATTTAAAATATTTAGAAGGTGATTTTGCTGAAAAAAATGTAGCTGCTTCAGCGCGATTGAAGATATAATTTTTTAATTCGTAAGTAGGTGAAAGTTTAAATTTGCTTAGCCATAAAAAGTTTTAAACCGCATTTTTAAAATCTTAAAAGAATAAGTTTAAATTTGAAGCTAAATTTAAACCCAAAATCATGACAAAAAACCTACTTTTTGCATTACTTTTTAGTGCTTTTTCTTTTTTAAATGCTCAGAATTCAACCGAAAATGAGCTCGAATTTATTGAAACCCCCGAACAAATAGACAACTATCTGTCATTAAAGAAATCTAAAGACAATAAATTGATTACTTTTAATGAAGAAAAACACAAAACCATTTTGGCTAAAGAGCTTTTTGGACTTCCAAAAGGTGAAATTAAAACGGTAACAACCAACTTTGAAAAAACAGTATATAAAGTTGTAGAAAAAACCAAAACCAGCCATTACAGAGTCGCTTATATTTATTTAGATGGCTCAAAATATAATGTAACCGAATTGAATGAATTAAGAACAAAAATTATAAACCAGTACAAAAATGGCGCTCCTTTCGATTTTCTTGCAAAACGCTATTCTATGGATGGCAATGCCAATAAAGGTGGCGACATAGGTTGGTTTACACAAGGTGATATGCATCCTGAATTTGAAAATGAAATTATTAATGGACACCATGCTTTAAATGACATTTACACGCTTGATATTCCAGAAAAAAATTGGTATTATGTGGTATTGCACACACATGATCCAAAAAATATTTCAGAAATTAAAGTATTAAAAATTGTAGAGCCTATTAAGTAATGCAGCTTTTTTACAATCCAAATATAAACGATACCACTACCCAATTTTCCTTTGAAAAAGAGGAAAGCAAGCACATTGTTAAAGTATTACGAAAAAAAGAAGGCGACACTTTACACATAACCAATGGCGAAGGATGGTTATTTAATGCCGAAATTGTTTCGGCAAATACCAATAAATGTCTAGCGAAGGTGGTTTCTAAAACGTTGCAGCCAAAACGCGATTACCAATTACATTTAGCAGTGGCTCCAACTAAAATGAACGACAGGTACGAATGGTTTTTAGAAAAAGCTACCGAAATTGGTATTGATTCCATTACGCCAATTATTTGCGATCATAGTGAGCGGAAAATAATTAAAGCCGAACGTTACGAAAAGATTTTACAATCGGCCATGAAACAATCGCTAAATTGCTATTTGCCAAAACTTAACGATGCTATTAACTTAAAAGACATTTTAAATCAGGAATTTACAGGCGATTTGTTTATCGCGCATTGTGAAGAAACCGATAGAAAATCGTTAAAGCAACAACTTAAACCTAATCAAAATATCACCATTTTAATTGGACCAGAAGGCGATTTTAGCAGTAAAGAAATTCAAATGGCAATACAAAACAACTTTATTCCTGTAACTTTGGGAACTACCAGATTACGAACCGAAACAGCTGCAATTGTTGCATGTCATTCGGTCGCATTTGTAAATGAGTAATATAAACAGATGAAAAAAGGAATCGTATTTTTTATTTTTAACATTCTAATTTTAACAGTTTCTGCACAAGAAATTGCTTTGGTAAAGTACAAAGGCGGTGGCGACTGGTATGCGAACCCAACGGCATTACGTAATTTAATTTCTTTTTGCAACGACCATATAAACACTAAAATAAAATCAAAACCTCAGGAAGTTGAAGTGGGCAGCATCGATTTATTTCAATACCCATTTGTACATTTAACAGGACATGGCAACGTGTATTTTAGTGATTCTGAAACTGAAAATTTACGGAACTATTTAATATCAGGAGGTTTTTTGCATATCGACGATAATTACGGCTTACAACCCTATATAACCAAAGAACTCAAAAAAGTTTTTCCAGATAAAGATTTAGTTGAACTTCCGTCGAGTCATGAAATTTTTAATAATGCGTTTAAGTTTCCCAATGGATTACCAAAAATTCATGAACATGAAGGCAAGCGTCCGCAAGCTTTCGGTATTTTTTATGAAGACCGATTAGTCGTACTATTTACTTATGAAAGCGATTTAGGCGATGGATGGGAAGACGCCGAAGTACATAACGACCCTGCCGATGTTAGAGAAAAAGCATTAAAAATGGGTGCTAACATTGTTAAATATGCTTTTGAACATTAAATTTTTAAATTAAGATTCACACGAAATCTTAGTGAATTCACAACGACATCAAATAAACAAATAACCAAATAAACACAATGTCCCTAGTGCAACTCACCCACTACAATACGAACTTTTCTAAAAGGCAATTTCCAATTACTTTAATTAGTGATAATGTTAGCAATGCGGCAAATCTGGGAAGTTTATTTAGAATGGCCGATGCCTTTGGAGTGCAGAAATTAATTCTTTGTGGAGGCAACATTAGCTTGGGTAGAAAAATGGCTAAAACATCGAGAGCTACTGAAAATCATGTTAATTTCGAAATTTGTGAATCGGCTTCAAACGTAGTTGATGATTTAAAATCTAAAAATTATCAAATTATTTCCATTGAAATTACCGAGAACAGTACTGCAATTCACAACTTTAAATTTTCAGCAGTAAAACCAATTGCTTTGATTATTGGTGATGAAAATTTTGGTGTTTCAGAAGATATTTTAAAACAATCGGACGCGATAATCCACATCGACATGTACGGACATAATAGCAGCATGAATGTGGTACAGGCAACAAATATTGCTTTATATGAAATAACAAAACAACTTTTATAAACTGTTTTATATATTTACTAAATGAATTCTAAAATAATAGCAAACGGTATTTTAAGAGCAATTGCCATAATTGCCGGAATTGCTTTATTGCTGGTTTTTTTAAACAAAATTCAATCGGTAATAGCATATATCGCCATAGCCTCGGTTATATCGCTTATTGGAAGGCCTATAGTATTGTTTTTACGTCGTCGTTTAAAATTTAAAAACTCCATTGCCGTAATTGTAACCATGGCGCTTCTATTAGGAATGTTTTTAGGATTAGCATGGTTATTTGTGCCGTTAATTATTAAGCAAGGACAAAACTTATCACTGCTAAATATCAATGAGTTACAGAGAAATATTGAATATTTATATTATGAAATAGTGCGCTATTTTAATTTACATCAAATTGATATTGAGGCGTCTATTAAACAATCTAATTTACTTTCAATAATCGATTATTCCTTGATTCCGAATTTGTTAAACTCAATTGTAAGCGGTCTTGGTAGTTTTGGAATGGGTTTCTTTTCGGTTCTTTTTATTTCTTTTTTCTTTTTAAAAGACAGTCAGTTATTCGAAAATGGCATTTTAACTTTTATTCCGGACAGTAAGGAATCTCATTGGAAAAATTCTTCAACTAAAATTAAAGATTTATTGTCCCGCTATTTCGTCGGACTCATTTTTCAAATTCTAATTCTTTTTATCATTTACACTATTGGACTATTGATTGTTGGTGTAGATAATGCCGTGGTAATTGCGTTTTTATGCGCTTTACTTAATCTTATCCCGTACATTGGACCTTTAATTGGAGCTTTTTTGATGCTTATTCTAACCATGACGAGTAATCTTGGATCGTCTTTTAACGAGGTTATTTTGCCAAATGCTTTTTGGGTCTTTATAGTGTTTATTGTCGGTCAATTAATAGATAATTCGCTGAGCCAACCCATTATATTTTCAAAAAGTGTGAAGTCGCATCCTTTAGAAATATTTTTAGTGCTCTTAATTGCTGGAATATTATTTGGAGTGGTTGGTTTAATTGTTGCAATTCCAGCGTATACCTCGATAAAAGTTATTTTAAAAGAGTTTTTATCTGAAAACGAAATTGTAAAAAAACTCACCAAAAACATATAGCACTTATTTGAATTTATCAATTTTAAATACTGATATTCAAGAATTTATAAACACACATCTAAATTCTAGCGTGACTGCTTTAGTGCTGAAAGGAACCCCTTTTCCTACGGTAGACACTAAAGAACTTATAGAACAAATTGAAGCTAAAAGCAGATGTGAAAAAAAGTTACCAACCTGGTTTAACACCAAAAATATTTATTATCCCAACAAACTTAATATTGAACAAACCTCTTCAGAAATTACTGCAAAATACAAATCGCGCTTAATTTCTGGCGATTCAATAATCGATTTAACGGGCGGATTTGGGGTAGATTGTTATTTCTTTTCAAAAGTATTTAAAACCGTTGTGCATTGTGAAATTAATGAGTCCCTTTCTGAAATTGTAAATCACAATTACGCACAGCTACATGTTAATAATATTGAAACCATAAATAATGATGGCATCGCATTTTTAAAATCGAGTACGACAACATTTGATTGGATTTATATAGACCCCTCCAGACGCCATGATAGTAAGGGCAAAGTCTTTTTTTTAAATGATTGTTTACCCAATGTACCAGCTCATCTCGATTTACTTTTTAAGCATTCTAAAAATATCTTAATTAAAACATCGCCACTACTCGATCTGTCGGTTGGCTGCAACGAATTAAAACATGTTAAAACCATTCATGTTGTTGCAGTAAATAATGAAGTTAAAGAATTGCTGTGGACATTAGAATTTGGGTTTGAAGGTGACTTGTTAATACAAACCATAAACATTAAAAATCAAGGTGAAGATCAATTCAATTTTTCCATGGAGGATGAAAAATCGATGGAATCTGAATACTCTGAACCACAAACCTATGTGTACGAACCAAATAGTGCTATTTTAAAAGCAGGAGGGTTTAATGCAATAGCAAATCAATTGAACGTTTATAAACTTCACAAACATTCACATTTATACACCAATAACACTTTAATAGATTTCCCGGGAAGGCGATTTGAAGTTCTGAATGTTTTACCGTACAATAAAAAAGCGCTAAAAAATTTGAACTTAGCGAAAGGCAATATTAGTACGCGGAATTTTCCAGAAACAGTAGAACAATTACGCAAAAAGCTAAAAATTAAAGATGGGGGAAATCACTATCTATTTTTCACCACCGATTTACACGACAATAAAATTGTTTTAATTACAACAAAAGCAGACTGATAATTATTTTTCTATCGCCTCAATTTTCTTTATTCGATACATTTTAGTTTATCCATAAAAAACTCTTTGTATTCGATGTTTGTTATTTCACGAGAATATTTAGTTCCTTTAAGATAAACAGATTTAATAGGAGACTTCTCTAACAGTGACATTTGTGAATTTGAAATAATGCTTTTAAAACTAAAATCACCGCAATCCATATCCCAAGAATGATAAAATGTGATGGTATGATTGTTTTCAAGTTTTATTTTTACATAAGATCTATTATTCGGAAGGTAGCTAGCACAACCTAAATCTTCTTTTAAATTAAAAAAAACATTGGTAGCTCTGCCTCTTTTGAACAACTCAACGGTCATATTTTTCGTGAGTTGATAAGGATCAGTTCGTAAAATTTTAATTCTATCAATGGCATCAAATTCATTCATTGCATAATGGCAGGTATTACGGAACGTAATTCTTTCTAATCGTTCCTTTTCTGCACGTTCGTCCTCAATTTGATTAACCGTAACAGTTTTAGGCTCAACATTGGCCGCTTTAATCTGCGCGATGGAATCTTGTTTGGCGCGTTCTAAACGTTCTGTCTCTAACCTTCTTGATAACGCTTCTTGTTCTTTTAACCTTTGCTGTTCTGCTGCTCGAACTTGAGCGATGGAATCTGGTTTAGCTCGTTCCAAACGTTCTGTTTCTAGACTATTTGCTAAAGCTTCTTGCTCTACTAATCTTTTTTGTTCAGCTACTCGAACTTGTGCGATAGAATCTTGTTTAGCAAGTTCCAAACGTTCTGCTTCCAGCCTTCGTGCTAATGCTTGTTGCTCAATTAATCTTTGCTGTTTTGCCGCTTTAACTTGCGCAATAGAATCTTGTTTGGCGCGTTCCTTTTGTTCCGCTTCTTTCTTTAAAGCTAATGCTTCTTTTTCAATGGCGATTTGATTCATTTTAGCTAAAACTTGCGCAATCGAATCTTGTTTAGCGCGTTCCAACCGTTCTGCTTCCAGCTTTCTTGTTAATGCTTCTTTTTCGATTAATCTTTGCTGCTCTGCTGCTTTAACTTGGGCGACAGAATCTTGTTTTGCACGCTCCTTTTGTTCCGCTTCCTTCTTTAAAGCTAATGCTTCTTTTTCAATGGCGATTTGATTCATTTTAGCTAAAACTTCTGCAATAGAATCTTGCTTAACACGTTCTAAACGTTCAGCTTCCTTCTTTAAAGCTAATACTTCTTTTTCAATGGTGATTTGATTCATTTTAGCTAAAACTTCTGCAATAGAATCTTGCTTAACACGTTCTAAACGTTCAGCTTCCTTCTTTAAAGCTAATACTTCTTTTTCAATGGTGATTTGATTCATTTTAGCTAAAACTTCTGCTATAGAATCTTGTTTGACACGTTCTAAACGTTCAACTTCCTGCCTTCTTGCTAAGGCTTCTTGCTCTTCTAATCTTTGCTGTTCCGCTGCTCTAACTTGTGCAATGGAATCTTTTTTGGCACGTTCCTTTTGTTCTGCTTCTTTTTCAATTGCTAATTGATTCATTTTAGCTAAAACATCCGCAATGGAATCTTGTTTGACACGTTCTAATCGTTCTACTTGCATCCTTCTTGCTAATACTTCCTTCTCTACTAATTTTTGCTGTTCAGCTGCTTTAACTTGCGCAATAGAGTCTTGTTTAGAGCGTTCCTTTTGTTCCGCTTCCTTCTTTAAAGCTAGCGCTTCTTTTTCAATGGCGATTTGATTCATTTTTGCTAAAACTTCCGCAATAGAATCTTGTTTCGCTCGTTCTAACCGTTCTGCTTCTAGCCTTCTTGTTAATGCTTCTTTTTCGATCAATCTTTGCTGTTCTGTCGTTTTAAATTGCGCTATAGAATCTTGTTTTGCACGTTCCTTTTGTTCTGATTCTTTCTTTAAAGCTAATGCTTCTTTTTCAATGGCGATTTGATTCATTTTAGCTAAAACTTCTGCAATAGAATCTTGCTTAACACGTTCCAACCGTTCTGCTTCTAGCCTTCTTGTTAATGCTTCTTTTTCGATCAATCTTTGCTGTTCAGCTGCTCTAACTTGTGCGATGGAATCTTGTTTTGCACGTTCTAAACGTTCAGTTTCCTGCCTTCGTGCTAAAACTTCTTGCTCTACTAATCTTTGCTGTTCTGCCGCTCTAACTTGTGCAATGGAATCTTGTTTGGCACGTTCTAAACGTTCAGTTTCCTGCCTTTTTGCTAATGCTTCTTTTTCGATCAATCTTTGCTGTTCTGCTACTTTAACATGCGCAATGGAATCTTGTTTCGCACGTTCCAACCGTTCTGCTTCTAGCCTTCTTGTTAATGCTTCTTTTTCGATCAATCTTTGCTGTTCAGCTGCTCGAACTTGTGCAATGGAATCTTGTTTGACACGTTCTAAACGTTCAGCTTCCTGCCTTCTCGCTAAGGCTTCCTGCTCTACTAATCTTTGTTGTTGAGCTGACTTAACTTGTGCAATGGAATCTTGTTTCGCACGTTCCTTTTGTTCCGCTTCATTCTTTAAAGCTAATGCTTCTTTTTCAATGGCGATTTGATTCATTTTCGCTAAAACTTCCGCGATGGAATCTTGTTTTCCTCTTTCTAAGCGTTCTACTTCTAGCCTTTTTGCTATGGCTTCTTCCTCTTTAATTTTCTGTTGTACTTCGGCATCTCCTTTATTTACAATCGCCTGTATCCTGCTCTTTCTTAATTCCTCTTGTTTAATAAGTTTTAATCGCTCCGTTTCTTGAAATTCATAAAATAAATCATCTATTTCATCATTAAATATTAAATTTTGTGAATCCACAAATCCCGTCCAATCTTTATACTGCACTTTATACTTGTCCTTGCCTTCATAACTCAAAACAAAACAATCTTCGTTCGTTTCAAATTGCGCAATTATTTGCGCTTTATTGTCGAAATGTTTATACAATTCCCCATCCTGAGAAAATTGCGTTAGAATCTTAATTTCCTGTGAAAAAAAAATTGAGACAGTACCAAAATAGATTAAAATGAAGTAATAATATTTAGTCATTTATGAGTGAAATATTTATTTTGATAGAATATAAGGCCTTAAACAAAGATAAGATTTTAGAAGGCTTAAAATCAATTTACTTTACTAAAAAATGTAAGTTTTTTACTAATTTAAATTAAGCTGAATGAACTTTAATACATTTTATAAAAATATAGATCTTAATACGTGATAAATCTAAATGTTTCTTTGGTATTGGTAGTTAATAGATAAATTCCTTTTGGTAAATCCGAAACGTCTAATACATGGTGGCTCTTAAAACCTGTGAATGCTTTTAACTCTCTACCAAATATATCGAAGATTTTTAATGTAACTATCTGCTTATTTATTACCGTAATAATTAATTGTTTTGAAACTGGATTTGGGTAGAATTTTAACCCTTTATAGTCAAAATCGAAAGTGGATTTATCTCCAATGCTCAATGTTTTAAAATCTACAAATGCATCCATTGCGACAGACGGACTTCCATCAGAATCCCAAGCGCCTTTTGAATAAGACTTCCAACCATTATGTGCAATAGGTTCCCAATAAAAAACACCTAATCCACCAGCCTCTCTTGTTTTTTCAAGGATAAACACTAAAAACTGATAAGCTATATTTGGAGTAGTGGAGTTAAAACCTACTTCTGATATCATCACTTCTTTACCATATCTAGATTTCATATCTATCATATTGGAATAGGTGTCATTAACCAAATTAATCCAGTTATTTGAATCTGGATATAGCGACATGCCAATAATATCAAACTGAGCACCGCTACTAATTAAGCCACCAATATTCCATTGATACAAATTATTATCGTACCCATTCGACAAATGAACTATGGTTTTAATAGTGCTATTGAAGTTTTTAACCGCATTATTTCCTGCAGCTATAAATTTAGCATAATTAGAAAAGCCATTTATTGAAGGTTTGCCTGTTGGCCAAAGCAATCCGTTATTAGTTTCATTTCCAAGTTGTACCCATTTAGGTGTAATACCCTCTGCTGCAAGTGCAGTAAGAATATTAGTAGTATGATTGTATATAGCTGTTTCCAATTCAGCAACTGTCAAACCATCCCATGCAGCCGGTTTATTTTGTTGTCCTGGATCTGCCCAATAATCGCTGTAATGTATACACACCATCACGTCCATACCCTCTGCACTGGCCAGTTTTGCCTTATATACCAAATCAGGAATATCACACCATCCATTCGCTTCAGAAATACTTGGATCTACCCAAACTCGTAATCTAACCGCATTAATTTCAAATTGATTTAGCAAAGGCATTAAATTTTTAGTAATACCAGCATTATCTTTCCACACAAAACCAGAAGATTCCATTTCGGACATCCAGCTAACATCAACTCCTTTTATGATAGCATCAGTTCTTGGAACTACAGCACTGGTGTCTTGCAGCAAAATACTGGGAGTATTCCAGTAACCAGACCAAGCAATTCCTGTCCAACCACCACTGGCAAACAGAATGGACTTTACTTGATAGTAATATCCTGTGTCTAAATTAGCCGACAATATGTTATTGCTACTAATAAATAAATTTACTACCCCAGTAACATTCGTTCCAGCTTGTTGGTTTTCTAAAGTTATTTCGGCAATCGTTTTTTTAAATGAATTCGTTCCGTCAAGTAATTCTAAGGCTAGATAAATATGATTACCTGCTGAACCCGTTTCGCTGGAATATTTATAGTTTATTATTACATTACCTCCTACTAATGGATTGATTTCGACAGGATTTGTGGAGAAAGAAGTAATTTCAATAGACTGCGAAAATACCATTAGCGGCAAAATTAAAAAAACAAAAAATGTATAAATTTTGCTCATAACAATTCCACAAATTATATAAGCTCAAAGATAATTCTTTAATTCTAAATAATTATTTTTAAGCTCTTTAAAATAAAGGCCTTTAAAAATAACTTTATTTACACAAAAACACTAGTAACGTTCTTAAGTTTTAATAAGTATCGAAAAGTGAATTAATCTTAAAGTTTTCTAGACTTTTTTCGTCGGTAATTTCTGTTTCCGAATCAAAATAAACGCGGTATTTTTTGAATGGCAACATATCAAAATAATTGATTGAAAATTTTCCTTCCGTCGTTGAACTTATCCGAACATCTTTTGCCAAAACATTCGATACAATCTCTACTACAAATTTACCATTAGCTGCTTTTGAAATTGTATAATTAAATGTTGGCTGCGTTAATTCGAGCTTTTTTTCTGTTTCGAAAAAGAAAATGCTTTCATCAAAAACATGTGTGTTATCATCTAATAATTCGGCCACTATTAAAATATTTGATTTGTTGTATTTTGAAACAATCTGATTCAAATTCTCACTAAAATAAATGGCGCTTGTATTTAATTTTATGTCGATTTCTTTTTCCAAAGAATTTAATAATTCACCATTAAAATTCAGCAGTTTTAAATTAAGTTTAGCGCTTTTATTTTCTAATTCATCTGAAACAATGTGAACTTGTAATTGATTATCCTTCACAAAAAACAAAGATTTTATGGGCTTGTATAATTCTTTTACCTTAAAATGTGAAGCTTTCCAATTTCCGTAATAATCGATACTAGACCAAGAAGCTACAGGCCAACAATCGTTTATTTGCCAATAAAGCGACCCCATACAATAAGGCATATTTCTACGATGTGCTTCAATGGCAATTTGCATTCCTTTAGCTTGCAAAAGCTGACTCACATATAAAAACGATTGAAAATCCTTAGGTTTTCTATACATCGATTCCATATAAAACTCGATGTTTTTATTCCCAATAATGGAACGCTGATGCGATTGCATCACCTCCGAATAAATATCCCAATCTTCTTCTAAGGTATATTTTTTTACCGTTTCAAATTCTGGAAAGGATTGAAATCCGTATTCCGACATAAACCTTGGAACGTACTCATTAAAAGTAGAAAATGCTGCTTGTTGCCCCCAAACTTTCCAATAGTGATAATCTCCAGAAGTTAATGTTTGGTCTTCTCCTTGCACAGAACTTGGTGACGATGCCCAGTAAAATGTATCTGAATCTAATTCCTTAACAAGGTCGGGTAATATGTTATGAAACACATCGGTATAGCCCTTCCAAACTTTATTTAAGACCTCTCCACCCTGGTTATTGTAAATATCATTAATCCAACCCCAATTTTTCCAACCCACCAAATTTTCATTATTGCCACACCATAATGCTATACTTGTGTGGTTTCGTAATCGCTTCACATTGTAAATCGCTTCTTGCTTTACACTTTCTAAAAAAGCAGCATCGCCAGGATACATCGCGCAAGCAAACATAAAATCTTGCCATACTAAAATGCCGTTTTTATCGCATAACTCATAAAAAATATCTTTTTCATAAATACCGCCTCCCCAAACTCGAATCATGTTATAATTAGCATAAACCATATCTTGAATAATACGCTCGTAATCTTGAATAGTAACGCGGTTTAAAAACACATCTTGCGGAATATAATTCGCCCCTTTCATAAAGACCGGATGCCCATTTAATTTAAAATAGAAACTTGTTCCTATGCTATCGGGTTGCTGAACCACTTCAAGGGTTTTAAGCCCAATGTTTTTTGAATTGGATGCGAGCAATCGGCCACCTTTAGTGACTTCAATATCAATTTTATAAAGTTTTTGATTTCCTAATCCGTTTGTCCACCACAATTCAGGGTTCTCTATTATTACTGGAATTTCAATTTTGTTGATTCCTTTTTTTAAATCCATTTTGTGACGGACTGATAAAACCGAATCAATTTTAATGTTTAAAAAGGATTTAAAGTCGTCTGTGGCCTCTAATTCTACAGCCACATTTAGCTGCGCAACATCATTGGTAAGTTCTGTTTGTTTGATATAAACATCTTTAATGGATGCTTTATTCCAAGCAAGTAAGAGAATGTCTTGCCAAATGCCGCTTGAAACCAATCTCGGGCCCCAGTCCCAACCAAAGTGATATCCTGCTTTTCGGCTAAAAACAGCTACTTGTTTGTCGCCTAATCCGCCATTTACCGATTGATCGTTCACGGCGTTTGGTAGTCTGTACCCCAAGGCATCCCGTTTTTCTAATCCTAATCTAATCGGCGAATCAAAAACAATTTTCAATTGATTTTCCCCTAATTTTAAAAACGGTTTACTATTCAATTGATAACCAACAAACATATTATCGGTACCAAAAACCAACGAATCATTTATATAAATCTTTGCGTAGGTATCGAGTCCCTTGAACTCTAATTCAATAGTTTCTTTATTAAAAACTTTATTATCAACCTTAAACGTTGTGTAATATTCCCAATCCGTTTTATCAATCCATTGCAGTTGTTTTTCATTCAGTCTGTAAAACGGATCTTCAATTACCCCATTCGCCAATAAATCTGTATGCACCGTTCCAGGTACGCTCGCTTTCAACCAAACAGAATCCTGAACAGCTTTAAACTGCCAATTCGTATTAATATTTTTTGAAATGATATTGCGAGAACTCTTGCAAGACGTTATACCCATTACTAACACTATTAATATTAAATACGTATTAATTTTATCGAACATATTATTTGAAAAGTATTTTTAGCTAATTGCTGCTTCTATGTTTAAAACACGAATATATTAGTAAATTACTAAAAAATCCGCGTGTAATGGATATTCTATTAATGATTATTTCTACAATGAAAACTTATTTTTTCAATAACGAATAAGTAATTCTATTTCGAGTCGTTTTGAGATACGACACTTATAAAAACAAAAAAGCCTCACTAAAATAGTGAAGCTTTTTGTGAGCCCGACAGGATTCGAACCTGTGACCGCCTCCTTAGAAGGGAGGTGCTCTATCCAGCTGAGCTACGAGCCCTCATCACGAAATACAAAACCAGTTTTGTTTTCCGGAGTGCAAATATAAAATTAACTATATATCTAACAAAGATTATTATTGATATTTTTAATGTCAAATTAAATTTATTTTCATTCTTCTATTTTATAATTAGAAATACACGAATTAAATAGTAATAATCTTCTTCAATTTAAATTTAAGTCAATATCTTTAGACACCTAATTTATATTGCCCATGATTGCTGAATTAAAAGAAAACTACGGTTACCTTTTTGAAGATAATTTATTAATTGAGATTAATAACTCTGGAACTTTTAAAGAAATCCCTGAAGGTTTCCAACTTATAGATATTGGAGACTATATAAAATCGATGCCATTATTAATAAGTGGTGCCATAAAAATTATGCGTGAAGACGATAAAGGTGATGAACTTCTACTCTATTTTATTGAACGCGGAGACACCTGTGCCATGACTTTATCTTGTTGTATGGGTAAGAAAAAAAGTGAAATTAGAGCCATTGCCGAAACACCAACCAAACTTATCATGATCCCCATTGAGAAAATGAGTGAGTGGATGGGAAAATATAAAAGCTGGCAAAATTTTATTCTGCAAAGTTATCATGATAGAATGTCTGAACTTTTGGAGGCCATCGATACTATTGCATTCTTAAATATGGACGAGCGATTGCTTAAATATTTACGTGATAAAGCGATGGTAAATCATGACGATTTAATTCATGTAACCCACCAAAATATTGCTTTCGATCTGCACACCTCGCGAGTAGTAATTTCCAGATTATTAAAAACTTTAGAAAACAAAGGAAAAATAATACTAAACAGAAATAGCATTAAATTATTAGACCTTTAAGGATTAAGTAACAATTGTTACGGAACTAAACTGCTTAACATTATAGCTTTGTAGTGAAAATTTAAACTATGTCTATCATTGATTATTTGGGCTATTTTGCTGCTTTTTTAATAGGCATTGTACTTGGTCTTGTTGGTGGCGGAGGCTCGATTTTAACCGTTCCTTTACTTGTGTACCTTCTAGGGTATAATCCAGTAGTAGCAACTGCGTATTCATTATTTGTAGTCGGAACGTCTTCTGTAGTTGGTGTCATTCAAAAACACCAGAAACGCTTAGTCGATTTTAAAACAGGTTTAGCATTTTCATTTCCCTCATTCTTAGCTGTTTATATTTCAAGAAGATATCTCGTACCCAATATTCCAGATGAAATATTTAAAATAAACAATTTTACGCTAACAAAAGAAATGGCCATCATGGTATTTTTTGCAATAGTCATGCTCATTGCATCAACTTCCATGATAAAAAGAAAAACTAAAAACGAAGATTTATTTACAAAACAGCCCTACTATAAAACTTTTGTGCAAGGATTAGTTATTGGTGTTATAACTGGTTTAATAGGTGCTGGCGGTGGCTTTTTATATGTTCCTGCACTGGTTCTCTGGTCTGGATTATCTATGAAAAATGCTGTAGGAACCTCGTTAGTAATTGTATCTATAAATTCCATAATAGGTTTCTTTGGCGATCTGCATTCATTACAAATTGATTGGCTTTTTTTATTATCATTTTCGTTTTTAACCATTTTAGGAATACTCCTAGGGGGCTATTTATCAAAATATGTATCCAATAAAAAACTAAAAAAAGGCTTCGGCTGGTTTATATTAGTCATGGCCATTTATATTTTTATTAAAGAGTTCTCTCAGTAAGAAACTTGTAACTATTGTTACTACAAAAATTCAAAAAATGACTTATTTTTACAGTTAACAAACAATTGATTATGAAGATTGAACAAATATATACTGGATGTTTAGCACAAGGCGCTTATTATATTGAAAGTAAGGGAGAAGTTGCTATTATTGACCCATTACGGGAGGTATCTCCATATATTAAACGTGCAAAATTAGACGATGCCAAAATAAAATACATTTTTGAAACACACTTTCACGCAGATTTTGTGAGTGGCCATGTAACACTGTCTAAAATGACTAAAGCGCCTATTGTGTTTGGGCCAACAGCAAATCCTTCGTTTGATGCGATTGTAGCGCAAGATGGCCAAGTATTCCAATTGGGCGAAATTACCATTACAGCGCTTCATACACCCGGGCATACCATGGAAAGCACCACTTATTTATTAAAAGATAAAGACGGAAAAGATCATGCTATTTTTAGTGGCGACACCTTGTTTTTAGGTGACGTGGGAAGACCAGATTTAGCGCAAAAAGCAGCTCATATGACGCAGGAACAGTTAGCAGGTATGCTGTTTGATAGTTTAAGAACCAAAATAATGACCTTAGCCGACGATGTAATTGTTTACCCTGCCCATGGTGCTGGTTCTGCCTGCGGAAAAAATTTAAGCAAACAAACCGTTGGGACTATTGGCGATCAGAAAAAAACCAATTATGCGCTACGGGCTAATATGACCAAAGATGAATTTATTAAAGAAGTTACCGATGGTTTACTGCCACCACCACAATATTTCCCTTTAAATGTACAAATGAATAAAGAAGGGTATGATGATATTAGTGACGTTATAGAGCGCGGTACAAAGCCATTAACCCCAAAAGAATTCGAAATAGTTGCCAACAGTACTGATGCTGTTGTATTAGATGTTCGAAAAGAAAATGATTTTATTAAAGGTCACATCCCACGCTCTATTTTTATTGGATTAGACGGTGGATTTGCGCCTTGGGTTGGTGCCCTAATTGCAGATGTAAAACAACCCATACTTTTAATCGCTCCTAAAGGAAGAGAAGAAGAGGCCATCATTAGATTATCTCGTGTAGGTTTCGATAACACTTTAGGTTATTTAGATGGTGGTTTTGAATCCTGGAAAGATGCAGGTTTAGAGTACGACACCATCCTATCTATTCATTCTGAAGAATTAAAAAACAAAATTTTAAAAGAACATGTTCCTGTTTTTGATGTTAGAAAAGAAGGAGAATTTAAATCTGAACACGTTGAAAATGCACAAAATACACCATTAGAATACCTAAACGAATATTTTCATGAATTTCCTGAAAATGAAACTTTTTATATTCATTGCGCTGGTGGATACAGATCGGTAATTGCTGCGTCTATTTTAAAAAGTAGAGGCATCCATAATTTAGTTGATGTTAATGATGGATTTGCTTCCATAAAAAAATCAGGAATACCGGTTTCAAACTATGTTTGCCCTACAACACTGTAATATTCATCATAATTTTTAAAGACATGAGTAAATTTTCAGAAATAATAAACCAAGACAAACCTGTTTTAGTAGATTTTTTTGCTGAATGGTGCGGACCATGCAAAATGATGTCTCCTATCTTAAAAGAAGTAAAAGATAGTTTGGGAGAAGCTGTCTCCATCATAAAAATTGATGTGGATAAAAATCAGGAATTAGCAGCTAAGTACCAAGTAAGAGGCGTTCCTACCCTCCTGCTTTTTAAAAACGGAAAACAAATTTGGAGACAATCTGGTGTGGTTCAAAAAAACGAATTATTATCTATTTTAAAATAGAAACATAGTTCATGGATCTCTCTGAAGATTACTGGGATAATCGCTACAAAACACATAACACAGGTTGGGACATTGGGCACATTTCAACGCCTTTAAAAGCTTATTTTGACCAGCTTACCAACAAAGATTTAAAAATTTTAATTCCTGGTGGTGGCAATGCCTACGAAGCCGAGTATTTATACAAAAAAGGCTTTAAAAATGTGTACGTCGTTGATTTATCCGATACGGCACTACACAATTTTAAAAATAGAGTTCCAGATTTTACACAGGCACAACTGCTACATCTAGATTTCTTTGATTTAGATATGACTTTCGATTTAATTATTGAACAAACATTTTTTTGTGCTATAGACCCTAAGCTACGAAAAATGTATGCTTATAAAATGCGGCAACTTTTAACCGAATCCGGAAAACTCGTCGGACTCTTATTTAACGACCCTTTAAACCTCGAACAGCCTCCATTTGGAGGAAGCAAAAATGAATATTTAACTTATTTTACACCCTATTTTAACATCGCTATTTTTGAACTGTGCTATAACTCTATTGAAAGCAGAAAAAATCGAGAACTGTTTATAAAATTAACACCGAAATAATCTTAAACTGACAAATATCATGATTGTGACACTTTGATTTTTATAGCTTTACGTATCTAAAATTCACAACTATGACACACTTAGCGGTACCGCTTTATAGCTGGACTAATGGCGCCATTATGATTGCCATCTTTGGCGTTGTATGCCTTTCCTTAATTGGAATACTAATCAATTTTATGATGGGTGGAAAAAAAGACAAGGAAAACAACGAATAGTCCTCGGGTCTTTTAAGGTTATACAATAACCCAACTAAGCAATTAAATTTCTTACCATATTAAATAATTTAATTGATTAATTTATTTATTAATTACTGCGCTATACTTGGCAGTAACAATTGTTACTGCATAAGTTTTTACGATAAACTAATTTTATAAATAATTAAAATTCAATACATAATAAATTATATAATAATGGAAACAACACAAAATCAAGAAACATTTTCTATTCCTAGAATTGGTGACAAAGCACCAGAATTTATTGCAACTACAACACAAGGTGAAATTAATTTTCCATCTGATTATAAAGGCAAATGGGTTATTTTATTTAGTCACCCAGCCGATTTTACACCAGTGTGTACCTCAGAATTCATGACCTTCGCACATTTAGAAGAAAAATTCAATAAAGCTAATTGTAAATTAGTCGGACTTTCAATTGATGGATTATACAGCCATATTGCTTGGTTAAGAACTATAAAGGAAAAAATTAAATTTAATGGCATGAAAGACATTGAAGTTAAATTTCCTTTAATAGAAGATATTTCGATGGACATCGCCAAAAAATATGGTATGATTCAGCCCGGAGAAAGTAAAACTCAGGCGGTACGAGCAGTTTTTTTTATTGATCCGAAAGGCATTGTCCGTGCTTTAATTTATTACCCACTAAGTCTAGGTAGAAATTTTGACGAAATTTACCGTGCTTTAATTGCTATGCAAACATCAGACAAATTTGGTGTAGCTACCCCAGCCGATTGGTATCCAGGAAACGACGTCATTATTTCACCTGCCGGTTCTTGTGGTGTTGCTGCCGAAAGAATGAGTGGTACAGACGGATTGGAATGCGAAGATTGGTTTTTCTGCACAAAAAAATTAGACAAAGATTTAGTACTTAAAGAAATACTTAAAAATTAAAACCTTAAAAATTCATTAAAAAAAAGAGCCTCCATAATTTATTGAGGCTCTTTTTGTATTCCCTAATTTTATTCTGAAAATTAAAATTTCTTCTGAAAAAAAACGGTTATATTTCTTCCAGGTTCAGTGATTGGTATTGCTCCAAAATCTGATTGATTATTAAACGAAAAGTTTAAATGATCGTGATAGGTTTGATCGAACACATTTAAAACCGCAACGCCTAACGAAATATCTTTAAAAGGTTTTACACCAAAACGAAGGTCTAAAGTTTCATAACCTGCTGTTTCTATTTCACCAAAACTTTCAGAAATATTACTTTGTTTACTAGTTATTTTGTATTGCACATTCGCCCATGCTTTAGGCTTTTCAAACCCAACCGTAAACATTGTTTTAAATGGCGGTGTTAATGGCAAAGACTCATATAAATCTTTGTTTTTAGCATATACATAAGCAGCTTCAGTTTTTAAATAATAGTCATTTAAAAAATCTAATTTACCCATAACTTCAAATCCTGTTTTATAGGCTTTATCTAAATTCTGAAATACTTTTGGATGAACCGGTTGTACCGTAGGCATAAATTTTCTAGTTAAACTGGCATCTTCTATGGCCACAATATAGTTTTCAAAAAACGAGTAGTAAAAAGACGTTTCGTAACTAAACTTATTGAAAATAGTATTCAATTTTTCATACCCTTTAAATCCAATTTCAAATTGATTATTCGCTTCGGCTTTTAACTCTGGGTTTCCTACATATTCATAAGAATCTTGACCTACCGTAAAATGATTGATAAAACGCTCAATCATATTCGCAGAACGAACACCTCTTCCGTAAGCAGCTTCAATTAAAAAATTATCAGAAATCATTTTCTTAACCGAAATCGTTGCGCTTATATTTTCTTCGGTACGTTTTCTTAAATTATACCTAGCTGCAAAATCAGCTTCAGGATCTTTAATGTTAGAGGTAACAATATCGGCACGTAACCCTGCAGTTAAAATCGTTGAAGGATTAATTGACCATTTGGCTTCGGTAAAAAGCCCTATATCATCAATATAAGAGTCTTGCCAAACCTTATCATAAAATAATCTTGGAGTAGCTAAGGTCATGCTATTCATTATTTTAACGGTTCTGTCTCTACCGCCATCTCTTGCAATATGCATCATATCGATACCCGAATACATATTAAGTTTATTAAACGGTTTCCAGTTCAATTCTACCTTTCCTCCTATGGTGGTGGCTTCAACTGCCGACGATGCCCCAGTCATCATGAACGACGGCCTTAAATTATTCGTCATTAAATGATCGACATAACTGTAGTAAGCCTTTGCTGTTATAGATTTTAAAACGTCTGCAATATTAGACCATTTATAATCTAACGATAAAATACTGCTATTATCGTATTCGGTATCCATAGGTAAACCCGCATGCAATACATCTCTACCAAAAGACTGTCTCCAATGTGCTTGCAAACGTTGCTTTTCGGTGAAGTTATAGCCGAATTTCAAGCCGTAATCTGTACTGCGGAAAGACGATGGTATTTCAATTTGGCTACCATCTTCATAATTACCAAAATCTCTATAACCCACATTTCCAACCACATCATAAGTGTCTGTAACCTGTTGCAGTTGTAACATAGTAACATACGAATTTCCATTAGATTCATACCCACCCGATACTTTACCGTGCAAACCAGCATCTATATGAGATGGTTTTTCGGTTACCATATTAATAATACCTCCAAAAGTAGCGCCATATCGCACGGTATAAGGGCCTTTTATAATTTCTATTTTTGAAATTTCTTCTGGAATAATATGGGTTGTAATAGGATCCATTCTGTTTGGGCACGCATGCATTGCTTTGGTACCACCATCATATTGAATGTTTAATTGTTCGTATTGTGAAGCTCTAAATGACGGATCTATCGCGTAGTTACCTCTTTTAATAACAGAGAAACCGTTTAAATTATTAAATAAATCGGCCACATTTTTAGGCTGAACAATGTTTTTTTGATAGTTGTTCGATACTAGCGTAAGCACAGGGTCAGTTAAGGAATTACCAGTGATAAAAACCTCGTCGAGCTGTACTGTTTTTTGCGTAATAGTATCTTTTACGTTGTCTTTTTTCTCTTGAGAAAAAGACAAGGCATAAACAAGTGTACATAAAAGCACACCATAAAATTTTCTCATTTTTTGTTGTTTAGAAATTAAAATAAATACGATTACAGAAGCTTATTTAAACTTCTGAATTCTTCGTTAAAAAAGATGAGAATTATACTTGTGGAGGATGATCTAAAGCTCTAGAAATAGAATTACAATATAAATTACTGTAGTGATTTATTAAGGTTATTTTTGATGCATTATTAACGAATTCAAAAGAAGATTGTTCAACAATAAACAAGGTAATTTCTTTTAAATTCATAGCTTTAAAAGGCTCTTTATCATCGTTTGTGTTGCTTTCTGCAACTTTCATTAAATGACATTTACCTTCGCATTGCATTTCTGGTTTCTCTTTATTTTCGCAAAGTCTTTCTATAAAATCAGATTTGTCTAAATAATAATAAGCATACGTAAAAGAAACTTGCAAACTATGAAATAAAATAGTTGCCGTTAGTATGCATGATAGTATTATAGATAACATCTTCATTGATACAAAATTACACTTTTTAATTATAAATAATGATACTTTGGTTACCTGTTTAATTGAATATAAACTTGATTTATTATAAATGCTCAAAAGGCTATCTAATACTAAACCAAGTCTACAAATTTATTAAATATGAACCTTAATATTCATTCTTTTTTTAGCAATAAATGTTGCAGTCCATTTAAAAAGGTGTTGTATTTTTGCACTTTAAAAAACTTATAATGGAAGACATGCTCTTTTATGATAGAATGCAATTTGCATTTACTATCACGTTTCACTACTTATTTCCGCAATTAACTATGGGATTATCGCTTATGATAGTCTATTTTAAATGGAAATTTCTAAAAACCAAAATTGATAAATACAACGATGCCGCAAAATTCTGGATGAAGATATTTGCACTTAATTTTGCTATGGGTGTTGTAACGGGAATTCCAATGGAATTTCAATTTGGAACCAATTGGGCCAAATTTTCGGAACTAACGGGTGGCATTATTGGGCAAACGCTCGCGATGGAAGGTATGTTCTCCTTCTTTTTAGAATCCTCTTTTTTAGGACTATTTATTTTTGGTGAAAAATTACTGGGACATAAACTTCATTTTGTAACAGGTTTTCTGGTGTTTTTAGGCTCTTGGGCAAGTGGATTTTTAATCATTGCAACACACTCTTGGATGCAGCATCCGGTTGGCTACGAAATTCTAGATAACGGAAAATTCATTCTTAATAATTTTAGCGCCCTGTTTACTAACGAGTGGTTATGGCCTTCTTATTTACACAATCAAGCGGCATCATTAGTAACAAGTTCTTTTGTAGTTGCAGCAATTGGTGCTTTTTATTTATTAAACAATAAACACGATGAATACGGAAGATTATTTGTTAAAACTGGAGTTGTATTCGGATTGATTTCTAGCTTAATTGTGGCATTTCCAACCGGCGATTTAGCAGCAAAAAATGTTGTTAAACACCAACCCGTAACGTTTGCCGCCATGGAAGGCATCTTTGAAAGTGAAGAAGGCGGTGCAGAAATTGTACTTATAGGGCAACCTAATATGATAGATAAAAAACTTGATAATAAAATAGCGGTGCCTAACATTTTAAGCTTTTTAACCTATCAAAAATGGGATGCGCCGATAAAAGGCTTAAATGAATTTGATGAAAAAGATTACCCAACCAATATTCCCGGATTGTATTATGCGTATCATATTATGGTTGGTTTAGGCACTATTTTTATTGGATTAATGCTAATAGCCGCGGTTCAACTTTTCAGGAAAAAACTATATAACACCAAATGGATATTATGGTCGCTTATGTTCATGCTACCATTCCCATATATAGCAAATACCACGGGCTGGTATACAGCAGAACTTGGTAGACAACCTTGGCTAGTATACAATTTACTTAGAACCGCAGATGGCGCTTCACCAACAGTTTCAGCCGGAAACACCTTGTTTACGCTGTTAGGATTTATTGGACTATACTTACTGTTAGGCCTTTTATTTTTAATGCTGGTTGGAAAAATTATTAATAAAGGACCAGAACTTATAAAACACTAACTATGGAATTATTTTGGTATATCGTTTTAATGACCATGTTAACAATCTATGTGATTTTAGATGGTTACGATTTTGGAGCAGGCATTATTCACTTATTTTTTGCTAAAAAAGAAAAAGACAAAAAAGCAATTACAAATGCTATCGGTCCTTTCTGGGATGCTAACGAAGTTTGGCTAATTGCTGCTGGTGGCGTGCTGTTTTTTGCATTTCCAACGCTGTATGCATCCTCCTTTAGTGGGTTTTACTTACCGCTTATTATGATTTTATGGTTACTTATTTTTAGAGCTATTGGTTTAGAATTACGCGGACAAGTACATAATAAAATGTGGGAAGCGATTTGGGATAAAGCATTTGGAATGGCAAGTTTACTTTTAGCTTTATTTTTTGGAATTGCCCTAGGTAATGTGGTAAGAGGTGTAAATTTAGGAATGGTAACCAACGGCGTATCAACACAAGAAGCGCATTATTTCTTTTTACCCCTTTGGAATTCTACGTTTAGTCCGCAAGCAGAGCATTTAGGCATCATAGACTGGTTTACAATATTATTAGGTGTTATCGGGGTTGTATCTCTAACCATACACGGTGCCAACTGGATAATTTTTAAAACAAATTCCGATTTAAATTCCAAGCTAAAAAAAGTTATTTTTAGCCTCAATTTTTTACTACTTGGCTTGGTTATTATCTCATTATTTATATGGCACATTATAGAGCCGCAACCGTTTCATAATTTTTTAAATCGGCCTTGGCTATTTATTTTTCCAATAATAACCTTCACAGGACTATTTGGATTATTTAAAGTGAAATCATTTAAAAAAGATGGATCAGGGTTTTTATTTTCATCACTTTTTTTATTTGGCGGATTAACCTCTACGGTGGCTTCAATTTTTCCAAAATTATTACCATCAACAAATTCTGTAAATCCAGATCTAACGGTTTATAATGTGGCGGCACATGAGTATGGTTTAACAGTAGGCCTTAACTGGTTTATTATAGCCGCAATTTTAGTGGTTATCTATTTCGTTATTCAATACAAAGTATTTAAAGGAAAAATGGATGATATAGGTTACGGCGACCATTAAAAAGTTAAAAAATAATCAAACTAAGATACGGTTTGATTATTTTTTATATATTTGTTAACCATTTGGTTAAACCATATAGTTTAATATGACAAAAGATAAAGACATCTCTACCGAAAGTAACATTTTAGAAGCTGCTAAACGTGTATTTCAAAATAAAGGAATGGATGGCGCACGTATGCAAGAAATAGCCGATGAAGCCAACATAAACAAAGCCATGCTTCACTACTACTTTAGAAGTAAACAATTACTTTTTGAAGCCGTTTTTAAAAATGCCTTTTCATTATTGTCACCCCAATTAAATGCCATTTTAAACGATGATTCTTCTATTGAAGATAAGATTAAAAATTTTTCTTTCAATTATATTTCCTTCATCATTAAACACCCCTATCTCCCTAATTTTATCATACAAGAGTTAAACAGAAACCCAGAATTTATGTCGACAATTCAAACGATTAGTGGGTTTCCAAACATTGAAAAATTTAAAAACCAGGTTAAAAAAGAGGTTGAAATGGGATTAATAATTCCTATTGAAGCAGAACAGTTATTCATCAATATTATGGCTTTAAATATTTTTCCATTTGTTGCAAAACCATTGGTAAAAGCCTTAATTAACAAAAACGACGCAGACATGAATACCATACTTGAAGCCAGAAAAAACGAGGTTTCAAATTTTATAATTAACGCCATTAAAAGAAAATAAAATGAACAGAATACTATATCTTATAGCTATACTTTTCGCGCTTCCAATGGTTGCACAACAATCCATAACATTGCAGGAATGTTATGATTTGGTAACAACAAATTACCCAATAGCCAAACAATCGCAACTATTTAAACAACAAAACAATTTAGATTTAGAGGTTATTTCCAAAGCCAAATTACCTCAATTAGATCTTTCAGCGCAAGCTACCTATCAATCGGATGTCATTAGTATCCCTATACCAAATACCAGCATTGAACCCCTAAATAAAGACCAATATCGCGCCACCCTTTCTGTGAATCAACTCATATATAATGGTGGCATTATAAACACCTCTTCACAAGTTAAAAATGCACAGCTACAAACGCAACAAAAACAAGTAGAAGTAAGCTTATACCAATTAAAACAAAAAGTAAATGAACTCTACTTTTCAATAATTTTATTAGAAAAGAAAAAACAACTTTTAACCGAAAAGCAAACCCAATTACAAGCGCAACTTAAAGAAGTAAAGTCTGGTGTTAATAATGGCATATTATTGCCTAGTTCAGACAAGGTTTTAGAAGCTGAATTATTAAAAATAGACCAAGAATTTTCAGAAATAAACAGCAACAAATTATCGCTGATCGACAATCTGTCGTCATTAACTGGCACATTGCTTAACCAAGAAACTTCGTTTATAATTCCGTTAACACAAACCACCATAAACGATGAAATTAATCGTCCGGAATTGGATTTATTTCAACTAAAAAAGGAAGAAATAAATTTATCCGAAGCTTTAATTAAAAAACAAAATTCACCAAAACTTGTCGGATTTGCAACGGGCGGTTATGGCAACCCGGGATTAAATATGCTGGATAATTCGTTTCAAACATTCTATACCGTTGGGGTTAAAATAAACTGGAATGTTTTTGATTGGAACATCAATAAAAAACAACGAGAATCGCTGGCTATTAATAAAGATTTGGTTGAAACAGAATTAGAAACTTTTAAATTAAACACAAATATTGAACGCAATAACTACCAGAAAGAAATAAAAAAAATTTCTGATTTAATAAAGATAGATACCAACATTATTGCCTTGCGAAAAACGGTACTTAATGCCACCGAATCGCAACTTCGTAATGGTGTTATTACTACTTCTGCATACATAACAGAATTAACAAACTTAAACGAAGCCGAAAACAGTTTGGCAACCCACCAAATTCAATTTGAATTGGCAAAAGCAAATTATAATATTACATCAGGAAACTAAATAAAACCATTATGAACTTTAACAAATATATTTTAGGCATTAGTTTTATTACAGGCACATTAATATCGTGTAGCAACTCTAATGGAAAAGCCGATGGATACGGAAATTTTGAAGCTACAGAAATCACAATATCAGCCGAAAACAATGGAAAACTAATGCAATTTGACGCAAATGAAGGCGATATTCTTAAAAAAGAGGCATTTTTAGGCTATATTGACACTATTCCACTTTCGTTAAAAAAAGAACAATTATTGGTTTCAAAAGCTGTAACCGTATCCAAATCTAAAGGTGTGTTATCTCAAATTTCGGTACTAAACGCGAGATTAAAAACGGCGAACATCAACAAAACAAGAATTCAAAATTTAATAAAAGATAGTGCTGGAACACAAAAACAACTCGATGATGCTTCAGGCGAAATTGATGTTATTAAACAACAAATTAGAAGCATTGAAATACAAAATGCGCCTGTTGTAAACGAATTAAAAAGCATTGATGTACAATTGCAACAATTAGACGACCAAATTAAAAAAAGCATCATTAAAAACCCAATCAACGGAACCGTTTTGGCTAAATATGCCGAACCAAATGAAATTACATCTTTTGGAAAACCATTGTATAAAATTGCCGATTTAAGCAGCATGGATTTACGTGTTTACGTAAGTGAAACTCAACTTGCGGCTATTAAAATCGGGCAAGAAGTAGAGGTGAAAATTGATGATGCAGATGCGATGAAATCTTATAAAGGAACTATTGATTGGATTGCGTCGGAAGCTGAATTTACCCCAAAAATCATTCAAACCAAAGAAGAACGTGTGGCGCTAGTTTATGCTGTTAAAATAAAAGTTAAAAACGACGGAAGCCTAAAAATTGGCATGCCTGCAGAAATGTGGATAAACAACAATTAATATCAATTTAAAACAACAATATTATGGACAAACATGAATACAATGTAAACATTAGCTGGACACAAGACCGCAAAGGTATGATGTGTTCTCCAGAATTAATGAGTGCAGAATCTACTAAAACAAACTGCATTGAAGTAGCAACCCCGCCACAATTTGATAAAGGCATACCAAACATTTGGTCGCCAGAGCATTTGTTTACTGCCGCCGTTAGCAGTTGTTTAATGACTACTTTTTTAGCTGTTTCTGAATATTCTAAATTCGAATTCATCAGTTTTAAATGTGGTTCAAAAGGCATTTTAGACAAAGTAGATGGAAAATTTGTTATGACAGAAGTACTACTTTATCCAGAAGTTTTTATTTCAGATGAAAGTCAACGCGAACGCGCCTTAAAAATTCTTGAGAAATCTGAAAAAGCCTGTTTAATATCAAACTCCATTACTTCTAAAATAACCATGGAACCTAAAATTACGGTTCAAAATTAGCCCGAAATGAGTATTTCCATCACCAACATATCAAAATCTTATAAAGACGTAAAAGCGCTTCAGAATATTACTTTTGAAGTAAAACCTGGAGAGCTTTTTGGTCTTATAGGTCCCGATGGTGCTGGAAAAACAACGCTTTTTCGAATTTTAACCACCCTTTTATTTGCAGATGAAGGCAGTGCATTGGTAGCAGGTTTTGATGTCGTTAAGGAATATAAAAACATAAGAAATAGTGTTGGCTATATGCCCGGGAGGTTTTCTTTGTATCAAGATTTAACGGTTGAAGAAAACCTCAATTTTTTCGCTACGATTTTTGGAACAAGCATCGAAGAAAACTACGATTTAATAAAAGATATCTACGTACAAATAGAACCTTTTAAAAATCGTAGAGCTGGAAAACTTTCTGGCGGTATGAAACAAAAACTGGCCTTAAGTTGCGCCTTAATTCACAAACCAAAAGTGCTGTTTTTAGACGAGCCAACCACTGGCGTAGATCCTGTATCGCGTAAGGAATTCTGGGAAATGTTAAAACGATTACAACTAAAAGGCATCACTATTTTAGTATCGACACCTTATATGGACGAAGCTGCATTGTGTGATAGAATTGCACTCATTCAAGATGGAAAAATTCTAGAGATTGATACTCCAAAAGCGATTGTAAAGCACTATCCCAAACAAATTTTTAATGTGAGTGCAAATAACATGTACCAATTAATAATGGGTTTAAATGATTATGAACATAAACATAGTGTGTATCCTTTTGGCGAGTTTGTACATTATACAGACAGTAGAACAGACTTTAATCCTGAAGAATTAAAAACGTATTTGGAAACTAAAAATTTATCAAACATACACATTGATAAAACAGCAGCTACTATTGAAGACACCTTTATGGAATTAGCTAAATAGAGGTTATCCTCAAGCTTGTCACACTGAGCGCAGTCGAAGTGCAATCAAAACTATAGTACATCCTTACTTTGCTCAATGTTACAATATAAGACAGAATATGAATAACAACAACGTCATAGAAGTAGAAAACCTAACCAAAATGTTTGGTGACTTTACAGCTGTAAATGCCATTTCTTTTGAAGTAAAAAAAGGCGAAATATTTGGTTTTTTAGGCGCTAATGGTGCAGGAAAAACCACCGCTATGAAAATGCTAATCGGTATTTCGAATCCTACTTCTGGAAACGCTATGGTGGCTGGTTTTGATGTGTTTACGCATGCAGAAGACATCAAAAAGAATATTGGTTATATGAGTCAAAAATTCGCCTTATATGATGACCTAACGGTTAAAGAAAATATTACGTTTTTTGGTGGCATTTATGGATTATCTCGAGCAAGAATTAGAGAAAAGGCTAAAGAATTAATTGACGAATTGGGTTTACAAGACGTAGCAAACCAACTGGTTGGGTCATTGCCTTTGGGTTGGAAACAAAAAATCTCCTTTTCAGTCGCCTTGTTACACGATCCGAAAATTGTGTTTTTAGATGAACCAACAGGTGGCGTAGACCCTATTACAAGGCGTCAGTTTTGGGAAATGATTTATAAAGCAGCTAATACAGGTACCACCATTTTTGTCACCACTCATTACATGGATGAAGCCGAATATTGCGATCGCGTTTCCATTATGGTAAATGGAAAAATAGAAGCTTTGGATACACCAAAAAAACTAAAAGCACAATTTAAGGTAGAAAACATGAACGATGTGTTTTTAAAACTAGCGCGCGGATGAAACGATTTATTGGCTTTATAAAAAAAGAGTTTTACCATATTTTTAGAGATAGACGCTCGCTGTTTATACTTTTCGGAATGCCTATTGCACAAATTTTATTGTTCGGATTTGCCATTACCAACGAAATAAACAATGTAGACATTGCCATTTTAGACCATTCGAAAGATGTCAATACACAAGAAATTATCAATAAAATATCGGCATCAAAATACTTTAGTATCAAACAGATAATTGAACGCGAGGCAGATATTGCTTCTGTATTTCAAAAAGGGCATGTAAAAGCCGTTTTAAATTTTGAGAAAGACTTCAGTCAAAAACTTATTAAAGATAAAAAAGCCACGGTTCAGATAATTACAGATGCCACAGACCCAAATACTGCTAATACCATAAGTAATTATGTAAGTGCCATTCTTCAACAGTATCAAAAACAATTAAATAAAGACATCACAATTGTTTATCAAATCGTTCCAGCATCGCGCATGGTTTATAATCCGGAACTAAAAAGCGTTTATATGTTTGTTCCTGGGGTAATGACCATAATTTTAATGCTCGTTTCGGCAATGATGACCTCTATTTCCATAACCAGAGAAAAAGAATTAGGCACCATGGAAATACTCTTAGTATCGCCACTTAAACCGTTTCAGGTTATTGTTGGCAAAGTGTTTCCTTATATTTTTCTATCTATTATAAATGCTATCGTAATTGTTTTACTGAGCATTTTCATCTTTAAAATGCCCGTTCAAGGAAGTTTGTTTTTATTGGCTCTAGAAAGCATTCTTTTTATTATCAGCGCCTTGGCTTTAGGTATTTTAATTTCAACCATTTCGGCTACACAACAAACCGCTATGATGATTTCGTTAATGGGATTGATGCTTCCAGTAATTTTATTATCCGGATTTATTTTTCCGATTTCAAGTATGCCTTTACCGCTTCAAATTATTAGCAATATCATTCCTGCGAAATGGTTTATCATCATAATAAAAGGTATTATGCTAAAAGGTGTGGGACTTCAATTTATTTGGAAAGAAACTTTGATTCTATTAGGAATGACCGTGTTTTTTATTGGATTGAGTGTGAAGAAATATAAAATTAGATTAGAATAATGAAAATCATCTTTTATATCATACAGAAAGAGTTCAAACAAATCTTTAGAAATAAAGGGATGCTACCTATTATTTTTGTCATGCCATTGCTCCAGTTGATTATATTATCTAATGCCGCAACATTTGAAATAAAGAATATAAAATTTGCATATATTGATAACGACCACTCTTCACATTCTCGTGCTCTAGTCGATGCTTTTGAAGCCTCCACTTATTTTAAAGTTTTAAACAATTTTTCTTCAGAAACGCAAGCAAGTGACGCCATGCTTAATGGCGACGTTGATGTGGTATTAGAAATTCCATCTCATTTTGAACGCGATTTACAAAAAAACAAACATGCTAATTTGGGTATTACCATTAATGCTATTGATGGCTCTGCTGCGGGTGTAGAAAATGTGTATGTTAGCCAAATTGTGCAAACTTTCAATAAAAATATAAAAATGGAGTTGATGACGATATCAGATGCTCAAGTACAGTCTTCAACCATTGAAACTATTCCCTTGTTTTGGTACAACGAAACGCTTAACTATAAAACCTTTATGGTGCCTGGCATATTGGTATTATTAGTAACAATGATTACCTTATTTCTCTCTGGAATGAACATTGTACGAGAAAAGGAAATAGGCACTTTAGAGCAAATAAATGTAACACCCATTAAGAAAAGCCAGTTTATTATTGGCAAGCTATTTCCTTTTTGGGTTATAGGATTGGGACTGTTAACTGTAGGATTAACTATTGCTAAACTTATTTTTAATGTGCCCATGTTAGGCAGTTTAGCATTGATGTATTTTTATACTTCTATTTACATATTGGTGGTTTTAGGAATTGGTTTGTTTATATCGAACTTTACGGAAACCCAGCAACAAGCTATGTTTATCGCTTGGTTTTTTACGGTGATTTTTATTTTAATGAGTGGTTTGTTTACACCCATTGAAAGCATGCCAAAATGGGCCCAAATACTTACCGAATTTAATCCAATTAAATACTTTGTAGAAGTGATGCGCATGGTTATGCTTAAAGGTTCTGGGTTTATGGACATTCTTCCACAGCTATCAAAAACGCTTACGTATGCCATTATTATGAATGGATTGGCTGTTTGGAGTTACAAAAAAACAACCTAATTCCCTGTGTAACTTTTGTTGCTGTAGCATCTTATCAAGAGAATTACCTTTGTATTATGGTAAAAATATATTCTGGCCTCTCAGTCAGAATTTTGGTTGGTTGATGTTAAAGGCACTCTTTTTAGAGTGCTTTTTTCTTAAGTAACATAAGTTGCTGATATGCTTGATTTTATTTCTGAAATTTACATGTAAATTAATTCAGCATATCATGAAAAAGTCAACAATTACAGCCGTTATATTATTAATGTTTTCCGTTTCCTTTTTATTTGCCTGTAATGAAAATGATGACATCAAGGATCCTCCAAACCAAACTATAAATCAAAAAGACAAAGAAGCTTTATTATTTATGTTAGAAGAAGAAAAACTTGCCAGAGACACCTATACTTATTTAAATAATTTATGGTCAATGAATCAGTTTTCTAATATTAAAAATAGTGAACAAACCCATATGGATGCCATTGTAAATTTACTTGAAATTTATCAAATTAATTACACGATTTTACCCGTTGGACAATTTGAAAATGAAAGCATTCAAAACTATTATAATCGGTTTGTTACCCAAGGATCTTTAAGTAGCACCAATGCCTTAAAAGTTGGAGCAACTATTGAAGATTTAGACATCGTTGATTTAGAAGAATACATTAACAGCACAACAAACCCAGATATTATAACCGTTTTTAAAAGATTACAATGTGGTTCTAAAAAGCACCTAAAAAGTTTTAATAAAGGCATAGTAAATTTTGGCGAAACCTATACACCACAATTCTTAACTCAAGAAGCGTTTAATAGCATTTTATCAGAAAGCAATGGCCCATGCTATTAAACACCATCTGGATTCTTAAATTATAGTTATTCTTTTGCCACTTTAGTTACAATACATTACTTATCAATAAATTATATTTATAAAATTTATATTCAAATGTCAAAAATTGTTGTTTTAGGTGCTGGTATTTCCGGCCATGTGGCGGCATCGCATTTACGCAGAAAACTTTCAAAAAACCACGAAGTAGTTGTGGTATCTCCAAACGCTAATTACCAATGGATTCCATCAAATATATGGGTTGGTATTGGCAGAATAAAGTCGGAGAAAATTTTGTTCCCGTTAGCTCCTTTATATAAAAAGAAAGGGATTGGATTTAAGCAAGCAAAAGTAATTTCGTTTTATCCTGAAGGGGATGCTAAAGAGCAGAAACCCTATGTGATAGCAGAATATGTAGCCGGAGAAAATAAAGGACAACAAGAAAAAGTAACCTATGATTATTTAATAAATGCCACGGGTCCAAAATTAAATTTTGAAGCCACCCAAGGTTTAAATCCAGGTTCTAATAAAACCTATTCTGTTTGCACCTATACACATGCAGACCATGCCTGGGAAGGATTAAATGCACTTATTGAAGATATGAAAAAGGGCAAAAAGGCTAAAATTTTAATAGGAACTGGACACGCAAAAGCAACTTGCCAAGGCGCAGCATTTGAGTATATTTTAAATGTAGAACAAGAATTAAGGCGCCATAAAGTACGAGATATGGCAGAAATAACTTGGATTTCGAACGAATACAAATTAGGTGATTTTGGAATGGATGGCATGTTACTTAGCTATGCGAGCATGACCATGAAATCGAGTGAAATGGTTGAAATGATTTTTGAAGACAGAGAAATTAACTGGATTCTTGGTGCAGGAGTTAACAAAATTGAAGATGGTATTGTACACTACGAAAATTTAGAAGGTGAAACTAAAACCGAAACATTTGATTTTGCCATGCTTATCCCATCATTTTCAGGACATGGTTTTAAAGCATTCGATAAAAACAATCAGGATATAACCGAAAAGCTTTTTAAAGGATTTATGATTGTAGATGCCGACTACACACCTAAACCTTATGAAGAATGGACAGTTCAAGATTGGCCAGAAACCTATCAAAATCCTAGCTATAAAAACATATTTGCACCCGGTATAGCATTTGCACCACCACATAGTATTTCAAAACCTAGAAAAAGTAAAAATGGTACCGAAATTTTTCCTTCACCGCCTAGAACAGGAATGCCCTCTGGCATTACAGCCAAATTAGTGGCCGACAATATTATTGATTCAATAAAAAAAGGTGAAGAATCACTACACCATAAAGGCTCTATGGGTAATATGGGAGCTGCTTGTATTGCCTCGGCTGGATTTGGATTAACTCAAGGCAGTGGCATTAGTATTACCACCTACCCAATTGTTCCAGATTACGTTAAATATCCAAAAACACAAGGACGACATTTAGGAAAAACATTTGGCTCTATTGGTTTAGCGGGACATTGGCTAAAATTAGCATTGCATTATGCGTTTATTTATAAAGCAAAAATGAAACCATTTTGGTGGTTGATTCCTGAATAGGAATCAAACTATACGAAGCTTATTCCTGAATAGGAATCAAACTACAAAATGTTGATTCTTGAGTAAAAGGAATCAAAATTTGCTAAATAGTTCAAAATAACACAACCATAAAACTTATATAATGACAAAACGAATATCTCCAATACAGCGATTTAAAATGATGAATCCAATAATTCAATTATTTAAATTCTTCATTTTAAGCATAAAAGTGATGGTTATTGTTGCCGGTGGACACGGTGGCACGAGAAAAACTCGCTGACAATTTGTAGAAGTTGTTAGATTTTAATTGATTGATAGCTAAAAGTACTCTTATAGGGTACTTTTTGCTTTTGTACCTAAAACAACCAACATAAAAATTTTCTTCCAAACTGATATTTATCAGTGCTCAACATTTGGTCTTGTTCTAATTTAAGGCATTATTATTTTTTTTAAAATCACTTAAAAACAAGAATAACAGATGAAACATTCATAGATGCCTATATATAAACCGTCAGTAACTTAGGTTACTTACAACACTTCTTGTCTACCCTACATTTGCAATATCAAATTACAAACAATGAATACTAAATTATTTAAAATATCTTTCGTGTTTTTAAGCTTTGTCTCAGTACTTCAGGCGCAGCAAGTAGTGCCTATCTCTAAGTCTGAAGTATTGAACAAAGTTTCAGAGAACAATCAGTCACTTAAAATTTCGAACGAAGATTTTAAAAGTGCACGCGCAGATTACAGACAAACCAATGCCATTTTTTTGCCTAATATTACGGCTTCGCATACGGGTATCTCTACTACCAATCCGTTAATGGCGTTTGGTTCTAAATTAAATCAGGAAATCTTAACGCAAAACGATTTTAATCCTGCGTTATTAAACAATCCAGATCAAATTCAAAACTTTGCCACAAAACTAGAAATTCAACAACCATTAATTAATATAGATGGCATTTATCAGCGTAAAGCGGCTAAGGCTAAAATGGAAGCCATGTCGTTACAATCGCAACGAACTAAAGAGTATTTATCTATAGAAGTAGAAAAGGCTTATATGCAACTGCAATTGGCTTACCGAGGTGTTGCCGTTTTAGAAAAAGCATTAGAAGCAGCTAACTCCAACAAATCGCTGGCCGAAAATAGTTTTAAACAAGGCTATTTACAACGTGCCGATATTTTAAACGTAGAAGTGCACGTAACCGAAGTAAAAAACCAGTTACAAACGGCTAAAAGCAATGTGCAAAATGCCTCTAATTATCTGTCGTTTTTAATGAATGATGAATCTTATGTTATTTATCAACCAAGTGATTCTTTAGCTATTAACAAGATAGATGATAAAAACAATGTCATGATTTCTCAAAATCGCTCTGATATTAAAGCCATGGAATCGGTTACAGAAGCTTACGAAGCTATGAATAAAGCTGATAAAATGGCATTTCTACCACGCTTAAACGCTTTTGGTAGCTATGAAATTTATGACGACCAAGTGTTTCAAGGTGATGCTAATGGGTATTTAATTGGTGCACAATTAAGCTGGGATATTTTTAAAGGATCGCAACGCATTGGAAAAGCACAAAAAAGCAGAGCCGAATTTGAAAAATCGAAACTACAATTCGAACAATATGTGTCGCAAAGCCAACTGGAATTAAACAAAGCAAAACGGGCGCTTACTGATGCTGAAAACAGATTGCATTTAACCTCTTTGGCAATGGAGCAATCTAAAGAATCCTTAAGAATTAGAACCAATAGATTTAAAGAAGGCCTAGAAAAAACATCTGATTTATTAATGGCAGAAACCCAATATGCCCAAAAACAATTAGAATATTACCAAACAATTTTTGAATACAATTACACACAAGCATACTTAGATTTTTTAACTAAAGAATAATTTCCAATAATGAAAACAAACATTAATATAATTGCCCTAGTAACTTTAGCACTATTTGTTATAAGTTGTGGTAAAGACGAAAAAAAGGCCTCGAGCGAAAGTGCAATTCCTGTAAAGGTTAGTGCTTTAAATGAGAACATAACCAATTCTTTTTTAACAGCAAGTGGTACGATTGAAGCTGTAAATAGTGCCAATTTAAGCACACGAATGATGGGCTATGTCACTAAAGTTCATGTAAAAGTGGGCGATAAAGTTAATAAAGGCCAGTTGTTAGTATCTATAAACAATACCGATTTACAAGCTAAAAAAGCACAAGTAAATGCAGGTATTACTGAAGCGACTGCAGCTTTTAACAATGCGAAAAAGGATTATAACAGGTTTAAAAATTTATTGGCAGACAATAGCGTATCACAAAAAGAATTTGATGATATGACCGCGCATTACGAAATGGCAAAAGCCCGTTTAGAAGGCGCTAACCAAATGAAAAACGAAATTAATGCACAATTTGCATATTCGAATATAACAGCACCTTTTAGTGGTATTGTTACTGGCAAAACTATTGAAGAAGGTAATATGGCAAATCCTGGGATGCCTTTAATTTCGGTTGAAGCACCAGGGAATTTTGAAGTAGTAGCGAATGTACCAGAAAGTGATATTTCTAAAATAGCATCGGGTACATTGGTGAATGTACTTGTAAAGTCCATTAACAAAACGGTAAAAGGTAAAGTTACTGAAGTAAGTAATTCGGCCAAAAATACGGGCGGACAATACGTGGTTAAAATTGCTTTAGATAAAACGGATGTTCCTATTTTATCTGGAATGTTTGTAACCGTACAATTCCCTACGGAAACTCAAGAAAAAACAGATGTGGTTTTAGTACCAAAAGATGCGTTAGTTACTAAAGGTCAGCTTTCTGGTATTTATACCGTAAGTGAAAGTAATACAGCCTTATTACGCTGGTTGCGCTTGGGCAGAACTTTTGGTAATCAGGTGGAAGTATTATCTGGTTTATCGGCCAACGAAGCGTACATCATTTCTGCCGATGGAAAATTATATAATGGCGCAAAAGTAATCCCATCCCCAGCCCTTCCCTGAGGGAAGGGAGTTTAATAAATGACTTTAAAAAAGAATAGAAATACATTAAAAAAAACAGACTCAAATAGCCCCTTTGGGGTTTGGGGATAGTAATAAATAACGCGTTAAGGATAGCAGTGAAAATCCTTTTTTTTGAAATTATAATCGTCATTTTCTCGCAAGAGATTGCTACAGCAAAGTAAAAAATGACGTCGCAATGACGAAACAAAAAAAAGATTGTAACGGATAGCCTGTTAAAACGCCCAAAAAATATATGAACATGCAAGACGGAATTTCGGGCAAAATTGCTCATTTTTTTATCAACTCTAAGCTAACAATCTTGTTAATGATTGGGTTGATGATTATAGGAATATACAGTTCGTTTTTAATACCACGAGAGGAAGAACCACAAATTAACGTGCCCATGGCCGATGTAATGGTTGGTTACCCTGGGGCAAACCCTACCGAGGTTGAAAACCGCGTAGTGAAGCCTTTAGAAAAAATTATTTCGAACATTAAAGGTGTTGAGCACGTGCATAGTATGGCTATGAACGGGCAAGCGGTTATGGTGGTTCAGTTTTATGTTGGTGAAGACACAGAACGCTCGTATGTGAAGCTTTACGACGAATTGATGAAACACGAAAACATGTTTCCGGAAGGTGTTTTTAAACCCATTGTTAAAACGCGTTCTATTGACGATGTGCCCATGCTTGGGCTAACGCTTTGGAGTGAAAATTATGATGATTTTCAACTGCGCCAAATAGCCGAAGAATTAACATCGGAAATTGAAAAAGTAAAAGATGTATCTATTACCAAAGTAATTGGAGGAAGAAACCGCGAGCTAAAAGTGGTTTTAGATAAAGATAAAATGGCTGGAAACGCTGTAGATGCATTAGGCATTATGCAAATGATTAAAGCCAATAATAGCAGCTCGCAATCGGGTAGTTTTGTGAATAACGATACCGAATATTTAATAACTACCGGACGCTTTTTAGAAACGGCTGAAGATGTAGAAAATTTAGTGATTGGCGTGCATAAAAACATGCCTGTTTACTTGAAACAGGTGGCTACGATACAAGACGGACCATCGTCGCCTAAAAGCTATGTGTCATTTGGTTTGGGTAACACTAACGAAGCGTATAACGATTTTAAATCGGAATATCCAGCGGTTACTATTTCCGTTTCTAAAGTTAAAGGTGCCGATGCGATGAAAATTTCTGATAAAATTTTAACGCACATCGAAAAATTAAAAACAACCTTAATTCCAGACGATGTTCATGTTGATGTTACCAGAAATTATGGTGAAACGGCATCGCATAAAGTAGGTGAATTGTTATTACACTTAGGTGTTGCCATTTTAGCGGTGACTATTTTAGTAATGCTTGCCATGGGGTGGCGTGGTGGCTTAGTGGTGTTCTTTTCGGTACCATTAACGTTTGCATTGACCTTATTCGCTTATTACATGCTGGGGTATACTTTAAACAGAATTACCTTATTTGCCTTGGTTTTTGTGGTTGGTATTGTGGTAGACGACAGTATTATTATTGCCGAAAACATGCACAGGCATTTTAAAATGAAACGTTTACCTTTTAAACAAGCCGCGATTTACGCTATTAATGAAGTTGGAAATCCAACCATATTAGCAACCTTTACAGTTATTGCTGCCATTTTACCAATGGCCTTCGTTTCTGGAATGATGGGACCATACATGAGCCCAATGCCTATTGGAGCTTCTATTGCTATGATTCTTTCGTTATTTGTGGCTTTAACGGTAACGCCATATTTAGGGTATCATTTGCTTCAAGAAAAAGACGAACAAGCCCATAAAGAAGAAGATGGTTTAGAAACGAGTGCGATTTATAAAATCTACAAAAAAATAGAACAACCGTTTTTAGATAATTCTAAAAAACGAAATGTCATGTTAGGTATTACTGTAGTGCTACTTGTAGGATCTGTTTTAATGTTTTTTACAAAATCTGTTGCGGTAAAAATGCTGCCTTTTGATAACAAGAATGAATTCCAGGTAGTAATTGATATGCCAGAAGGCACCACCTTAGAACGAACTGCGGTAGTGACTCAAGAGATTACACAATATTTAAAATCGATACCCGAAGTTGTTGATTACCAAAACTACATTGGCACCTCGGCCCCTATTACATTTAACGGTTTAGTACGTCATTACGATTTACGTGGTGGTAGTAATATGGCAGATATTCAAGTGAATCTTTTACACAAAGAAGATAGAGATTTACAAAGTCATGACATTGCTAAAATTGTGCGTCCGAATATTCAAAAAATCGCGAAAAAACACAACGCGAATGTTAAGATTGTAGAAGTTCCGCCAGGGCCACCAGTACTTTCTACCTTGGTTGCCGAGGTTTACGGACCAAACTATGATGAGCAAATTAAAGTTGCAGATCAGGTTAAAAGCATTTTAGAAAATACGGTTGATGTGGTAGATGCCGATTGGATGGTTGAAGCAAATCAAATTGAATACCGATTGGAAGTAGATAAAGAAAAAGCCATGTTACACGGTATCGCACCACAGCAAGTGGTTGGTAATTTAACCTATTTACTACGCGAATATCCAATAGCTAATCTGTACGACGAAACCTCTAACGATAATGTCAGTATTGTGCTTTCTTTAGACGATAAAGATAAAACCTCGCTGTACGACATTCAAAATTTAAAAATTAAAGGTAATCGTGGAAATGTAATTCCGGTAAGCGATTTGGTTTCAATCAAAAAAGAAACTTTAGACCATACCATTTATAGAAAGGATCAAAAACGCGTTGTTTATGTGTTAGCAGATATGGCAGGAGCTTTAGAAAGTCCGGTATATGCTATTTTAGGAATGAATGAAAAACTACAACAAATAAAACTTCCTAAAGGATACCAAATAAATGAATTGTATATGGAATCGCCTACCGAAGAAACCGATTTTACGGTGAAATGGGATGGTGAATGGCAAATAACCTTGGAAGTATTCCGCGATTTAGGCGCTGCTTTTTTAATTGTAATCGTTATTATTTACATGCTTATTGTGGGTTGGTTCCAAAACTTTAAAACACCGTTGGTAATGATGGTAGCTATTCCGCTTTCGTTAGTGGGGATTGTTTTAGGACATTGGGTTTTAGGCGCCTTTTTTACAGCCACCTCGTTTATTGGTATGATTGCTTTGGCTGGTGTTATGGTTAGAAACTCGGTACTTTTAATCGACTTTATTGAGATTCGATTGAATGACGGCGTTCCGCTAAAACAAGCCATCATTGATGCCGGAGCCGTTAGAACTACCCCTATTTTACTAACCACTGGTGCCGTTGTTATTGGAGCGTCTATTATTTTATTCGACCCTATTTTTCAAGGTTTAGCCATATCGTTAGTAGCAGGTGCTATTGTATCTACATTATTAACGCTTATTGTAGTACCATTAATTTACTACATCACCGAACGTAAAAAATGGGAAAAGAACGAAACTTTAGAAAATAATAATTAAATATAAAAACATGAAACTAGTTATTATTACCGCGATTAAACAATTTGAAAAAGACATCATTTCGCAACTTAAAAAAGCCAATGTTAAAACCTTTTCCTTTAGAGATGTTACAGGATATCGGGATAGCACTGAAGATGCTGTAGAATCAAATTGGTTTTCGAGTGAAATGAATCAAACAGAATCCATCTTATTTTATGCATTTGTAAAAAAAGATTCTATTGATTTACTTTTCAAATTGATTGAAGAATTTAACAGCAAACAAAAATCGCTATCTCACATTCATGTGGCTGTAGTGAACATAGAAAAATCAAATTAAAAAATAGAATATGAAAAATAGAGTTTTTAGAGCCGTTGTAGGTTCGTTTATACTTATAAGCTTAGTGTTGGCTGTATATGTAAATATTAACTGGTTGTGGTTTACGGTTTTTATTGGCGTTAATATGTTACAGTCTTCTATAACGCAATGGTGCTTATTAGATACTATTTTAGCTAAATTTGGCCTAAAAAATTAACAACATAAATAAGTAGAAAATAAAAACAATACGTGCTAAGTTAACACGTATTGTTTTACTATTTCAGTGAATTCCTTAATTTGTTGTTGTTCCCACAATTCGTCTTTATTCAATTCTTTTGCCAACATTGTTGCTACAACAGGTAATATTTCTAAAGTTGCTCGGGCATCTAAAAACAAGGTTCTAACACGTCGCGCCAACACATCTTCGAGTGTTCGTGCCATTTCATTACGAACTGCCCAAATTATTTCGGCCTTGGTAAATGGCAATCGCGGATGCAGTTTTTCTCCAAGTTCTGGATTCTCTTTAATTAAATTTTCTATAAAATCTTTATCACTTCCGTAAACGTAAAGATGATTTGCTTTGTCTGTAGAATTTATAGCACCATGAATTTTTAAAGATTTGGTTTTACAGACTTTTTTTGGCAATTTACCTATGGCTATGGCCTTATTTAAAGTGTCTTGTGCCATTTTTCGATACGTTGTCCATTTCCCTCCGGTAATCGTAATTAATCCGGAATTAGACACCATAATTTTATGACTTCTAGATATTTCCTTAGTTTTTTCTGAATTGTCTTTAGGCGCTGCCAGTGGTCGTAAGCCCGCAAAAATGCTTAATACATCTTCTCTACTAACTTTTTTAGCCAGATAACTATTTGTGGTAGAAATTATAAAATCTATTTCTTCGGGTAATGCTTTAGGTTCTAAACTATGACTATCAAGTAGCGTATCGGTTGTTCCAACAATAACTTTATTATGCCAGGGCACTAAAAACAAAACCCTTCCGTCATTGGTTTTTGGAATCATAATCGCATCGTCTCCAGGTAAAAAAGTTCTATCTAACACTAAATGCACGCCTTGACTGGGTCGGATGCTATTTTTTACATCAGCATTGTCCATTTTCAAAATATCATCGGTAAAAACACCCGTAGCATTAATGACTACCTTCGCGTTAATGGTATAAGTAGTATAGGTATCGGTATCCCTTGCCCTAACACCTATAACTTCACTATTATCATTTTTAAGTAATGCTTCTACTTTAAAATGATTTAATACAGTGGCTTCATGTTCAATACAGGTTTGAGCAAGATTTACCGCCAATCTGGAATCGTCAAATTGACCATCATGATAAATGACGCCTCCTTTTAAACCTTCGGTTTTAATAGTTTTTAATCTGGATAAGGTATCTTTTTTATTTATGAAGACGGACTTCCCAAAACTTAATTTTCCTGCTAAAGCATCATAAATTTTAAGTCCGATTATATATTTTACTCGTCCCCACCAGGTATAATTAGGAATTATAAATGATTGATTTTGTACTAAATGAGACGCATTTTTTAATAACAAACCGCGTTCGTATAATGATTCTTTAACCAAATCGATATTACCTTGAGCCAGATAACGCACGCCTCCATGAACGAGTTTAGTGCTTCTGCTTGAGGTTCCATTAGCAAAATCGATTTGCTCTAATAAAAGTGTTTTATACCCACGTGTTGTACTATCTAATGCAATTCCTAAACCGGTTGCGCCACCGCCAATTACAATAACATCCCAATGGGTTTCATTTTTTAATTGATTAATTAAATGCGCTCTTTTAAATGGGTTTATTTCTTCCAAACAATTCTTTTTTAGTCAAATTTAAACAGCTCTAATTTCGTGAAAATAAAACGTATATTTTTTAAAATACCATTAAAATTTACGCATATAATACTACTTTAAATTTAGGTGTTAGAATAAAAAACTATCGATTCCTTTATAACTAACTGTGTTATTAGCTATACTGAAATAATTTTTATCTCGATGATTGGTTTACATACTTATACCACACAAAATTCAATATAAATACTAATTAGTTTTATATTATTATGTGTAAGATTAGCTATTTTTTTAGGAAAAGATATATAAAGCTTGCAAATTGCTAAATGTGTAATTAAGAGTTTCATTTCAATATTTTTAAAATGAAACTCTTAATTTTTACAAGTTTTTCAACTCACCAAGAATACTTTCTAATGATTTTTTAGCATCAGCAAAAAGCATCTTGGTATTATCTTTGAAGAATAAAGGGTTTTCTATACCTGCATATCCAGCATTCATACTTCGCTTTAAAACAATGACGTTTTTAGTTTTTGAAACATCTAATATAGGCATGCCATAAATTTTACTCGTAGGATCATCCTTTGCTGAAGGATTCACCACATCATTGGCTCCAACAACAATGGCTACATCTGTTGAAGCTAAATAATCGTTTGACTCTTCCAAATCAAGTAATTTATCATAACTCACATCAGCCTCTGCTAGTAAAACGTTCATATGTCCAGGCATTCTACCCGCAACTGGATGTATGGTGTATTTAAGTTCGACACCTTTATTAATTAGTATATTCTCAACATCTTTAACAATTTTTTGCGCCTGTGCTACTGCCATTCCATACCCCGGAATAATAGCAACTCGTTCTGAATAAGCAAGCTGAATGGCTAAATCGGACGCCGAAATTTCTTTTATAGTGCCATATACCGCATTAGACCCAGCATCTTCTTTTTTTGCCGAAAAATTACCAAACAAAACCCCTATTAAAGTGCGGTTCATGGCGGTACACATTAACAATGTTAAAATAATTCCGGATGAGCCCACTAAAATTCCACCTAACAACATAAGTTTATTATCAGTCATAATTCCAGAAATGGCAGCAGTAATACCTGTTAATGAATTTAAAAGTGAAATTACCACTGGCATATCGGCTCCACCAATAGGTGCTACAAAGGTTACGCCATAGATTACTGAAAGTACTGTAAATAAAATTAAATGTGTCGTAGTAAGTTTTCCTTCGTAAGCAAAGAAGCTTATTAATCCAATAGCTACAATTAGCAAACAAATATTTACAATTGTGGCATAAGGTATTTGCAGGTGTTTATCCTTAAGCTTACCACTTAATTTACCATAGGCTACCATCGATCCTGTAAAAGCAACAAATCCTAAAAATAGATTTGTTAATACCACAGTCAAATCTGTGTAATTCCCAATGGAGTTATTATTAATTAACCAAATCAACGAAATTAAAGCCGCTGAAAAGCCTCCAAAACCATTAAATAATGAAACCATTTCTGGCATTGCTGTCATTGGTACTTTTTTCGCAGAAATTACCCCTATAATACCTCCAATTAAAAGGCCTATTCCAATAAATAAATAATTATTGTTTTGTGTTTCTAAGGGATAAAAAATGGCCACAACAATTCCCAAGCCAACACCAAGCGCCGCAAGTTTATTACCATTGTTAGCAGACTCAGGATGCGATAATTTACGTAAACCTACAATTAATAAAATAGAGCTAATAAATAATACAATATCAAATAAAACTATCATTATTTATTTCTTTTTTTGTTAAACATTTCTAACATTCTGCCAGTAACAGCAAATCCTCCAAAAGCGTTAACAGCTCCAAAAATGATTCCGAACGTTGCTAATATTAAGGTTATATAATTATCGGAAGGCGTTACGCGAATTAATAATATAGCACCAATTAATATTAGTCCACTTATGGCATTCGAACCCGACATTAAAGGCGTATGCAAGACGGTTGGTACTTTTGATATGATTTCAAAGCCCAAGAAGATTGCAAAGGCCAAAATATAAATCATGTTTAAATTAGTTGTAATGAATTGAAGTATATCAGTCATTGTTGGTTAGTTTTTAATTATCGGTTATTATTGAAACAAAAAGGTTTGAGCAAATGATTGCATCCTACCATTTTGCGTACATATTAGTGTAAATAAATTTAAGATTGATTAACAATTTGATATGCAAGAAGCGGTGTAAATTTCGTCTTGATTATTGGTTTTTAATTTTAAATCTGAATCGGAAATGTGATTTAAAAAATTATAAACATTATTTGCAAAAAGTGTGGAAGCATCAACTACGGCAGCGTCAGATAAATTTGAATTACCAACTATATGCACATAATTATGAATAATCGTTTTACCATCTTCGGTTAACTCGCAATTCCCGCCAGCATCCGAAGCTAAATCAATAATTACCGAGCCTCTTCGCATGTTTTCAACCATTTCCTTGGTTACTATTACTGGAGCTTTTGTACTTCTAACGGTTGCTGTACAAATAATAACATCGGCATCCGTGATATGTTTAAACATCATTTCGCGTTGTTTCTTAATGAATTCTTCGCTTTGTTCTGCCCCATAACCTTGACTGGTAGCTTGATTAGCACCTTCTACTTTTAAAAATTTCCCGCCTAAACTTTTAACCTCATCTTCCGTCTCTAATCGTGTATCAACAGCTTCAACAACAGCTCCTATTCGTTTTGCTGTAGCAATTGCTTGCAACCCTGCAACACCTGCTCCAATAACAAGAACTTTTGCTGGTTTTATGCTTCCCGCAGAGGTTATTAACATTGGAAAATATCTAGGCAACAAATCTGCTGCTCTTAAAACTGCCTTGTATCCTGCTATCGATGACATAGATGATAATACATCCATTGATTGTGCGATGGATGATCTAGGAATCATATCCAAACTGAAGGCTTTAATTCCATGCTTTTCTAATTGAACTGAAACATCTTTAAAAATATAAGGCTTAAAATGTGAAATGTAAATGGTGCCTTTTTTTAACTTTGGATATTCTTCTTCTTTTATAGGAGTGAACGAAATTACAATATCTGAATTTTCAAAAATTTCTTCTCTACTTTTGATAGATGCCCCTGCAGCCTCAAAATCTGCATTCGCTATAAAAGACGTTCTACCAGATTTTGTTTCTACTTGTACTTCGTATCCTTTTGCTATTAGTTTTTGAACCACAGAAGGTACCAATCCTACTTTTTTATCATACCACTCTTTTAAAATACCTATGACCATAATGAAAAATTAAAATTCAGCACAAATAAAGGGTATTTTATTAATTTTTCACCCATTAAAATTAAAAAATATCTAGTCTTTTATTTAAAAACTTCAGCGTTTTCTATGGAGAAATCAGTAATTATTTATAATAATTTGTCGGGTGAAGAATTTTCCAAAGTTGGGGAAGCTTTAACCTTACATTAAACGAATATTCGAGATGTTTAGGAAAGCCAAATCCAAGCATTAGTCAAAGGCTATAAAATTACCTTATTACCAATAACTTAAATACGTAAAAAGTACTTATTCTAATCTATAGATGGTTTTAATTTGATGTTTATGTCGGAGTTTTTTCCCAGCCAGAGACTCCTGCAGATACAATAAACTTCATAACATCTGTAGAACTTAAATCTATGGCTTTAATATGTTCTTTTGGGACAATAAATAGTTCGCCAGAAAAATTATAAGAGTGTGGAAAATACACCGCAACTTTGTCTTTTTCGTTTAAGAGTTCTAGGTTTTCTTCTGTAATGAACCCTAACTTTTCTAAGTTTGAAATTAAATTCACTTTGACCAAAACAGGCTGGTTAAATTTTTTTTCTTTTCCTACAAATGCTGAAAATAAATCATTTATGGCAGAATATAATAAATTTAACAATGGCACTCTTTCCAGAGTTTTTTGAATGAACAGATTAAAAGGTCTTGCAATAAAAGATTTGCCTAAAAATCCGACCAGAATTAAGAATAATATTAAAGTGACAAAACCTAAGCCCGGTATATTAAAATCAAAAATTTTGATAAGTACTTTTTGTAAGGTTTCGTCTATAAGGGTGAAAATTGAATAGATTATATATATGGTTATAGCTAACGGTGCGATATATAATATTCCGTGGAGTAAATAATTCATTAATCTTTTCATGGTAAATTGGTTTTTCTATTAAATTTATTAATTAATTATTAGATTTTATTCTTTTCAATAATTTTTCAAATTCTACGGCCCAAAAAATAATTGTTGATACAGCTAAGGTAATTCCTAATTCTATCCAAGTAAGTGGTTGTGTTTTAAACACATCATTAAAGAAAGGAAGGTAAATAATCATTAATTGCAGAGCAAAAGTTATTATTAAAGCACCTACTAAAGGCTTATTTGAAAATATACCGATTATAAAAATAGATTCTTTCTCTGAACGAATAGCCATTACGTGTCCCAATTGACTAAAGCACAAAACTGTGAAGACCATGGTTTGCCAGTTAGAATTTTCATGGTGTATGGCCCAGGCCTGAATTCCTAAAGTAATAACACCCATTAAGAATCCTACCCAAAGAATATGCATTGCCATACCTCCTGCAAAAATGCTTAATTTCGGACTTCTTGGAGGTCGTTTCATAATATCTATTTCTGCAGGTTCTGATGCTAAGGCGAGTCCGGGTAAACCATCGGTAATCAAATTAACCCACAAAATATGTATGGCAAGTAACGGGATTGGCAAGCCTAAAAATGGCGCTAGAAAAATCGCCCATATTTCACTTGAGTTACCCGTCATAATATATTTGATGAACTTTAATATATTATCAAATATTTTTCGTCCATGTTTTACTGCTACTACAATGGTTGCAAAATTATCATCCAATAGAATCATGTGGGAAGCCTCTTTTGTTACTTCGGTGCCATTAATTCCCATGGCAACTCCAATATCTGCGTTTTTAAGTGCGGGAGCATCATTCACACCATCACCTGTCATAGCAACAAATTGATGTTTATGCTGCAAAGCTTTGACGATTTTTAGCTTTTGCTCAGGATTTACACGAGCATATACACGAACTTTTTCAACAATATTTTCAAATACATCATCAGATAATGCATTTAGTTCAGAACCATTTAATACCAAATCATCTTCAGAAGAAACAATACCTAATTGTTTTGCAATTGCCTGTGCGGTTAATTTATGATCTCCAGTAATCATAACAGGAATTATTCCTGCATCTTTACATTCTTTTACGGCTTGTTTAACTTCTTCTCGTGGCGGATCTATCATCCCTACAAAGCCTATAAGTGTTAATTCTGTTTCTATTTCATCTGCGTTAATATGCTTTGGCATCGAAGGTAATAGCCGTACGGCATATCCTAAAACGCGATGCCCTCTTTCTGCCATTTTGTTGGCTTTATATTCAAAATCAGGGATAAGTGATTTTTGACTATCAACCAGTTTCTCTAGCAATACATCTACGGCTCCTTTAGTTATGACTAGGATTCCTTTATCTGTTTTATGAAACGTAGTCATGCACTTTCTGGTAGAATCGAATGGCATTTCAGCTATTCTTGCATATTTTTTTTCTAAATGTATTCTTTCAATATCTTTTTCATACGCATATTCAACTAATGCAACTTCGGTAGAATCTCCTAGCCACCTACCTTCATTATCTTTTGAAACATCATTGTTTAAAGCTATTGCATTTAGCAAAGTATGTTCTCTTTCATTGAAAACATCCGGCGAATTTGTAGCGGATATTTCAAAAACTTCCTGCACTGTCATTTTGTTTAAAGTAAGTGTTCCTGTTTTATCAGAACAGATATAGGTAACAGACCCCAATGTTTCTACCGCCGGAAGTTTTCTTATTAAGGCATTATTCTTCACTAATTTTTTAGCACCTAATGCCAGTGTGATAGTTACCAAGGCAGGCATGGCTTCAGGTATGGCGGCAACCGCAAGAGAGATAGACAGGATTAACATATTTAGGATAGTTTCACCACGCAACAAGCCTATTGTAAAAATAACTATGCAAATAATGAGTATTACAACCGAAAGTTTTTTTCCAAAGGCATTCAATCTTTTTTGCAAAGGGGTAAGCGTTTCTTCGGTTTGAATCATTTTAGCAATACGCCCTAATTCTGTATTCATACCAGTTGCAACAACATAAGCCAAAGCCCTTCCGTTAGAAATAAAAGTTCCCTTATAGCCCATATTGGTGCGGTCGCCCAAAGCATAATCACTTTGAGGTGGTAGTTCATCTAATGTTTTTTCAACATTATGAGATTCGCCCGTTAACGCAGATTCATCTACTTTAATTTGATGGGTTTCAATAAAACGAACATCAGCAGGAATAATATTTCCAGCTTCCAGAGAGACAACATCTCCGGGGACAAGTTCCGCAGATGGAATATCGATTAATTTCCCGTCACGCAGAGTTCGAGCATGACTCGCCATCATACTTTTTAGGGCCTCCATTGCTTTCTCCGCTCTATATTCTTGTACAAAACCTACAATGGCATTTAAAATTATAATAACAAGAATAATTATAGTATCGGTTACATCTCCTATAATTCCAGAAATAACTGCCGCAGCAATAAGAATCAAAATCATAACATCTGTTAATTGATGCAAAACCATCTGCAAAATGGTTTTCTTTTTTGTATCCTCAATTTCATTTTTTCCGTATTCTATCAGCCTCTGACTACTATTAATAGTACTAAGCCCAGAAGAACTAGTATTTAATAGTTGTGAAATTTCTCTTATTGGTAGTAAATGCCAGTTCATTATTTTGTTGTGCTAACTTTATAATATAAAAATACCATCATCATAATAAAAACGAGAACTATTAAAACTGTATCTATTGCAAGTTTCCATTTTCTTTCCGATTTAAAAACTATTCCTGTAATACCAATAGCCGTAATTATAATTGTTCCAAGAACAGGTATAATATGATTTGAGCTAGAAGCCATTAAAAGTGGTCCTTTGGTATATAATATATCGTCTAATGCCAATATTCCTATATTAAAAATATTACTTCCAAATATGTTACCAATGGCTAGATCAATGGTTCCCATGCGTATGGCTGCTACAGAAACAACAATTTCTGGTAAAGATGTAGAGCCTGCTAGAAATAATGTTCCAAAAAAGCTTTGACCCAAGCCAGTTGTATTGGCAATATGTTCGCCAAAATAAGGAAGTGCCATTGCAGCCATCATTACGAATAAGGCATTTTTTACGTATTTAGAGATAATTTGTTTCTTAGTATAATTTTCGGTTTGAGGATGCTTATGATCTATGGATTGCTTTTTTTCATATTTGTATAATACGCGGATGGCAAAGAAATATAATAGTAGAAAAATTAAACTTGAACCGCCAATCCAGCCAATTCTTCCAAAAACACCAGGCATAATAATAGCTAAGGCCACAAAACTTAACATAATGATGCCCATGGAACCCGCAATAATATGTCCGGGTTGTACGGCCGATGTGAGTGGTTTATTTGGATTATAGAATAAGTCCATAATCGAAATTATAAGAATGTTGAAAGCACAACTCCCAACAATATCACCTACAGCAAGATTTGGTGCGTCTACAATAACAACCGAACTTATACCCGACATCAATTCTGGAATTGAGGTTACTGAAGCCATTAAAATGATACCCATAAACATCTTGCCCCAACCCAGCATATCTGCAAGGATATCACCATATTTAGATAGTTTGGCACCACTTATAAGTATGACGACAGTACAAATAGAAAAGCCTAAAATATTTAAGTATAAATTATCCATTTTGGGCAGGTGTTTTAAATCGATTGCTTTTTATTTCATAATTTGAAAAGGTTTAACTAACAAAGAATATCTTAATTCCCTATGATGTATTGTTTTATGATTATTATTCCAAGACTATTTTATGAAACAGTTGAATAACACTGACTATTTTACAAAATTAGAAATTACTAATTAGACGATGCGTTTTGAAAAGCTCACTATGCAAATTTTTGATGCTAATTTTACATTTTAGTACATTTCCCATAACAACAACATAAGGTTTCAATTTTTCCGCCATTAGAAAAATCTGTGAGTAGATAATTAATCTTTCGTAGAATTCTGATTAATATCTACCCACAAAATTTATCGATTAGAAATAGTTTAAAAAAGGGTTTTATTGCTTTCTAAACAAACTATTTAACTTGGAAAAACAAGAACCGGTGTATTTGTATAATTTACCATTTTCTTTGCTAAACTTTTATCGAAAATGCGTTCAATAAAGTTTCTTTTTCTAGACACCATGGCTAGCATATCTGGTTTCGTATTTTCCAAAAATTCTAACAATTCATCTTCGGCATTTTCGCTATAAAGGAGTTCAGAATGAAGCGTTTTAATCCCAATGGTTTTCGAAGCTTCATTCTCCATACTTAAAAGATATTTACGTTCTAGTTCTACATTATTTATGTCTTCACAGATATGAACAACGCTAAGCTTAGCCTTATAATACGTCACTATTTTTTTAATAAACTCGAGGCAGGACATATCTTTTGTATGAAAGTTTGAGGCAAACACTACTTCAGATAAATCATTAAATTTAGCCTCTCTAGGTATTGTCAAAACCATAGATTTTGTGTTTCTAATAAATTGAGAGGCAAGACTTCCAAATATTTTGTTTTCTAATCCATTATTGCCAATAGTACCCATAACAATCATAATTGGATTCTCTTTTTCTATATAATCTTTAATAAATAGAGTTTTTACTGGTATAATATCATAATCACATTCCAGACCAAAAGATTCGATTTCTTTTTTAAGCTTTTCTAATTTTTCTTCTGCTTGCTCCTCTAGTTCATTAAACGTATCTACAAGAACACTTGGGTTTACCTCTGTTGAGGCAATACCACCAATTTCAATAGCATGTATTATTTTAATTTTTCCTTCTATCACTTTAGCCATAGCTATAGCATAAGCCATGGCGTTTTTTGCACAGGCTGAAAAATCTGTTGGATATACAATTAGTTTTGAGTTCATTTTTACAGGTTTTAATATATTGTTTCTTTTTCACTTTATAGTTCAAGTAAATTTGATAATTGTATTAGTTAATATTTTAAATATATATTTTAATCATTAATTCTGCAATGATAATTATCAGTACAAATAAGCCATATAAACGAATTCGTTCATTTAATTCTTAGGATTATAGACGTTCATTTAGCAGTTTTGTTAGTGCTTAAGATATTATGCGCACCTTGTCCAACAATTGAATAATGGGGTATTCATTTTACCTGTTGGAAGCATGTTAACAACAGAAGTGGCGTTTGGAATAATGTTTTAACAGACGAAAACTAAATCCATTTTAAAAACCATTTACTTGTACAACAAGTAGTAGATATTTCACAATTCTGTCAACACATTTTTAAAAATAATTTTGTATCCGCTATGTTGTCCTTTTAATAGCATTTTTTATTTCATTTGAAATAAATAAAAACGCAAAAACCTGTTAATTATACGATTAACAGGTTTTTGATAGTAATTGATCTATTATTTTGTCGGGATGACAGGATTTGAACCTGCGACCACACGGCCCCCAGCCGTGTACGCTACCGGACTGCGCCACATCCCGTTTTAAATTGTGCCCAAAGAAAACACATTTTATTAAATTTTTAAAAAAAATTAAAAAAAAAGCCGAAATATTAATTTCGGCTGTAGTTTTAAATAGTTACTAATTATAACTTGGTGTAGAAACTTCGAAGGTTGTGTCTTTTGAGGCTAAATAACGCTCTGCATCAAGCGCTGCCATACATCCTGTTCCTGCTGCCGTTACTGCTTGTCTATATACATGATCTGCAGCATCGCCAGAAACAAAAACCCCTTCTATATTTGTTTTAGAGCTCCCAGGTTTATTGATAATATAACCTGTTTCATCTAATTTTAAGAAGTCTTTAAAAATATCGGTATTTGGTTTATGCCCTATCGCTACAAAAAACCCAGTAGCAGGAATAACCAATTTCTCTTTAGTTTGGTTATTAACCACACGAACACCTGTTACAACTTGTCCGTCTCCTAAAACTTCATCGGTTTCTGTATTAAACATGATTTCTATATTTGGCGTATTTTTTACTCTGTTCGCCATAATTTTAGAGGCTCTAAATTCGTCACGTCTCACCAACATGGTTACTTTTTTACAAAGCTTAGATAAATAATGCGCTTCTTCGCATGCAGAATCTCCAGCACCCACAATTACCACTTCCTGATTTCTGTAAAAGAACCCATCGCAAACAGCACAAGCCGAAACACCGCCACCCAATTTTAAATATTTTTGCTCAGATTCTAAACCTAAATATTTAGCAGAAGCTCCTGTTGAAATTATTACGGTATCGCAATGTATTTCTTTTGTATCGTTAACCCAAACTTTGTGTATATCACCAGAAAAATCAACTTTAGTAATCCAGCCATTGCGCACATCTGTTTCAAAACGCTCTGCTTGTTTTTGCAACTCCATCATCATCTCTGGTCCTGTAATTCCTTCTGGATACCCAGGGAAATTTTCAACCTCATTGGTAGTAGTTAATTGTCCACCAGGTTGTGTTCCTTGGTATAAAACAGGTTTCATATTTGCTCTCGCCGCATAAATTGCCGCTGTATAACCTGCAGGTCCAGAACCTATAATTAAACATTTTACTTTTTCTATATTATCAGACATAACTTAAACTTATTTTATACTAACAAAAGTAGAATTTTTGTAGCAAATCCTACCCCAAAATCATCAAAAGATATTATCAATTTATAATTATTTATTATCATAATGTATAGCTTCATTCAACTTTTTAGCTATCAGTAAACATATTCTTAACAAATTTTATTGTTAATAACCATTATACTTACTAATTGTGTTTCTGTGCTTTTATTTGAATAGATTTGACCTGAGTTTAGACTTTCGAAACGCAATTATGTAATTGAAAAATCTTTACTCAAATTTGAACGATCGCTAAGAGTAATTAACTTTAATATAATCATTAAACAAAAACAGCCTAAGAAAATTCTTAGGCCGTTTTATAAATGTTTATTTATACTAATTTTTAATCTATTGAAAATAAAACATCTCCTTTAGAAACGGTATCTCCAGATTCGAATTTAATTCCTGAAATGACACCATCTTTACTAGCTTCGAAGTTGTTCATCATTTTCATTGCTTCTAGAACAACTACAATTTCTCCAGCTTTCACAGTATCGCCATTTTTCTTTTTAAACTCTACAATCATACCTGGTATTGGAGCAGTAATAGCGCCTTCAACAACAACTTCTTTCGGCTCTTTCTTTTTCCAAACAGATCTTGTAGATGTGTTTGTTTTTGGAATTGATACTGTAAATGACTCACCATCTACTAATACTTCCATATCACACATGATACCAGAATTATTACCGCCTCCTGCTTTAAGTTCACCTGAGAGTGCTTTAGCTATTAACTCTTCTTCTTTCTTAACATCTTCTAAGGTTTTTGCCTTCATATCTTCTGGCATTTCTTCTAAACCGTATTTGATTTTTAAGAATTTTTTACCTGTTACAGGGTATAATGCCAATAATACTTCATCATCAATATCTTTAGCTAATCCTTTAGCAGCAGCTTTTACAGCATCCATTTCTGGTTCTAAAACACTACCTGGTCTTACTTCAATATGTTGCTCGCCTCTAGGGTAATCTTTTAAAGCTTTCTTTCTAAGTTCTGGATTAATTGGTAAAGTTGTTTTACCGTATAAACCATAACATAAATCTTTTACTTCTTGTGTAATTCTAGAATACTCACCTTCAAAAGAATCGAACAATACATTGTTAACTGTTTGAACTCCAACAATTTGACTTGTAGGTGTTACCAATGGGATTTGTCCTAAATCTTTTCTAACTTTAGGTAACATTTTAAATACATCATCTAATCTATGTAATGAATCCATTGCTTTTAATTGATTCACAAGGTTAGAAAGCATCCCTCCTGGTGTTTGATGTAAAATTACATCGGTATCAATAATTGAATACTTAGGACTGTTATCTAAGTGCTTATATTTAGGAATTACTTTTTCCATTTGCGCACTAATAGCCGATAATTTTTTAATATCTAAACCTGTATCTCTATTAGTACCTAATAATGAAATTACCAATGGCTCAATTGCGGCATGCGATGTTCTATATGCATAAGGAGACATACATGTATCCACAATATCAACACCTGCTTCAATAGCTTTAAAAATTGCTAAATCGCCCATACCCGATGTAAAGTGGGTATGCAAGTTTAAAGGAATATCAGTGATTTTTTTAAGTTCAACCACTAAGTTATAAATATCGTAAGGCGCAATTAAACCAGCCATATCTTTAATACAGATAGAATCTACTCCAAACTCCATTAACTCTTTAGCTTTGTTTACATAATAATCAATGTTATAAACTTCGCCACCTAATCTAGGTTCTGTTAATGTGTAACAAATAGTACCTTGAAAGTGTTTACCATTTCGTTTAACAACTTTTGCCGCAGTTTCAAAATTTCTGTAATCGTTTAATGCATCAAAACATCTAAAAATGTCCATACCATTGTCGCATGCACGTTGGACAAAGTTATCTACAACATCGTCGGCATAGTTTCTATATCCAACCACATTTTGCCCTCTTAACAACATAAAAAATGGTGTTTTAGGCATGTATTTTTTAAGTGTTCTTAAACGTTCCCATGGATCTTCACCCAAATACCTGTGCATAGTATCGAAGGTTGCTCCACCCCACGTTTCGATGGCGTGAAAACCTACTTCATCCATTTGTTCAGCAAAAGGAATCATATCTTCGGTTCTTCCTCTTGTTGCAAATAATGACTGGTGTCCGTCTCTAAAACTTAAATCTTGTATTTTTATAGGGTTTTCAGCTTTTGGTCTGTCTGCACTATAATCCATTTTGGTCATTTGCAATACCCCGTGTTTATCAAATATCATTGTTCTGTAATTTTAAATTATATAAGTCTAGCTCCTATTGTTCTGCCGTTGCTAAATAGTAATTTTCTATCGTTCATTCTTCTCATTAATCCCATTTTACCCCAGCCATATTGAGATACTATTTTATTTTTATCTTCTTCTTCTTCCATTCTAAGATAAATTGTTGCTGCAATTACAGCTGCTTTTCTCTTTTTTTCAAGTAATGTCATAATATTAATATTTATTGAGGAATGTTTCCGTGTTTTTTTGCTGGTACTAATTCTACTTTAGATCTTAACGCTTCTAAAGCCATAATTAATCTTTCTCTAGTTTCGCTTGGTAAAATTACTTCGTCGATGTAACCTCTTTCTGCTGCCAAGTATGGCACGCCAAAAGCAGTTTCGTACTCTTCAATTTTCTCTTGTGTTTTTGCTGCTTTATCTTCTGCGGCTGCAATTTCTTTTTTATAGTTAGAAATAACTTCTACAGCACCTTTAGCACCCATTACAGCTATTTCTGCAGTTGGCCACGCGAAAACCATATCAGCTCCTAAGTGTTTTGAACTCATTGCTACATAGGCTCCACCATAATCTTTTCTTACCACAACCGTAAACTTAGGAACGGTAGCTTCTGAATAACTCCATAATAATTTAGCACCATGTCTGATAATTCCGTTCCACTCTTGTTGCACACCTGGTAAATATCCTGGAACATCAACAAATGTTATGATTGGAATATTAAACGCATCACATGTACGAATGAATCTACTAATTTTATCTGATGCATCAATATCTAAACAACCAGCTAAAAAGTTAGGTTGGTTTGCAATGATACCTACAGAACGATTGTTAAGTCTTCCAAACCCTACGATACAATTTTCAGCAAAATGTTCGTGTACTTCATAAAAAACGCCTTGATCTAATACTTCTTCAATGATTACTTTCATATCGTAAGCCATTTTAGAATCGTCTGGTATTATGGTATCCAGCATATCACAAGATCTTCTTGGGTCGTCTTCCATTTCGATTACTGGCGTTAACTCCATATTATTATTAGGAAGATAATCTAGTAATTCTCTAATTTGTTCGATACAATCTGCATCATCTTCGCAAGCAAAATGTGCGTTTCCACTTTTTGTATTGTGAACCATAGCACCTCCCAATTCTTCGAAAGTAGTTTCTTCACCGGTTACCGTTTTAATTACATACGGACTGGTAATAAACATATTACTTGTTTTCTTAACCATAAAGATGAAGTCGGTCATTGCAGGTGAATAAACAGCACCACCAGCACAAGGGCCCATGATAGCTGATATTTGAGGAATAACACCCGATGCTCTTGAGTTTCTAAAGAAAACATCTCCGTAACCTTTTAAAGCATCAACACCTTCTTCTACTCTCGCTCCACCAGAATCATTTAAACCAACTATTGGTGCTCCAGCTTTCATGGCTAAATCCATGATTTTACAAATTTTTGTAGCGTGCATTTCGCCTAAAGCGCCACCACCAGAAGTAAAATCTTGAGAAAACGCAAAAACTACTCTACCATTAACTGTACCATGACCAATAATTACACCATCTGATGCAAATTCAACCTTTTCCATTCCAAAATTTGTAGAACGATGTTTTACAAAAGAGTCAATTTCATAAAAACTATCTTCATCAAATAGTAGGTTTATTCTTTCTCTTGCTGTTAGTTTTCCTTTTGCATGCTGCTTTTCAATTCTAGCTTCGCCACCCATTAAAGCAACTTTTTCTCTTTTAGATTTTAAGAAGGCAATTTTATCAGTAACTTTCATATTAATTTCAGGTTTTTTTCTTGTAAAAATGTAATGCACATTGTGTGCTAAATACCTACCCAAAATTATCCTATAAGAGACTATTTAATTATGACAAATGTCATATCTCGGAATTCAACGGATTTTAACCGAAATAATTTTTTGCAAATTATTTACATAATTTTCATTTTTAGCAATACTTTTTACCATTTTTTTAATTTTTAGTGTATTTTTTATAATGTTTTTTGAATTTTATTCAATTTATTATTTTTATGATAAAACCTAGGCTATTAGCGCCTCAAAACTTCATTAAAAAACAGTTTTAGATGTATTTTCTTGCATATAAATACCATCTACAACGATTTCGAAACAGGATAAAATAAGTCGAAAAAAAATTGATAGAAAAAAAAATTTTTTTTCTAAAAGATGCTTTTTTAATAAAAAAATGAAGTTTTTTCGATTTTTAGGCAGAATAAATCGCTTCAAAAAATCTAAATACAAAAAAACAACGATATTTTTTGTAACAATAGTTACTCTAAATACATTTAATATTTTGTGTCTATAAAATACTAAAAAAAACACTTAATTCTAATTTTGTATCTTTAGGTAACTAATACTAAATATCTTTTATTTATGAAACTAATCATCCTTCTTTTCTGTATTGCCCTAATTTTTTCTTGTAAAAACGACTCCAATAATGAAAACAGTGATGCAAATTTTGACACTGAAAAAACGTCACTACAAGGTGCCTGGAAATTAGTAAGCTACCTAAACTATAAAGAAAATGGCGACATTGATACCATTCTTTCTTCTTTAGAAAACAAGCAAATAAAAATGTATTCTGACACCAAGGTTATGTGGAGTAGAGAGCGTGCCTCTGACACATTAGACTGGTTTGGCTACGGAGATTATACTATAAAAGATAGTATTCTTACCGAAATATTGGATTTTGGTTCTAAAACTATGAATGCTATTATTAAGGATAAAAAAGAGTTTGTTTATAAAATTATTATAGGTGAAGACCATTTTAGTCAAATTCAAACAGATAGCTCGGGAGCGCCCATTTATGCCGAAAATTATATAAAATTAGAATAATTAAAAATGCCGAACTTTAATGCTCGGCATTTTTTTATTATATACTATTTGAAATTATTTTCTAACAGATTTAACGATAGCCAAAGCAGCTTTAACGTCTTGCTCTAATTTAACGTAATCTTTATTTGCAATAATGTCTTTAGAAATTAATTGAGATCCCATACCAACACAAGTAACTCCAGCATCGAACCATCCTTTCAAGTTTTCAACAGTTGGTGAAACACCTCCGGTTGGCATAATGCTTGTCCATGGTTGTGGGCCTTTAATGCCTTTTACAAAATTTGGTCCGTAAATATCGCCAGGGAATAATTTTACTATCTCGCAACCTAACTCTTCAGCTCTAGCTATTTCAGTTAAAGTTCCACATCCTGGAGACCATAATACTTTTTTACGGTTACAAGCAATTGCGATATCTTCTCTTAAAACAGGCGTTACAATAAAGTTAGCACCTAAAGACATGTATAATGTTGCTTGTCCTGCATCTGTAACAGAACCAACACCCATAATCATACCTGGTAATTCTTTAATAGCATATTTGGTTAATTCACCAAAAACCTCGTGAGCGAAATCACCACGTGCTGTAAATTCCATTAATCTTGCGCCACCATCGTAGCAAGCTTTTAATACTTTTTTACTTAGCTCTATATCGCTATGGAAAAATAAAGGAATCATCCCTGTTTCTTTCATTGCTTGAGCCACTTCTAATCTTGAAAATTGTGCCATTAGTTTTATTATTTATTTTTATTGTTTATTTCTTATTCTTCGAATACTTAAACTTTTGAAATTGGGAATTGTTTTTAAAATGTAAATTTCCTAGTCCCAGTTTAATATTTTTTTAAAATCATATGCTTCAGGATTTGGAACATATTTTTTAGCTTCTTCATAATCCTTTTCTTTTATATAGAAAAGGTTATTGATAAATAGTTGCGCCATATCAGAATTGATATCCACTAATCTAGGTGGGATTTTGCCATTCTCATCTTCAAAATCCTTTAAATATAATGGTGTAATGTCGCCACGTGAATTCGCGCTAACAATACAACCCGTATTGCCTTCATCAAATAATTTTTTAACACCAATACCAAGTAAGGTACATAAGGTTAAATCGAATGCAATTGGCGGACAACATCTTAATTCGTAACCAAGTTCTACCGGTCTTGATTTTATATCCAACCCTAATTCTTTCAATTTAACTTGTAATAAATAATTGAAAATATGCGACTTACTAACATTACCTAGTTCTGGGTGTCCGTGATCATCATACGTGAAATTGATACCAGAATTAATGATTTCATCTTGTTCCATAAAATGAAAAACACCTTCACTAACCAACGCAACGCCATATTCTATACCCTGAATTTTACATTTAATGATTGAAGAAATAATCATGTTAATGATTTTCTCGAAAGTGATGTTCGTTTTGTTGAACATTTCAGGAATAATCATCATTTGATAATGACAAGCAGAAGCGATTCCGAATGCTAAATGACCTGCAGAACGCCCCATAGCAGCTACCACAAACCAATTTTCGCTGGTTCTGGCATCTTCATAAACCGTATTACCAATGCGAACGCCTTCGTCTTTTGCCGTATGAAAACCAAAGGTTGGATTTCTATCTGGCAGTGGTAAGTCGTTATCTATAGTTTTAGGAACATGAACATGGGCTACATCTAAATTCTGAGTATTTACATATTTGGTTAATCTATTAGCTGTAGAAGCCGTATCATCGCCACCAATAGTAACCAATAATTTTACATTATGCTTTTTAAAAAAATGAGCATTAAAATCGCTGTCTTTTGGTTTAAACCTACTCATAATTAAAGTAGAACCACCGCGACTAAAAATACGATCGGCATGATGAAAATCAAAATGTACTAGCGAGGGGTTGTCAGAGAGCAATCCTTTATAGCCGTGATGCACTCCTATAACGTTGTAGCCGTCTTTCAAAAAAGTTTTGGCCAATGTGCTAATAACTGTATTAATACCAGGTGCCGGACCGCCACCACAGATTATTGCAATAGATTTTTCCATATAGTTATTAAAAGGTTTTAGTTTAGTTAATAATTTCAAATTTATTTAAACCTACAAGGTTTTTGAAAACCTTGTAGGTTTATGTATTTAAAATCTATTATTATCTAGCAACTCTACCAGAAGCATCACCACCCATAAGTTTGGTTACTTCGTCTACTGTTACTAAGTTAGCATCACCTTTAATAGTGTGTTTTAAGCAAGATGCCGCCACTGCAAAATCTAAAGCATTTTGATCGTTATCTGGGTACGTTAATAATCCGTAGATTAATCCACCCATAAAAGAATCTCCACCACCTACACGGTCAACGATATCGGTAATTTGATATTGACGTGTTTGTAACATTTGTTTTCCATCGTATAAAACACCTGCCCATGTATTGTGAGACGCAGAAATAGAACCTCTTAAAGTTGTAATAACTTTTTTAGCTCTTGGGAATTTTTTCATCATTTGTTGACAAACTGACAAGAACGCTTCAGCTTTTACATCATGACCATGAGTTTGAACTGCTGCTCCAGCTGGTTTAATACCAAAGTGCATTTCAGCATCTTCTTCGTTTCCTAAAACAACGTCGCAATAAGACGTTAATTCAGTCATAATTTCTTCTCTTTTTGCAGCGTCGCAATATTTCCAAAGCTTAGCACGGTAATTCAAATCTGTCGAAATAGTAACACCTAATTTGCTAGCCGCTTTAACAGCTTCTAAACAAACATCGGCAGAACTTTGAGAAATTGCAGGTGTAATACCAGTCCAATGGAACCACTCTACGCCTTTAAATACTTCTTCCCAGTTAATCATACCAGATTGGATAGTTGACATAGAAGAATAAGCTCTATCGTAAACTACTTTACTACCTCTAGAAACTGCACCAGTTTCTAAGAAATAGATACCAAGGCGCTCACCACCCCATACAATTTTATCTACACCAACACCTCTTTTACGCATTTCCATCATGGCACACTCGCCAATATCGTTTTTTGGTAAACGAGTTACAAAATCTACAGAAACACCATAATTAGCTAATGAAACTGCAACGTTAGACTCCCCACCACCGTAAACAACGTCGAAATTGTCAGCTTGAGAAAATCTTAAAAATCCTTGAGGTGCTAATCGAAGCATGATTTCACCAAATGTTACTACTCTACTCATGTTAAATGTTATTGATTTAGTTAATTAAATTATTGCTCAATCGTTTAAGCAATTTTGTTGATACACTTTAAAACTCTAAGTTAAACTTTATTTTAATTTAAACCTCACAGTTTTGGTAATTTCAACTAAAACGTTATTTTTGCTTAAACGATTAAGCAAATATATAAAAAATTGGTAAACCAAAAAAAAATAACCATAAAAGACATTGCGAATGTCTTAAATATTTCTCCAGCAGCGGTTTCTAAAGCTTTGCACGACGATCCTCGTATTAGCGCAAAAACCAAAGCTGAAGTAAAAAAGGTTGCCAAACAATTAAATTACCAACCAAACCATTTAGCGAGCGCCCTTCGAAAAGGAAAAAGCAACCTAGTGGGTGTTATTGTGCCAAGAACCAATAGCAACTTCTTTTCGTCTGTAATACAAAATATTGAGGAGGTTTTAAACAAGGAAGGTTATAATATAATAATTACTCAATCTAATGAATCGTATAAAAAAGAATGCAGTAATATTGACACCTTATTGTTTACTCAAGTAGACGGCATTATTGCTTCTATGGCGAATGAAACCACAGACTTAGCCTATTATGAAAAAATTAAATCGAAGGGCATCCCTTTAATTTTATTCGACCGCGGTGAAAACGATTTAAATGTAGATTATATTGGTATCAACGATTATGATAGCAGCCATATGATTGTTGAGCATTTAATCAATCAAGGATGTAAAAGGATTGCGCATATTGGTGGTTATAAGCGCACACGTATTTTTAATAACCGTATTAGAGGTTATATTGATGCGATTAAAAAACACCACCTGCCTTTAGATGAAGAACTGCTTTTAGAAAGTAGCCTTACCACTGAAGATGGAAGAGACAAAATGATGCAACTGCTTGATTTAAAACATAGACCTGATGCCGTTTATGTGGCCGGTGATTATGCTGCTTTAGGTGCTCTGCAAGTTTTAAATGAGCAAAATATTGCTGTTCCAAATGAAATAGCTTTGGTAGGATTTGGGAATGAACCCTTTACCGCAATGCTAACACCAACGGTTTCTAGCATCGACCAACATAGTATTGAAATTGGCAAACAAGCCGCATTAACATTTTTAGAGCGTGTAAAAAACCCCGATTACAAACAAACGCTTAACAAAATTATTCTGGATGCAGAATTAATCGTTAGAGATTCTTCCAACATTAAAAAAGACTAAATTTTAGCGTCAATTAAAAACTAACTTTTTGATAAACCCTGCAAAAAGCTGGCGTATTGTGGGTTATTAGGATACAACTGTACCAGTCGCACTAAAATGTTTTTCGCCTTGTTCTCTTGTCCGTATTTGGAGTAATGATACGCCAACGCATACAAGATACTTTCGTTATTGGCATCAATTTTTAAGCCTTTAACAAGTATGTTTTCTGCATTTTTTTGGTCGTTATTTTTATCGTAGAGTAAACTCAGATTATAATATACCCGCGTGTTTTCTGGCATTTTAACCTGAGCTTTTTGCAGCTGAACAATAGCGTCATTAATGCGATTTAACTCGGCATACATTAACCCCAGAGAATAATATGTTGGACCAAAATCTGGCTCTTGAGCTATAACTGTTTTAAAGGCGTCTTCTGCTTTTTTGAAATTTTTTACGTTGTAATATAAATTTGCTAATGTTAATCGCGCTTGGTTATTTAAATTATCCAAGGCTAAGGCACTTTCATAACCTGCGATTCCTTTCTCTATCTCCCCTCTTTTTAAATAATAGTTGGCTCTTTTAACGCGACCACCTACAAAATCTGAATTCGTATCTAAATGTGTAAAAAACTCTTTTTTCACTTTTTCATATACTGTTTTATAAGCTTCTGGCAGGTTACTTTCGTTTAAACCACCTAAAGTTGTAAAGGCTTTTATACGTACACTTCGTTTCGGGTCTTTTAAAAGTGGTAAAATTGAATTAACATAATCTGTATTATTAATTTCACTTAAAACATCTAAGGTGGCACCGCGCACCACAGCAGACCTATCGTTTAACCACGATAAATACTGATTAATAAAATTCTCTGTATTATATGAAGCCAAGGCTTTTACTGCCGAAGCCCTCACAATTTCGACTTCGTTTTTGTCGTTTATTAACTCCAATAATCCAATTTCTGCATGAGGTTGCCTTCTTATTCCCGGAACTAATTTATCTGAAAAATGTAAAGAATCTACCGCGCCGTATAATTTTTGAAACGCTTCCCATGCCCATTTATCATCTTTTTTATGACAGCCTGCGCAAGCATTTGTCGTTCCGTATTTTACACTTATATCTGGACGAGGTACTCTAAAACTATGATCGCGTCTAAAATCGTTACCCATATAATATTTACCGGGCATGTGGCAATTTATACATTGCGAAGCTTCGGTATTCATTTTATGAAAATGATGCTTTGGGGTATCATATTTATCGGTTACGTGGCATTGCGCACACAAGGCATTTCCATCAAATTTTAATTTTAAGGAATGGGAATTATGACAATTATTACAGGTTACATTGTTCTTATACATTTTACTTTGAACAAAGGAACCATAAACGTAATCTTCATCTAAAATTTGACCGTCTGGTTGATAGATAGGTTCTTCTATTAATTGCGGAAAATAATGATCTAACATAGTGCCGGCAAAATTAAATGCTTGAGAAAACTGCTCGCGTCTCATATGGCATCGGGCACATTGATCTACCAAATCTTTAGGCGCCGTATTTAAAGTCATACGCATCCTTCCGGAAGAAACATAATTGTCTCCAAGGCGATTCACATCTTCAACATGTTGCTTACCTGGGCCATGACACGCTTCGCAATTAACGTTAATAATCGCGTATTTGGTATTGTAACTTTCGGTTTTATAATCGTAATTTTTTCGAACATTTGTTGAATGGCAATCGGAACACATATTATTCCAATTTAATCCGCCTCTAGACCAATGCAACCATTCTGAATGCACTACTTTAAAATCTGGATACAAATCGAACCATTTGTTTTTTTCCGTATCCCAGGCTGTTCTTAAACACTGATAGTGTCCGTTTGGAAATTGTACAATATATTGCTGCAGCGGCGTAATTCCGAACGTATACACAATTTTATAATCGTGATTTTTTCCGTCAGGACCTTCGGTGTTGACATAAAAATCTTTTCCTTTCTTAAAAAATAGAGACGTAACTCCCTGACTTTTAAATGTATTATTATTAAAATCTCCTAAAACGGTTATACTATCTGCAATTTGCATTGCCAAATCATGATGCGACCCTTTCCAATCTTTAAATTCATCTTCATGGCATTCTTTACAATTATTATCTCCTAGAAAGTGGCTGTCTGGAATTTGAGCTGTGGAAACAAAAATAGCATCATCTGAAACGTCTACATATTTCGGTTTCTTATTACAAGAAACAACCAAAACACCTACTAATACTAAATAACATAGTCGTTTAATATTAATTTTAGCTTCAATATTTACATTACAATACATAGGAATTTCATATAATACAATTCATAAAAAAAGAAAACAAATATTGAAAATTATATTCATTTCCACATGCTTTTACTATTAAAATAATTAAATAGTTTTCTATCAACGTCATCACGACAAGTACAATTTTACTCAACCGCCAAAAAACGACATTATGAAACAAATATAAAAAAACATACTAGTACCTACTAGTTTGTATTAACTTTTTTTATACTTTTGTTTTATGGGTATAATTAAAGTAAAAAAGCAAATTGGTGTTCCTAAATACAAACAAATTGTTACTTCTATTGAGGATGCTATTATATCTGGGTCGTTAAAAAAAGGAGATCAAATCCCCTCGATAAACTACATACGCGATAACCAAAAAGTTTCTAGAGATACAGTTTTATCTGCATTTAACGAACTTAAAACAAGAGGCATTATCCAGTCGGTTGTTGGAAAAGGCTATTATGTATTAAACGACAACATCGCCGTATCTCAAAAAATATTTTTATTGTTTGACGAGTTGAATTCGTTTAAAGAAGATTTATATAATGCTTTTATCAATAATCTTGATGCAAACACGCGGGTCGATATTTACTTCCATCATTTTAATAATGAAATGTTTAGTAAATTAATTTACGAAAATATTGGTGCTTATAATTACTATGTTATCATGCCTGCCAATTTAAAAAACACGCAAAAAGTGATTGAAAAACTGCCTACAGATAAAGTCTATATTTTAGATCAAACACACGAAGAACTCAATCAGTATGCCGCTATTTTTCAAAATTTTGAAAAAGACATCTATGCAAACCTCAGCAAAGTTTTAGAACGAATAAAAAATTACAAAAATTTAATACTTCTTTATTCTGAAGACAGACAACCACAAGGCATGTTAAAAGGTTTTAAAGCATTTTGTAAAACCAATAGTATCAAAAACAGCGTTATCAATTCACTTGAAAATATTAGTCTTAATAAAGGCGATGTTTTCGTTATTCCAGACGATAAAAACCTGTTAAGAATTATCAAGAAAATTAAAGAGGAAAAATTAATGCTCTCAAAAGATATTGGCATCATTTCCTATAACGACACTTTACTTAAAGAAATTGTTGAAGGAGGCATCACCACGATTTCGACAGATTTTAATGAAATGGGCAAACGATTAGCAGACATGATAGGCAATAAAGAACACTTGCAAATTGAAAATACCAACACCTTAATTCTTAGAAATTCCTTATAAACTAAACTAAAAATAGAATGAATACTAAATTAGTAAACACCATTAAAAACAGTTTCTTAAATAAATTCAAAACAGAACCTGTTATGATTTTTTCACCTGGACGAATTAACATTATAGGTGAACATACCGATTATAATGACGGTTTTGTTTTTCCTGCCGCCGTAGATAAAGGCATTGTTGCCGCTATACAAAAGAGCGACTCAAATACGTGTGTAGCTTATGCCGCTGATAAAGATGAAACCATTGAGTTTTCACTATATACACTTAAGCCAATGGCGAAAGGGTCTTGGCAAAATTATATTCTTGGGGTTGTTTCAGAGCTTCAAAACCGTAGTAAACTTATTGGAAACTTTAATATAGCATTTGGTGGTGATATTCCTGGTGGCGCCGGTATGTCTTCTTCAGCAGCATTAGAAAACAGTGTTGTTTTCGGGCTTAATGAAATTTTCAATTTGGGATTATCTAAACACGAAATGATTTTAATTTCGCAAAAAGCAGAACATAATTATGTAGGCGTTAAATGCGGCATTATGGACCAGTATGCCAGTATGTTTGGTATTGAAAATAATGCCTTACTATTAGATTGCCGAACCATTAAATCGAAACCCTTTGAAATTGATTTTAAAGATTATGAGCTTATTTTAATAAATACAAACGTAAAACACAGCCTATCTGATAGTGCCTATAACGACCGACGTTCTGTTTGTGAATCTGTCGCCGAAATGCTGAATGTAAAAGCCTTAAGAGATGCAACAGAATTCGATTTAGAAACAATAAAAGATAAAATAACGCCAGAAAACTATCAAAAAGCTCTGTATGTTATTCAAGAAAACGAACGTGCAGTTCGCGCCTCCAAAGCCATGCAACAAAATGATTTAGAAACACTTGGAAAACTAATCTATGCATCACATGAAGGATTGCAAAACCAATACAAAGTAAGCTGCGAAGAGTTGGATTTTTTAGTTGAGCAAGCAAAAATGAACGAACATGTTTTAGGAGCAAGAATGATGGGTGGTGGTTTTGGTGGCTGTACTATTAACCTAGTATCGAAAAAAGAATCTGAAAACTTTAAAAAACAAGCCTCTGAAGCCTACAAAGCTAAATTCAACAAAGCATGCTCTGTTTATGCCGTTAAACTATCGGACGGAACACACCTGATTAACTCATAACTAACTTTTGCAATGAACACCGATTTACAAGATTATTCACATAAAAGACTCAATATTTTAACGGGCGAATGGGTTTTAGTATCGCCACATCGTGCTAAACGCCCTTGGCAAGGACAAAATGAGGCTATTGCCAACGAACATCGACCTGCACACGACCCTCGTTGTTATTTATGTGCTGGAAATACTCGAATTAATGGTGAAATAAATCCCGATTATACAGATGTATTTGTTTTTACCAACGATTTTGCTGCCTTACAAACCGATTCTAAAACCTTTAAAATTGAAGATGGATTACTTAAAGCCGTGAGTGAACAAGGTATCTGTAAAGTGATTTGCTTTAGTCCGGACCACTCAAAAAGTTTGGCAGATATGGATGCCAAAGATATTGAAAAAGTAGTCTTTGCATGGCAACATGAATATAAAGAACTTGCGAAAAACGATTTAATTAATTACGTTCAAATTTTTGAAAACAAAGGTGCTGTGATGGGATGTAGCAATCCGCATCCGCATGGACAAATATGGAGTCAAACAAGCCTTCCAAATGAAGTTTATAAAAAAGATAAACACCAATTAAACTACTATACAAAAAACAATAGCAGTCTTTTAGGCGACTATTTGAAACAAGAATTAATTAAAAAAGAGCGTATCATTTTTGAAAATGATTCATTCGTGGTATTGGTTCCTTTTTGGGCTATTTGGCCTTTTGAAACTATGATTGTTCCAAAAAGACAACAATCCAATATTTTAGAATTAAAAGAAGATGAAACATTACAATTCGCAGAGGCTATTTCCGTATTAACGAAAGCTTACGATAAATTATTCAACACGTCGTTCCCCTATTCTAGCGGCATACACCAAGCACCAACCGATGATAACGATTATAGCCATTGGCATTGGCACATGAGTTTTTATCCCCCACTTTTAAGAAGTGCAACCGTTAAGAAATTTATGGTTGGGTATGAAATGTTCGGGTCTCCGCAACGCGACATCACTGCAGAAATTGCGTGTAACAAATTGAAAGAACTTATTTAATATTTAAAATCTAAAAATTAAACTAAAGCGGCTGTTTATGAAAAATAGCCGTTTTTTTATTCGCTAATGTTACAACGTAAAATTTAAACTTGATTGGGATATTACCATTGAAAAATAAGCAATCGTGATAAAAATCATGTATTAAAACAGGTTTAATAGCTACTTTTATACTTACAGTCGCTTTGACTTTATTAAACCCACAAACTAAACTCATATTATGTTTGCATCATTTCCTTTTATTACAGGATTAATTGCTTCCATTTTACATGTTATTACAGGTCCAGATCATCTTGCGGCCGTTTTACCATTTGCTATCGAATCAAAGAAAAAAGCATGGAAAATAGGTTTAGCTTGGGGCATTGGACACTTAATAGGAATGATTACTATTGGGTTGCTTTTTGTGCTTTTTAAAGAACTCATTCCTGTTGAAAAAATCTCTGAATATAGCGAGCAACTGGTTGGTATTGTTTTAATAGGTATTGGTTTATGGGCTATTTACAAAATCTTTAAAAAGCCAGAGCAGCACGAACACTTGCACATTCATACAGAAAATGCGCCTATTATTCATAAACACACACACGAGCACACTCATAAAAAAACGCACGAGCATAAACATCCAAAAATTATCAGACAGAGTTATGTGGCTTCATTAAGTATCGGCGTTTTGCATGGGCTTGCAGGTATAGCTCATTTTTTAATATTTCTTCCTGTATTAGCTTTTGAATCTCAAGTGGACTCTATACTTTATATTGTTGGATTTGCTTCGGGCATCATTTTAGCAATGACCATTTTCGCGTTTGTTATTGGCAACATAGCAGCGTCTGAAAAAGCTGGACATAATGAGTTATTCTTTAATGGCATTCGTATGGCGGGTGGCTTATTCGCCATAATTATAGGAATTTATTGGACTTTAAATTTTTAACAAATTCTGGGCAGTTGTTCTCCAATCATAGGACTCACTATACGTTTTCCTCCAATAGTACTGGTCATAACCACTTTACCAGGATGCGCTTCAGTAATTTCACCAATACACACCGCCTGTTTTCCTTTGCTATCTTTTTGCATCCATTTAACCACCTCATCCGCAATATACTGATCTACAATGGTAATAAAAACACCTTCATTAGCTACATAAAGTGGGTCTAAACCTAAAATTTCGCACGCAGCAGCCACTTGTCTATCCAGCGGTAAATCAGTCTCGATTATGGAAACACCTTTTTTAATTTCTGAAGCAATTTCTGTTAACACACTCGCCAATCCACCTCGAGTCGCATCTCTAAATAAATGAATACCATGTCCGAATTCGTTTATTAGATCATTGGCAATAAAGTTCAAATTGGTCGTATCACTGACGATGGTAGACTCGAACTCCAAACCTTCGCGCTGCGACATGATGGCCATACCATGTTGCGCGATACTTCCATTTACAATAATCTTATCGCCAACTTTAATGTTTTTAGCCCCAATATTTCCTTTAGGATTTACCGCGCCAAAACCCGTAGTATTAATAAATATTTGATCGCCTTTACCACGTTCTACAACTTTAGTATCTCCGGTTATAATTTGAACTCCACAAGTTTCGGCAGTGTCTTTAATTGAATTAACTATCTTTATAAAATCTTCAACCAACAACCCTTCTTCAATAATAAATGCTAACGATAAATATTTGGGTTGAGCGCCACACATCGCCACATCGTTAACGGTGCCATTTACAGCCAATTCACCAATATTTCCGCCTCTAAAAAAGATAGGAGACACCACAAAACTATCAGTTGATATAGCGATTTTGCCTTCAATTTTAACTACAGCGCCATCGTGTTTTTTATCTAAATACGGATTGCTAAACGCTTTAAAAATAATGGCATCGAGAAGATTTTGTGTCATTAATCCACCGCTTCCATGTCCTAAATTAATCGTCTTATAATCTATCATTTCTACTTATTAGATGTCGTTAGTACTAAAATGAAAATAAGCTGCACAGGCGCCTTCCGAAGAAACCATCGGCGCTCCCAAAGGATTCGAAGGGTTGCAGGTTTTTCCGAAAGCGGGACATTCCTTGGGTTTTTTTATACCTCTTAATATCTCTCCCGCAATACATATGGAGCTTTCAGGCACCTTAATTTTTTCAATATTAAATTTAGTTTCAGCATCAAAAGCCACAAACTCCTTTCTTAATTTATAACCGCTATTTGGTATTTCGCCAATACCCCGCCACTCTCTATTAGCAACATCAAAAACTTGGTGTATAACTTTTTTTGCAGCAATATTGCCTTCTTCTTTAACAACGCGCGCATATTGATTTTCAACTTTATGATTACCGGCTTCCAATTGACAAACGGCCATATAAATACCCTGAACTAAGTCTAATGGTTCAAATCCGGTAATTATTATTGGAATGCTATACTTTTTTGCTAAAGGATGATATTCTTCATTCCCCATGATTGCGCATACATGCCCAGCGCCAAGAAAAGCATCGATATTACAAAATTTATCGTCCAAAATAGCTTCCATCGCTGGAGGCACTAAAACGTGCGATACTAAAATCGAATAATTTGTAAGTCCCTCTTTTTGCGCATGAAGCACTGACAATGCATTTGCCGGAGCCGTGGTTTCAAACCCTACAGCAAAAAAAACAACTTCCTTTTCTGGGTTATTTTTAGCAATTTTCACCGCATCTAATGGAGAATATAACACGCGTAAATCGCCACCATCTGCTTTAGCTTCTAATAAACTTTTTTTACTTCCGGGAACCCGAATCATATCGCCAAAAGAACATACGATAACACCCTTTTCCAGCAATTCTATTGCTTTATCAATAAGACTTAACGGCGTCACACAAACCGGACAACCAGGTCCATGAATCATTTGAACTTGCTGCGGCAACAATTCAAGAATCCCGTTGCGAACTAAACCATGTGTTTGACCACCACAAACCTCCATAATCTTCCAGGTTCTTGTTACTTTTTTAGCAATAAGATCCAAATAGCCTTTTGTAGCTTCTAAATTTCGATATTCACTGAGATATTTCATTGTAAATGCGTTCTGTTTTCACAATTTAAATAATACATCATTTGTCCGAATGCCATATTCTCATCGTTAGGTGTTAAGTTACGATTAAAATATAATTTATACCTGTTATCATTAAGTTCAATTAGCATATCAATCAACGTTGTATTCTGAAATACGCCGCCACTTAAACAAATTTTTGAACTCCCACTATTCTCAGCTACCTTATAAATTATTGAAGCTAAAGTAAATAAAAAATTAGTCGCAATTTGTGCTGTTTCAAGTCCGTTCTTTATATCAGATTGCACTCCTTTAAGAATTAGTAATGTTGGAATTGTTTTTCCTGAAAATCCTTTACAATAATTAACACAACGCCCGATATTATAATCAATAATCCTGTTTTCAAGTAGCATAGCCGCTTCACCTTCAAACGAATTAAAATCGCATATTTTTAACACAGAAGAAACCGCATCAAACAGTCTTCCTACAGAAGATGTTTTCAGCTTATTTTTACTTTTTATAGCAGTTAAAACGTTTAGTTCTTCTCTTGAAAATTTTGAATTAAGCAGGTCATGGAATGATTCGTCTGCTAAAGAAAACAAAGATAACCGTGGTTCTTTAGACATTTTATCGCCAGAAATCCAATCAAAATACTCAAAATGAGCAAGTCTTTCCATTTCTCCCGCGTTGTATTTAAAAAATTCGCCGCCCCAAATAGCACCATCGTCTCCATATCCCGTTCCATCCCAAACAACACCTAGAACATTATCATCTTTAAATAAACCATACTCCCCGAGTACCGCGGCAAGATGCGCTTTATGATGCTGTATAAAATAGAGCTTTGTATTCCATTTTTTAGATAGTTCTAAACCATATTGAGTACTCTGATAATTTGGGTGTTTATCGACTAAAATGACTTCTGGTTTCTGTTCAAATATGTTAATAAACGCCTTAATTTCTTCCACAAATCTATTGTAGACATCGAAGTTTTCAAGATTACCTAAATACTGCCCCACATATAAATGTTGATTAGGAAAAAAGGCGATACTATTTTTTAAATCTGCACCTAATGCCAGTATTTTGTCGTTCGATTGAACTTCAACATTTAAATAATTTGGCGCATAGCCACGGGAACGTCTGAAGAGACATTCAAAATTATATTTATCGCTGATTTTTAAAACTGAATCGTCTTGCGGGTGTGTAATTTCGAGGTTATGATGCAAAAAATAATCTGCAACCGATTTTAATTTAACCTCAACATCCTTTTTATGACTAAGAATTGGGGAACCATGAATATTACCACTGGTAGCCACAATCGGGACATCCAGCTGGTTGGCAAGCAATTGTAAGATTCCTGTATAGGGTAGCATAACCCCGAGTTGATTTAAGCCGGGAGCAACTTCTTGCAATGCGATATGGCCTTTATAATTTGATAAAGAAATTATGGTGATGGGACGCTCGGTGGATGTTAAGACGTCAATGGCTTTTGCGTTTAAGCAAGCTTCATTTTGCAGTAGTTCTAACGAAGGATAAAGTACCGCAAATGGCTTATTAGGTCGATTCTTAAGCGTTCTTAATTTTTTTACAACACCGTCATCTTCGGCATTACAACATAATAAATAGCCACTTGTGTTTTTAATCGCTATTATTTTTCCTTCTGAAAGTTGTTTAGCAATGGTTTTAAAAATATTTTCAGCCTTAAAAATATTTCCTCGATTATCGGTGAATTCAAAAGAAATTCCACATTCTGGGCAGGTATTTGTTTGCGAATGGAAGCGTCTGTTTGCAGGATTGGTGTACTCATTATTACAAGATTCACACATGGGGAAATCGGCTATACTTGTATGTGCGCGTTCAAAAGGAAAGGTTTTGGTAATCGACCATCGCGGACCGCAATTAACACAGGTAGTAAAAGCATAATTGTATCGTCTGTTTTTAACATCGGCTATGTCTTTTTTACAATCGTCACAAATCGCAAAATCGGGTGTTAAGGGTAAATTAACCTGACCTTCTTTACTTGACGGAATAATTTGAAACCTATTAAAGTTTTGGATTGGTACTTCTTCAATAGCACTCGAAATAATTTTAGATACTGGCGGTGGGTTTTTAATTAAATTATCGTAAAAACCCTCAGCATTCTTAGGTGCTCCGGTAACATAAATGATAACCCCGTGTTCATTATTTGAAACGGTTCCTGTTAATGAAAAATCTTTTGCTAAACTGTAAACATAGGGTCTAAACCCAACACCTTGGACTTGGCCAGAAACTATTATTTTATAAGTTTTTGCCATTTGACAACCCTTTTTTTTAAAACTATAATTGCGCTAATTTTTTTAAATTATTATGCATCAGCTTAGGGGAACACTAAAATTATTGAATGATTAGCACTCCCTAGATGATATATATCATATGCATCCTGCTCTGTTATTTATATTTTTAAATGTTTTATTCATCTAAAATTCAATTTATGCACGAACTATCTGTAGCCATAGGCATTGTTAGAATTGCTGAAAATGAAACAAAAAAAGCCCATGCCAAAAAAGTTGAAAAAATAGCGCTTGAAATTGGTACGCTTGCTGGAATCGCTTTCGATTCTTTAGATTTTGTATGGCCCGTTGCCGTTAAAGACACCATTCTTGAACATGCCAAACGTGAAATTACTATAATACAAGCAAAGGCAAAATGTATAGATTGCGATACGATTTTTAATGTCGATAACTTTTATGATGCTTGTCCAATATGCTCAAGTAATTTTAAAAGTATTATTCAAGGTAAAGAGCTGAGAGTGAAATCCTTAGAAATTGTTTGATCATTTCAAGTTTTGCTAGTTTCTACTTTGTTTATTACTCTGTTCCTGCAAAAAATTTAAGTTTTTATTATTCCTGCCATTTATTCTGTAAAAAGTGCTTTAACTGATCTTTGTCATTGTTTTACTCCTTGATAATAAATAAATTACATACCATCGAAAAATTTCTGTATTATGGAGTCTAAAGAAGCTACTGCAAAAAAATCCTCTTTAATGAACGTTCTCTGGGATATTCAGAATAAAAGAAGGTACATTAGTCAAGATGACAAGACTAAAATCGCGAAAGAATTTAATATTTCGAAAATAGAACTCGAAGGGGTTACTTCTTTCTATCACTTCTTTCATGATACACATGCTGGTAAATTCACTATTTATTTAAATTGTTCTACCATTTCTAAACTTCATGATTACAAAGCAGTTAAACAGGCCTTTGAAGAGGAATTAGGCATAGAAATTGACAATGTAACGAAAGACCGTTTATTCGGATTTTTTAAAACCTCGTGCATTGGTTTAAGCGATCAAGAAACATCGGCGCTAATCAATTTTCATCCGTTTACAAATTTAACGCCTAAGAAAGTTAAAACTATAATTTCAAAATTAAAACAAGGGCATTCGGTAGAATCTTTAAGTAATTTTCCAAAAGATAATATTCGCTACACCCCAGAGCAAGATAAAACCGTGTTTTTTAAATCATACACCCCGGGTATCGCTCTAGAAAAACTAAAACAATTTACTCCAGATGCCATTATAGAGACCGTAACCCAATCTAAATTATCGGGTCGTGGTGGCGCTTTTTTCCCAACAGGTATTAAGTGGCAATTCTGTAAAAACAATGTTTCCAATCAAAAATATATTATTTGTAATGCGGATGAAGGAGAACCAGGAACTTTTAAAGACCGTGTGTTAATGAATAAATACCCTGGATTGCTTCTTGAAGGCATGACTATAGCAGGTTATGCCGTTGGCGCTACAGAAGGAATCATTTATTTAAGAGCAGAATATTTATACTTAAGAAGCAAACTTGAAGAAACCATTAAGGAATTCAATAAACAAGGACTTTTAGGAAAAACTATCCTAGGTATTGATGGTTTCGATTTTAAAATTACTATTCATTTAGGTGCTGGAGCCTATGTCTGTGGTGAAGAAACCGCCCTTATCGCATCAATGGAAGGCAAACGTGGAGAACCCACTACCAAAGAATTTTTCCCTGTAGAAAAAGGATATTTAGGCAAACCAACAGTTGTGAATAACGTAGAAACCCTCTGTGCGGTGCCTAGAATTCTAGAAATGGGCTTAAAACACTATTTAACTATAGGTACCAAGGCAACCCAAGGCACCAAATTATTAAGTATTTCTGGCGATTGCGAAAAACCAGGAGTTTACGAAATTGAATGGGGCATGAAATTAAAGGAATTTTTAGATCTAATAAAAGCTAAAGATCCACATTACATTTTATTTAATGGTTTCGCTGGAGAATTCCTGTCGTCTGCCGATTTAGACCGAGACATATCAGGCGAAAATTTATTAGCAGACCACATTCAATTTACCTTTAAAGACCCCATAGAATATTCGCGTAAAATGAGTGGTGTTGGTCTAAGAAGTGGTGGATCGTTTATGGTATTCAACTCACAACGCAACCTGCTTTCCATTCTTAAAAACATTACCGATTTTTTTATAGCAGAATCCTGCGGCATATGTGTACCGTGTAGAACAGGAAACTTTTTATTGAGTAAAAAAATTAATAAAATCATGCTTTGTCATGCAGACAATACCGATTTAGACGAAATTAAAGAATGGAGCACCATTATTAAACAATCCAGTAGATGTGGTTTAGGCAAACTATCAACAAACTGTTTGTTAACTGCCATGTTAAAATTTCCTGGAGAATTCCAAAAATGTTTGCTTGCAGAAAGTGATGTGAATCATGCTTTTAATTTAGAAAAAGCTGTTGAAAATTATAATAGTGTAATTGAAGAAATAGAAAGTAGTCATGGATAATCTAATAAACATAAAAATAGACGGAAAAAACTACCAAGCCCACGAAGGAAAAAATTTGGTAGATGCTGCTAAAGAGAATGGTATATACATTCCAACTTTATGTCATTTTCATGAAGTGAATCCACCATTAGGAACCTGCCGCATTTGTACGGTTATTGTAAATGGCAAAACTACCACAAGTTGCACAACAAAAGTGTATGAAGGCATGGACGTGGAAATAAACACGCCCGAACTTTTAAATACAAGAAAAGCTATTATAGAAATGCTGTTTGCCGAGGGAAATCATTTTTGTCCGTCCTGCGAAAAAAGTGGTCATTGCGATATGCAAAACCTGGGCTACGATATGGGCATTACCAATACACGCTTTCCGCATGTTTACAGCCATAAGGCGGTCGATTTTACATCAGACCGTATGATTATGGAATCGAATAGATGTATCCTTTGTAAACGTTGTGTGGAAGAAATTAAAACCAAGGACGGCAAAGATGTATTTTCTTTTGTGAGTCGCGGTGTTAAAACACGCGTTCAAATTGATTATGAACAAGAAGCTAAATTAACCGATGCCGAAGCGATGCACGCCATGAACATTTGTCCTGTTGGCGCTATTCTGATTAAGGGTATGGTTTACGAACAACCGTTTGGAGATCGAAAATATGACATTGTTGGTAAAGATAAAGAAGCCCCCAAAAGAGATAGCCTTAAAAAAAGAACAAACGACAATAAATTTATAGTTGCAACGACATCGCTAGCAGGTTGCTTTGGATGCCATATGTCTTTATTGGATATTGATACAGATATCATCGATATTTTGGAAATTATTGAGTTCAATAAATCACCTTTAACAGATATTAAAAAATTTAGTAAACGCTGTGATATCGGACTTATTGAAGGTGGCTGTGCCAATTCTGAGAATGTAGAAGTGCTAAAAGAATTCAGAAAAAAATGCGACATTTTAATTGGCTTTGGCGAATGTGCTATTATGGGTGGTATTCCTGCCATGCGTAATTTTGTTCCGCTTAAAGAATGCTTAGAAGAGGCGTATATTCATGGATTAACAAGCGAAATTGGAGCCAACGTTATTCCAAACCATGAGGATATTCCTAAAATACTAAACAATGTATATCCATGTAATGAAATTGTAAAAATTGACTATTACATTCCTGGTTGCCCACCTAATGCCAACCATATCTGGAAAGTTGTAAAAAATATTCTCTTAAATGAAGAATACTCTATTACCCACGAAGAATTTAAATACGATTAACAATGAAAAAGATAGTTATAGATCCAGTAACCAGAGTTGAAGGGCACGGAAAGGTCACTATTCATTTAGATGAACATAACAAAGTAAAAGATTCCTTCTTTCATATTGTAGAGTTTCGTGGTTTTGAACGGTTTATACAAGGACACCCATACTGGGAAGCTCCTGTATTGGTGCAACGTTTGTGCGGTATATGTCCCGTAAGTCATCATTTGGCAGCTGCTAAAGCCATCGATCAAATTGTTGGACTCAATCCTGAAGATTTATCTGTACCTGCTCAAAAAATTAGAAAACTATTGCACTTTGGTCAAGTTTTTCAATCACATGCTTTACATTTTTTCTACTTAGCATCTCCAGACTTGTTGTTTGGTGTTAATGCAGATCCGGCAAAACGTAACGTCGCCGAAGTAGCCATCGAGCATATGGATTTGGCTAAAAAAGGCATTTTAATGCGGAAATTTGGCCAGGAAATAATCAGAGCCATCGCCGGAAAACGTATTCATGGTATTTCGGCTGTTCCTGGTGGTGTTCATAAAAAAATTACTGTAAAAGACCGAGATTATTTCTTAAATAGTAAAGAGATTCCATCGGTTGATGCCATGATAAACTGGTCTAGCGAAATCATTCAATTCCTAAAAGGATATCATGACGCCAACAGACAATGGCTAGATGAATTTGCCGATTATCCTTCCGGACATCTGGGATTAGTCAATAAAGAAAATGGCTTTTTAGAATTATACGATGGTAATTTAAGAGCGTTAGATTCCAATGGAAAAGTTATTTTAAATGACATTCCAAACGATGATTACCTCCAATATTTTAATGAAGGTGTAGAAAAATGGTCCTATTTAAAATTCCCTTATTTAAAAGAAATAGGCAAAGAAAAAGGTTGGAATCGTGTTGGTCCCTTAGCAAGAATTAATGTTTGTAATGGCATAGAAACGCCATTGGCAGAAGAAGAGCGCATCATGTTTAAATTAGCTACCAATAACAAAGTTAATAATAAAACTATGTATTCGCATTGGGCAAGATTAATTGAAATGTTATACTGTGCTGAAATGATGAAAAACTTGCTTAATGATGAAGATATTTTAAGTAACGACCTGATTAGAAAAGGCGAAAGACGTGGCGAAGGTATTGGTATTATTGAAGCGCCAAGAGGTACATTGATTCATCATTATGAAGTTGATGATAAAGATCGAATTACCCGTTGTAACTTGATTGTATCTACAACCCATAATAACGAACCCATGAATCAAGCGGTGCGTTGGGTTGCTAACAATGTGATAAGTGGCAAGCCAGAAATTACCGAAGGCATGCTAAACCAGGTTGAAGTTGCTATTAGAGCTTACGACCCCTGTTTAAGTTGTGCTACCCATGCGCTTGGGCAAATGCCACTTGAAATTTCGTTGTTTGATAATGATGGTAAATTAATAGATGAGAAAAAACGATAAAAAGGCAACCCTTGTTTTTGGAATAGGCAACAATGGCAGACAAGATGATGGTTTAGGCTGGTTTTTTTTAGACTTTTTAAAAGAACAGAACACTACGATGGACTTGGAATACCGTTATCAGTTACAAATTGAAGATGCTGAGTTAATTTCTAATTACATTCAAGTCATTTTTATTGATGCGACAAAAGAAGAAACGAAAGATGGATTTTATTTAAAACCTTGTCATCCATCAGAAAAATATAGTTTTAGTACACACGCATTAGCACCAGAAACCGTATTGCATTTGGCATCTAAACTATATGATTACAAACCAGTTGCCTTTGTTTTTGGAATTCAGGGTTATGAATGGGAATTGAAAATCGGCTTAAGTAAAAAAGGAGCCAAAAATCTAGACAAAGCGAAAAAATATTTTAATGATACAGTTATAATTGATTATCTTTAAGTAAATAAAAACGACTAAAATTATGTGTGGAACTTGCGGTTGTGGATCAGAAAAAAATGGGGTAACCATTCAAAATCCTAAAGAAATAAAAGCTCACGATCATCATCATCATGATGGTCATAGTCATACACACGATCACCATCACCATGATGGCGATTCTCATAGCCACAGTCACCATCACCATGATCATGACCATGACCATACGCATAGCCATCATCACCATCCTAAAACTGTTATAGAACTAGAACAAGATATTCTGCATCATAACGATGTGATGGCCGCCAGAAATAAAGGCTATTTTGAAGCTAAAAATATATTTGTATTGAATTTAGTAAGTTCACCTGGTTCTGGTAAAACGGCCATATTAGAAAGAACTTTATCAGATTTAAAAAATGATATTCCTTTTTATGTTATAGAAGGCGATCAGCAGACTCTTAATGATGCAAATAGAATTGATGCTTTAGATATTCCCGTAATTCAAATAAATACCGGGAAAGGCTGCCATTTAGAAAGTGACATGGTTTATGATGCTGTTAAAAAATTGAATGTAAAAGACAACTCCATTTTAATGATTGAAAATGTGGGGAATTTGGTGTGTCCTGCCATGTTTAATTTAGGAGAATCGAAGCGCGTGGTTATTATAAGTACGACTGAAGGTGAAGACAAGCCTATTAAATATCCAGATATGTTCCACTCTTCTGATATTTGCATTATAAACAAAATAGATTTGTTGCCCTATGTAAACATCAACATCAACAAATTAAAAGAATATGCCTTAAAGGTGAATCCAGATTTACAATTCTTTGAAGTTTCTGCAACAACTGGCGAAGGCATGACCAAGTGGTACGACTGGTTAAAAGCTCAAAAAAATAATTAGATAATTTAAAAAGTTATGTGTCTATCCATACCAGGAAAATTAATCGAAATTACGGCTCAACTTGACGAAATTTTTAGAACAGGAAAAGTCTCTTTTGACGGTGTTGTTAAAGAAGTAAGCTTAACCCTTGTTCCAGAAGCCAAAGTTGGCGATTATGTGATGGTACATGTTGGGGCCGCTATTAGTATTGTTGATGAAGAGGAAGCTAAAAAAACATTTGAATTATTAAAACAACTCGACGAATTGAACGATTTGTATCCACCGAATATTCCCTAAAATTCATCAAACCTAATTAATGTTTTCTACTTGTTTTAAATTTGATTTCAACTCCTATTTTAACTCATTCGTTTGAAGTTTTTCTCATCAAAAAATTTCATAAGTAGTGCTAAATTGTCTTTCTTCTTTTAGCTAAATAATAGCAATAATTGTATCTTCATCCTCTAAATTATTTGAAGACTTTAAGATTCTTTATGTGATCCATTTGTTATGTTAATTATCTGTTATGTTAATTATCTATTTACCAAAAGTTAATTCCTAAAAACACATCAACAGGGAATCGCTAGAAAGTTTCGAAATAAACCAGAATACACACAATAAATCCATGCTTTTTCACAAAAACATGATTTAAAAAATAAAATTATTTATAAAATGCAACAAAATACACATCTAAAAACATCAAACGAACTTGTTGGAACTGTTATCTCCATTGAAGAAAATAAGGCTACCGTACAATTAAAAATATCAGAAAATATGGCTGTTGATTCCGTAGGATTAGCGCACGGAGGCTTCACTTTTGGTTTAGCTGATTATGCGGCAATGGTGGCAACCAATCACCCTAATGTTGTGTTGGGTAAGGCTGAAGTGAAATTTATAAAACCTACTGTAGTTGGAGATTTATTAACCGCTGAAGCTGTAATTTCAGAAAAAGTTAACCCTGTTAAATCTGCCGTTTCGGTTACCGTTAAAAATCAAAATGAAGTAGTAGTGTTTGAAGGTGACTTTATTTGTTTTTCATTAGACAAACACGTGTTGCAGAATTTATAAATAGACAACCATATTTAAAAAAATAATTTTGCTATCCGATTTGTTGTCCTTTTTTCACAGCATTTTACAATTAATTTCGGATTCAATAAAAATCAAAAAACCTGTTAATCATATGATTAACAGGTTTTTTATTGTGATTGATATACTAAAAAGTCGGGGTGGCAGGATTCGAACCTGCGACCTCCTGCTCCCAAAGCAGGCGCGATAACCGGGCTACGCTACACCCCGATTTGGTTATCTTTAAATTGCGGAGAGACGGGGACTCGAACCCCGGCGACAGTTACCCGTCGACAGATTAGCAATCTGCTCCATTACCACTCTGGCACCTCTCCTAGTACATTAAATGAACTTGTGCAATAAAATTGCGGTTGCAAATGTAATCTATACATAATAAGAACGCAACTATTTTATTTACTTTTTTATAAAAATTATTCAGGGTATTCTATTCGTAAATGGTAAATGTTTGCAAGCTTGTGTTTTAACACCTTTTTTATAGATTGTATCTCTTTAAAAGTAATATTCGCGTTTAAAAACTGACCTTCCTCAATCTGCTTATCTACAATACTTTCAACAAAAGCATCAATTTTTGTAGATGTTGGTTCCTTCAAACTTTTTGAAGCAGCTTCAACGCTATCACACATCATTAAAATGGCTGTTTCTTTACTAAATGGTTTCGGTCCCGGATAACAAAAATCTGCTTTATTTACCGCTTCAATATCTTTTTTCTCCTTCATATAAAAATAATACACGGTACTTGTGCCATGATGCGTTCTAATAAAGTCGATAACGCGGTCTGGTAAATTATATTTTTTAGCAATTTCAATGCCGTCAATTACATGCGAAATTATTATTCGTGCACTTTCTTTAGATGATAATTCATCGTGCGGGTTTATGCCGGTGGATTGATTTTCGGTAAAATACGTTGGATTTTTCATTTTACCAATGTCGTGATACAACGCTCCAACCCTAACCAGCATCGCATTGGCGCCAATCTCATTTGCGGAGGCTTCAGCAAGATTCGCTACATTTAAGGAGTGATGAAACGTTCCTGGAGCTTTATTAGAAAGTTCTTTTAAAAGTGTTGAATTGGTATCTGAAAGCTCTAATAACGATACATCGGAAACCAAACCAAAAATCTTTTCGTATGCATAAATTAAAGGCTGAACAAAAAGTGTCGCAAGTCCACTTAATATAAACCAGATAAACATTTCCCATTGAATATTCTCTACACTTCCTTCATGAATTACATAAAATGCAAAATAAGCCACGATATATACAGAGGTTATTTGACCTACCGAAATAAACAAATTAGCACGCTTATATAGTTCTGATACAGTTAAAATGGTTACGATACCCGCAAGTATTTGAAGAAACATATATTCATAACTATTAGGCACAATAAACCCTAATAATAATACAGTTATTACATGTGCAAACATCCCTAAACGTGCATCAAAAAAGGCCTTAAATATTAAGGGTAAAATACAAATAGGAACCACGTAGATAAACTTGGAATCGTAATTTACAACCAGTGTGGTTATAAATATCATTAAGAAGATATTAAAGAAAATAAAGGTGACTTTAGTATTATTTTCAAATACTTCTCTTCGATACTTTCTTAAAAACAAATACAACATAAGTAGTGCCAGCGCTACTAATAAGGTATAAGCAAATATAATCCAGTTATAATTTGATTTTCCCCACTCCTGAGATTCAAACTCCGATTGTAACGATTTTAATATTTGAAACCTTTCGGCATCAACGACTTCTCCTTTCGAAATAATTAATGTTCCTTTTTCAACACTACCTCTTACTAATGCAATTTTATTTAAATCTTCCTGTAATGCCTTTTCTGTAAACGACTTATTAAATACAAGGTTCGGTTCAATCAGGTCAAAAAATAATGAAATGAAATTCTTTTTATATTTAATTAAATTGTGTTTTAAGAGTGATTTCTCGATTATGGGCGTTATGGCATCTTGTTTTATTATTTCAGAAAAAAAGCCTTCTTGTTTTTTAACCCGATCTTCAAGAATTACGATACTACTGGTTTCAGAAAAATTATAACTCTCCCCTAATACGCCAACTATATAAAATTCTGATATAATTTCTTGTCCGACCTTAAATAAACTATTGTAAGTTACCCGCGGTAAGGAATCGGAGAACATTTTTTTAAATTGAGCTGCAAAAGATTGAGTAACCCGAGTTTTAACTGAGTTGTCTAAATCGAAATACAACACCGAGTTATTTGCAATTTCCTGCTTTTCTTGTGTTAATTCGGCATCATTCTTTTTTATTGCAAAATCAAAAGGCGCTAATAATACTTCCGATTGCCAGGGTTTTCCTTTTTCAAAATTATATTTAAACTTTCCGCTTTTAGGAAATAAATACACTATTAAAAAAGTTGTACAGATAAACAACAAACCTTTATATATAAAGGAATGGTTTCTGTATAATTTATTTATAAAGTCTTCCATTTAAAAAGTTAAGGAAACCAAATGTAATAAAATTATATACTTCTAGCATTCTTTATAATGCAGGAATCGTTCAAATTTCTACTAAAAAATGATTATTTTCGCATGTACTAAGCATAAGTAAGAACTAATGAACAAAGAAGTCGTAATTGTTTCTGCAGCAAGAACGCCCATAGGTAGTTTTATGGGCGCATTATCAACCATTCCAGCACCTCAACTTGGAGCTATCGCCATAAAAGGTGCGTTGAACAAAATAAACCTTAATCCAGCTTTGGTTGACGAAGTTTTAATGGGTCAGGTTATTCAAGCAGGTGCGGGTCAAGCACCAGCAAGACAAGCTGCCATTTATGCGGGAATTCCCAATACGGTGCCATGTACTACTGTTAATAAAGTTTGTGCGTCGGGCATGAAGGCTGTTATGCAAGCGGCTCAAAGTATTGCCAATGGCGATGCGCATATTATTGTTGCAGGTGGTATGGAAAATATGAGTTTGATTCCACATTATTTATATGCCAGAACGGGTACGAAATTCGGACCAACATCGCTTATTGATGGTATGCAAAAAGATGGCTTAGTGGATGCCTACGACCAAAATGCCATGGGTGTTTGTGCTGATGCCTGCGCTACCGAATATAAATTTACCAGAGAAGACCAAGATGCTTTCGCAATACAGTCGTACAAACGGTCTGCGGCTGCATGGGATGCTGGAAAATTTGACAATGAAGTAGTTCCTGTAGAAGTTCCGCAACGCCGAGGCGAACCTGTAATAGTAAGTAAAGATGAAGAATTTACTAACGTAAAATTAGATAAAATCCCGCAATTACGACCTGCTTTTACTAAAGATGGCACCGTAACTGCTGCGAACGCTTCTACCATTAACGACGGCGCTGGTGCGATGATTTTAATGAGTAAAGAGAAAGCTCAAGAACTAGGTTTAAAACCACTCGCAACGATTAAAAGTTTTGCTGATGCTGCCCACCAACCAGAATGGTTTACAACGGCACCTGCAAAAGCATTACCAAAAGCCTTAGATAAAGCCGGAATTACACTGGAAGATGTTGATTTTTTTGAATTTAACGAAGCGTTTTCTGTGGTTGGTTTGGCAAATATGAAAATTCTTGGACTTCATGATACGAACGTTAACGTAAATGGTGGCGCCGTGTCGCTTGGGCATCCGCTGGGTTGTTCGGGTGTTAGAATCATAATTACCTTATTAAATGTATTACAACAAAACAACGCTAAAATTGGTGCTGCAGCCATTTGTAATGGTGGTGGCGGCGCTTCGGCAATTATAATAGAACGTTAACATTATTTTTTAATTGAATAGTATTTATTTTAAGATGGTTTATTACTCGAAGTTTTTATTACGAATGTGTATTGTATGTTTCATGGTATTTCAAAATATAATTATCAATAAGCAATAGACAATAATTATATGCAATACGGAATTTGTAATTTAAGCATTGTTCCTTTAAGATTTGATGCTTCTGATAAAAGCGAATTAGTTTCGCAAGTGCTTTATGGCGACATTTTTAAAATTTTAGAACAGCGCAAACAATGGAGCAGAATAAGAATTTCTTTTGATGGTTATGAAGGTTGGATTGATAACAAACAGTATGTAGAAATAACCGAAGAAAACTATCAAAAAATACATAAAGGAAACCTAAAACTATCTATAGACTTGGTTGAGTTTATCCAAGACACAAATAGCCAATTACATCCCATTATTTTAGGTTCGTCTTTAAACGGCTTATCGTTATTAAATCATTCTCATGATGGTCATATAGTAACGGGTAAAAAACCCAAAGAAAACATTATTGAAACCTCATTTTTATATTTAAATGCCCCCTATTTATGGGGAGGCAAAACGCCCTTTGGAATAGATTGTTCGGGTTTTACCCAAATGGTTTATAAATTAAATGGCTATAAACTTTTACGCGATGCTTCACAGCAAGCCTCCCAAGGAGAAGCTTTAAGTTTTATTGAGGAAAGTGAACCCGGAGACCTAGCGTTTTTTGATAATAGTGAAGGCATCATTACGCATGTTGGCATTATTATGAAAGATAATTACATTATCCATGCACACGGAAAAGTTAGAATAGATAGATTAGACCATTCTGGAATATATAATGTCGATAAAAAAATACACACCCATAAATTACGCGTTATAAAAAAGGTCATATAATCTGTTTTTTAGCGTTCCTTAAACATTACTCGAAGCCTGAAAATGTAATTAGTTAACACGAAATTATATTCAACATAAGTCAAAGAAAAAACACCAAAATAAAAAAGCCGCTAAAAGCGGCTTCTTCATTTTATTAGAAAAATATTAATTGTTATTCTGCAGCTTCAAGTGCATCCACTTTTACTTTCATTTCTTTAAACTTAGCAGTCTCACCAACAATATTGTAAATATTCATTAATGTTTTAGCTGCACTAATATTTTTAGCATCTATTTCTAATGCTTTAGTTAAAAAAGGAATGGCATCTTTATATAATTCTTGACGTTGTGTTTTTAACTCTTCGTATCTTAAATCGTCTTTTTTAGAATTTCCTAAACCATTCATTTCTTTAATTAATGGCTCTTCTTTAGATAAAATTAAAGCCGCTAAATTAATATAGGCATTGATATAATTTGGATTTAATTCAATACATTTTTGGTAATAAGCTCTAGCTTCTTTTGCATGACCAGACTCTGCAGAGATTACTCCTAAATTATATTGTAACTCTGGATTGTTAGGATCCATTTTAGTAGCTTCCTCTAACAAAGTTTTAAACTGCTCGATATTACCTAATTTATAGTAAATATTTGCTTCAGAAAGTATTAAGTTAATATCGGTAGGACTTTCTGCTCTTGCATCTTTCATGGCTTTTAGTGCCTCGTCATCTTTACCTTGACTTACATAAATAAGCGCCACATTTTTAGCGATTTCTGGTTTTTTAGATTCTGAAAGTCTTTGCCCTGGATTCGTATGGGTTTTTGTTTTAACAGACATGTCTCTAATATCCTTGTTAGCAAAAATCTCTTCTTCATTTTTACTTACATCGGTTGCATAGTACTGCTTTTCAATACCTGTATATCCTAATGCTTTTAATTCTTCGTATAAGCCTAAAGCTCTATCATACTCCTGAACATTCACTGCGGTAGCAGCCGCGTAATATAAGAATGTAGTATCTCGTGGACTTAAGCGATATGCTTTTTCAAAGTATTTTGATGATGTAGAAAAATCTTTTTTCTCGTAATAACTATTTCCTTTAGTTAAGATACCATTAACCATGGTTTGTTTTAAGGTAGTAACCTCAGAATCAAGAGAACCTTGTACTTTATTTAAACTTTCTAATGCAGCATCAATATCTTTTATGCTTCCAGCGCCGTTAGCATATAATGTCTCTGCATTTAAATAATAATATTGAGCTTTTAGTTTATCATCCATCGATGACATTAAAGCTTCTGCTTGTTTTAATGCTGCCTTAGCTTCAGCGAAATTATTTCCTTTTATAGCCTTTTCAGCCGTTTTCAATTCTTTTTTCTGTGCAAATGAAAATGCACATATTGAAAATGTTAAAGCTATGATAATCTGTTTTTTCATTTTTAGTAATATTTAATTTAATTTTCCGTGTTATTTTCGTCTATGTTTGTATCAAGAGTTGTGCCATCGTTGGTATCTTCACTATTTTCAATACCTTCGGATGTTTCTACTTCATCATCCTCATCGCGCATTACTTTGGCAACCGCCGCAATGGAATCGTTGTTTTTAAGGTTTATAAGTTTAACACCTTGTGTAGCTCTACCCATTACTCTTAAATCTTTCACTTCAAGTCTTATGGCAATACCAGATTTATTGATAATCATTAAATCATCATTATCTGTTACACTTTTAATGGCCACTAATTTACCAGTTTTTTCTGTAATTGAAATGGTTTTCACCCCTTTTCCACCGCGATTGGTAATTCTATATACTGGCTCACCATCTTCTGGATCATCAATGTAAGTACGTTTTCCGTATCCATTTTCTGAAACCACTAATACCGACTCTTCTTGTGGGTTTTCAATAGTTACCATACCAATAACTTCATCGTTTTTATCGGCAAGTGTGATACCTCGAACACCAGATGCACTTCTACCCATTGGGCGCGTTTTTGCTTCTTCAAAACGAATGGCCTTACCAGATTTAAGCGCTAACATCACTTGGCTATTACCAGTTGTTAACCTTGCTTCTAATAAAATATCGTCTTCTTTAATAGTGATGGCATTAATACCGTTTGTTCGTGGACGCGAATATTGCTCTAATGATGTCTTTTTAACCTGACCTTGCTTCGTAGCCATAATTACATAATGACTGTTTATATAGTCTTCGTCCTTAAGGTCTTGCGTACAGATAAATGCTTTAACCGCATCATCTTGCTCAATATTTATTAAATTTTGAATTGCTCTACCTTTCGATGTTTTGCTTCCTTCTGGTATTTCGTAAACACGCATCCAGAAACATTTTCCTTTTTGAGTGAAGAACAACATATATTGATGATTCGTACCAACAAATAAATGCTCTAAGAAATCTTCGTTTCTGGTTGTTGATGCTTTTTGACCAACACCGCCTCTGTTTTGTGTTTTATATTCTGATAATGAAGTGCGTTTAATATAACCAGCGTGCGAAATAGTGATAACCACTTTTTCATCGGCAATCATATCTTCAATACTTAAATCACCTCCGGCATACTCAATAACTGAACGACGTTCATCTCCGTATTTTTCTCTTACTTCAACTAATTCGTTCTTAATAATTTCCATTCGACGCTCTTTTTTATCTAAGATATCTTTTAAGTCGATGATAAGTTTCATTATATCTTCATACTCTGAACGCAGTTTATCCTGCTCTAAACCAGTAAGTTGACGCAAACGCATCTCAACAATGGCTTTCGCTTGTATTTCAGATAATTCGAAACGTTTTATTAAATTTTCTCTTGCTTCGTCTGCATTTGAAGATGCTCTGATTATGGCAATTACTTCATCTATATTATCTGAAGCAATGATTAATCCTTCTAATATATGTGCACGTTCTTCCGCTTTGCGTAATTCGTATGTTGTACGTCTAACAACAACTTCGTGTCTGTGCTCAACAAAATAGTGTATTAACTCTTTTAAGTTTAACAACTGCGGACGCCCGTTTACCAATGCAATATTGTTTACACTAAAAGACGACTGTAACGCTGTGTATTTGTATAATTTATTAAGAACGATATTTGGAATAGCATCGCGTTTTAAAACATATACGATACGCATCCCGTTTCTATCAGATTCGTCACGTATTGTAGCAATGCCTTCTAGTTTTTTCTCGTTAACCAAATCGGCAGTCTTCTTAATCATGTCCGCCTTATTGGTCTGATAAGGTATTTCGGTTACAATAATACACTCTCTCCCTTGAACTTCTTCAATATTTGCTTTTCCACGAACAACAATTCGTCCTCTACCGGTATGAAACGCTTCTTTTACGCCATCGTAACCATAAATAGTTCCTCCTGTTGGAAAATCTGGAGCTTTAACGTGCTTTATAAGCTCATCTATTTCAATATCGTTGTTTTCGATGTAAGCAATGGTACCATTAACCACCTCGGTTAAGTTATGAGGCGGCATATTTGTAGCCATACCAACTGCAATACCCGAAGCTCCATTTACTAAAAGCCCTGGAATTCGTGTTGGTAATACCGTTGGTTCTTGTAAAGTATCGTCGAAATTAAGTTTATGATCTACTGTTTCTTTATCAATATCTGCCAACATGTCTTCAGATATTTTGCGCATACGTGCTTCTGTATAACGCATTGCCGCTGGACTATCGCCATCAATTGAGCCAAAATTTCCCTGGCCATCGACTAACATATATCGCAAACTCCACTCTTGCGCCATGCGCACCATAGCATCATACACCGAAGTATCTCCATGCGGGTGGTACTTTCCTAAAACTTCTCCAACTATTCTCGCTGATTTTTTGTGTGCACCTGTCGCTCTAACTCCCAATTCATGCATACCAAAAAGTACACGTCTGTGAACTGGTTTTAATCCGTCTCTTACATCTGGTAAAGCACGTGACACAATGACCGACATTGAGTAATCAATGTAAGCCGTTTTCATCTCATCTTCAATATTAATAGGGATCAATTTTTCTCCTTCTGCCATAAATAATTTAATTAAGTTTTATGAGTTTTTCAAAACATGCTAATATACGTATTTCAATAGTCAACATAAGCCTATTGAAGCTATTTTTTCGTGTTTTTTATTAACAATTATAGACGCTTTTTTCGTTAATAAATATGCCTTAAAAAATTTTGATTTTATAAACTTTTTTTCGTCAATTAGCAACTTTCACACATTTTAAGGTATAGTTTTTGCCGTTAGTAAAATGTTTTAGTATTTTTAATGCAGAAAGGAAACTGATATGGACGATAATTTTTCACCTAGAGTAAAGGATGTAATAGCTTATAGCAAAGAAGAAGCGCTACGATTAGGGCACGATTTTATAGGCACCGAGCACTTAATGCTTGGTCTATTGCGTGACGGCGATGGTAAAGCCATCAATATTTTAAACGCGTTAGATGTAGATTTAAACCATCTAAGACGCAAGGTTGAAATATTAAGTCCGGCAAACCCGAATATCTCGGCTGCAACAAATCAGAAAAAGAATTTACATCTTACAAGACAAGCAGAACGTGCTTTAAAAACAACTTTTCTAGAAGCTAAACTTTTTCAAAGTGCTTCTATTAATACAGCGCATCTATTGCTATGTATTTTAAGAAATGAAAACGACCCCACTACCAAGCTTTTAAATAAGCTTAAAGTTGATTACGACAATGTTAAAGAACAATTCAAACTTATGATTACAAACGATAGTGATTACATAGAACCAAAAGCCGAATCTTTTCAAGACGACGATTCGCATGCTGAAGATGGCGGTTCAAAAGATAATATTTTTAATAGTCCAACAGGAAAAACAAATAAAAAATCTAAAACACCTGTTTTAGATAATTTTGGTCGTGATCTAACAGTTTTGGCCGAAGAAGGCAAATTAGATCCAGTTGTGGGACGCGAAAAAGAAATTGAACGCGTTTCGCAAATTTTAAGTCGAAGAAAGAAAAACAATCCGCTTTTAATTGGCGAACCTGGAGTGGGTAAATCTGCTATAGCGGAAGGATTAGCGCTTAGAATTGTAAAGCGCAAAGTATCTAGAATACTTTTTAACAAGCGTGTAGTGACCTTAGATCTAGCAAGTCTTGTTGCGGGTACAAAATACCGTGGCCAGTTTGAAGAGCGTATGAAAGCGGTTATGAATGAGCTTGAAAAAAATGACGATGTTATTTTGTTTATCGACGAAATTCATACCATTGTAGGCGCTGGTGGTGCTACCGGAAGTTTAGATGCTTCAAACATGTTTAAACCAGCCTTAGCACGTGGCGAAATTCAATGTATAGGTGCTACAACCTTAGATGAATACAGACAATATATTGAAAAAGATGGTGCCTTAGAACGTCGTTTTCAAAAAGTAATCATCGAACCAACTTCGGTTGAAGAAACGATTGAAATTTTAAATAATATTAAATCTAAATACGAAGAACATCATAATGTTAATTATACACCAGAAGCGATTGAAGCTTGTGTTAAATTAACAAATCGGTATATGACAGAGCGTTTCTTACCAGATAAAGCGATTGATGCTTTAGATGAAGCCGGATCGCGAGTACACATTACCAATATTGAAGTTCCTAAGCAGATAATTGAACTTGAAAAACAACTTGAAATTGTAAAAGAAACAAAAAATTCGGTTGTTAAAAAGCAAAAATATGAAGAAGCTGCTAAACTTAGAGACGACGAAAAACGTCTGGAAAAAGAATTAGCTATAGCTCAAGAAAAATGGGAAGAAGACACCAAACAACATCGCGAAGAAGTTACAGAAGATAATGTGGCCGATGTGGTGTCTATGATGACTGGCATACCTGTAAACAGAATTGCCCAAACAGAGATTAATAAATTGGCCGAATTACCAAAACTTATCAAAGGAAAAGTTATTGGTCAGGACGAAGCGGTTGCTAAAGTTGCTAAAGCTATTCAACGAAACCGAGCTGGTTTAAAAGACCCTAACAAACCTATTGGTTCGTTTATATTTTTAGGTCAGACAGGTGTTGGAAAAACCCAATTAGCCAAAGTATTATCTCGTGAACTATTCGACAGCGAAGACGCACTTGTTCGTATAGACATGAGTGAATACATGGAGAAATTTGCAATCTCTAGATTAGTAGGTGCACCTCCAGGATACGTTGGCTATGAAGAAGGCGGACAATTAACCGAAAAAGTAAGACGTAAACCTTATGCAGTTATTCTTTTAGATGAAATTGAAAAAGCGCATCCAGACGTATTTAACATGCTATTGCAAGTACTTGATGATGGCTATTTAACCGATAGTTTAGGCAGAAAAATTGATTTTAGAAATACTATCATCATCATGACATCTAACATTGGAGCGCGTAAACTTAAAGATTTTGGAACCGGAATTGGTTTTGGAACATCATCTCAAAAAGCACAAGAAGATGCCAATGCGCGTGGGGTAATTGAAAACGCCTTGAAAAAATCGTTCGCACCAGAATTTTTAAATAGAATTGATGATGTGGTTATGTTTAACGCTTTAGAAAAAGAACACATCAACAAAATTATTGATATTGAACTTAATAAACTTTTAGTTAGAATTAAAGATTTAGGCTATACTCTAAAACTAAGTGATAAGGCTAAAGATTATATTGCAGAAAAAGGTTTCGATAAACAATATGGTGCTAGACCTCTAAAACGTGCGATTCAAAAATACATTGAAGATGCCTTAGCAGAAGAGATTATAACCTCTCATGTTGAAGAAGGTGATAGCATAATTATTGATTTAGATGAAACGACTCAAGAGCTTAAAATAAGTATTGAAAAAGCAGAAAAGCCAGCTCAATCTTAGTAAATATTTAATGCATAAACAAAAAACCACACGCCGTTGCGTGTGGTTTTTTTTATGCCTATTTCTTTAATTTGCTTGTTTCGGCACCCTAAATAATAAAATAATTCCTGCTAAAAAAAACAGAAATAAAAACAGAATACCATTACGCATGCTACCTGTTATCTGATCTATGGAAGCGAAAATAACCATTCCGATTACGATGCCTATTTTTTCGGCCACATCATAAAAGCTAAAGTAGGATGTTGTATCATCAGTTTCAGGCAAAAATTTTGAATACGTCGATCTTGCTAAAGCTTGTATACCACCCATAACCATACCCACTATAGAAGCTGCTAAGTAAAATTCCGCAGGTGTTTTCATAAAATACGCATAAAAACACAAAGACATCCAAATGGCATTTACAAAAATGAGTGTTTTTATGTTTCCAAATCTAGCTGAAGCTCTGGAAGTTAAGTATGCACCAACCACAGCTACTAATTGTATAATTAAAATGCTAACAATGAGTCCCGTAGTTTTCTCATCGTTACCTCCCCAGGCTATTTCTTCTTCTCCAAAATAAACCGCCACAAGCATGATGGTTTGTACCGCCATACTAAACACAAAAAAAGCATATAAATAGCGTTTTAACCTTAAATTTTGCTTGAGTTGGTTCCATACCAACTTTAATTCTTTTAAACCATTAAAAACAACTGTTGTTGTAACTTTATGACCTGAAGAAGTTCCTTTTGGTAAAAAATAAAATGAATATTGACTAAATAATGCCCACCACAAACCTACTGTTACAAAGGCATACCGCATCATCAAAATTTTTGATGCGCCATCATCCTGACTCATAACCATCGCTAAATTTATTATTAACAATATTACACTGCCAATATATCCTAAAGAAAACCCTTTGGCACTTATACTATCTTGCTGTTCTGGAAACGCTATGTCTGGCAAATAAGAATTATAGAACACCAAACTTCCCCAATACCCTATTAATCCCATAAAATAGAATATTAAACTTAAATGTATGCGATCGGGAGTAATATCAAACCAATACAACCCAATACAACCTGCGCTCCCAACATAACAAAAGAATTTCAAAAAATTCTTTTTGTTCCCTACATAATCGGCAATTCCTGAAAGGATGGGCGACAAAAAAGCCACCACTAAAAAAGTAAACGCAGTAACAAATGTTATTAAGGCGGTGCTTTTAAACTCAAATCCGAAAGCCTGAACTTTTTTTATTTCACTTAAAAATAACGCCGAATAAAATATTGGAAAAATGGACGATGCGATGGTTAATGTATAAACCGAATTTGCCCAATCGTAAAACGCCCACGCGTTCAAAAGTTTTTTGCTTCCTTTTTCTAATACTGCCATAATAAAAAAGCTGCTCTTTTATGAGCAGCCTCGAAAGTACTTAAATATTTTTATTTATGTAAAAAACTATTATTTAAATGTGGTGACCCCAAATTTCTTTGCCTCTTCTCTAGCTTTTGGTGCTAAGGCTTCAAGATTAGCGATACGCGATGCGTTTGATGGATGCGTGCTTAATAACTCTGGTGTTGATTGCCCATTACTTAAGGCACTCATACGTTTCCAAAGTTCTGCTCCTTCAGCAGGGTTATAACCAGCAATCGCCATTAAATACAATCCTATTTTATCAGCTTCGGTTTCATGACTTCTACTAAATGGTAACATCACGCCTACTTGCGACCCAATACCATAATATTGATTAAAAGCATTTCTAGATTGCTCGTCTTTAATCGCAATATTTCCCGCAATAGCAACGCCTTGCTGAACGTAAGCTGCACTCATACGTTGCTGACCATGATTCGCTAAGGCATGTGCTACTTCATGGCCCATTATAGCTGCTAAGCCAGTTTCATCTTTCGCTATTGGTAAAATTCCTGTGTAAACCACAATTTTTCCTCCAGGCATACACCAAGCATTTACTGTTTTATCGTCTACTAAATTATATTCCCACTTGTAATCATTTAAATAACCAACATGCCCGTTAGCCGTTAACCAGCGCTCTGCAGCAACTGCAATTTTTTGACCCACACGCGTTACCATTTCGGCCTCTTTAGTGCCTTTAACTACTTTGTTTTCGGTTAAAAACTGGTCGTATTGCGCGAAAGCTGTTGGAAACAATTGCGAGTTGGGAACCAATGCCATTGTTTTCTTTCCTGTAAATGGATTTACTGCACAGGCTGAAATGATGGCAACAACACCAATAATTAGAAGTATATTTTTCAGTTTCATCATAGTTACATTATTAATAAACAAAAGTACAAAAATTGTACCTTTCTTTTTGGACACGTTTTTTTTTAATTAGTCACTTTTATAATTAAAATTTTTAAACAGGAAAGTGTGTTATGTTTTTACATATTATACGACAAAATGATTGTGTTCAATCTGAAAATAGTAACCATGAAAAGATACTTAATTTTTATTACGGCCTTACTTTTATTTAATTGTAATGGAAATTCGCAAAAAGATAAAAACAAAAGCTTCAAAATAACAAAAACGGATGCAGAATGGAAAGCACAGTTATCTGACATGGCCTATTATGTTTTGAGGAAAGAAGGAACCGAACGCGCATTTTCAAGTCCGTTAAACAAAAATTACAAAAAAGGTATTTATGTTTGTGCAGGTTGTGATACCCCATTATTTAAAAGTGAGCACAAATTCGATTCTGGAACAGGTTGGCCAAGTTTCGATAGAGAAATAAAAGGTAATGTCGCATTTTCAAGTGGCTCGGATTTATTTTATGGAATTGAAGAACATTGCGCAACTTGTGGCGGACATTTAGGGCACAAATTTAATGATGGCCCAAAAAACACCACTGGTATTAGACATTGTATAAATGGCGCCGCACTAAAGTTTATTCCTGAGAAATAAAATAACATCTTTACTTTATGGAAAGCTATATTGATAGTGCTATAAAGCAGTTTACATACTATAAAAGTTTAGGCGATAAAACTTTGGAACAGTTAACTTTCGATGAACTTAAGAAAGAAATGGCAACAGATTCTAATTCCATTTCTATAATTGTAAAACATATTGCGGGTAATATGTTAAGTAGATGGACTAACTTTTTAACCGAAGATGGTGAGAAATCTTGGAGACATCGCGATTCTGAATTCGAAGATTCATACAATTCAAAGGAAGAATTAATACATAATTGGAATAATGGCTGGAAATGCTTATTCGATACTTTAAATCTGTTAAATGATTCTGATTTGGAACGAATCATTTATATTAGAAATGAAGCACATACCGTAACCGAAGCTATTAATCGGCAATTAGCGCATTACCCTTACCACGTTGGCCAAATCGTTTTTATAGGAAAACTTATTAAAGGTAAAAACTGGCAATCTTTGTCTATTCCTAAAGGGAATTCTATAAAATATAATGAAGAAAAATTTAGCCAAGTAAAAAGCAAAAGCCATTTTAGGGATGATTTGTGGCAATAACTACATTTGGTATGGCGATGTTTTTGGCTGATAGGTTTGCGTTAGGGATTGAAGCGGCATCCTTTTGGTTTTCTTAAAAAAACCAAAAGATATAGCGGAAAGCCCGACCCTTGTGGTAACGCCCAAAATTTTAAACTACCCTTTTAGCTTCCTTTTAAACGGACGAATTATTAATCGTGCTTCTCTATCAAAACGAATATAATTATACACCCAATTTACAAAAACCACCATACGATTTCTAAATCCAATTAAGAAAAACAGGTGCACAAACATCCACACGTACCATGCAAATACCCCTTGAAATTTAAACTTTGGTAAATCTACCACGGCTTTATTACGCCCAATGGTTGCCATGGCGCCTTTATCTTTATATATAAAAGGTTTCATGGGTTGTTTTTCTATTAAGCGAATCATATTATCACCTAATTGTTGTCCTTGTTGAATGGCCGGTTGCGCCATCATTGGTAATCCATTTGGGAATTCTTCTGTAGCCATACAAGCAATATCGCCAATGGCGAAAATAGTTTCGAATCCTTTTACTTGATTGAATTCATTTACCAAAAGCCTATTGCCTTTTGTAATATAATCTTCTGCGTTTAAACCTTTAATAGTCGCTCCTTTTACGCCTGCTGCCCAAACTAAAGTGGCGGTCTCGAAAGTTAAATCGGTATTGGTTGTTACTTTTCGGCCATCATAATTGGTAACGCGTACGTTCTTCCAAATATTAACTCCCAGTTTCTCTAAAAAATCTTCAGCCCTTTGTGAAGCTTTGTCACTCATGCCTTTTAAAATACAATCGCTGGACTGAATAATATGTATCTGCGCCAATCGCGTGTCTAGATCTGGATAATCCTTTGGTAAAATTCCTTTTTTAATTTCAGCCAATGCACCTGCAAGCTCTACTCCTGTTGGGCCACCGCCAACAATCACAAAATTCATAAGCGCATTGCGCTCGTTTAAATCGGATGTTAATAAAGCTTCTTCAAAGTTTTCTAGAATTAAGCTTCTTAAATTTAAAGATTCAGGTATGGTTTTCATTGCCATACTATACTTTTCGATTTCAGAATTACCAAAATAATTGGTTTCAGCACCCGAAGCTACTACCAAATAATCGAATTTTAACGGACCAATATCGGTCATCACTCTTCTATCCTTCGTACTTATTTCTTCAACATTAGCAAGTCTAAAATGAAAATTTGGAAAATCTTTAAGAATTTTTCGAATAGGATATGCTATAGAATCTGGCTCTAATCCGCCGGTAGAAACTTGGTATAATAAAGGTTGAAACGTATGATAGTTGTGTTTATCTAATAACACAACCTGCACTTCTTGCTTCGATAATTTTTTGGCTAACGCTATGCCAGCAAACCCGCCTCCAATTATTACAACCCGAGGATAACTGGTTAAAGGTATGTTCATATTCTAATTCTTAAAAACAAAGGTAACAAAAGATTCAAATTTATAGGTTTCTAAATTCTTTATTCGAAATACGTTTCGTAAATTGGCACCCTAATATTAACTGATTATAAAAATCTCATGAGTAAATACGATATTATTGTTCTTGGAAGTGGTCCTGGTGGTTATGTTACAGCTATTAGAGCATCGCAATTAGGCTTTAAAACTGCAATTGTTGAAAAAGAAAATCTTGGTGGTGTATGTTTAAATTGGGGTTGTATACCTACAAAAGCATTGTTGAAATCTGCACAGGTTTTTGAATATTTAAAACACGCGGGAGATTATGGGTTATCTGTTAAAGAATACGATAAAGACTTTAATGCTGTTGTAAAACGTAGTCGTGGTGTTGCAGAAGGCATGAGCAAGGGTATTGAGTTTTTAATGAAAAAAAACAAAATCGACGTTATTAAAGGTTATGGGAAACTTAAACCTGGTAAAAAGATTGATGTTGATGGAACAGAATATAGTGCCGACCACATTATAATTGCAACAGGAGCACGTTCTCGTGAATTACCAAGTTTACCTCAAGACGGTAAAAAAGTAATTGGTTACAGAGAAGCTATGGTGTTACCAACCCAACCTAAAAAAATGATTGTGGTAGGTTCTGGAGCTATTGGTGTTGAATTCGCTTATTTCTACAATTCTATGGGAACAGAAGTAACCATTGTAGAATATTTACCAAATGTAGTGCCTGTTGAAGATGAAGATGTATCTAAACAATTAGAAAAATCTTTTAAGAAAAGCGGTATTAATATTATGACTTCTGCCGAAGTAACTAAAGTTGATACTTCTGGCGCTGGTGTAAAAGCGACTGTTAAAACAAGTAAAGGTGAAGAAATATTAGAAGCTGATATTATTTTATCGGCCGTTGGTATTAAAACAAACATTGAAAACATTGGTTTAGAAGATGTGGGTATTGCGGTTGATAGAGATAAAATTTTAGTTAACGGATTTTACCAAACAAACATCCCTGGCTATTATGCGATTGGAGATGTTACACCTGGTCAAGCATTAGCACACGTTGCTTCTGCTGAAGGTATTTTATGTGTTGAAAACATTGCAGGAATGCATGTTGAGGCTTTAGATTACGGCAACATACCTGGTTGTACTTATTGTACGCCAGAAATTGCAAGTGTTGGTTTAACCGAAAAGCAAGCTAAAGAAAAAGGATACGACATTAAAGTTGGAAAATTCCCATTCTCTGCTTCAGGTAAAGCGAGTGCTGGCGGAAATAAAGATGGTTTTGTAAAAGTTATATTTGATGCTAAATATGGCGAATGGTTAGGTTGCCACATGATTGGTGCCGGTGTAACCGATATGATTGCCGAAGCTGTTTTAGGAAGAAAACTAGAAACTACAGGACATGAAGTGTTAAAAGCAGTTCATCCTCACCCTACTATGAGTGAAGCGGTTATGGAAGCTGTGGCTGCCGCTTATGATGAAGTAATTCATTTATAGACCATTAGATTACTAGACATCTTAGATTACTAGATAAAAAAGTTCCGACATGTATCGGAACTTTTTTGTTTTATAATGATTTATCTACGTGTTAAATTTTATTAGGAATCTATAAAAAACTTTGGACAGCCAAATCGTAACTCTGCAAACCAAAACCAAGAATAACGCCTTTAGCATTTGGCGAAATATAAGATTGGTGGCGAAACTCTTCTCTGCTAAATGTATTTGAAATATGCACTTCTACTACAGGCGTTTCTATACCTTTAATAGCATCTCCGATCCCAATAGAAGTATGGGTGTAAGCCCCTGCATTTAATATAATACCATCATAACTAAATCCAACTTCGTGCAGCTTGTCTATTAAATAACCTTCTACATTAGACTGAAAATATTCTAATTGCACATTAGGGTATTTTTCCTTAATAGCCTCAAAGAACTCTGTAAACGTTAAACTTCCGTAAATATTTGGTTCGCGTTTGCCTAATAAATTTAGGTTTGGACCATTGATGATGATTAGTTTTTTCATGAAGTAAATATATTAATTTTTGATATAAAAAAAGAGGTACTGTTTTTCTTTACTTAAAACAGTACCTCTCTATCAAAATTATATTTTAAAGCTTGAAAACACCTCCAACATTGAATGAACTTTTAGAGTTTCTAATCCCATAAGGTAAAATACCATCTTCAGCAACATCTATAAAACCACCATATCCCTGATAATCGATGACTAATTGAAAGTTTTCACTAACATCAAATTTATATCCAATACCCAATGCAATACCTACATCAACACTTTTCAAAAAGTCCTTTATATCCACGGTTGGACCGTCTGAGAATTCAGTTTTTGCACTTTCGATAAATGCAACCGAAGGACCGAAATTTAGAAACCAATTTCTATTTTTACCAAAATGCCAATTTGCGTTTAAAGGAACCGATAAATAATTTAATTTATCGATATTATCATATCCGTCTTTAGCACCCATGGTATCGTACAATAAACCAGACCTCAAACTCCATCTGTCATTTAAATAATACTCTACAATTGCGCCTGCAGTCAATGATATTCTGGCATCATAGCCATAATTTCTATCGCTTGGAGTATAGGTTGAGAATGCCACTCCTAATTGAGGCGCTAAGGTGAAATCGCCAGTGTTACTTTGAGCGTTTAAGGTGTTCAATCCGAGTATCAATAAACCAATAAGAACTAATTTTTTCATAATTTTAAGTCTAATTTAATATGTGTTATTACTAATATAAAAGTAGTATAATTATATTTGTAAATAACAAAATTTCTTACGTGAATTTTCAAAAAATAAAACAAAAAAAAGGAAGCTATTTAGCTTCCCGTTTTTTTAAACATTCAAATTAATTACAATCCAAATTGCACACCTAAGGTTAGTACATCAAACGAACCACCATCAAGACTCACGCCTCTGTAAGCAAAAACAATATCCATTGAGTCGCTCACACTGTAATACGCTCTTGGTGCATAATAAAATCCTCCATCATTACCATCATTTATACCAATTGCATATCCTAAATCTGCTCCTAAGCCAAATTTATCTGAAACATTAAAACGTGCAGCAGCCGCGATAGGTAAAAATTGAACATCATCAACATCTAAAGTAACTGATCCACCTTCACCAAAATCGTAGGTTTCTGAATCCCCAAAAGAATGAGAAAAACCTGTAGCTATACCGGCATCGAATCCGTCGGATACTTCCCAGAGATAACTAAGATCTACAGTAACATTAAAAGTCCATCCATCTCCCGCATCACCAATTGGAAGTCCTAAATTAACACCAGCATTAAAATTGCCTTGAGCATTCAAATTACTCATAGCTAAAACCGCAAAAACAAATCCTAAAACTAATTTTTTCATAATGTCTTAATATTTAGTTGGTTAATAACGAATAAATTTAATGTTTTTTTTGACACATTCGTAAATTACTAATGTAATTTTTATTGATATCGTAAAAAATACGTAGAGGTACGTATTAAATATTCATGTAAAAATATAATAGAATTATCCTATTTTTACACTTATGAAATGGCAACATGCATTAAAAGATTATCAACTCTATTTAAAAATTGAACGTGGGCTTTCTAAAAACTCCATTGATAATTATACGCTTGATGTTGAAAAATTAATCCGTTTTTTAGAAGACAAAAACATTAATGATTCGCCGATTACCATTACAACCGAAACCATTCAACACTTTATTTATGAAACTGCCAAAACTGTAAAAACCAGATCGCAGTCACGTTTAATTTCAGGTTTACGAAGTTTTTTTAATTATTTGGTGTTTGAAGATTATATAAAGATTAATCCGCTAGAGCTTATTGAATCTCCCAAAATAGGCCGAAAACTTCCAGATACTCTTTCTGAAGATGAAATAGATCGCATCATCAACGCCATAGACTTAAGTACACCAGAAGGCGAACGCAATCGCGCCATGTTAGAAACTTTGTATGGCTGCGGACTGCGAGTTAGCGAACTCACAAACCTTAAAATATCGGATTTATTTTTTGATGAAGGCTTTATAAAAGTGACGGGAAAAGGCGATAAACAGCGCTTTGTGCCTATTGTGAATGTCACGCAAAAATATATCACTATTTATAGAACAGAAATAAGAAATCATATGAGTGTTAAACCAGGTTTCGAGGATACTCTATTCTTAAACCGACGGGGTAAACAACTTACTAGAGCCATGGTTTTTACCATTATTAAACAATTAGCCGAAAAAATAGGACTTAAAAAAAGCATATCTCCGCATACGTTTAGACATTCTTTCGCAACCCATTTATTACAAAACAATGCAGATTTGCGCTCTATACAACTTATGCTCGGGCATGAAAGTATTACCACCACCGAAATTTACGTGCATCTGGACAAAAGTCATCTCACTAAGGTTGTAGAAAAATACCATCCTAGAAAATAAACTGCATTTTATCGAATATTTTTGTTTTTAGTCGGATTTATTATATCTTTGCCTATAACTATTTTAAGTTTTATCGTACAAAAATATATTTAAATAGCCCCTTATCTCTCAGGTCATAATGGATATTAAAAGAAAAACTCATAAAACATTCAACTTAAACACTTCAAATTCAATTGATTTCAATGAATTAAAGTGGAAGTTTGCTTTAAAAAACTCTAACATAGGCATTTGGGATTTTGATGCGAATTTAAATAGAGTCTTTTTTTCTGAAGAATCTAAAAACATCATAGGTTTTAAATCGGATGAGTTTGGGTCTAATCCTCAAGATTGGAATGACAGAGTGCATCCCGAAGACAAAGAAAAATATTTTAAGGATTTTAACGACCATTTAAATGGGCTAAAACCCATGTACACCAACACACATAGAGTGCTATGTAAAGACGGAACCTACAAATGGATCTTAGATAAAGGAAAAATAATAGAAAGAGACAAAGATGGAAATCCTCTAAGAATTATAGGGACGCATTTAGATATTACCGAACAAAAAGAAAACGAGCTAGCGAATGCTAAATTGTTAAAATTGCTTAAACTCCAAAATGATAAATTAACAAATTTCGCGCACATTGTAACACATAATCTCAAATCGCATGCTGCAAATTTTGAAAACTTATTAGAATTTTACGATGAAGCAGAAACTGCGGAAGAAAAAGAAGAGTTAATTGGCCATATGAAAACGGTTACGGAATCTTTAACTAAAACCATAGCTAATCTCAATGAAATAGTATCGATTCAAACCAACAAAAATGACGAAGTTAAAAACCTTAATATATACAGCTATATTAATAATACTATAAATCTCTTGGAGGTTGAAATTAAACAATCGCAGGCGGTGATTATTAATGAAGTTAATCCACTTATTAATATAGATTTTAATCCGGCGTATCTAGAAAGTATTTTTCAGAATTTAATATCAAATGCCATTAAATACAAACACCCCAATAGAGCGCCTTACATACAGTTTAATTCTATCGAAACAACCGATTCTTATCAAATCACCATTCAAGATAATGGTTTAGGTATCGATCTGGATAAATATGGCGACGAAGTGTTCAAACTTTACCGAACGTTCCATAGAAATGAAAACTCTGAAGGTGTTGGTCTCTACTTAATAAAAAATCATATAGAATCTTACGGAGGAACTATCACACTACACAGTGTGGTAGACGAAGGTTCTATATTTACTATAACATTACCAATCAAAACAAAAAAACCGGTTAATTAACCGGTTTTTTTTTGATTCTTATTTAGCGATATTTACTGCCCTTGTTTCTCGAATAACTGTAACCTTTACTTGTCCTGGATAGGTCATATCGGTTTGAACTTTTTGAGAAATACTGAATGATAATTCGGCAGCTTTTTGATCATCTACCTTTTCACTTTCAACAATGACTCTTAACTCTCTTCCCGCCTGAATAGCATACGCCTTTTTAACACCATTAAATCCAAATGCAATATCTTCTAGATCTTTTAAACGTTGAATATAACTATCTAAAACTTGACGTCTTGCACCTGGACGAGCACCAGATATAGCATCACATACCTGAATAATAGGTGCTAATAGCGATTTCATTTCAATCTCGTCGTGATGTGCTCCAATGGCATTACAAACTTCATCTTTTTCACCAAATTTCTCAGCCCATTGCATACCTAAAATAGCATGTGGCGTTTCCATATCGGCTTCGGCATCCGGCACTTTTCCAATATCGTGTAACAATCCAGCACGCTTCGCTAATTTAGGATTTAACCCTAATTCGGCAGCCATTACCCCACAAAGTTTGGCTACTTCACGCGAGTGTTGTAACAGATTTTGTCCGTAAGAAGAACGATATTTCATTCTACCTACCATTTTAATAAGCTCTGGATGTAAATTATGAATTCCTAAATCTATAACTGTACGCTTACCTACTTCTATGATTTCTTGTTCGATTTGTTTTTTCGTTTTTTCAACGACTTCTTCAATTCTTGCAGGATGAATTCTTCCGTCTGTTACTAACTTATGCAACGACAAACGTGCAATTTCTCTTCTAACAGAATCAAAACACGAAAGTATAATAGCTTCCGGTGTATCGTCTACAATAATTTCAACGCCAGTAGCCGCTTCTATAGCGCGAATATTTCTTCCTTCACGGCCAATAATACGTCCTTTAACATCATCCGATTCAATGTTGAAAACAGACACACAGTTATCGACTGCCTCTTCTGTTCCAATACGTTGAATGGTGTTTATAATGATTTTTTTAGCGTCTTGCTCTGCCGTTAATTTGGCTTCTTCCAGGGAGCTTTGAATGTATGCCATCGCATCATTTTTAGCTTCTCCTTTTAAAGATTCTACCAATTGTGCTTTAGCTTCTTCGGCAGAAAGACTAGAAATAACTTCTAACTGTTGTACCTGACTTTTATGTAATCGGTCAATTTCTTCTTGTTTCTTTTCTAACACATCAATTCTGTGGTCATAGTCCTTTTCTTTTGATTCAAGACTTTCACTCAGTTTTTTAGTTTTAGAGAGCTCATTAGAAATTTGAGACTCCTTATCGCGTATACGTTTTTCTGCTTCGGCCATTTTTTTATCACGACCGAGAATCACTTTTTCGTGCTCTGCTTTAAGCTCTAAAAATTTTTCTTTAGCTTGAAGTATTTTATCTTTTTTAATTGTTTCTCCTTCACTATTCGCCTCTTTAAGAATTAATATGGCGTTCTTTTTAGCTTCTTTAACCAGTTTAGAAGCGTTATTTTTCTCTAAGGCTTTTGCTATTATAAAACCTATAATAAGTCCTATAATTACACCAGCAGCAATCAATATAATTGAGTTATCCATTATTGTGTTTAGTTAATTTTAATATATAAAAAAGCCTACATCAGTTTGAAATTTTGTATAAACTCCTTAAATACAGGTTTAAGGCTAACAAGCTGATCAAGGATCTGCTAGGTACTGAAATAAATTCAGCACATGCAGCATGCTTTTACAACTTAAACTCACCTTTTTTAAAGAATTAACGTTGAGTTTATCAAATATAAATAACTAATGTAGGCAGTAACTTTTAGTTTATTTTAAAGAACGTTTAAGAGACTAAATGCGATTGTAGCAAGTTATTTAAGGCATTTAGTTTTTCTTCTAAATGCTCACTTACACTCTCTTTATCAATAGACTTCTGTTCAACCTGAGATGCAAATTGTAAAGCACACATAGCTAATACGTCTTGTTTATCTCGAACAGAATAACTTTGCTCAAATTGTTTAATCATCGCATCAATGTTTTTAGCCGCTTTTCGTAACCCTTCTTCTTGACTGGCTTCAATTGTTAAAGGATACACACGATTGGCTATTGAAAGCTTAATTTTTAACTTTTCTGACATTGGCTCTTTTATGTATTAATCAGAGAGTTGCGCTATACAATGGTCTATATCTCTAATTAATGCGTTTATTTTAAGCTTAGTTTCTCTTTTATTTTCGTCACTACCAAGTATTGTATTTGCCATTTTTAAAGCTTCATATTTTTCTTCCCAATTTGCTATTTGCACTTTTTGGTTCTGAATTGCTTGCCTTGTAATCTCTAATTCTTTATTCAATTTCGAGTTAGCCAGCTTTAAAAGCTCAAGTTTGTGTAATACTTTGCTAATTTTGTTTTCTAAAGAATCTACAATATCTTCAATATTACTCATTTACAAATTTCAATACTTATCTCACAAAGTTAACATACCTGCTTATAAATTACAATTGTTTTTTAATAAAAATTTATTTTTATCGTTATTACTCAAAATCAAGACAATGCATCATTTTTATTCTATTCCTTTGCACATTCACATCTAATTAATATTTTAGCAACAACTACTTACATATGCGAATTATCTTCTTTTTAATTTTAACGGCCTCACTATTTTCTAATGCTCAAAATAATTATCCTCAGGATTATTTTAGCAATCCTTTAGAAATTCCACTTATTCTATCTGGAAACTTTGGTGAGTTACGTTCTAATCATTTTCATTCTGGATTAGATATTAAAACACAACAGCGCGAAGGCTTAAAAGTTGTAGCCTGCGCCGATGGCTTTGTAAGTAGAATTAAAGTGTCTCACTTTGGGTTTGGAAAGGCATTATATATTACCCACCCAAACGGATACACAACAGTGTATGGGCATTTGCAAGAGTTTTCTCCAGAAATTGAGGCCTATGTTAAAAAACACCAATACGAAAAAGAGTCTTTCGAAATTGAATTGTTTCCAAGCGCAGAAACGCTACCTGTTACTAAACAAAGTCTTGTAGCTTACAGTGGTAATACGGGAGGTTCTGGTGGGCCGCATTTACACTTCGAAATTCGTGATAAAAAAGAATACCCCATCAACCCAATGCTTTTTGGAATTTATATAAAAGACACCACAAAACCCGTTGTTAATTCGCTTTACGCATATGTTTTAGATGAGAATTCGTTTGTAAACAAATCTAACTCAAAACAAAAACTGAGGCTTATCCCTCAAAAAAGTGGCGATTATATTGCCGAAAGCATTCAAGCTATTGGCAAAATTGGCTTAGGAATTGAAGCTACCGACCGACAAGATTTAGCGGCAAATTCTAACGGTGTGTATAACATCCAGACCTTTGTTAATGGCAACCAGAATTTTGAAGTTGATTTTAGTACGTTTTCATTCGATGAAAGCAATTGCATCAATCAGTATATTGATTACGAACATTATGCATCCAGCAGACATCGTATTCAAAAATTATTTAAAAAGAACAACCCTTTAAGTATTCTAAAACCAACTTTAAATGATGGCATCTTATCTATTGAAGATAACACGAATTCTGTTTACAAAATTCGCCTGTCGGATTTTAAAAACAACGAAACGTGGGTTACTTTAAACATTAAAGGTACCAGCAGTAGTATTTCTATACCCGAAGCTAAAAAAACAACCCCTTATTTTATTAATGCAAACCATACCAATAATTTAAAATCTGGTAAAGTATCTGTCGATTTTTATCCTGAAACATTTTTTGAAGATTTTTATATCGATTTTGATGTTACTAACGATGTGCTAACATTACACGACGACACCGTTCCGGTAAGGAAATATTTCAGCATAAATTACGATGTAAACAACTATAACGATGCCGACAAAGACAAATTATTTATTGCCAGACTTGTGGGGTATAAAAACTATCCGCTGTATACAAGCACAAAAAGAAATGGCGATGTTTTAACTGCCAGCACTAAAACTTTAGGCAAATACGCCCTTTATTCCGATAGGGAAAATCCAACCATTGCCCCATTAAACTTTAAAGACGGCCAGTGGTTAAGCAATTTTAGATATTTAAAAGTTAAAATTGACGACAACCTTTCTGGAATTTCAAATTATCGCGCCACGGTGAATGATAAATGGATTTTAATGGAATACGAATACAAAACAAAAACATTGACTTACGATTTTAATGATAATATTGTAACAGAGGGTAAGAATAATTTCAAACTAATTGTAACCGATAATGTTGGAAATAGTTCTACTTTTGAAGCATTATTTTACAGAAAATAAAATTTTACATCCCTTTGAAAACAAGATTCTTTGTATTTGCATTATTTTTTTTATCGATAATCGTTACAGGTTACTCACAAACAGCTACCATTCGAGGTATTATTTTAGACGAGAACAACACGCCTGTTGCCAACGTAAATATTAAAGCCGACAATAAAGGCACCGAATCTAACAACAACGGTTTTTATATTTTAGAAATTCCCGCAAACAAAGCTGTTAGCATAGAATTTACACATATTTCACACAAAAAAGTGGTAAGTGTTTTTAATTTAAAAAATGCTGAGGATTATGAATTTAATCCTGTGATGAGCACTTCCGTCGAGCAAATTGCTACCGTAATTGTTACCAACAAACGCCAAAGAGATATTGAAGGTGTTATTACCTTAAAACCTGAAACCATTCGTAAAATTCCAGGTGCTAATGCTGGTGTTGAAAATTTGCTTTTAACCTTACCGGGAGTAAATAATAACAACGAATTAAGTACGCAATATTCGGTTCGTGGTGGTAATTACGATGAAAACTTAGTTTATGTAAACGATATTGAAGTGTATCGGCCGTTTTTAATACGCTCGGGACAGCAGGAAGGTTTAAGTTTTGTGAATACCGATATGGTTCAAAACGTCGATTTTTCTGCGGGCGGATTTCAAGCCAAATACGGCGATAAACTTTCATCTGTACTCGATATCACCTACAAAACTCCATATGCATTTGAAGCCAACGCCGATTTAAGTTTGCTGGGAGGAAGTCTTTCATTAGAAAATATGAGTAAAGACACCAAATTTTCCGGCATAGTGGGTTTACGTTATCGAGACAACAGTTTATTGGTAAATGCACAGGAAACCGAAACCAATTTTAAACCCACATTTGCAGATGCGCAGGCTTATTTTACTTATAAGTTTACATCTAAATTTCACTTAAGTTTTTTAGGCAATGCCTCTATTAATAAATACAATTACCAACCCCAAACACGACAAACAAATTTTGGCACCTTAAGCGAGCCCATAGCGCTTTTAGTTTTTTACGAAGGACAAGAAAAAGATGCTTATCAAACCTATTTTGGCGCTTTTAAAGGCACTTATTTTGTAAATGACGATTTAACTTTAAAGCTTATTACCTCCAGATACTATACTACCGAAGAAGAGTATTTTGATATTTTAGCGCAATACAGATTAGGCGAAGTCAACTCTAGTATTGGTGATGAAAATCTGGGTGAAGTTGAATACAGCGAAGGTGTTGGCAGCCAATTAAATCATGGTAGAAATGATTTAGACGCCCTCATTACCAACATTGAACATAAAGGCGATTTTAAAATTAGAGACAACCGTTTTGAATGGTCTTTAAAATATACGAATGAAGATATTCGCGACCGACTGATTGAATGGGAGGTTATCGATTCTGCTGGTTTTTCTATCAGGCCACCTAAAACAATTCCCGTTAACGAGCAACCTTATGTGCCTTATAATGGCCCACTAGAACCTTATAACAACGTTCGGGCGACTAACAACACACAAATTAACAGATTACAGGCTTACGCCCAATGGAGCAAACGTGCTACCTTAGGGAATAGTGATGTTTGGTATAATGCAGGGGTTCGTGCTCACAACTGGTCGGTTAGCGGCGATGGCATTTCATCGTCCAACCAAACGGTATTTAGTCCGCGTGCTCAATTCGCCATTAAACCCTATTGGGAAAAAGACATGTTGTTTAGAATTGCAGCGGGTTTATATTATCAACCACCGTTTTACAGAGAACTTCGCGATGCGGATGGCGTTGTTCAACCCGATGTTAAAGCACAACAATCCTTTCATCTGGTTTTAGGCAATGATTACAGCTTTAAAATGTGGGAAAGACCTTTTAAATTAACCTCAGAAGCCTATTATAAAAATCTCTCCGATGTTAATCCGTATACCTTAGAAAATGTGCGTATTCGTTACGCCGCCAACAACAACGCCAAAGCCTATGCTTACGGATTAGACATGCGCTTAAATGGTGAATTCGTTCCTGGAACCGAATCCTGGTTTAGTTTCGGATATTTAAAAACAGAAGAAAACATCGATAATAAAGGCTATATTTCTAGACCAACAGACCAACGCTTAAAATTTGCTGCCTTATTTCAAGATTATGTGCCAAATATGCCTCACATGAAAATGTATTTAAATTTGGTTTACAATACGGGCTTACCGGGAGGCTCACCTAGTTATGCCGACCCATATGAATACCAAAACAGGTTGCCTGCTTATAAACGTGCCGATTTAGGACTACAGTTTGTATTAGTAGATGCTAACAAACAATTTAAATCTGGCTGGAAAAAACAATTTAAAGAATTATCATTCGGGTTCGAAATTTATAACATGTTCGATGCGCAAAACTCCATTACCAATACATGGGTAAGAGATGTTTACTCAAAACGTCAATATGCCATCCCTAATTATTTAACGCCCAGAGTTTTTAACATAAGAACTACCATGAAGTTTTAAGCTTAAAAATTGGGTTATGCCAATTATATATTTTAACTTTATTAGTTACCAAAAACGCAGCCTACGCTTCATAAAAATGAAATCGGTTTTTAGTTTTATTTACGTCTTCTTCATCTGTTTATTTTTAAATGCGCAATCTTTTGAAAATTTAACCTTTGGATCTGAAGATACCTTTGAAGTGATGACCTGGAACCTTGAGAATTTTCCAAAAAACAGCACGACCACCATCAATTATGTCACTCAAATAGTTGAAGCGTTAGATATCGATTTAATAGCCATTCAAGAAATAAGCGATGAAGCTTCCTTTCAACAATTAGTCAGCAATTTACCTGATTATTATGGTTATTTAGAATCAACTTATTATGATGGGTTGGCGTTATTGTACAAATCTGATGCCACCAGAATCAATAATATTTACAGAATATTTAATACAACTGCTTATTGGAATGCATTTCCTAGAGCGCCTATGGTTATTGATTTAACTTACAATAGCCAGCAGATTTATATCATTAATAATCATTTAAAATGTTGTGGCGATGGTGTTTTAAATCTTAGTAATTCGAATGATGAAGAAACCAGACGGTACGAAGCCATGAATTTATTAAAAACCTACATTGATACCAATCTACCAAATGAAAATGTGATTGTTGTAGGCGATTTAAACGATGTATTAACCGATGCTGAAAGCAACAACGTGTTTCAAAATGTACTAGACGACGCTACTAATTACCTGTTTTCAGATTTTGACATTGCACAAGGAAGCAGTGCAGATTGGTCGTATCCGTCATGGCCTTCTCACTTAGATCATATTTTAATTACCAACGAATTGTTTTATGCCTTTAACTTAAGTAGTTCTAAAATTCAGGTTATTAAAATAGATGAATCATTATCTGGAGGTTGGGATGAATACGATGAAAATGTTTCGGACCATCGACCTGTGGCCTTGAAACTTACTATCAATTCAAATTTAGGTTTACAACATACGGTGACAAATAGTTTGCGATTTACTTCGTACCCAAATCCTGCAAGCAGCAATATGGTATTTAACTTTAATCCTTCACAAACAAATACACACATTCAAATTGTGGATATTATGGGACATTTGGTGTATTCGAAAAACTTGACGAACGGACAATCTAAAGTAGTGTTTAACGTAGAAAGTTTATCAAATGGTATTTATGTTGCTAAGTTAAGCTCAGCAAATAACACGGCGACCATAAAAGTTGTTGTTTCAAGATAAAAATTAGGTACTAATCGCACATTTCTTTAAGTACACTTATCACATAATCTATGTCTTCGGTAGTGTTATAAATGCTAAAAGAAAAACGGAGCGATGGTTTTTTCAAATCGTCATCATTCAAAATTTCAAACAACACATGCGATACTTGGTTGCTTCCACTTTGGCAAGCACTTCCTTTAGAGCAAGCGATTCCTTTTAAATCTAATTGAAATAAAATCATAGCCGCTTTACTTGCAGGTATTGGCAACCGTACATTTACCATGGTGTAGCTGCTTGATTCTAAATTTTCGGAAGCACCATTAAAAAACACATTAGGAATGTTGTTTTTAATCTTTTCAATAAAATACTGCTTCAGTCCTTTTATGTATTCCGTTTCCTTTTCTAGATTTTCATAGGCCAGTTTTAAAGCCACTTCAAGACCTACAATATTGTGAATACTTTCGGTACCTGCACGTAAACCACGTTCCTGTTCGCCACCAAAAATAATAGGTTTTAAGCCAGAATTCTTTCTAATAAATGCAAACCCAACACCTTTTGGACCATGAAACTTATGTGCCGAGGCTGCTAAAAAATCCACTTGTATCTCTTGTAAATCCAACTTATAATGCCCAACCGATTGCACTGCATCGGTATGGATGAAAGCACCATAAGTTTTGCACATTATTGCAACTTGTTCGATATTTAATAGGTTGCCAATTTCATTGTTAATATGCATTAAACTAACAAGTTGTTTTTTATTAGAATTCGCCAATAAGCTTTCTAATTGGGCAGTATTGATGCTTCCATCTGCTTCCAATTTTAAATACTGAACACTTAAATTGTATTCTTTCTGTAACTGTTCGAGGGTATTTAAAACTGCGTGATGTTCTATTTTGGTGGTGATAATTTCCTCGACCCCTAAATCTCTAACGGCGCTTCGCAATATTAAATTATCGGCTTCGGTGCCACCAGAGGTAAAAACAATTTCACCCGCAGAAACATTTAAGTAACTCGCAATGGCTTTTCTCGATTTTTCGATAATTGCTTTAGCCGACCTCCCAAAACTGTGTGACGAAGAGGCGTTGCCAAAATTAGAATGCATTACTGCTGCCATAGCAGTTATTACTTCTTCTCGAATGGCTGTAGTTGCCGCATTATCTAAATACACCTGTTTCATTTGCTTAAAAATTTAAAAAGTGTCATTAACAAATTAGGCACCTTTCAAGTTTCAAAAGTAAATAGAATAAAATTATTATTAATAACCCACGTTATAATTAACAATTCCTTTATTTTTGTCCAAATAAAACCCAAACCTAATGCGAAAGTTATATTTAGTTCTATTACCAATTTGTTTATTGAGTTTTTATACGTGCAACGATGGTGATATTATTACAGTAGAATTTGATTTTGATGATACCTTTAGCGTTTGCAGCGGAACAGATGCATTAGTTTTTTACAAAACAAAAGACGACCCCTCAGAATCATTATCTATAAAAATAGCGTCTTTAAGTCTGGCAGATATTCTTGCTGTTGGTGATGATAATATCTATGAAGAAGATTTTTCACTTAGTTCCACAAATCCATTTAATTATAGAACCTACAGTAACAGCTCTTTACCCACTTCTGGGTTGTTTTGTAGTGAAATACCTTTATCTTCTGTAAAAATCACTAAGGATATTGAAAGTACTAGTGGAACGGTAAAAATAAAAACGGTTTTAACGGAAGATGATAATGATGGTATACCGGCAGCGTTAGAAGACATTAATGGCAATGGTAATTTAGACGATGATGATACCGATGGTGATGGCATTCCAAATTATTTAGATGTTGATGATGATGGAGACAACGTACTTACCATTAACGAAAAACCAGACCCAGACGGTGATGGCAACCTTAGTGATGCCTTGGATACAGATGGTGATGGTATCCCAAATTATTTAGACAATGATGATGACAATGATGGTGTTTTAACCCGCGATGAAGAAAACGAATCTCAAGACCAAAACCCGTCGAACGATATTACCAATTCCTTAATTGGAGCCGATTATTTAAACCCAGCCATTGCAACTAAAGTAACGGCAACTAAATACAGAGAACATACTATTTACCAAACCTATGTTGTAACGCTTACCGTTTCTAATTTCGACTTACAAATAATTTCGTTGGATGTATTTGATTTTGGGACGTTAGAAAACAGTGCCTTATCTACAAGTCGAAAATTAACCCCTACTTTTTAATTAGGCATTAGAAACATTCTGGTAAATATAAACTTCGGTGGCTCCAACACCATATTTTTGGTAATTGGCGTCGTAGAATTTTACATTATTATAGCGACCAAATAAATATTCTAATTCTACTTTTAAAACGCCTTCGCCTACCCCATGAATAAATACTATTTTTTGAATGCGTTTAGAAATGGCAAATTCTAGTTGACGTTTGGCGGTTTCTAATTGTAGTGTAAGCATGTCGTGATTAGACATGTTTTTTGAAGATTTAACCAACTGATGGATGTGTAAATCTACTTCCATGGTGGGCTCGTAACGGTCTTTTGCCCTAACTTTTGGCTGTTTTCTTTTTTTTGATTGTTCCTTTTCTTGAAGCGCCAAATTTATAGTGGCACGCGATAACATATCTTCTTTAAGCACATTTTTGGAGCTTTTTTTAACTAATTCCTCGCTCTCAAAATCTAATAAAAAACCATCGGTTGTTTCGATAGAAATCGTATTTCCTACAATTTTTTTAACAACGCCCGTTATGGCTTCATCTAACACTAAAACAGTATCACCTACAGTAAAAATCATTACATCTCATTTTCATTATTATCATATCTACGCTCATCTGTATCTCTGCTAGGAATTGTTTTAGAAATTCTATAAATACCAGCCATCAACATCATAATACCACCTATTAAAATATATTGATTTTGTTCTGTACCCGTTTTGGCATAAATGGCCACCACGGCGCCTGCTAAAATTAATATATAGTTTATGTATTTCATTCTATGAATTTTTGTTTAAGGCTATAAAATTACACTAAAAATTAGAGTTATGTCATGTATTCAAAAATCTATTTTGATTAAAATTTCAAATCCATTGAGGTTATGAGTGACGTCAGAAATAATTCTAAACAATTATAAGTCATTATACAAAACAATATAAAATCAATTAAAAAAATAAGACTCATAATTAATCATTTTTCGCACAAAATTTTTATAAATTTGAAAATCATCTAATTTACAAAATGCAGTCTACAGACTCTTACATGCTTCCTTGCTTAAACAAAAAACTTTTTGGTTTTGAGTGTATGGGCTGTGGTATGCAACGGTCTGTTAGTCTACTATTTCATGGCGATTTTATTGCGGCTTTTAAAATGTACCCTGCTATTTTTACTATAATTCCGCTGGCTATAGTGATTATTGTATCCTTATTTATCAAATTTAAATACGCCTCAAAAATTATAAACTATTTGGCTATTGCCACAGTAGCCATCATTATTATCAGTTTTATTATCAAAAAAATTTACTAACCAAAATCTTAAAAATGAAAAAACAACTCAACACAACTTTAATCTATGTTTTATCTATTATTGGCCTGTTTTGCTGCTGCTTCGGTGGCTTAGGTGTGTTTCTTTCTGGACCAGCCTATTACATCGCTTCGAACAAAGTTAAAGACGCTCAATTAAATCCTGATGATTATGAAGGCGACTTAAACGCTATGAATACCGCTAAAACAGTTGCTTTAATTATAACTATTATTTGTGGAATAACACTGCTTTATAATATTTACGATTTATCGACTGGTGGCTGGGAAAGAAGACAGGAATTCATGAATGAATTTATGAAAGGTTTTAACGAAGGTGTCAATAATGCTAATTAACTAAAGGCAAAAATATTTTTCATAAAAAAAGCGACCAAATGGTCGCTTTTTTTTTATGCTTTTAAAGCTTATTTTTCAAATTGTTTAAGCGTTTTAGTTATAATGTGTACGCAGTCTAACAACTGTTCTTTATTCATTACTAAAGGCGGTGCAAACCGAATAATATTACCATGTGTTGGTTTTGCTAACAAGCCATTATCGCGTAAGGCTAGGCAAATATTCCAAGCCGTATCGCTTTCTTCGGTATCGTTAATAACAATAGCATTAAGCAAGCCTTTACCTCTTACTAAACTAACAATCGTACTTGTTTCAATATACTTATTTAACTCACTTCTAAAAAGTTCACCCAGCATATGGGCATTGTCGGCAAGATTTTCGTCTCTAACAACTTCTAGAGCAGCAATCGCCACCGCTGCTGCTACAGGATTTCCGCCAAATGTACTACCATGATTTCCAGGTTTTATAACATTCATAATGGCATTATTGGCAAAAACGGCCGACACAGGATATACCCCTCCACTTATGGCTTTTCCTAATACTAAAATGTCTGGTTTTACATATTCATGGTCTACCGCTAAAAGTTTACCCGTACGCGCAATTCCTGTTTGTACTTCGTCTGCAATAAATAAGACATTATATTTTTCACACAATAATTTTGCCTTGGCTAAATACCCTTCTTGTGGTACATAAACACCCGCTTCGCCTTGAATGGGTTCTACTAAAAATCCTGCTACATTCGGATTATTTTTTAAAGCAGACTCTAAAGCTTCTAAATTATCATATTCAATTTTTATAAACCCTTTGGTGAATGGTCCAAAATTTTTACGCGCTACCGGATCGTTTGAAAATGAAATTATCGTAGTTGTTCTTCCATGAAAATTGTTTTCACAAACAATGATTTCTGCTTCATTTTCATCAATCCCTTTTACTTCGTACGCCCATTTTCTACATATTTTCAACGCAGTTTCCACGGCTTCGGCACCCGTATTCATTGGTAGCAGCTTATCGTAACCAAAATACTCGCATGCAAATTGTTCGTACTTCCCAAGCATATCGTTAAAAAATGCGCGCGATGTTAAGGTTAAAGTTTGTGCCTGTTGCACCATGGCATTAACAATTTTTGGGTGACAGTGTCCTTGGTTTACAGCCGAATAGGCCGATAAAAAATCGTAATATTGCTTTCCTTCAATATCCCACACATAAACGCCTTCTCCCCTGTTTAATACAACAGGTAGTGGATGGTAATTATGTGCACCATATTTGTTCTCTAATGCAATGGTTTGTTGTGGTGTTAAGTGTTCTAAAACAGCCATTTTAATGAAATTTAAATTGATAAAATAACCATTCCTTCTGTACCTTTATTCTTTCGATCTTCTCGAAAAAGCAGCGTGGGAGAGAAATCATCCCCGGATAGACCTGCAAGTTACTAAATATTAGTTGCTAAATAAAATTTTTTATAATTCTGTAATAAGGTCAAAATTCAGAATTTAGATTTCAGAATTCAGAATTCGTTTCATTACTTTTGCAGCATGTCAAAAAGAACAAAAAAGCAAGTATTTACAAACGTTGAAGTTTTAGATGCAGGAGCCAAAGGAAAAACAATAGCCAAAGCACCCGATGGAAAGGTTATTTTTCTGCCAAATGCCGTACCAGGCGATGTTGTAGATGTACAAACATTTAAAGCGCGTAAAGCGTATTACGATGGTAAAGCAACCGTTTTTCATAAATTATCCGATAAACGCACAACACCTGTTTGCGAGCATTTTAATGTGTGTGGTGGTTGTAAATGGCAGGATATGGGTTATGAACACCAGCTATTTTACAAACAAAAAGAAGTCACCAACAATTTAACGCGTATTGGACATATAGATCTTCCTGAAATTACTCCAATTTTAGGCGCCGCTAAACCCTATTTTTACAGAAATAAAATGGAGTTTTCGTTTAGCGATAGCCGTTGGTTAACGCAAGAAGAGGTGGAATCTGATGCCGATTTGGGCGATAGAAATGCCTTAGGGTTTCATATTCCAGGTATGTGGGATAAAATTCTTGACATAAAAAAATGTCATTTACAGGAAGATCCATCAAACGCTATAAGAAATGCGGTAAAGCAGTTTGCACTTGATAATAAGTTTGAATTCTTCAACACGCGCAACCAGACAGGATTGTTACGTACTATGATGATTCGTACTTCAAGTACAGGAGATATTATGGTGGTAATTCAATTCTTTAAAGAAGATGAAGCGAAACGCATGTTGTTGTTAGACTTTCTTGCTGAAACATTTCCGCAGATAACCTCACTACAATACATTATAAACAGTAAAGCGAACGATACCATTTACGATCAAGAAGTGATTTGCTATAAAGGCGAAGACCACATTTTTGAAGAAATGGAAGGTTTAAAATTTAAAATTAATGCCAAGTCGTTTTATCAAACCAATTCCGACCAAGCATTTGAATTATATAAAATAACCAGAGCTTTCGCGGGTTTAAAAGGAGATGAGTTGGTGTATGATTTATATACAGGCACAGGTACCATTGCACAATTTGTTGCAAAACAAGCCAAAAAAGTAATTGGAGTTGAATCGGTTCCTGACGCCATTACCGCTGCCAAAGAAAATGCACAATTAAACAACATTAATAACGTTGAGTTCTTTGTGGGCGATATGAAATTAGTGTTTAATGATGCTTTTATAGCTAAAAATGGTCAGCCAGATGTCATTATAACCGATCCGCCACGCGACGGCATGCACAAAGATGTTGTACAACAAATATTAAACATCGCACCTAAAAAAGTGGTGTATGTTAGTTGTAATAGTGCTACCCAGGCGAGAGATTTAGAGTTAATGGATGCCATGTATAAGGTAACTAAAACACAAGCGGTGGATATGTTTCCGCAAACGTTTCATGTTGAGAATGTGGTGTTGTTAGAAAGAAGATGATTTAGATTGTTAGATTATTAGATTGTTAGATTTTTAGATTCTTAGATTCTTAGATTTTTAGATTTTTAGATTTTTAGATTTTTAGATTTTTAGATTTTTAGAACATAACAAATAAACAGTTAAACAGTTAAACGCATAAACGCATAAACAAATAAACTCAAAAAAGGAGATTTATGAAAAAAACAGGTTTCATTTTAATTCTACTTACCCTGGTTGGAATTGGAATCAATATAAGTTGTGAAAGCGATGATATTTGCGCATCAAGCACGTCTACAACACCCAGTTTAATTATTGATGCTTACGATGTATCGGATACAGAAGAAGCAAAAAGTATTACTAATTTGGTAGTAATTGGTGATGGCAATGATACGGTTTTGTCTGGTTATAACATCGAAGATGTTACTCAAATTGTATTACCATTAAAAACAGATAGTAATGTAACGCGATACACACTTATAAAAGAAGCTTCTGTAAATGATAACGGAACACCAGATAATTCCAGCGACGATTATTATGACGGCAATCAGGATGTAATCACCATAAGTTACAGCAGAGAAAATGTTTATGTATCGCGTGCCTGCGGTTACAAAACTATTTTTAATAATGTGACCCTTACCATTGTATCCGATTCAGATAATTGGATAAAATCAAGACAACCTTTAAACGATAACCAATCTGTAGAAGATGAAACAGAAACTCATTTTAACATTTTTCACTAATAGTTTTTTCTTGTTGCTACTGTTTTGGGTGCCTGTTAATGCTCAGAACGATGACGCTGCCAAGGCCACCAAAGATTCCATAAAAATTAAAGAAAAATACGGATTGCGTGTTGGTGGTGATGTTGTTAAACTAACACGTTCGTTCTTTGATGACGCCTATAGCGGCTTCGAAGTTTCGGCCGATTATAGGTTGAAAAAACGTTTATACCTAGCTGGAGAACTTGGTTTTGATGAAAAAAACAATACCACCGATTATCTAGATGTTACCACAACCGGAAGTTACATAAAGGCCGGAATCGATTATAATTTATACCAAAACTGGCTCGATATGGATAATATGATTTATTCTGGTTTTCGAATTGGTGCCAGCACCTTTAACCAAAAACTAAATAGTTACACCGTTTATACAACAGACCAATATTGGTCGCCTCAATATAGCTCGACCGACTTTCAGGAATTTAAAGGTTTAACGGCCATTTGGGGCGAACTTATAATTGGAATAAAAGCGGAGTTATTTAACAACCTCTATCTGGGTTTAAACGCACAACTTAAAATATTAGTGAGTGAAACCGAACCAGATAATTTTGAAAATCTTTATATCCCAGGTTTTAATAAAACATTCGATACAACAGGTATAGGCGTTGGCTTTGGTTACACCCTATCCTATCGCATCCCTCTTTACAAGAAGGATAAATAGTCTAAATCTAATTATTTTTTATAAAATCTTTAGAAAGATTCGGCTTTGCGATTTGAAAAATTATTGGTAACGAATAAGGTGTAGGAATAGCTTCTCCATTTTTATAACCAGGTTTAATAGCTTCAGGAATACTATTTAATATTCTTAAGGCTTCTTGAGCATAAATAGGATTCGAAGCTCTTACTCTTACATCAATTATCTTCCCATCAATATCCACTTTAAATATGCAATAAATCCTATAATCACCAGAAGCAAATAAGCTTGTTTTCAGATTTTTATCAAAATTAGACTCAACATATTCTGATATTTTCATAGAAAAACACTTTTTTAATTCATTTGGGGTGCTGGAATCTCCACAACCTTTATATATCGGAAATAGTTTCACTTCAGGTGTTGTACTACATTTAATGGTCTTTATACCGTTTACCTTAGTAATTATTTGATAAGTGTAAAGTTCTAATATACTTTTTGAGTTTATATTTAATTTCTCTTTAGGAACATTTATAAATACCTGAATTATTTTTTTGTTTAAAGATTCAACTTTCGAATTACAGTTAAGATCTATAAACTTCCCTCTATCATCAATACTAAAGCTAACGCTTATACTCTTTCTATTTGAAAGAATATCGGCGGTATCTATTTCATCTTGGGTAAAAAATCGTTTAAAATAATGTGATAATTCATTCTCTGAATTTGGATTTGTAGTTTCCGTATAAAGATTTTCCTCTTCGTGCTTAAAATTTTCAGCATCAATTTGCAACGTAATAATATCTTTAAAAAACTCTCTAGTGGGATTTCCATTTCTTAATGCTGGATTTTTAATTTTCGGAAAAAGGCTTACTACCCTATTTAATTCAACAGTCAAATTATCTGTTGGTGCTTTACAATTCACATTTATAATATTACCCGATTCATCAATATGAAATTTAGTTTCCAACTTTATTCGACCCAAAATCCCTGATTCTTCAATTTCTTCAAGCGATATGGTATTTATTATATGCTCCTCCAATCTACTACTCAAACATTTCCTTAAGTCGTTATTGGTAGCAGATGCTTCACAACCTTCAGCAATAGCGTATATATCGCAAATAATATTTGAACTACAATTAATTATATTTTTCCCATCTTCTCTTGATATTATTTGCAAAAAATAAGCGCAATTAGTGTACTCTTTAGGGATATTTAAATCTTCAATGGGATATCTTATAAAAATATCTTCTATCATTTTATTAAATTCTGAATATTTTGAAGAAACTTTTATATTTACAGGTTCATTATTTTCATCTAAATAAAAAGTCAAAAAAACTCTTTTTTTATGTTCTTCAGATTCATAAAAATCGATTGCTTCCAACATTTTGAAATTAATTCGTTTTTTAAAATAATTTGAAAGTTCATTATCTCGATTTGGTTTCGCATAAAAATCAAACTCTTCGTATTTGTCTTTATATTTGTCTTCAAATTTTAAAGTGTCTTGCTGTGAGTAACCAAAAACACCAATAAACAACACCAAATGAGCTATAATTAATTTCATAAAAAGTAAAATTTTTATTCATTTTGAATTTCGATCAATTTACAAAAATCTTACAAAATCAATCTGAAATATCTTAGAAAGATAAAATATAGAATTTACATATATTTGCATCAAAATATCAACACTTAGTGATGTCTAAAAACACATACAAAATAGCAGTTATTCAGTTAAATTTGAATGACAAACCAGAAAACAATCTCAAAAAATGCATTCAATGGGTAAAAGATGCCGCCAAAAAAGGGGCTGAAGTAATCTCCTTACCCGAATTATATAGCAGTCATTATTTTTGCCAGAGCGAAGATGTGGATAATTTCGCTTTCGCGGAACCTTTATACAGCACATCGTTTAATGCTTTTAGTGCTTTAGCAAAAGAATTAGGCGTGGTTATTATTGTGCCTTTTTTCGAAAAAAGAATGGCAGGTATTTATCATAATAGTGCCTATATTATTGATACCGATGGTTCTGAAGCTGGTTTGTACCGAAAAATGCATATTCCAGACGATCCGCATTTTTACGAAAAATTCTATTTTACCCCTGGCGATATCGGTTTTAAATCGTTCCCAACAAAAAAAGGAAACATTGGCACACTAATTTGCTGGGATCAATGGTATCCTGAAGCGGCGAGATTAACGGCCTTACAAGGTGCCGAAGTTTTGTTCTACCCTACCGCTATTGGTTGGCATCCGCAAGAAAAAGCGCAATATGGTGAAAACCAACAAGGCGCCTGGATGAACGTAATGCGCGGTCATGCGGTAGCCAACGGTATTTACGTAGCTGCAGCTAACCGAATTGGCTTAGAAAAATACCTTCCAGACACCAATGGTATCGAGTTTTGGGGTTCTTCGTTTATCGCAGGTCCGCAAGGTGAAATTTTAGCACAAGCATCGGTTGATACAGAAGAAATTTTAATTGCTGAAGTCGATTTAAGTTTACAAGAAAACGTACGCCAAAACTGGCCGTTTTTGCGCGACAGACGCATTGATAAATATGGTGATATCACAAAAAGAGCTATCGATTAATAACCATTTTTGATATCTTAAAAAAATTATATAAAGTATCATGGTCAGGTCGAGCGCAGTCGAGACCTAATTTATAAGTTATTAAGTTAAATAACCTCTCGACTGCGCTCGAGGAAACAAACAATAGTAATAATTACGAACAATTATAATGAACGATAACTGGATATTTCCTGCCGAATGGGAACAGCAACAAGGTATTTTATTATGTTTTCCGCACAATGGTAATGATTGGCCAGGAAAATACGAAGCGGTACAATGGGCTTTTGTAGAGTTTATTAAAAAAGTCGCTTCGGTGGAAACCGTATTTTTGGTGGTTGCCAACGAAAAACTAAAAACCAAAGTTACAGGCATGCTTGAAATGGCGCATGTAAATCTTAAAAATGTATCGTTTATCATTCATAAAACCAACCGTAGCTGGATGCGCGATTCGGGACCTATTATTGTAAAACAAGGCAGTAAACGAAAAGCGATTAATTTCAACTTTAACGGATGGGCAAAATATACCAATTACCAACTCGATAAACACGTGCCTGCTAAAGTAGCTAACTTTTTAAACATCCCGTTAGAACAAGCGATGTACAATGCCAAACCGTTTATTTTAGAAGGCGGTGCTATAGATGTGAATGGGAAAGGCTCGCTTTTAACCTCTGAAGAATGCTTGCTTCACCCAGACATTCAAGTAAGAAATGCCGGTTTAACCAAAGAAGATTACGAGGCAGCTTTTAGAAGCTATTTGGGTGTTACCAATGTTATTTGGTTGGGTGATGGCATTGTAGGCGATGATACCCACGGCCATATAGACGATTTAGCGCGTTTTGTAAACAACGATACTATTGTGACTGTAGTCGAGTCCGACCCATTTGATGCGAATTACAAACCGCTTCAAGATAATTTAAAACGTTTACAGGCAGCTAAGTTAGAAAACGGCAACAAACCCAAAATAGTAACATTACCAATGCCAATACGTTTAGATTTTGATGGGTTACGTATTCCTGCCAGTTACGCCAACTTTTTAATTTTAAACAAAACGGTTTTAGTACCAACCTTTAATGATGCGAACGACCGTGTGGCACTCAATACTTTAGCAGATTGTTTTCCCGATAGAGACATTATAGGTATTGCGGCAACCGATTTTATTTGGGGCTTTGGTACCTTACATTGTTTGAGTCAGCAAATTCCAGAATAAACAAAACGAATAAATTCGGGCGCTTTAAGGTGCTGCATTTTACTCAGTCCATTTTCTAATACGCACGGCGTCTTTGGTTGGAAAATCAGCAGGTACTTTTTGAGTTACTTTACCTGTTGCTGCCCATTCGGCACCTCTTTGAAATGTGGTAATAAACCCAACACATTCCATAGAATAATCCATATGTCCTAATGTAGAATGGAAGATTTTACCTTTGCCATAAGTAATCGTCATTAATAACGGTTCATGACGTTTGGTAGCCTTTTCGCCTACTTGCGAATAAGATGTGGCTAATACGGTTACATTTTTTGCAGGTCCGCGTAAGCGTTCATACAATTCGTCTTTTGCATGCTTCCACGATAACGGAAGGCCTTTCATTATAGGATGTTCAGGTTCTCTGGTGTCTAACACAAATTCTTGCTGAGCGCCATGCGTACCTGCCTTTCCTTCGGTAGTATCTTTTTGCAAAACTAAGTTCTCGTCATAATACAGGTACGGACCATTTTTTTCATTTCTATTATCCCAGCCACCAATAGCTGTCATTTTATTAAAGTCTTCCCAATCGCCCCAAGCATTGTTGGCAGCATGCACCACTACCAATCCACCACCATTTTTAATATAAGTCTCAAATTTCTTTTTGGTAGCCTCAGGCCAATTTGAAGCCTTCCAACCAAAGTTTGAAATCACGATAGCGTAAGTTTCGAAATTCGGACTATAATCTGGGTCTGGTGTAGGTTCATCGACAGCTATATGTTGTTTTTCAGAGGTTATAGGATATAAGGTTAGGAGGTCTTTAATATCCGCAACACCCAGGGTATTATTATAATGTGGTCCTTGCCAGGTGTAGGTAGTGCGGTCAATATCCACTTCAAACAATCCGGTTTGTTCCAGATAGGCTTTTAGCATAACCGTGGTTTTTAGCCATACGCCATGGCTGTTTTCTCCATCAATAATTAACGCCTTCAGTTTCGGCTTTGGCTTTTGTGCCATAGCGCAGCCTGATAACACACTTATTAAGATAATGGTAGCAACGAGCTTAAAATTTTTAAAACGCAACATGGTTTGATTGTCTTTTAAATTGTAATAAATATACAATAGTTTATAATTGGTGAGCTAAGAACAGTGGAAACCTATCCATTTTTTTCAGGCTTTAATGGACTACATAAATAGTTGCCACTTGGGCAAAACAAAAACATGAGCCAAAGACCTTAAACAATCATAATTAAACCTAGTGGTGCAAACTCTAGTTCTTGATAAATTTTGAAGGAAATTGTTAATAACCAGTAACATTTATTTCTTGTCGTTTTTGACAGAAAATTCTATATTAGCTTGTCGCTTGAAATAAAATATTTAAACGATTTATATTATAACCTTCTCTATTATGCTAAAAATTATTCCCATGAAAAATTTATTAACGATTTTGACACTATTTTTATTTAGTCATCAATTAGTAGCACAAGAATTAAATTCTAATACTTTCACCATCACAAAAGTTGATTCTGAATTCAAAATCGATAAATTATATAATAAGCAAACTGGAAAAAAAATATCAAAGAAGGAATTTGATATTTTGATAGAAAACAACCCTAATTTATCTTTAGAAAGCGTTTATGATAAATATGGCAAAATTATTAAATATTATTACGACTCAAATTCAACTAATAATAATATAAAAAGAAGTGGAAATGCTCAACCTGAAAACGGCAAGATGTTTCCTGATTTTGTGTTAAAAACAATTGATAACAAAAAAATTAGTTTAAATGATTTAAAAGGAAAATTAATTGTCCTAAGATTCGAATTATTTGCAGATAATTTTCGATTTAAAAAAAATGAGATTGTCGAATTAGATACGAAAATAAATGAAACCAATAGAAAATCAGAAATTGAATCGATTATTATTTTTACAACTCCAAAAGAGGAAATATTAAAAGGATTTGATATTAAAAATTCAAATTTTAAACTTGTTCCAAATGGAAGTGGATTTCATAACAGTTGCCATATAACTAGATATCCAACGACAATGATTATTGATAAAAATGGAAATTTAATAGATTCATTTAAGATTATTGATGACATAAATCTAATTGAATTATTAAACAGGTAATACAACTACCAACAATGGGTTTAAAAAATTACTAAATTCAATAAAATAGAACGTTTCTAAAAGATAAAAATTAAAGTTTCAAAATCGCGATTTTTCATATTATAACGATTACAACAACGAATTAACCAAACACAAAATCAAATGAATAGCAAAATAGAAAGTATTAATACGGGTGAAAATTTAACCGAAAAAGAAATATTCACAAAAATATGGACAAAACCTAGAGAAGTTTTTAAGTTTATTAATGACAATCATTATGATAAATATGTGAATATTTTATTAGTTCTTGCTGGAATTTCAAGTGCGTTCGATAGAGCTTCTAAGAGAGATATGGGCGACCGATTGTCAATTTGGGCAATTATAGGTTTGAGCATTTTATTAGGAGGACTTTTAGGTTGGATATCATATTACATTTATGCCGCATTACTAAGTTGGACAGGAAAATGGTTAGATGGGAAAGGTGATACTACCTCTATTTTACGAATCCTTTCATATGCCATGACACCAGTAATAATAACTTTATTGCTACTTATTCCTCAAATTGGAATTTATGGCAACGAACTATTTAAATCGGATGGAGATCTTTCAAGTGCTGGAATCTTGCCAAATATTATTTTTTATAGCTCAATGATTTTTGAGTTAATTTTTAGCTTATGGATTATTGTTTTTTGTGTAATTGGAGTATCAGAAGTTCAAAAGTTTTCCATTGGAAAGTCAATACTAAATTTATTGTTACCTGTTTTGGTTTTTGCTGTCCCTATTATAATACTCGTTTTAATTTTTAAATCAATCTAACGAGTTATCACCCTAAAAACCAGTATTTTTACACTACTTTTTTACGCTATTATTAACTACAATTCGTAAAATAGATTGATTCAATTTATGACAAAAAACTTGTAATGCCCTATAAACTGTTCATAAATTTTATTGTATTTCAATTAAAATAAATAGTAGGTAAGTTTGGCATCTTAAATAAACTTCTCACTTAACACCAAAACCCAACAAACCAAGTGAATAAAACAATATTTGAAATTACTAAAATGGATTGTCCCTCAGAGGAAAATCTTATCCGTATGAAATTAGACGGAATTTCCAGTATTGCGCATTTAGAATTTGATTTACCAAATAGGACATTAACTGTTTTTCATAATGCTGAAAGCGACCGAATTGAAAAGGCTATTATAGAACTGAATTTAGGGGCAAAAAAAGTGTCCACGAAACAGACCGATGAAACAGACTCTATAGAAACTACAAATCAAAAAAAATTACTTTGGTCTTTACTTGCTATTAATTTTTCGTTTTTCATCATTGAAATGACCACAGGATTGATTTCTAAATCTATGGGATTGGTCGCAGATAGTTTAGATATGCTGGCTGATAGTTTTGTGTACGGAATTAGTTTGTTTGCCGTTGGCGGATCTTTGATTAAAAAAAAGCGGATTGCAAAACTTGCCGGGTATTTTCAAATAGCACTTGCCATTATAGGATTTATAGAAGTTTTAAGACGTTTTTTTGGAGACGAGAAACTGCCCGATTTTTCAACCATGATTATCATTTCTATATTTGCACTGGTTGCAAATGGCATTTGCCTTTACCTATTCCAAAAGTCAAAAAGCAAAGAAGAAGTCCACATGAAAGCAAGTATGATTTTCACCTCCAACGATGTAATTATCAATTTAGGGGTTATTACCGCTGGACTTATGGTAAATTGGTTAAACTCTAACAAACCAGACTTAATAATTGGTAGCATCGTTTTTGTTTTGGTCGTTCAAGGCGCTATAAGAATTTTAAAACTAGGAAAATAATGTATCTATTCATCTACATGATAGTTTATTTTTTACTCGTATTCGTAATTCGGTCGGTACTTGTATGGAAGAAAACTGGAATTAATCCGTTTACCTTTAACAAAACCGATGATGCACATAGTTTCAACGGAAAAGTATTTAGCATAATCTCTTTTATAGAATTGATTGTTGTTGGAATTTATGCTTTTAAAAACCATTGGTATGATTATTTACTTCCGTTTTGGTATTTAGAAAATGCCATGGCGCAGAAAATTGGTTGGGGACTTTTAATACTTTCACTCCTATTTGTTTGGATTGCTCAAACACAAATGGCAAATTCGTGGCGCATTGGAATCGATGAAAAAAACAAAACAACATTGGTGACTAGCGGATTTTTTTCAATATCAAGAAACCCCATTTTTCTCGGAATTATGATAGCAAACATTGGGTTGTTTCTTGTAATTCCAAATGCATTTACCCTTTTAATAACGACTTTATCAAGCATTAGCATGAATACCCAAATTAGATTAGAAGAAGAATTCTTAAAGAACGAATTTGGAAAAGAATATATTGAATATGCAAAACGCGTAAGACGATGGATATAATAGCTACACTCTAAAAAAACACCTCTTTTTATTCCATTTTCTAATACCTTGTAACCCTTAGTTTCCTAAAATAGACAATCTAATTACATCGTAAATCCAAATCAAATGTTAAATCTTTTTTTTATTTCTAACCGATTGTTTAGTTTTGTCACGTAATTAGAAATAATGGCAAGAACTAAAGCATATAAAGAAGACGAAGTGATCGAAAAAGCTATGAATTTATTCTGGCGAAACGGTTATGAATCCACTTCAATGCACATGCTTGAAAAAGAAATGGGCATCAATAAATTTTCTATATATGCAAGTTTCGGAAGTAAAAACGGGGTTTTTCTTGAAAGTTTAAAATGCTACAAGCAAAAACTCAACAGCCTAATCACTAAGTTAAAAGCATCCAACGACGGCACTTTGGGAATTAAAAATTATTTCTATGATTTTATTGACTTTACAAAAGAAACAGAATTTGGAAAAGGTTGTTTAATTACCAATACAGCAAATGAAATTGGCGATGAAGCCGACGAACAAATAAAAGTTGCATTAACAGCATTTACCGAAGAAGTAAAACAGGTATTTAAAACAATTTTAAAGCAAGACGCTACTAAAAACCCCGAAACCATTGAGCAAGAAGCAGATTTTTTTATTATAGCTATGTTCGGACTCTCTTCTGCGACGCGCATATTCAATAAAAAACAACTCGATAATTATATAGAAAACATATTTAAAAACAGATAACATTTTTTTTAATCTAAAACTAAACGAATGTTTAGTTATTTAACAATAAGTACATTAATAATAATTAAAATTATGACCACTTTAAAAATTCACAACATCGAAACGGCTCCAGAAGGCAGCAAATCATTATTAGAGCAATCGCTAAAAGCAAACGGTATGATACCAGGTTTACACGGTGTTTTAGCTGGAGCTCCAGAACTATTAGAAGCCTACCAGACCTTACATAAACTCTTTACACAATCGTCTTTCAATAAAGAAGAATTAACCGTAGTTTGGCAAACCATTAATGTAGAACACGAATGTCATTATTGTGTACCAGCACATACAGGTATTGCCCATATGATGAAAGTAGACGCCACTTTAACTGAGGCATTAAGAAATAAAACTGCGATGCCAACCGAAAAATTACAAGCCTTACACAATTTTACCTTAAAGGTGGTTCGTAATCGTGGACAGGTAACCACAGAAGATTTGAACGCATTTTACGCAGCAGGTTATGGCGAACAACAAGTTTTGGAAGTTATTTTAGGCCTATCGCAAAAAGTGATAAGTAATTATACCAATCACATTGCTAACACACCAGTGGATGCACCTTTTCAAAAATTTGCTTGGAAAGCAGAAACAGTATAAATCTAACAAAACAAGATAAGCTCAAACTAAAGGTTTGGGCTTTTTTACTTTTAAAACCAGCTGTTAAAATTAGTAACCACAGTAACCAATTTTTTAAGTTTTGGATGTTAATTCGTAAAAACGTAAAACACAGATTATTGAAATAATCATTCAATATTCACTCTTAAACCCTGCTTCATTTTAATTGTACGCTATACCTGTATTTTTAAGCTTTGTTATATAACGATTGATAACTCTCAAAAATACCTATTTCTTTTCTTACATATTTTGATTAACTTAGCTTATCTCTTACATAACTCAAATCTAAGTTACTAATCATGTCGATGGCAATTAACAAAACGACCAAGTTTATTTTAGTATCATTCATCATATTATTTTTTGGATGTACACCAAAAATAAGTGAACATTTTGAACATAATAATTATATTAAAAACTATAGCATTCACATTGTAAATGACTCTTTAGAATTATATTTTAAATCACCCGCCGACATCATCTATACGACAGATAAAAATGAATTAAAAAAAGTAATTCGCCATTCAAAATTTAAGTTAAAACATAGTGTTCTTGCTTACGGCAAAACTGATGAACCACCCTACGAATATTTTGTTGCTACATCAAAAAACAACAAACACAATTACCCAAAAAACATAATCGTTTTTGATACTTTAATCAATAATCGCCTGATACAATTTATAGGAAATCCGCTAACAGAAAACTCTAAAAACACTTTAGAAATTGATTTGAGAAATATTTTTAAAAGTTTAGAAGTCGGAAAAAGTTACAGAAAAGAAATAAGCACAGTAATGGATATTGTGAAAAAGCATCAAAATTCCAATAAATTTTTTGCAATATTAAATGAACTTAGTGAATTCCCAACTTATGATAAACAAGAAGAATGGACAAAACTACAAATGCAATTGACCTTCTCTTCATTTTTGGGAAACAATAAGTTTTATGACAAGCACTTAACAGATCTTGAATCAAGATTTAAACCAAACGACACAATTTCTAAGCTAATAGAGAAGTATTCGGTATTTGATTCAAAAGTTATTGACACCATTGTTTTAGAAGCTGAAAAACATAAAATTGTAATGATAAATGAAAATCATTTTTATCCAAACCATAGGTTATTGATTTCCGATTTATTAAAACAACTAAAAAAAATAGGCTATTCTTATTTGGCATTAGAAGCTTTAAATATTAAACAGGATAGCTTACTAAATCTCGATGATTCATACCCAACTTTAAAAACAGGCTTTTATACGAGTGAACAGAATTATAGCAATGTAATTAGACAAGCAAAGGAATTAGGTTATGAATTCATTGCCTATGAAAATTCAGATTTAAATAAAAATAGAGAAGTTGGGCAAGCTGAAAACTTATACAATAAAACATTTAAATTAAACCCTGATTGCAAGGTTTTGGTGCTTGCCGGAATAGACCATATTCTTGAAAAACCAACTAAAAGAGGAAAAGAATGGATGGCATCAATATTTAAAGAAAAATATAATATCGACCCACTCACCATAAGCCAAACCCATCTTAATTCTTACAGAAAAGAAATAAATACTACCTATGGTATTATAAACAGTAAGCATTTCAATAATGACCGATTACAATCAGTAGATTATTTCGTACTAAATAACAAGATAAACAACCTAACTGAAAACCTCCACACATTTTCTTATTTAAACAAGTCGGAAAATGAAGTTCAGATAGTATTATTCTATGAAAACGAAATATTAAACAAATACGACTTTCATAATAAAGTGCCCTATTTTACCAGCATTGTAAAAAGTGGTGAAAAATATAATTTATCTATAAATAAAAACTGTAAAGTATATTTATACACATTCGATAAAAATGGAAAACGAATTGATAAACAATTAATTACATTAACAAATTAGCAACTTAATCTCCACTTCAATAAAACCCTCTTTTGCATTTTACCCCACCTGCAACCCACAATAAACCGAAGCCTTCACTTCTACTCTATCCAATGCAATTTAGTCTTCCCCACAACCACTAAACTCTTGATGATATAGTTCAATTTTCTGTTGTTTTTTATTAAAAAATTCTAATTTCGTCTATCAAAACCATTAAACATGTAACCCGTTTTATATTACATTAAAGCTGGGACTTTTTAAAACAACTACATTGAACATAAGAAAAGCAATACCGTCTGATTTTGACGCCGTTTGGGAGATATTCTCGCAAGTTATTAAAACCGGAGACACCTATGTATTCAATCCAGACACACCAAAAAAGGATTTAGAAAAACATTGGTTTGCCGCTTATATGGAAACCTACGTGCTCGAAGAAAACAGCGAAATTCTAGGAACTTATATTATAAAACCTAACCAAATAGATTTAGGAAATCATATTGCAAATTGCAGTTATATGGTAAGTTTGAATGCACAAGGAAAAGGTGTTGGGAGAAAACTTTGTGAACACTCGCTAGACATCGCAAAACAAAGAGGTTTTGAGGCTATTCAATTCAATATTGTAATCAGTACAAACACAGCAGCTGTAGCCTTATGGAAAAAATACGGCTTTGAAATAATTGGTACAACGCCCAAAGGATTTAGACATGCCAAATTAGGTTTGGTTGATACTTACATTATGTATAAAGACTTAAAAAAATAAAGCAACTACCTGCAATAAAAACCAAACTAAAAAACTCATTTTTCGCAACTTATTTACCTTCACGAATAACACCCGTTTTTTTTTGCGGGATTATGCACAACCCACAACAAAGAGATTGCTTCGTTTCATGGATTGAGGCTTGCAATGATGTAAAAAAGCTGATAAATACTTATTGTTATTTATGTCTTTTTCATAAGAAAATTCCAACTTCCCTTATCGTCTCTTTTAAAACATTAAAACCATTTCATATCATCTCGATGTGAGCAATTTAAGAACACTTCAAAATTAACTAATTCAGTGTCTGAATCTTAAGATTTTCCCAATTATTAAATTCTTAACTAAAATTTATTTTTTAATTTTTAGTATTGGTAACTAAATAAAAAATCAACGACCATCATGAAATTTACCATATCATTATTATCCATATTTATAAGTTTAATTGTTCACTCTCAAGAAAAAACAATAACTGGAAAAGTTTTGAATTTCGAAAATAATGAACCTCTTGCTTATGTTAATATTGGTATTAAAAACAAAACTGTCGGAACCGTTTCCAATAACAATGGTTTATTCAATCTTTCACTAAATGACAAAGTGACTATAAAAGACACTATTATTTTTTCATACATTGGTTTTAAAACCGAAAATATTTGGTATCAGAACTAAATAAAAATAAAAAACCAATTTTACTTCAACCCAAAAATATGGAATTAGATGAAGTAGTTGTGAGTTCAAAAAAAATAAAAATAAAATCTAAAACAATTGGAAGGACATCAAAAGGGCTCGGATTGATGCACTCGAATTTTTACTCATATTATGAAAAAGATGTTGACGACCGATTAAGTAAAGAAGCAGGAATGAAATTTAAAATGAGACGAAATTGCCATATCAACGATTTGAATTTTAATATAACCTCCAATGACTTCAAATCTTTAAAATTTAGGGTGAATTTTTATAAAATACAGGATGGAATTCCAACAGATTTAATAGTTCAGGAAAATATCATATTCGAAATAAAAAACAACTTTTTAGGCTGGTTTACAGTCGATTTAAAACCTTATAAAATTTATTTAAATGAAGAAATCGAAGACGTTGCAGTAACAATACAATGGCTTGAAAGTGTAAAAGCAAATGAAAAAAGTAAATATTTCTCCATTTCAACAGCTAGTTCACCAACACATACAGCCTATTTTAGAGATAAAGCAATGGACAGTTGGAATAAAGGAGGACAAAATTTGAGTTTTTATTTGAATGCAATGTGTGAATAAAAACTACTTACAACATCGGTAACCGTTGCTCAAGTCCTAATTTTATAAAAGCAAGTTAAAAATACGATCGTTAAGGACGTTTGTTTTTTGGCTTAAGCAGCTCATGATACCTCACGTCATCCTATGTTTGTAAAAGCAATAATTGTAAATTCTATGCTTTTACAAACATAGGATGACGTATAAAATGCTGATAAATACTTATTGTTATTTATTGCTTTTTGGCAAGAAAAATATAACTTAGCTTATCGTCTGACATAAAATAATAAAACGATTTCATATCATTTCGTTAGCAGTAATATTTACAGAAAGTGAATAAACTCGACTACAGCATATCATTAAGAGCAAAAGGATTATCCAAAGAAGCCATAATCAAAGAAATGGGTGCGAATGGGTTTAATGAATCTGAGATTAAATTTTATTTAAAAAAATCTGATGACATTCATTTGAAGCAATTATTAAATAATAAACTATCGAAATCTCAGACTAAATTTTCTCGTGTTTTTAAAACAGTTATTCTAATAATTAGCCTCCTTCTTTTGTTAGTTGTTTTTTATGGACATGCAACCATTGGTCTTATTGGACTGTTTTTATTTTGGAGTTTAGTAAAGTTTAGTTCTTATAGGAAATAAAAATGCACATTTGCCTTCGTACTTGTTGCTCGTCAGCCAAATATTATACCGTTGTAAGCTACAGCGCTAGCCTATTTCATATACTTCCCCTTCTTACTACCTTCATACATCACGTATTTAACCAAACGCGCTTCTAGTTTGGCGTTAAATAAATGTATTTTTCTTGAAGGGCGTAAGCCAACATGTTTTAAGGCATCGAGGTTAGAGGTTATAAACCAAGCATCGGTACCTGGGTAACTTTGCTTTAGGGTATCGCCAATGTTTTTATAAAAGTTTTCCATATCGATATCTAAACGCTCACCATAAGGTGGGTTAAATACCATGTGCAATTTCTGGTCGCCACCTTTTTGGGTTTTAAAAAAGTCTTCGTGCTTTACTTCTATAAAATCGTCTAACTGGGCATTTTTTACATTTTCTATGGCTTTGGCAACGGCACTTGGTGCTTTATCGTACCCTATTATTTTATGATGAAAATCGCGGGTTTTTTTAAGCAGCGATTCTTCTATTTTTTCGAATAAATCGACATCCCAATCGTTCCAACGCTCGAAGGCAAATTCTTTACGCATCAGGTTTGGTGGGATGTTACAAGCTATCATAGCGGCTTCTATAAGCATGGTTCCAGAACCACACATAGGGTCCATGAAATCGGTTTGTCCGTCCCAACCAGATAACATAATAAGTCCTGCTGCCAGTACTTCGTTTATTGGCGCAATATTGGTAGCCATTTTGTAACCACGTTTATGCAGCGAATCGCCCGAAGAGTCTAACGAAATGGTAACTTGGTGCCTATCGATATGCACATTTACTTTTAGGTCGGGGAATTTTAAATCGACGTTTGGTCGTTCGCCCGTCGTATCGCGAAACTTATCTACAATAGCATCTTTGGTTTTTTGAGCTATGTAAAGCGAGTTTGTAAACAACTCGGAATGTATAGTAGCATCAACCGCAATGGTGCCGGTAGGTTTTACATACTGCTCCCAAGACATATGGTAAAGTTTATTATATAAATCCTGCTCGTTATTTACAGTAAATGAGTGTATGGGTTTTAATATTTTTATAGCGGTACGCAAGCCTAAATTTGCTTTGTACATAAAGCCTTTATCGCCGGTAAAAGATACACTACGAACGCCTGTTTTTACATCTTGTGCCCCTAGTTGTGTAAGCTCGTTTGCTAATAATTCTTCAAAACCAAATAAGGTTTTGGCTAACATATTAAAATTTTCTTCCATTTTTTATCTCGAATAGATTGCAAAAATAATGTAATTTTGTGGCAAACACGATGTTTATTGAAATTTAGGTTAAGGATTGCAGCGGCATCCTTTTTGTGAAGCGTAGGAACAATACATTTTTATTGAACCTGAATGCATAACGATAATGAGATCCCGAAACAAATTCGGGACTGCTTCGCAGAAAGATATAGCGGAAAGCCTGACCCCTCCCGATAGCTATCGGGATTGGGGGAACCTCCAAAATAAAAAAAAGATTCCTGCCTTCGCAGGAGGTTACTATGAATAAAGATACTTCTACTTGGTTTACTTCTTGGTTTGACACGCCATTTTACCATATTTTATATAAAGACAGAGACGAAACCGAAGCGCAACATTTTATGGATACGCTTACCGGGTATTTAAATATTCCGGAGGGTGGCAGCATACTCGATTTGGCTTGTGGCCGTGGGCGACATGCGGTTTACTTAAACACTTTGGGCTTTGATGTTATTGGCGCCGATTTGAGTGAAAGCAGCATTGCTTACGCCAAAGAATTTGAAAACGACACCCTGCATTTTGAGGTTCATGATATGTGCAAGCCGTTTAACAAAAGCTTCGACGCCGTTTTTAATTTGTTTACCAGTTTTGGGTATTTTGAAAAAAATGAAGACAATTTAAATACCATAAAAGCCATTAAGTCTGACTTAAATGAATCTGGTTTTGGGGTTATTGATTTTATGAACAGCGAGTTTGTGATTGATAATTTGGTGCCCGAAGAGGTTAAAACGGTTGATGGTATTGATTTTAATTTAAAACGCTATGTGGCTGATGGCTACATTATTAAAGATATTAGTTTTACGACCGATGGGGAACATTATAAATTTCAGGAGCGCGTAAGAGCCTTTACTTTAGCCGATTTTGAAGCGCTTTTTGAGCAGGCAGATGTTTATTTATTAGATGTTTTTGGTGATTATAAATTGCGTAAGTTTAACCCGCAAACATCGGAGCGTTTAGTGATGATTTTTAAGTAGACTATTTATTAAATTTTAAGTGCAATTAGTTTAAATGTATAAATTTATTTTTCCCATTGTTGCTGTTATTGTTGGATTCTTTTTGGCTATGGTTACCCAAAAACAAAAATCCTGGAACATCAAACTCCTACTCTCTTTTAGTGGTTCGTTTTTATTAGCCTTAACACTTTTTGAATTGTTACCCGAAGTTTACGAACATCTGGATACCAAACTGGCAGGACTCATTATTATGTGCGGTATTATGCTGCAACTTATTTTAGAATTGTTCTCGAAAGGTGCCGAACATGGGCATGTACATATACATAGCCACAGTTCTATTTTTCCGTGGTCGCTGTTTATAAGTTTGTGTATTCATAGCTTTTTAGAAGGCTTTTCTATACACGACCATAACGATATGGTGTATGGTATTTTGGTACATAAAATTCCTATTGCCACTTTAATTACCATGTTTTTATTTCAGTCGCATTACAGCAAACCACAAATTGCGGTCTTTTTATTAGTATTTGCTGCTATGACGCCGCTAGGAACTTTTTTAGGTAACACCTGGGAAGCCGTTGCTGCCTATTCACAAATACTTAATGCACTCGTTATCGGTATCTTTTTTCATATTTCAACTACCATTTTATTTGAAAGTGCCGAAGGCCATAAATTCAACTTTTCTAAGTTTATTTCTATTGTTTTAGGTGTTGGAGTTGCCTATTTAATATAGGCTGTAGGCTGTAGGCTGTAGGCTGTAGGCTGTAGGCTGTAGGCTGTAGGCTGTAGGCTGTAGGCTGTAGGCTGTAGGCTGTAGGCAAAATTAAATTTTTGAACTTTGATACTTCGAAACTCTGAAACTTTGACACTTTAAAACTCTGCAACTTTGAGACTCTGAAACTTTGAAACTCTGAAACTTTAAAAACATGTTTAGCAAAGAAGAATCGCGCATATTACGACAAGAATTCTGGACGAGCTTTGGGAAATCGTTTCCACGAAAATGGACTTTATATGATACGAAGTTAAAAGGATTCTCGTTTAAATTTCATTTCGATACCAAAAGTGCTTTAGTAGCTTTAGATTTAGAAGACGATTTAGAGTTTAGAATAAAATACTGGGAGAAACTGCTGGCTTTAAAATCGATTATTCTTGATGATTTTTTACCCGATGCTATTTTTGAAGAAGCCTATTTTTTAGAAAATGAAAAAGAAATTTCTAGAATTTATGTTACTTTAGAGCAAAAAGTATCTATCCATAACAAAAACACATGGCGCGACGTTATGGAGTTTTTTAATGAAAACATGATGCTTTTTGAAGCCTTTTTTGATGAATACAAAGATGTAATAGAACACTAATTAAAACCATATTTACCATGATTATAGACATGCACACCCATATTAATAATTACCATGAAGACCGTGTAATTTCGTTAAAAGGATGCTTAGACGAGCTTACCGAAAGCATGCAAAAAAACAAGGTAGATTATTCGTTGGTGTTAACATCTTACAAGGTTAACGAGCACAGACCCAGCACCAAACAAGTGGTAGAAGCTATAAAAGGCTATGACAATTTAGGGGTGGTAGCAGGTATTAGTTACCTTAATTACAATTACAAAGACATTATAGAAATTAGTAGTTTTTTAGATCAAAAACTCATAAAAGGTTTAAAATTCTACCCTGGGTACGAGCCTTTTTATCCTAACGACAGTCGTTTAAAAGTGTTTTATGATATGGCAACCGAATATGATGTGCCGGTGATGTTTCATTCGGGCGACACCTATGCTCCAACGGGAAAGGTGAAATATTCGCATCCGCTGCATATTGACGATTTAGCGGTAGATTACCCCAAAATGAAAATTGTTATTTGCCATGTTGGAAACCCATGGATTCGCGATTGTATGGAAGTCGTTTACAAAAACGAACATGTGTACGCCGATATTTCTGGGTTGGTACTTGGGAATTTCTCAGAGAAATTTGAGCGTTTCATGAAAAAGGAAATCGAAGAAATGATCTCGTATGCCGGTGACCCTAATTATTTGCTTTATGGTACCGATTGGCCTATTTCGAATATGGATTCTTATTTAAAATTTATGAATCAACTTGATTTACCAGAAGATAAAAAGGAATTGATTTTATGGAAAAATGCTGCCGATTTATTTAAAATTGATGTTTCAAAATTAAAAAAATAATAGCATTAAATTTTAATGTCTGGTGGCGTCGTTCAACTGTGTTCTAGATAGCTTAAAGTCGGAACCCGAAAAAATATTCAGTTTAAAGACTTAATACTTTTTCCATTTCGTAATCATCCATTACAAAACCGTTTCCAATATCTGAAACAAGAGCTCTGGTTTTTACAAAACCTAGTTTTTCGTATGCCAGAATGGAATTCGTATTGTACTTGTTTACATGTAATTTAATCGCTTTTAAGTGAAACGATTTTGCAAGGTCGTTAACATGCTGCATAGCCGCTTTTCCAATTTTTTTGCCTCTATAGCTGCTTAAAACATATAATTTACTAAGAAATAAATAGTCCGTTTCCTTTTTTACCGCTACATAGCCAACAGGTAAATCTTGGTACCTAATAATATAAAATAGCGCCCCCTGATTAATTTGAGATTTGATGGCTTCGGGCGAATTAAACTTATCTAACATATAGTCTATTTGCGCTTCACTTATAATTGTGATGTAATGTTTACGCCAAATAATATCTGCCAGTTCAGAGATTTTTTTATAATCGACTTCACTTTTTGCAAGCGTCATTTGTATCATATTAAATGACATAGAAAAAAATCATAAAAAAATGAAACATCGCGCCTGCCAGTACAAACAAATGCCAGATGACATGGTTATAAGGTATTTTTTTAATGGCATAAAATATAATGCCTACAGTGTATGCTAAACCACCAGCAAACAGCAACAATACCCCGTTGCTATCCATGGACGCGTATAGGTTTGTAAAATCGAAAATAATTAACCAGCCCATTAGTAAATACAACAGGGTTGAAAAAATTTCGAAACGGCCGGTAAAAAATAATTTTAAAATAACACCAAAAGCCGCAATACCCCAAACAACATAAAATAAGGTCCATCCCAAATTTTCATGCAAGGTTATTAAAAGAATTGGTGTATAGGTACCTGCAATAAGACCATAAATACTAATATGATCGATGATTCTGAAGTAATGTTTTTTCTCCTCGTCTTTTACAGAATGGTATAACGCCGATGCAGTGAATAAAACGATGATTGACATTCCGTACACAATCACGCTAAATAAACTCCAAGAGGTTTTATAACTATTAAATATAATAAGTGCTATTAAACCTAACACACCAAAAATGGCACCTATGGCGTGCGTAATAGCGTTAAGTCGCTCTTGTAATGGTGTTTGTTTAAATTCTGTCACTACTTTTTACTGTTTCTGTCTAGCCAAATATCCGTTAAATCGTAAAAATTATATTCTTTAGCCGCTTTTTGCCTAACAATTAAACCACTTTTAAAACTGCGCTGTAAAATATCTTCAATAAGATAATCTTCATAAACATTAACCGGGTCGTATGGTTTTTTTAATGAGATATCGAACATTCCTGCGGTGGTATTATACCAAAATGCTCGCCACCCACTTCGCAGTTCTTTAACCAATCCAAACGTGGTTTTTCCCGTTTGTCTGTGTATTAATTTTACTAAAATCTGCCCTTCGGTACGGGTGAGTTTTTTTAATTCATCTGAAAACTCCCCTTCAATATATTTCTGAATTATTTTCGTGTAACGATTCTTATCACTTTTCTTTTTCATAGATTCTAAACGCGTGTTTAACGAATCTAAACGTTCGGCAGCCAATTTAGCGTAAGGATACACTTTTAGGGTTTTTCTGCGTAATATTAAATAGCGTACCCGGTCTTCTCTACTGGCAAATTTCATGTCGGTAAGAATATAAACCGTATTCAGGTTTACTACCTTCTGGGGTATAGAATCGCCCTCTATAAACATATAGTCGTAATCCATCTTTTCATCATCCTCATCTTTAATCTGAGCATTAATAAAAACTGGAAAAAGTATCAATAGAAATATTATAAAATTCTTCATAAAACTTTTGGAGCAATAATCATTCAAAATTAACAATTTACAATCTTAAAAACATTTTTTTTCTATTTATATTATTATTTTAGTGCAAAACTTTAACACAATACAATGAAGAGCATTTTAAACAAAAAGTCGATGGACTTTTTAGAATCATATTTAAACAATGCCGCTCCAACTGGCTACGAATGGACAGGGCAAAAACTGTGGATGGATTATTTAAAACCTTATGTAGATGAATTTATTACAGACACCTACGGTACTGCGGTTGGCGTAATTAACCCAAAAGCGAAATACAAAGTTGTTATAGAAGGACATGCCGATGAAATTTCCTGGTATGTAAATTACATATCAGACAACGGGTTAATTTATGTAATAAGAAACGGTGGTAGCGATCACCAAATTGCGCCTAGTAAAATTGTAAATATTCACACGAAAAACGGCATCGTAAAAGGTGTTTTTGGATGGCCAGCCATTCATACTAGAGATAAGGGTAAAGAAGAACCTCCCAAACCAGATAATATTTTTATTGATTGCGGATGCAAAACTAAAGAAGATGTCGAAAAATTAGGCGTGCATGTAGGCTGCGTAATTACGTACCCAGATGAATTTCATATTCTAAATGGTGATAAATTTGTTTGTCGCGCCTTAGATAATCGTATGGGTGGATTTATGATTGCCGAAGTGGCTCGATTACTAAAAGAAAACAAAAAAACCTTACCGTTCGGATTGTATATAGTTAATGCGGTTCAAGAAGAAATAGGTCTACGTGGTGCCGAAATGATTACGCAAACCATAAAACCGAATGTGGCTATTGTTACCGACGTAACACACGATACCACAACACCAATGATTGAAAAGAAAGTGCAAGGTGACTTAGAAATGGGTAAAGGACCAGTAATTGCATATGCACCAGCAGTGCAACAAAAACTTCGCGATTTAATTACCGATACCGCCGAAGCTAAAAAAATACCGTTTCAAAGAAATGCCCTCTCAAGAGCTACAGGAACAGATACCGATGCCTTTGCTTATAGCAATGGTGGCGTAGCTTCTGCCCTTATTTCCTTACCGTTAAGATACATGCATACTACGGTAGAAATGGTGCACAGAGACGATGTAGAAAACGTAATAAAACTTATTTACGAAAGCTTACTTAACATAAAAGATGGTGAATCTTTTAGTTATTTTAAATAATATTTAAATAGAATCGTCATAGCGAGCTTTTCCAATAAAAAAAGCGAAGCAATCTTTTTAATTGAAACTGAGTCAAATAAAATCAGTTAACAAATTAACAGATTGCTTCGTTCCTCGCAATGACGTTTAAAATATTATATAATAATTTGGGCGTTACCACAAGGGTCGGGCTTTCCGCTATATCTTTCTGCGAAGCAATCCCGAATTTGTTTCGGGATCTCATTATCGTTATGCGTTTAGGTTCAATAAAAATGTATTGTTCCTACGCTTCACAAAAAGGATGCCGCATCAATCCCTAACGCAAAAACAACTATAAACAAAATTCAGTAAAACAAAACAAACAGTTATGGACGAATACATTGATATTGTAGATGAAACCGGAAAACCACTTGGTAAATCAGAGCTAAAATCTGTAATACATCAAAAGGGGTATTACCACCATACTGCCCATGTTTGGTTTTATACTCAGGACGGCAACATTTTATTATCACAGCGTTCAGCCAAAAAAAGCATTTGCCCATTAATGTGGGATGTGTCGGTAGCAGGTCATATTGATGCTGGCGAAACTCCAAAACAAGCAGCCATTAGAGAAATAAAAGAAGAGATTGGTGTAACAGTCTTACAGTCGGATTTGCAACCCATTGGAATTTTCCCTTGTTTTCAATCGTATGCAAATGGCATTGAAGACAATGAATTTCATAACACTTTTAAGTGTTTACTATCGGTGCCTCTGTCTACCTTAATTCCACAAGAAGCAGAAGTTGAAGCGCTAAAACTAGTGTCGTTTAAAGACTTTAATTGGCTTATTAATAATATTGGAATCGACAATCATTTTGTGCCTTCAAACAAAAAGTACTACGAACTAGTATTTCAACACATAAAGCAATCATTCTTATAATTTTTTCTTCCAGTCTTTCTTTTTAATCTGGTGTTTAATAGCTTACAAAGCTATTTACAACCACGCCAAAAGTTCTCATTTTATAATTTAAAAGGGTTTTACTCATTTTTAATATTCAGAATCTCATATTTTAAACGAAGTACAAACGCTTAAAATTCTTATATTTACTATGTATCAAAAGGTAAAATATGAGCAAGATCTTTAAAGCGCGCGTTAATAATTCATTTGATTTTGAAATAACTTCCGAAGACCTTTCCAGTCTTGATGCTATTAAAATTTCAGACTCAGAGTATCATATTCTTCAACAAAATAAATCATATAAAGCGGCAATAACAGCATGCGATTTTAACCAAAAAACATATACAGTTTCTGTTAATAAAAACACTTACACTATTAAAATCCAAAATGATTTAGATCTATTAATTGAAAATATGGGGTTTTCATCAGCCATAGAAAAACATATAGATTTCATTATGGCGCCTATGCCGGGTTTAATTTTAGACGTACCTATTAAAATCAATCAAGACGTAAAAGAAAATGATCCGTTATTAATACTTGAAGCCATGAAAATGGAAAACGTTATTACTTCACCTCGAAATGGTCGTATTAAATCCATTTTAATCAAAAAAGGAGATGCTGTCATAAAAAATCAAATATTAATAGAATTTCAATAAGCCATGAAAAAGATTTTAATTGCAAACCGTGGCGAAATTGCCATTCGAGTAATGAAAACAGTTAAAAAAATGGGCATCAAAACGGTGGCTGTTTACTCTACTGCAGACAGGAATGCTCCACACGTTAAATTTGCCGATGAAGCCGTATGCATTGGTGAACCTCCATCAAATGAATCGTATTTGCGAGGTGATAAAATTTTAGCTGTTGCTAAAAAACTACAGGTAGATGCCATCCATCCTGGTTATGGCTTTTTAAGTGAAAATGCAGATTTCGCCGAATTGTGTGAAAAAAATAACATCATATTTATTGGTCCAAAATCCAAAGCCATTCAAATTATGGGAAGCAAACTTGCGGCCAAAGAAGCTGTTAGTCATTATAACATTCCCATGGTGCCCGGTATTGATGAAGCGATTACCGATATCACAAAAGCCAAAACAATTGCAACTAAAATTGGCTATCCCGTGCTTATAAAAGCATCGGCTGGTGGCGGTGGAAAAGGCATGCGTATTGTTGAAAAAGAAAGTGAATTAGAATCTCAAATGAATCGCGCCATTAGCGAAGCAACCTCTGCCTTTGGCGATGGTTCTGTTTTTATTGAGAAATATGTAACCTCTCCAAGACATATCGAAATACAAATTATGGCAGATAGCCATGGCCATATTTTACATTTTTTTGAACGCGAATGTAGCATACAGCGACGGCATCAAAAAGTAATTGAAGAAGCACCATCATCAATTTTAACGCCAGAATTAAGATTAAAAATGGGAGAAGCAGCTATTAAAGTTGCAAAATCTTGCGATTATTTAGGTGCTGGTACCGTAGAATTTTTATTAGATGCCGACCATAATTTCTACTTTTTAGAGATGAATACACGACTACAAGTAGAACATCCGGTTACTGAAATTATAACAAATGTTGATTTAGTAGAACTTCAAATTCGAATAGCCCGGGGTGAAGCCCTTCAAATAAAACAAGAAGATTTAAAGATTAACGGGCATGCTTTAGAATTACGTGTTTATGCCGAAGACCCATTAAATAATTTTTTACCGAGCGTAGGGCAACTTAATATTTACACATTACCCGTTGGAAATGGTATTCGAGTGGACAGCGGATTTGAAGCCGATATGAACATTCCAATTTATTATGACCCTTTGCTTGCAAAGCTTATAACTTATGGAAAAACAAGAGCAGAAGCCATTGAGCTGATGCTCGAGGCGATTGAAAACTTTCATGTTGAAGGTGTAGAAACAACCCTTCCGTTTGGATCTTTTGTTTGCCAACATGAAGCCTTCCGAACAGGAAATTTTGACACACATTTTGTTAAAAAATACTATTCCCCAGAAGCCCTAAAAGCACAAACTAAAATTGAAGCAAACATAGCCGCTAAAATAGCAGTTAAACAATATTTGGAAGACCTAAAAATAGTACGATTACCAAATCAGTAAATTATGGATTCAAAAATCAATAGATTAGATAAACTTAATGCCTTAGCGAAATTAGGTGGTGGACAAGAACGTATAAACAGGCAGCATGAAAAAAAGAAATTAACAGCCAGAGAACGTGTAGATTATTTTTTGGATGAAGGCTCTTTTGAAGAAATTGGTATGCTTGTAACCCACCGATCGAATGATTTTGGTATGGAAAACGAAATATACCATGGCGATGGTGTTGTTACTGGTTACGGTACCGTTAATGGTAGATTGGTATATATTTACGCCCAAGATTTTACTGTTTTTGGGGGTTCATTATCAGAAACCCATGCAGAAAAAATTTGTAAGGTTATGGATTTAGCAGTTAAAGTTGGAGCGCCCATAATTGGTTTAAATGATTCTGGTGGTGCCAGAATTCAAGAAGGTGTAAATTCTCTAGGAGGCTATGCCAATATATTTTATAGAAATGTAAATACTTCTGGCGTGGTGCCTCAAATTTCTGCCATCATGGGGCCATGTGCTGGAGGTGCCGTTTATTCCCCAGCAATTACCGATTTCACCTTCATGGTAGAAAACACTAGCTATATGTTTGTAACGGGCCCAAATGTTGTTAAAACCGTAACGAATGAAGATGTTTCAAGTGAAGATCTGGGAGGTGCTTATACACATGCCTCTAAATCCGGGGTAGCTCATAAAATATCGGCAAATGATATTGAGTGCTTAAACGATGTGAAAAAACTACTTAGCTATCTCCCTCAAAATAATACGGAAACAACCAAAAAACTTAAATTTAAACTTAACAATGAAATAAGAGAAGTACTTTCAGATATTATTCCCGAGAACCCAAATAAACCTTACGATATGCATAAGGTAATTTTAGGCATCATTGATGAGGGTTCCTTTTTTGAAATTCATAAAGATTTTGCTGAAAATATTTTAGTCGGATTTGCAAGACTTGGGGGACGAAGCATCGGTATTGTAGCTAATCAGCCCATGTTTTTAGCCGGCGTTTTGGATGTTAAAAGTTCAAAAAAGGCAGCTAGGTTTGTTCGGTTTTGTGACAGCTTCAATATCCCATTATTAGTCTTAGTTGATGTTCCCGGATTTTTACCAGGAACCGACCAAGAGTGGAATGGCATTATAGTTCATGGCTCAAAATTATTATATGCCTTTAGCGAAGCGACGGTACCCAGAGTGACGGTTATAACAAGAAAAGCCTATGGAGGTGCCTACGATGTCATGAATTCTAAACACATCGGGGCAGATTTAAACTTTGCATGGCCAAGTGCAGAAATAGCTGTAATGGGCGCGAAAGGTGCTGCTGAAATAATATTCAAAAAAGAAATTATAGAGGCTAAAGATCCTGAAGCTAAATTAGCAGAAAAAGAACTGGAATATGGCTTAAAATTTTCAGACCCTTATATAGCAGCGCAACGTGGTTTTATTGATGAAGTCATTTTGCCAAAAGATTCTCGAAAAAAGTTAATTAAAGCTTTTGCCATGTTAGAAGACAAAGCGGTTATAAAGCCCAAACGCAAACATGGTAATATCCCTTTATAGAGAAAGGAGCCTTTTTACAAAGACTCCTTTCGCATCCCTAAAACCAATTTTTTGTCAATAATCCTTTTGTCTTTTTGTTTAATTAATTAAACAATTCCAACCACTAGAAAACAAAAGTTATATATTACTGAAAAATCAGTTAATGATTAATAGCAGGTACAAATATGCTCTAATAAGTTAATAATACACAATTTACAGATACGCACTTACTACGCAAATCGATGAAAAACCGCAGTATGATTGAATAATCAGCGTTTTCGTACATATCATTGCATAAAATTTTTAATGACTAAAGGTTTCTTGTAAGTGTTCTACCAAAGTGGTCTTTTTGGTATCTAATTTTATTTTTTTTGTTATTCTATAGCGTTTACTTTCTAATGCCCGGACAGACATATTTAAAAACAAGGCAATTTCTTTGTTTTTAAACTCCATAAACAAATAATAACAGGTAATTATTTCTGAATCGTTTAATTGCGGATACTTTAATTTAATTTCTTTAAAAAAATGAACGTTTAGCTCGTTAACTAATTCAATATGGTTTTCACTCTTATCTAAAAGTGTAGACGAATTAACATGCAACGATTTATACAATTCTTTAATCCGCTCTTTCTGATAAGGCAACTCATGTATTAACGAAATGTCTTTAATCTCATTTTTTAAGTTTGCAATATACTCTTCCAATCCACGAACCTTTCCTGTTAGCTTTTCGTTATTAGATTTTAAATAATCGTAATTACTAATCTCATCATTAAAATCGTGTACCTTAATTTTATGCTTTCTAAAAAAAACAACATACCGTATACTTAAAAATGCAAGCATAATAAACAAAGAAAACGAGAAAACTGTAATCCAAAATTTTTTATCCTTTTCTGAGGCAAGATTCGATTCTGCTTTTAATAACGGCTTGTTTAATTCATAACTGGCATCTACCATATTCTTAAAAATTTCCTTTTCAAAAACATTTAAAGAATCGAGGTAAATTTTAGCCTGGGCAATATTTCCGGTATTTTTATAATAGTCGGCAAATAAACTAATATATTCTCTTGCCAAATCGCTACTCATGTAGGCTCTAAGATTTCTGGCCTTCTCTAAATAATGAAACGTAGAATCTGTTTGTTTTTTTTTTGAATATTCTTCGGCAAAAGTTAAATTAATACCCGCTTCAAATGACAAGTAATTGTATTTTACAATAGTTGGGTTATTTTTTAAAGATTGAAATTCCTTAAAACTGGCATAAGCTTTTTTGAACTCGTTAAGTTTTATATAATTTTCTGTGAGCATATAATTTGCAAACAAGTAATAATACGCATCATCTTTAACCTTTTTATATTTCTCTAAATGCGGTAATATTAAATCGTTACAACCCTTATACTCATGGTCTAAATACTTAACATAAGCATACATTAGTTCTACTTCTAATAAACCATTTTGGTAATTATCTAGCATATAGAACTCTTTTGCCTTCTCTAAATATTTAAACGCTGTTTGATCCTTTTTAACAAAATAGATATTGGAAAACAGCTCTAAACAGGCACGTCCACCAACACGATAGTTTTTTTCCTTTTCGGCGTAGTTTAAGGCTAAAATATAACTTTGATACAAGTTGGCATATTCACCATCGTCACTTTGAATTAATGCCTGTAATGCGTAAAAATCTGCAACACGACCTTGTATTGCTTTTTCTATGGGCGTAGGAATGGAGTCGAGAAAAGACTGTGCTTTTGTTAGCGAATTTTTTACATGAAATCTAGCAGAATCTACAAAACGCGCGTATTTATGATCAGTTGAATTTTGACCATATAGCGTTGATAAACTTAATAAAAGAAAGCAACATACCCATTGCCCTTTTATTATAATCTTGTTGTTGACAGACCTAAACAAAGAATGTAAATATTAATTTTATAAAAAAAATTACACCTTAAAAATAAGAAAAATATTCAAAAGCATCAGATTAAAACAAAACCAAATACTGTGAATAGCAGAAAATCGAAAAAAATGTAAGATTTGTTATTTAATAATTACTTTTTGAGCAAGAAACATGAAAGATTCTTCCCATCGCTCGAAGCGGTTATCAAAGTGATCTGAAAATACAAGGTACTGACATTTACCAATGCTTTCTGGTGTTCTTGTTACTTCGGCAAAATTATTATTCCTAAATAAAAATTCCGCATCTTCAACAATACACATTTGTAGTTTATTAAGATTTATACCATTTAAATAAAAGATTCTATTTAAACGTTTTGGGGACGCTATGACTATATCGGTGCCTAAATATAACTCTTCGCGTTGCAATTCTAAATTATGCTCTTCGTAAGCACAATAAACGCGTAAATCTGTACCGCGTTTGTACAGATTAAATAAGTCGGCCAATTCTAAAGCCGCTTGTTTATCTTTTACAAAAATTAATGCGCGTGGTGCATCTTCAAATGCTTCTTTTAATTTATTAATAACACTTATAACAAGAGTTGTTGTTTTACCCGCATTTTTTGGCGCTATAATAAATAAGTTCGCGCCACTCTTTATTTTAGATAACACTTTTGTTTGAAGCGCATTAGGTATTTCTATTCCTTGAGCTTTAAGTGCATCTTTAAGCGGTTCTATTAATTTTTTAAATGACATAGTATTGTTTAGAGCCACAAATATACTCTTTTAAAAAAGCATTGCGGCTTTAATAAAAACAAAAAAAGGGACACTCCTATGGAATGTCCCTTTCTTTGATTAGTCACTATTAATTAAAATTCTAAATCTGAAACTAAATCGAATTCATCGTAGATAGCTTTGTCTTTCAAGCCATCAAAAAAGCTTGTAGATCCGTAACGTACATCGTATTTAGTTCTGTCTATCTTTAAAGATGCTGTTGCTTTGTTCCCATAAATAGACATCATAAAGGTTATTGGGTGAGTTTTCCCTTTAATAGTTAAATCTCCCGTAACACTGTAAGCATTTTTTCCAGAAGCGGTAACCTTCGTAAAAACTAATTTAGAGGTTGGATGAGTTTCAACACCAAAGAAATCGTCCGATTTTAAATGTCCGTCAAGTTTCCCTTTGTACTCGCCTTGTAAATCTGTACTTCCTAAAGTTGTCATATCTATAACAACCTCTCCACCTACTAATTTACCTTCATTAAATGATAAAAAACCAGACTTAATATCGATAGTACCTTCGTGAGAACCTGTTACTTTATAACCTTTCCAAACCACTTTACTCTTGTCGGTTTTAATTTCTTTTTTTTCATTCGCTATTTTAGTGAATGATAATGCTGTAAAAGCAATTAAAGCTACGATTGCTAAATTTTTCATTGTGTTTTTCATGTTATTCATTTTTTGTTGTTTTTAAATTTTATTCTAACCCGTGAAGCTATTATTGTAAAGCTCCTAAAGCTTTTCCTATTAATATAATATAGTTAAGCTGCTTGTTTTCTCTATTAATATAATGATAATTTTTCCTTTATCAATATGATACAAAGATGACGAAGAAAACAGAACTATAAAATGAAGTAGTTTATTAAATAAAGTTAAACTAGTTTAACATTTATTGTTCAAAGATAAGTTGACTTTTAATTTTACTTAGAAACTCTTTAGTGATGCCAAGGTAGGATGCCACCATATATTGTGGAATGCGCTGTTCTATTTTTGGGTATTGCTCTCTAAAATGCAAGTATTGTTCTTTAGCCGAAAGACTAAAATTGCGAACAATGCGTTTTTGGGATGCAGCAAATCCTTTTTCTATAATTTGTCTAAAAAACCGTTCCAGTTTGGGGATTTCTCGATATAAATCTTCAATGGTATCATACGAAAACATCACCAATTCTGTATTTTCTATACATTGTACATTAAAATCGGCTGGTGTTTGGGTTACAAAACTCCCCATGTCAGAGGTCCACCAATCTTCAATAGAAAACATTAAAATATGCTCTTGACCATCGTTGTCCACATAAAATGTTTTGGTGCAACCAGACAAAACGAAACATGAATATTTACACACATCGCCCTGTTGCACAATGTATTGCCCTTTTAAATAGCTTCTAACAGAAATTTTAGATTCTAAATAAGCAATTTCTTCATCAGTTAAACTAATGTAGTCGCTCATGTATTTTAATAAGGGTTCAATCGTCATATTTAAATGCTTGTAAGTAAGCTATATCAATTAGTTAACAGCAATCAGTGTTACGTCAAAAATTAACACAGATCCTCCGGGAATCCCTTTATAATCGTCGGAGCCATAAGCTAAGCGCGATGGAATTAAAAGTACACCACTACCGCCTTCTTTAAAATAAGTTATACCTTCTGTCCATCCTGCAATTACACCTCTTAAATTAAAGGTTATACCTTCTTCATCGCTTTTATCGAATACCGTTCCATTAGAATAATAGCCTTTATACGCCACTGTTACATTCGAACTTGATAAAGGTTGTTCGCCTGTTCCAGGTTCATTTATAACATAATATAACCCAGAATCACTTTTAAGCGCTTGTAAATTATTTTCACTGATATACTCAAGAATTTCTTCTTCGTTTGCTTGCGTATAATCTTTAACGCCTTCGTTTGAAGAACAGGATATGATTAATAATAAAACAACTGGTAAAATAAACTTTTTCATTCTTTTTTTAAACAAATATAATAAACTGAAATACTTTAAACCTGCAATTCTGCTAGTACAATCAGATTTTAATACTAATTAAATCTTCGCTTGATAGGTATACAAATCAAAATAGCGCCCTTCTAAAGCTATAAGTTCGTTGTGTGTACCACGTTCAACAATATGGCCCGCTTCGATAACTAAAATTTGATCTGCTTTTTTAATGGTACTTAATCGATGCGCAATGACAATGGTTGTTCTATCCTTTATTAATTCTGCTAAACTTTTTTGAATCAACGCCTCACTTTCGGTATCTAAACTTGAAGTAGCTTCGTCTAAAATAATAATTTTTGGATTCGCTAAAATGGCGCGTGCTATGGCCAATCGCTGACGCTGACCACCACTTAATTTAACACCACGTTCACCAATTAAGGTGTCTAAACCATCGTCAAATCTATCGGTAAATTCATTTACATAGGCTGCTTTTACGGCGTTTTGTAATTCGGTTTCCGATGCATCGGGACATGGAAACATAATGTTTTCGCGTATAGTGCCTTCAAATAAAAACTCATCTTGTAAAACAACACCTAAATACTTGCGATAGGTGCTGAGTTTAACTTTCGATAAATCTTGATTATCAATAGTTACTGTTCCAGATTTGGGCGTTAAAAACGTTGCCGATAACCCTGCAATAGTCGATTTTCCTGAACCCGAACTTCCAACCAAGGCCGTCACAGAACCTGCAGGCGCCGTAAAATTGATGTTGTGAAGCACTTCTTTTCCTTCTTCATAAGAAAAAGACACATTGTTAAAAGCGATATCGCCTTTAATATCTTTTAAAAGAATCGTGCGTTCTTCATTATCTTCTTCGGCGGTCATATTCATAAGCTCTTCCGTTCTATCTAAACCCGCTAAGGCTTCGGTAAGCTGACTTCCAATATTGCTCATTTGAACTATGGGCGCAATCATAAAACCTAAAATTAAGGTGAAGAATAAAAAATCGCCAGTGGTCATCTCACTTTGAATCATATAATACCCACCAATGCCCATAATTCCTGTGGTCGCAACACCAATTAAAAAGGTAGAAGAACTGGTCATAAATGCCGTGGCCGTTAAACTCTTTTTTACATTTTGATATAATTTTTCCACCCCTTTTTCGAACACCAATTGTTCTTGTTCCTCTGCGTTAAAAGCTTTTATAACCCTTACCCCCGCTAAGGTTTCTGTTAAACGGCCTGTAACTTCCGCATTTATTTTTCCGCGCGTTCTAAAAATAGGACGGATGTATTTAAAAGCTCTTAGCGCTATGTAACCAAAAATAGACAGTGGTACGAACACAAAAAGTGTCATCCACGGGTTTATTTTTATCAAAATGATTAAAGAAACAATAGCAGTAAAACTACCACCAACTAATTGTACCAAACCCGTTCCGATAAGGTTTCTTACACCTTCAACATCACTCATAATACGAGAAACCAAGGCACCTGACTTGGTATTATCAAAAAAACTTATGGGTAACGACAACACCTTTTTTTGCACCTGAGCCCGCAGTTCGCTTATTAAAAACTGCGCCTGTACACTTAAAATACTGGTTAGTAAATAGGAAGTTACGGCCTGAATTAAAATAGCCCCTAATACAATGGCAATAAGACTATACAAATGCCCAAAATCTTTATTAGGTATTACGTCATCTAAAAGTACTTTACTCTGCCAGGGCAACACTAAGCCCGATAAACTTTTTATTACGATTAAAAACAATCCAATAAACACCAAATTTCGCCGTGGCCAAATAATGGTTTTAAAAGCCTGTACCATGGTTACTTTTGGTTTTGTTTTTGATGTTTCTTTTAAATGTCGCATGAAAAATGTCTTGATTATAAAAATGAAATGCAAAAATAATCATTCTTATTCGTGTATTCTACTGAAAGGAATTAAATAAAAAACCACTTCTACAAGAAGTGGTTTTAATGCGTTAATTAATTTAAATGTATTAACTGCGTCTTGCTTTTTTAGCGATTTTCGCTGCTTTTTTTTCTTTTGGTGTTAAAAGCGGCTCTTTTTTTACCGTCTTCTTTGCATCGTGTGTTTTTGCCATTTTTAATAATTTTTAATTACTTTTTTTAAGTTTTTAGCACAATTCTAAATCGTGCTTTTCCTTCTTTTAGATGTTTTATTGCTTTGTTTACATCTTCCATTTTAAATTCTTCAACTGTTGGATAAATACTGTGTCTTACACAAAAATCTAACATTGTTTTAGTCAAGGCGATGCTTCCTAGCGGACTTCCTCCAACCGTTTTTTCACCCATTAACAACGTAAAGGCAGGAATAGCCATAGGCTCTAAAACAGCACCTACATTATGAAAACGACCTTGCGGCGCTAAGGTAACCAAATAAGAATTCCAATCTAAAGTTACATTGGTAGTATTTAAAATAAAATTTAAAGACCCTGCTATATCTGCTAAAGCTTCTGGATTTGTAGAATCTACTACCCGATGCGCTCCCATAGCTAATATTTCTTTCTCCTTAGCCGGATTAGAAGTGAATGCAGTAACATCACAACCCCATGCTTTTAAAAATTTAATGGCCATATGTCCTAAACCTCCAATGCCTATCACACCTACTCTATCTGTTGCTTTTACACCTGCCAAAATTATAGGATTAAACACGGTAATACCACCGCATAATAACGGACCAGCTTTTTTAAGATCTATTCCTTTGGGTAACGGAATGGTCCATGACCAATGACTTCTTACCGTGTCTGCAAAACCGCCATGGCGACCAACAATAGTTGCTTCGGCACTTCCGCATAAATGCTGATTCCCGTCTAAACATTGGTTACAATGCATACATGAACCAGCATACCAGCCCACACCAACTTTATCACCAACTTTCAATCCTTTAACTTCTATTCCTAAGGCAATAACTTCTCCAACAATTTCATGTCCTGGAACTAAAGGATACTGCGACATACCCCATTCGTTATCAATCATGCTTAAATCGGAATGGCAAATACCACAGTATTGCACTTTAACATCTACTTCTTCGTTACCAATTGCAGGCAATTCGTATTGAAACTTTTCTAAAGGGGCTCCAGCTTGTTTTGCTGCATACGCGCTAATCTTTGTCATGATGTCGTTATTTTATAAGTGATGAAGGTACGAAAATAGCACCAAATTATTCTGTACTAAAAGTTAAATTTAGTTTAATATTAAACACCTAATTACTAAATTTACAGCTTAATCTTATAAAACAAACATAACCATGAAAATTATTGGAATTGGAAAAAATTACGTGAGTGATAAATCTGAAATTAGTGCCATTAAAACAGGCGATCAATTAATATTTTTAAAAGCAGAAAGCACATTAGTAAGCAATAATGAAGATATTGTTTTTCCTGCAGTTACAAACGAATTGGCTTATGAAGTAGAATTAGTTGCGAAAATCGGTAAAAAAGGAAAAGACATTTCGTTAGAAGACGCGACCTCTTACATCTCTGAAATCGCCGTTGGTATCGATTATACCGCAAAAGACTTACTAGCTGCCAGTCGCGCTAACAAAGGACCTTGGACACTTGCCAAAGGCTTTGATGGTGCATCTCCAGTGTCCAAATTCAAACCCGTTTCTAATTTCCCAGATTTAAATAATATCAATTTCGATTTAGTAATTAATGGTGAACAAAAGCAAGTTGGAAACACCGACTTTATGATTTATAATTTTGCTGAAATTATTGCGTTTGTTTCTAAATTCATGACGCTAGAACCAGGAGATTTAATTTTTACAGGAACGCCTGCATTAGGCGCTGGGTTAAATGTAAAAGGCGATCATTTACAAGCCTCTATTGAAGGGGAATTACTTTTAGATTTTAAACTTATTTAATTCTTAATTTTCAAGATTAAGTAGTGTAACTTTATGGAATGAAGAATTCTATTGCAGAACGTGTTTATGATTTTTTAAAACTCTATCCGCCATTTAATATTCTAAAAAATGACGATTTATTCGAAATTTCAAAAGAAGTTTCAATCATTTATTTAGAAAAAGGCGATACATTGTTTAAAAAAGGAGACGCTTATAACGAACATTTTTATTTGGTTAGAAATGGTGCTATCACACTCTTTCATACCAACGCTAATAATACGCAGGAAATAATAAATATAAGTGATGCAGGCGATATTTTTGGCGTTAGACCGCTTATAGCCAAAGAAAATTACAAGCTCACTGCAACCGCTAACGAAGAATCTATTGTATATGCGATTCCCATTAACACGTTCCAAGAAGTTACAAAAGATAATGCCAGCGTTTATAAGTTTTTAATTACGGCATTTGCTACCAATGCTTACGACCCCTACACTGCAGAAGAAACAGGAAAGATTTTTGTTGATTACCTGCCTAATAGTTCGCAGGATATGGTTAATTTCCAAACGGCGAACTATACTAAAAATCCAATAACCTGCGATTCTAAAGCAACTTTAAAAGAAGCTGCTATTAAAATGAGCAGTCATAAAATTGGCTGTATAATAGTTATTGATGAGGCTAAAAAACCCGTTGGCATCATCACAAACAGCGATATAAAAAACAAAATTGCGACCGGCTTATTTCCTATAGATACACCCGTAACAAATGTTATGAGTTCTCCGGTAATTACCAATAAAAAGGATTTAACGGTAGCCGACGGGCAACTTCAAATGATTAAACATAGTATTGGTCATTTGTGCATCACAAAAGATGGTACAATCAATTCTAAGTTGGTTGGTGTGTTATCGCATCATGATGTTTTAGTGACGCTAGGAAATAATCCGGCAGTAATTTTAAAAGAAATTAAACGTGCCAAACGCACTAAAAAATTAAGAGCTGCCAGGATAAAAGCAAATACGTTGCTAAAAAGTTATCTAGAACAGAACATTCCGCTAACACACATTATAAAAATCATTTCTCAAATTAATGATGCAGTAACAATAAGTGCCATAGAGATTGCGCTAAAAAAGATGCCGGCACCGCCTCCTGTTTCTTTTGCTTGGTTACCGCTTGGTAGTCAAGGCAGGAAAGAACAGATGCTTTTTACGGACCAAGACAATGCTATCGTGTTTCAAGATGTTCCAGAAAACCAGTATCAGGAAACACAGACCTATTTTCTAGAACTTGCAAAGTTGGTTACCAAATCGTTAAATAAAATTGGCTTCGAATATTGCGAAGCCGATATGATGGCGCGTAATACTGAATGGTGTAAATCGATTTCTGAATGGAAAGCGCAATTTGAGCATTGGATTTTGAGACCAGATGAAAAAGCCATTTTATTATCGTCTATATTTTTTGATTTCAATTGTGTTTATGGCGATCAATCACTAGTTGACGAGTTATCGGATTCTGTTTACGAATCCTTGAGCAAAACTTCCTTGTTTTTTAAATTTTTAGGAAAAGATGCGCTTAAAAGTCCGCCGCCACTAGGCTTTTTTAAACAATTTTTAGTGGAAGAAAATGGTGAGCAAAAAGACCTTTTCAACATAAAAAGCAGAGCCTTAATGCCGTTAATTGATGCCGCTAGATTACTTATTTTGAGTCATAATATTAAAGGAATTAATAACACCTCCGAACGTTTTGAAAAACTAGCCGAATTAGAAGCAAATAACAAAGAATTGTACGAATCGTGTTCGTATGCTTTTAAAGCATTATTAAAATTTAAAACAAAACAAGGCTTGTTGCATAACGATTCGGGAAAATTTATAAAGTTAGAAACCTTAACAAAGGAAGAGAAGCTGAAATTAAAGCGCTGCTTTAAACCCATTCATGAAGTTCAGGAAACGTTAAAAATTAGGTTCGATTTAAAAAACTTTATTTAAGATGTTATTCAACTGGTTCTTTAAGAAAAAACAAAGCTTTCCAGATTTTTGGAACGACTATCTTGCCTGTTTTGAAAACAAGAACGAGACACCCATTCAAGAAACACGTTTTGTAGCCTTCGACACAGAAACTACCGGATTTAACATTAAAGAAGACCGCATACTATCTATAGGCGCTGTGTCTTTTAAAAATAAAATTATTTACGTAAATACTAGCTTAGAACTATATTTACAGCAAGAAATATTTAAACCAGAAACCGTTAAAATTCATGGTTTAATGAAAACAGGAATGCTTGAAAAAGTATCGGAATTAGAAGCCATAAAAGCCTTTTTATTGTATGTGAAAAACGATGTATTAATTGCACATCATGCTAATTTTGACAAAAACATGATGAATGAAATGCTTTTAAGACATGGCTTAGGAAAACTAAAAAACAAATTTATAGATACGGGTTATTTGTATAAAAAATCTAAGCATATTATTTATCAGGAAAACCTAAAACCTCATTCATTAGACGAGTTGTGCAAAGAATTAAACGTACCAATAGTAGACCGACATACCGCAACGGGTGATGCCTTAATTACCGCTTTAGTGTTTTTAAAAATTCTTGCGCGTTTAGATAAACGCAAGCATTTAAACTGGGGTTATTTGCTTAATAAATAAAGTAAAAGGTAGTTGTTTATTTACACCTTAATTTTTATTCCCTTAAAATTTTCTCTAGTTTCTTTCCTCCTGCCAATTCATCAATCAGTTTATCTAAATAACGAATCTTCTGCATTAGTTTGTCTTCAATATCCTCCACCCGATACCCACAAATAACCCCTGTAATTTTTGAAACATTCGGATTGATTTGTGGTGCTTCTGCAAAAAAAGTTTCAAAACTATTTTTATCATCAATTTGCTGTTGCAATGCTTTTTGATCGTAGCCCGTTAACCAACATATTATAGTATCAACCTCCTGCTTTGTACGACCTTTTTTTTCAACTTTACTTACGTAGTGTGGATACACACCAGCAAACGACATTTTAAAGACTCTTGAATTGTCCATGCTTTTAATTCTCTTTAATTACTTTACATCTTCTGTAGTTGTATTCCAAACTCTTTTACGCGCTCCCAATTGGTATATTCAATTTCTGTATTCGTATCGGTTGGTCCTTTGGTCATCCACATAATAAATTGAATCATGATTCTATCAAAATACCCGTATTTTTTATATTCTAGTTTTCCTGCAAACACGGCAACATTTGTTGGTGTCCAATCAATCGTTTTAAAAAATTTTATCACATACGGATTCGTATCTGCAGCACTTTTTTCTTGTTTTCTAGCAACCAGATTTACAGAAAAAAATGCTGTTTTTATAGAATCAAGCTGATTTTTATTAGTGTTTATGAACTCAATTATTTTTTTGTTATGAACACCGTATCGAATGCTTGCCCCAATAACAAGCAAATCAAACTTGGTTACATCTTCACTAAAATCATCAATAGAATATAATTCAATATGTTGGTTATTTTGAAGAAATTCATCTCTAATCTTATTACAAATTTTTAGAGTTTGTCCGTCTACCGAAGAATAAATAATTCCCGTTTTTTTATTCATATATTAACAAATAAATTCTATTTAAAACCATTAATTATGGCTTTATAAATATAATACTTTTATAGTGCATTATCAATAATTTCCTGTACTACTTCTGGGTTTAGCAAGGTGCTTGTATCGCCCAAATTACTAATGTCTTTACAAGCTATTTTCCTTAAAATGCGCCGCATAATTTTTCCTGAACGCGTTTTTGGTAAGCCACTTGTAAACTGTATTTTATCGAGTTTCGCTATCGGGCCAACATGTTCGGTAATAATTTGATTGATTTCATTACGTAAATTGTCGTGAACACGCGTTTCTCCAAAATCTTTTAGAATAACAAATCCGTACAACGCATTCCCCTTCACATCATGCGGGAAACCAACAATAGCAGATTCCGCAACTGCTGGGTGCTCATTTATGGCATCTTCAATCGGAGCCGTTCCTAAATTATGACCAGATACTATAATAACATCATCTACCCTACCTGTAATTCTATAATAGCCAACCTCATCACGTAAAGCGCCATCACCTGTAAAATATTTATTTTCAAAAGCTGAGAAATACGTGTCTTTATACCGTTGATGATTCCCCCAAATAGTTCGTGCTATACTTGGCCACGGAAATTTGATACACAAGCGTCCATCTACCTGATTCCCTTTTAATTCATTGCCATTTTCATCCATTAAACAAGGTTGAATGCCAATAAACGGTAAGGTAGCATAGGTTGGTTTTGTAGGTGTTACAAACGGAATAGGAGAAATCATAATACCTCCCGTTTCTGTTTGCCACCAGGTATCTATGATAGGGCTTTTCTTTTTACCAATATTGTCGTTATACCAATGCCATGCTTCTTCATTAATAGGTTCTCCTACAGACCCTAATACTTTTAGCGATGTTAAATCGTATTTATCAACCAATTCGTTGCCTTGTTTTGCCAAAGCTCTAATGGCAGTTGGCGCTGTATAAAATTGATTGACTTTATGCTTTTCTATGATTTCCCAAAAACGTCCGAAATCCGGATAATGCGGTACCCCTTCAAACATGACGGTTGTTGCTCCGTTTAATAAAGGACCATACACTATATAACTATGCCCGGTAATCCACCCGATATCAGCTGTACACCAATACACGTCGTTTTCTTTATATTGAAATGCATTTTTAAAGGTATACGCTGTATAAACCATATAACCAGCCGTAGTATGTACCATGCCTTTTGGCATACCTGTTGAACCTGAGGTATATAAAATAAACAGCGGGTCTTCCGCATCCATGATTTCTGCTTTACAATCTGAAGAAGCTTCATCTAAAAGCGGCTGTAACCATTTATCGCGACCAGCTTTCATTTCAATATCCGAATGAATTCGTTTTGCAACCAACACGCTTTTTACACCAGAGCAATTTTCTAAAGCTTCATCAACGATTCCTTTTAAATCGATAGCTTTGGAACCTCGGTAAGAACCATCGGACGTGATGACCATTTTACAATCGCTATCATTAATTCTTGTTGATAAGGCTTTTGAAGAAAAACCAGCAAATACAACGGAATGAATAGCACCTATGCGCGCACAAGCCAACACAGAAATAGCTAATTCAGGAATCATAGGAACATAAATACAAACACGATCGCCTTTTTTAATGCCTTCAGCTTTTAAAACGTTGGCAAATTTACAAACACGCTCATACAGTTGATTATAAGTAATATGTTCTGCTGCCTCGTCAGGATTATTAGGTTCAAATAAAATAGCTGTTTTTTCACCACGAGTAACTAAATGCCTGTCTATACAGTTTTCTGTAATATTAAGTTTAGCACCTTCAAACCATTTTACATCGGGCTTACTAAAATCCCAACTTAAAACATTATCCCATTTTTTGCGCCACATAAAATGTTCTTCGGCAACTTCTTCCCAAAAATTTTCTGGCTCTCTTATAGATTTTCTATAAACCTGATAGTATTCTTCTAAATGTTTAATGTGGTAATTACTCATATAATTTGTCTTATAGTTTATAATATGTCTATTTTCATTAGTTATAAAACTAATAAATTACTTGTGTTTCCATAATTTATTTCTACCTGTAACGCATTATTATTAACAACCGTGCGATTTCAAAAAATGAACCTTTTGCTATCTTAAAGGCTGTTTTAATATTGATACTTAGCATTTAACTAATATTAATTGACTAAATCTACTAATATTTATTAAAAAAAAGAATCTTGATTCTTAAAAAGAAATGCATCAAACTTGCGATAATGTTATAAATATATCATTTTTGTTGTATCATGTTTTAAAATTTTAGAAGTATATTTAACCCCATCAAACCAAATTGTATTGCAAGCAAATCGTTTATACTTTATTGACGCCGTTCGAGCATTTGCCATATTAATGATGCTTCAGGGTCATTTTATTGATACACTCATAGACCCAGTTTACAGAAACTCTGCGTACACAGCATACAATGTATGGTCTTATTTTAGAGGTATTACAGCACCTACATTTTTTACTATTTCTGGATTGGTATTTACCTATTTGTTATTGCGTGCCAATGCAAAAGGCAATGACAAAGAGCGTATTAAAAAAGGTTTATTTCGTGGAGGCTTATTGCTATTAATTGGCTATAGTTTACGTATTAATATTTGGAGTTGGTTAACCGGCTATTTTAATACCTATTTTTTAGTTATCGATGTATTGCAATGTATTGGGTTATCGCTTATCATTTTAGTTTGTTTGTATACGCTGTTTAAAAACCATAGTTACATATTTTCGATAGTGTTGTTTTGTATTTGTATTGCGTGTTTTATATCTGAACCTTTATACAGAAACCTAGAAATAACCAATTTACCCCTGATTATTGCCAATTACATGACCAAAGCTAACGGGTCTATTTTTACCATTTTACCTTGGTTTGGTTACTCGGCAGCAGGTGCTTTTCTTTCAACTGTATTCTTTAGACATGCCCATAGAAAACAATTTAAGGTGCTTACTATTTTTACCTTTTTTACCGTGGGTAGCATCTTAATTTTTTATTCAACAAAAATACTTTTCAACTTACATAGACTTACTGGATACGATTTATTATACAGATGTGCCGACTTTAATTATTTATTCATTCGTATGGGTAACGTATTAATATTGTTCGGACTTTTTTATACGTTCGAGCGCTACTTAAAACAATCCATTATTTCCAGAATTGGTGAAAAAACATTATCCATGTATGTTATACATTTTATTCTGTTATACGGAAGTTTTACAGGTTATGGCTTAAAAAAATTCTATTACCAGTCGTTTACCCCAATGGAGGCCATTTTCGGCGCCGCGTTATTTGTGGCGGTAGTTTGCTTCATATCGTTTTATTATGCGCGCACCAACCATTTTGTTTATAGTCTAGCAGGAAAAATAATTAGGCTTTTTAAGAAAAATTAATCTGGTCTTTTGATTTGTTTTTAGCCTGCGAGCAGCAGCTGTTAAACAAAGAATTCTTGGAGCTGATTTTTATAACTATTTAAAAATATCTATATTTAACTCATTGACATATAATCAGATGAGTTTAAACACCATAAGCATAGCGCCAATTATCAATAAAACGACTTTAAAAAAGAAAGGTGATTACTATTCTGTTTGCTGGATTAAAGACGACATAGCATCCATAGAAATCGATAAAAAAGTTTACAAAAACATTTCGAATTCTATATTCTTTTTAAACGCTCGAATAGATTGGAAAATAAAAAAGAAAATTACCACATCGTCATCCGGTTATGTGCTCTATCTTCCAAAAGAAGTTTTAAATAATCCGTTGTTAAGTCAGCTACACATTAATGAAGTGGTGCTTTTTTCAAAAAATGAAATTCCTAAAATCAATCTCGCCCCAGGTATTGAAAAAAGAATTCAATCTATTTTAGAAATGCTGGATGAATTAATAGGGTCTCATTTAAAACATAAAGACGATGCTATTATTTCGTTATTAAACACCTTTTTTGTGTATTGCGATGGCCAATGCAACATAAAATCGATTATAAGTGAAAACAGTTCGAAAAAAAACATTGTGTATAAGTTTAAAAAACTGGCAGACAAACGAATTGTTGAATTGCACGAAGTAAACGAATATGCCCAATTATTAAATATTTCTAGCAGTTATTTAAACGAGTGCGTTAAAGAAATTCTCGGGGTTAATGCGATGCAGATTATTACAGAACAACGCATTATGCGGTCGCGACACGAATTAAAATTCACCAATAAAACCATCAAAGAAATTTGTTTTGACTTAGGGTTTTCGTCTCCCGATTATTTTAGTTACTTCTTTAAAAAACATACCGGAACTGCACCTTCTTCACTCAGATAATTAGTTCAGTTTTAAAATTCTAAGGATTTACCCTGTTTTGCTAATGGCGCGACACCTGATTATGTTATAATTTGGCTAAAAAACAAATCATGAATCGCAAACAATTTATAAAAACGTCTAGCATTGGCATCGGGCTAACATTACTTCCCGGAATATTTCATAGCCAATCAAAACAAGAAAAATCAATCGATTTAAACAATGCCAACCCTAAAATTATTAAAGATAAAGATGGAAAGGTATTAAACGTAATTGGCGACATACAAACCCATAAACTAGTGGGGAGTGATACTGGGAATCAAATTGTAGAATGGGTAGATAACGTAGAACCTGGAGTTGGCATTCCACCTCATATTCACACCTTAGAAGACGAAATTTTTAGGGTTATTAAAGGAAAAATAGAAATTATGGTTGATGGTATATCCACTGTTTTAGAACCTGGAGATGTTGCTTTTGCTCCGAAAAATGTGCCGCACGCTTGGAAAGTAGTTGGAACAGAAAAAGCTAAAATGATTACTTCGGCATTTCCTGCTGGCATAGAACATATGTTTAAAACCTTGTCTGAACTTCCTCCCGGTCCGCCCGATTTCGAGAAAGTAACTGCCATTTGCGCAGAACACGGTATTACATTTGTATAAAACTCAGGTATGCTGATTTAGGATACACAATCCGTTTTTAAACAGGGTTAAAATAGAAGATGCGCAACTAATTCTGGCAATCTTCAGATCCCCATGTATCCAAACTTCTTAAAATAGTTTCGAGAGACTTCCCTCGTGCGCTTAAGCCGTATTCTACTCTCGGGGGAACCACTGGATAAACTTTTCTGGAAATAAGTCCTGCTTTTTCCAATTCTCTAACAGTTTGTGTAAACATTTTATTCGAAATTCCCGGAATTTTCTTTTGTAATACTCCCGAACGCAAATCGGCTTCTAGTAAATGAAATAATATTAAAGGTTTCCATTTTGTTCCTATTAAATTCATTGTGTAATTTAACGGACAGTGATTAACTTCACTCATAATTTATAACTCAAATTATTTATTATCAGCATTTTACTCCTTTTGGTAACTATACTACTTTTTAGTAAGTTATTGCCTATTAAGCAAATATAGATTAATTTTGCAATCTAATTTATAATTTATGACAACTATTAAAGAGTATCCTAAATCATTTTCTCATATTGGAATTACAGTTCCAAATATAAAAGAAGCCGTAAAATTCTATTCTGAAGTAATGGGATGGTATGTTATTATGGAACCTTCAAAAATTAAAAAAGAAACCGAAACAGCTATTGGCCAAATGTGCATCGATGTTTTCGGGAACGATTGGACGGAATTTGAAATTGCACATTTAGCAACTTCAGATGGAATTGGGGTTGAATTGTTTTCATTTCCACACGGCATTAAAGAAGCACCCGAGTTTAATCCGTTTAATACTGGTCTTTTTCATTTTTGCGTGCAAGACCCAAATATTGAAGAACTTATCGAAAAAATTCTGGCTTACGGCGGAAAACAAAGAATGCCAATTAGAGAATACTACCCGAACGACAAGCCATTTAAAATGTGCTATGTTGAAGATCCTTTCGGTATCGTTTTTGAAATTTACACGCATAGCTACGAATTAACATATTCTTCGGGAGCATACGCGAAATAAAACTAGTTTGTAACATTTAACGAATTTAATATAGAGAAAAGCGCAGGTTTAACAACTTGCGCTTTTCTATTTTAGTAGCTGATTTAAAAATTCCACCTATGTAATACCTTCATGATAAAAAAGAGCATCATAAAATTATAGCACGCATTTTCGGTTTAACAATCTGTATATCTATTTAATAACGTAACTTTGGAAATTGATGATTAAAAATTAAACGCAACCCATAAAATATGGATTCAAATATAAATTTAGCTGTACTTATTGATGGCGACAACATTCCGTCTGCACATGTAAAAGAAATGATGGAGGAAATTGCAAAATACGGCAACCCTACTATTAAACGTATTTATGGCGACTGGACCAAACCACACTTGTCTAAATGGAAAAACCTATTGCTAGAAAATGCCATTACCCCCATTCAGCAATATGGCTATACAACTGGTAAAAATGCCACCGACTCCGCAATGATTATTGATGCCATGGATGTTCTGTATTCTGGCAAAGTAAATGGTTTTTGCTTGGTATCGAGCGATAGCGATTTTACGCGATTAGCCGTTAGGTTGCGCGAAGCGGGTATGCTGGTAATTGGTATTGGTGAAAAAAAGACCCCCAACCCATTTATTGTAGCCTGCGATAAATTTATCTATGTTGAAATACTAAAAAATAAAACCGACAGAGAAAATATTGATGTAGATGCGACTAAAGATAGCGTCGATAAAATAACTCCAAAAGACATTAAATTTATTGCATCCACAATCTCGGATGTTTCTGATGATGATGGTTGGGCATTTTTAGGCGATGTTGGTAGCTTATTACAAAAAAAGCAACCTAATTTTGATTCCAGAAATTTTGGTTTTGAAAAACTAACACCGTTAATAAAATCGATTGATAGTTTTGAGCTGGAGCAACGCGAAAACCCGAAAAGTCGCCATAAATTAATTTTTGTCCGTATCAAGGCAAAACCCGCTGCCAAGAAAAAACGCCGCTAATTGTGTTGTGCTTTCTACAGCTACTAAAACAGCATATAAATTAAATTATATGCAAAAACGCATATATATTTGATTATATCCTAAAAAGCATATATATTTACTAAAATTAAACATGTATGGTAGCCATTATTACAGGAGATATAATAAAATCTAGAAATATAGAAGCCAAACAATGGATGCCCGAACTAAAAAAGGTATTAAACCGTTATGGCAACGAGCCAAAAACCTGGGAAATATATAGAGGCGATAGCTTTCAAATAGAAGTAAAACCTGAAGAGGCATTACATGCCGCCATCTTAATAAAAGCGGCCATAAAACAATTTAAACCTTTAGATGTACGGCTTGCCATAGGTATTGGAGAAAAAACATACCACTCAGAAAAAATTACCGAATCGAATGGGACTGCTTTTATTTATTCGGGTGAATCATTCGAAAGCCTGAAAAAACAAACGCTTGCCATTAAAACCGAATGGAAAGATTTTAATAAAACCATCAATTTAATGTTCGATCTGGCGTCGCTCACTATGGATAACTGGACACCAATATCGTCGTTAATCATTAAAACCGCACTCGAAGCAAAACCCGAAAGCAACCAACAAGAATTAGCAGCAGTACTCAATAAAAAACAAAGTAATATTAGCACAGGCTTAAAACGCGGTGGTTTTTACGAAATCCAGAAACTAATAAACTACTATCAACACGAAATTAAAAACAAATGCTAACACTCGCTTTAAAGTTTATTTTGGCGCATTTAATGGGCGATTTTTTATTACAACCCGATAGTTGGATTAAACACAAAAAAGAAAAAAAACACCGATCTAAATATCTGTACTGGCATATTGCGATTCATACCGTGTTATTGTTATTGGTGCTACAATTTAATATGCGTTACTGGTTAGGTATTTTGCTCATCATCGTTTCGCATTATATTATCGATGTGGTAAAACTTCATTTAGAAAAGAAATCGAATGCGCGCCTACTGTTTTTTTTAGATCAACTACTGCACGTTGTGGTTATTTTTGGAGTTATTCAAATCTACAGTCCGTTTAACATAGCAATTGCCTCCATTTATCACCCACAATCATTACTAGTTATAACTGCTATAGTAACGCTTACCTATGTATCTTCCGTAGTTATAAAAACACTCATGTCTAAATGGAAACTAAAAGACAGCTCTAAAAACCAAGCAGGAAAATATATTGGCATGCTAGAGCGCTTATTTATTTTTTACTTCATCGTTATAAATTATTGGGCAGGTATTGGTTTTCTGCTAGCCGCAAAATCTATTTTTAGATTTGGAGATTTAACCAAAACGGAAGACCGAAATTTAACCGAATATATTCTAATTGGCACCTTATTAAGTTTTGGAATTGCCATTGCCATAGCTGTAGGCTACCAGTACTTATTCAACATAGCGAGCCAACTGTAAAAAAAACATGAATAAATCTAACAACTCTTTAGTTGAAATAAAACAATCGCCGCTTCACGGAAAAGGCGTATTTGCCACACAAAACATAGCAAAAGGAACCATTTTAGTAATAAGCCATATGGTGCCTGTACATGTAAACGAAAATTTACCCGAATTACTGGCAACCCTGCAATTTCCTTGGACGGACGAATATGATGCTATTTGTTTAAGTGATGCTGGCAGTTTTTTTAACCACAGTGGCCAACCCAATGCCGAAATTATTGCCCGCGATTTTGAAAACCTAACCCAAACATTTGCCGCTAAAACAACTATTAAAAAAGGCGAAGAAATTACGATTTATTATAACGATGCTTTTCAAGCGTTTATTCAACAATAATCTTTTGAAAAATCGGAAAAGTGCAGTTTTAGTTTTTCACTGAAACCTTGCAAAAACTAGGTTGTTTTCAATTCTTTTCAGCATCAATAGTACTCTCTAAAAGCAAACCACCTTTGTACATGCCTTTTAAAACCGGACGAATGTCACGCCCTAATTCGGTTAAACTGTATTCTACACGTGGTGGTACTTCAGGAAAAACAGTTCTGTGAATCAATCCGTCGGCTTCTAATTCTTTAAGCTGCTTCGTCATCATGCGTTCACTAATATCAGGCATGAGTTTTACCAGTTCATTATAGCGCTTATCACCTTGCCACAAATGCAAAATAATAGTGCCTTTTCGTTTTCCTTTAATCGAATTAATAAAAGTATCTATCGGACAATAACTTTTTTTCATTTTTTTTCCTTTGCATGCCCTGACTATACACAAAATAGCACAAAATGTTCGTATGGGCACAATTTGTAAGGTCTTGTAAACCAACATATTTTCATCGACCTTTGCAGCAAAAATAAACAAAAGTTATAACATAATATCATGAATACAGCTGCAACATTTAAAGCGTTTCGCGTAGAAGAGACCGAAGGAAATTTTACAACCAGCATTAAAGACATGCCATTTAAGTCGTTAGAAACTGGCATCCTGCTTATAAAAGTTCACTACAGTTCTTTAAATTACAAAGATGCCCTTTCGGCAACGGGCAATAAAGGAGTTACTCGTCAGTTTCCACACACGCCAGGTATCGATGCCGTTGGAACTGTTGTTGAAACTAAATCTGATGCCTTTAAAACAGGCGATAAGGTTATTGTAACCAGCTACGATTTAGGCATGAATACCGATGGTGGTTTTGCACAATATATTAATGTACCTGCAACATGGGCGGTAAAATTACCTGAAAATCTGAGCATGAAAGACGCCATGATATTTGGTACCGCAGGATTAACCGCAGGTATGTCTGTATTACGCTTAACACAATTAGTTAAACCAGAAGACGGAACCATTGTTGTTTCTGGAGCTACTGGCGGTGTGGGTGCCTTAAGCGTATCGATACTAAGTAAATTAGGCTATACGGTGGCTGCCATTACAGGTAAAGAAAGTGAAAGTGCATACTTAACAAAACTAGGTGCTAAAACCATTATTACACGTAGTGAATTTGAAGCATTAGATAATAAACCGCTTTTAAAACCACAATTTGCAGGTGGTATAGATACAGTAGGTGGTGTTATTCTTGAAAACATCATTAAAGCCACACAACCTATGGGCGTTGTTACCAGTTGTGGTAATGCGGCATCCATAAAACTTAATTTAACCGTCTTCCCTTTTATTTTAAGAGGTGTTAGCTTAATTGGTATTGACTCTCAAAATTATCCAATGGCTTACCGAGAGCAAGTGTGGCAAAAATTAGCCAACGAATGGAAACCAGATACGTTAGCCGATACATGTAATGAAATAACATTAAACGAATTAGATGCTAACATCGCCCTAATTTTAAAAGGCCAAATTAAAGGAAGAACAGTTGTTACTTTAGAAGCCTAAAAATTAAATTTGTTTATCGATGAATATAAATTAACGCAACGTATTTATATTTTAAACGATAAGTAGAAACCTAACACGCACAAAAAAAGACCTTAACAATTAAGGTCTTTTTTAATTTTATAAAATCGTGTTTACTATTTCTTTAAATACGCCAACACATTGGTTTCAATTCGTTTTTGTATGTTGCTTACATCGCCTTTTACAAAAGTTTCTCCTGTAATGTTTTCATACAATTCTATATAGCGCTCGCTTACAGTATTAATATATTCGTCGCTCATAAACGGTACGGTTTGCCCTTTTAAGCCTTGAAAGTTATTGGCAATTAGCCATTGGCGAACAAACTCCTTACTCAATTGTTTTTGAGGTTCTTGTTTAGCTTGTCGTGCTTCGTAACCATCGGCATAAAAATAGCGCGACGAATCTGGAGTGTGTATTTCATCTATCAACACGATTTTGCCCTCTTTAGTTTTGCCAAATTCATATTTAGTATCTACTAAAATCAAGCCTCGACTTGCAGCAATCTCACTTCCTCGCTTAAAAAGTTTACGGGTATAATCTTCTAAAACCAAATAATCTGCTTCGTTTACAATACCGCGTTTAAGAATATCTTCGCGAGAGATATCTTCGTCGTGGTCGCCCATTTCTGCCTTGGTGGCTGGTGTAATAATAGGCTCTGGAAACTTATCGTTTTCCTTCAAACCTTCTGGCATGGCAACTCCGCAAAGCATGCGTTTACCTGCTTTATACTCACGGGCTGCATGTCCAGACATATAGCCTCGTATTACCATTTCTACTTTAAAAGGTTCGCATAAATGCCCTACGGCCACATTCGGGTCGGGTGTAGCAGTTAACCAGTTTGGCACAATATCTTGGGTCGCTGCCATCATTTTGGTGGCTATCTGGTTTAGTATTTGCCCTTTGTAGGGAATGCCTTTTGGCATCACCACATCGAACGCCGATAGTCTGTCGGTTGCAATCATTACCAACTGCTCGTTGTTAATGTTGTAAACTTCTCTTACTTTTCCTTTGTACACACTTACCTGCCCTGGAAAATTGAAATTGGTATCTATTATAGTATTACTCATTTTTTTTACTGTTTATGAGTTTATGTTTTTATTGTTTATTCGTTGATTTGTTGATTTGTTTTACGCTGCAAACTTAGACTGAACACTGTTTAGGACTTAGCCCCGGTTGCAGCGGCATCCTTTTTTTTGTGCTTTCTGAATTACTAAATTTAAATCTGCTTCCACTTTAAAAACTATATTTAAATAAGATGATAAAATATGCTAAGTACAAGAAAAAGATATAGCGAAAAACGGGAAATAGTTTCTAATAGAACTAATCTGCGTGCTCGATACTTTTATAAGCTTCAATCACTTTTTTAACTAATCTATGGCGAATAACATCTTTATCGTCCAGAAAAATCATGCCTACACCTTCAACATTTTTTAATATTAACAAGGCCTCTTTAAGTCCGGATATAGTACGACGCGGTAAATCTATCTGTCCTGGGTCGCCGGTTAATAAAAATTTGGCGTTTTTACCCATACGGGTTAAAAACATTTTCATTTGGTTATGCGTAGTGTTTTGACCTTCGTCCAGTATTACAAAAGCATTGTCTAAGGTTCGTCCGCGCATAAACGCCAGAGGTGCGATTTGTATGGTGCCATTTTCTATGTACATGGCCAGTTTTTCGGCTGGTATCATATCGCGCAAAGCATCGTACAACGGTTGCATGTAGGGGTCTAGTTTTTCTTTTAAATCACCTGGTAAAAAGCCCAGATTCTCCCCTGCTTCTACTGCTGGACGCGTTAAAATAATACGTTTTACCTCTTTATTTTTTAATGCCTGAACTGCTAAGGCAACACCGGTGTAGGTTTTACCTGTTCCTGCTGGACCTATGGCAAAAACCATATCGTTAATACGCATACTTTCTACCAGTTTGCGCTGATTAGCGGTTTGCGCTTTAATGAGTCGGCCTCCAACACCATGCACCAAGACTTCGCCACTAGAATCGGAAGTGGAATAATCGTCGCTGCTATGGCTTGTTAATACGCGCTCTATAACATTCTCGTCTAGCTTATTGTATTTTGTAAAATGGTTGACAAGCATTTTCATTCTGCGTTCGAATTCTTCTAGTAATTCGTCGTCACCAAAAGCTTTTACTTTATTGCCTCTGGCCACAATTTTTAGCTTTGGAAAATGTTTTTTTAAAAGTTCAATATTGGTGTTTTGTGCTCCAAAAAATTCTTTTGGAGTAATTTCTTCAAGTTCGATAATAATTTCGTTCAAAGGCGTAGAATTTGTTTAAAAGTTCTTGTTAGAATTAATCAAATAACTGTTATACAGATGAAAAGATTTATTACTTTTATTCAATTATTTTTATTTGATAAATTTGTCTTCATGAACCTACATTTTTCATGCTAAACATAAAAATGAAAACAAAAATTTTATGTAGGTTTGCTCTATATAAGTTAAAACTCAAAAATACATAAAATTGAGTGACCTAACGATAAAAACATATCAACAATTTGCCAATGGCGATAATAACTTTAACAACTGATTTTGGAGAAAAAGATCACTTTGTAGGCGCAACGAAAGGGGCAATTTACAGTGAATTACCCGATGTTAGAATTGTTGATATCTCGCATTCTGTATCACCTTTTAATATTTTAGAAGCCGGCTATATTACACAAAATGCCTATAAAAGTTTCCCAAAAGGAAGCATTCATATTATAGGCATTGATTCGGAATTAAATGAAGAAAACAAACATATCGCTGTTAAACTAGACGATCATTATTTTATTTGTGCTAATAATGGTATTATGAGTATGATTTGCACAGAAATTGTACCAGAAAAAATTGTTGAAATTAACATACACGATAAAATACAAACCAGTTTCCCTGTGCTAGATGTGTTTGTAAAAGTTGCTTGCCATATTGCCCGTGGTGGTACACTGGAAGTTATCGGTAAAAGTATTCCGGAAATTAAGCCGATTAAAAACATTACGCCTTTTGTAAACGACGATAAAAACCAGATTTTGGGCAACGTTATTTATGTTGATAACTACGGAAATGTTATAACCAATATTAAACGTACTTTTTTTGAATCGGTACAAAAAGGACGCGCCTTCGAAATTTTAGCACGGCATTATAAGTTTAAAAAAATATACCATAAATACTCCGATATTATAAATTTTGCTATCCCCGAAGATCAACGACACGACGAAGGACGCGGTATGGTAGTGTTTAATTCTGGTGGTTTTTTAGAAATTGCGGTGTATAAAAGCAACAGTGCCACAGTTGGGAGTGCATCCACCTTAATGGGGTTAAAATTAATGGATACTGTAAGTGTTAAATTTATAAATGAATCTCTTTTGCCAAAAGGGTTTGAAGATTTAGAAATTGAAGAATAACGGTTTTGCTTCTATGAAATTTAAAATTTCTTCTTTAATGTTGATAAGAATTGTAAAAATGAGAGGATACGTAACTAACACTGAAGCATTTCTTAGTAATTTTGCGTCATGTATACTCATAAAATGATTGATGGTTTTTTGACATATGATTTACACAAACGCAACATCTTTTAACTTTTAACTTTTAACTTTTAACTTTTAACTTTTAACTTTTAACTTTTAACAAAATTAATGTTCGCCATACTTAAAAAAGAAATAAACTCATTTTTTGCGTCGCCCATAGGCTATTTAGTTATTGCCATTTTTTTATTACTTAACGGATTGTTTTTATGGTTATTTAAAGGTGATAACAATATTTTAGACTATGGATTTGCCGATTTAGAATCGTTTTTTGTATTGGCACCATGGATATTAATTTTTCTAATTCCTGCGGTGACCATGCGAAGTTTTTCTGATGAAAAAAAACAAGGCACTATAGAATTGCTTCTCACTAAACCAATTTCACTTATTAAAATAGTATTAGGTAAATATTTTGGCGCTTTTATTTTAATTTTAATCGCCCTTTTGCCAACCTTACTTTACGTATATACGGTATATCAATTAGGAAATCCTGTTGGTAATCTAGATATAGGAAGCACCTTAGGATCTTATTTTGGTCTATTATTTTTAATTGCTGCGTATACCGCTATCGGGGTATTTACTTCCACCCTGTCAGACAATCAAATTGTGGCCTTTATAAGTTCAGTTTTTATATGCTTTTTATTCTATATAGGTTTTGATAGTATTGCTGAATTTACGGCTAGTAATTTTATAGAACAATTAGGCATTAACGCGCATTATAAAAGTATGAGTCGCGGTGTTTTAGATACCCGCGATATTATATATTTCTTAAGCATCACTGTATTTTTTATACTCCTTACAAAACTCAATATTAACAAAGAACAAAAATGATTTTAACACCAGTATTCGTTATTTTATTAATCGTTGTTTTTATTCTAGTTTGGCTATTCACCAATACTATAGATAAACGCAAGTGGTTAAGTTTTTTAATAAGCATCATTTTAACACCCATCGTGTATTTTTATATTTTTTATCCGTTATTAAATATATTTAGCAGCTACCACCACGAAAAATATTTTGACGCCGAAGCATGGAAAGAAAAACCTGCCTACCGTTTTGAAATGAGTAATGAGATTACCCGTCAACAAATGTTTAAGGGAAAAACTAAAAGCGAAGTTCAGGCCATTTTAGGAGAAAGTGAATGGTATGGGTGGGATGATAGTATTAAAGCAAATTCTCCCGAAAAGTGGAATTATAATATGGGCTTTAAACCAGGCGCTTTTAACCTTACGCAAGAATGTTTGGAGCTAGAATTTAAAAACAACAAAGTTGTTAGTGTTAAACAATATCAATTAGAAACTAAGTTTGAAGACACACCTTAAACAAATAATAGCCATAGCCATTGGCTTATTAGCTATTAACTACATTAGCAGTTTTGTATTTAAACGTTTCGATTTAACCGAAGATAAACGCTATACATTAAGCGAATCGGCCATTAACGTAATTAAAGACATAGACGCACCTATTATTGTAGATGTTTTTTTAAGTGGCGATGATTTCCCTTCGGAATTTAGACGACTTCAAAATGAAACCAAACAAGTACTTGAAGAGTTTTCGTCTCAAAACAGTAATATCATTTTCAATTTTATTGATCCGATAGCAGACGATGCTACGCGAGAGAGGAACATACAACAGTTAACCGAAAGAGGGTTAACCCCCATGCAATTAAGTGTTCAGGAAAGCGGAAAAGCAACCCAGGCCATTATTTTTCCATGGGCATTAGCAAGTTTTAACGAGCAGACCGTAACCATTCCATTGGTTAAAAACAAAATTGGGGCATCGCAGCAAGAGTTAGTAACCAACTCTGTTCAACATTTAGAATATGCCTTTGCCGATGGTTTTAACAAATTAACCAAACCTAAAAGTCGTAAAATTGCCGTTTTAAAGGGAAACAAACAATTAAGCGATATTTACATTGCCGATTTTATTAAAAAATTAGGCGAGTATTATTTTATTGCACCATTTACTTTAGATAGTGTTGCTAAAAACCCTCAAAAAACGTTAGATGGGTTGAAAAATTTCGATTTAATTATTTCGGCAAAACCAACCGAAGCTTTTACCGAAGAGGAAAAACTTGTGCTAGATCAATACACCATGCAAGGTGGAAAAAGCTTATGGCTTGTTGATGCTGTAGCCATGGAAAAAGATAGTCTTTACAATGATCGCGGATCTAATTTTGCGGTTACACGGGATTTAAATCTAACCGATTTCTTTTTTAAATATGGTATTCGCGTAAATCCGGTAATTGTAAGCACCTTATACTCGGCTCCTATTACTTTGGCTATGGGCGAAGGTAGCGATTCTCAATTTCAGCACTTACGTTGGCCTTATTCACCTTTAGCATCAACAAATAGCACGCACCCTATTGTAAACAATTTAAATCTGGTAAAATTCGATTTTGCCAACCAAATTGACACCCTTAAAAATAAGGTTAAAAAAACCATTTTACTTGAAAGCGCTCCTTTAACAAAGTTAGAAGGCACACCACGACAAATTAGTTTAGAAGTGGTAACCCAGGAGTTAGATCCTTCAACATTTAACAGCGGAAATCAAAATTTAGCTGTTTTATTAGAAGGCGAATTTCCTTCGGCATATGCCAATCGTATCAAGCCAATCGAGTTAAAAAACATTAAAGACTTTAGTGTTCCAACAAAAATGATTGTTGTGGCCGATGGCGATATTATAAAAAACGATGTTTATAAAAAGTCGCCTCAAGAATTAGGATTTGACCGTTGGACTGGACAAACCTTCGGAAATAAAGAATTTTTACTTAATGCGGTGAATTACCTTTTAGATGATGACGGACTTATAAACATTCGATCGAAAAAAATTGAAGTCGCATTTTTAAATCATGAAAAAATAGCAGAAGAAAAAACAAAATGGCAACTATTAAATATCGTGTTACCTCTAGTGTTATTAGGGGTTTTTGGCATACTTTTCAATTATTTTAGAAGAAAAAAATATGCGCACTAACACATCAAAACCATAGTAAATATTGCGAGTTTGCGAGATTTAAATGTTAATAAGTTTGTTTCCAATTTCAGTCAGTAAAGAATATATTTGTAAGTAGTATTATTTAAACATAAACCAAGCGATTTTAAATGAAACATTCAAAGAAATGTGCTAGTACAATCAACTAGTCAATTTTTAGAATGTTACATGTGACCAATAAAAAATTAAAATTAACACATGAAATTTATAGTATCAAGTACCTATTTATTAAAACAATTACAAGTTTTAGGTGGTGTTATTAACAGTTCGAACACGTTACCTATTTTAGATAATTTCTTGTTTGAATTAGACAATTCGACATTAACAGTTTCGGCTAGTGATTTAGAAACAACTATGGCTTCTTCGTTAGAAGTTGAAAGCGAAAGTAAAGGAAGTGTTGCCATACCTGCTCGCTTGTTACTAGATACTTTAAAAACATTTCCAGAACAACCACTAACCTTTGTAGTGGAGGATAATAACACTGTTGAGATTAGTTCTAACCATGGTAAATATGCCTTGGCCTATGCTAATGGCAACGAATTCCCTAAGGCTGTTTCTTTAGAAGACCCTAGCAAAACAGTAGTTGTTGGCGATGTGTTAGCAACAGCGATAAGTAAGACCATTTTTGCTGCTGGAAACGACGATTTACGCCCTGTAATGAGTGGTGTATTCTTTCAGTTTTCAACACAAGGATTAACCTTTGTGGCTACCGATGCTCATAAACTGGTAAAATATACACGCGAAGATGTAAAAGCGAATCAAGTTGCAGAATTTATAATGCCTAAAAAACCTTTAAATTTATTGAAAGGTATTTTGGCTGGAAGTGAAAATGAAGTGACAATTGAATATAATGATTCAAACGCGAAATTTACTTTTGAAAATTCAGAATTAATTTGCCGTTTAATCGACGGGAAATATCCAAATTATGAAGCGGTTATCCCGAAAGAAAACCCAAATAAACTGGTTATTGACAGAACACAGTTTTTAAATTCTGTACGTCGTGTTAGTATTTTCTCGAACAAAACAACCCATCAAATTCGATTAAAAATTGCAGGAGCCGAACTTAATATTTCTGCTGAAGATATCGATTATAGCAACAAAGCCGAAGAGCGTTTAACCTGTGATTACCAAGGTGACGATATGCAAATTGGTTTTAACTCACGCTTTTTAACCGAAATGCTAAACAATCTAAACTCTGATGATGTACAATTAGAAATGAGTTTACCAAACAGAGCGGGTATCTTAACGCCTAACGATGGTTTAGATGAAGGAGAACAAATTACTATGCTGGTTATGCCAGTAATGCTTAACAGCTAAGATTTCACTATAAAGTAAATAAAAAGGTTCACCAAACGGTGAGCCTTTTTATTTACTTTAAATTAATTGACAAAATTAAAAGTAATTGGATATTTAGGCACTTCGCCATTACTTGTTTTAACGGCATTTATTATTGGGAATATCACCGATAGAATACCCAAAATAATAAAACCTAACAAGCCTAATCCTAAAAATAAAATTAACGGAATACAGATTATAAAGTATATAATTAAGCTTAGCTGAAAATTAATAATATTCTTTCCGTGTTCGTCCATTTGGTAAACTTTATCTTTTTGTGTCAGCCAAATGACTAATGGAATTAATAAACTACCAAAGCCAGTTACTAAGGTGACTAACTGACTTAAATGTGTTATAACTAAAAGTTGATTGTCTTCTCTCATGATGGTGATTGTTTTTGATTGATACTCATAAGACGGATAACCGGCCAAAATGTTACATCATTCGGAATGTGACTTTTATCATAACAAAAGATTTATTGCATGCCTCGCCTACCTTTACCCATGTTTTGATTTCTATGTTCCTGAAACCATTCTGGTTCTTCAATTTCATTATCAAAAATATAATCGGCAATCAGTTTTACATCCTTTTCCGGGTACGGTAATTTCGTCATCACTCCAAATCGTCTTACGGCTCCAAACATTCTGGCGTCCTTTTCGTTTGGGTTTTTAATCCAATTTTGTACATCATTTATAAACTCATCCTTAGTGGTGTTATTAAAAACATAACGTGTTTTAACAGCAATCATAGGTGGTGCCAATCGCTTTTCTTCGGGAGTTTTCGCGTCATGACACGCATAACAATACATTTCCATAAGTTTTTTACCTGGATGCTCTTCTTTTGATGTATTGCCATAAAAATCTAATGACGCTTTATAATTATCTTTTTCTGAATTTTTACATCCTGCAAAAAGCAAAATGCATAGTAATAGTAAGAGAAAATTTTTCATTTATTTAATTATCGATATGAATGACTAAAAATGGAACGTCGATACTAAAGGCGAATTTTTCTAAAGCATGTCGCGTAAATAAGCGTTCAATAAACGAATGGCGCTCACTAATCATTACAAACATTTCAACATTATTATCTTTTAAATAGCGATGCACCTTTTTAAACATATCTTTGTTTTTAACATCGATATAATCATGCTCTGCTTCTTCAAAATAGATGTTAAAGAAATTCATATTTTGAAGTTGCTTTTGCGCCTCTTGAAACTTGTCTGCAATATGCAAGATATGTAGTTTAGAATGGTGTAAAGCCGTCATCTCTTTTAACACACTTAATTGTTTAATATTAAACGTTGTGATATGATTTGTTGTAAAAGCAATTTTTTTTAACCCCGATAAAGTATACCCATCTGGGATGGCTAAAACTGGAGTTTTACAACGTTGCATAACACGTGCCGTGTTGCTGCCAAAAACAACTTTTGCCAAACCAGTAGCGCCTTTGGTGCCCATTACTATCATATCGATATCATATTTGGCAGTCACTTGGTTAATAGAATCAATAAAATTGTCGTAATCTACAATCGCTTCAAATTCATGCTTTTCATTATGATATTGCTTCTTTATTTTTGAAATTATATTTGTAACCGATTTTTTGGCGGCATCAATTATGGTGTTATAAATAGTTGCTGACGTGCTAACACCCATCAAATCATCAGAGATATATGTAGAAGCCCTTTGAACGTTTAAAACATAAAATTTACATGCTTCGTTTCTATACAATTCCAGAGCATAATTAATGGCATTTATCGAATTTTTTGAGAAATCTGTGGGTAATAATATCGTTTTCATTGGTAAGAGTTTTTCTGTTAACAATCTAATTTACAACACATCAATAATTTCATTACAAACTAAAATTTGAATTCATTTTAATTATCTAATAAAAATTGCACGGAATTAAATATAAATTAAGAACAAAGAAAAAACTATGATAAATATCAGTTAGCTACCAGATTAGCAATCCAATAAGAAAATAATATTAGCATAATTTCATAAAGCGTCGTACTTTCGCCGCGTAAATTTTTAATAATACTATTTAACTTATAATACATACTAAAATGATGCGCCTACCTATTATTTTTATTTTATTAATTACGCTTACTTGCAACGTAAATGCGCAAAACAACGCTGTGGCAGCAGGTGAAAAACTCATATTTACTGCCTCATATAACATGTCCGGAATCCTTACAGACCTTGCTCAGGTTAATATGGAAACCAGTGAAGTTAAAACCTCCAAATCAACTTTATTAAAACTAAAATGTACTGCGGTAACTTATAGTAAGTGGGATAATTTTTTTAAAATTAGAGATCTCTATGAAAGTTATGTAAACCCAAAAACACTGACACCTTATTTATATAATAGGGATGTTAATGAAGGTAGTTATTATAAAAACATGAAGTACACCTTTAGTCCGAGTACTAACAATGTTAAATCTATCCAGAAAAGAAAAAACAACAATATAGAGCATAAAGATTTAAAAATTAATCCCGGAACAAAAGATATTGTTTCTACCATTTACTATATGCGCCTGTTAGATTTTAAAAGCATGCCTGTTGGCACTAAAAAAACCTTTACTATATTATTCGATAGAGAAGAAATTAAAGGCTTAATAACCTATTTAGGAAAAGAAACTATTAGCACCGCCATAGGTACCAAGTCTTGCTATAAATTAGCTATTGGAAGTAGCGAAAACGTGCTACAGGGTAAAAACAGCAATTACCTATATCTTACCGCCGATGAAAATAAAATTCCGGTTTACGGAAAATTCAAGATTCCTGTAGGCAATGGGGAATTAAAAATAAAATCTGCTTCTGGTCTAAAAAATTAAATTTATTACGATGAAAAAAGTATTTACAATTTTAGCCATTATAACTTCTGCATTAGCGATTTTAATTGCTGTACTACCAATTTCTAATTTTGCCATATTCCCCGCCATTGTTGCAATCATATCGGGCGTTATTGCCTATATGTTGTCTAAGAAAAACGGACAACCCAAAAAAATTATTCAATTTACATTTTTATTAACCGCCGTAGCCCTATCGCTTAGTGCGTATAAAGCTTTTTTTACGGTGACTAAAGTGGCAAATACAGATGTGATTGATGCCAAAGAAATACAGTTTGAAGAAGATGCCATTCAAGAACTTGAAGGTCTGGACATAAACGATGCTGAATTTGAAGAAATTAATACTGAAGAATTAGATTCGCTAATGTAAAAGTAAGCGATTTCGTATTTTTTTATATATTTACCAAAAGTAGCTTACAAATTTTCTGAATAACGAGTTTTTATTCGTTTTTTAATAGCATTTATTGTAAATTACTTTTGAATAGCTATTATAATCTTAAATGAAATCCTTTTTCATACTCTCAATAATTGCCTTGGTTGGCACTTGCGCATCACCAAAATATACTGCCAAAATTCAAAACCTGAAGGATAGTATAAAAATTGCCGATAGTAGTAACATCATGACCTATGCAAATACCATTACCGCAAGAGAATTGAGTATTCTCTTATTTCAGTTCGCTTCAAAGGAGTTTGAAGGAAGAAAAGCTGGTGAGGCGGGCGAAAAAAAGGCTGCTCAATTTATAAAGGCATACTACCAAAAAGAAGGCATTCCATCACCATTTGGAACTTCAAATTATTCTCAACAGGTTCCAGCTGAATTTTTATCAAAAAACTACAGCACATCCGAAAATTTACTCGCATTTATTGAAGGTTCTACCAACCCAGAGGAGATTGTTATCATTTCGGCTCATATGGATCATTTAGGAATTAGCAATAATGGCGCTATTTATTATGGTGCAGACGATGATGGTTCTGGAACCGTAGCACTCATGGAAATGGCACAAGCTTTTAACCAGGCCAAGAAAGATGGTCATGGGCCAAAACGAAGTATCGTCTTTTTACATTTTACAGCTGAAGAAATAGGTAAACGCGGCTCGGAATATTATGCATCGCACCCCGTTTTTCCTTTAAAAAATACACTGGTAGATCTGAATATAGACATGATTGGCAGAGTTGACAATCTTCATAAAAACAACGATAATTACATCTATTTAATAGGCTCAGACAAATTAAGCAAGGAACTCCATTTTATCTCAGAAAAAATAAACAATTCATTTTTTAAAATCGATTTAGATTATCGTTATAACACCGAACAAGAAAAAAACAGATATTATACGAGATCAGACCATTATAATTTTGCTAGCAAAGACATACCAGTTATTTTTTATTTTAATGGCGAACATGAAGATTACCACCAACCAACAGATACACCAGACAAGATTAATTACAATTTATTAGAAAAACGTACCAAACTTATTTTTGCTACGGCGTGGCAAATAGCCAATCAGGAACACAGATTAGAAATAGATAAAAAAAATGACATTTTAAATTAGTTAAAATGCAGATAAAAATCTCCAATTTTGTAATATAGCAGAATAATAATATTAAAGTAAATGAAAAAAATCGTACTGTACTTTTGCTTCTACTTTTTAATGGTAGGATGCACTTCTTCACAAAGTAAAAAAACATATAAAAATTTAGGCAATCCAGTTGAATTTGCGACTACCATAAGCGCAAAAGATTTAAAAGAAGCGCTTTATATTTATGCTTCAGATGAGTTTGAAGGCAGACAAACGGGCGAACCTGGACAAAAAAAAGCAGTCGAATTTATTAAAGAGCGTTATATGGCATTAGGCATTCCGTCGCCCATAGCTAAAGATGATTATTTTCAAGAAATTCCAGCTAACTTTTTCAACAATCAAGCAAATGGCGATTCTGAAAATGTTTTGGCTTATATAAAAGGAGCTGATAAACCAGATGAAGTCATTGTAATATCTGCGCATTTAGATCATATTGGCATATCTAAAAATGGTGATATTAACAATGGTGCCGATGATGATGGTTCGGGTACCGTTGCCCTTATTGAAATTGCTAAAGCTTTTAAAGCTGCTGCTGACAAAGGATTCGGACCAAAGCGCAGCATCTTATTTTTACATGTTACTGGAGAAGAAATAGGTCTTTATGGTTCACGGTATTACACCGAAGTTGACCCTACATTTCCATTAGAAAATACGGTAGCCGATTTGAATATAGACATGATTGGTCGCGTTGATAAAAAGCATGAAAACAAGCGTAATTATTTATATTTAATAGGTTCTGATAAATTAAGCAGCGAACTTCATGATATTTCTGAAGCAATCAACAAGAAGTACTTTAACATGGAATTTGATTATACTTATAATGACGACAACGATCCAAATCGTTTTTACTACCGTTCCGATCATTATAACTTTGCAAAAAACAATATCCCGGTAATCTTTTATTTTAATGGCACACACGCCGATTACCATAGACCAACGGATACGCCAGATAAAATTGAATACGACCTTTTAGAAACCCGTTCGCGTTTAATATTTCACACCGCCTGGGAATTAGCTAACAGAGAAGACCGTATTAAAGTAGATAAAAAATAAGGTTTTTATCGATTAAAATAAAATAGCCTTTTGGGAAACCAAAGGGTTTTTTTATGGTGCAAAAATAAAGGCAAAGTGTAACCACAAAAAAAGCCTCTCATTTCTGAGAAGCTTTATTTTTGGGTGGAAGACCGGGCTCGAACCGGCGACCCTTGGTACCACAAACCAATGCTCTAACCAACTGAGCTACAACCACCATGTAGCGCACATTCTAAATGCGAGTGCAAATGTAAATGATTTCAAGCTTTTCTACAAAGACTTTTTTTAATATTTTTTAAATGAATTGAAAATAAATTAAAACCGTAAGTTAACTATTTCATATTAAACAAACTATCAACGGCAATATATCGGTCTACCGTAAACCCTTCGGCGTACTCTACCCCTACTAATCGCCCTAAATCTCTAGCTCTATAGGTAATACTGTCTGTAAAGTTTTTGCTAGATATTGGAGTTTCTGGTTCTTCGCTGCTTGCATCGTAAAACTGTGTTTTATAGGCCAACACCGATTTCATCTTTAATTCCATGAAATCTGATACATCTACCACAACATCTGGTTTTAAGTTATTCCACTGTATGTAATGGTACAGCTGCTTTGGCCGCCATGAGTCTTGCCAACTATCGGTATTTACATCCTTTGTATCAATTTTTAATAAACCACTTAAAAAACAAGCATCGCTGACTAATTTACTGCCCTTAGCATGATCGATATGCCGGTCTTCAATAGCATTGCATATAACAATTTCTGGCCTGTATTTACGAATCATTTTAATGAGCTCCAGTTGATGGAATTTATCATTCACAAAAAAACCATCTGCAAATTCCATATTCTCTCGAACGGCAACTCCTAAAATACTGGCAGCCATAGCAGATTCAACTTCTCTAGTTTCTGCAGTTCCTCTGGTACCTAATTCGCCTCTCGTTAAATCGATAATACCTACTTTTTTGCCGTTAGAAACTTCTTTGGCTAAGGTAGCACCACAGCCTAATTCCACGTCGTCTGGATGCGCTCCAATTGCTAAAATATCTAGCTTCATGTTATAATTTTTTTTGCTTCAATTAATTAATTCTCAAATCAACCCATCAATAAATAAAAAGTCGGTAATCCCACAAAGTTCTTGTCACCAATTTAACACTAAAATGCGTTAAAAATTCATTTTTTTATAAAAATATCTTCCAAAGTTACTTCATGATAATAATCATGATTATTGGTAATAATACATTGTAAATTTATGTCATTATCAGAAAAACCAACACATAACTTCCCAACCAAAGGTGTGCTGTAAAAATATAACTTATAAATAAAAATACAGGTCGTTGTAAGACCTTTTCGAAATAATTTATTAATAAGAGTATTAAAAATCAATCAACATGAAAGAAGCACTAACCATTTCTACACATACGAACTTAGAAAAATACGGCTTAAAAAATGTAACGGCAAATTGGAATTTACCTCCTCGAGAACTTCAAAAAATTACTATTGAGAAAAACATGGGGAGAGAAACACCAAATGGCACGCTTGCTGTAAATACTGGGAAATTTACAGGACGCTCGCCTCAAGACCGTTTTATAGTACAGGATGATTACACAAAAGATAAAGTTTGGTGGGGTAAAATAAACAAACCCGTTTCACCTGAAAATTTTGATAAACTTCATAATGAAGTTTTAAAATATCTTTCAGGGAAAGAAATTTACATACGAGATGGTTACGTTTGTGCTGCTCCAGAATATAGAACAAATATTAGAACAGTTACTGAGTTACCATGGTCCAGCATGTTTGTTTTCAATATGTTTTTAAGACCAAGTGAAAAAGAATTAGAAAACTTTGAAGAAGAGTGGTTGGTACTTTGCGCTCCTGGATATGAATGCCCAGACCCAGAAGCTTTTGGCATTCGTCAGGGCAATTTTTCAATCATCAATTTTACTAAAAAAATCGCTCTGGTAGGCGGTTCTGCCTATACTGGTGAAATTAAAAAAGGTATTTTCTCTGCATTAAACTTAGTACTTCCAATAGAAAAGAATGTGCTTCCAATGCATTGTTCTGCCAACGTAGGTAAAAATGGCGATACTGCTATTTTCTTTGGTTTATCGGGTACTGGAAAAACAACGCTTTCGGCAGACCCTGAAAGAAAATTAATTGGCGACGACGAACATGGGTGGACTGCCGATAATACCATTTTTAACTTTGAAGGCGGTTGTTATGCGAAGGTGATTGATTTAACCGAAGAAAAAGAACCAGACATTTATAGAGCCATAAGACCAGGTGCTTTATTAGAAAACGTCGTTTTTCAAGAAGATGGCGAAGTCGATTATATGAGCGGCAAAATAACACAAAACACACGTGTTAGCTATCCTATTTACCACATTGATAATTTTCAAGAAACGCTGCTCGCTAACAACCCTAAAAACATATTTTTCTTAACCTGTGATGCCTTTGGTGTATTGCCACCAGTATCTAAATTAACTCCGGGTCAAGCGGCTTACCACTTTATTTCTGGCTATACGGCGAAAGTTGCTGGTACAGAAGCCGGTGTTACCGAACCAGTACCATCGTTCTCTGCCTGTTTTGGAGCCCCATTTATGCCATTACACCCAACAGTTTATGGTGAAATGTTAAGTACAAAGATGCGTGATGCTGGTGTAAATGTATGGTTAATAAATACCGGATGGAGCGCAGGACCCTATGGTGTTGGATCTCGCATTAAATTAAAATATACTCGAACCATGATTTCTGCCATACTTAATGGTGATTTAGACAAAGTAGACTACGAACAAAACTTTATTTTTGGCTTGTTCATGCCTAAATACTGCCCGGGAGTACCTACCGAAATGTTGGATCCAATGAACACTTGGTTACAAAAAGGTGCCTATGTTGGGAAAGCGATTCAATTGGCACATTCATTCCACTTAAACTTTGAGAAATTTGCGAGTCAAGCTTCTGAACAAATAATTGAAGGCGGTCCGCTAATTGATGAACATCATCATTTACACGAACACTTTTAATACGTTCTTTTTAATAGCAAAAGGAGTTCTTAACGAGCTCCTTTTTTGTTTAAATATAGAATGGTATTTGTCACCAAGCTTTCTCAAAAAAGGCACTTATTTAAAATTTTTATAGGGTATTCCTTAGCATTCTAATATCTTCGCAAAAAAAAATAAAAATGCTAAAAGCTGTAATTTTTGACATGGATGGTGTGATAATTGAAAGCGAACCATTACACCACGCAGCCTATCATAATATGTTTAAAGATGTAAATATTAAGGTTTCTACGCCCTTATACGAATCTTTTACAGGAAAATCGACCATAAACGTTTGCAAGCAAATTTGTGAATTGTATAATTTGGAAGAAACACCCGAATACTTAGTGTCGTTAAAACGAAAACATTTTGATTATATTTTTAATAATGATACTAATTTCGATTTAATTGATGGCGTTTTAGACATCATACAAGAGTATCATAATAACGGACTTACGCTTGTTTTAGCGTCATCTGCCACCATGTCGAGCATTGAACGCATTTTTAATAAGTTTGATTTAAATCCATATTTTAAAGCAAAATTAAGTGGTGCCGATTTAAAACAATCGAAACCCCATCCTGAAATTTTTATGAATGCGGTTAAAGAAACAGGTTATAACACACAAGAATGTATAGTTATAGAGGATTCTACAAGTGGTATTGCAGCTGCTAAAGGTGCAGGCGTATTTTGCGTTGGGTTTGATAGCTTCCACTCTAAAAACCAAGATTATAGTAAAGCAGATTTAGTGATAAAAAAGTTTGAAGAAATTAGTTATGCCAACATTAAAAATTTAATTTAAGCAATAACTAATTATCCTCATTTTCTTTTTTTGCCTTTTGAATAATGGCTTTTAATCTTTCTTTTCTGAGCTGTTCTTCGGCCTTTTTCTTGTTCTTTTTTTGAAGCATTAACTTAGAGTGCTTCGCTTTGTTTTTTGTGTTTTTATCGCGCCCAGTTTTTGCCATTACAACACTTACTTTTTATAATGCTTCGCATAACCTCGGTATGCAAAAAATGCAAGTAATGCAATTAGTCCAAAAGCAATTGCAATCGCATTAAAACTCGCTATTTGCTGACCAGACTGATACGAATGTAACCCTGAAAGGTAGAAATTAACACCAAAATAGGTGAAAATTATACTTGCAAACGCCACAATAGACATCAAACTAAAAAACCAACGACCACGAAGTCCAGGAATTAATCGCATATGTATAACAAATGCGTAAACCATGATGCTTATTAGCGCCCATGTTTCTTTTGGATCCCAACCCCAGTAACGTCCCCAACTTTCGTTGGCCCACATTCCGCCTAAAAAGTTACCAATGGTTAACATTACTAAGCCTACGGTTAAGGCCATTTCGTTTATTATGGTAAGTTCTTTAATATTAACATCCATTTTTGCTTTATTGTTTTTCGTAGTGAAAATCATAAGCAATAATGCCACAATGCCTAGAATCATTCCTAAAGCAAATGGCCCATAACTTGCCACAATAACTGCCACATGAATCATTAACCAATAACTATTCAATACAGGTTGCAGATTTGCAATTGCTGGATCCATCCAATTCCAATGCGCAATCATGAGCAACATGGCGGTTACAAATGCGGTAGAAGCTACGGTTAAATCACTTTTTCTTCCAAAAGCTAATCCGAAAAACATCACAGACCAAGCCACATAAATCATCGATTCGTAAGCATCACTCCAAGGCGCATGACCCGAAATATACCATCGGGTTATCAACCCTAAAGTATGCACTATAAACAATCCTAAAATGATGACTTTAAAAACCGTTACCGAAATATTAATCGCTTTATTTTTCTCTTTAAATATTTGAACAATCAATAACACAAACAACAAACTACCAGCATATAAATACCAGCTAAATAACTTTTTAAAAATATCGTATTTGTTGTATAAAACTTCGGCATTAATTTTCTTATCGGTAAGCATCACTGCAGCACCAATATCATGCTGTGTTTTTTTGAACGCTTCTAAAAGTTTTTCTGCTTCGGAATAATTACCCGTTTGTTTGGCATTATTTAAAGTATATAAATACATTTTGAATCCGTTCTTAATGAAGTTTCCGTATAAGGAATCTTCAACTTTAACCGTTCCATATTGGTAATCGTAAGCCGAAATCCATTTGTTGTTTTTATCATTTGGAATAGGAAATATTTTTAAAGACATCCCTTCAACGGTATTGTATAAAAGATTAACCCGTTGATCGGCTTCTTTAAATTCCTTCTGAAATCCGTTAGGCGCTAAAGCTTTATAGGCATCATCTAAATACGGTGACAATTTATATTCGCCGCGCTCGGTAAAAAAATCGGCCAGCGATACGTATTTTTCACTTTCAGCAACCCCTATAATATGTCTTAAAGAATCGGCCTTTTTTAATGCTAAGTAAATAATGGGCACGTTATACCATAACGTTGGACTTTCCTGAATAGATAAAAATACCTGATTGGCATCATAACCTTCATAATGATCACGCTTACTCAGTTTACGAAGCATTTCAGACGCATAGGTATTTACAGGCATCATTCGTCCGCTTAAATCTTGTATTACTAAACGCCCAAACAAATCGGCATGCTCTTTAGATGGCATATTTGCTGCTAAAACAGAATCAATCTGTGTTTTTGTTGGCTTATTATGATTATGGCCGTCATTTTCAGAATGCGTTTGAGAAAACGAATGCATTGCAAAACCCAACAATAAAACCGCTAACAATTTTGCTTTTTTTGCTTTCACTTTATTTAACTGTTTCTTTAAATCGCCAAACCTTGAATTTTTAGTAAATAAAATGGCCATTAAACCAAAATAAAGTAAAAAATAACCGATGTATGTTAACAAAGTCCCCCAATAATCGTGATTTACAGAAAGCACTGTTCCTTTTTCGTCGGGATCGAAACTTGATTGAAAAAAGCGATAGCCACCATAATCTAAAATGTTATTCATATAAATTTTATAATCAAAACTCTCTGCCTTTTCATCTATAACGGTAACCTGACTCGAGAACGACGAATAGCCCTTTTCTGTACCTGGGTAACGCTCTGCTTCGAAATCATTAAGCTTAATTGCGAATGGTAATTCTATAACTTTAGAACCATACTTAAAAGCAAAATCTAATCCACCAACTTTTATTTGCTTAAAGGCATTGTTCAATCCTTTACCACCTAAAAAACCGATGCTTTTAGATTCACCATTGGTAGTCACTCTCAGGACTACGCCAGCATCATCTTGTGGTGTAACTTCTTCTTTTTGAACGATACCAAATTCTCCTTTTACCAGTGGTTCTGGAAATACCATTTGCATATTCCCAATGATATAACGAGAGCGTAATATTAATGGCTGTATACTATCTTTAACCAATTTACCTTCTGCCATTGTAGCCATGGTCATGTACTCACCTTCAAACGGCGATTGTATGGTAAACGCATTGTCTTTATGCATAATATTTATGGCGCCATTGGTAGGATTATTAAGAGATATTAAAGTACCATGAAAACTTTTAATTTCGCCATCTTTCAAATAGTGTGTATGCCTCCCATCACCTCCGGCTTCAACAATTTTTAAATACGCACTTCCGTTTTCATCCGGAATAATTGCTTCTTCTGCACCTTCAATAAATTTTTCTAATTCTATAGTAACAGGCTGCTGATTGTATTTCGTTTTTATTTTAAAACGGTTATTTAAACGCGCAGAAAAATCAACTTCACGCTCTAAAGGTAAACGCTGTGGTACACCATCTATTAAATAATCGCCATCAATGTATGCCGTGATATATGTTTTTTGAGATAAAAATCTGTTTTCGGTAGCGCCTTCGCGAATGGCAATCATACCTTCATAACTTACATAACGGGTAACAAATGCCCCAAGCAAGATAAAAATGAATGACAAATGCAAAACCAAAGTAACCCATTTCTCTTTTTTATGTAATTTAAATCTGAAAATATTCCCTACAAAATTTACCACAAATAGCAGCATGATAGCTTCAAACCACCAGGCATTATAAATTAAATTTCGGGTATAAGGTGTTGGAGATGTATCCTGTCCTGCATCTAAAAAAGTACCTGTTGCCATTGCTGCAGCAAATACAATAAATAAGATACCAGTAAGTCGAGTTGAAAAAAGAATTTTGGCGAGTTTATTTTGCATAATGAGTTCTCTTTTTTTGAGGTCATGCAAATTTATGGGATTTATTTCATTCAGAAATGATAAAGGTCATATAAATAGAAGTGAAAAAAGAATTATTATTATGATTTTATTTATTCCGAGCCTGAAATATATTGAGATACAAAAACGTACTCATTTTTCTAGCGCGCTGTTTGGCATTGTTAGCATAATCGCCTACAAAAAGTTCATCAATGGTTTCAAACCATAAATTTAGCCATAATCCAAAATGCTCTTGTGTAATGGCGCTATCATGTGCTTTATCTACCTCAATGTGAACCTCGAGCGGATTACCTAAATACTTACTTTTCAAAAATAAACTCGACTCCCAAAACGAGGTTAAGTTTTCCAGATGCGCATCCCAGTCTTTTATGGTTTCATTAAAAAAAGGCCCTAAAACATGGTCGTTTCTCACCTTTTTATAAAAGGAGGTCACCAATAAAAAAATATCTGCTCTTGTTTGAATGTCTGTTTTCATCATCATCAAAATTACGGCTAAATTTATAAATAATCTTAATGTCTTTATTCTTTAAAAAGAGTTGTTAACTTTTAACTTTATACGCATAACTTTTAACATAACTTATGTATTTTTGCTGCATGGTTTCAGTAGTAATTCTTGGTGCTGGCAATGTCGCCACACATTTATTTAAGGCTTTTAGTAACACAAATCAAGCGGTCGTTATTCAATGGTATAATCGGAATTTAAACGCGTTAAAAAGTTATAAAACTTCGGTTGAAATTACAGATGATTTATCGCAACTTAAAGAAGCCGATTTATACATTTTAGCAGTAAGTGATGATGCCATAAAACCACTTTCATCGTTACTTCCTTTTGAAAACAGATTGGTGGCTCATACTTCTGGCAGTGTAAGTTTGTACGATATTGATAAGAAACACAAACGTGGTGTTTTTTACCCGTTGCAATCGTTTAGCAAATCTGCAGACATCAATTTTGCCGATGTTCCCGTTTGTATTGAAGCACTAAAAAGCGACGATTATCACGTTTTAAAAAATTTAGCCATTGCCATTGGCAGTCCGACTAAAAAAGTGAACAGCGACCAACGCAAAGTATTGCATTTAGCTGCGGTTTTTGTTAATAATTTTACCAATCAGCTTTACCGCATTGCCCATGAAATAACCGAAAGTGAAGGCGCCGAATTTGATGTGTTAAAACCACTAATTTTAGAAACTGCAAAAAAAGTTCAGGATTTATCGCCTTACATGGCACAGACAGGACCTGCAAAACGCAACGATAAAAAAACCTTAAGGAAGCATTTAAAACTTCTAAAAGACCCACACCATAAAGACATTTACAATTTATTAACCAGTTCGATACAACGCACCCATGGAAGAAAAAAGCTATAAAGAAATTTTAAATCAGATTACCACGTTTATTTTTGACATCGATGGTGTATTAACCGATGGCTCTGTTTTGGTAACCACTACGGGCGAACTTTTAAGAACCATGAACATTAAAGATGGCTATGCACTAAAAACGGCTATAGACCAAAAATTTAATATTTGTATTATTTCGGGAGGATCGAATGAAGGTGTTAAATCAAGATTAGAAGCTTTAGGTATAAAAGATATTTATCTGGGAACCCACGATAAGATTAAGCATTTAGAAGAGTTTTTAAATAAATACAACATTAAAAAAGAAAATGCGCTTTATATGGGCGATGACATACCCGATATGCTGGTAATGAAATTAGTTGGTTTACCTTGCTGTCCGCAAGATGCCGTACCAGAAATTAAAGCAATTTCAAAATACATATCGCACAAAAAAGGCGGCAAAGGCGCTGCAAGAGATATTATTGAGCAAGTATTGAAAGTTCAAGGAAAATGGCTGGGTAGTTTTGATGCCAAATATGATTAATTGGGTATATCTAGCATCGTTATCACGAAACATGTCATTAATAACCGTTCACTAAATGCGCAGTATTTTAAACCTAATCCGCTGGAAAAATTTACTTATGATTGCTTTAGTGCAATTATTAATAAAATACGCGCTTTTAGAACCGTTCGGGGTTCATACAAGTTTAAACACTTTAGGTATTTTACTGTTAATTTTTGCGACTACCAGTATTGCTGCTGCCGGAAATATTATAAACGACATTTATGATGTTGAAACAGATTTTATAAATAAACCAAGCAAGCTTATTGTCGGGAAAACTGTTTCAGAAAAAACTGCTTACAATTTATTTATCATTTTTAATGTTATAGGTGTTGGAGTTGGGTTTTATTTGTCCAACTATGTGGGCAAAAGTGCCTTCTTTTCCATATTCGTAATTGTTTCGGCTTTACTTTATATTTATGCAAGTTATTTAAAACAAATGCTTTTAATAGGCAACATAACCATTTCTTTTTTAGTTGCTCTTAGTTTAATTGTGGTTGGAATTTTCGAATTGCTTCCAGAGATTACCAATTTAAATAGACAAACGCAATTAACCTTTTTTAAAATAATTTTCGATTACGCTACTTTTGCGTTCATCATTAATTTACTTCGAGAAATTACAAAAGACATTGAAGACATTGACGGCGATTACAAGGTGGGCATGAATACATTACCCATTGTAGTTGGACGAGAACGCGCTGCCAAAATATTGTTTGCACTGTCATTTATTCCTATATTGGTAGTTGGGTATTATGTTGTGAATTCACTTTATAAAAATCAGTTCGCGGTACTTTATTTTTTAATGCTCATTATTGGTCCGTTACTTTATACAAGTATTAAAACATTTAATGCCACAACCAAAAAAGAGTTTCATCATATAAGTAGTCTTTACAAACTAATCATGCTATCTGGAATGCTTTCTTTACTTTTATACAAGTTTATTTTACTATAAAATGTTAAACGAAAAACTTAAAAATCATCACATTATTCTGGCATCTGGTTCACCCAGAAGACAAGCGTTTTTCAAATCGCTGGGTCTTGATTTTGAAATACGTTTAAAACCCGTTACCGAAGACTTTCCGCCGCGATTAAAACATTTTGAAATAAGTGATTATTTAGCGCAGTTAAAGGCATTACCCTTTAAAAATGAGTTAAAGGATAACGACATTTTAATTACAAGCGATACCATTGTATGGCACAATAATCAAGCTTTAGGAAAACCAAAGCATGAAGAAGAAGCCTTCAACATTTTAAAATCGCTAAGTAACGCAACTCATGACGTGATAACTTCTGTGTGTTTTACAACCAAAACTTTCGAAAAAACATTAAACGCTGTTACTAAAGTGAGTTTTAAAAACTTAACAGACGAAGAAATTCTTTACTACATAAAAACCTGTAAACCATTTGATAAAGCCGGTGCGTATGGCATTCAAGAATGGATTGGAGAAATAGGAGTTACCAAAATAGAAGGTTCGTATTTTAACGTTATGGGATTACCAACACACATCGTTTATAAAACATTGAATGATATTGTTAATGAATTGTAAAAACCAGAAAATCCTAATCACGGTTTTATTTTCTAACGTATATTTGTCTACCTATCAATCTTAACAGAACAACAAATGCATTTTATAGAAAAATTTCAAAGTGAATTAATTATAACCGGATTTGTTCTCCTTTTTTTACTCATTGTACGTTACAGCACTAATTTTGCAATAACAAAGATTGCACGAAAAAGTGGGATTAATGAAGCAAGAATCCGATTGATAAGACGTTACGTTACTGTAACTTTAGTGGTTATTGCTTTTCTTATTGAATCGTTTGTTTTTGGCACCAACCTAGAAAAAATTGCTTTTATTTTCTCATCGGTTTTTGCCGTATTAGGGGTTGGTTTATTCGCCATTTGGTCCATTTTAAGCAACGTTACTTCGGGCATCATTATGTTTTTTAATTTCCCTTACAAGGTGGGCGATAAAATAGAAATACATGATAAAGATTTCCCAATTACCGCAGTTATTGAGGATATTAGGGCATTTCAATTACACCTAAGAATAGATAACGGAAATCTTGTAACCTATCCTAACAATTTAATGCTTCAAAAAGCGGTTACTTTAATTGAAAAAGATGCCATTGAAGATGATTTTGATTCTGATATTGATGCCATTTAAAAATTCCATATATTTATAAAATGGGGAAGATTAAAACCAAAAGGCATCATAAAAAAGTAGGAAAAGCTCCGGGAAGTATGATTTATACGGGGCATAAATCTTCTAAAAAACTATTTATTGAAGCTTTTGATTACAACGTTGAACGATGTATAGAAAAAGAACTCAATAATGTAGAAGAAATATTTCAAATAAATCTATCCAACTCCATTACATGGATTAATTTAAATGGCTTAAACCATGTTACCGAAATTGAAAAATTAGGGAAACATTTCAATTTACACCCCTTAGTTTTAGAAGACATTGTAAGTATTTCGCAACGACCAAAAATAGATGAGCACGAAGATTACCTATTCGTTGTACTTAAAATGCTTTACAATGATAAAGATGATAATATAGTCTCAGAGCAGGTTAGTTTTATACTAGGCACAAACTATGTGCTAACTTTTCAAGAGTCTGAAGGCGATGTTTTTGATACCGTTAGAGAACGCATCCGCCACGGAAAAGGAAGGGTTCGCACCATGAAATCAGACTATCTTCTCTATATTTTAATGGATGCCGTAGTAGATCATTACTTTACAATTATTGAAACTATAGGTGATAAAATTGAAGTTTTTGAAACCGATATTTTCTCAGGCAACGTCGAAAAATCTATCAATAAAGACATTCAAGACTTAAAAAGAGAAATTCTTAGAATGCGTCGTGCCATTTTTCCGCTTCGCGAAGTTATTAACCGCATTGAAAAACACGAAAGCGAACTTATTCAACCCAAAACAAAAGCCTTTTACCGCGATATTTACGACCACTTAATTCAGGTTTCTGAAAATCTGGATATATATCGGGAAATGATTTGGAGTTTAATGGATATGTACATGACCTCCATTAGTAATAAAATGAACGAAGTGATGAAAGTACTAACCATTATGGCTTCTATCTTTATTCCACTTACATTTATTGCTGGTATTTATGGTATGAATTTCGATTATATCCCAGAATTGCATTATAAGCATTCTTATTTTATTTTATGGGGTGTAATGATTGTTCTTTTTCTTGGAATGCTCCATTACTTTAAACGTAAAAAGTGGCTTTAAACTAGTTAATAAGTAATCGTTATTAACCATAACAATCAAGAGACAATTTAACGTTAAATAAACATTAAAAGCAGCGTCTTCCCTATTTTACTTTGTTATATTTGGTTTTTAGCTAACCCTAACTCTATGCAAAAAATAATACTTTCATTAGTACTAACGCTTTTTTCTTTCTCTTTTCTAACGGCTCAAAAACCAATAACACCAAGTTCTACTCAGATTTTTGAATCCGTTCAAAAACTAAATTTTTTAGGTACGGTATTATATCTTGCGGCGCATCCCGATGATGAAAACACCCGATTAATCGCCTATATGGCTAACAATATTAAGGCAAGAACAGCTTATTTATCGTTAACCCGCGGTGATGGCGGACAAGACCTTATTGGTCCGGAAATAAGAGAATTATTAGGGGTTATACGAACTCAAGAATTGCTAGCAGCGCGAAGGATTGATGGTGGTGAACAATTTTTTACACGCGCCAACGATTTTGGCTTTTCTAAACACCCAGACGAAACTTTAACGATTTGGAACAAAAACGAGGTTTTAAGCGATGTAGTTTTAGCCATTCGAAAAATTAAGCCAGACATTATTATCAACCGGTTCGACCACAGAACACCAGGAACCACGCATGGTCACCACACAAGTTCTGCGATTTTAAGCGTTGAAGCTTTCGATTTGGCAGGCGATAAAAATGCCTTCCCCGAATTACTAAATCAGACCAGTACATGGCAACCAAAACGATTGTTTTACAACACCAGTTCGTGGTTTTACCGCAACCAAAAAGAATTTGATGATGCTAACAAGGATAACAGAATACGATTTGATATTGGCACCTACTACCCGCTTAAAGGATTATCTAACAACGAAATAGCCGCTGTTGCAAGTAGTCAACATTTAAGTCAAGGCTTCGGGCGTTTATCTCAACGCGGAACACAAAACGAATATTTAGAGTTTTTAAAAGGCAATGCACTAAAAGATAGCAACAACATTTTCGAAGGAATTGACACGTCTTGGAATCGTATAAAAGGAGGAAAAGCTATTGGGGATATTTTATATAAAGTGGAAACTAATTTCAATTTTAAAAACCCTGCTTCGCACCTTAATCAATTACTTGACGCGTACAAATTACTTCAAACTATTGAAGACACCCATTGGAAAAATCAAAAAACAAAAGAACTCAAAGCGATTATTGAAATGTGCGCTGGCTTGTATTTAGAAGCTTCGGCAAACCAATCTTCGGTAACGTTAAATCAGCAAGCTACTATAAATATTGAAGCCATTAACCGAAGCAATCAAAGCATCCTTTTAGAAAGTATTACACAAGGCGACGGCAAACTCATTTCAAAAAATATAGAACTTAAAAATAACGCTTCAGAAAAATTTGATATTGACTATTTTATTTCATCTAAAGAAAATTTCACATCACCATATTGGTTAAATAAAAAAGGCAGTTTAGGCATGTATGAAGTGGAAGATACTGCATTAATTGGACTGCCTGAAACACCCAGAAATATTAAAATCAAATTCAATTTAAAAATCAATAATGTACCAATTACTTTTGAAAAGGATGTAATTTACAGATATTCGAAACCTGATAAAGGCGAGCTTTATCAACCTTTTGAAGTGATTCCGGAAGCCTCGGCAAAAATCTCTGAAAAAGTCATCATTTTTGAAAACGACAAACAACGCGATATTACGGTAATAGTAAAAGCAGGTCGGGATAACCTAGAAAGTTATGTTGAAGTATGCCACCCAAAAGACTGGAATATCTTTCCCGAAAAACAGAAAGTATCTATCACAAACAAAGGTGAAGCGCAAACAGTAACATTCACCATTATTCCTCCAAAAAATCAAAGCGAAGGCATTATAAGTCCTATTGTTCATGTAAACGATAATGCCTATACCAAAGAGCTCATAGAAATAAATTACACTCACATTCCCGTGCAAACGGTTTTACTTCCAAGCGAAAGCAAAATAGTACGTTTAGATATTAAAAAGAAAGGCGATAACATAGCCTACATTGCTGGCGCTGGCGATGTGGTACCCGAAAGTTTGCAGCAAATTGGTTACAATGTTTTAACCTTAAAACCAGAGGAACTCAATGCCCAAACTTTAAGCAGATTTGATGCTGTTGTTGTAGGTATTAGAGCCTATAATACTGTAGAAAATCTTGAATTTAAACAGCAAGTGTTATTCGATTTTGTGGCGAATGGCGGCAATATGATTGTGCAATACAATACAAGCAGAGGGTTGATAACAGACAACATAGCACCATACGATTTAAAATTATCGAGCGATCGCGTTACCGACGAAAATGCCGAAGTTAAATTTATAAACCCAACCCATCCTGTTTTAAACTACCCCAACAAAATAACTCAAAAAGATTTTGAAGGCTGGACACAAGAGCGCGGTTTATATTTTCCTAATTCTTGGGCCAAAGAATTTACGCCCATTTTTTCTATGAACGATAAAAATGAATCGCCTAAAGAAGGCAGTTTACTTATTGCAAAACACGGAAAAGGCCATTATATATACACTGGTTTAAGCTTTTTTAGAGAATTTCCTGAAGGCGTTTCGGGAGCCTACCGATTATTTGCCAATATGTTATCTTTAGGAAAAGAAGATTTAAAACCTAACACCAAACTAAACGATTAAATATGAGTCAAGAAAAGCAAACCAAACAACCATGGCTAAAACTTTACTCGATAGTTTTAATTGCCAATGCCATCTATTTTATCGTGTTTTATTTAATCATGCAAGCCTTTTAATATGCACGCACTAAACTGGGTAGATTGGGTTGTAATGAGTGCCACGTTATTGGCTATTGTTATTTATGGTACTTGGCAAACCAGAGGAAGTAAAAATGTTCAAGATTATCTAAAAGGAGGTAATACGTCTAAATGGTGGACCATCGGTTTATCGGTTATGGCAACCCAAGCAAGCGCCATTACTTTTCTATCAACACCAGGGCAAGCCTTTAACGACGGTATGGGCTTTGTGCAATTTTATTTTGGTTTACCCATAGCAATGGTGGTTATTTGCATGGTATTTATTCCTTTATATCATCGTTTACAAGTTTATACAGCTTACGAATTTTTAGAAAATAGATTCGATTTAAAAACCAGAACCTTAACAGCCATTCTTTTTTTAATTCAGCGTGGTTTAGCGGCAGGAATTACCATTTTTGCACCTGCTATTATTTTATCGGTGGTACTAGGTTGGGATCTATTAACCCTTAATATTATAATTGGTTTTTTAGTGATTATTTACACCGTTTCTGGTGGCACACGAGCCGTTAACGTGACCCAAAAACATCAAATGGTGGTAATATTTATTGGCATGCTGGTGGCATTTTTTTTAATAGTTGATAAGCTTCCGCAAGACATTACTTTTAGTAAAGCCCTAAGTATTGCGGGTGCTGGCGGAAAAATGGAGATTCTAGATTTTTCAATCGATTTAAACAATCGCTATACGTTTTGGAGTGGCATTATTGGCGGTACGTTTTTAATGCTTTCTTATTTTGGAACAGACCAAAGCCAAGTGCAACGTTATCTTTCAGGAAAATCTGTAAAAGAAATGCAATTGGGGCTCATTTTTAACGGCTTGTTAAAAGTGCCCATGCAGTTTTTTATTTTGCTAGTTGGTGTCATGGTATTTGTCTTTTATCAATTTAATCAGGCACCTATCAATTTTAATCCCACAGCAACCGAACTCGTTCTAAATTCTGAATATTCGAATGATTATAAAGCCTTACAACAAGAACAACAAGCCGTTTTCGAAGAGAAACAAATTCTTATTAATTCATTTTTAAAATCGGAACAAACCGATGCAGATTCTACTATTTTGGCAGCAAACAAGCGTAGTGATTCGCTTAGAAATGAAGCTAGAAACATTATTGATAAAGTTGCCAAAAACCAAAGTATAAAAGTTGAAAGCAACGATAAAGACTACGTGTTTATTCATTTTATCTTAAAGAATTTACCACGCGGACTTATTGGATTATTATTAGCGGTTATTTTAAGTGCAGCAATGTCCAGCACTTCAAGCGAGTTAAACGCTTTAGGATCGACTACCACAATAGATTTATACAAACGAAATACTTCCGAAAAAACAGAAGCTCACATGGTAAAAGCTTCTAAATGGTTTACGTTTGGATGGGGCATCATCGCTATTGGTGTTGCTTGTATTGCCAATCTTGCCGAAAATTTAATACAATTAGTAAACATTATCGGCTCCATTTTTTATGGCAATGTTTTAGGAATATTTCTATTAGCTTTTTTCTTCAAATTTGTAAAAGGAAATGCTGTTTTTATAGCGGCTTTAGTCACTCAAGTTATTATTATTGGGTTATATCTATTAGATTTATACGAGCTAATTAATCTGCCATTTTTATGGTTAAACTTTGTAGGTTGCTTTATTGTTATTTCAATGGCCTGCATATTTCAATTAATTAAAAAAAATGAAAACACACTCAAAACCTAAAAAAATTAAATGGGGCATTATCGGATTGGGATCTATTGCCAGCAAATTTGCAACCGATTTATTAACTATTGAAGACGCCGAATTGTATGCCGTAGGTTCCAGGTCGCAGGAAAAGGCAGATGAATTTGCCAAAAAATTTGGAGCCACTAAAGCATATAATAGTTACGAAGCCATTGCAAACGACCCGAATATTGATGCGGTTTACATTGCAACCCCACATGCACTGCACAAGGAAAACGCATTGATGTGTTTAGAAAATGGCATTGCTGTTTTAGGCGAAAAACCTTTTGCTATGAACGCAGCCGAAGTAGACGAAATGATAGCCAAAGCACAAGAAAAAAATGTACTGCTTATGGAAGCCCTTTGGACCTACTTTCTACCCCATTATCAATACGTTTTAAATCTTTTAGAAAACAAAACTTATGGAAACATTCTAAAGATAGAAAGCAATTTTGGTTTTGCGCGTCCTTATAATACGGATGCAAGACTTTTTAATAAATCGATGGGTGGAGGTAGTTTATTAGATATTGGTATCTACCCTATTTTCACGGCGCTTTCAACACTTGGTGTACCTAAAAACATGGATGCTTCGGCCACTTTTTTTGAAAATGGAACTGATTCAACTTGTTCTATGACATTTGATTACGCCAATAATATAAAAGCACATTTAAAAAGTTCTCTTATAGAAGTTTTGCCAACCGAAGCCATTTTTTATTGCGAAAAAGCAACCATTAAGATTAACACCATGTTTCATATGCCAACTACCGTGTCAATAATTATTGACGGGAAAGAAGACATTAAAGATTTTGGATACAATACCATTGGGTACAATTTTGAAGCCATTCATTTTAATCAACTTTTAAGAAAAGGAAAAAAAGAAAGCGACATTATGACTTTTGATTTTAGTAAACAACTTATAAAAACACTTGATACTGTTAGAAGTTTAATCGATTTAAAATATTAAACCACGCTATAGATTTTCCTCCTTATTTTGTTCTTTTAGAGATACATTAAGTAAATAATTGAATCTCTTTTTTGTAAAAAATAGATTATATTTGGTTTTACACTAAAAACATATTATGGAGGGTTTTCTACTAATAATTATCCTAATCTTAGTCATTGTAATTCTATCTAAAAGCAATACCCATTACAAAAATTTAAACAATTCTATAGACGATATCCATCAACGATTAAATCAACTAAAAAAGGACTTATCGTCTATTCAAACGCTTGAAAAAACAAAATCGGACGAAAAACCAGCTCCAAAAACAGCGCCCGACATAATAAAACAAGTTGAACAAAAACCAATTGTTGTTCCGCCTAAACCAAAGGCGGCTGATGCGGTTTCAAAGCCTGTTGCTGTAACAAAACCAGCTCCAGTTTCAGAACCTGTAAAACCAGCAATTCCAAAAAAATCTTGGTTTGAAACGTTTAAAGATAACAACCCCGATTTAGAAAAATTTATTGGCGAAAATCTCATCAATAAAATTGGCATCCTCATATTAGTTTTAGGCATTAGTTTTTTTGTAAAATACGCTATTGATAAAAACTGGATAAATGAATACGCCCGTGTTGGAATAGGTATATTGTGTGGTTCGCTAGTTATGGCCATTGCCCACAGACTCAAAACCAATTATGCCGCTTTTAGTTCGGTAATGGTAGCTGGAGCCATTAGTATATTTTATTTCACGATTGCTATCGCTTTTCATGAATACCATTTGTTTAATCAAACCGTGGCATTTGTTATTATGGTAATTATTACTGCTTTTAGCGTTTTAATTTCGGTGGCTTATAACAGACAGGAACTTTCCGTTTTATCGTTAATTGGTGGTTTTGCTGTGCCTTTTATGGTGAGTACCGGTAGTGGAAATTACATAGTATTATTTACCTATATTGCTATTTTAAATATCGGCATTTTAGCGATTTCGTATTTTAAAAAATGGAACATTGTTACCATATTATCGTTCGTTTTTACTTCCCTCCTGTTCTTTTCGTGGATTATAAAAGAACTCTTTAACGATTCGCTACCACATTACGGAGCACTTGCTTTTGCAACTTTGTTTTATTTTATTTTCAGCATAACAGTCGTACTAAACAACCTAAGAAATAAAGGCACATTCTCAATAATTGAATATGGTATCCTTATAGCGAACACCTTCTTTTTCTTCGGAATGGGCTTAACAATTATTCATGATTGGGAACTGCAGATAAAAGGATTGTTCACACTTTCATTGGCAGTTTACAACTTAATATATGCTGCTATTCTTTTTAAAAAATTTGGATTCGACAAAACAGCCATTTACCTTTTAATAGGCTTAACATTAACCTTTGTTACGCTAACAATTCCGATTCAATTTAAAGGAAATTATATCACACTCTTTTGGGCAGCCGAAGCCGTTTTATTGTTCTGGCTATCTCAAAAATCTAAAATTAATGGCTTTAAATTTGGTGCTATTATAGTTCAGTTTTTAAGTATTTTTAGTTTAGTGATAGACTGGGGGCAAAAATACCTGCTTTCTCAAGACGACTTTCTACCTATTCTTTCTAACGGGATATTTATTACAGGGCTCGTTAGCTTAGCGGGATTAATAGTAAGTTACTACATTATTAAAAAAGAAACCTATAGTATTAAAATTTTAGGTTACGATATAAATCTGTCGTTATACAAAAGTTTACTTTTAATCGCAGCCGTTGGTATTGGTTATTTTGTTGGTCTTTTCGAAATTAGTTACCAATCCAATCAATACATTGCCAACCAGCCATCTGCCCTGGCATTTGCTGTTACCTATCATTTTGTATTTAGCGCAGGTTTATTATACTTTGGATTGATAGCCAAAAGCACGATCTTTAAGAAATTTGTTTCGATACTCGCCATAGTAAATATTGTAGTATACATTCTTTTTTATTACAAGCTTTCTTCAAACGAAATGTCTGCAAATTATTATTTAAACACTACTTACAACTATGCTTTTTTGTTTCATTATGTTATTCTTGGATGCTTAATTTACTTTGGTGTTCAACTAGTAAAGCAATCAAAAGACAAACCTGTTTTTAAATTTCTAAATTCGAACTTAGCGCTTTGGATATTCGCTTTTGCCACTGTTTATGTCTTTAGTAATGAGGTGATTATTCATAGTTTAAAATTCACTCCAGAATTAGTCGATGTAAACGAACTCAATGCAAGCTTTCCTAAAACAGTTTCAGACAATTACTATTATGAAGATTACGGTAGATCGAGTTTTATTAACGTTGAATTTAATGCTGTTAAACGCCAAATTATAAAAATTGGATATCCTATTTTATGGGGAGTTTTTTCGTTTGTATTTCTAATTATTGGCATAAAAAGACAATGGAAACAGCTGCGCATTATCGCTCTTTCACTTTTAGGAATCACCATCATAAAACTATTTGTTTACGATATTAATAACGTTTCTGAAACTGGAAAAATAATTGCTTTTATACTTTTGGGCATACTTATTTTAGTAATTTCTTTTGTTTACCAAAAAATAAAAAAATTAGTAGTAGATACCGATTCTTCCAAAAACCTCGATACCGATGCATAAAAAGATTTTCACTATTATATTAATACTTATCACCGCTACTGCAGTTTCTCAAAATTATAAAGGAACTATTGAAGGCATCAACGAAAGCGGATTTCATAAAATACTGCTATCTCCAGAAGTACGTTCGGCAAGTGTATCGAACCTTAATTATTTCCGAATTTTAGATTCTAAAAAAAATGAGGTGCCATATGTGTTGTTAAATGAAGAAAGCACCATGCAATCTTCGTTTTCACCATTCACCTTTCAAACCATTAACAACGCCAAAGACTCCATTACTACGATAATTATTGAAAATAAAAACAAACTTAAACAAGATCATTTCACCCTTAAAATGGCGAATACAAAGGTAAAAAAGACCTTTACCATAAGCGGAAGCAATGATAAAAAGGAATGGTACGGACTTGCCACCAATCAATTGTTTTTAGGCTTGAATGAAGCTGAAAAAACCACCGTTGAACAAACGTTTTCTTTTCCTTTAACCGATTATGCCTTTATAAAATTTGAGTTTAACAACAAAAATTCCCTACCGCTTCAAATTTTAGAAGTTGGTGTGTACAACAACCTTTATTCGCTGGTTTCTCAAGTAGAAATTAGCAATTTCAAAATTAAAAACAACACCGATAAAGAAAAGAAAACAACACAATTAACAGTTAGCTTCTCGATGCCTCAGCATATTGAAAGCATGACTTTTGATATTGATAATGAGGTATTTTTACGTGATGCCAAAATTTTAGTAAACAAAACCAGAACTATTAAAAAACGAATAGAACCCTATCAAGAGCAGGTGTTTAATTTTGTTTTGCACTCGGGTACGCACAACAACTTTGAGCTGCCTTTTATTTTTGAAAAAGAAATAATTATTGAGATAGAAAATAATGATAATCCGCCGTTAAATATTAAGCAACTAAAATTCTTTCAGAAGCCACTTTATGTTATTTGTAATTTAAAAAGTGGCGAAACCTATGAAGCGATAATTGACTCAACTTTACAAAAACCGATTTACGACTTGGTTAATTTTAAAGCATCTTTTAATACCGATTTACCCCAAGCACGAATTACAAATCTGAAGAAATTAAATACTCAGAATAAATCTTCAGCAAATAAATCGTTTTGGCAAACTAACGCATTCATGTGGCTTTGCATTTTGTTGGCAATCGTCGTAATTAGTTATTTTGCTTTGGGCTTGCTTAAAGATTTAAAAAAATAAAAATCCTCAGAAGTATTAGAACCACTGAGGACTTTTAAATTTTTTATTCTAACGCAGAACGCTTTAAGAATTTATTTTGTTTCCCACTCTTTTATTGAGTCTGTATTCATCTTAACATAATCTGCATTTCCAGCAACTTCGGCAGCAGCCAACGATTTTTTTGCAATCGCGATAGCGCCTTTTTTATCTCCAGATTTCGCATAAATTAACGACTGTTGTCTTAATTGCCAAAATTGCACTTTATCACCTGCCATAGAAATGGCTTTATCAATCCAAGTTTTGGCTTGCTTTATATCTTTACCTTCTTGTAAATAGTAAACTGCAGCAGCATAATAATCATTTGCCGTTGGGGTACCATTCATAACATCATTTATGTTAGTTAAAACCATGTTGTCTGTTGGAACTTCAATTTTAACACCCACATACACTGCTTCCCAAAGCATGCCTAAAACAGCACTACTACTGGTTAAATCATCAAACGTCATTGTAAACGTTTCCACATTCATTGGCATTGGGTAAATTTCTGCAGTTAGCATTGCAACCACTTTAGAATCATCCCAATTTTTTGGTAATCCCGAATTATTAGCGTCGCTGTAAAACATAACATTCCAAGAAGTTTCGCTAGGAATGGCGTAAATAGCATACGATCCAGCCTTTACATTATAATCTCCAATAGTTACGTCGGTACTAAATGTAATTTTTGTGTTCGCATTTGCTCCTAAACGCCAGGTTTTTCCATAAGGAACCAAGTCGCCAAAAATAGTACGTCCGCGCATACTTGGTCTTGAATATTCTAAAGTAATATCGGTAAGCCCGACTTTTTGCTCAATTTTGGCAAACGGACTCGGTTGAGGGCTTTTAATTTGTCCGCTAACATTTATACTAAAAGTAAGCAGCAAAACAATCAATAAAAGTTTTTTCATAACGGTTGTATTTAATTATATGTTTTAGTTAGTCATAAATTTACGCATACAATTTCCTTTTATTGTTAACAAAACCTTAAAATACGTTGTGTTTAATGCTTCGGAAATTGAATTTTTAATTTCATTTGAAAAACACTCATGATTTTATAAGATGCATATTATTTTGCTTTTATCTGTTTCATGATATCTTCCATCATTTCTACCTGAACTTGTTGAATGGTAAGCAGTTCTTGTTGTTGATGAACAATTAAATGATCTATTTTTTCGTGTAACATTCTAATTTCTAATTCCGATTTTAAATTTACCATATAATCTTGCTTAGAACGCTCTCTATCTTTTTCTTCCTGACGATTCTGGCTCATCATAATAACGGGAGCTTGTAATGCCGCTAAACACGAAAGAATTAAATTTAATAAAATAAATGGATACGGATCGAAGGCCTTACTGGCTAAGAAAATAATATTGATTAGCATCCAAACCAGAATAAAGATTCCGAACATCATGATAAATTTCCAACTACCTCCAAAAGAAGCAATTTTATCTGCCAATCGTTGCCCATAAGTAAAGCCGGTTCTATCAGATTCAATGGCTATTTTACTGGAAATAGTTTCTTGATTTTGCAATGTTTTAAGCACATCTTCTTCCAATTCATTTAACTCTCCAACTTCCTGAATTAAGTATTCGGCAATATATTTTTGTCGATACTGATTGAGTTCTACAACGGCTATTAAACTCTTTGAATTAAACTCCGGATGTTCTTTTTTTATTAAATCAAAAATGGATTTTCTAATGGCACTGGCATGAACCTTTTCACTTTCTTGAAATTCTACTTGAGAAATACTGCTTACAAATGTTTTCATACTTAAAAATTTATAAAATACTAATTTGTTAAACCTATTAATTTTACAACTACTTTAGCCGAAATTTTGACAATCAAAAAATAGTTGTCTTTTAATAATTATGAATACCAAGATAGCAACTTATATACTTATATTTTCAAACTTAATTGCCTTTTCTCAAACCCGATATGTAGATGCTGTTTTTGAAAACGCAACGGTTAAAACCTACAACTATTCGGTGCGCAATAAAGACACCTTAAAGCTAGATATATATGAACCTGAAAACGATAGTATCAACAAAAGACCGCTCATGGTTTTGGTACATGCAGGCGGGTTTACTTCGGGTGAACGAAATAGTAATTCCCTGGTTTATATAGCCGAAAACATTGCGAAAAAGGGCTATGTTGTCGCCTCGATAGACTACAGATTATACAAAGCTAGAGCTTGGAATTGCAGCTTACCTGCTAAAAACAAAATAAAAGTATATGCGAATACCGCAGAAGATTTACTGAATGCCCTATCTTATTTAGTAAATTATAAAGAATCGTTTAATATTGATGATAGCAAAATAATATTATTTGGTGCGAGTGCTGGTGCCGAAACCGCTTTAAATATAGTGTATAACAGGGAATTTTTAATCAAATCTTCAGAAGCTTATAAAAGCATTAAACCAGCTGCGGTTATATCCATTTCTGGCGCTATTCTGGAAGCCAGTTTAATTACCAAAGAAAATGCGATTCCAACAGTACTCTATCATGGTGTTAATGATAAAGTTGTACCGTATAATACCAGTGCGCATCAATCATGTTTACCCACAGCTCGAGGCTTTTTACTAATTTCTGGATCGAAAACAATCGCCGAAAAATTAGAAAATAATAACACTAGTTTTTTACTCTACAGCTATCAAAATAAAGGGCACAACATCTTTAATTTACCTAATGACGACTTATACCAAGCATTTGTATTTTTAAATAAAACGGTTTTCGATAAAAAATTCTATCAAGCAAAGATTACACAATAAAGCTTGCGCTATTCTTCGTCTGGAATATGCAAAATATGCAATAACCGATGAGCAATGGGCGCAAAAATTACTGCGACTGTACTTAAAAACACAATACCACTAAAAAGCGCATAAAACGAAGCAAATAATTTTGCCGCGGTGGTGTGCATTTCATTTACAGGTCCCATCCCGGTTAAAATTAAAGAAGCATTATAAAACCCATCGATCCTGGAAATTTCCCCATAATAATGGTACCCCAAAGTGCCAATCGCTAGCGACAACACAATTAACAAACTAGAGAATAAAAAATACTTAATAACCCTTTTTATAAAGTCTTTAAGCGGAAGTATTTGCCGGTTAAGTTGTTTTGTTTTCATATATACCTAATTAGTACTACTAAAGATACCGATTTTATTAGCTTATAGCAATAGCATAAAAAGCGAATTTTTATTTTTTGTTTAACTTTTTGTGTATTTTGTTAAACATTTTGTATATTTGCTAAACAAATCAAAATCATGGCAAAAAAAGCACAAATTTCAGAAAAAGACATTGTTACATTTTACATGGACTATGTTTTAGAGCATAATGAGAAACCCTCATCGGTTTATTCATTTGCAAAAGCAAATAACTTTGAAGAATCGAAGTTTTACGAATTTTTCGGATCCTTTGAGGCGATCGAAAAGCATATTTTTAAAGTGTTTTTCGATAATTCTATGCTGGCGTTGAATAATAGCGCTGAGTTTCAAAAGTTTGATGCGCGAAACAAACTATTAAGCTTTTATTTTACATTTTTTGAGAACTTAACAGCCAATAGAAGTTATGTGCTTCATGCGCTGAATGAGCATAAAAATGCTTTAAAAAATCTGGCTGTACTCGCCAATATAAGAAAACCGTTTACGCAGTTTATAAAAGACCTAGATATCGAAACGATTGATATAAAACAAGAACAGCTGCAAAACTTTCAAAATCGCGCATTACAGGAATCGGCTTGGATACAGTTTCTTTTAACTATTAAATTCTGGATGGACGATACTTCGCCTTCTTTTGAGAAAACAGATATTTATATAGAGAAATCGGTAAACACGAGCTTTGATGTTTTAAATGTGGTGCCACTAAAAAGTGTGATTGACTTTGGAAAATTCATTTTCAAAGAAAAAATGCACATGAATTAAAACTTATGAAAACAATAGACACCATTCCGGTTTCCAAAATACAACGTGCCTCAAAGTTAGTCTCAACAGGTGCTAAAGTTGGCGTTAATTACCTTAAATATTACGGTGATAAACTAACCAAAACTGAAGTCGAAGCCAGAGCCACGTTAAACGAAAACAATGCCGGCGATATTTACGACAGTTTAAAACAGCTTAAAGGAAGCGCTTTAAAAGTAGCGCAAATGTTAAGTATGGAAAAAAGCATCATGCCTCAGGCTTATGTAGAAAAATTTTCGTTAGCTCAATTTTCCGTACCGCCTTTATCGCCGCCGTTGGTATTAAAAACCTTCAAAAATTATTTTGGCAAATTGCCGAACGAACTATATGATTCCTTCAACTCAACATCAGTAAACGCTGCCAGCATCGGACAGGTGCATGTGGCAGAAAAAAACGGGAAAAAACTTGCTGTGAAAATCCAATATCCTGGTGTTGCCCAAAGTATCGCGTCTGATTTGGCTCTGGTTAAGCCAATTGCTATGAAAATGTTTAATATCAAAGGGAAAGACTCAGACAAATACTTTAAGGAGGTTGAAGGGAAGTTAGTTGAGGAAACAAATTATGTGTTAGAAATTAAGCAGAGCAAGGAAATTGCTGCTGCTTGCTCTCACATTTCTAACCTTTTGTTTCCTCAATATTATGAAGAACTCTCGTCCGACAGAATTATTACCATGGATTACATGGAAGGTGAGCATCTATCGGAATTTACCGCCTATAACACCAATCAAGCTACTGCTAATACATTAGGACAGGCGCTTTGGGATTTTTACATGTTCCAGATTCACAACTTAAAAAAAGTGCATGCAGATCCGCACCCGGGCAATTTTTTAGTATCTAAAAATTCTCAATTAATTGCTTTAGATTTTGGCTGCATGAAAATTATTCCAGACGATTTTTATATTCCCTATTTTGAATTAGCGAAACCCGAGAACATTACCAATAAGGCATATTTTGTTTCTAAATTATACGAACTCGAAATTCTTAGAAAAGACGATTCGGAGGAAGAAATCGCTTTTTTTACTGAAATGTTTCACGAATTATTAAGCTTGTTTACCCAACCGTTTCATGTGGAAACCTTCGATTTTTCGGATGCTGGTTTCTTCGGAAAAATAACCGAATTAGGACAACGCTATTCTAAAAACACAGAATTGCGCAAAATGAATGGGAATCGTGGTTCTAAACACTTTATTTATATGAATCGCACCTTTTTTGGTTTGTACAATTTAATGTTCGATTTAAAAGCAAAAGACATCAAAATCAATAATTTTAAGAATTTATAATGCCACACTTCAGTACAAACGATTTCAATAATATGCATCATGTATACCGCATCAACCTTATTAATAGTTGTTCCGGTTTTAAATCTGCAAACTTAATTGGTACGAAGTCTTCCAGCGGTATTTCAAACGTTGCCATTTTTAGTTCGGTAACACATATTGGTTCAGACCCTGCCTTGTTAGGTTTCTTTTTACGACCAACCACCGTTGTTAGGAATTCGTACGATAACATTAAAGAAACCGGCTGTTTTACTATTAATCACATTCACGAATCTATTCTAAAAGATGCACACCACACCTCTGCTAAATATGATTCACAGATTTCTGAATTTGATGTCACCCAATTAACCGAAGATTACAAAAATGGCTTTTACGCCCCTTTTGTAAAGCAATCGCCCGTACAAATGGCAATGACTTATGTTGAAGAATATCCTATTAAAGCCAACGGCACTATTTTACTTATTGGAGTCATAAAAGATTTATATATTCAAGATAACTTGCTTGAAAAGGATGGTTTCGTTAACTTGTCTGAAGCAAATGTTGCCGCTATAAACGGACTTGATGGTTATGCGCTACCAAAATTGAAAACCAGATTAGCATACCAAAGACCAAAAGATTTATCCACTCTAAAAACATAAAATGAAAATACTCGTTACAGGTTCTACAGGCTACATTGGTAAGCGGTTAATACCAATACTTATTAATGAAGGCCATCATGTAGTATGTGCTGTACGCGATGCTTTAAGAGCGGATAAAAATTACATTGACGACGATAACGTAACCATTGTTGAAGCTGATTTTTTAAATCCAGAATCGCTTAAAAACATCCCAAACGATATTGATGTTGCCTATTATTTAATTCATTCAATGTCTAATTCTTCTAAAGATTTTCAAACTTTAGAAGCCAATTGTGCTAGCAATTTTAAGAATTTCTTCGAAACCACAAAACTTAAACAGGTTATTTATTTGAGTGGCATCACCAATGAAGATGAACTATCTAAACATTTGCAATCACGAAAAAATGTTGAAGATATCTTAAATTCAAACACCTATGCACTTACTGTTTTTAAAGCTGGTATTATAGTCGGTTCTGGAAGTTCTTCCTTTGAAATTATACGCGATTTAGTAGAAAAACTACCCGTAATGATTGCTCCTAAATGGCTTAATACCAAAACACAACCTATTGCTGTTCGCGATGTGTTGGCAATCTTATCGAGAGCAAAAGGTAACAAAGTACTTTACAACCAATCTTATGATATTTTTGGGCCAGAGGTTTTAACCTATAAGCAAATGCTTTTAGAATTTGCAGAGGTTCGGAAACTTAAAAGACATATTTTAACGGTTCCTGTAATGACGCCTAAATTATCATCTTATTGGTTGTATTTTGTAACATCTACCTCGTATAAGCTTGCTTCAACACTTGTGGATAGTATGGGCGTAGAAATAATTGGCAAGAAAAGCGACATTAATGCGATTCTTGATGTTTCCCCTATTTCGTACAAAGAAGCTGTAAAACTTGCTTTCGAAAAAATAGAACAAAACAGTATTGTTTCTAGCTGGAAAGATTCCATGATTAGCAGTGGCAGGTTAAAAAACAACCTTCATAAATATATTAACGTTCCAAAATTTGGATGTTTTAAAGATTATAAAGAAGCCAAGGTAACATATAGCGACAAAACCATAGATAAAATTTGGGCAATTGGTGGCGAAACCGGATGGTATTACGGCACCTATTTATGGAAACTTAGAGGTTATTTAGATAAACTAGTGGGTGGCATTGGTTTAAGACGTGGGAGAACGAGCCCTACAGAACTTCATGTAGGCGATGCCTTAGATTTTTGGCGAGTTATTTTTGCCGACAAATCAAAGAAAAAACTATTACTATACGCCGAAATGAAATTACCCGGTGAAGCGTGGCTAGAGTTTAAAATTGAAGATAATATACTAAAACAAACAGCCACATTTAGACCGCATGGTATTGCAGGCAGAATATATTGGTACAGCGTATTACCGTTTCATGGGATTATTTTTAATGGCATGATAAAACAACTTGCCAAATCATAGCCTAAAAAATTTTAAATTGTTAATTTTTGTTTAATCTTTTTGATTATTTCTTAAACATTTTAAAATATTTTATTATCTTTATGCTATGATACTGGAAACCACCTATACTATCAAAGAACATAAAGAATTAATCAACGATTTAGTTGGAAAACCCTATGGCTTTTTTCAGGCGATAAAAATAAAAGGTATTGGCTCCAAACGAATGATAATCGACGATGCCAGTGTTAACATGAAACAATACATAAACGACATTGCAGATACGACCTATGCCAACATAGAATTACGCCCCATTGGTGTGCTAATAAGAATAAATAAAGGCTTAAGAAATTTTACTTGGGTCATTCCATTTTATCAACTTGTTATTTACAAAACCGATGGTATTAGCATTCATGCTCAAGGGCGCTATGTTCATTTTAAAAATAGCATCACGTTAAGAGAAAATAAGAACTTTTTTAAGAAGATGCTAAATGCAAAATTGAAATACAACTCGAAATTTAAATTATCAATCGTACAATGACCTATTCAGACCGTGATATTGACCGCATTATAGAAATGGCTTGGGAAGACCGCACCCCTTTTGAAGCCATAACCTATCAATTTTCACTCTCTGAACAACAAGTAATTGCCCTGATGCGCAAGGAAAAGAAACCTAGCAGTTTTAAAATGTGGCGTAAGCGTGTACAAGGTAGAACAACCAAGCATCTCAAACTAAGACGCTTCGAAACGGGACGATTTAAATGTTCCAGACAAAAACAAATAACGCACAACGCCATTTCAAAACGATAACGTGACTTTGCTTTTCATAATTCATAAAAAAAGACAGCACATAAAAAAGACGCTATGACAACAGAAACAATCACATTAAAGAAAAAAAATCATTTTAAATTAAACGGATTTTCTCATGAAGATATTGGGGATGACCATTTGTATACAGGTTTAGAAACGCCTATGAAACCCGATGCGTTTAAACTTTCTGATACCGAGAAAAAACAACGAATTGCCTTATTGTTTGAAGAAATTATGGAGGTTATGGGTTTAGATTTAACCGATGATTCTCTTAAAGGCACACCCGAACGCGTAGCTAAAATGTACATTGATGAAATATTTTCTGGTTTAAACCCTGCAAACAAGCCAAAAATAGCCCTGTTTGACAACAAATATCAATACGACCAAATGCTGGTTGAAAAAAACATTAGTTTTTATTCCAACTGCGAGCATCACTTTGTGCCGATCATAGGAAAAGCCCATGTAGCGTATATCTCTTCAGGGAAAGTTATAGGGCTATCTAAATTAAATAGAATTGTGCAATATTATGCCAAAAGGCCACAAGTTCAAGAGCGTTTAACCAATCAGATTGCCGAAGATTTAAAACATATTTTAGGCACCGAAGATGTTGCAGTCATCATTGATGCCAAACATTTATGCGTCTCATCCAGAGGTATAAAAGACGAATCGTCTGCAACCGTAACCGCCTATTATGGTGGACAATTTAATACCCCATCGAAAATAGCAGAATTACAAAACTATCTTAAAGATTAAAATCATGGATATTATAAACGAAGCATTAGAATTTGAAAAAACTAAATTTAGATCGCTTTCTACAAGCGACAGAATTGAAATTTCAAGAAGAGCAAAAGCATTAATATTAGGCCTTAACGAAATATACAAGCGTAAGAAGGATGAACAACTCATGGACATCATGAAACGGTTAACAGCCATTAAACGAAAAGTTGAAAAGCGCTTAAACGGTAAACATCTTATCGCTAACATATAAAAAACATGAAAACCTTAGTTGTAATTGGCGGAAGTAAAGGCATCGGTAATGCGATAATTAACACATTAGTGGATGATTATAAGATTATTAATCTTAGCCGAACTGAACCAGAATTAAAACATCCAAATTTAATACATTACACGTGCGATATTCTTAAAGACGAATTACCCGAAATAGACTCTGTAGATAGCTTGGTTTATTGCCCAGGAAGCATTAACTTAAAACCTATATCTAGATTGAGTTTAGATGATTTTAGGGAAGATTTTGAAATTAATGTATTAGGTGCTGTAAAAGCTATTCAACACTATTTAGAGGCTTTAAAGAAGGGTAATAAACCATCGGTTTTACTTTTTAGTACAGTCGCCTCAAAATTAGGAATGCCGTATCATGCCAGTATTGCTACTTCAAAATCTGCTGTTGAAGGTTTGGTAAAATCTTTAGGAGCCGAATTAGCTCCAACTATTAGAGTAAACGCCATTGCTCCAACGGTTACAAACACAGATTTAGCTTCAAAATTATTACGAAACGACAAAATGATTGAAAACATAACCGACCGTCATCCTTTAAAAAAGTTTTTAGACCCTCAAGAAGTTGCAGATATGGCGGCGTTTTTACTTTCGGATAGTGCTGCTTCTTTATCTGGACAAATATTCGAAATGGATTGTGGTATTGTGTCTTTTAAAATTTAAAAAATGAAATTATTAATTATAACCTATTGTATGTTTTCACTATTTAGTAGTTCACAGCCAAAAACCGACCCAACAGAGTCGATTTACAACATAAAAATAAATGCGCTTAATGGAGATCCTATAAACCTATCCGATTATAAAAACAAATACATTTTATTTGTAAATGTGGCTTCTAAATGCGGGTTTACAGGTCAGTACGAAGACTTGCAAAAGCTCTACGACATTTACAAAGATAAACTTATGATTATTGGGGTGCCGTGTAATCAATTTGGTGCTCAGGAACCTGGAACAGCCAACGAAATTCAAACATTTTGCCGTCAAAATTACGGCGTTTCGTTTTTAATGACCGAGAAAATGGATGTTAAGGGAACGAATCAGCATCCGCTTTATCAATGGTTAACAAAACAAGAAAAGAACGGAAGCTCCAGTTCGACAGTAAAATGGAATTTTCAAAAATATCTTGTCGGAAAAAAAGGGGAATTAATAGACTATTATTATTCTGTTACAAATCCGATGAGTAGTAAAATAACAAATCACATAAAATAATTGCTATGTTTAATTTATTCAGAAAAAAATCAGAAATAGAAAAATTAGAATTAAAGTTTAAAAAACTAATGAGCGAATGGCATGAATTGTCGAGTATAAATAGAAAACTAAGCGACGAAAAATATGCTCTTGCTCAGGCATTAATTCCTAGAATTGATCAATTAAAAAAAAGACATGAAGCTTATTAAATTAATTGCTGTCTTTCTAATTATTAATTTTTCGGCTTTAGGCATAGGAAGTTGGTTAATGAATAATGGCCCTCGAAGTGCGTGGTACACAACATTAAATCAAGCCCCTTGGACACCACCCGGGTGGGCATTTGGTGTAGCATGGACAAGCATTATGGTCTGCTTTTCAATTTATATGGCATACTTGTATTTAAAAACACCAACCACAAAAGTCATACTTCTTTTTGGTGTTCAATTTATGTTAAATGTTATCTGGAATTATATATTTTTCAATCAACATTTAATTGGCTTAGGTTTGGCAGTTATTGTAGCTTTAACATTAGTTGTTGCGGCATTTTTACTGGTTTTTAAAAACGAGTTAAAATTAAAAACCCTGTTAATAGCACCTTATTTTGTTTGGCTTTGTATTGCCACCTCGCTTAATGCCTACATTTTATTTAACAACTAAACATGAAAATATATACGCTTCATAAAAAGCAAAATTTACCCATTTCAATACAAGAAGCCTGGGATTTTTTATCAAATCCTAAAAACTTAAAAGTAATTACGCCAGATTATATGGGTTTTCATATCTTATCTGGTGCCAACAAACCTATGTTTGCAGGACAAATAATTCAGTATATTGTAACGCCTGTTTTGGGCATTAAAACAAAATGGGTAACCGAAATCACCCATGTTATTGACAAACATTATTTTGTGGACGAGCAACGTTTTGGTCCGTACGCTTTATGGCATCACAAACATTTTATAAAAGAAATTGATGGCGGAGTTGAGATGGAAGACATTATTGATTACAAAGTCCCTTTTGGAATTTTAGGTCAATTAGTACACCCTATAATAGTAAAACCAAAATTGGAAGAAATTTTTAATTATAGAACTAAAAAGCTCGAGGAGCTATTCGGAGTTTATGATGTATCTATCTCAACGCAAACCAAGGCCATTTAAACTATGAAAAAAGCTATTAACATTTTCTGGTTTCGGCGTGATTTAAGATTGGATGACAATAAAGGATTCTATGAAGCATTAACAGGAAACAATCCTGTTTTACCAATTTTTATTTTTGATTCTGAAATTTTAGAGTCGCTTGCAAAAGATGATGCCCGCGTAACTTTTATTCATGACACCCTACAGACGATGCAGGCCAATTTGAAGGAATCGTATGGTAGCGGCATCGCCATGTATCATGGAAAACCAATCGCTGTTTTTAGAAAACTTGTAGCCCAATATAATATAGAAACCGTTTATACCAATCATGATTACGAACCCTATGCTAAAACCCGCGATTTAGAAATTGAAAACTTTCTTTCAAACCATTCAATAGCTTTTAAAACCTACAAAGACCAGGTTATTTTTGAAAAAGAGGAGATCGTTAAAAGTGATGGGACGCCCTATGTGGTTTACACGCCTTATATGAAAACCTGGAAAGCAACTTTTAACTCCAATAAATTACATTTTTTTGAAACCGAGTCATTTTTTGATAGGCTTTTAAAAACTGAAAACTTGCCAAATTTAAGTTTATCAGACATTGGATTTATAAGAGCAAGCAAAACAATTTCTGAGTATACTGTTACCCCTGGGCTTATTCAAAACTACGAAGCTACCAGAAATTTTCCAGCAAAAAACAGCACCTCTAAACTTGGTCCGCATCTGCGTTTTGGCACGGTTAGTATTCGAAAAATAATAGAAAAAGCTATTTCAGAACAAAACGAAATATTTTGGCAAGAACTTATTTGGCGAGAATTTTTCATGCATATTTTATGGCATTTTCCGCATACCGCAACACAAAGTTTTAAACCTCAATACGACCGTATAGAATGGCGTAATAACGAACACGAATTTAAAGCGTGGTGCGAAGGAAACACCGGGTATCCATTAGTTGATGCCGGTATGCGCCAACTAAACGAAACTGGTTTTATGCACAATCGTGTGCGTATGCTAGTAGGTAGTTTTCTGTGCAAACATTTACTTATAGATTGGCGCTGGGGCGAAGCCTATTTCGCCGAAAAATTACATGATTACGAAATGGCCAGTAATGTTGGTAACTGGCAGTGGGTTGCTGGATGTGGCGTAGATGCGGCACCTTATTTTAGAATATTTAATCCAACTACACAAATAGAAAAGTTTGACAAAAACTTAGAGTATATAAAAAAATGGTGTCCCGATTTTCAAGAATTAACGTACCCCGCTCCTATTGTCGACCATAAAATGGCGCGAGAACGCTGTTTACAGGTTTACAAATCGGCTCTTCAATAACAGATTTTAAAGTCGCAATTGTTAAGGTTGTATTAATTAACCTCCTAAAAATCGTATAACCTATTTATTTTTAGTATTTTGGGGGATTCTGATAATTAAATATTATCAATCGTTTATTAAAATACATTAAAATTCATGGAAATTATTGAAAACGCTTTAGAGTTCGAACAAAGAAAACAATCTTTTAAAAACACAAGCGAACGTATAGAAGCATCAAGAGAAGTAAAAGACCTTATCTTAAGCTTAAATACGATTTACAAAGAAGAGCAAGACCCAAAAATTATGGATCTTATGAAACGCCTTACCGGCATAAAACAAAAAATTGAAAAACGATTAAAAGGAAGACCTTAGTGCTTCTTTATCATACATCAATAAGGCCTCCATATTTAATAATGGAGGCTTTTTTTTGCAATGCTCCAACCTAAAATTAGTTTACAATCCCAAACCAACGCCCATTTATTCACCAATATAAAAACAAACATCTCATTTAATTTTTAGTAATTTTGCGTTTAACTTTCAGATATGCCAATTACAGGAAAACGCTACTTAGACTATTCTTCGTTTATAAAATCGATATTTGGAGAACGCGTACAAAAAATCTCTTTAGATATTGGTTTTTCATGCCCCAACAGAGACGGATCTAAAGGCTTTGGCGGATGCACCTACTGTAACAACAATACCTTTAATCCAGATTATTGTGCGCCTACTAAATCAATCACACAACAACTGGAAGAAGGCATCAATCGGTTTTCAAAAAAATACAAAACACAACAATACTTTGCTTATTTTCAAGCTTATACTAACACCTATTCCGATTTAGATTCTCTTAAAAACATGTATGAAGAGGCATTACAAGTACCTGGTGTTATCGGTTTGGTAATCGGTACCCGACCAGATTGTATTTCTGAAGACATCATAAATTATCTGTCGCTTTTATCTAAAGAATACTATATCTCATTAGAATTTGGGGTAGAAAGTACTTTAAACAAAACGCTGAAGGCTGTAAACAGATGCCACAGCTTTGAAGACACTATTGCCGCTTATGAAATGTGTAAAAACAAAGGCTTTCATTTAGGTGCCCATGTTATTTTAGGATTACCTGGCGAATCTAAAGAAGAATTGTTGATGCATGCCGTAGAACTATCAAAATTACCGATTTCAACCTTAAAACTGCACCATTTACAAATTGTAAAACAGTCTGTTATGGCGCATCAATTTAAAAAGGAACCGGAGAAATTCGATTTATTTACTGCTGACAATTATATTGAGTTGGTTTCAGAGTTTATAGAGATTTTGCGTCCGGACATCATCATAGAACGCTTTATAAGCGAAACGCCTCCGGACTTACTAATAGCTCCAAAATGGAATGGCCTTAAAAACTTTGAAATTGTTGCAAAAATTGACAAACTACTCACCAAAAATAATACCTGGCAAGGCAAGTATTATAAACAGCAAGCAGTAATCAGTAAATAATTCCTATTAAGGTACACGCTCAATATGAGCACCAATAGCACGTAAACGCTCATCGATACGCTCGTAACCGCGATCTATCTGTTCAATATTTTGAATAATAGACGTTCCTTTTGCAGACAAAGCCGCAATAAGTAACGAAACCCCAGCACGAATATCTGGCGATGTCATGGTAGTTGCTTTTAAAGTCGATTTATAATCATGCCCAATTACAGTAGCACGATGCGGGTCGCATAATATAATTTTAGCACCCATATCTATTAATTTATCAACGAAGAATAAACGGCTTTCAAACATTTTCTGGTGTATTAACACACTACCTCTGGCTTGCGTTGCTACCACTAAAATAATACTTAGTAAATCGGGAGTAAACCCTGGCCAAGGTGCATCAGAAATAGTTAAAATAGATCCATCAATAAAACTTTGTATTTCATAACCATCAACATGTGCAGGAATATGAATATCGTCGCCACGTTTTTCAACAGTGATACCTAATTTTCTAAACACATTCGGTATAATACCCAAATCGTCCCAAGATACATTGGTAATAGTCAGTTCACTTTTGGTCATGGCAGCTAATCCAATCCAGCTACCAATTTCAATCATGTCTGGTAACATGGTATGTTCGGTACCACCTAATTTTTCAACACCATCAATCACTAATAAGTTAGAACCAACACCGCTAATTTTAGCTCCCATTCTATTCAGCATTTTACATAATTGCTGTAAATAGGGCTCGCAAGCGGCATTATAAATTGTGGTGCGTCCTTCAGCTAAAACAGCTGCCATAACAATATTGGCAGTTCCAGTAACCGAAGCTTCTTCAAGAAGCATGTAAACGCCTTTTAATCTGTCGGCTTCAACACCGTAAAACTGTTCTTCTTTACTATATCTAAACTTAGCGCCTAAATTAATAAGCCCTTCAAAATGTGTATCTAAACGACGACGACCAATTTTATCGCCTCCTGGCTTTGGGATATACCCTTTACCAAAACGCGCTAACATAGGGCCAACTATCATGATAGAACCGCGTAAACCACGACCATCTACCTTAAATTCGTCCGATTCTAAGTACTTTAAATTAACATCGTCCGCTTGAAATGTGTAGGTGCCTTGTTTAATTTTTTCAACCTTAACACCTAATTTTTTCAATAAACTAATTAGTTTATTTACATCTACAATATCTGGAATATTATTAATAGTTACCAGTTCTGGTGTTAGCAAAACGGCGCATAAAATTTGCAGTGCTTCATTTTTTGCACCTTGTGGTTGTATACTCCCTTTTAAACGGTGACCGCCTTCAATTTTAAATGTACTCATATTGGTTTAGAAACGTTTTCTTTGGCGACCAGAAGATCCTTTTTTATGGTGACCGCCCTTTTTGTTAGTACTTGTAAACTTTGTTTTTGTGCGCATTAAACTCGTCGCATCCGATAAATCTTCATCAGAATTCTTCAAGTTTATTTTTCCGCCAGAAAGCTCGTATAAATGCCCATAAATAACATCATCTTCCACCGTGTCTTTATTCCAATTTAAAAAACACTTTTTCATGTGGTTGGCAATAGTATAGGTTAAAGCTTCTTTAAGTTCGCCATCTTCCCAGGTATTTGCCACATCAATCATGGTTTTAATATTATTTCCGTAGAAACGATATTTTGGAAAATTCTGTGGGTATTTTAAAGGTTCTGGATGTTCTTCCAGTAATTCTTTTGTAGGTTTTTCGTAAGGAGAATCTACATCCAATTCAAAATTAGCCATAATAAAAAGCTGATCCCAAAGTTTATGCTGAAAATCTGGAACGTCTCTTAAATGTGGTTGCATGTTGCCCATTACGGCAATAATAGCTTTAGCCACTTTATTGCGTTCTTCTTTTGTTTCTCGTGTTTTCGCGTAATTAATCATTTTCTGCATATGGCGTCCATACTCAGGTATAATTAAATGTTCACGCTCTGTGTTGTATTCTAAATCGTCTATTGTCAAAATAAAGTGTAGAGTTAAATGTTGCGCATGTAGTAGTTATGCAAGTGCAAAGTACAAAAAAAAACTAAAGACTAATAACTCCTTCTATTTTTTCTGCTACTTCCTTGTACTTTCCTATCACAGCATCGGGGTTTTTCATCATTACGTTTATAGAAACGCTGGTATATTTGCCATTTTTGCTTTCTATAGTATTAATTACTGCACCCATATTATCGAAGATAGCATCAATTTTGGCAATTTTAATGCTTTCCGTTTTAATAATAAACTTATACAAATATTCCGCAGGCCAAAGCGATGTATCGTATAATTGCCCTCTTAATTTATCGTAAAATTCGTCCTGATTTGGAGCTGTACTCATAGTTTTTTAATATCGTGCAAATATACAGTTAGTACGTGCATTATAAAAAATAAAATAAAATAATTTTGGGTGTTACCCTCCTAAGGTCGGGTCGGGCTTTCCCTTACAAGTCCTCGCTCCCCCGTCCCGATAGCAATCGGGACAAGGGTCGCTGTGGGCTTTTCAGTACAATCCCTAACACACAATGCCTAATGGTTTTGTCGTAAAAGCCAGCTTCACATAACACCAGTGTTTAAAGTTTATTATCAATTATTAATTGTTCATTTTTTTTATAGCGCTTAAATTCCGATTTTTACAGCTTAAATTATCACTTCTTGAAAACGAAAAAAATTGTAATTACCGGAGGTCCAGGAACCGGAAAATCAACATTAATAAACGAATTAATTAAACGCGGTTACACGTGTCTTGAAGAAATTTCGCGTCAAGTAACTTTAGATGCTAAAAAAGAAGGGATAGACCAGTTGTTTTTAACCAACCCCTTATTGTTTAGCGAAATGCTTCTAAAAGGCAGGCATCAGCAATATTTAAAAGCCGATACCTTAAATGCCGATGTAACTTTTTTCGACCGTGGGGTTCCAGATGTATTGGCTTACATGGATTATATTGGCGACACCTACCCGCCTGCGTTTATACATGCCTGCGAAAATGCCGTTTACGATACCGTTTTTATATTAAAACCCTGGGCAGCCATTTACACAAACGATAACGAGCGCTACGAAAATTTTGAGCAAGCATTAGAAATACATGATTGCCTTTTAAACACCTATCAAAAATACGACTACGATTTAATAGACGTACCTTTTGACACCATTGAGAACAGAACCGATTACATTTTAAAAGCGTTAAAGCTATAAATGCAACAACCTTTAGACATACTAGAACGTTATTGGAATTTTACGCAATTCCGCCCAGAACAAGAAGCCATCATCAATGCGGTTATTGAAGGGGAAGATACGTTTGTACTGCTTCCAACGGGTGGCGGAAAATCGTTATGTTTTCAAATTCCGGCCCTAGCAAAACCGGGTATTTGTGTGGTTATTTCACCCTTAATCGCTTTAATGAAAGACCAGGTGCAGCAACTTAACGACAAAGGCATTAAAGCTATGGCGCTAACCAGCGGCATTACCTACAGTCAGTTAGACACCTTGTTAGACAATTGTATTTACGGGAATTACAAGTTTCTCTACCTTTCTCCAGAACGTTTACAACAAGAGCTCGTTCAAGAACGCATTAGGCAAATGAATGTAAATTTAATTGCGGTAGACGAGGCGCATTGTATTTCGCAGTGGGGAAGCGATTTTAGACCAGCATACAAAAACATAGCTATTTTAAGGCAATTGCAACCTTCGGTAAATGTCGTAGCACTTACTGCTTCGGCAAAACCCGATGTGGTAAACGATATTATAAAAGAACTCGATTTTATAAATCCTAAAATTTTTAAACAATCGTTTTCTAGGCCTAATTTAGGCTATATGGTGTATCATGAAAACGATAAATACTATCGCATTGAAACCATATTAAAAAAATACAAGGAATCATCAATCATTTATGTTCGAAACAGAAAATCAACCTTAGATCTCAGTGCTTTTTTAGAATCTAAAAAAATTTCGGCAACCTATTACCATGGCGGCTTACCAACCGACGAAAAAGATAAAAATATGACGCTTTGGTTGCAAAACCAAAAGCAAGTTATGGTTGCCACCAATGCCTTTGGCATGGGCATAGACAAACCCGATGTTAAAACGGTTATTCATTTAAACCTACCGGAAAGTATCGAAAGTTATTTCCAAGAAGCTGGTCGTGTGGGGCGTAACGGCGAAAAAGCATTTGCCGTTATTTTAAAAAACAACAGCGACGAAGTATTAGTCAAAAATCAGTTTTTAAGCGTATTGCCGCCTGTGGATTTTGTAAAACAGGTTTACCGAAAACTATGTAACTATTTCCAGATATCATATGGTGAAGGTGAATACGAGACTTTCGATTTCGATTTTAATAGCTTTTGCAAAACCTATAATTTCAATCCTGTTTTAACCTATAATGCGCTGTTAATGCTCGATAGAAATAGCGTCATTATTTTATCGAAACAGTTTAAAAACAAAGTGTCTGCGCAGTTTATCATTTCCAGTGCCTCCCTTTTTAATTACCTCGAAACACATCCAAATTTTAATGTAATCGTAAAATCTATATTAAGAATGTATGGGGGTATTTTTGATCACGATACTAAAATTGATATTGCCAAAATTTCAGAAAAAGCATCAGCGAACGAAACAGTTGTAACTAATACGCTCAAGCAATTAGAAAAAGACGAAGTCATCACATTAAATTTAGCTAAAACCGATGCTCAGGTCACCTTTATAGAACCTCGAGAAGACGACAAAACCATTAATCGCATCGCGAGTATCATCGAGCAACAAAACGAGTTAAAACAGCAGCAGGTTAAAGCGATGCTAGCATATATAGACAACGACTCTGTTTGTAAAAGCATGCAACTCCTCGCCTATTTTGGAGAAAAAGACACCAAGCCTTGCGGTATTTGTTCAGTATGTGCGAGCACGCAAAAAAATGCAAAACCGCAAGACATCATGAACATTAAAAACCGAGTTATAGAATTACTAGAAACAGGAAACCAATCCTCTAGAAATATGATTAGCGCTTTAAATTGCTCAGAATCCGAATTAAAAAGTGTTTTAAAATTACTCTTAGAACACAATATTATAGCCATAACACCAACCAACACTTATAAATTAAGTCATTTGTAATACCAAATTTCTGAATAATGAACCTTGTGATCGAAACGGAAATGCGCATCAAAACAAAAAACAATAAACACCTACAATGAAAGAATTAAGAATTATATTTATGGGTACGCCCGATTTTGCCGTAGCAACTTTAAAAACATTGGTAGAAGCCAAATATAATATTGTTGGTGTTATTACGGCACCAGACAAACCAGCGGGACGCGGACAAAAACTTCACGAAAGTGCCGTAAAACAATATGCGGTTGCGCAAAACTTAAGTGTTTTACAACCAACAAACTTAAAAAACGAAGACTTTTTAAAGGAATTAAAACAACTTAATGCCAATCTACAAATTGTAGTAGCATTTAGAATGTTACCAAAAGTAGTGTGGCAAATGCCAGCATACGGCACCTTTAATTTACACGCCTCATTACTTCCAAATTATCGTGGCGCCGCCCCTATTAATTGGGCTATAATTAATGGCGAGACCAAAACGGGTGTTTCAACATTTTTTATTAATGAAGAAATTGATACTGGCGATATGATTCTTCAAGAAACTGTGGAGATAAAACCCGATGAAAACGCTGGAAGCTTACATGATACACTTATGAACATAGGAAGCGCTCTCGTTTTAAAAACAGTTAAATTGATTGAAAACAACTCTGTAAACACCGTTCCTCAAAAAGACACATCAGATATTAAAACTGCTTATAAACTTAACAGGGAGAATTGCAAAATAAACTGGAACGACTCCTTAGAAAAAATTTATAATTTAATTCGTGGTTTAAGCCCATATCCGGCAGGATGGTGCACCTTAATTAACGGAAATGACACCTTGGATATTAAAATTTATAAGGCAGATAAAGAACAGGTTTCGCATAACCATGCGGTTGGAACTATTCTAAGTTCAAAAAAAGAATTAAAAGTTGCTGTATCAAATGGTTATATAATTATTAATGAAATAAAGCTTCCGGGAAAACGTAGCATGGACGTAAAATCGCTACTAAACGGATACACCTTCGAAGCAGGAGCCAGAATGCTGTAACCCCTTAATTACATTGGTATTACGCAAAAACTCGACAAAATACAGCCTCCTTATTAACAAAAGTGTCGATTTATCAACAATACGATGTATTTCCCTATATTTTACTTGCATGAAAGCATAATCCGTATAAATTTGTAATAGGATTTAAACAAAATTTTAACCAATTTATTAATAATTAAATTTAATATTATGAACAAAACAGATTTAATCGATGCAATGGCAGAACATGCTGGAATTACAAAAGCTGCTGCAAAAAAAGCATTAGAATGCGCACTAATTGAAATTGAAGGTGCTTTACAAAAAGGCAACCGTGTTTCTTTAGTTGGATTTGGATCATGGTCAGTTTCTAAAAGAGCTGCAAGAGAAGGTAGAAACCCACAAACTGGAGCTACTATAAAAATTAAAGCTAAAAAAGTGGTAAAATTTAAAGCTGGTGCAGATTTATCAAACGCCGTAAATTAATTATTTACTTCATTCATATTTAAAATGCCTTCCATATTTGGGGGCATTTTTTTTATATTTTATTAAAACAGTTGCTTTTTTAATAAATTAATATTAGATTTATTTGCTAATTCCTCACAAGTATGGTTACAATAACACCAAAAAAAGGTAATTTGTTAATCGCTGAACCTACAATAATTGGCGATATGTCTTTTAATAGATCCATTATTTTATTGGCCGACCACTCTGCGGAGGGCTCGATAGGTTTTATACTTAATAAACCATTAGATTATACTATAAACGATTTAGTACCCGAAGTAGAAGCCAAATTTAAAGTTTATAATGGCGGTCCTGTAGAACAGGATAATTTATACTTTATTCATAAAATACCTGAATTAATTCCGAATAGCATTGAAATTTCGTTAGGCGTTTATTGGGGTGGAGATTTTAATAAAGTAGCCGAACTTATTGCCAAAGAAGTTATAAATGAAAATGATATTAAATTTTTTCTTGGATATTCTGGTTGGGATGCAAATCAATTAGAAAAAGAGTTAAAAATGAATTCTTGGGTTGTTACCGAAAACATTTATAAAAACGAGATTATTGAAAAGAATTACGAAACTTTCTGGAAAGAAAAAATGTTAGAATTTGGCGATAACTACAGTATTTGGAGTAATGCCCCCGAAAATCCTAACTACAACTAACTTAATCTTAGTTTTACATTTATTTTTTCAAGGACTCTTTTTGAAACATCAGCTGTAAACAATTTTTTCCTGTATTTAGTAACTGGTTGTATGCCAACTATCACATTTGTTACAAAAATTTCGTCTGCTTTTTGAAGTTCAAACGGCGAGATAGATGCTTCAACCAATTCATAATCCTTATCCGTTTTTAATATATCTATAATTTGTTTTCTCATTACCCCTTTTAAACACCCATCATTTATTGGAGGTGTTTTAATAACATTTCCAGTAACAACAAACACATTTCCGTTTAAGGCCTCAACCACATGCTTATTTGTATTCATAATTAAGCAATTATTCAAATTGTTATCATATGCATAAATGCTTCCAATTACGTTTAACGCTTTATTATTCGTTTTTAAGGTAGATAACAATGTTGGAGATACATAGTAATCTTTAAACAAATCAACTTCATAAAAATCATTTCTAAGCTCGTAAAAATCGCTTTCCATTTTTTTCACGGTTATTACAAAGCTAACATCATTGGTTTTTGGCAAATACAAACCGCCTTCGTTTCTAAAGACAGATAATTTAACTCTTGCCGAAGACTTATCTAAATTCGATGTTTTTAATGTTTGCTGAATTTGGTCTTCTAGAAATTCCATGGTGAAATTCATTGGAATCTCCATGCGCATAATACGCATAGACGCCATAAGTCTAAAATAATGATCTTCCCAAAAAAACAATTTACCATGCGAAGCTTTTATAGTTTCGAAAAGCATATCGCCATAAGCATAACCTCTGTTTTGAATGGATAATAATTGTTCTTGAGCTGAAATAGTACCGTTAAAATTTGTCATAAAAAAAGTCCCGATTAATCCCGATAACTATCGGGACGGGACAAATATAATTTAAATTCTTTATTTAGATTTCTGTTTTCGAAGGAATGACAAGTTCCATAAAGCCTTCGATGCGAAATTTCAATGAATTCTTTTCCATTAGGCTGAACCTAATACTTGCTTTAAACTAGAAATTTGATTTTCCCAAAGCATTTTAGACTCTTCGACCTCATCTTCTTCGGCAAAATCTGTAATTATTAACGAAACGTCTTTAGTAATTTCATCTACTTGAATCTTAATTTCAAAATAGGAAGTTTGGTCATCCTCCTCTGTAATCCATCTAAATTTAATACGTTCGCCTGTTTTTTTACTAATAAGTTTTGCTTTTTCTTGGCTATCGTCCCAAATAAAAGTAAAAAATTCACCTCTAGAGTTTACATTATCTGAAAACCATTCCGATAAACCAGATGGTGTTGAAATATATTGATAGATTAATTGTGGTGATGCTTGAATAGTAAATTCAATTTCAAATTTAACTTTTTCGTCCATAAGTACTATAAAAATTTTGAGTTCCCAATATATACATTAATTGATAAGTAATACAATAAAATTTAATAATAATTTACTTAAGTAATATTTGCAGAGAATAATATTGTTTTTATATTTGCAGCCTTAAATTAGGCGAGGTAGCTCAGCTGGTTAGAGCGTCGGATTCATAACCCGGAGGTCGGGGGATCGTGCCCCCCTCTCGCTACAAGGTAAACAAAGGAAAGCCAAGAAAAAAATTTCTTGGCTTTTTTATTTTGCTAAAACATAGCTAAAACATTTGGCACTTTTTTACACTGGTATCACAAACAAACTCAAATAGCACCAAATTCAATTAAACTCTTATTATTTTCTTACATAAATTCTTTAGAATAATAAAAATTAGCTGGCAAACCTCCCGTATGCCAAAAAAGAACATTAGAATTTTTTCTTAATTCTTTATTTTTTAAATGGTCTAACATGCCATAAAATGCCCTTCCTGTATAAACAGGATCCAGTAAAACACCTTCGCTATGGGCCAATTCTTTGATTGCATGTTTCTCGTTTGAAGTAACAACACCATATCCTTGGGAATCATAACCTCTAATTAGCGTTGCATCATTAATTGAATATGATTTTTGAATGCTTAAAGCTTTTTGACCTTCAAACAATAGCTCAAGTACCGCTTCATCCAATGTTATATCTCCATAACCCAATTTATCGATGCTTATGGGCATTAGTTTTATATCAAGTCCATATAAATCAACTCCAAGTTTAAGTCCTGCTTGCGTTCCACCAGAACTAGACGCAAAGAATATATAATCCATTTTCAAGTTCATGGTGGATAATTGCTCTTTTAATTCTTTTACGGCATCTACAAATCCATAAGCACCAATTAAATTTGAACCACCATAAGGAACAACATAAACCTTTTTATTCTGTGACTCTAATTCAACTTTAATTGACTCTAAGTTTTCTCCTTTTCTATTATCTCCAGTAAAGTGAATGTTTGCACCCAATAAATGTGAAAGCAAAAGATTTCCATTATAATTGATTGGTTTTTCTCCGCCTAACAATAAATTGCATTGTAACCCTACCTTAGCACAAGCAGCTGCCGTTTGCCTGCAATGGTTTGATTGCTGTGCTCCAGCGGTAAGGATCGTGTCGTACCCTTTATCCAGTGCATCATATATAAAATACTGAAGTTTCCTTACCTTATTCCCTCCTGATGCTAACCCTGAATTATCATCACGTTTAATAAATAAATTATAGTCAGGGTATTTTTTTGACAAGTTTTCCATGGCCTCTAGAGGTGTTGGGAAAAAACCTAAAGTGAATTTTCTGTTCAGCATTTTTAATTATTTTTCTTTATAAGACTAATATAATGTATCTTTAGTTGTAAAGAAAATATTGAAATAACATTATGTTATTCAACAATTTAAATGCTTTTTCTGAAACAACAATATCGCTTTACGGCGGAATATGAATATTCCTCGTCGATGCACTGGATTGTACTATTCATGTGTATTATTATTGGTCTTATTATTGTTTTTCAATTATTTAAAATAATCTTCTCTAAACAAAAAGCGAACAAAGCTGCTTATCGCTATCTAGTCTTGGCTATTTTATTCCTTCTTTATAATATTTTGAATGGTTTATTACCTGATCAATCCTTACCAGGTCCAATCTTCCTTCAATACATTGCAACATATAGTATCTCTATAATTATGTGTATCTATCTAGTTTGGTATTTATATATTGAATTCAATATTATTACTCCTAACCGATTTTTCAAAATAAAAAACTTGACAATAATACTATTGTTTAGCTTTTTGATTTTCTTCATTATACCCTATTATTATACTAAATCTCTCAACTTCGCAAGGAGCCTTTTCCTAATATTCCCCATATTTTTGTCCATTACATTCCTCATTTACTTCTTTCTAACTATAAAAAATGAAGTAAAAAGACAACGCTACTTTAAAACACAAACGTATCTAGGACTGACCTCTATATTGTCCATTATTCTTTTGCCTTTGCTAACTTATTTCGGCGATTTTCAACCAATCACACAACCATTGGTTACCATGGCTTTCTTTTTAGTTACCATTATGGAAATTAATAGTTACCTGTATAGATTGAAAAACACTTATATTTTAAAACGGAATATTGCAAAAGAATATAATTTCACAAATAGAGAAAATGAGATTGCCATACAAATCATTAAAGGTAATAGCTATAAAAAAATATCAAAAAACATGTTTATTGCTTATAGTACTGTTAGAAAACATGCTTCAAATGTTTTTATCAAATCCAACGTTTCGAATAAAGAAGATTTTATAAAAAAGTTCGGCAAATAAGCTTAATTACAATAGGTTACCTATTTGTTGTGAATAAAATTCACATTAAAATACGCAACAATTACACAACCTTATATTTGATTCAGTTTAAATATTTTTTACATTATCGCTACAAATAATAAAACTAAAACTAAGAGAGACATATTAAATGAACGAGTAATTATATTAATCCTTCTCTCTTTTCTTCATCAATTATTGTCCTTTTAAGTTTGAAATACTTTTTAGCAACTACTAATTCGGAATTAGCTAATCCAAATGGACTTCAATACTATTAATAAGAATTTTTTAGAAAGATTGGATGATATAAAATATACTTCCAAAGGGATTATAGAACGCTCCAACCAAAGTATTATTGCTAGTCGAAACCTTCTCAATTCTTTTAAGAAAGAAATCATTAAACAAGGTTTCAAAACTACCAACGAAGAAATCAAGTTTTTTAAAAGTATTAAACAAACACCTTTAAACCAATTAATTTACTTTTCTGAAATCCGTTCTTTTGAAATCCAATTTCCAAGAGCAGATATAACCAAACAGAATAAATATGTAAAAAAGAAGTTGTCTAAACTTAACCGCTTTTTTCTTTACAATATGGACTTTGCTCAATATATAGAGTCAAAACACACGCATCTTGACGAGCAATACTTCACAAGGGATTATTTTGACAATCTTCCTATTACATCTTCAAAATTCTACTTTCAAGATCCCGATTTCTGTACGCCTTATGATATGTTATTAGGGAAACTCAAAGCATACAATAATTTTATTACCTACCTCCAAAACAGATTGATTATCAATAAAAAGCCAAAAAGCAATAACGAATTAAAGGTTACAAATCAAGTTGAACTACAATGGACTTCAACGAAAACAGATCTAACGGAATTAATTTATGCCCTTCATCATAATAGAGCTATAAATAATGGTAAATCCGATATTAAAGAAATAGCTTCTGTACTAGAAAGGGTTTTACATTTTGACATTGGGGATTGCTACAAAACCTTTGCCGAAATAAAAACTAGAAAAATGAGTCGTACAAAATTTTTGGATGACCTAACCGAAGGACTAACAACCTACATCAATAATTCTGAGGAATAATACTTCGAAATCACCGTAGTCGGGTGCACCTCCTGTAATCACCGTTTTATTTACTTTTTTTCTATTTACTCAACTCAAATAGTCCTTTAAAAAACTCAAATCACTACAAATTCCAACTTTTTTACAATTAAAAAATTTTACCCGACTACGGTTCAACTACTGCTTAAACACCATCAAAACTTATCAAATTTGCTAAAAGTAAGTCAAACACCTACATAAACAATAATGTAATAATCCTAACATGGCAACAAGTATCATAACCACCGACGACCTAAGAGAATTCAAAATTGAGCTACTAAGTGATATTAAAAAGATGCTATTAAAACAATCCGGTACAGGATTAAAGAAGTATCTCAAATCATCAGAAGTCATGGATTTACTGAGCATAAGTGCTGGAACTTTACAAAACTTTAGAATGAATGGCACAATCCCACACACTAAAATGGGAAATATTAATTTTTATGAAGCTGATGAAATCCAGAAAATAATGATAGAAAACAGGGTTCAAATTAAATTGAGTGAAGATTTATGAACTATATAAAACATTTAAACGCTGTGTTTCAACAATTCTCAAAAGACTCCCGATTAAATCCCACCCATATCAGTTTGTATATGTCCTTGTTTCAGTTTTGGAATATCAATCGCTTCCCTGAAGAATTTTATATTAATAGGGATGAAGTTATGGGAATAGCCAAAATTGGCGGAATTGCAACCTATCACAAATGCATAAAAAACCTTAACGACTGGAAATATCTGTGCTATTTACCTTCATATAACATTTTCAAAGGGAGTAAGGTTAGAATGTTCATTTTTAAAACAGGCTCTGAACAAGCTCTGAACAAGCCCGAAACAGGCTTTGAACAGGCATTGATACATAATACAAACATTAATAAACAAATAGAAAACATTAATAAACTTAAGCTACCAAAAAATAAAAATGAAGCTGTCGCTTTTTTTAAAATGAACAATTGGCCAGAAATTGAAGCCTTAAAATTTTACAACCATTACAAATCTATTGATTGGAAACTTGGAGGTAAAATTAAAATTACTGATTGGCATGCCACCGCTTCAAATTGGATGCTGAAAGCAAATGAAATAAAAAAAAATGAGCCAGGGTCTCAAAACAAAGACAACCTTAAAACCTCTAAAATCAAAGATTATGACCAACCCCTCTAAAATTACCGAAGGAGGTGTAGAATTTTCGATAGGAACTTTCGATGGAAAAGCAGTTACCTATGATTTTCAGAAAATTTTAATTTATCTCGATGCTAAAGGAAAACTGCTCCTTGGCAACCATTTTAAAATCTATGAAGAAGACCATGACGTCCTTATGAAACTGTGCCATTATTTTATAAAAGACATAGAAAATTGCCAGCGCCATGACATCGACCCAAATAAAGGCATCTTACTTTCTGGTCCTGTTGGCTGCGGTAAAACCAGTTTGATGCGACTTTTAAAATTCATTGTGCCACATCAACGTCCGTACATTTTAGTGCCTTCACGAAACATCGTTTTCGGGTTTAACCATATAGGGTACAAAACCATTGAAGATTATGGCAACAGTCAGTTTTTTTGTTTTGATGATCTGGGTGTAGAACCCATTGGCAGACATTATGCAAAGGACTGCAATGTTATGGGAGAAATACTATTATCACGCTACGAAATATTCATAAAACATAATATAAAAACTCACGCAACAACAAATTTAAATGCCAAAGAATTGGAAGATTTATATGGCAATCGCGTTCGAAGCAGAATGCGCCAACTGTTCAACCTCATTGCTTTTGATAAGCACACAAACGATAAACGAAAATAAAACCACAACATCATGAAAATAGCAACCTTCAACATCCAGAATTTATTCCATCGCGATAAAAGCATATTAGAAAAACCATTTGGAAAAAATCTATCCGATTGGATAAATGAGCTGGATGATTTAATGCGAAAACCATCCATATCCTTAATAGACCAAAACCGCATTAGGGAACTCTCATTTTTAACGGGATTTGAAAAATCCAGCCCACGACCTTATGCTGTTTTGCGTAGAAAAGCAGGGTTCTTATATATGAAAGGCCTAAACTATTCCACCGAATCCAAAGCCAGCGATCTAACAAAATGGAATGGTTGGATAGAATTGCAAACCACTCCCATTAGACCAGAAGCTACCGATAACAAAGCACGCGTTATTGCAGCTGTTAATCCAGATATATTATTGCTTCAAGAAATTGAAGATAGAGCGTCTTTGGAAGAATTCAACCAATTGATTTTACCAAAATTTGACTGCAAACCCTATGCACAATCTTTTGTTGTACAAAGTGAGTCACTTAAAGGTTTAGAATTGGGTATTTTACTTCGTGAGGATTACAAACTAGTTTCAATAAAAACACATCCCATAAATTGCCTTGTTGAGTATGAAGTTCTAACACCAAATAATTTAACCATTCATATGTTATCAACCCAGTTACAGAAACAAACAAAAGATAAAGATTTCACAGATGCCATAAGAAAAAAACAAGCAAACTATATGGCGACTATCTACCAGGAACGGATAGTTGAAGATAAAACCAACATCATAATTGCAGGCACGCTTAATGCACCGTCTTATTGCGATTCTTTATCGCCTCTGCTCCAACAAACCAATTTAAAAGACATTACCAAACACCTGTCTTTTGAGGTTGATTGTGATGCTGGAAATGATGCCACTTACCATCGGTTAGGAGCGTATAGAAAAGGTGTTAACATCAAGCAAAAAGATTATATGTTAGTATCTCCGGCCCTATTTGAAACCATGAAAGATAGTGGCTTAAACCGTAAAGCGGTATGGCCAGAAAACCGACCACAATGGTCAATATATAAATCTGTCACTAATAAAAATATTGCGGCTAGTGAGCATCCTTTGGTTTGGGGGAAAATTAAAATTTAATTAAATATTCATGTTTATTAAAAAGAAACATATCAATTTATTAGAAATATTCTTACCAAATTGTGATATTTATTTTTTATAAAAAAGTTATAGTTTTTAAGAAATATATTACATATTTTTATGGTATTATGAAAAAAGTATTTAAAATTCTATCAATAGATGGTGGTGGCATAAAAGGTTTATACTCCGCATCAATATTAAAAAAATTTGAAGAAAAATTTAATTGTAAAACTAGTGATCATTTTGATATGATTTGTGGTACTTCAACTGGTGGTTTAATAGCCTTGGCTTTATCTTTAAAAATATCAGCAAAAAATATCTGTGAATTTTATGAAAATAAAGGAGAACTAATTTTTCCAAAGCATAAAAAGAGAAAAATTCCATTTTTTGGCACAATCGATTATGGGTTTTTAAAACAGATTGCAAAAGGGGGAAAGTATTCTGACAAAGGATTAAAAGAAGCATTGATTGAAATTTTTGAAAAAAAACAAATAAAAGATTGTTCCAATTTGTTATGCATCCCCAGTTATTCTATAACAGAAGCTAAACCAAAAGTATTTAAGTTTGATCATTTAAAAGGGAAACTATCAAGAGATAATGAAGCTCCAATCATAGACATTGCTTTAGCAACAACTGCAGCACCAACATATTTTCCAATGGCAGAATCCGAATTTTACGATAACGAACAATTTATTGATGGGGGAGTTTGGGCCAATAATCCAGCTCTAGTTGGTTTATTAGAGGCTCTAAATTATTTTGTTGGAAATAGTGAAAGTAAAGAATATGATTCTATTGAAATACTATCTCTGAGTAGTCTTACAATTACTGGAGGCAAAAAAATTGGCTTAAAACGAGAGCGGTCATTTAAAGATTGGGGAGCTGATTTATTTGAAACTTCAATGAATGGCCAAAGTTATTTTACAGATTTTTTCTTATCCAAAATAACAGAGATATATAATGTAGATATAAAATATATTAGAATTCCAAGTGTTTCAATTGCAACTGAACAAGAAAGTTTAATCCAACTTGATGTCGCTAATAAGCAGGCATATAATTTAATGAAAATAAAAGCAAAAGATCAGGCACTGATATTTGAGAAAAAAGAAGAAATAGAAAGATTATTTACAACAAAAAAAACATTTATAATAAGATAAATTATGGCTGATTTACATGAAACTTTTACAGAATTTAATAGAATAATTGCATTAAGTTCAACAAAAAAGAATGAGTTGAGAACTTCTAGAAATTCAATAAGAAAAGATATTGAAACTTATTTTGATAAAAACAGAGATAAACATACTGTAAAGTTTAAAGGACAAGGTTCTTTTGCTATGAATACTACAATTTTACCAATAAGTGGAGAATATGATGTTGATGATGGAGTTTATATTTTTGGAAAGGAAGAAGATAAACCAACACCTAATACTGCTCATAATTGGATTTTCAAAGCGGTTGAAAATCGTACAAATCAAGAAACAATTGATAAAAACACTTGTGTTAGAGTTCAGTATGCTAAAAGCTATCATGTTGATTTGCCTATTTACTATAAAACAACTGATACTGATAACGAGAATTTCTTCGATAGTGAAGATATTCCAGAACTTGCTCATAAAACTAAAGGATGGATAGAAAGTGATCCCTATGCCTTCAAAAAATGGTTTGATGAAAAAGCGAAGGATAAAAATCAATTAAAGAGAATAGTGCGTTATTTAAAGGCTTGGACAGATAATAAAAGTCACTTGAACCTCCCGAGTGGTATGGTGTTCACAATTCTTGCAGTTAATAATTATGTTTCAAAGGATAGAGACGATGAATCATTTTTAGAAACTTTACAAGGAATACAAAAATCTATAGACGACACAAGACATATCTGGGCAAAATACGAATGTTATAGACCTACTGTTGACACTTTAGAAAACTTATTAGACAAGTATTCATCCGAAACGAGAAAAAAAGATTTTCTTGATGCTTTAAACAGTTTAATAACTTCTGGAAAACAAGCTGTCGAAGTAAAAAGTAAAAAAGACGCTTGTGCAAAATGGCAAAAACATATAGGAGATAGATTTCCTTGCTCTAGTATTAATGAAAAGGATGAAGATGTGGCTAAAGCATTCGCATCTCCTGACCTATTGCGATATGATAATAAATCTGCTTAATGATTGATTACGGATTACTTTTAAAAGAATTTAGCAAAATTGAAATCTGTAAAAATTTAGAATGTGAGGAATTAAAAGCACTCGATTATAAATTTTTTAAAGAAAGTATTGTTTGGGAGATTGAGACAGAAATAACATTTAACCATAAAAATGTTGATGTTAAATTATATCTGAACTTTCCAAACGATTTCCCTTTTGTAACGCCCAAGATCTTTATTAGTAAGGAAAGTTATCATAATTTAAAATACATTCCTCATATAAACGAGGATTTAAGTATTTGTGTTTTTGATGAAGGGCTGAATTTGATTTTGCCGAAAACTAATTTTGTTGTTTTTATTGAGTTAATAGTTTCAAAAGCAAAAAAGCTAATTCGTGACGCCGAAGATATTGATTATCGAAAAAAAGAATTTAAAAAAGAATTTAAAGCATATTGGGAACTGGCTTATTCTAAAAATGATGTTATATTAAATTTAGGATTTCATACTATTAATAATAGCAGTGATGAAGAAATAAAAGGTATAAAATTTACAAATAATTACCTTTCAAATTATGAGTACTTTATCAGTAATAATGCTAATGATTTAAAAAAAATAAAAGAGTATGCAAAAGAATACAAATGCAATTTCAAAGAAATTGGTATATTGATTATTGAAAATAATTTTATTGAACCCCCATTTGAATTAACTTTTACAGAAACTTTAACAATTATAAAAAAAGATAATATTAACTACAATAAATTTAAAGATTTATGTAGAAGTAATGATTTTGATAGTGTTTTAGTGATTTTTACAAATAACAGCAATTCATCTAACGAATACTATGGATGGACATATAAAAATTTAGAGATTTTGTCTAGAAAAAAAGGAGGGCTTAGAAAAATCAATTCAAAAATAGATCATTTATCCAATCTCATTAATAAAAAAAAATATGCAACAAGAATAACGTTTGACAACTTAAGTCTAGATAGATTACAATTAAGAACAACTGGATACATAGAATCTAAAAAAAGCTTAGTAATCAGTGGTTTAGGAAGTATTGGTTCTAATCTTATTTTCTACTTAAAAAACTTGCCTATCAACAAATTCAACCTAATTGATAAGGAAATTTTATCATCAGAAAATATTAATAGACATTTATCAGGATTTTCATTTTTGAAAAATAACAAAGTTGATGCAATAAAATATGAATTAAAAAACTCTAACCCTTTAATTGAAGTAGAAGTCAGAAAAAAATCGGTAACAACAATTATTCAAAACGAGGTAAACTTTATAAATGATTGTGATTTTCATATTGTAGCCGTTGGCAAGACAATGATTGAGGAATTTATATTAAAAGCTTCAATTGAAGAAAAATTAACGAGGCCATTATTTATTTTTTGGGTAGAACCTTTTTTAGCAAGTGGACAGATGTTATTCATAATGCCAAATGATGCACAGAGGGCTTTAGCTTTAATTAAAAATGAAAATTACCCTTATAGCGTTTTATCAAACTCAGAAAAACAACATGACAAAACATATTTGATTGAAGGAAGTTGTCAAACGGGTTATTTTCCATATTCGGCTTCATATTTAATTCAATTTCTTTCAACCATTTTTCCATATATAAAGGGACATATTGTCAATAACGATAATGTTTCGAAAGTTTATTCTTGGATTGGAAATAAAGAATTACTAAATAGTAAGGGATTAGTAATTACAGATTTTGCCAATGATAATAACTTATATGACCTAGTAATAAATGATTTATGATAGAATTTAAGTTAGGAAATTTATCTATCAAAATATCCGAAGAAGTATTCGAAAAAATGAAGTCATTTATTCAAGATGAAAACCACAAGCCAGAAGCTGGCGGAATTCTAATTGGTTATTATTTAGAAGATAATAATTATTCAATTATTGATTCTTCTTTACCTAGTAGATTTGACAAATCAAGTAGATATAATTTTACTAGATCTAAAAAGAATGCGCAAAAAATAATTAATAAAAATTTTAAAGACAGTAAAGGAAAGAAAATATATTTAGGTGAATGGCACACTCATCCCGAAGATTATCCTACTCCCTCTTGTCTTGATAAGAAATCTATTTTAGAACAAATAAGAGGCAATATTCTTAATTCTAAGATAATTTTTATGCTTATTTTAGGCAGAAAAGGTATTTATATTTCATATGCAGACAAGAATGAAATAAAGGCTTTTAAAAATATTAATTTCATTAATCTCTGAATTTATTTTTTATTAAAAGAAATTATCAATTGAGAATTAATTTTAGTAATTCTATTGCTATTACGTTTTGCCCATCTTTAGAAATTAAGGCTATATTCTCATCCCAATTACTCAAAAACCCTAACTCTACTAAAAAAGCTGGACAATAATTAGTCGTTTCTCTCAAAACCTGAAAATCTCCATATTTTACCCCTCTACTTTCAAAACCAATCTTGGTTTTCATTTGCTTTTGTAATGCATAAGCCAGAAGAACTGATTCCTTTAAAAAATTACCACCTCTTGCTTTAACATAAACTTCCACACCCCTAGCCTTTGGGTTTTCAGACTGATTACAATGCAAGGAAATAAACAAATCCGCTTTTAGGTTTCTAGCTAATCGTGTTCTGTCGGCTAATGAAATTAAGGTGTCTTTATAGCGTGTTAAATAGATTTCGAAATCACTTTTGGTATTAGTATTTAATCTAACCATCGCCTTTGCTATACTTAACACAATATCCTTCTCCATTATTCCATTTAGTCCAATAGCTCCAGAATCGGTTCCTCCATGCCCAGGATCAATAACCACAATCTTTTTATCTTCAACATTTTGTGAATTAAGAGATAAAACCATGAGACATAAACTCATGGTAAATAGTATTTTATAAAATGGTTTCGAAGTGTACATCTCGATTCTTGTTTGCACAAAATTCAAGAAATCCATCACAACATTAAGAATCTTCCAAAGTTTAACATGAAGTTGCGTTAAAGTTTAGCTTTTTTATTCCATAAGCCTCAATTCATAATAGATTTCGCAAATCTAAAAATCGAACTATTATGAAAAAATCAATTCTACTGTCAACTTTTCTGTTATTACTATCTTCATCAAGCTTCGCGCAAATTGGTGGTATTGAAGATTCTGTAAATGATGTTTCAGACACCATTAGAACCATTTTTCCAATCATCTTGGGTGTTATTTTCCTTATCGGGTTTCTATTTAATGCTGGTCATTTTTTTGGCGAGAATGCTGACCTTAAAAAAGGAATTACCCGTGTTTTAGTATTTGTACTCATAGCTGGCGCCGTAGTAGGCATATTCACTTACTTAATAAGCATCGTGGTATAATGCCCCTTATTGAGGGTTTTATTGAAATAGCTTTATGAAGAAATACGAAGTCTATAAAAACATAAGAAAACGAGCCATTATTTTTGGCTTGCCCATTCCCCTGTTTGCACTAATGATGAGTTCCATAATAGCATCACTATTGATTATCATTTTCTCATTCAGCTTCCTAGTTGTTTTGGGTGTTCTAATAGGCAATGCCATTCTTTATATAGCATTAACGAAGTTTACCCACAATCCACAACTATTTCAGGTTGCTAAAGTGTTCCCTAAAATAATCAGCAATAAAAAATCAACCACCAATGAATAAAATAAATCTGCTATCCTATTACCCCATTGTAGATATTCAAGATCATGTTGTTTTTGCAAACAATGGCAATGTAGTTTTATGCTATAAGGGTTCGTTACCAGAAATTTATTCACTTTCTGAAAAAGATTTTGAAGACATGCATGGTGCCTGGTTTCAAGCCATTAAATCGCTGCCAACCGGATGTGTGGTTCATAAACAAGACGTTTACTTAAAAAAACAATACACTTCAGAAAATCTACCTAACAAAAGCTTCTTAGAAAAAGCAACACATCGGCATTTTAAGGGTCGTGAATACATGGAACATCAATGCTACTTGTTCTTCATTTTAACCAAGAACAACGCTTTAAATAATAGCAAGTATGTAAATCCTTTTAGAAAAGTATCAAAAAGCATTGTTCAAGAAATGGACGACACCATATACACCTTTATAGGCTCGGTAAGTGATTCCGTTTCTTTTATTAATAACAGTCGGAAAATGACTTTTATACCCATGGATGCCGATGGTATCCACGCATTAACTAATAACTACTTCAACGGTTTTAACAATGGTTTTGATACTGACATTCTTTTGGAAAAAAATAATACCACTATTGGGGAGCATTATTTTGACGTACTATCGGTCAATAGCGAATTATGCTTCGGGGAAAGCGTCCAAACCAGCAAAACGAATGAAAAGTTTACTTCAGACGATTTTGTATTTCATCAAGGGTTTATAGATGGCATGGGGCTAACGCTGAATGAAAACCATATAGTGAACCAAATTATCTATTTAGACGATAAACAAAAATGGCGTAAACTATTGGATAAAAAGGTTGAGGAACTTAATAAGAGTTCCAATTTTGGTTCGCAGAATAAAGTTGTATTAAAAAAAATCCAGCATATCCTCGATCAAATCAATGCCGATGATAAAGCACGGGTTATTCGAGGGCATCTCAATATCATTTACTGGGCTCGGGAAGCCGGAGAGCTAGACAGAATATCCTCAAAAATTAAGACTGAGTTTAAGGAATTGGATATCATTCCATATTATCCACGGGGTGAAGAACGTAAAAATTACATTTTAAATAGTTATTTCTGTTTCTCGTCCAATTTTTCAAACGAAGATTTATATGTGACCGATTTAAAGCATGCTTTGTGTTTATTAATCAACAACAGTAATTATAAGTCGGATAAAACAGGCATCATTTTTAACGATAGAGAACACAATATTCCTATTCTAAAAGATGTTTGGGATGAACAGAAAAAACGTGTCAAAGCCAGAAACTTTGCCATTTTCGCCCCTACTGGGGAAGGAAAATCCTTTTTAGCGAATAACATACTGCGTCAATATTTTGAAAGTGGTGTGCGCTTGGTTATTATTGATTTGGGTGGTTCTTACACCAAATTCGCAAAACTATACCCCGAACAATACACCGTTCTGCGCTATGAAAGTGGCAAGAATTTAGGTATCAATCCATTCTACATTAGTAATCTGAACGACCTCACGCCAGAGCGTATTGAAGATTTATCGGTGTTTCTTTTTGAATTGTTTGCTTCAGATTTAAAAGTTACCAAAGCACAATCTGTCTCCGTAAAGAAAATATTGCGGCACTACTACCACCAAATCGCTGAAGGTTACTCACTAAATAGTTTTTATGAGTTTATTGAAATGAATAAAGACAGCTTATTAAAGCAGTTAAAAATCCATGAGGATTATTTCAACATTACCAACTTTCTGCACATCATGTCTGAATATGTTGGTGATGGACTGTACAGTTTTCTTTTTGAAGTGAGTGAAGACCAAACCTATAAAATTGAAGACAAACGCTTGATTGTTTTTGAATTGGATGAAGTTAAAGACAATAAAGAGATCTTGTCCGTTATGCTGAAGCTCATTAAATCTGCCATACAGCGTACCATTTGGAAAAATAGAGCTGAAAAGGGCATCATCCTATTTGATGAATTTGCTAAACAATTGAAGTTTGAAAATGTATTGGAAAGCGTGGAATTCTATTACCAAGCCATAAGGAAACAAAATGGTGCTATTGGAATCATTTTGCAATCCATCAATCAATTACCGAATAATTCAACTTCTGCAAGTATTCTTGAAAACACACAGGTGATTTATAGCCTGAACAATGAAAAAGGATATGTCGAACTTCAGAAACGCTTGAATCTATCCAGCCACGATTTGAATCAATTGAAATCCATCAAAAACAATTTAACAGGTCCAAGAAAATACACCGAAATGTTTATCAAAATTGGGAAGGAAAGCAACATTTTTCGCCTTGAAGTTCCAAAGGAAGTCTATGCCGCTTACCTAACAGATGGTAAAGAAAACGAAGACATTATGAAACTCTATGAAAAACATCAAAACATGGAAAAAGCAATCACTGAATACACAACTTAAAATACAATACCATGAACAAAACAATCTTAATTCTAGTAATGGCAATCTTTTTTAGCTTCAAAACAAGCGCTCAAGGTATGCCAGTTTATGACAACACAAATTTTATAAGTCTTGCCAAATCGCTTATTGAATCTGCAAAACAAACCTCCCAATTATTAAAAACGGTTCAGTTTTTAAAAACACAAAAGGAAAATATTGAGAAGGTAAACAATGTAATAAAGCAATTAAAGGCTGTTAAGGAATTAGCTAAAAACAATCAAAAACTTTTCAATGTTGTTAGAAATGATTTGCGGGATATTCTAAACTCGCCTTACATCAAGCCTGAGGAAGTGACCCGAATTTCAGATTCGTTCAATGCCATTATTGAAAGTTCTTTGGAAGATCTGAATTATATAGAGCAAATACTTTCCAGCGATTTCTTGAAAATGACCGATGCTGAACGAGCCGATGTTCTATCTAAAAAAGAAGAATCCTCTAAAGAAATGGTGGCGGAAATTACAAAGAAAACGGAACGCTATAGAGATATTATTTCCTTTAGAAAAATGCAGGATAAAATAAACAATCGAGAAACAAACTATTAAAAATGGCAGCCACATTCTTTTTAGGGATTGGACTTGAATATATCGACACGGTATTTCAAACCATAAAGAACAGTGATTTTTCACAATACACCATTACTGGCATGAAAACACTTGCTGTACTTTTTTTTCTAGTCAATATCCTTAAAAAATACAATGAAGGGATTGCTGATAAAGATGGCTACACTTGGGGATTAAGCCCTGGAGAGCTCGCTAAGAATTTTGCGATTGTTCTTCTGGTTATTTTCTCGACACAGATTTTAGGTGTTTTTGATGGGATTTTGGTTGCCATTGAATCTCAATACCGAAACACGGCTCCCGCGCTCCTTCCACTTCAAATGCAAGATATGCCACTTGAAGAAGATGTGGGCGTGTTGGAAGCCACCAAAAAAGCCATGGCGCTCTTGTATGACGCACTAGTAACCCCATTATATGGTTGGAAGATTATATCTTTTATTATCAGTCTTGGGCTTTGGATTTTAGATCTTTTCATCTATCCCCTGTTTTTAGCCGAACGCTATTTTCTACTAGGTATCATGCAAGCCTTTTTTCCTTTAATATTAAGTCTAGCTGTTTTTGAAAAGTTTCGTTCTATGGCGTACTCCTTTTTCAAACTTTATGCAGCGGTCTATATGCTTGTTCCTGCCTTCTTTTTAGTGAATGTTTTTATCAATGCTATTTACACAGAAATCAATACTAATTTTTGGGTCAATCTTTTCGGAACAGATGTTGGCAGTCGGTTTTTTGCACCTGTAGTTCAGCTCGGTTCTGTAGTATTTATTGTGTTTTTAAAATTCAAACTCTACAAGCGTGCTACCTCATTTACTTTAAGGTTATTCACCGCATAAAACTTAATCATAACAAATGAAAACATCATACAAAAACATATATGCAATTTTGAACATCAACCGATTCATTGTGATTTCTGTCATTCTATGTGCTTTAGGTTCTAGTGCTTTTTCAGGATGGATCGTTTATGACATTCATAAAAAAGCACTTAACAACGCCTTTGCAATAAACACGGATGGATCTGTTATTCCATTAAAATGGGTCACACAAAAGGAAAATTTTCAAGTGGAGGCCTTAGCCCACTTAGAGTTATTTCATACATACTTCTACAATATCGATGCAAGTAATTATGAAAAGCATCTGGAAAAAGCTTTATGGCTTGGTAATAGTTCTGTCGATAATCTCTACCGACAAAAAAAAGCGGATGGGGTTTACAATCGCTTATTGCAATATTCCTTGGTTCAAAAAGTATTGAGCATTGAATCACAGTTAGATATTCAAACCGAACCTTATCAATTTAAAACAACCACTGTTTTTGAAATAAATAGAGGAACTGTTGTTGACACTTACGAGTTGGTTTCTACAGGAAACTTGCTAGTTGTAGATCGTAATTACCCGAATAATACCCACGGCTTATTAATTACAAATTACTTTGAAAACACTTTAAGAAAGGTCCAAAATAAACACCATTAATTATGAAAATAGAAAAAAATAAAATCGTTTTTGGTTCTGTATTAGCTATTATCTTAATATTTCTAATTTCCTATTCCGCTTTATTAATGGGAGATGATGAAACTGAAAATGACAATCTTAAACAGACCCTAGTTCCAGAACTTGAACAAGAACAGGAAGACTACTCCACAAAATTAGAAGCAATTGACGATCTTAAGGAAGTACGCGAAACTAATGCTCCAAGCATTTATGACGAAAAACTGATTGATTCGATGGGTTATTATGACCCGGACTTATTGGAAAAGGACAAAATACGTATTGTAGATAGTATCTATAATTTAGGAAAGATAAACTATACTGAAAACCAATACAGAGGACAAAAACCAAAGCCTACTAATGCAACATCCCAAAAGAAAACAGATTCTATAATTTCCAACACCAATCAAAAAATCCTTCCAAAGGAAATCGGATTGGAGCATCAACTGTTTTTTGCTTCTAATCCTCAAAAAAGTGCCTATCCAAACACCTTAAAAACAGATTCCACAATATACGTAGTTGTAAACGGGAACCAAACGGTTAAGAAAGATTATCGTTTACGCATGCGCCTGGAAAAAGATGCTGTCATCAATAACCGGGTTATCCCAAAGAACACCGCGGTTTACGGCTTCATTAGTTTTAAACCAAACAGGGCAATCATTGAAATTGAAAATATATTACATCAACCGGTACAATTAAAAGCATACGACTTTCAAGATGGTAGTGAAGGCATTTATGTAGAAAACAATTTTAGGGCTGATGCTACAAGTGAAGTTGTGGAAGATGTTGTTGACGATATTAACATCGCTGGAGTTCCACAAGTAACAGGTGTTAAAAAAATATTTCAACGTAGTAATAGACAAGTAAAAGTTACCGTAATAAACAACTACAAACTCATTCTAAAACCACAACCATAAATTTTAAATTATGAAAAAACAATTAATAATACTCAGTTTAATTTTGGTCTCCGTTTTTGTTAAGGCACAAACAAAAATGAATTTAGATACCATTTATGCCAATGACCATAAAAATGTTGCCTTGTTCTTTCCTAACCCAATACGACAAGGGATTACGGGTTCAGAAAACTTTGTTTTTACCTATAACAGAGAAAAAGAACAGTATTTCGGTTTACTGCAAGCAACACCCGGAAAAGAAAGCAATTTACTGATTATCAACAATAATGGTTCAATTTTTTCGTATATTGTGAGGTATAAAGAGCAACTTGAAACTTTAAATTACTTCATTACAGATTCGACATCTATTGGTAATGAAAAGCCGTTTTTTGAAACAACTGATGACGAAAATAAGACTATTGAGCGCTTTGACTTTAAAACCGATTATTATGAGCGCTTTTGCGCTTATCTTGTTGAAAGAAGACAACTCATTGGTAAGCTTAAAAAACGACAAAATGGAATAATTCTAAAGATTGAAAATATCGTTTTTGACAAAGAGGAATTATACTTTGTTATGACTATTGCAAACAAATCGTCTTTGGATTATGATGTAAATTTCTTGAACCTAAATATTCAAACACGCCAAAAAGGAAAGAAAAAATCATTACAAAATCTTTATTTAAAACCTGTTTTTGAATATAATAAGCCATTAAAGGTTAAAAAAAACCAAACTGTAAGGATGGTATATGTCGTTCCAAAGTTTTCTATCAGCGATGAACGAAAGGTTGTTTTAGAACTCAATGAAAAAAATGGAGAACGCAATATCAAACTTAAAATATCAGATAAAACCATTAATAACCCAAACTAAAATACCATGAAAAAGATGATTGTTTATTTACTGATTTCATTCGTAATGGGATGTAGCCAACCCCAATTGTCATATACCGATACTGCAAAGATTGTTGTTGAGAGTTTTTATAAAAATGACAATACCGTACTAAAAAAACACACTACTCCAGAAAGTTATGCGTCATTTATAGCAATTCAAGCTATGGTTGCGCCTGAGAATGATAATCCGTCAAACTTTAAATTAATTGAAGAAACTGTTGATGGCGATATAGCTTGGGTTAAATTCTCAACATCCTATGAAGAAAAACCAGAAACTTTTAAATTGGTAAAAGCAGATGGACAATGGAAAGTCGCTGAAAAAGGGTTGCGGGAGCAAGCTCCTTTTTAAAATTCATCATCGATTAAATATTGACCTTGCCTCTTTATAAATTCTTTCAAAATTCTCTTCCAAATCTGATTCTGAATAATATTGCCTAATTGTCGGCAAGTGTTTTTCTATTTTAGATAATTGGAAATGCACTTTTCTATCTACGCCATCAGCAAACGTAATAAACTCTCCTTCTTTTAATCTAAAAAACACATCCGCTCTTATTTTGGCAACTTCACGCTCTCCAGTTGTTATTCTGGTGTCAAAATTAAGATTGTGCCCTCGATTAATACTTGTGGTTTCTTTCTTTACGATTTCAAAAAAACGTTCATAATATTTGGCAGTATCTGGGTCATTTACCTTTCCAAAAAATTGATAAGACAAATTACTTAAAATAGCTTTACTAGCCTTATCTCCATACATCATATCGTTCTGTATCTTGTCTTGCATCACGTAAATGGTTGCGATATCATAGCTTCGTAATGTAGCTGGAATTCTGTGCATATTTAACAATCTAATCGTTGGCGCTTCTTCCATCATCAAAAATGAAGGATTGGCATTTCTAATACTCATTTGTTTTGTGATGGTATGAATTATCGTAGCAATGATTGGTGAATAAGCTGTTTCATATTTCGGGTTGTTCACGACTGAAATCACTAAAGGCTGTTCCTGATTATTAACACCAAGTGGCACATCGTCTGCAGATAAGACCATAAAAATACGTTGTGTGCTTACTTTCTTAAGCGCATTCGCTAAGGTACTTTTTACACCAGCTGTTTGTCTATCGGAATCTTTACCGCTTATAAAAGCATCTGCCATGGCTCTGGAGGTTGTATTGGAACTCAAAAAAGCAATTAGGCTATCGGTGTCCAAAAATTGGTATATAGCGATAAGATGGGGCAGTGTGCAATATTGCGGATAATTGGTTTTAAGCTTCCAGATTAATCCGCCTATAAGGCCTTCTGCTGCATCATTAAAAAATTTAGTTGTTCCTATACTTCCTGACTCTCGTTGCTCCAACAGGTTTTCAATAAGCACTCGGGCTACTTCATTGACACTTTCTTCATTGGTCATATATTTTGGTGCTATGGGATTCACTTTATCATAAATAGTGTCGAATGAAATGACTTTAAAATCAATTTCATTTTTTTCGAATAATGGATATGCCATTTCAGTGATTTCAAAATTTTTGTAATCATGGATAACGCCTGAAAATTTATGTTTGCTGAAATGCTGAAGAAAATTATAAACCACACTTTCTGTTTTACCACTTCCTGCAGAACCTATAATGGAAACTCCTCGTTTTATGTTGTTTATTTTAAAACTACCTTGCTTCACTTTAAATTGAACTTGAAATTTATTATTGGAATTGAAAGTTTCATTTTCAGTGTGCAGAAATACATATAAAACCGTATTGATTAACAAGAGTGGACATCCAATGTAAAGTATGGACACAAACCATATCAATCCAAATACCCTCATTTTAAACGCTATGAATAAACTTATAATAATCAGCATCAGGTTTATTATAAATCCATAGCGCATTATTTTGAGAAGTATTGAAAACACCAAAAGCATTCCAACCAAAAATCCAACTAGTAATGAGATTCCGAATGCTTCCATATTATATACCAATTGAACCAGATTTAATCGCCACTTGCACTCCATGTTTTAAATAACGGATAGTTTTGAGTGCCAGTTGAACTTTATTAGTTGGAATGCTAGCCATTGGAACGCCCGTTTTCGCCAGAATTTTAAAGGCAATGGCTTTCTCACTTGCTGGCAAACCTAGCAAAGTTGTGAAATACAATTTTGGATCTTTAACAAAATCTTTCTTTGATCTATAGGATTCTGCGTAGTTACGATTGTAGCCAAAGGTTTTATCAAAAGTAACTTCAGCTTTTGTGAAAAAGGCGTCTCTATCAAACCCACGTTTTACTAACTTACCGTGCATCTCAACCACTGAAGCTTTGTGTTTGGATCCTGGCGATAAACTCACAGAATTTGAGGCATCCTTCCGACTGACGATGATATGGATATGACTTTGATTACCCTCTTTTTTCATGCCTTGAACAATTCGTTTTCCGTTTTGTTGGTGTGGTGCATCAGCTTCTAATTTTGAGATTTGCATTTTTATTTTCTTGACATCCCCTTCCAATTGTTGGTGCTCTATTTTTCTAATCTCATTTTTAAGATGGAGTATTTTTGTCGCAAAAGGTTGGTTCTCCCGCACTTCTTTGTCAGTGCCTTTAAAGCTGCGTTGATGTTCTATTTTGGCAAAATATTTTATATCATTAACGGTAATAGGTTTGCCATTAATTTCTCTATTAAATGATGTTGCATAATCGCGCATAATTGCTCTAGTATATCGTTTTAAATCTTCGGAAATATTCTGCAACTTTTCCAACTCATATTTACTGGGACTCACGGTGATTGAATAAAATTTAGGCTCCCTGTTTTTGAGTTTTGCAGTGTTGCCATCGATTTCCTTAACCACTTCTTTCGCATCTATCTCATCCCCATATTGATTGAAAAAATGCTCCATATCCTCTTGTTCCAAACTCTGGTTTTCCTTCTCTAGATAGTCTACAAAATCCGCCGAACTTTGTGAATAATCCCCACCTAATTTTTGGGCTGTCACTGTGATATACATAATTTATAATTGATTATCTGAATTTCTCTTCTCTTCAAACTGCACTTTGTTTTTCTGAGGCTCCTTCTCCAAAAGGAGCTTTTTCTCTTTAGGTTCAAACTCCATAAATAGGGATTGCAACATGGCCGTTGTGGGCTTGTCATGGTGTTTTTCGATGTCTTTTATTATCGCGATTACGGCATCAATCCGTTTCTTGATTTTACTTTCCAAAGTTTGCATATTTGGTCCTATATTTTCATTTGGCGAAATACCATTTTCCTCAAAAAAATCGAGCATCAAAAGCAAGGTCATCGACTGTGATTTGGATAGTTTTTTGCTAAATTTCCTAAATCTTTTTGCGACTGAAACTTTGATTCCTAGCATCTCAAATCGTTCTTTTTCATATCCTTTATCCATTTTTTCTGAAAAAATTTATTGGTTTTATTGGGCTGCGAGGGTTTTTTCTGAAAAAACGATGCAAATAATTCAAAACTCAAAACAAAAAACCGCTGATAAGCACTGATTTTACTGATGTTTTGTAAATACCAAAAATTGAAACATCGCGCTAGCGTGTTACCCTCTTGCTATTCCTTTTCGTCCCGATTTATCGGGACAAAAAAATACCATTCCATCTAAAAATGTAATGGCTTTTGCTTTAATAAGAATAGAAATTCGATTTTTTAAGAGTGCTTAATTTGAAGTTTAAAATAATTCTTTGCAATCCCCTCATTTTATTGCAAAATTCAAAATAACAGAACAAAAAAAAAGGACCTTTAAAAACTTAAAGATCCTGAGTTTATAATTAGCTTTTAAATATTGAAAACATAGTCATAAGAATAAAGGTTTCTTATGGCTTCTTCTTCCAAAAGCGTTTCATATTTTAAATGATGTTCTTTGGCGTATCGTTTCAAATCATTTCCAAATTTCTGTTCAACATCTTTTTTGGAAATCGAAACCAAACGTTCTTGGGTTTCGTTATCGAGGTTTGTATAATTGAGATATACCATGACCAAAAAAATCAGTATTCACTGGGAAGCATCAGCGTATTATCTACAAAAAACAATCGCAATTCATCCAAAGGAAAATCAGTTACATTGTACCTATGCGTTTCAAAAATGTTATCATTTCCATCGCTATAATTAATGATAGCTTCACATTGTTTTTCTGCTCTTTCTTTTTCGGAAAGCCGTTTAAAATCGATGGTTACAAAATAGCTTTTAGTCATTAAACTTTTTGCTATTACTGATGCATCGGTCACTAACCAAAAGCACTCAGCTGTATCTGCCAAATATTTTATCCCATCTGTAAATTTAGTTCCTATTAACGGAATTTTATAAAAGGTTTCTGAACCTATAAATTGTTGCAGATCCTCTTTTATTTTGTTAACTTGTGTCTTCATTCTGATTCTATTTTTAGAAGTTAATAATGAAAAAGAGGGCGCAACTTTCCACGGGAACGCCCTCTTTTAATTTTAGTTATTCACTAGTGTTTCCATCACCTTTAATTCCCATAAGAAGAATTTCATTGGCTACCACTTCGGTAACATATCTTTTCTCTCCCTCTTTGGTTTCATAAGAGCGTGATGTCAATTTGCCCTCTAAGGCAACTTCTTTTCCTTTGCCTACATATTTTTCTACGATTTCGGCAATTTTTCCCCATGCTACGACATTGTGCCATTGGGTGTTTTGTTCTTTCTCGCCATTAGAATTTTTGTAAAACTCATTGGTTGCGATTGAAAATTTAGCGACTTTCTTTCCGCTGTCTAGGTTCGTGATTTCTGGCTCGTTCCCTACGTTACCAATTAACTGTACTTTGTTTTTTAGAGTACTCATAATTATAAAATTTAAAGATTAATATTGCCCCTTCTGAACCCTTCAGAAAGGCTTTGTTATTGATTTACTTATTATATCCAGAGCGTTTTCCTTCTTTTGTTTTTTTAACTTTTGTTCCGCTTCCTTTTTATTGATTTTGTAAGATTTCATAAGATTTATTTTAGATTTACTTCCCATAGAGCCGACGCTGTTACCTTTTTTTGTTGCTTGGACCCTTTCAATATTCAGGTTTGTGAAGACATATAAAAAGTGCGAAGCATGAGCCTGGTTATGCTGTCGTTCAAAACTGAATGTTGTTTTTTTGCTGTCAAAAAAAGGTATAGCGGTGTTGGCTCGGGATGTAAGTCTAAATTCCTTGTGAAATACAAAAGCATGGGAAGTGGAACAAAAATGATAAATATTGAGTTCCTATTAAGCGGACTTGATTCCCGCTTTTTACTTGGAAATGAAGTGTTCCTTTCCAGCGAAGCGGAAAGGGTTAACGGAATGAAAAGTAAAAAGCGGGGATTGTGTCCAAGACCTGTTATAATGAAGCTCTTTTCCCGGAATGTAGTTTTTACGAAATGTAGGGGAATGTGCTGATTGGCTTAGAAACTAAATTAAAATAGCTACCAAAAGTTTAATTTCAATTAGTAACTAATTTTATTTTACTAACTTTTTAAGTTTTGATATCTATTCAATCTATCCATTTCAATTGTAGTACATCACTAACTCTAATACCAGCAAAATAAAAACTTAACAACCAAGCATATAATGCATTACTTTGAACTAAAGCGGATAAGAAACAAATTCGTGCTTAAAAAAGCAAAATCAATGATTCAAAAGTGTACTAAAGTGCTCGAATCTAACCATTGATTTATGTCATTTTCTGAATTTTTAATACATTTCAAATTTGGAAGAAGAATTTTAGTTATACTAACACGCTGAACGCATATTAATTTTAAAATCAATTCCGAAGATTTACCAAATTCAATGAGTAAAATTGAAGATGAAAAAGTGGATTAACTTATTATATTGAATTTATGTACACCATTGTAGATATTGAAACTTCTGGCCCAGGAAATAAAATTACTGAAATATCTATTTTCAAACATGACGGCTTACAGATTATTGATGAATTTACATCTTTAGTAAATCCTGAAACTTATATCCCAGATTACATTACTGCTTTAACAGGTATAGATAATTATATGGTTGCCAAAGCACCCACATTTCCTGAAGTTGCCCAAGCTATTTTAGACATTACAGAAGAAACTATTTTTGTGGCGCATAGCGTCAATTTCGATTACAACGCGATTCGGAATGAATTTAAAGCTATTGGCATTGATTTTAGACGAAAAAAATTGTGCACAGTACGGCTGTCCAGAAAATTAATCCCTGGTCATAAATCCTATAGTTTAGGAAAAATTTGCGCTGCGCTGGATATTTCTATTAACGGCAGGCATCGTGCGCGTGGTGATGCTGAAGCCACGGTCATACTTTTTGAAAAATTATTGAATACCGAAGCTTCTGAAATCGTGTTTAACGATTTTCTAAAAAAATCATCTAAAGAAGCGACTTTACCACCACATTTACCGAGTGCTGTTTTTGATGGGATTCCAAACGAAGCAGGCATTTATTATTTTAAAAATAAAAAAGGTAAAGTCATTTATGTAGGCAAGGCAAAAGATTTGAAGAAACGGGTTTTAGGTCATTTTTATAACAAAACGGAAAAGGAACTCAATCTTTGCAGAGAAACGGCAGACATCGATTTTGAACTTTCAGGAAGCGAATTTATCGCACTTCTTATGGAAAATGCAGCTATAAAAAAATACTTTCCAGAGTTTAATCAAGCCTCCAAAAGAAACCCAAAAACTTATGCTATTTTCAAATTTGAGGACCGAAACGGCATCATCCATTTGGCATACAATACCCTAAAAGCAATACCATGCCCTCTACTTACTTTTTATAATATTACCGATTGCCGACAATTTTTAGAACGCCTTTGCATGGAGTACGAATTGTGCCCAAAATATTGTCATTTACAAGAAGGTGTTGCCCAATGTTCGCATTACCTTATTAAAACCTGTCAAGGTATTTGTATTGAAAAAGAACCCATAAAGTTATACAACGAACGCGTGCAAAAAGCCATCAAAAACACGATTGAAAACACCAAAGATGTTATCATTAAACAAAAAGGAAGGCATGCTGATGAAGAAGCCTTTGTTCTTCTAAAAAACGGCTTATATATGGGTTATGGATTTGTTGATAAGTCTGAACAAATTACATCCCAGGAAGATTTGGAAAACTATTTGATCCCTCAAAAGGATAATGCCGATATTCAAAAAATAATTAGAAGCAAGCTGGTGGACTTATGATTATTTGATTTTTAACCACGACTTGTTTATTAATCCATTTAAAATAAGCTAATATGTTCTCTATTAATTCAGGTATTTAACATCAGATAAATAGTTATCGATAGATAAACGACTCAGCTTAATTAATCTGAAAACTCTTGTTTGATTAGTGATTTTAGACTTGCAGTATAGTTCTTCTCTAATTATACCACCATTCTGTATAATCGATTGTTTAAATGCTATATTCCAAAATTTAATAGAATTTGATTGGTCAATAAAATTTTTATTGTTTTCCCAAGAAAATTTAAAATCATCCATATCACATATTTTAAGTTGAACAAATAATAAAAACCACAAAGAATATTGTGACTTTTTGCTAGATTTAGACTACTAATATATTAAATATTTTCATTTAATCCGATAAATTATACTTTTTATCGATATAATGTATAATTGTTTAAAGATTATGTATCCTTTTTGTTTAATATTTAATTGGATACTAAGTGAAACAAAATTGTTCTAGTTTGTAGCGTCTCTAAAAGGCTCATTTATTCACTAATTATTTTAAAACACCATACACATATCATGGATAATGGAATAAAGACTTTTAACAAAAAGGAAGATATGCTGATGAAGAAGGATTTGTGCTCTTTAAAAACGTTGTTTATCTAGGTTATGGTTTCGTTGATTGGTCGGATCAAATTACCCGCGAGGCAGAATTACCAGAAGTCCCATCGCCAACTTTAAATTCTATAACAAAAATAAAATGCTTAATAACAACATCAACGAGATTTCCCATTCTAGGAATGCCAAATTCAAAGTAAACTTGACCATTTTCAAAATCTCGTGGTTGGTCTTTTAATATTTGAATTTGACTAACCCAAGTATTCCTTTGAAGTTCTTCTAATGCAAATGGATGATTAAAGTTTAATTCACCTAAAATATTAAACTTATCATCTACAAGAAACTCCTTATTTGAATTTGAATATTACGCTCATCTCATAAAAAAACATATACACTTTAAGCCGCAAAACCTCTTCCTTGCTCTGCTAATTCATAAAAATGCTTAAATATAACTTCTGATTTTTCAGCAAAAATATTTCTATCATAAGAAGAGGGAAGATCCTTGTGCAAAATTTTCTGTATTTCCCTTTTCACCATCTCTTGGGTTGCCTTTTCTTTATGCCATTCTTGAATTAAAATTTTATTCTTAGCATCAAATAAAATTTTGAGTAAATCTAATGCTGCTAGTTTTACATTTTTTTCTTCTGCTTTGGTCAACTTATCTTTTTTAAGCAAGTCAAACAATTCTTGCTCGGCTTCCGTCATTTCGTTTCTTGCCGCTCTTTCCTGTTCTTTTGTTAAATCTTCTGCCTGCTTAACCAACTCTTCATATGCTTCATCAATTGACAAACTGCCAGAATTATAATCTTCTATTATTTTTTCAAACCGACTTAAAAATGATCCTCTTGTTTTATTTTGAGACACCATTTGTTTGAGCTTAATTTCCATCAACTCTCTCAAATCAGCGAACTGAATGTTTTTATGTTTTTTATCTGGAAATTCAGCTCTTAACTTATTGAAATCTAATTTACTTAAATCAATTTGAGATGAATTATCTATTGTATATTCATAGCCCTGATCTCGCAAATCTCCTTTACCAATAACACTTGTATCTAATAACTCATCTATCTTTTTCTTTGTTCTTTCTATAGCTTCATCTTGATCGACATTTCTATCTACAACTTTTCGAAGATATTCAAAAACATCTCTAGCTTTTTTAATTTCTGGATGACCATAAATTTCTGGTTTAGCCGAATCGTACAGCCCTACAATTGTATTTACATATAAACCTAATTGCTTTCTATATTCATCTTTTTCCAATAACAAATTAGCGTATTCCTGAAATAATTCAACCTCTTTAAAACCTTTTTCTCCAAGATCTAGAATCTTATCAATATCTGCATTAATTTCCTTGCAAAATATTTTGGTTTCAATAATAGCCTGTTCTAAAAGTTCTAATAATTCCTCAACCTCTTTAACAGGAAATTCATCCAATTCATCTTCTGATTTTCCTTTCGATCCTTCAGCATAATCCGCTAATGCTTTTTTAAGATTTCTAAAAACTCCAAAGTAATCAACTACTAATCCATTTTTCTTACCTTCAATTACCCTATTAGCTCTTGCAATGGCTTGCATTAATGTGTGATTCTGTAAAGGTTTATCTAAATATAATGTTGATACTGCTGGTGCATCAAACCCAGTTAGCCACATGGCAGTTACAAAAACTATTCTATACGTGCTATTGGGATCTTTGAAATAATCTTCAATATTGCGCCCATCGTCATCAGGATAATCCATCAATTTCCTGTGTGGTGTTATATTTAGACCTTCCTTTTCAAAGGCTTCTTTCTCTTCCTTATCAGATCCTTCTTGACTCACTACAGCAGACATTCTTGTCTCTTCCATAAAAGTTATCGCTTCTTTATAGCGTTCCTTTATTTCAGTATCTTTTTCCTTGACTATCTTTTTTCTTAAATCTTTAATTTCTTCTTTTTGTGCTTGCTGAACAAATTCATACATTCTTACAGCTGTAAATTTATCAATACAAACAACCATAGCCTTCATTGGCTTTTTTTGTTTTTCATCATTGTAAACATTTAAGCGATATGGATAATGCTGTACAATATGCAGGGCAATTTCTCGTAACCTATCTTCTCTTTTTACAACATGAAGTAATGTTGAATATTCTCGATCTAATTGTTTCTTTCCCTCTTCAGTCAGGTTCTCATTTTCTAAAATCGTAGCGGCATCCCCAACTAAATCTTCATTTATTTGCTCAACTCTAGGGACACTTTTCTTATAATACAATGGCACTGTGGCTCCATCTTCAATACTTTGCGCAAAATTATATTCAGAGACGTAAGGTCCAAACCAATCTTTAGTTAACTCACTTCTTAACAATGGGGTGCCTGTAAAAGCAATATATTGTGCATTTGGTAAGGCAATGCGCATATTTTCGCCATATCCTTTATATTGTGTTCTATGAGCCTCATCAACAATAACAATCCAATCTTTTCTATCGGTTAATTGCGGATATGTCTTTCCTTTTTCTATACCGAACTTATGAATAAGACTAAAAACAAACGTTCTATTTGATTGTAAATATTCTTGCAGTGCATCTCGATTACTTGGTCTATAATAATTGGCCTTTTGATCTTTAGTCTCAATAATTATTTCAGTCTCTTGAAAATTACGATAGATTTGATCATCCAAATCTGTTCTGTCTGTAATTATTAAAAACGACCAGTTTCCTTCAATTTTACGTCTTATTTTTTGAGAAAAGAAAATCATAGAATATGATTTGCCTGAACCTTGTGTATGCCAAAAAACACCAAGTTTTCCCTTCTTATCATCTTTATAAATTAATGACTCTATAGCATTATTAACTCCTAAATATTGATGGTTTTTGGCAATAATTTTAACCTTGTTTTTATGATATAATATAAAGTTTTCAAAGTAATCTAAGATTTTATCTTTTTTACATAGCCCTTCACCAAATAGTTTTAAACTTAATCGTTTATTAATTTTTTCACTTTCCTTTTCTACTTCAATACGTGTTTTTTGATCATGAGAAACAGCAGTGTCTTCTAATTTTATCCAAGAGAAAAAATGTTCCCAAGGAGCATTGAAAGATCCTACACGTGTTTGAATACCATTAGAAATACAAACAAACATATTATACCAGAACAATTGAGGAATATCTCTTTGATAATCCTTTAAATTTTGATCATAGCCAACTTTTACTTTTTCGGTGGCATTTTTTAATTCTATCATTACAAGAGGTAAACCATTAACATATAGTATTAAATCTGGTCTTCTTGTAATGCCATCGGTTTGTAAATACTCTATGCTGAGTTGAGATACTACTAAAAAACCGTTGTTAGTTTCATCGTCAAAATCTAATACTTTTACGTACCCATTTTCTTCTCTACCTTCCTTATTTTGGTAAGAAACAGGAACACCATTTTTAATTAGATTGTAGATTTCTTTGTTAGCAATTACAGGTGTTAAACTTGCACGACTTTTGCATAACTCATCAACAGCAAACTCAATACATTCTTTGGGTAAATTGTCATTAAGCCTAATTAATGCTAATTTTAAATCGTCTTTTAAAACTACATCTTTTAAGCTATCCCTACCAATGAGTTTTTTCTCCCAAGCATTTATATGTTGGTAACCCAATATCAATTCAAAAAATTGAATATCGGCTTCTTCTATATGTGATTCGTTTAAAAATGCCATTAACTCAGATAATTAGATTGTAAAACTTTTGTACAAAATAGGATTGCTGTTTCTATTTTATCTGTTCCTTTTAACTCTTTTAGAATATAATAATCATCTTCCTTTTCCATATTAAACTCATTTATAATATATTGATGATTTTTTAAATTAACCAGATTATGGAGTTTAAAACAACCATAATCAACATAAAGTTTAATATCTTTTGGCAAACTCAAAAAACTCAACTCTTCTGAATATCTCCCATTGTAGTGTTTAACAATTTCTGTACTAAAACCACACTCAATTAACTTTTTTCTAATGGTTATTAAATATGGATTTAAATGATGTGACGCTAGGGGCTGTACTCCAGAATTCCCCAAACTATTAATATTGAATCCATCTTTATCATTCCAAGAAAATAGATTTAATCGGCCAAAATAAGGTGAGGTTATTTCTTTATATTTTATAAAATAATACCTCCAATCTTTATCTTCTGATGAATAGGCATTTAACATTTCATCTAATCTATCTAAGATGGCATCTTTTACTGAGTTAATATACTCGGTTAAAAATTGATTTAATATTTTTTTTGTGTTTTGTTTTTCATCTTCATTTGAAGGTGCTATAATTCTATTCCAATAGTCTTCTGTTCCAAAATACTTTATATACCCTAGTTTGGAATAATCGTGAGTAGTTACTGAAAAATCTCCTTTTGTTAAAAGTGCCCTTACCAATTCAGAATTACTGACTTTATCAAAATTCCATATTTCATAAAAGGCTTCTACTTTCTCTTCAAAATTCTCATCTTCAATAATAAAATTATCTGGAATACCATATACATAATTATGATCTTCTAACTTGTAGATGTTTTTTTCTATTTGCGGATTTTTAAGAAGTGAGTTTATTTTTTTCTTCTCTAATGTAAATGAGTCTTGCGTAAACCCTTTAAAGGAATTGTTCACAAAAGAGTGATATACCGCTTTTTCTTCAGTTATATTTTTAATAAAACCGTCAATAAATTGCACATAGCTATTGAAGTATGGTAAGCGTAAATTAGATATAACTTCAATACGTTTTGAAGTATTTATTTGCCTTACCCTTAAAAGCATATTTCTTAATATGCGAATAAAGTTAATGAGATCGTCTGTTGGTTGTGTTGTTTTAGTTTCGATTAAATACTTTAACAAGCCATAAAACAAGACTCTCAATAAAACCTCAAAAGAACTGTTTGTAAAAGACTTAAAAAATAAATCTGTATTGGTTTCTCCAAATAATTTCACCTTACCTATTTGATACTCATCAATACTGAAGATTGTATCGAAAAATAGTTTTTTATCCTTAATACCAACTAATAAATCTAAAGATTTAAAAAGAAAATCAACGTTCTTTTTTTTCGAGAATACCGTTTCAAGATATTCAAAATTTCGTTGAAAATCATCTTCCTTATTTTCTCTATAATGAAGCATTTCTGCGATGTAATAAAAAAAGTTCAGGAAATTATCATCTAAATTATCACGAGTATCTTTATAATCCCAAAATAAATCTGTCCACTTACCATCAACTTTGAATGAAAAATATTGTTGGTAAGTAACTTTACTGTTTTCGTACTCAATTTTTTCTTTATAATAATCTGAATTTTCATCGTTTAATACTTGAGAAAAAATAGCTTTGAAATTTTCAAAAGGTGTCAATGGTTTACCTCTTGAATTCATTTTTATATATAATTCATCTGTAAGTTTAAACTCTTCAGATTTTATATCTATGTAGTCAAAAGTTATTCTGTTTTCTTCAGTTAATTTATGCCAAACATTTTCGATACTGCACATTCTGGTGTGAATTGTGTCTATCATGTTCAACATGGCCTTAATTGTTGGATCATTGTTCCAAGAGGACATAAACCATGATGCATCAACAATTTTGTCTTTTAACGATTTCGTTTTGTTATCAAAAATCAGTGGGTTTTGCACTAGCTTTTCACAAAAACGTTTAGATGAAATTCTGGTTTCATAGGTAAAACCTAAAAGTAAAATTTCTGAGTTTTTGTCCCGACCATCTTTGAGAATCCCTTCTTTAATTGCAAAATACCAATGTATTAACCATAATGTCGTTAAACGTTGCTGACCATCTAACGGAATAAAATTTAAATTATCATTAGAATGCTTGGTTGTGTAACCGTAAACAAAATCTAAGTTTAGTTTTTTGTTTTCTTCTAATAAGTTGGATTTAATTTTATCAATAAAATCATTACGAACCTTTTCTTCAGAAGCTCTTCCTTGTGCGTAATCCCTTTGTATTAATGGGATTTTTACCGTGTTTTCTTCAAGTAATTTATATAGTGTATACCCCATTATCCTCTAATTTCTCACGAAATAATTATATGTTTTTACAATACTTTCTAAATAATCTTCTCTATCAGTATCTGTCCAGTAAGCATTATTTTGCGAATAACTTGTATACGCTTTTAAAAACACATTTCTAGAAGATACTGGTATATAAAACCCTTTTAATTCTCGTTGCTTTATTATTTCGCGTTTAACATCAAAAACGGCCTTGTTTAAGGCACTATTTGTATTAGCATCTAGTAAACACAAATTACTTATCAGGTGTTTGTTTTTATCATTGATACCAGATTCTGTATCTATTAAATCATAAACTTCATTGTAAATATCATCAAATTCATCTTGCTCTATTTCCTCTTTATTAGAAACTTTCTTCATTTTACTTAGAACCTTTTTAAACTTCTTTTTATTTAGTTTTTCAACCGATTTTATATGCTCTTTTAACCAAGATTTTTGATGATCTGCATTTGAAATAGCATCAGAGTTTCTAGCATGAATATGCTCTAAACTCCATTTTTCATTTTCCTTCGTTTTTTTGTAGAGGTTAAATGGAAATTTAGCCTTTTCCTTTTCTGATTTTTGAGTGGCCACAACGTTATGTAGAAATAAAATTCTTGTAATAAGCGGCTTGTCATTTCGCTTATTAACCTCATCTTCATAACAAAGATGTTTTAGTAGTAGAGGATGTTCCTTACCTTCATTATCGGTTATTATACCCGAAACTTTAATGACTTTAGAAATTTCTTCTTCTAAAAATACTACAAATTCCGTTTTGGTAAGTTTTTTAGAATTAGCAATATAGGCATCTATAATTCCAGCACCTTTTATTTCTATTAAATAACCTATATAATGGAATAACTCTCTATTATTAAACCATTCTTTAAAATATTCAAAGTAAGCAGTAATCTTATCCCAGATTTCTTTTACAACTTCTATTCTATGTTTTTGACGATTAGTAATTTGATCTTCTAAATAGGCAGCCAATATTAAAAATGTAGCGTGTTTTAAGTTTTTAGTTTCTAAATAATTGAATTCTTTTAAAAAATGATGTTCTTTTTCTATGGATTGTGCGATTGCATCAAAAATAAACTCAATGTGTGTTGGCTTTGTGTTGTCTTTATTGTTTAAGAAATACCAAAACTCTTCTTGTTGCAAAGTATATTCAATGCTATCCCATTCTGACGCTATTTCAAATAGCATCATTTTGATAAACTTTAAATCTTCTTTAGGATATTTATCACTTTGAAGCAATAACGCTTTTATCAACTCTGCATCAGTTAGCGGTATTTTACCCACATTTAGTCTAATAAAAACATCTATGGGATTAGTAGATTTAGGCACTTGATACCAAATGAAACGAATATTACGATTACCTAAACCATTATCGTCCAACAAAACAGGAATCATCTTACTTTTTGCTCCTGCATGATTATGAAACCAAGATTTAATGTAATTATAGCTTTTAGAAATATGATCGAAATCTATATTGGAATCATCTATTTTCTCTTTAAACTTTTTATCCTTTAAGAAAGATTCACTGTTTGGTCTTGTTTCGTACTTAAGCCTAAATAAAGGTTGATTATAACCATCTTCAAAACGTCTTTCTTCTAAAAACATTATAATTAAATACAATGTGGTTAATCGCTGTTGCCCATCTAGTACAATATATTTTTCTTCGATATCAACTCCTTCCTTTTGCACAACGATTGGCTGCAAACAATAAAACTCACCATTGTTTGATGTTTTGGTGAAATACCATATATCGTTTAGAAGTTCTGTAACCTCTTGTTCTCCCCATCGATAGCCACGTTGGTAGTGAGGTATAATAAAATCTTTATCAAAAAGAGCTATAAGTGGTTTTGTTTGACTCATTTAATTACTATATTATTCTTGAGGCTCTGCAGCCATATGTAATGTTTCTAACTCCAAATTTTCCACAGATAACTTACCACTTATTAAACGTGGTAATAATAAATCTCTAGTTTCTTGAAGTACTATATTTTTATCTGACAGAACGTGTATTTCTTTTATCATTGGAAAAACAATTTCTTCAAACGATTTTAATAAATCGTCAGTAGGTTTATTAATGGAATAATTTTGGACTTCATTCCAAGAAATCGTTGGCATTTTAGTGCCATTACTAAAGTTGATTGACCAATTAATAAATTGATTACTGAAAAATGTAAAAAGTGAATAACTTCTATAAATCTCTTTTTTAGGTCTAAAAATTAAAACAGAAACATTGGTTATTCCATTCTTATTAGCACTACTCACTTTATGAAAATACGACCTTATAGAACCAAACAAAATGTCATTTTCTTTAAATATTATACGTGATGATTCAAGTTCGCCAGAATCTCCAAACTGTGGAATTAAAAGACTTTTTCTCGGCATTCTAGATAAATCAAATATTCCTAAATGAAAATGCTCTTCTTCCTTATACTTTTCTTTTTTATTATGTACAATCTCTTTAATAGATTTTTTCTCCCATCCATCAGGAATAGCCCCTTTTGTTCCAGGAGCAACTTGCTTTCCGTCTTTATCTAAAAAGACCGCTTCGTTATACCCAGGAAAACGCAACCGTACAAACCACTCTTTGTAGATTTCTTCTGCCATGTCTTCTAAAAGCTTGATGCGTTGGTTGTTGTTTTCTATTAAATCATCGTAAGCAGAAAGAATGGAGGCTATTTTTTTTTGGGTTGAGGGATTTGGAAGATAACTAATTTTTAAACCTCGTATATCCTTCATGTTCAAATGAGCTACAGTTGCACCACTTGTTTTTGTCAAAATTTGACCTTGAGCCTCATTTCCTAACAAATAATAACAAAGATATCTTGAATCAACTTTATCATTATTAGGCCTAACCAAGACTGTCCTCTGTCCGAGACAAACTTTTAACCCTTCAGGAATAATAGCCACATTTCCAACTGGTGCCTCACGTGCAATAATTAAATCACCTCCTTTAGGCTTTCCTCTTTTTGTCCAGTCTTGATAAACTTCTTCAGAGACACGATTTACATCTTCTAAAATTAAGTTTCCTCTTCCAATATTTGGAGTTCTTATTGATGGATAACCCGTTTCTTGAGTAGGAGCTGTTTTATGCTCACAATCAATTATAAATTCACATAAATCATTTAAAATCATTCAACAAGACATTTTGAGTTAGCAATGATTTTATTTTCTAAGTCTTGACCACTTTCAACTAAAATCTTAAAATTATCTTGTAAGCTTTTGAATTTAGAATTAAACTCTTCTTTATTAATTAAATCATCTTCAAATACAACTCCAACATAACGTCCAGCATTTAAAGAATAATCTTGTTCTTCAGCATACTCTGTTTTATCCGCCATTTTACATAAACCCACTATATCTTCATATTTTGCTTCAGGAAAACGAGATTGTAACCAATTTATATTGTTAACCCAATAAGTTGCTTGTTCTGTAGCTTCTATATAGTTTTGTAAGGCCTCTTCTAAAGGTTTATCTGCTCTGCTTAAGCTGTTTATTGTCCAATCTTTATCTGTAGGTAACTTTAAGTTTTGGTCGGCTATTTTGTACAAATCTAAAAGTGTGTTAACATCTTGTTTAAGCGCATCTGCATTTAATTGGTTTTGGGTTACACTCCATTGCAAATGAGCTGCCGCCTCTAATTGCGCATCGTTTTCTAAAGGTGTATTTTCAATGGGGTGTGCTAAATTGCCCAACACCGTTTCATTTGTTTTTGCAATTGCCTTAGTAAAACTTTCCACTTTTTTAAAGAAATCTGTTTCTTTTAAGGCCTTTACTTTGGCAGGCGTACGTTGGGCATCTTTGGTATCTGCTACGTATTTCTTTAAACGTTTAATTAGCTTTTCAATTTGTGCCTCTAAAGCTTCCATTGCTGGTTCAACCTCATTTGCCGTTACAGCTGCTTGTTTTATATAGCTATATATTAATTCTAAATAGCGTTCTGTTTCACCACGATATAAACGCACAATAGCTGCTAAATTTTGTTGGTTTTCTGTGGTCCATTCTCTATGCGCACGATCAATTTGATTATACACATTACGTGCATCTAAAAACAAAATTTTGTCTTTACGTGCAGTATGTACTTTTTGCTTATCGAAAAACCATAAGGTTGCAGGCAATGTTACTGTTAAAAACATATTGGTTGGCATACTTACCATACAATCTACAATGCCAGAATCCACAATATTTTTACGAATGTCGTGTTCCGAATTACGGGCATCAGACGCTGAATTAGGCATAACAAAACCTGCACGCCCATTTTTATTTAAAGAAGTTGCAAAAAGTGAAATCCATAAGTAATTAGCATCACTTATTTTATCGTCGCTTTTTCCTTTGTTTTTTGGTAAACCATATTCGTAAAAACGCTTGTCGTTTTTAACGGTGCTTTCTTTTACCGATTTTACGTTAAATGGTGGATTAGCCATTACAAAATCAAACTTTCCATACCCATCATATGGATCGCTATCATAAGAGTTAGCTTCGGTAATTTCGCCACGTAAATTGTGCACCAGTAAGTTCATTTTTGCCAAACGAACGGTTTCTCCCATATACTCTTGCCCATAGACGTAAATATCGTTTAAGTCGTGACCTTCGTGTGCAATAAAATCAGCAGATTGTACAAACATACCACCAGAACCACAGGCTGGATCGTATATTTTACCTTTATAAGGTTCTATAACCTCAACAATAAAACGTACTACTGAAGTTGGCGTAAAGAACTCGCCACCTTTTTGGCCTTCGCTCATTGCAAACTTGCCCAGGAAGTATTCGTAAATTTTACCAAAAATATCTCCACTGGCATCCTTTGGGATGTCTGAAAATGTTTTTAAAAGTTGTGGTAAGATGTCATCTTTTTTCTTTTCAATTTCAAAATAGGCTTCAGTTGGCAGTACATCTTGAAACTTCGCATCTTGATGCTTCTCAATACCTTTCATAGCATCACGCAAGGCTTCAGCTCTTTTATTTCCCTTTAATTTCAATAAATAATCGTATCTCGCATTGTCCGGCAGATAGAAACCACATTTTGCAATAGCAACATCTTGAACAGGGCGTTCCATTCTGGTGCCTTTATCCTTTTGGTATTCTTTTAAGATTTCAGGTTCGTGTTGGCTATACTTATTTTCGGCAAACTTTAAGAATATTAATCCTAAAACGGGCACTGCATAATCTGATGCTTTTAATCCGCCATGTGCACGCAAGGCATTGGCAGAATCCCAAAGTTTTGCTTCTAAATCTTTTAATTGTTGATTGGTCATTTATATTTTATTCTTTTCTTTTAAATTAATTTAAAATCTTCACTTATATCTTTCATCATTTTTGCTAAAGGTCGTTTTAGTAAATCCTTGTCTTCAGTATAGTTACCGACAATAAAACGATCTATCATTTCTTTGGTTAAAGTAATGCCTTTATACTTTTTAAAAAAGGAGACAAGTTCTTTTTTTCTGCTAGAGTTATAGAATAAACCTTTTAAGTAAGTTTCTCCAACAACGTCTTTAAATTGTTGATACTGCGTCTCTACTTTAAACTCATTTTTATAGTTGCTTAATTTCTTTTCTATTTTTAGATCTCCAATATATTTTGCCCGAACATTTAATTGAAGTTCTATCATATTTTCGTTTTTATTGACATTTAAAAGAAATTGAGCCAGACTTTTACTGGTCGCTTTATATTTAGCTATCTCATCTAAACTATCTTCATATGGATGAATGTTATCTGCTATGTTATAAGGTTTATCAGATTTACTCATGTTACAACTCGCACAACATGGTATAAGATTATAATAGGACAAACTCAAATATGGATACACACTTTTAGGAAAAAAATGGTCTAAATGAAATAATAATTTTTTTTTAGAATTATGCTCAACAAACAAGGTATATTGAGTATTGCAATAGGTACATGTTTTAATATTTAAATTTTCAGCTAACCAAATTGCTTTTTTACTATCACGAAAACCCTTATAATTAAAAAGAGTTTCAATATCTAATCCTAACTTGTTAAGCTTTCCCTTCTTATTAATAATTTTTTTCTGATATCCTTTTGAAATAAATTCATTAATTATTTTCTCTAGATCTTTAGGCTCTGCCGTAAGTATATATTTAATATTAGTTTTTAGGTATTTAAAAATAACGCCACCACGATTCTTAGGGTTAGCTGCCAACCAATTATCGATTTTAGTTGTTAGAGCATATTTACTTCCTGGTTTCAAAAATAAATCAGCAAAATCATTTGCGTTCACTTTATTTTTATTGATCGTTATCATTTTGCCTTTTTATTTGATTTTCTAGATTCTCAATTCTTCTTCTCATAATAGATACATCAGAAAGATTTAATCTTTGCTCTCGCATAGATTCTAATTGCATTTTTAATATTGGCTCTCCGATAGCTTCAATGATGAAATTCACCTGTGCCATAACATCTTCAGTTAAATTAATCTCTTTGTTGTCAAGCGTTTCAATTACCCATTCAATTTTCTCCTTCGCAAATTCTCCAATAGTTCCTTTTTTCATGAAGAATGAATCTGATAAAAGCGAATATATATTTGCTCCAAATGTTTTTTCTCTTTCTAAATCCGCAATTTCAGCGTTTCCTGTTTCTGAATTCTTTTTCATAAAAATGACATTATTTTTAGGAATATCTGACAGTACAAATGGGCTATGAGTAATAAGAATTAATTGGACTTCCCTGTCGTGAAAAAGTTCACTTAGATAATCAATTGCCTTTTTAAAATAATTTCTTTGCCATTCAGGATGTAACGAAACTTCACCTTCATCAATATAAATAACGACGCTCTCAATGTGTCTGTGATAATGATCCTTTTCTATAAATAGCATCTCCTCCTTTGCCCAATAAAATCTTGAATAAAAATTTAATAAATTCTGTTCTCCAGAACTTAAATTATGGTCAAATTCATAATGGAAATGTAGTTGGTTTTTTAAAAGAGTTTTAGTTAGGGAAATTAATTCCTTAATAATTTTTTTGTTCTTGTCTGTTTTAATATTAAAGTGAATATTATTAAACAATTTAAATCTATCTTTTTCATTCTTATCCCAAGAGGCCGAATCCGAATTTTCAATTTCTTGTTTATATTCTGTCCAGTCTGCAACTTTGAACAATTCACTCAGGCTGGATTTTAAATTATTTAATTTCTTTCTTAATTTAGGATGATCCAAATTGTACTTTAACTCAAATATAAATTCGTCAAAAAAACCTATTGGAAATGTTGTCTTATGAATATTAATATATATCCTGAAAAATTGAATAAAAAATAAAACTCTAAATCGTTCCTTTTTTTGTTTTTCTGAAATTAAGTATGTATCATAAGCACTATTATCTTTTGCTTGTATTTTGAATCTTTCTAAATCCCAATGTCCAATATATTCTCTTTCTAAATCACGAAGTCTATCTAGATTAGACTTCATTAATTCTTCATTTTCACTTCTATCCTTATATGGATAAGGAGTTAAATTTAATAACTGATTATCTGATTCATGATCTATGGTAAGTATCATTTGATCTGAAAGTTGCTTTAACCAATTATTTATTTTATTGTAGTTTAAAACAAGATCGGATTCTCTAATTTTCTCATTTCTATAATAAGCATACAATAAATCTGTTTTTTCTCCTCTATCTTTGTATCTATAACCTATATTATATTTAGAAGAATTATACACATCATTATTCATCAAATAGTTTGTAGAAATATTAATAATATTATCAGATCCAGAGCGTAGATACAACATTTTAAAATTGGAATTTGGGCTGTAATAAATATATTTATTTTTCTCCATTTCATTCCAGCGTAATTCGCCTTGACCTTTATCTAGTGGATTATATTCATATTTTAATACTTTGTACCCTTTGTTCGTTAACTCACTTTGGTTTAAAATTTCAATTTCCTCTTGTACAAAAATTAAATCATCCAAAACAATTATTCCTTTACCTAGCATATATCGAGATAATCCATGACTGGTTACATGTGCAAGATTATAATTAAGGAACTCACTTAAGTTAGTCTTTCCTGATCCATTTTCTCCAACGATAGCAGTAATCCCTGATATATTATTAGGATAGAAATTTAATGGAATAACCTCCTCTCGATCTTTAATAATCAATTTTTGATTTTCAAATTGAAAATATTCTTTCCCTGAATGATTGAAGTTAAACTCAACATCAATAAGATTGTTATATTCTTTAATCCATGCATATTTTAAATTCATTTTATTAAATTTAATTAGTTCTATTCACTCCTTTTGAAATTGTAATTCCGGTAAAATTATCTTGACATCTACATTAGTGTCTTCCTTTTGCCAATAAACTAAATAATTAATCTCTGCGCTTTTTAAACAATAGCCTTTGCTATTAAATGCCATTATTTTTTCCTTAAAACTATTGGAAAACTTTACAATAATATTCCCCTTATCGTCTGAGCATCCATCAATACTCACTTTTAGTTTATTACCACTGATTAAGTCAGAAAGATGATGTTGATTTGAAATGTAATAGTCTAACCAAATATCCTTATGTGTTAAATGTAAAACCAACAGCTTGGAATCTTCATAACATAAATTGTCTATAACATGTTCTAAACCAGTGCAAGTAATATTATTTAAATAATTACCATTTAAGTGAATGGATAATTTTTGTTTAGCACGAGTCATGGCTACATAAAGTTGTCTTTTTTTCTCATCGGAATCTGGATTAAAATGATCCAGCATCAAAAAAACATTGTCAAACTCCTTTCCTTTTGCTTTGTGTATTGTAGATACAAATATTGTTTCTCCATTTGTGTTTATAAAATCTTCAAGTTTTGATTCTCTAATAAACACCTCAAAATCTGATAGGTACTTTCTCTTTGGATTACTTAGTTCAAATTCTTTAATAAGGTTAATACAAATGTCAATTTTTGTGCTTCCCTTGTAATTATCCCACAACTTTCTTTTAGCATCTTTCCAATTACTGTCGCTAATTATAATCGTATTATTTGTAGCGCTTAACTGTTCAATAAAATACCTTACTTCCAACAAATTATATAAACTAAAACCATCATTTGTTTGGATTAATTTAGCAGGTAAGCCATTTTTAATTAGTAGTCCCGTTATTTGTAAAGCTTCATTATTAGTTTGTGTTAAAACACAGGTTGTTCCAGAAAGGTCTGAAGTCAAAACATCCTGAATAGTTGGGTTTATTAAATGATCACTAGAATATTGGGTTACTTTAACTGATGCATTGTCTTTTTGATGCGCAATAATAGAAGTTTGTTTTAGCCGATGATTTATTGTCTCCACGAATTGATTGGTATATTCTACCAAATTACTTTTACTCCTAAAGTTTTCATTAAGCTCATATTTTTTAGCTTGATGTTGAATAATAAACTGTTCCAGGTATTTCGAACTTGCTCCTCTAAATTCATAAATATTTTGGTCATCATCCCCAACGGCAATAACCCTCATTTCATCATTTTGGGCCATTAACGTCTTAATAAGCTCGAATTCATGACAATCCATATCTTGAGCTTCATCGATAACTAAAACCAATTTAGTTATCTGATTAGATTCAATATCATTATTCTTGATTTTTTCGATGGCTAGCTTAATAATAGTATCTGACTTTTCTATTGATCCAACTTTGCCCAGTAAATCAAAACAATACGAGTGAAACGTTTTTATTTCAATAAAACTCGCTGCATTTCCGATTAATTGAAATAGTCTTTTTTTAAATTCAGAAGCTGCAGCTCTTGAAAACGTTACCATTAACAACTGTTCGTGTTTTATGTCTTCCATTAGTAATAGAGAAGCTAGTTTATGCACGAGCAGTTTTGTTTTTCCACTGCCAGGTCCAGCAACTACCGCAATATATGGGGAACTATTATCTTTAATAATATTTAATTGAATTGGAGAAAGTTCACCGAATAACTGTCTGAATTTTGCAGGAGTGATATTCCTGGTAATTTCTTTTTGCCTACTTACATTAAAGTATTTATTCAAAAAAGAGGAATAATTCAGTTGAAAATAATCTTCAACAAATTGTAAAGCTTCCTTATAATCGCTAATCATTTTATTAGCGTACTCACCAACAATATGAATTTGTTGGATTTTATTTTCATAAAACTGTTTAAGCTTCGTATAGTCTTCAGCTTTATAACGCTTTTTATTATCCCTTTCTAACCGCTCAATACTTAATTTATTATACACGACTAAAAACCCACCTTCTATTTTTAATGCATCAATTCTTGACAAATAGAATAATGCGTCTTCAATATCTGAAATTTGAATATTTAATTTAAAAAGAATACTTTCAAGTTCATATTCTTGTTTTAATTCATGCACCGAAAACTCAACAAGTATTTGTTCTTTTTGCAAATCATACGCCTCTATATTTTGACTACTTTTTTTAAATAAGTACTCAATAATAAACTTAGCTAATACATGTCTCTTCTCTAATTTGATTTTAAGTTCACTAATGGGATGATTTGCAACTATAGTAAAATGGTTATTTGAATAACCATCATTATTTCTTCTAATCCAATTTTTTATAGCCCAATAGTTAATTATTGTTTTAAGTTTATTGGGAGAAACATCCTTAAACCCCTCTTCTTCCGCTAGTTCATTAAGGCTTTTTAAATGAAAAGATTTTTCCGTTTCTTCTAATTGTGCTAAAAAAAAGTTTTCAATTTCACTAAAAACTAGAACGATTCCAAGTGAACGATTCATATTTTCACCCCTTTTAATAAAAGCCGTTAAATCCTTCGTATCAGCTAATATATTTTCCTCTCGAAGCAAATTAACCACATTAATTACTTCTTCTTTTAAAATCCCAAGATGATCTGAAATGTAATCAATTCTTGATTCCGCTGCTTCGTCATTTGCTTGTTTTCGGCTTTTACTTGAAAACAACTTTTTTATAATACGTATACCATGTTGTTTTTGTTTTTCATTAAAACGTTCTGATTTACTAATCTTTTCGATTGCTTCTTGTGCATTTTTAGATAATATACTAGTCGCAAATATTCTTGGCATATTTTGACCACGTTTAAGATATCCCGCTTCTTCTAGTGCTGCAATAGCAGTGGTAACTCTTGTTTCTATTTCAACAACATTATCGTCCCAACCTGCCTTTCTAGCAATTTCTAATGCTGAATTTGAAACATTAGAGCGAAATCTTGTGATGTCTTTAATTGCTTTCCAGATTTGTTGTATCTCTTTAATATTGAGTTTCGTTTGATTTAGTAAAATAAAGTGTTTACTTAAATCTTCTTCGTTATAAAGAACATAGCATTCTGCTGATATATTTTCATCCCGACCAGCTCTTCCTGCTTCCTGTACATAATTTTCTAGTGAATCTGATATTTCATAATGAATTACCATCCCTACGTCTTTCTTATCTACTCCCATACCAAAAGCAGACGTTGCGACCATAACCTGAACTTCACCTGATATAAATTTATCTTGATTCTCAGACTTTTCCTGTTTATCCATTTTACCATGGTATGGTTTTGCTAAATAACCATCATTCGATAGTCTTTCAGCTAACAGAAATGCCTTTCTGGTTCTGGAAACATATATTATTGTTGGGCATTGTTTGCCATCTATAAGATTACGAACGGTATTGTACTTTTCCTCTTCAGTATCCTTAGGAATAACTTTATAATTTAAGTTTGTTCGTGAAGCTTTGGAGCTAAAAGTCTCTAATCGAATAGTCAGCTTTTCCTGAAAATAGTTTTTGATATCTTCAATTACCATTTGTTTAGCTGTGGCAGTAAAACAAGATACAGGAATATTGTCTTCTAGATTTTTCTTTTCTTGTAACAGCTTTATAAAATCGCCAATATAAAGATAATCCACTCTAAAATCTTGACCCCAAGATGAAAAACAATGCGCCTCATCAATTACAAAACGAACTACATTTCGTTTAAGTAACAGATTTTCGATAGTTTTAGAACGTAAAGATTCAGGCGAAATATATAATATAGAGGCTGATCCATTTTCAACTCTTTCAAAAGATTTTGCCCTTTCAATTGGATCTAGTAAACCATTAATAGTAACAGCTTCGGTTATACCTGATTTTTCAAGATTATCAACTTGATCTTTCATTAGCGATTGAAGAGGCGAAATAACCACTGTTAATCCTCTCACATTCTCTCCACTCATTAATGCAGGAACTTGAAAAGTAATAGATTTTCCTCCCCCAGTTGGGAATACTGCTAAAAGTGATTTATTATTAATTGCTGCATTAACAGCTTCTTCTTGTAAAGGTTTACCATTATAAGTTCGGTAAGAATTAAATTTAAAATATTTTTCTAAACCAATTTTAGCATCCAATGCTTGATTGCAATAATGGCAACTAGTAATACATGGATTGTTTCGCAATAAAAACATCACCCGCTCAACATCAGGGTAATTTTTGACAACCCAAGGAGGCGTTATTGAATATCGACTATTTGTGTTAATTAATGCCAAACAATAAGCAAGTTCAACAGGGTTTTCATTAACAAGTTTTTCTATTTGAGCGTTCCAACAAATTTGAGATTTAAATCTTTCTTTTATTAGCTCTATTGTGTTTTTATATTGAAGCTCACATTCTAAAAATCTAAAAAATGGCGCAAATTCATTTACCCCTCCTAATAGTGCAAAAAAGATTTGTTTTAAATCATTATCCATGTCCATAAACACAGAAACCTCATCGTAAAAAAGATCTTTTGCTTTTATAGCATCATTCAAGGGATTATTTTGTTCTTCCGATTGTAATTTATCGTCTTTAAGTAATGCGTGATAAGGTGTTTTTGGAAAAAGCAGAGGAGAGAGGTATAATGTATCAATTGCATAATTGCTTGAAAAATCAATTTTCAATGTCTTTTCAAGATACGGTATATCATGTTTTAAAATATTGTGTCCACACACGTATTTATTACCATTGATATATTTTATTAAGTCATCTATCGAGTTGGAATGAAATAGTTGCCCTTCTTTATTAACAGCTCCTATATCTGTTATATTATTTCTTTTTGGGTCAATTTCAATGTCGATAAAAACTATGCCGCTCATTAATATTTAATAAATAATTTATTCTCGCTGGATACCCGTATTAATAACATTATAAGATTCTGAAATATGTCATATTTTAAAAAGGTAATCCAATTACATATTAGTAAATATATAAATTCTTATAGTAAAATACTGGCTTAAGTGAGCTAAATTATGATGATAATAGTTATTCTTTAAAATAAATTATTTTGTTACGGAATCTCCCTTTTGGCTTCCTCCACGAAGTACATTGTTTTGCATGTTGGACAAAATAGATAATACTCAAAATAATAAGTTTGGCCTTGCTTCGCCTTTTTGCTTTTTGGAGTTTTTTTAATTACTGAAGTATGGCATTTTCTACAACTATCACCTTCGTTCACAATGCTCTGTTCTTGGTAGTACTCAATATTTTCTAGATACTCTAAGTAGCCTTCATCCTTGATTTTATGTTCTGAGTTAATACCTTGATTAGCTAAAACATCACAGTGTTCATTTTCTTCATGACCTGCGTGTCCTTTTACCCAGTTAAATGTAACTTCATGTTTATCAATAACATCCAATAATCTTTCCCATAAATCCTTATTGAGCACTAAATTGCCTTTTTTACGAATCCAATTGTTCCTTTCCCAATTTACTGCCCAACCTTTTACTATACCATCAACAACATATTTGGAATCTGAGTACACTGTAACCTTTGCTTTGGTTTTTAGTTGTTCTAGCCCAAAAATAACGCCCATTAACTCCATACGATTATTTGTAGTTAATTCGTATCCCTGGAAGAACTCTTTTGATCTGCCTTTGTATGTTAGAATAACACCAAAACCACCTTTTCCTGGGTTAGGTTCAGCGCCACCGTCAGAATACAATTCAATATCTGGTATCTCTTTCCATTCTTTCATATGAATTGAGAGTTTTAATAAAGTAATATAATTTTACATAAATTGGTAGTTCAAATTTAATCATTTGCCCAAATTCTTAAAGCATTTGATAGTTCGGTCTCAAATGAATCTTTCTTATTGTTTTTTTCAAGCCAATCTGCAATCCAGTTAAAATCAATTACTAGATTTTCATTATTATGGTTAACGGGTTGTATGTAAATAATTTCTAATTCTTTATTTTTTCCATTGTATTTGTTATCCGCATCTAATAAACCCACTTGTTGTAATTTACTTTTTAAATGATTATATTTAGTAATATAAGTGCTAACATTTGAAATTTTTAGTATTCCATTTATGATGTTAGCAGTACCTAATTGTTTAGAATTATTTAAATACTCATCTTGTTTAGTCCTTCGTGAATTTGTATCCGTTTTAAACTCAATCAAATAATTTGTACCATTTTTTCCAACAGCAAAAAAATCTACTTTATACGATCTTTCGGCATATTTTGTATTTTCTAATTTTGGTTGAACTGTTCCTAATCGAATCGGCAATTCAGGAATGACGCCTTCAATTTTCTCTTTAAGAAAATCTGCCAATATAGGTTCTAGAAAATATCCAATTAAACTATCTATTCTAGGTTCGGCTTTGTAAGCTGGAAGTTTTTTCCAGTCTTTCATCATTTCAAAATATGCTTTCCAATCCATGATTATGATTTAATGTCATGATAAAATATTTTATCATGCCTAAAATAAATCATTCAATGAAGGTGTTTTATGACAAAAGTCACAAAATGCATAAAACTGTATATTAGCTTTAAACGTAAGTAATTGATGGGATAAGGAGAAGTAAATAAAATATTTAGGAACACATTTTTCGTAAAACTATATTTGGATCTTCTCCTAAAGTCAACTTTAGAATTTTAGATTGTAATCTCTTAATTCTAACATCATATTTATAATATTCCTCCCTGTTTTTATTTGACTCCTTTATATCGAGAAGTTCCTGCATTCTACTTTCAAGAGACACAATATTCATGAGTTTAGCAAATTGTTCCACATTTAGGTTTGGAACCCCTTGATTCCTTAAAACGCCGCTAAAGTATTTTGTGTATTTCATAGATTTACAAAGTTAAGAACAGAGTGTTTTAAGTCTTGCTTACCGTTGTAGTAATTCTATAACTTTTCTGAACAAGAATTTAAGCGATAAAAAATATTACAATATCATATAATTAGTGGGTTTTTTCTTTAAATTTGGACTTATAAAACTGAACATATAATGAGGATATGGTTAATTGGCTATATCCTAATTATTGTAAGCAAGCTGAACAAACGACATTAACTGAAATAACCTATGGCAAGAATCCCTATTGAAATTGAAAAAATAAAAAGAACTTACAGAAATGTTTTTTTAAAAGACAATATAGAAAGAGAATCGACAGAATATCTAATATCTGTAACTGAAAAAGGGCAGAATTGGAACAAAACTTTTCGTTGTGATTTAAAAGAATTAACAAAATTGCGTGATGAAATTTCGGAATTAATAGAATCAACAACAACAGCCGAAAAACTTGACATTACGAATGATAAAGCAAACATACTCGACAAACATTTTGCAGATGATGAACTTTGCCAAAATTGTAACTACAAATTAACAAACCATTGTCTTACTTGTATTTTCGACTTGCAAAGTCCTTTAGAAAGGAAATTATTCCTTGCCTTAAATAAAAATTATATTCGATTTGAGGCACAATATCCTCTGAATTGGAAAGGCGAAAATATAACTATTGCAGGAAAGACATATAACAATCCAAAAAACAACTTTAAGGAAGTACTAACTGTTGTGGACTTTTACATTGAGAAAAAAGATGTGAAATTATGTATTTACACAGATGGTCATACCTATCACGAAAGAACTGAAGAACAAGCTCAAAGAGATAAACGAATTGACAGAAAACTACAAGAGTTAGGTTTTCAAGTATTGAGATATACAGGAAAAGACGTTAATGAATGTACGGAAATAATAGTAGAGGAAATTAAAAAATGGATAGAAAAGCCAACTTACAAAACCGGGTAAAAAACATTGCTTATTTTAGTTTAACCCTTTGGTCGTTGCTTTGTTTGCTAGCATCTGATTTTCCTTCGGAAAATCCTCGCACTCAAACACGCAACGTTCCTTACACATCAACGTTTTATGCCATGCTGAAAAAGCCGACAGCACAAATAGCACATTTGGTTTTTGCCGACACACAGGCAAACGCTGAAAAACCAAATGAGCTATTTTTTGCCAACGCTAATAAAACATAAATGAATGAGAATAATACTAAAAAGTCGAATATGTGGCCAGTAATTCTTGGTGCAGGTGCAGTTGCCCTTCTTCTAAAAGCACTTTTTGAAGATGAAGAAGAATCAGGCAAAGAAATAAAGAAACGCATCTTTATCAGTTTTGCTATTGAAGATGAGCAATACAGAAATTATTTGGCATCGCAGGCTAAAAGTGAACGGTCACCTTTCGCATTTGTAGATATGTCCGTTAAACAACCTTGGGACGAAAAGGTGTGGAAACATAAGTGCCGTACTAAAATAAAATCCTGTGATGGTATGATTGTTCTTTTAAGCAAAAATACTTGGCATTCAAGCGGTGCTCGTTGGGAAATAAAATGTGCAAAGGAAGTAGGTTTACCTGTAATTGGTATGCACATCAAAAAAAACGATCAAGGTGCAATTCCACCAGAATTGAGAGGCAAAAAAGTAATAACATGGTCTTGGGATAATTTGGCCAAGGTCATTAAAAGGATATAATGAAGTTATTTATTTGTAATAGAACAATTGAAAATCAAGAAGTAGAATCCTTGATTAAAAGTTTACTCAAAACTTCTGAGAATGCTCTTGCCATTCAAAGAGAAACAGAACACTCCGAAAATTGGAAAGATATTGTTGAGCAAAAGATGCAAGAGTCAGATTTTATTGTTTTTGCGATAGGTAAAGAAACATTCCAAAGTGACCAGTTAAAATGGGAATATGCCAAAGCGAAGCAGTTAAATAAACAAATCATTGGAATTAAGTTAAAAAAGACAACAGAAGATTCAATCCTATTCTGTCAAGGATTTCAGGTTTTCGATAATGCAGAACAGAGCTATAGTTTTTTAACCAAAACATTTGAAGACGATCGCAAATTGAAATTTGAGCAATACAAAATGATGGTCAGTTCAACAGAAAAGGTTACTGAAAGCCGAATGAAAGTAAATAACCTTTTCTTCACTATTACTTCTTCAATATTATCAGTTGGGTTTGTGCTAGGTAAAACTTTCGGGTTTTCAATAGCTGCGACTATCGGAATGTTTGTCCTGACTTTGTTATCGTTTATTATTTCACTTTTCTGGGAACGATTGATTGATTCATATGGTAAGCTTAATACAGGGAAATTCAAGGTAATTGACAAAATTGAAAAGCAACTAAGAACAAATATGTTTGAGGACGAATGGAAAATCTTGACGGAAGAAATCAAATATGAACCGAATTCAAAAACAGAAACCAAAGTAATAACCTATTTCAGAACGTTTATTGTAATTATTGGCATTCTTGAACTCAGCTATTTAGGTTATTTACTTATTCAGTTAATTCCACATTGTCACCACTAAAAACAAATAATTATGGCAGATAAAAAAGTAGTATTTATTGCTTTTGCAATAGAAGACGAGAAACAAAGAGACCTTTTGAAAGGACAATCTTTAAACACTAAATCACCATTCGAATACATTGATATGTCGGTTAAAAAAGCATACGATTCAGAATGGAAAGAAAAAGTAAGAACAAGAATTAAACGTTCAGATGGAGTAATTGCATTGGTAAGCAAAAACTCATTGACTTCAAGCGGACAAAAATGGGAAATCCAATGTGCAAAAGAAGAAGGTAAAAAAGTTAGAGGAATTTGGGCTTACTCGAATGACCGAACTGACGTTGCAGGAGTGAATACTAAAGTATGGACTTGGGACAATATTAAGGACTTTATTGATTCACTTTAATAAAGCCAACCCTTAGCATCCATACAAATTGCCAAGTCGCTCAAAAAGCCAACCGCACGAGCCAAAACTTGTCAAAGAGTATGGCTGTCTCAATGCTGACTAAAAAGAAAGCACGGGCACACAACAAAGCGTATAAATCACTGTATAGCAAGTGTTTAATATGGATTTTAGAGCTATAAATAAAATTTACGGTAAACTGAAAATGAAGTGCTTCGAAATGCCCAACACTTCATACACAAACCGAAGTGCATAGTTTTGACCCGTCCTGAAATAAGGCTACATAATTTTAAACATTATGTATAAAAATGACAAAGTAATCAGACGGTATTCAGAACCTTTCAAACTGATCCTGAAGCTTCGGGATTAACCTGTAGCCATATTTCAGGACAAGACAGCTAAAAAACTAATTCTCGAAATAAAGTATGGAGAAAATTATAGAAACTGAAAGACTCTATTTGAGGGAATTAAATATTAATGACGCAGATTTTTTTTATCATCTAAATCTCGATAAAGACGTTTTGAAATATACAGGAGACAAACCTTTTGTTGATTTGAATAGTTCAAAATTATTTTTAGAAAATTATGACCATTATAAAAAGTTCGGATTAGGAAGATGGGCAGTAATTAATAAAGAAAATAATGAATTTTTGGGCTGGTGTGGACTTAAATTCTCTGAAGAACTAAATGAATATGATATCGGATTCCGATTTTTTAAAAAATATTGGAATAAAGGATATGCAACTGAATCTGCAAAATCCTGCATTGAGTATGGACTTGGCAAACTAAAATTACACGAAATTATAGGTCGAGCAATGAAAAAAAACAAAGCTTCTATCAAAGTACTTGAAAAAATTGGACTTGAATATAATCGAGACTTTGATTTTGAAGGAAATAAAGGAGTCATTTATAAAACAAAATAAAGCCGAAAGCACAACACGGTATATAAAAAATTGCTATTTTTAGCTTAACCAATGTAAGTTGCTTTGTTTGCTAGCTTCTGATTTTCCTTCGGAAAATCCTCGCACACAAACACGCAACTTTCCATAAACATAACCGTTGGCAACAATTAAAGAAAACCAATTATGAATAGAAAATTGAGATATGGAATAATATCATTTATCACAATTGGTGCATTTGTTATAAGTTGTAAAAAAGAAAACGACAATTCCGAATTATCTAAAAATGTTCCGACCGAAACGAAGGCAACAGAATTGAATCCAGATGAAGAAAAAATAAAAACAACTATCAACGAATTGTTATTCAATGCTGGAAATTATAACGTTTCGGCATTGGATTCGATGGTGTCTGATAAAGCAATGCTTGGAATAAGCAGTTTAAAAGATGGAACTTGGTCTAATTCAGAAATAGCAATTAATGATTTCTTTGAAAGTATTGAAAAGAGAGAACGTAGTCCTTACTGCGAAATACCTAATGCCTATGACATAATAATTACAGAAGGTCAGATAGCTCTTGCAAGAGCTGATTGCATTTTATATAGATGGGGAATTCCTCAATCAAGGGAAGTAAATCATTTTACATTCATTAAAGAAAATGGGAAATGGAAAATACTCAATATCTCTTGGACTAAAAAAGAACTTACAGAAGAACAAAAGAATTATAATTTAGAAATATTCGCTCGTGGTTATGCTCAAGCTTGGTGTAGTCAAAGACCAAATTTCGTGTCTTCCTTTTTTGCAGAAGATGGTGAATTAACAGTCAATAATGGAGAACCAGCGAAAGGCACATTGGGAATTACTAATGTAGCTAAAGGATTTATGGAAGCTTTTCCAGATATGATTGTTTCACTTGACAGTCTTAAAACCAAATCAGATAAAACTCAATTTTATTGGACGCTTACTGGTACAAATAACGGACTTAACGGAACTGGAAATAAAGTTAAAATTAGCGGATTTGAAGAATGGACTCTTAATAATAAGGGATTAATCCAAAAATCTACTGGTTCTTTTGATGAGAATGAATATAAGCGACAATTAGAAGTTGGAACGAACTAAAAATAACAGCAGCCAACGTGTATAACCAATTGCTCAGTTTGTGCGTACTCGGAAAATCCTATCGGATTTTCCTACTGGTTCGGTTTCTTTTACTAACTTAGTTCTCCTCTTTCTCTATATAAATATATTTATAACAAACTAAAGGAAAACGTTGCAAACAATTTAAACAAACTTTACGCAATGAAAAAAACATTACTTATTGGATTAATATTACTGTTTTCATATAATGTTTCTTCTCAAGATAAAATCGGAGTTTTTGCCGGAATTAACGGTTCCTCATTATCTAATGGATTTTTAAAATCAGGTTATTTAGGCAGTAATTCATTTAGTTTCCACATTGGAGGATTATATGAATTTCGATTCACAGAAAAAATTGCCTTCAGACCAAAACTTTTATTTTCTCAACAAGGAGACAGAGAAGATTTTGACGATAATATTAAATATGAAACTTCGTATCTAAATATTCCTCTTAACTTTAAATTTTTCAACAAACCATATTTGTTGTTTGGACCCCAAGTTGGTTTTCTAATTGATACTAAAAAGAAAGAAATTGATTTTGGCGACTTAAAATCTTTGGACTATGGACTGAATTTAGGGGTTGGAATTGATATAAAAAGAATTTTTATTGAACTTAACTTATACCAAGGTTTCAATGAATTAATTGCGGTTGAGTATAAACAAACCAATCCATTCAGAGATATTGATATAAATGCGACGAATACAGTTATTCAGTTGAGTATTGGATATAATTTAGAATTATAAAAATAATAACTACTTTATTAATAGTTATAAAGTAAAGATAAACGTTGGCAACAATTTGAGAAATGAGTGCAAAAATAACATTAGGAGAAAAAATTGGGACTAAAAAGATTGTTCATATCTCAAATGTAAAAAATGGTCTGAAATGCAAATGTTTGTGTACCGAATGTGGAGAGAAATTAATTGCCATAAATAATAAAAACAATAAAAGAGAAATACACTTTAGACATGAGGTCGATTCTGAATGTAAAGGAGGAATTGAAACTGCTCTTCACCTGCTAGCTAAACAAATTGTAACAGAAAACAATTCAATAAAATTGTTTGAAAACACTTTTTTTAACTATTCAAAATCTGAACTTGAAGTTTTACTATTTGATTACACTCCAGATGTTATAATTGAAAACCCTCAAACGAATGAAAAATGGTTGATTGAAATAGCTGTTACAAGTTTTATTGCAGAAGAAAAATTAAAAAAAATACAGAGAGATAAGCTTAATTGTTTAGAAATTGACCTAAAAAGAATAGATAGAAAAATAACTCCTTCAGAATTAAAACCAATATTATTAAATGATAATAGTATTCGGAAAATTATAAACAGACAAGCTGAAGAAACAATAGAAATAGTAAAGCTGGAAGAAGAAAGAATTTCTAAAGAAGAAACTAAATCAAAAAAGGATTACAGTTCCTATAATTGGTTATTGGTCATTACTCTACTATTGATTGGGTATTTTGGTTTTAAAGCTTTGAGAAAAAGAAAAAACCTGTAGCCATATTTCAGGACAAGACATTGAAAAATATTACGCAAATGAAACATATTTTTAAAATATTTTTTTTGTTTATTTATATTTCTTCCTTTTCACAAGAAAAAAATTCTTTTTTAGTTGGAAAGTGGAAAATGATAAGCATCGAAACTCATCTTTTGAGTTATAATACTATTACGGATTCCCTTTCTTATTCAGAAGATTTTAAAAAAATGATTCCTGAATTTCTTAAAAAGTACAAGGATAAGTATAAGGATATAGATGCTATAAATGAATACCATAAAAAACAAAATTCAAATAATTACTTTGTTTTTAATGAAGATGGTAGTTATTTAAGAATAACTAATAATAAAATTACTATCGATGGTAAATACAAAGTTAAACCTTCGAAACAGATAATTGAAATTAGTTTCAAAAGCAGCAGAAATAAAATTGAAAAAAGTTCAATGAAATATTCAGTCAAAGATGATAATCTATATTTAACATTGACTTTTGACGACAGAAAAGGAAAAAAAATTAGACCAACTAATTTTATCTTAAATAAACAACTCATAAAAGATTAAAAATCGTTGCACAACACAGTTTAAAAATAATTGCGGTTTAGTGCTTAACCAAAGGGAGTTGTGCGCAAGCTTGAAAATTGTGCTAACATCGAACATTTGATCTGAAATTGAAATGTCTCAAACAAATGAACTAAAACAAATTGCGAAATTATTCTTCAAGTTAGGAAGTATTGCTTTTGGAGGTCCAGCAGCTCATATTGCAATGATGGAAGATGAAGTAGTCAAAAAAAGAAAGTGGATGACACAAGAACACTTTCTCGACCTTGTTGGTGCTACCAATTTAATTCCGGGTCCGAATTCGACTGAAATGACAATGCATTGCGGACACGAACGTGCAGGTTGGAAAGGTCTTTTTGTTGCAGGATTTTGTTTTATTTTTCCTGCGGTCGGCATAACTTCTGTTTTTGCATGGCTTTATCAAGCATATGGTCAATTGCCAAAAGTTGAGCCATTCATTTATGGAATTAAACCAGCAGTTATTGCAATAATCGTATTAGCAGCTTTCCGACTTGGAAAAAAAGCGGTAAAAAATTATAAACTCGCAATTTTAGGTATCATAACTTTGGTGGCTTGCTTATTCGGAGTAAATGAAATAATTGCTCTTTTTGGTTGTGGTTTACTTGGTTTGGGTATTTATTTCTTCAAAAAAAATACTGGTAATTTAAAAAGTTTTATACCACTTATACTATTTCAAATAGCCGACCCTTCAAAAATCGGAGTATTTAAAATATTCTTGACTTTTCTAAAAGTTGGTGCAATTCTATATGGTAGCGGTTACGTTTTGTTTGCATTTCTCGACACAGAATTAGTTGCAAATGGATGGCTGAAAAGACAAGTATTAATTGACGCAATTGCTATTGGTCAAATAACGCCAGGTCCAGTTTTATCGACCGCGACTTTTATAGGTTGGCAAATGAACGGCATAACGGGAGCACTTGCTGCAACGCTAGGAATTTTCCTTCCTTCATTTCTTTTTGTTTTGATATTAAATCCATTGATACCAAAAATGCGGAAATCAAATATTATAGGTGCATTTTTGGATGCAGTAAATATTGCAGCTGTAGCATTGATAATTGCAGTTTGTATGGAAATGGCGCAAGACACATTAACGGATTGGCGAACAATCGTAATTGCTATTGCAAGTTTGGTGGTTGTCTTTGTTTTCAAAAAACTGAATAGTGCATTTATAGTTTTGGGTGGTGCAATAATTGGTTATTTGTTGACATTTATTTAAGAACATTGAGAGAACAAAGCCTGCGCACAACAAAGCCATGTATAATTAATTGCTTGGGTCTGTGTGTACATAGAAAATCCTCGCGGATTTTCTATTCGGTTTTTATTTATTAACTTCCGTGCTTAATCACACCACTAATCAAACACATAACAATTGTACCTCATGCAAAAAAACTCTAAACTTCAATTGAATTTTTAAAATTAAATTATGCCGAATTTGTCCTTTAAAGAATTACAAAAAGATATGCGCGTTGCCTACGTAGGAGGTGGAACAGGTGTGTTAGTTTCAAGTATTGTATGGTTTGTCTCTGGAGTCGTTGCAGTTTATTCAACAAAAGAAATGAGCCTTTTGACTTTTTTTCTAGGCGGTATGTTAATCTACCCTTTAGGGATACTTTCTACAAAGTTATTTAACAGAACCGGTAAACACCAAAAAAATAATCCACTCGCCTTTTTGGCTTTTGAAAGTACTGCTATTCTGTTTATTGGACTTTTTATGGCTTATTCGATTTTCCAAATAGAAAAACAATGGTTTTTTCCAATGATGCTTATGATAATTGGCGTAAGGTATTTGGTATTCCAATCGATTTACGGAATGAAAGTATATTGGATATTAGGCATTTTATTGACCGTATTTGGTATGCTATGTTTGATTTCAAATCAACCATTTCATATTGGCGGAATAATAGGTGGAATCGTTGAAATTATTTTTGGAGTTTTGATTATTAAATTGGAGAGAAAATCCAATTAAAGCGAACTGAGAAAACAGAAAAGAACGACTTCAAGAACAAATTAGGCATAGCTTACAGTTTGATTTTAAATGAGATGTAAGTAAGAATAAACGATAGATTCTCTATTACTCTGACTAAGTTATAGATCAAACATTAATTAACCATTTCTTTAACTTTCAAAAACTAATTACAACTATTATGACACTACAATTTTATAATTTAACTATAATATTAGTCTGCTTTTTTTTAAGTTCATGTGCTAATTTTGAAAAAGAATTTGGCACCATGATTATTCATGGAGGAACCATTTATACAGTCGACTCTACACAGCCAACAGTAGAGGCAGTTGTAATAAAAAACGATATAATTCTCTTTGCTGGAAGTTTTGAGGAAGCCAAAAACTATCAAAATGAACAAACGGAGTTTATAGATTTAGAAGGTAAGACTATGACTCCTGGTTTAATTGAAGGACATGGACATTTTATGGGTTTAGGTTATAATGAATTAGAGCTTGATCTTATGAATACAAGTAGCTATCAAGATATTGTAGACGCTGTTGCTGAGAAAGTTAAAGCGTCTAAACCAGGCGAATGGATTCTTGGTAGAGGTTGGCACCAAAGCAAATGGGATAGTATGCCTGCAAACGTTGTTAAAGGATTTCAGACGCATCATTTGCTTAGCGAAATATCACCAGATAATCCCGTTTATTTAAGTCATGCAAGCGGTCATGCTGGCTTCGCAAATGCTAAGGCTATGGAAATTGCAGGTTTTAATGGTCTTATCAGAGAAGGAATTAAGGCTTTTGAAATAGAAGGTGGAGAAGTTATTGTAGATCAATTTGGAAATCCAACTGGTATTTTCAATGAACGTGCCCAATCTATAATTTATAAGCATATTCCAGAAGATACACCAGAAACTAACATTCAAGCTTTTAATCTAGCAATTGAAGCATGTTATAAAAATGGTATAACAAGTTTTCATGACGCAGGTATTTCAAGTAAAACCATCGCATTATATGACGAGATGAAATTGGCTGGAAAAATGAATATTAGAATTTATGCTATGTTAAGAGGTGGTGAAGAATTGCTAAATGAATGGTATGAAAAAGGTCCTATGATAGATCCAGACCATCGTTTTACTATACGTTCCATAAAATTAAGTTGTGATGGTGCGTTAGGATCACGAGGCGCTTGGCTTTTAGAGCCTTACACAGATCGCCCAGGTCACTTTGGCCATGAAACGCTTCCCATGGATTTTGTACATAAAACAGCAATAAAAGGACTTAAAAACAATTTTCAAGTTTGTTCACATGCCATTGGAGATCGTGCGAATAGAGAAATTCTTGATCGTTATGAATCTGCCTTAAAGGAAATGTCTATGTTAGGAGCGGATCACAGATTCCGTATTGAACATGCTCAACATTTACATCCAGATGACATTCCTCGTTTTGCAGAATTAAATGTAATTCCTGCAATGCAGGCCATACACTTATCTTCAGATAGACCTTGGGCCATTGACCGTTTAGGTGAAAAACGGATCAAAGAAGGCGCCTACATGTGGCAAGATTTATTACAGAGTGGTGTTCCTATTGTTAATGGAACTGACGTGCCTGTAGAACCTCTTAATCCTATTGCTAGTTTCTATGCTAGTGTAAGCCGAAAAACACTCAAAGGAACTCCTGAAGACGGTTATGAGTCAGAACAAAAAATGACCCGAATACAAGCATTAAAATCGTATACTTTAGATGCTGCTTATGGCGCCTTCGAAGAAAACATTAAAGGTTCTATTAGTAGTGGCAAGCTTGCTGATTTTACAATTTACAATCAAGATTTGATGACAGTTGATGAAAATCAGATTTTAAATACAGAAATTGTCATGACTATTTTTAATGGTAAAGTAGTTTACAAGAAAACAGAATAATAACGAAAGCACAACACCATAAATAAAAAATTGCTATTTTTAGCTTAACCAATGTGTGTTGCTTTGTTTGCTTTCACCTGATTTTCCTTCGGAAAATACTTGCACACAAACACGCAAATTTCCATACACAAACACTTTGGCAAATATTTGAGAAATGAAATACCTAAAAATAATATTTGCTCTTTTTCTTTTAATATATCTGACCTCTTGCCAAAATAAAATAATTGGAACTTATTATAAATGCCATAAAGATGGTAGTTATTATGAATATAAAATAACTGACCAATACACAATTATGCTTTCAAATAAATCTGATATTGTTTGGATTCATAAAGTTAAACAAATCGACAACGGAATCATTGTTTCAGATTTTGATTCTTCTGCTAATCGGCTTATGATAAATAATGACACGTTGATTGTCTTATCAAAAACTAAAGATAAAATTATTTTAAAAAGCTCTTACACTTGGGATAAAATGGAGCTGAATAAAGCGGATTTTGACTTTGACGAAATTGATTCTACAAATTTGGATTCTTGGAAAAACAAAACTATATCGGAATTTAAAAAAAGAGCTGAATTAATAAATTGTCCTGACTTAAGAACTAAAAAAGAAAAAAACACTCCGACTATAGATTTAGACGATTTTGAGGAAGAAGAAATACCGATAACTGAAGTAAAATAAAAAACGATTTGCCAACAAAGACCTAAGCTATAAAACATAGCCATAACATGATTTTCAAAGAAGCCTGTATGTATTTAATTAGTAAAGAGCTTTTACAACTAAATTTCCCATACTTAAACGTTATGAAAAATGGCATAATAATTAAACTAAATTATTATATTTACATATCATTTTTTATTAACAATAGTGAACACAAAACTGAACACGTTTTGGAACACGATTTTGATTTTTGTATTTTTTAACTAATTGATTTTGAGACATTTGAAAAATGTAAAAAATTGATTACATAATTCATAACCCGGAGGTCGGGGGATCGTGCCCCCCTCTCGCTACTTGTAAACAAAGGGAAACCCAAGGATTTTAATTCTTGGGTTTTTTGTTTAGGTACAACATAGCTAAAACATTTTGAACTTTTTTACTTAGGCATACCAAACACACACAAATAGCACCAAATTCAATCAAACTCTTGTTATTTTCCTACATTATTTCCTTGGAAGAATGAAAATAAGCAGGAAAACCTCCCGTTTGCCAAAAAAGAACATTAGAATTTTTTCTTAATTCTTTATTTTTTAAATGGTCTAACATGTCATAAAATGTCATTTCTGTATATACGGGTACGCATGCTAATTATTGAATTTATGCAAAAAGTGAGCTTAACCCCTATTAAACCAATTATAAACAATAAAATTCTGAACCTATTCTAATAAAAAACCATTCAAGTAATTAAATGGTTTAATTTCCCTAGTTAACTCCAAAAACCGACCTCCGGGTTAGACACCCTCTGAAAATTATTGCTTACTTATAATTTCAGACGAAAATCTATCAGATGTAATTTCAATTTTTCCTGAAAATCGACTATAGACTTCCTTGAAAATATTTTCAAATATTCTTTTAAAACGTCTTCAGATTATTTCATAGCTTCTGAAAACAATTCCATCTTTTCCATAACAATCAGCAAATGCGATAAAGTCTCCTACTTACAATAAGCTGAATGTTGTTATTTTGTTGTCCAAAAAAGATATGGCAATTGTGCCTCAGGACGTGAACCTAAATTCTTTGTGAAATACAAAAGCATAGGAGGTGGAACACAAAGATAAATATGTTTTCCTATGAAGCGGACTTAATTCACGCTTTTTCTGGGAATAGAGTGTTCCTTTCCAACCCAGAAGTTTCGGTATGGCAAGGGTTAACGGAATGAAAAGTAAAAAGTGGGGATTGTGTCCAAGATCTTTTTTAATAAAGCTCTTTTCCCGGAATGTAGTTTTTACGAAATGTATGGAAATGTGCTGGAATGCGTGTTAAATAACAACATAAAAATGCCACTAATCAATCTAACAATTAGTGGATTCTATTATGAATTCACCGACTATTTGAGTTTTTCAATCCGTTCATTCTGTTTACTTATTCTTTGATTGACAGTCATATTAACTCATTCCAAATTTTTCGATTGATATGAAGTTTAGTAGTCGAAATATCCTCTGTCCAAGTCAAATATTTAATATTCTTAATATCTTAAGTCACTTACTATTTCTAGTAGAGAAAACTTGACTCAAATCAATAACCTTCCGGTTATGAGTTCATCTCTTAAATTAATTTAATCACAAATTTTAACTTTAAAGCCTTATAATTTATAAAGTTGTTTAAAAACATACGCGCTTTTTAGTATTCTCATAATTAATCTAAGTAAATAATATATTCATTTAATCAAATAACTTCATTTAAAACAACTAAATAAACAATCGTTATTAAAATTCTTTTATCTTTACAAGTGTAATTAAAACACTTACATATGAAAGCTAAAATTATACTCATCATTTCAGGACTTCTACTAATTTCATGTAGTTTAAAAAGAGAAGCATTAATATTTGAGAATCATAACAAAACAATTAAATTAGTTTTTGATTTAGATTCTAAAAACACTCCATTTTACAAGGTACTTTATGAAGGCAAAATAGTTCTGGACTCATCGAAATTAGGAATAATTAGGGAAGATGGTAATTTCTATAATAACCTAAAAATATTAAATGTATCAGGCCCAAAAAATATTTCTGATAATTACTCAATGCTTCAAGGGAAAAGAAAAGATATTTCCTATACCGCAAACCAATATACAGTGCATTTAGAAAATAATACAGGCAGTTTGATGGATATTATTTTTAATTTGTCGGATGATGGTATTGCTTTTAGATATCATTTTCCTGAGAGTTCAAATGAAACAAAAAAAATAGTTGAAGAAAAAACAACATATAACTTTGAAAAAGACACTAAAGCTTGGCTACAACCCATGTCTAAAGCAAAAACGGGATGGGAAAGCACCAATCCATCTTACGAAGAACATTACTTGATGGATGTTTTAATAAATACTCCGTCACCAATTAATGAAGGATGGGTATATCCTGCCCTTTTTAAGAAGAATGATACATGGCTTCTTGTTTCTGAAACTGGACTTAACGAAAATTATTGTGGGACACGTTTATTTTACAACGAAACTGAAAAAGCAATGCAGGTTTCATTCCCACAAAAAGAAGAAATTTTTCCCAATGGAGCTTTAAATCCTGAGTCAATATTACCTTGGTATACCCCTTGGAGAATTATTTCAATGGGTTCTTTGAATACAATTACGGAAAGCACTTTAGGCACAGACGTAGCAGACAAGGCAATTGAAATAAACACTAAATTTATAAAAAGTGGATTAAGTTCTTGGAGCTGGGTTTTACTAAAAGATGACTTTACTACATACGAAACTTCCAAAATATTTATTGATTATGCTTCTGAAATGAACTGGTCGTATTGCCTAATAGATGCAGATTGGGATACTAAAATTGGTGATGAAAAAATAAAAGATTTAGCAACTTATGCAGCCACAAAAAATGTAAAAGTGCTAGTTTGGTACAATTCATCAGGCTCTTGGAACTCCACTCCATATCATCCGAAAAGCAAATTACTGACGCACAATGACCGGATAAAAGAATTTACAAAATTAAACGATATGGGCGTAGCAGGTATAAAAGTAGACTTTTTTGGGGGTGATGGACAATCTATGATTGCTTATTACCACGCCATTTTAAAAGATGCTGCAACGCACAAATTAATGGTTAATTTTCATGGAGCAACCTTGCCAAGAGGTTGGCAAAGAACCTACCCACATTTAATGACTACTGAAGCTATTAAGGGAGAAGAATTTATAACATTTACTCAAGAAACAGCCGATTTACAACCTAGCCATTGTGCAATGCTGCCTTTTACGCGAAATGTTTTTGACCCAATGGATTTTACTCCTATGGTTTTAGACTCAATTCCTAATATTACGAGAAAAACTACACCAGGGTTTGAATTAGCATTACCTGTTCTGTTTTTATCAGGAATTCAACATATTGCAGAGATCCCAGAAGGAATGGCCAAACAACCACAATATGTAATAGATTATTTAAAAGACATTCCGACTAATTGGGATACGTCAAAATTTATTTCAGGATTTCCAGGTGAAGATATAATTATGGCAAGAAAAAAAGATGACACTTGGTTTATTGTTGGTATCAATGGAGAAAACGAACCTAAGGAATTTGAAATTGATCTTTCGTTTATTTCTAAAGATGGTTTTATTATTTCAGAGAATGAAAAAGATTTTGTTAAAAATATTATGAAACCAAATTCAAAAGTTAATGTGAAAATGAAACCATACGGAGGGTTTGTTATGAAATTCTAATTAACATAATTTCTCCAAATTCATTCAATGGATGTTTATATCTGTTTGAATTAAATAATTAATAATACCAATTACAATTTAAACTGCGATTTGTATTATTGATTATAATTTTATTATCCTTTTTTGAATTACAAACTCTAATTAAAAACATTCCAAAAAGGATTTAAGATTTTGCAATACATAACTAATTTAAAGTGCGTTACTATTTTTTTGTAGAAACAATTTCATAACTAACGTTAATTCCGATTTAAAGGATTAACTTTAATATTCACAATCATTTTAGTTATGATAATTATAAAATGGTATTCAAACTAAAAAACCTGCTCTAATATATTAGAGCAGGTTTTTTTGAAAACAAAATAGGTTATTCCTTTTACCAGAAATACCAATAAAACATGCCTGTAATAAATAAAATAATGCAAGAATGAATTACATCCCACTTATTCCAAGAGTGTCTTTCTTCAGCTAATTCTTCTTTTGATGAAGTGCCAAAAACCAAACCTTTAATTTTCTCGGCAGAAGGTGCTTCTGTTATTAAACTAACTCCAATAACAACCATAATACACACCAAAAACATCCAGCCACAGAAAAATAACCAGTTTAAATCATAAAATAAATACTTAAATAAAGATTCTCCTGCATCAATCGAAGTTGAATAATATACCTTGGCTCCTAAACGCGTTAAACCAATTATAAGACCAGAAATTAGACCCCACATTCCTCCTAAGGCAGAAGTTCTTTTCCATGTTACACCTAGTAAAAATGCAGCGGCTATTCCCGGTGCTAAAACAGATTGAACATCTTGTAAATATGTATAAAGTACATCGCCAACACTTCTCATAATTGGAATCCAAAGAATTCCTAGTATTACAACTACTAAGGTTGCTATTTGTCCGATTCTAACCAATTTTTTCTCTGGCGTTTCTGGTTTTATTCTTTTATAAAAATCTATAGTAAATAACATTGCAGATGAGTTAAACAAAGACGCTAGCGAACTCATTAAAGCTGCCAAGATTCCACAAACAACCAATCCTTTTACTCCTGCTGGTAATAATTTAGCTACTAAGGTTGGAAACGCTGCATCAGCATTGGCAACACCATTTTCTAAATAAGGTAAAAAGCCTTCTCCTCCTGCACCAACATGTTTTTGATGAATGGCAAAAGCAATCATCCCAGGAATTAAAAATAAAAATACCGGCAATAATTTTAAATAAGCTCCAAATATGGTACCTCTTCTTGCTTCTTTTACATTTCTTCCAGAAAGTACTCTTTGAACAATATATTGATCTGTACACCAATACCAAAACCCAATAATGGACGACCCAATAAGTGCACCTAACCAAGGAAAATCTTGATCCTTATTGCTTCTTATTAAATTGACCATAGTATCACCATAATCATTTACGGGTACCGCTCCTGCTATTTTAATCATTTCATTCCAACCTCCAAGTTCCTTTAAACCTAGAACTACAATAATTAAAGAACCTAATAATAAAATAGGCGTTTGTAAAACCGATGTGTACAATACAGATTTCATACCACCAAAAATGGTATATAAAGCTGTTATTAAAACTAATCCTATTGCAGCAATCCAGAAAAAGTCTATACCCCATAATTCATCAATTCCAAAAACTTGTTGAAAAACCAAACCACCAGCATACACTGTAACAGCAACTTTAGTTAACACATAACTTATTAATGAAATAACAGAAAGAATAGTTCTTGATTGTGGATTGTAACGTCTTTCTAAAAACTCTGGCATGGTATAAACCATACTTCTAGAATAAAAAGGCACAAACACCCAACCTAGAATTAAAATCATCCACCCTTGAATTTCCCAGTGCGCCATCGCCATACCACTAGAAGCGCCAGCTCCTGCCAATCCAATTAAGTGCTCCGAACCAATATTTGAAGCAAAAATAGAAGCGCCTATAGCGATCCAACCTGCATCTCTTCCTCCTAAAAAATAATCATCTGAGCTTTGTTGTTTTTGTTTTACTACATAAACAATAATACCTATGAGAAGTAAGGCAAAAATACCAATAACAATCCAGTCTAATGTTTGTAATGCTTGCATATAGTATTGTTTTATTTAGTTGAAAATTTGAAGATTGTTTTTGTCTCGTATTTATCGCCAGGGTTTAAAACAACTGATGGAAAACCCTTTTGATTTGGAGCATCAGGATAATGTTGTGTTTCCAAACAAAAACCGGTTCTAAAATTATAAGTCCCTCCTTGTTTGCTTGGTAACGTTCCTTTTAAAAAATTACCAGTATAAAGCTGAATACCAGGTTGATCGGAAAAAACCTCTAATAATCTACCACTTTCACTATGATACGCAGTTGAAGCTAATCGCATTCCTTCATTCTGATTATTTAATACCCAACAATGATCATAGCCTAATCCTCTTTTTAATTGTTCATCTTTAGCATTTATATCTTGCCCAATAGCTTTAGAAATCCTAAAGTCAAACGGCGTGTTTGAAACATCTTTTAATTCTCCAGTTGGAATTAAAGTCGCATCAACTGGTATAAATTTATCTGCATTAATAGTGATTTCATGATCTAAAATAGGCTTTGAAAAATCTCCAGACAAATTAAAATATGAATGTTGTGTAAGGTTTACAATAGTCTTTTTATCTGTGGTGGCTTCATATTTAACTTCTAAAACATTATCATTAGTTAAAGTATAAGTTACCAACGTATTTAAATTACCTGGATAGCCTTCTTCTAAATCTTTACTCATGTAGTTTAAAACCAAGGACGCTGATATACTATCAGATATAGTTTCTACAGCGCTCCATACAACTTTATCAAATCCTTTTGCACCACCGTGTAAATGATTTTTTCCATCATTTGTAGCTAACGTATAATCAATACCGTCCATAGAAAATTCACCTTTGGCTATCCTATTTCCATATCTACCTATTAAAGCGCCAAAAAAAGGACAATTTTTTATGTATTCTGGATTCAAATATTGTTCTAGAGAATCAAAACCAAGTACAACATCTTCAACCACCTTTTTTTTGTTGGGCACTTTTAAAGATGTGATTATTCCACCATAAGTGATAATAGATACTTCCATTCCATTATCATTTTTTAATATAAACTTATCGACTTTTGTATTATCGCTAGTAAGTCCGAAATCCTCTTTTGAAATCATTACACTACTTTTTGTTTCGGTTTTTGTATCCAGCATTTTATCTTCTTTTTTATCACCTTTACATTGGATGCTTAAATAAGCCGCGCCAAATAGACAATAAAATATGAATGCCTTTTTTAATATATTCATAATTGCGATTAGTTTTGTTAATTACAATCGATGCTGAAACATATTGTAATACGCTTCATTTGCATTGATTTTATCTTTAAAATCTCTTACCGTTGTTTTATCATCTATAACTAACAACTCTATACCTGCTATATCGGCAAAATCCTCCATAAATTCTGTAGTAACCGATTGACTATAAACCGTATGATGTGCGCCACCAGCCAATATCCATGCCGTGGCTGCAATTTCTAAATTAGGCTTAGCATCCCACAATACTCTAGCAACAGGAAGTTTTGGTAAATCTGCCATAGGTTTTACGGCTTCAACTTCATTTACAATTAATCTAAACCTGTTACCCATATCTACTAAAGACACATTAATAGCATTACCTGAAGCAACATTAAATACTAATCTAGCGGGATCTTCCTTTCCTCCAATACCCAATGGATGCACTTCACAAGAAGGCATACCTTCTGCAATTGAAGAGCAAATCTCTAACATATGGGATCCTAACACATAAGATTTTTGAGGGGTAAAATGATACGTATAATCTTCCATAAAAGAGGTACCACCTTCTAATCCATAATTCATAACTTTAAGAGCTCGCACCATTGCAGCTGTTTTCCAATCTCCTTCACCTCCAAAACCATAGCCATCAGCCATTAAGCGTTGCGTGGCGATTCCAGGTAATTGTTTTAGCTCTCCTAAATTTTCGAATGTATCTGTGAAGGCTTTAAAGCCTCCTTCGTCTAAAAATGATCTTAAGCCTAATTCAATTTTTGCAGCGTCAACTAATGATTGTCTCTTATTTCCTCCTTTTCTAAGAGAAGGAGTTAGTTCATAAGAAGTTTCATAAACCCCTAATAAATTATTTAAATCGGTTTCAGAAACCTTATTCATATGCTTAATTATATCCGAAGAATCATAACCATTTACCGAAAATCCGAAACGAATTTGAGCTTCAACTTTATCACCTTCGGTCACGGCAACTTCTCGCATATTATCACCAATTCGAGCAACTTTTAAGTTTTGTAATTCATCCCAACCAAGCACCACACGCGACCAAATTCCTAATTTTTTCTGAACACGGATATCTCTCCAATGCCCAACAACTACTTTCCGTTTTTTACGCATTCTGGACATTATAAATCCAAATTCCCTATCACCATGAGCCGACTGATTTAAATTCATAAAATCCATATCAATCGAAGACCAAGGTATCTCCGCATTAAATTGTGTGTGTAAATGGCAAATTGGTTTATTTAAAATATTTAGCCCCCCTATCCACATTTTTGCGGGTGAAAAAGTATGCATCCAAGTAATTAGACCAATACAATTTTTTTGTGCATTTGCTTCTTGACATACGTTTGTAATTTCTTCGGGAGATTTTACTGTAGGTTTAAAAACGATTTTTACTGGTATATGTGATGAAACATTAAACCCTTTAACTATTTCCTGAGAGTTTTTAGCAACTTGTTTTAAGGTTTCTTCACCATATAAATGTTGGCTTCCAGTAACAAACCAAATTTCCTTTTGAGATATATCTATCATTTTGTAAATTATTTAAAATTATTATTGTCCGTAATAGGAGTTTTTTCCATGTTTACGTTCGTAGTGTTTTTTTATTAATGAATCTTTAAGTCTTGATGCTTCAGGATTAATTTGCCTTGTTAAATAAGCCATTTCCGCAATCACTTCTAAGACTTTACTATTATATACAGCTTTAGCCGCATCTTTCCCCCATGTAAATGGGCCATGATTTCCAATAAGAATCATTTCAACTTCCTTGTGGGAAATCCCCTTGCTACTAAAACAATCAATTATTTGAATACCAGTATTGTGCTCATAATTACCTTCAATAAGTGTATCACTCATAGGTGGTGCGCACGGAATATCTGAAGTTAAATGATCTGCATGAGTAGTTCCAAAAATGGGAATATCCAACTGAGATTGTGCCCATGCCACGGAATACTTAGCATGTGTATGCGCTATACCTCCTATATCATCCCAATTCTTGTATAGGTAAGAATGCGTTTTTGTGTCTGAAGAAGGGCGCATGCTGCCTTCAATAATTGTGTTTTCAAAATCAACAATTACAATGTCTTCTGGTTTTAAAACCTCATAAGCAACACCACTTGGTTTAATGGCAAATACTCCATTTTTTCTATCAACCGCGCTAACATTTCCGAACGTATATACTACTAAATTTAAAGCGTTTAGTTGCATATTAGCCTCATAACATTCTTCTTTTAATGCTTTAAACTTGGAATTCATATTCTTTAGATTTTATAGTATTTTCAATAAATTCCCCTAAGGTTTTATATGATTCCATTCGGTGTTTATATACTTTAACATAATCTGCCTGTGGAAAATATTCTGCCTCAAAATCACTTCCCATATTTTTGCTGGCTTCAATAACATTTGGGTAAATACCGGCAGCTACGGCTGCATAAATTGCGGCTCCTAACGCTGGTGCTTGATCAGATTCTGCTACTTTTACCGGCATATTTAAAACATTAGCCAATGTTTGCATTATAAATGGGGATTTTCTAGCAACACCTCCAATACCAATAACTGATTCAATTTTAACCCCCTCGCTTTCAAAACGATCGACAATCATTTTTGAACCAAAGCAAATAGCATTTACCAAAGCCTTAAAAATGTGTGGTGCTTTTGTGCCAAGAGACAAATTACTCATGGCGCTTTTTAACTCCTGATTTGCGTCTGGTGTCCTGCGACCGTTTATCCAATCTAATGCTGTTGGAATACTTTCTGATAATGGTATATTTTCGGCCTGTTCTGCTAAGGTTCTTATAAATTTTGCATCAATTTCGGCCTGAAGTTTTTGTTTAACATCGTCTGAAAGTAAATTAGAATTCATCACTAGATTATCAATAGGCCAACTCAGCACACTTTTAAACCAGGCTAGAACGTCACCGAATGCCGATTGCCCTGCTTCTAAACCTACTAATCCAGGTATTACCGAACCATCAACCTGCCCACAAATACCGCGAACTGTTTTTGTTCCAATTACTTTATGCGGAGAAACCATAATGTCGCAAGTAGATGTCCCCATAACTCTTACCAAGGTATGCTCGTCTATTTTAGCGCCCACTGCTCCAGAATGTGCATCAAAAGTTCCTACTGCTATTACTGTTTTTGTTGTTAATCCCAATTTTTGGGCCCATTCGGTATTAAGATTACCGGCAACAACATCAGATGTGTATGTTTCGTTATATAAATTCCCTCTTAGTTCAGCCAAATAAGGATGCAACTGACCCAAAAATTCTTCCGGAGGTAAACCATCCCAGTCTCTATGCCACATTGCTTTATGGCCTGCAGCACATCGACTTCTTTTAAAAGTTTTTAAATCTTTATCTTCAATCAATAAATAGGTCATTAAATCACAATGTTCTAACCACGTGTGCGCTGCATTTTTAACGGCTTCGTCTTCTCTTATCACATGTAATATTTTAGCCCAAAACCATTCTGATGAATAAATTCCTCCTTCATACTTTGTAAAATCTTCACCTCCCCAATTTGCGGCAAGTGTATTTATTTCATTTGCTTCTTCAATGGCTGTATGATCTTTCCATAAAATCATCATGGCATTAGGATTGTCCTCAAAACCTTTAACCATAGCCAACGGTGTTCCATCTTTAGCCACTGGAATTGGCGATGAGCCTGTTGTATCGATACAAATCCCTTTAATGTCTTCAGGTTTTACACCACTTTTTATTACTACAGATTTTATTGTATTCTCTAATCCTTCAATATGATCTAATGGATGCTGCCGGAATTGATTGATTGTAGCATCACAATACAAGCCGCTTTTCCATCTCTGATAATAGTGAACACTTGAGGCTAACTCATTTCCTGTAACGGTATCTATTAACACTGCTCTCACAGAATCCGACCCATAATCTAACCCAATTACATAATTATTCATTTCAAAAACTTTTTAACATTTAAACAAATATAGTATTTTTATTTTATAAGTGTAAAAAAAACACTTGTATTTTTATTTAAATAAATTTTGGGAAAACAAATACAAATCATTCTTCCAAACTTCAAAATCATGTGCCCCAGATTCTTTATACCAAATGTGCATAATTTGATTTTGCTCTAAATAATTATGTGTTCGCGTACTAAACAGTAATAATTCATCGTCTTCTCCACATGAAATCCACAACAAATAAATTGGAAAGGCCATAGCTGATGGATTTGGAATTAACTCGTTTGGTAATTTTGTATTTGGTGCCGACGAAAATCCCCCAATCCAAGAAAATGTATCTAAATTTCCTAAACCAAAATTTAACGACTGTCCACCACCCATTGATAATCCTGCTATTGCTCTATGAGATCTATCGTTTAAAACGGAATAATTAGCTTCAATAAATGGAATTAAATCTGTTAGCAAATCCCTCTCAAAATTCATAAATGCTTCTACATTTTCTGCTGAAAAAATATCACCTTCAACCCTATCATTTTCTTTGGCTCTTCCATTTGGAAAAACAACTATCATAGGTGCTAGTTTATTTTCGGCATATAAATTATCCAAAATCGCTTTGGCATTTCCACCTGCCAACCATTCATTTTCATCGCCTCCGATACCATGCAATAAATAAAGCACTGGGTACCGAAGTTTATTGGAATATCCAGGAGGTGTATATACATTTACATTACGAACAACCCCAACGGTTATAGAATTATATTGTACCGATTCTACATTACCATGAGAAATGTTATCATTAATAACATCGAAACCTTTAGGTGCTCTTTGAATTTCAGATTGTGAAAATACTTGAGCACAGAAACCAATTAATAAAAGAAATACATACGGTTTATTAAATAAATCCATCTTTAAAAAAGATTATAAATTAAATTTTAAAATAGAAAAGGAATATGGTTGTAAACTCAGTTCAGCCTTATTCCGTTTAAGTATATATTCTGTTTCTTTTGGACTAATTGTGAAGGGGTCTTCAAAAGAGTTTATACCCATTAAATTAGGATGAGATAAAACAATAATTTCACCCTTTGATTTTAACTTATATCCTGTGAGATCAATAATTATACTTTTAGGTTGATTTGAGGTATTTACCAATTTGATAATAACTTCTTTCTTTATCATATCTTTGGCTGCAGTAGCATACAAATCATTTTGTCCAGTTACAGCTTTACCATCTCGAGTAATAGCTATGAGATCTGTTCCTGAATTGTTTCCATATAACTTTTGAACATAGTAATTTGCTGTTCCATAAGATTCTAAATTATTAAACCAAATCATGTCTGGTGCCCACTGAAACGCATCAACATGGGCCATTAACGGAGCGTATGAAGTTAAATTAACTACATCTGCATTACGTTCTAAACCTGTCATAAAAGCAGCTTCAGAAAGAGCAGTTTCCCAATTGTTCTCTTTTGAACCATCTTCAACATCTTTCGGATGAGCCGCGTATTCACCAGCGAATACTTTTGGACCATTTCGATCATAACTATCATATCTATTAGCATTGTCCCTAAACCATTGCGGTTGGCGATAGTAATGTTCATCTACAATTTCAACATTCAATTTTTTCAGCTCTTCCCAGCCGTATTCAAAATAATCGCCATCAGGAAAAGGTCCGCTTCCTGAAACAAGTACGATTTCTGGGTATTTAGCCTTAATTGCCTTATGAAATACTTCGTAACGTTCTATGTAAGCTTCGCCCCATTGTTCGTTTCCAATGCCTAAATATTTTACATTGAAAGGCTCTGGATGTCCCATATCTGCGCGAAGTTTTCCCCAAGAAGTTGAAATACTACCATTAGCAAACTCGATTAAATCTAATGCGTCTTGCACATAAGGATCTAATTCTTCCATTGGAACTAATTCTCCAGTATTGAACTGACAAGCAATTCCACAACTTAAAATTGGTAATGGCTCAGCACCCAAATCTTCGGAAAGCAAGAAATATTCAAAGAAACCTAAACCAAAACTTTGGTAGTAATCTGGTGCTGGTTTGTGGGCAAACTCGGTATTCCAACGGTTTACCAACAACTCTCTATCTTCAATATTACCAATAGTTTTTTTCCATTGGTATCGTCTTGCCAAGGTTCTTCCTTCAACTATACATCCACCTGGAAATCTTAAGAATCCAGGATTTAAATCGTCTAATAATTGCACTAAATCTTTACGAAGGCCTTTTTTTCTACCTTTCCATGTATCAACAGGAAATAACGATATCATATCCAAATCTATTTCTCCAGTTCCTTCAAAAGTGAATTTCAATTTCGTCTTCAATATAGTTTTTGAAGCTGTTAACTGAGTCTCGTAACTTTTCCAGTTCTTTCCTTTTGGCAGAATAATTGTTTCCCCTAAAACATTATTTAAAGAATCAATAAATTGAATCTTAATTTTTGTGATATCTCCACTAAACTTTTTAGCATTAATAGTCAGGTTATATTTGGCATCTTTTTTAACTCCCATGCCTCTAAAACCCTCATTAATCAATTCGTATTTAGGGCCTTTAACTTCCACTCTTGCGTACGTTTGATTCGTGTTTTGTCCAGCATATTTTATAGGGCTCAAATAACCTGATTGATTGTTAAGACTAAGTTTATTACTATTTGGTTCTAACCAACCCATTTTAGAATCCAAAAATTCAAAAGATCGATTTTTAACCATTTCAGCGTACAAACCACCATCTGCAGCAAAGTTGATATCCTCGAAAAAGATACCATACATAGTTGGTTGTATTTTTACACCTGTAGCATTTAAGTCTACAACTAGATTGATAGTTTCATTCGAAGACGATGTAGCTTTCAGTTGGCCTATCGCCTTAAAACTGAATAAGCTCGCAACTAAAAAAGGGATAAAAAGTTTGTTAACTAAAAATTGGAGTTTCATAACTTAAATTTAATAATACTCGAATAGTGGTTTTCCGGACTCGTCAAATTTTACTTCCATAACTCTTGCGTGTCGGTTGGGATCATATAAAGGGTCACCAATAATATTTTCGTAATCTCTAGCATGATAAATACTTAAAGGAACTCCATCTTCTGAAACGGTAAAACTGTTATGCCCTGGACCATAAATACCTTTTTCATAATCTGTTTCTAAAACAGGATATCTAGATTTTTTCCATGAATTTCTATCTAATAAATCGGATGCTGCATCAGCTTCCATCATTCCCATGCAATAACAAGCGCCTGTTGCACTTGCTGAAAACGTGATATAAATTTTGCCTTTATTTTTTATTACTGCGGGTCCTTCATTTACCCAAAAATCTATTCTCTCCCAATCATAATCAGGTGTAGTCAACATAAACTGAGCTGTCTTTAGCTTAATTGGCGATTCCATTTCAGCTAGATACAAATTAGAAGCTGCAAACTGCCCACCGGTTTTTTCAGCCCAGCAAAAATATCGCTTACCATTATTTTCGAAGATCGTTCCATCTAGTGAAAAATCAATAAATGTTTTATTATCGCCTTCGGCTGCCTGCATTTGTCCAAGTTCCACCCATTCATCTTTTAATGGATCTTGCCCTTTACATTCAAGTACGTAAGGTCTTAATTTCCAAATATCATCAACTTCACTTGCTGCAAAATATATATACCATTTTCCATCTAAATAATGAATCTCTGGTGCCCAAATATGCTGACTCATAGGCCCTCTATCATGTTTATACCAAACATGGAAGGTTTCAGCATCTTGTAATTCACGAATAGTTTTAGCCCTTCTAAGCTCGATTGAGTCATATGTTGGTATAGAACCTGTAAAATAATAATAACCATCTGAGTGCTTATAAATAAACGGATCTGCACGTTGTTCAACAACAGGAGCGTTCTTGAAAATTCTAGTCATTTTAAATGTTTAATTTTGTTTTAATAGTTTCATAATATTCATCAGTTATTTTATATCGGAACATAAGACCGCCCATAATAACATGAAATATTCCTGGGATGATTGTTAGCATTAGAGCAAAACCCATTAATGCGGTTTCTGTCTGTACCTTATCTGGTATATAACCAAAAATGTCTAACAAATAACCAACTGCTGCGCCTGCTACTCCCATTCCGGCTTTTTGAGCAAAAGAAATACCTCCAAACGAAAGTCCAGACACACGTTTGCCAGTCTCTGCATGTCCATGATCTACAGCCTCAGCAATAGCCGACCAGAAAACAGGCGCATGTAAATCGACTACAAATGATAATATAAAGTACATGAAGTAAGCTAATATTAAATCTCCGGGTTTAATAATCACAAACATCACTAAACTAATAACTCCAACTGCAAGTTGTGAATATTTAAAAAGCTTCACTTTACAATAACGTTTCGTAATAAATGTAGAAACTGGCATGGCTAAGATTGCTGCAACAACACCTGTTGCCATAAAAGTTGATTGAACTGTAGCATCACCGCCAAGAAAATACTTTGCATAGAATATAGCTACCGAACCACGAATAACATAGCCTACTGTTCCTGTAAAACAGACTCCAAATAATAGTGTCCATTGACCATTTTTAACTAGTAGTTTGAATTGTTCGAGCAATGGTGTTTTATCGACCACATGTTCTACACGTTCTTTAGTTGTATAGAAGCTAAACAAAAATAAAAGTGTTCCTAGTAATGCCATTGTTCCCATTGCTAGTTGATATCCTTTCGCCAAATCATTTTTACCCAATTTTTCTGCCATTATAGGCACAACTATAGAAACAAGAAAAGCAGCAACTTTTGCAAAGAAAAGTCGAAAGCCATTCGCAGATAATCTTTCTTTTGGATCACTAGTTAATACCCCTATTAAAGAAATGTATGGAATTGTGACAGAAGTAAACATTAGTGTTACAAATATATAAGTGATATAAGCATAAATTAGTTTACCTGTGTAATCAAACCCTGGCGTTGTAAATGTTAAGAAAACTGAAATTCCGAAAGGCACTGACAAGAACAAAAAATAGTGCCTGTAACGCCCCCATTTTGTTGTAAACTTATCAGTTATAAGTCCCATAAGTGGATCCGTTATCGCATCGATAAACCTAACCAACAAGAACATTAATGCCATGTCCGTAGGTTTTAAACCATAAACATCTGTATAAAAAAATGTAATAATTAGAAACATGGAAGAGATAACGACATTGACTGCTGCATCTCCTGATCCATATCCTATTTTTTCAAGTATGCTTAACTTTTGACTGTTAGATTTCATAAATTATTTTCTAAATGTTTAAAATATTCAACAGCTAAGTGATTATCACTTGTGCCATTTAGTTGGTTTAATGTTCCATATTAACCCTCGGTTGGTGATATAGAATTATAATTTCATTATTGTTAATTTCATTTTTGATATATCTCTTGAATTTATTCTTTAAAATGAAAAAATTTAAGTCTTTAGATTTAATACAGTCTTAAAAATGAATTGATACTGTAAAGTTCAACTTGTTGTTTTAATTTGTATTAAGGCTAATTAAGCGAACACCGTATACTCCTGCTGTTGATGAATTTTTATCGGCTTCAAAACGTACGGTCAATACGTCTTTGTCAACCACAGATTCAGGTAAACTATAGTCCACATCAAAAAATGTTTCACCTTTGGAGCCATTTAACTCAACAGCTGCTATTTCTACACCATTAACTAAAATTTTAAACTTCCTTCCGGCATCCTTTCCAAAATAAGTAACACGTATTGTTTTAGCTCTATTTTCCTTATTTTTAAGATTGTAACTAAACCAACCTGTGGCATCGCGCCAATGGCGATTTTGATGTAATCCACTATTAGATTTTTCAGATTTAATATCGTGATCAGCCTCTGGTTGCTGTTCACCTGAAGCCACATAATCTAAGGTTATCGATACTAAATGAGATTCTGCTTTCTGTTTTTCGATTAAATTTCGTTGCATTTCTGCTAACCCATCCTGACTTTCTACTTTGAAATAAATAGAATAACGTTTTTCGTGTATCGTATAAAACGGTTGTAAGAACACGTTTTTATATTTATCAGGATACAATACTGCCGAGGCCGAAAACTTTAAAGGGTATCCCAAAATAGGCTTAATATTTTTTAAAATGTTATTACTGTTTTCAGCAAGGAATATGGGTGCTTCGTCTATGGGGAGAAAAGGACCATTTGCAATATGACCACCCCGACTATCATCTGCAAACAAACCATCCTGATTATCTGTACCTGTTTTGGCTGCAAGTACAATAGGACCATATTTTACAGATACGTACCCCGAATTATCTTGAATTTCTTCTAAACTTAATTGCATGGGCAGCTGCATTTCAATACGATCGCCATTTGTCCATTTCCGATTAAGCACGATGTATGTTCCAGGTTTGGCGTTTATTTCTTGAGATTCACCATTAATGGAAACTTTTAAAGTACCCTTTTTAACCCAACTTGGGTAGCGCAACATTATGGTAGTTTTTGTTTTCCGTTGACCCGTCCAAATTAAAACAGTTTTAGGGTCTTCAGGAAAATTGGTTTGTTGTGTAAGTATTGCACTTTTTTCTTTCCATTTCACCGTTGAAGGAACAAACAGATTCACATAAAGTGCATCGTCCGTTTTTGCATAAATGAGTTCGTTATACTTGGTATGATTTTCCATTCCGGAGCCTACACAACACCAAAAACTTGTTTCGGGCTGTGAATAAACCCTATAATGCCCTGGGCGCATTGGAGTAAAATAAACGAATCCGCCATTGGGATTTTGAGAAGATAAAATATGATTGTAAAGTCCACGTTCATAAAAATCGATATACCCAGCATCTGCAGAACCTTCAAAAAACATTTTGCTCAATTTGAGCATATTATACGTGTTACAGGTTTCCGGACCTTGCTCGCTAGATAAAACCGAACTAAAATCATCGATTGGGTTAAAATGCTCCCTCACACTATTCCCCCCAATACTTAATGAACGATGGTTTACGATATTGTTATAAAAATTTAAGGCTGCATCATGATAGGTTTTAGCTGCCTCCATTTGATTAATTCTTTCAAAGCCAATAAATTTAGGAATTTGAGTATTGGCATGCATTCCTGTTAAAATATCTTCATTAACAGCCAATGGATTTAATAAGGCACGTTCAGAAAATCGCTTTGCTAATTCTAAATATTTAGAATCTCCTGTAATATGGTGAACCTCTGCAAAAACTTCATTAAGCCCTCCATGTTCAGAACGTAACATATCCTGTACCTGAGCTTCAGATAAGTTTTCTGTAACATTTACAAACCAATCGGTCATTGGTATTAACATGTTTTTTGCTTCTGATTTTCTAGCATGGATCCAAGCATCCTTTAATCCGGCAAAGGCCTTATGTATATTATAAAGTGGTACCCATCTGTCATTCAAACTAAAACTACCTGCAGTTATTTTTCCTGCTTTAACTTCGTTCCATAAATCATCACTTTTAGGAATACCACCAATATAGCCATTGCCATTAGCCTTTTGTACACTTTTTAATTCCGATAAAACATAATCAATTAAGGTTTCTGCCTTTTTGTCTTTCGTTGAAGCAAAATACATAGATAAAGCAGACAAATAATGACCAAGTGTATGACCATCTAGCCCTGTATTTTCCCAATTAGTATATGATGGTGCTTTGGGCTTCAATCCGGCTTCTCTTAAATAAGGTGCAAGAAGTCGGTCGGGGTCTAACTGTTGAATATAGTTAAAATCCGTCTCTGCAGCTTGTTTAAAAACCCCTGAAGTTACGGAAACAGCTTCCAAAGGAAACAAATCCACCCTTTGCTGCGCTTTTACACTAAAAAAACCAATTAAAATAATACTAATTACACAATTTTTCATTCTAATCCATTGGTTTTACAACGGGCCAGCCATCAGTCCATGATACTTCTTTCACAATCAATTTTGGTTTTCCATTATCGCTCGCATCATAACCATGCATAAATGTATAATCCTTACCATCAAAGGTAAATACGCTATTATGCCCAACGCCATACCAATTTTTGTTACCTTCAATTACTAAAGACCCTCCTCCTTGATTAAGTTCCTTACCATCTTTATCTACATATGGTCCAGTCACAAATTTTGAACGACCTACAACCAATTTATAGGTGCTTTTATCCCCGCGACAACAGTAATCCCATGATAAAAATTGATAGTAATAATCAGCTTTTTTAAAAATGAATGGCCCTTCTAAAGCGGCATTACCCGCATCTTTATCATCTAGATTGCTATCTCTATCTCGTCTCGCAATAGTGTACCATTCTTCAGGTTTTGCAACTGTTTTTAAACTGTCATTCATTTTTACCATTTTTAATCCACTCCAGAAAGAACCAAAAGCTAACCATGGCGTTCCACTTTCGTCAAAAATTAAATTCGGATCTATTGCATTCCATAAATCTCTACCTGGTACAGACTGAATAACAATACCTTGGTCTTCCCATTTATAATTTTCATCTTTAGGATTTAAAGAAGTATTTGTAACTAAACCAATAGCTGAAGTGTTTTTACCAAAAGCAGACACAGAATAATATAGGTAATATGTTCCGTTATAAAATGAAATATCTGGCGCCCAAATATGTCCGTTAAATCCTGGAGCTACATCTTTAGCCCATTTTGGCTCTTCAGCGAAAATAGGATCTGCTTGTTTCCAAGTTTTTAAATCTTTTGAAGTAAAACTTGTAATACCAGGTCCTGTACAGAATAAATAATAGGTGTCACCTTGTTTAGCCACCACTGGATCGTGGGTAATTGGTCTTTGTTGAGCACAAGAAACCATGGCTATTAATACTACTGGTAAAAGGATAAAACTTTTTATTTTTTTCATGTTCTTAATTTATTGAATACCTTCTGAAGTCATGATAACACGTTTCATTGTGCCATCTGCATTATAATAAAGTCTATCAACACAAACCGAACGTCTAAAACTTCCTCCATTGGGTTGAATACCTCCTGTGTGATAAATAAAGTAATCTACACCTTTAAATTCTAAAATCGCTTGATGGTTTGTGTTAGAGTTTCCAGCTAATTCGTTTAAAATCCCTTTAAACTCCCACGGACCATTAATAGATTTACTCATAGCATAGGCTATTTTTTCAGGAAATTGATATGCATATGATAAATAGTACCAGTCTCCTTTTTTATGAATCCAAGGAGCTTCGGTAAAATTTGGTAAATCTATAGTTTCAATTGGACCATCTAGTTCAAGCATATTTTCATTAAGTTTTGCATAATGACAAACTGTGTTTCCCCAAAACAAGTACGCTTGACCATCATCATCAATCATAACTGAAGGATCAATATCGTCCCAACCGATTTCTGTTTGTGTAGTCATATCGTTAGTAATTAAAGCTTTTCCTAGAGCATCTTTAAATGGTCCAATAGGACTAGTAGATACAGCAACACCAATAGCTTTCCCTCGAATACTTCCGTGCTCAACAGTTACATACCAATAAAATTTACCATTACGCTCTATAACTTGAGAAGCCCAAGCGTCGCCAGATGCCCATTTAAAATCGGTTGTTTTAAGTGGTACTGGATGTTCTTCCCAATGCACCATATCTGATGAAGAGTACACCAACCACTCTTCCATTTTATAAAAATTAAAATCGTTAGGTGCAACATCATGACCTGCATACAAATACACTTTATCATTAAAAACAATAGCTGCAGCATCAGCAGTGTATTTATCTGTTACAATGGGATTATTAATCTTTAATGATTTTTCAACAGTTTCAGATGCGTTCGATTGTATAATCGTATTTTCTTTTTTCGAATTGCATGAAACTATAATTACTAAAAAAACCAGTATATATAAATTCTTCATATTATTAAATTTTCTTTCCCCAAACAGGCAAACCTCCTGAAGTAAGACCTGAATAGGTTATTGTTACTTTTCTCGTTGAAGCTTCCCAATCCCAAGCATCATTCACTTTGCATTTTACACCGTTAATAGTTAATGTTTTAGCAGCACTATCGTAAGACCAAGAACCTGTTATACCTCCACTTACTTTTTTGTCAGCTGTTAAATATATAGTTGACGCATTTTGAATGGTTTTATACTGATATTTCATTTCAATATGTTCCCATGTACCAATGAATGATGTTTCAGAAATCTCAGTTTTTGGCACCCCAGCATATCTTTCTGGTGCTACAACTGGCCAGCCATCTTCGGTCCATTGAATTTCCCTAACATGTCCCATCATTATTGCATTTGAAACTGAAATTCCTGGAACGTTTTCTGGTAAACGTGCTTGAGATGCATAAAACCACTGCTTTGTATCTGGATTTTGAAAAACCGAGCAATGTGAGAAACCTACCCATCCCGTATGATTTTTGAAACTATATGGATGCGTAAGCATTGGATAGCAATCCGCACCACTTGATACATTTGCTCCGTTAATTCCCAAATAAGGACCAGCAATATTTCTGGATCGAGCTACGCGCGTATTATACGCTACAGACAACTCATCATAAGCCAAAAACAGATAATAATAATCGGTATCTGGATTATAAATAATTTCAGGTCCTTCAGAAGCTTGCCACCTGCTATTACCTCGTTTGGCTATCGTTATACCATAGTCTGATAATGTCTCTAACTTATCAGGTTTTCCGGTAGCTGGATTTAATTTTACTGCCGCGATACCTGAATGCCAGGATCCATAAATTAACCAATGTTCCCCTTCTTTAGTTATAACCATTGTTGGGTCTATGGCATTATATTTAAAATATCCGCTCCAATCATTCCCACTTGTTCTGGTATACGTTTCTAAACCATCTGCCACAGAACATACCACCATGCCTTTATCAATCCAATTATTAGATGCTAAATCATCTGTTTCGGCTAGACCAATAAATGCCCTTTCAGACCAAGATGAGTTATAATCGGTTCCAACAATAGGAGCTAAAACAACAATACTATAGTACATTCTATACTTATTGGCTGCCACTTTTTTAATATATGGGGCCCAATAACCATATTCAGGATTATCGATTGGAGGCAATGCAGGACTCATTTTCGCCCGTTTATTATTTAACGAATCCTTAACCCAAGCAGGAACTGTTGCCATTGAAAAATCGCGATATTCCCAATTTATTAAATCTTTTGAACGCCTGTGATGAAAATGTCCATGACCATCATGTGCATTGCCATAAGATGCGTCGGTTTGATACATGTAATAATAGTCGCCGCTTTTTTCAACTGTTGGATCGTGGACATTAGCCAAGTTCCATTGAGCCCTACTTCCCCATGATGCTATTGGAGAATAATTATCTGGATAGGTTGGTCCATTAAAGGATACGGGTTGTACGTAACCACACTCCACCGAGTTTTCAATATTATTAATGGTATAGCCACCCTTTCCATCTGCATATTTAATTATTTGAGTAGTTCCAGAACAATCTTTACTTATAACAGTTCCTGCTTTTGGTTGATCAATTCCATCATCTTTTGAACAACTAGCTACAAAACACGCCAACAACAAGATTGCCAACTTAGTTCCGATTTTAATATTTTGCATTTTTCATCTTTATTTACCCTCCATCATCACCACTGAAAATGGTGGAATTGTTATTTCCAATTTTCCCTTTTTATTTTCAAAAGTTTTAAAAATAGCAGGTTTAATTTTATTAGGATTATCAAAAGTGTTATGATCTTGTAATTTTGAAGCCGACAAAATGGTTCCCGAGAACTTTTTAACATCTAATTTTGTAATGTCAATCTCTACTTTATTTTCTTTTTTTGAATCGATATTTACCAAAGAAACATGAACCAATCCGTTTTTATCAATAGAAGCCGAAGCAGAAATTGCAGGAAGTGATTCGTTATTAAATGTATATGATGGTGATTCAAAGGTTAATGGTAATAGTTTAGCGTCGTGATGTGCTGTGTACATTTTCATAACATGATATGTTGGCGTTAATAGCATTTTTTCCCCTTCGGTTAAAATTACTGCCTGCAACACGTTTACTGTTTGGGCTAAATTTGCCATTTTTACTCTAGCGCTATGGTTATTAAATATATTTAATGTAGTACCTGCTATCATGGCATCTCGCATGGTGTTTTGTTGATATAAAAAACCCGGATTTGTTCCCTCTTCAACATCATACCAACCTCCCCATTCATCAACAATAAGAGCTATTGTGTTTTTTGGATCATATTTATCCATAATATCCGAATGTTTGGTAACTAATTCTTCCATTTTAAGTGCTGTTTGCATGGTTGAAAAATATTGAGCTTCATCAAACTTAGTTGAAGACCCTTTTTTATCCCATGTAACAAACGAATAGGAATGCAAAGCAACTCCTTCAATTAAGTTTTTAGGAATATCACGCATTAAAACTTCTGTCCAATGGTAATCTGCAACATTCGCTCCTGAGGCTATTCTAAACATTTTATCACTGTTAGTCCAATCGGTCATAAATGTGGCATATTGTCTATATAAATTAGCATAATACTCTGGAGTCATATTACCGCCGCATCCCCACATTTCATTACCAACACCCCAAAAAGAAACATTCCACGGTTTATCTCGACCATTTTCTTTTCTAAGTTCTGCCATAGGACTTCCTCCTTTATGGCTCACATATTCTATATATTCCGTAAATTCTTGCACGGTGCTACTACCAACGTTAGCAGCTAAATACGGTTCAGTTTCTAACACTTCACAAAGGTTTAAAAAATCATGTGTACCAAAACTATTGTCTTCAGTTACACCGCCCCACCATCTGTTTACCATAGATGGTCTGTTCTCTTTAGGTCCAATTCCATCCTTCCAATGGTATGTATCCGCAAAACAACCACCTGGCCAGCGTAAATTTGGTATTTTTAATTCTTTCAAGGCAAGAATAATATCATTTCTTACGCCATTTGTATTAGGGACTTTGCTTTCTTCACCAACATAAATACCGTCATAAATACACCTTCCTAAATGCTCTGCAAAATGCCCGTAAATATGTTTGCTAATAATAGGCGATTCTTTATCTGCTTTTATTTCTAAAACCGTAACATTATTTTGAGAATTACTTAAAAAAGTGACTAGAATAAATACAATTAGATTTGACAATTTTAATAGTGCTTTATTTTTCATAGGATTGATTTTAAAAAACATATGGCAAGCATTATGCCTGCCATATGAAACTAATTAACTCAATTAACAAACTTTAATTATAAACATTTTAGTAGCCTGAATTTTGTACGGTTCCTGGATTATTATCCATTTCTAACTGAGGTATTGGGAAAAACTCCCTTCCTGGAGAATACGTATCAAACTCTGGATCTCTTGATTTTAACCAAGTAAGTTTTGTTTGGTCTTGCAACCAACCCCAACGACGAATATCGTCAAAGCGGTGTCCTTCCAAGGCGAATTCCAAATATCTTTCATGACCTATTTGCTCCCTCATTTGCTCTTTTGTCATGTTTGGTTTTACGACACTTAAATTTGGTAAACCAACACGATCTCTAACAGGCTTAATATAGGTATATGCACCAGGAGTATCGTTTGTTTCATTCAAACATTCAGCATACATTAACAATACATCAGCGTATCTTAGTAAACGCTCATTAATTCCAGAACGCCAATCATATTCATTAGGATAAGCGCCATCAGAATTTTGGTATTTTCTACAAAAAAGGTCGTTCAAATCTTGTGCATTACCTCCATAAAACGTTGCGAAGTCTTGACCGTACAGCATCATACCTCCTGGTTTGTTATAAAACATAGTGGCATCTAAACGAGGATCTACTTCACCAGAAATTGTTAATTCTTGTTGAAATTCATTAAACAATGCTCTCGTTGGCTGCACATCAGTCCATCCAAAAGCTCTTGGCCCGTATGTTATAGCTCGTGCAGATGTTTTACCCCAACCAGAAGCAGGAGCACCACCCCATCCTAAATCAACTCCGCCTGCGTCTCTACTAAATTGCACTTCAAATACAGATTCCGAATTGTTTTCATTCACATCTGTGAAGTTATCGCGGTAATTTGATACTAATGAATATACGCCTAAATCTATAACCTTTTTAAATGTATCTCTGGCATTAGGAAAATCCTTAGTAAACAAATATGATTTGCCTAAATATGCTAACGCTGCACCTTTAGTTGCGCGTCCTTTTTGACCTGCATCTAATCCTGAAACATTAGTATAAGAAACTGGAAGTAAATCGGCAGCAGATTGAAAATCTTCAATTACTTGAGCCCATCCTTCCGCTTCTGTTTTCTGAGGGTAAATAGCCGCCAATTCGGTTGGAATAGGTACGTTTTTAAACATATTCACTGCGTGAAACAAAAATAATCCTCTTAAGAAATATGCCTGCCCTAATATTCTGCTTTTTAGTGCAGAATCTTCAAAATCTATATCTGGAACGTTAGTTAATACTTGATTTGCACGATATACTCCTTGATAATATGTTTCGTAAGCCCAACCATAAATAGCCGCATCGGTAACGTTTGAATTAAATTTACCTACCACGTACATAGCTCCCCAAGGGCTATTACTTTTACAATCATCACCTTTTAAATCTAATAACAGAGGTGTACTTCTCATATATGTCCCATCTGTTAATAAACTACCGTAAGCAGCATTTACACCCTCAAGTGCATCAACATCAGTTTTCCAAAAAGAATCAACTGCATCGTTATTAGGATCTATTTGTATTAAATCATCTTCTTTCACGCAAGCAGTTAAAACAACAGATAGCGAAAGAAATAATAATAAGTTTTTAAAATTTATATATTTCATTTTAATTCGTTTTAATTAGTTAATCTAATATTTAAAAATCTACTTGAACACCTAATGAAAATGTTCTTGGATTAGGGAACGACCCACCGTCGTAACCTCTGGAGAACAATCCATCATTATAACTAAAATCCGCATCGTAACCTCTGTATTTACTTATAATAAACAAATTTTGACCATTAACATAAACTCGAGCATTTTGAATAACATTTTTATTGCCTAAAGGAATATTATACCCTATTTCCATATTTTGAAGCTTGATATAATCGCCGTTTTCGATAAATCTGTCAGAATCTCTTGCATTAGCATTAGGATCTCCTATTATTGGTCGTGGCACATTTGTATCTGTATTAGTAGGTGTCCAATAATTTAATGCATCTGTATGATGATTAACGTATTGCATAATCATTAAATTTCTATACATCCCATTAAATACTTTATTCCCACCAGAACCTTGAAAAAAGAAGGACATATCAAAGTTTTTATAAGTACTATTAAAATTTAAACCATAACTGTATTTTGGAATAGTAACCCCTTGATAAGTTCTATCTAAATCAGTTATTTGACCATCATCATTGATATCTTTAAACTTAATGTCCCCAGGAGCAGCACCTACTTGTGTCGGTGAAGCAGCAACTTCGGCAGCATTTTGAAAAATACCATCTGTTTCGTAAGCAAAAATTTCTCCAATAGACCTACCCACTTCTGTTTTTGAGGCAGCTCCATAAATTGGGTTTCCATTTATTCCTATCTGTAATACTTCATTCTTAAGAGTTCCTAAATTTGCAGAAATATCATATTTAAATTCACCTTTATCATTTCTATAAGAAGCGGTAAATTCTAAACCTTTATTTTGAACTGCACCTGCGTTTGTTGTAATGCTAGCAGGAAATGCTCCTGTAGAAAACGGAAGTGGCACACCTATTAATAAATCAGTTGACTTCTTAACATAATACTCGGTAGTAAATTGCAACGCGTTATCCAATAAACCTAATTCTAAAGCAACATTAGTGGTTTTTGTTTTTTCCCAATGCACGTTTGGATCCAATGCACTTACAACAGTTGTTCCAGGTGCCAATGCATTATTAAAATTGTATCCTGCAAATTGATTTGTAGTTGTGGCGAAAAAATATGGAGGAATTGTATTGTTTCCTAATTCACCATAACCACCTCTTAGTTTAATAGAGCTTACCCATTCTGGCAAGTTTATGAAACTTTCGTTACTAATTTTCCAAGCACCAGAAAATGAGTAGAAATTTGCTTTATTATTTATGGCACTAAATAATGATGTTTTATCTTGTCTGAAATTTGCAGTAATTAAATAACGATCATCAAACGAATAATTTAATCTACTTAAATATGACAAACCTGTTACAGTACTTTCATATTCACCAGTACTAGTGTCAGTGGCGTATTCTAAATGACTAATGGTTCCTGCTGGATACCCTACACCCCTCGACCAATGATTATAATAATCATTTCTTTCTTGAACAGCACCAGCTAACGCCGTAATTTTATGCTTCTCAGCCAAAGTCACATCATAAGTAAGTAAATTGTTTAAAAATGTTCTAGTTTGGCTTCCTGTTGCAATATCTAAAGAAGCTTCTTCAGGCGTTGTTAAATAATACCAGCCCAAATTACTTTCTGGGATATATCTTCTGTTTTTCCAATCAAGTCTATCAAAACTAGCATCTATTTTATACTTCAAGCCTTTAACTATTTCGAACTCAGCCCAAATATTTCCTATAAAGCGATTTCTTTCTCCTGTGTTTTGGTTTACATTATTAAAACCAATTACGTTCATAGAAATTGCTCTTTGAGTTAAATTATCTGTTCCTCCATAACCACCTAATCTATTATCATCATATACGGGCATGGTTGGAATAGCCCCTAACAAATCGCTAATAGGACTTGACCCTGCTAGATATTCATTAAAAATTTCCTTATTGGATTGTGTATATCCAATTTTAGACCCATAGCTAAATCTACCTTTATTCCCAGTTAAATTAATATTGGTAGAAATTCTTTCGTAATCTTGCGGTGAATCCATGTAGCTACTATTCTTAAAGTAATCTACGTTCATATTATATCCTAAACTTTCAGCGCCACCACTAAATGTAACTGCATGATTTTCAATAAAACCAGTACTAAAAGCGGCGTCTTGCCAATCGGTATCAACATTACTAATAAACGAAGCGCTGGCTGGGTCATTCCCTGGGGCTATACTTAACCCAGCGTTTAACTCGGCTGCAGTAGTTATGTTTTGATATCCAACTCGATCTGTTACTGACCAACTTCTTGCAACATTTTGAACACCATAGAGGGATTTTAATTTAATATCAAACTTCCCTATTTTTCCTTTTTTTGTAGTAATAATTACAACGCCATTCGCTCCTCTTACACCATAAATGGCTGCGGCCGAAGCGTCTTTAAGAACTTGCATGGATTCGATATCGCCTGGTGCAAAATCAAAAGGACTATCTATAATCATTCCGTCTATTACGAACAACGGATTATTATTACTAAAGGAATTTATACCCCTAATTTTTATATTTACAAATCCGCCTGGTTCGCCTGATGATTGTACCGTAACCCCTGCAACTTGGCCTTGAAGCATTTTAGCTGCATCGTAAGTCACTGTTTTTTTTGCATTATCAATGTCTACAACACTCACCGAACCTGTTAAGTCAGATTTCTTCTGCGTTCCATAACCAACAACTACCACTTCATCCAAAGAGGTTGCGTCTTCTTGTAAAGAGACATTTATTTGTGTTTGGTTACCAACTTGTACTTCTAAACTCTTAAATCCGAGATAGGAAAATACAAGCAAATCATTGTTAGAAGCAGTGATTGAATAATTACCATTAAAGTCACTAACAACACCATTTGTTGTTCCTTTAACTAAAATATTTACACCCGGAAGAGTTACGCCATCATTTGAAGATGTAACAATCCCTTTAATAACTTTTTTTTGTTGAGCAAACATATTATTTGCACAAAAAAATATAATTACAAACGCCATTAGCCATCCTTTTAAGGACTTATAAAATCTGTAATTATTAATCAATTGTTTAGTTGTTGTCATACTAATTTAGTTTAATTTGATTATAAGTGTTAGTTTTACATTTGTAAATTAAAAACAAAAAAACCACATAAACAAATTTTTTGACGAATAAATGTCAAACACACACTTATAATGTAATCATTATGTTACTTTTAATTAAAAATTATATATTAGCTTAAAATTATTTACTATGAATAGAGGTTATAATCCTGCGGACAAAGTCTTTCTTGCTGTAGATTGTATAATTTTTGGATTTGACAATGAAGATTTAAAAGTACTTTTAATTAAAAGAGATTTTGAACCTGAAAAGGGCAAATGGTCCTTAATGGGTGGATTCTTAAAAAAAGATGAAACATTAAATGATGCTGCCTCTCGCATATTATTTAAATTAACTGGTATGCATAACATCTATATGGAGCAATTATATTCGTTTAGCGAAGTTAATCGTGATCCCGTTGCGCGAACCATCTCTACTTCGTATTATGCCATTATTAATATTGAAAAACATAATGAAGAATTAATAGCTAATTATGGAGCTAAATGGTTTAGCCTTGCTAAAGCACCTCATTTAATTTTTGACCATGATGAAATGCTAGGCAAAGCGATTAGAAGATTACGCCGACGCACCTCGATTAGTCCAATTGGATTTGAGCTTCTCCCTGAAAAGTTTACGATGAGACAACTTCAAAAATTATATGAAGCAATCTTAGATAAAGAACTAGACAAAAGAAATTTTATTAATAAGATAAATTCTATGGATATATTAATAAAATTGAAAGAAAAGGACATGAGCTCCTCAACTAAAGGAAGTTATCTATATATGTTTGACCAAGAAAAATATGATGACAAACAGACAAATAACTTTTATTTAAAATTATAAAATAGCCCAATTAAATTTGTTATTCTTTTAATAATCTAGATAAAAAATTCACTACAATTTCTAAATAAAATTAGTCCTAAGCACTCAAATCGCTAAACTGATATTCGGTTTTTACGTATTTCTTGTAACATCTCGTTAAGTCTTGATAGACATACACTGATTCTTAATACTTTTTTTAGCAGACAATCGGCTGCTTTTGCATAATCCTGTTTAGTACAATTAATTTAAGGTTTGCTTTAGTCTGCCAACTATTGGCCCCGGCTAACAAAAAAAATAGAAATCGTCGCTATTTTAAATTGCTAATGGGTATTTAACTTTGGAGTTTGAAAAGTTTCCTTCATATGTAAATAATATGAACTTTCGCTTGTATTTTCACTTTCAAAGTTTATATTTTATCTAAATTTACTATAATACTAGTTGTTTAGTCGAAGCTAATCCTTTCATTCTATTACGGTAATACTTTGAGGTTATAATTACACTCAGACTAGTGACCTTCGTGTTATAAGCTCTTCTCTTAAATTAATTTAAGCACAAATTTTAAGCTCAAAAACCCTAAAAATTATAAAATCGTATGCAAAAACGTATGCACTTTTTAGTTTTCTGATTATTGAAATATTTGATGCAATATAATTAAAAAAAGTCAAATAGTACAAACTTGAACATTCAGACACGACAAATCATTTAAAAAAAATAACATCTTCTAATACTATGAATAGTACTAAAAAAGCTTAACTAATTTGGATTTTTCTATTCATTTTTAGCATAAAACAAAAAAGTATTCGCAAAAACAAACCTGAAATAATTGGATTTATCATAATTTATTCTAAATTTGTGCAATCGATTACAAATTAATTTTTCAATATCTCAAATTATAACTTGCGATATGATTCAAATCGACTAATGTGTAACAATATAACATCACTGTAATAAGAGCGTAGTTCTTAATTGAAAATTTATTCGATTCAGATAAATTGAATTTGGTCTTTTCGCTTTACCACATATTAATAACAGTTGACTAGCTGGAGAAAATTTAGATTATGGCGACAAGGATGTTGCTAAAATTACAGAGTTAAAATAATTTTATTAATATAATAATATGTCAATTAACTTATTCGATTTAACAGGTAAAATAGCACTGGTAACAGGTAGTACCCATGGTTTGGGAATGGCTATGGCTAAAGGGCTGGGAATGGCAGGAGCCACCATTGTAGTTAATGGAAATTCCTCGCAAGAAAAAATTGACAATGCAGTAGCAGAATATGCTAAAGATGGTATCAAAGCTTTTGGTTCTAAATTTAACGTAGTTAATGAAACTGAAGTTAAAGAAGCCATAGCAGCCATTGAGAAGGAAATAGGATATATTGACATATTAATAAATAATGCGGGTATTATTAAGCGTTCTCCGTTATTAGAAATGGAGGTTGCAGACTTTAAAGAAGTTATAGATATCGATTTGGTTAGTCCGTTTATAGTTTCAAAACATGTTGTAAAACGCATGATTGAACGTGGTGGTGGAAAAATCATAAATATTTGCTCCATGATGAGTGAATTAGGAAGAGATTCTGTAAGTGCTTATGCAGCGGCCAAAGGAGGTTTAAAAATGTTAACCAGAAGTATGGCTACCGAATGGGCAAAATATAACATACAAACCAATGGTATTGGGCCAGGATATTTTGCAACAAGCCAAACGGCACCAATAAGGGTAGATGGGCACCCTTTTAACGATTTTATTGTAAGTAGAACACCCGCTGGGCGTTGGGGAGACCCCGAAGATTTACAAGGAGCAGCCATCTTTTTAAGCTCTAAGGCCAGCGATTTTGTAAACGGACATGTTGTTTATGTTGATGGTGGCATATTGGCAACTATTGGAAAACCATCAAACGAAGATTAATTCCACAAAAAAATATTATGAGTACTAAATTTATACACGACAATTTTTTACTAGAGAATAAATACGCTGAAGAGTTGTATCATAATTACTCTAAAAATCAACCTATAATAGATTATCATAATCACTTGCCTCCTCAGCAAATTGCTGACGATATTACATTTAACAATATTACCAATGTTTGGATAAATGGCGACCATTATAAATGGCGCGCCATGCGTACTCTAGGAATTAGCGAGTCGTTTATTACTGGTAAAAGTTCTGATAAAGATAAGTTTTTAAATTGGGCCAAAACAGTGCCGTATACCATGCGTAATCCATTGTACCATTGGACACATTTAGAGCTTGCAAGGTATTTTGATATTTATGATTTGCTCAACGAAAAGTCTGCAGAAAACATTTGGGAACAAACTCAGGAGAAACTAAATTCAGATGGGTATAGTTGCAGAGGTCTACTTAAAAAAGTAAATGCAGAGGTTGTGTGTACTACCGAAGATCCTACCGATACTTTAGAGCATCATCAAAAATTGGCCAAAAGCGGTTTTGATGTTAAAGTTAGCACTGCATTCAGACCAGATAAAGCTATTTTAATTTCGAATGATGGGTATAATAATTATATAGACACTTTAGGAACTGTCGCAGGGGTAACTATTGGCACATTTAGCGATTTATGTTCTGCCTTAAAAAACAGAATCGATTTTTTTAATGCCAATGGATGCAAACTATGCGACCATGGTTTAGACCAGATTTATTTCGAGAATTATACGGAAAGTGAAGTCAACGCAATTTTAAAAAAGAAAAGAGAAAACAAATCAATTAGCACCGAGGAGGCGCTAAAATTCCAAAGTGCGATATTAGTATTTTTATGCGAAACTTATCATGAATATGGGTGGGTACAGCAATTCCATTTAGGAGCATTAAGAAATAATAATGCGCGCATGCACCGTGTTTTAGGACCAGATACAGGATGGGACTCTATTGGCGATTATCCACAAGCACAAAAACTATCAGCCTTTTTAAATGCCTTAGATAGTAAGGATAAATTATCTAAAACTATTATTTACAACTTAAACCCTGCCGATAATGAGGTCATGGCTACCATGATTGGAAACTTTAATGACGGTAGCGTAAAAGGAAAAGTCCAATTCGGCTCAGGATGGTGGTTTTTAGATCAAAAAGATGGTATGACAAAACAATTAAATGCCCTTTCAAACATGGGTTTAATTAGTTGTTTTGTAGGGATGCTAACCGATTCGCGTAGCTTTCTGTCTTTTCCAAGACATGAATATTTCAGACGCGTACTTTGTAATCTTCTAGGTGATGAAATAAAAAGAGGTGAATTGCCAAACGAAATGGAATGGATAGGCAAAATGGTATCTGACATTAGTTACCATAATGCAAAAGAATATTTCAAATTTTAACCGGAAAATATAACTAGACAAATTCCAACTAAACAACAAGTTATGATTGAAACAAAAAAAATTGGGAACTATCGTTATCGAATTTTAGCCCTTCTAATGTTCGCTACCACGATTAACTATTTCGACAGAAGCATCATCGGTGTATTAGCACCAACACTTCAAAAACTTTTTGGGTGGACAAATAGCGATTATGCAGGAATAATTATTTGGTTTCAAGTAGCCTATGCCATTGGTATGTTAATTATGGGCGGTGTTATCGATCGTTTAGGTACCAAGAAAGGATACACATTAGCCATTGGAACATGGAGTATCTTTGGAATGTTACATGCCGTAGTGCCAGCATCGTTTAGCATTTTGGGCTTTTCTGTTGCGCGTTTTGGCTTAGGATTGGGTGAATCTGGAAACTTTCCAGCAGCTCAAAAAACGGTTGCAGAATGGTTTCCTAAAAAAGACAGAGCATTTGCTACAGGACTCTATAACGCAGCAACAAGTGTCGGTGCCATACTTGCGCCATTTGTGGTAGGATGGATTGTGCATGAAAATGGAAAAAATTGGCAAATCCCTTTTTTAATAACAGGAGCATTAAGCGCCATTTGGGTGTTTTTATGGTTTAAAATTTATAAAAAACCAGAAGTTCATCCTAAATTATCGAAAGAAGAATTAGAATATATAGTTAGTGATTCTGAAATCGAAAATGAAGAAAAATTACCTTGGAAGATGGTGTTGTTTAAACGACAAACATGGGCTTTTGCTTTAGCAAAAACAACCGATGCTGTTTGGTGGTTTTACTTATTTTGGGGCGCAAAATTCTTATCGTTAAACTTTGATGTTGATGTTAAAAATATAGGACTTCCATTTTTTGTAATTTATATTCTTGCCGATTTTGGAAGTATCTTTGGCGGTTATATATCTGGATATTTTATTAAAAAAGGATGGTCTATAAACAAAGCCAGAAAATTAACCTTGTTAAGTTGTGCGCTTATAATATTACCTGTGGCATTTGTTGCCATTACTGAAAATAAGTGGTTAGCCATTTTCTTAATAGGCCTAGGTGCTGCAGGACATCAGGCATGGTCATGTAATATTTTTACATTAGCATCAGACGTGTTTCCTAAAAAAGCAGTGGCATCTGTAACTGGTATAGGTGGAATGTCTGGAGCTGTTGCCGGCATCGTAACATCCTTCGCTTTAGGTAAAGCTCTCGATTCAGCTGGAAAAGAAGGTTTCTTTTGGGCATTCCTAATTGCTGGTTCTTGTTATTTAATCATACTTGGTTTCGTACATCTATTAATGCCTAAAATGACACCCTTAGATGAAAATTTAAAGCTTAAAAGTGAATAAAGTACTGTTTAAGGTTTATAAATTGAATTAATAAAAAGACAAGATGAATACACAACATAAACAAAAAAAATTAAATCGAAAAAACGTTGGCTTGGAAAATAAACTCCCCATCAAAATAGTACAATTTGGAGAGGGTAATTTTTTAAGAGCTTTTATTGGCTATGCGTTCCAGGAATTGAATAAAGCGGTCGATTTTAACGCTGGAATAGCTGTTATTCAACCCATCGACAAAGGTTTGGTAAATATGCTAAACGATCAGGATGGTTTGTACACATTATTCATGAAAGGTGTAAAAAAGGGGAAAGAAATTCAAGAAATTGAGTTGATTTCTAATATTGTAAAGGCTGTTGATCCATATACAAATTTTAACGATTATTTAAGTCTAGCTAAGGAAGCGTCATTAGAATTTATGATTTCTAATACTACAGAAGCAGGCATTGCATATGTAAGTTCAGATACTCCTGAAATGCAACCACCTAGTTCATTTCCAGCTAAATTAACAGTGCTGTTATACGAACGATTTAAGCATTTTAAAGGAGATACGAGTAAGGGCTTAACAATTATTCCATGCGAACTTATTAATCATAATTCTGAAACTTTAAAAGAAATTATATTAAAGTATATTTCTGATTGGAATTTAGGTGATGCTTTTAAAACTTGGATTTTGGAAAGCAATTCGTTCCACAGCACATTAGTTGATAGAATTGTTCCTGGGTATCCAAAAGATGAAATTGATGCTTACAATGCACAGTTAGATTATTCAGATAATTTAATAGTAGCTGCCGAAGCATTTTTACTTTGGGTTATTGAAGATGGCGACGATTTAAAAGCTAAATTACCATTCAGTAAAACGAATTTAGATGTTAAGATTGTTGATGATATGCAACCTTATAGAACGAGAAAAGTGCGTATATTAAATGGCGCTCATACAGCCATGGTACCTTTTTCTATTCTTTACGGAAACAAAACGGTTAAACAATCTGTAGATAATGCGTTTACAGGCGAATTTATCAACAAAGCGGTATTCAATGAAATTATCGATACCTTAGAAATGGATAGAGCGGAACTAAATAGTTTTGCTGATGAAATTTTCGACCGTTTCAGAAATCCGTTCATCATTCATAATTTATCAAGTATTGCATTAAATTCCGTTTCTAAATTTACGGTACGAGTACTTCCTAGTTTGTTAGAATATATAAAAATTCATAATAAAGTACCAACCAATTTAACATTTGCATTTGCCGCTTTATTGCGTTTTTATAAAGGCACATGGAATGGCGAAGTATTACCAGTACAAGATAGCGAGGATATTATATCTAGGTTTGCCGAAATCTGGAAATCTAATGATTATACCCAAATAGCTAAAGATGCGCTTAGCATCAAAGATTACTGGGGAGAAGATTTAACCAAAGTTGAAAATCTTACTGAAGCAGTTGCCTTGGCGTTAACAGAAATCGATACTCACGGAATTGAAAAAGGATACGCAAATTATAGTAAGAAGTTTTAAAACGAAATTATTAAAATGCAAAAAAAACTAATAAAAGTAAATCCATCCGATAACGTAGCTGTTGCTTTAGTAAACCTAAAAGCAGGTGAGGTTATATCTTTTGAAGGACAAGATATAAAAGTACTTTCCGATACTAAATCTAAACATAAAATTGCTTTAGAAGCTTTTGAATCTGGAAATAGAATTATTATGTATGGTGTATTGGTGGGAACAGCAAATGGTACCATTAAAAAGGGCGATGTTTTAACTACCGAAAATGTAAAACATCAGAGTGAAAAAGTATATGGACGAACTGATACTTTTACTTGGCAAGCACCAAATATAGAAAAATGGAAAAACAAAACCTTTCTAGGGTATCATAGAGAAGACGGACAAGTAGGAACAGAAAATGTTTGGTTGTTTTTTCCATTGGTCTTTTGTGAAAACAGAAATATTGAAATTTTAAAAGAAGTATTCGAAAAGGAACTTTTAAAGCAAAAGGTGAATCCACATCAAATGTTGTTGCGCTCGCTTGTTAGTGGAAAAGAAGAAACCGAGGTTATACCTTCATCAACTGACGTTTTCGAGAATATCGATGTAAAATTCATCACGCACCCTGGAGGTTGTGGGGGCATAAGACAAGATTCTGAAAGCTTAGCAAAACTACTAGCAGGTTACGTTAATAATCCAAATGTAGCTGGAGCAACCGTATTAAGTTTGGGGTGTCAAAACCTTCAAATAAGTATTTTTAAAGACGCTTTAAAGGCTATCAATCCTAATATTAATAAACCTGTGCTTATTTTCGAACAACAACAAATGGGAACGGTTGATGAAATGTTATCGGCAATAGTTAAAGACTCATTTGAAGCGATTAAAAAAGCGAATAATGTACAACGTAAACCAGCACCTTTATCAAAATTAAGAGTTGGTTTAGAATGTGGCGGATCAGATGGATTTTCCGGAATTTCAGCAAACCCAACTTTGGGTGTGGTTTCCGATATTTTAGCAGCTTTAAAAGGAACCGCCATTCTTTCGGAATTCCCTGAATTATGTGGTGTTGAGCAAGAATTAGTAAATAGATGTGTTGAAGATGAAAAAGGCGAAAAGTTTTTAAAACTTATGAAGGCTTTTGAAAAATCAGTTATCGATGCTGGTTCAGGTTTTGACATGAATCCTTCCCCAGGAAATATAAAAGACGGATTAATAACCGATGCAATGAAATCGGCTGGTGCAGCAAGAAAAGGTGGGACCTCACCTGTAGAAGATGTTTTAGATTATGGGGAATATATAAGCAAACCTGGATTGAATTTATTGTGTACACCTGGTAATGATGTAGAAAGTACTACCGCCATGGTAGGGTCTGGAGCCAATGTCGTATTGTTTACCACTGGTTTAGGAACCCCTACTGGAAATCCAATTGCGCCAATAATTAAGGTGTCTTCTAATACCGAATTAGCTCAAAAAATGCCTGATATTATAGATATTGAAACTGGTGCTGTTATTCGAGGAGAAAAAACCATTGAAGAAATGGCTGATGAAATGCTTGAATTTATTATTAAAGTAGCCAGTGGCGAAATTCAAACGAAAGCAAAATTATTAAATCAAAACGACTTTATTCCTTGGCGTCGAGGTGTATCCTTATAAAGGAATGGATTAATAGCCAAATAAAACCCCCAAGACAAAAATCTTGGGGGTTTTTAGTAACTAACTTTTTTAGTTAGCAATATTAATGGGCAATTACTTCAGATTTCAATGACGATTTTCTAATCATCAATTCCGGAGTTAAAACCACTTGTTTTTGCGTTTTTATTTTTTTGCTTTTATTAACTTCTTCCATAAATACTTGTGCTGCAATTCTACCCATTTCAACAGGTGATTGATCAACAGATGTAATAGAAAGCTCCATAAATCGTGTAAAAGGCTCATTTGCAAATCCTACTACACAAATATCCTCTGGAATTTTTAAACCGCGGGACTTAATTTCTTGAATGGCTCCTAAAGCCACAAAATCACTTGATGAAAATATGGCATCTGGCGGTGTTTCCATATCTAATAACACTTTAGTAGATTTACTTCCCTCTGCTACTCTACTGGTTGTTTCTATAACTAAACTTTCATCAAACTCCAATCCATTATCTATTATAGCTTGTTTATATCCTAAATAACGATTTTTAAAAATCTCAATTTTTCTATTATTCGACAAATGTGCTATCCTTCGGCATCCTTGATCAATTAAATGCTGGGTTGCTTGGTAACCTCCTTTAAAATCGTCAATTGTTACAGAACTAACTCCTTCAATTTCTTTTTTTCTATCAAAAAAGATTAACGGCACATTTTTCTTAATGAGTCGATCAAAACTTTGGTTTTCTTCAGGTCCAGAATTTGAAATCGACATTAATATCCCATCAACTTGAGCATTTAGCAAGGAATTAATATTTTCTATTTCCAAACTCTTTTGATCATGAGTTTGACAAATAATAACATGATATCCTTTAGGATATAGTTCCTCTTCAATACCACGAATTACCGAAGCGAAAAAATTACTATCAATTCGAGGCACTATCACGCCAACATTATAGCTTTTTCCACTTTTTAAGGCGAGAGCTAGCTTGTTTTGTTCATAATTCATTTCTTTAGCCGTATCACTGACTAATTGGCGTGTAGCCTCACTTATTTTTGGGTTTCCATTTAATGCTCTAGATACTGTAGCAGCTGTTATTCCAAGCTTCTCTGCAATATCGTAAATGGTTGTTTTTTTGGTCATGAGATAATTGACAAATTTTTAAAAAGCAAACTTAATATTTTATTTAAAACAAACTCAATGATTTGGCCTTATTTCCTTAAAAGTATACTTTCTATCGAATAAAATATAATAATTTATTTAAATATACATTTTTTTTATTAAATTCGTGCAATCGATTACAAATATATTTTTGAATTTAATTTTCCACTAAAATACAATTTAACTTTAGTGACTTAAAATAATATTTCACCATGCATAAAATTTTAGTTTTCATAGTTACGTTAATCACCACTTTCTCTTTCGCTTTACATAAAAAGGATGCTCCAAATAAACATTTATACTATGCCTTGGCTGCAGACTTTGTTGTAAGCACGCCTCAAGAATTAACAAACGCACTTTCTGCGATAACTGCAGGAGGCACTATTTTTATAAGAGAAGGAAGTTACGTATTTACCTCTAGAATTAGTATTTCAAAAAGTGGCACATCTGTTAACCTTATTTCAATTCTTCCACATCCAGATAATACTGGAAGAGCAAAGCTTGATTTTTCGTCTATGGCTGAAAATTCATCCAATCGTGCAATAACATTATCTGGCTCCTTCTGGCATATAAAGGGTATAGATATTTTTGGTGCTGGTGATAATGGCTTATTTATTGGAGGCAGTAATAATTTAATTGAATTTTGCACATTTAGTGAGTGTAAAGATTCAGGTTTACAAATTGGCAGTGGTGGTAGTAATAATACCATTCTTAATTGTGACTCTTTTAATAACGCAGATTCTGCTGTAGAAAATGCCGATGGTTTTGCATGTAAATTAGATGCAGGAACTGGCAATAAATTTATAGGCTGTCGTGCATGGCAAAATCTTGATGATGGTTGGGATGGTTACATAAGAGGCGCAGATAACATCACCACTACTTTTACAAACTGTTGGGCATTTAAAAATGGTTACTTAAAAAATGGCACTATAGGTGGTGGCGACGGTAATGGCTTTAAAACTGGTGGTAGCGACGACAAATTACTAAAACATAATGCTATTTACAAAAATTGTCTTGCTGTTGGAAATGTGTTTGATGGCTTCGACCATAATAGCAACCGTGGGAATGTAGAGCTCTATAATTGCGGCGCATACGGCAATGGTAAAAACATAAGTTTTAGTAGTAGCAATATAGCTAATACTCTTACCGTAAAAAATTCTATTTCTTTATCTGGAACTAGTAGTGACAGTTTTTCTGCAACAACTACAAACATAACCAACAACAGTTGGCAAAATGGTTTAATAGCAAATGCCGCTGATTTTGTGAGTTTAGATATTAATTTATTATCGAGCCCTCGAAAAGTTGACGGTAGTTTACCCGATATTGATTTTATGAAACTAGTGCCTGATAGCGATTTAATAGATAAAGGTGTAGATGTTGGATTATCCTATAATGGGATTGCACCAGATTTAGGTGCTTTTGAATCTATAACATTAGGCATAGATAATTTCATGTTCGAACAAGCTATATTTAATTACCCTAATCCGTTTTCAACAGAAACCCATGTTGTTTTTCACACCAAAGCAACTACTACAATAACCATTTCTATCTATAATTTAATGGGAGTAAACGTTTTCAATACCACAAAAAAAACATATCCTGCAGGGAAAAACTCTATTATACTACACAGAAATAAATTAGCATCAGGTAATTATTTATTAGTTTTAGAAGGTAACAGCAATCAAAGAACTAGCAGACTAATTACAATTCAATAATTCTAATTAAAATACTTCTTTTAGAAATATTAATTTAAATTATGTAAAGTAATTAAAAGCGTGCCAATTTTATTCTGATTATAAGCTAATAGATGATTCTATTTTAATCTTTCAATACGTTGTTTAAAAAATTTACCGTGTAAGCTAGCGTTATCTCGAACCAAGGATCCAACAACCAAAAGGCATGAGGACTGTCTGTAATAGTATGTATTTCATTATAAATATTATACTTATTCAAAATAGCAACCATATCATCTCTACCCGCATGAAAACGTGGTTCTGCACTATTTATAAATAATGTAGGTGGTGTATTTTCATTTACATACTCCAATGGTGACGCCTCTTTCCAGTTTTTATAATTTAAATCCTTTGACCCATTAAGCCAAATACCTGCCATTTTACCTTCTTCAGATGCTTCTGGGTGAATAAAAGAGACAATACCATCTATATTTACTATAGCTTGAACCCCATCTGAAATAATTGAGTCGAATCTGTAAATTTCCGAATTTGGCGTAACTGCTATTAAAGTGGCCAGATGTGCGCCAGAAGAAGCGCCTAAAACAGCAATTTTATCTGGATTAATGTGAAGCTTATTAGCATTTTTTCGCATCCATCTAATGGCGTCTTTTAAATCGATAACACCAGCAGGATAAGGGGCTTCCAATCCTAATGTATAATTTGCAGCAATAGCAGCATAGCCATTTTTAGCCAAATGTTGTGCCATAATGCGTTGGTTTTCCTTGCTACCGGTAAGCCAACCCCCTCCATGAATTAACAATACTGCCGGATGTGTTTTAGAATTTTTGCTTTTTGGAAGATAAGCATCTAATCTTAATTTAGTTCCGTTTTCATTTTTATAAACCAGATTTTCTTTATACTTGATTTCTTTAGAAACTAAAGGTTGAATTGGCTTTATAAATTGGTATTTATTTTTTAATTTTTGAAAAGTTGACTCTATAGTATATGGTTTAAATTGGGATTGCCTTTCTTGTGAATAACTATTATTTATTATCAAAACAACCATAAATGAACAGGTAATAATTCTTGAAATTCTGATTTTCGTTGAAATAATCCTAGACACTTTCATACTTATCTTTTTACTGCTTTTCCAATAAATTATAAATCGTATTTATTTTACGCATAATCATGCTTAATCATGCTTAATTTGAAATTTTAAACCAATCGATATCTGCATATCCACCAGAGATTACCTCTAGTTCGCTAACGCAAAATATACCCACTTTCGCACCAATCCATTTACCAGGTTGTGCTTTAAAAGGTTTTCCAATTTTCTTATAGTCTTTTCCGTTTTCAGAATAACTAAATTGGCACATGGCATTTGGTGCGGACACTTCCACTTTTAAATAAGCCATATTACTTTTAAGTCGTTCTAACACATTAACTTTTTCAGGACTTCCGTTAATGGCGTTAATCGCTTCAGTTTGATTAATGAAAAATCCTTTTTCGTCGTGTGATATACTTAAAGTTGCATAATCCATTCCCATAATTATTATACCAGCAGTTTTACCGCTTTTAGCATCTTCAGGAATTAAAGATATTTTTGTTGTTGCGGTGAAGGTTGGAGCAGGAAACTTTTGAAGTAATAGGTTTGGAACCGTCCAAAGATTCTTAGCATCTTCAGGAACTTTAATTGAAAACAATCTTAAAAAATCATTACCTGGTAATTTAGCATGCCATATTAGATTTGAATTAGCGTTCCATTGCCATTGCAGACCAATTTTAAAATTGTCAAAATTATCAGTTTCTGCAGGTGTCTCTTTTGGAAATGTTTTACCAATTTTTGGTTTTTTATAGGATAACACAGGCTCTCCAATACCATTTCCATCTACATCTTTTCCCATTACTGGCCAATCGTTTTTCCAAGACATTGGCTGTAAATAAACCACTCTCCCATAAGCTTCTAAATCTTGAAAATGATAAAACCAATGCTCGCCTGAATCTGTGTCTACCCAAGCACCCTGATGTGGACCATTTACATCAGTACTGCCTTGTTCTAAAACTATTTTTTCTTCATAGGGGCCGTAAATGTTTTTAGACCTTAATATCAGTTGCCAACCCGTTGCAACACCACCTGCCGGGGCGAAAATGTAATAATACCCGTTGTGTTTGTAAAACTTTGGGCCTTCGACCGTTTTGTGATTTTCATGACCATCAAACACGTGAATTCCTGAATCTATAACTTTTGTACCTTCAGGATTCATTTTATTTACAGTTAGCAAACTATTAACCCCTGCGCGACTTCTTGCATAGGCATGTACTAAATAGGCGTCTCCATTAGCGTCCCAAAGCGGACATGGATCTATGAGTCCTTTACCTTCCATAACCAAAATAGGGTCTTCCCATTTACTTAAAGGGTTATTTGTTTTTACCATATAAATTCCAAAATCCGGATCGCCCCAATAAATATAAAACTCATTATTATGATATCGAATACTTGGTGCCCAAACGCCATTGCCATGTTGTGGAATTTTAAAAATTTCGTTTGGAATTTGCTGTGGCAAGGCATGGTTAATTAATTTCCAATTAACTAAATCTTTAGAATGTAGAATAGGTAAACCAGGTATGGCATTAAAACTTGATGCTGTCATGTAATAATCATCGCCAACCCTTACCACATCAGGATCGGAATAATCGGCATAAAGAATTGGGTTTTTATAGGTGCCATCGCCTTTATCGGCAACCCACACTTCAGATTTATACGGTTTATTGGATTGCGCCAAAACACAGGCACCGTATAAAAATAAAATTAAAAATGAATGCAGTTTCATATTTTATCGATTTTGCGTTAGGGGTTGAAGTGTAAAGCCCACAGTGACCCCGATGTTTCGGGGGAGCGAGGACTTGCAACGTAAAACCCGACCCTTGCGGTAACGGCCAAACGTTTTTAACAATTTACACCTTATTTGTTCAATTCTAAACTTGCCATAATGAAAGGTCCGGTTCCTTTTGGGTCGTTAGGACGAATAATTTCGTTCACATAATATTCAAATGATCCATCTCTGTATGGATTTCCGCCTAAGCCCGCAACCCCACAAACTTGATTAAGGTTTACAACACCATTCTGTTCGATGGAAATTAGATTGTCTATAATACCGGTATACGCTTTATTAGCAACTTGTAAATAGTGTTCTGGTAAATACCCTTTACGAACGCCTTTTGCGAACGCATAAGTAAACATAGCCGTTCCTGAGGCTTCTAGATAATTACCTTCTCGATTGCCTTGGTCTAAAACTTGATACCATAAACCCGACTCATGTTGTACTTTGGTTACAGCTTCAGCAAATGAATTTAGGTACGATATTATTTTTGCACGACCTGGGTGTTCTTCTGGTAAAAAATCTAATACGTCTACCATTGCCATTCCATACCAACCCATGGCTCTGGACCAAAAATGTGGAGAGTTACCAGTTTCTTTATTTGCCCATTTTTGTTCTTTACTTTCGTCCCAACCATGATACAACAATCCGGTATTTTTATCGAGACTATGCTTTTGAATTAAATCGAATTGAAGTACGACATCGTCATAAATTTTTTGAACTTTCGATGCATCTTTTATATATTCTCTAGCGTAACGTGCGTGGAAAGGTTCCGCCATATACAACCCATCTAGCCACATTTGATATGGATAAATTTGTTTGTGCCAATATCCGCCATCGGATGTTTTGGGCTGCGATTCCATTTGGCTGTTCAAGGTTTCCATAGCTTTTAAAAAGCGTTCTTCTTTTGTTTTTGGGTACAAATACAAGAGCACATCTCCAGACTTAATCATGTCTAGATTTTGATTTGATAACTTGTATGTTAGAATGTTGCCCTTACTATCAATCAATTCGTTGGCGTAGGCGTAGATATAATCGTAATATTTTTGATTATTAGTTTGCTCGTAAACTTTAATACACGCAGACAACACCAATCCGTTGGTGTAACTCCAACGAGGTTTATCTACAAAATCGAGCATAGAGGCTTTTGGAACACGCTCTATTTCTGAAAGCATCATCCGTTCTGACCATTTTAGGTTTTCAGGAACTATTTTTTCTATTAGAGCGTTATCTTTTTGATTTGGTTTAGCATTTTTGCAGGCAATCGTGCATACGCTTATTGCCAACATAAAAAGTGTGACATATTTCATTTTCATCATAATTTCAATTTAATATATTCTTGCTTTCTAAGACTTCTAATTTAGCATCTAAATCTTGAATAAAGGCCTCTTGAGTTTTAATTCCATTTAATTCTTGTTCCCAAGCACCCAAAAAGTAATATGTTAATGGTTGTATTGATGGTTTAAAAATCACTAAATGGTCGTGCATCCCCGTTTTTTGTTCCGCTACTTCATCCAATTTGTAAAAAAGAGCCATTCCTAAATTATCTGGTGGACTTGCTAAAGTTTGTTTTCCATAAGTAGCAATGTATGCCCATTTAGAACCTACTTTTTTGATTAATGGAATTTCCTTAAACTTTACAATACCAGTACATATTCCTGTAACTTCTTTTGAAGGTGTTAAAGTAGCTTTTGTAAATCTATCATGAGAGTAAATGCTAAGTTTTGTGTTTAAATCGATACTCTCATTGCCAGACTCCCAACCTGTATACGAAATTTCTACAGTTGAACTAACATTCGTGTTTTCAATTTTGGCAAAGGTGTTTTTTACCTTTTGAAAATGCACTATGCTATCAGCTACTATACGTCCGTAGCCACCAATTCCCAATGATTTTCCAGCTTTTAAAATATCTTGCCCCCAATCTGAAGGTTCATGGTATGAATCAAATCCATCTTGACCAACATATGGCAAAACTAAAGAATCTACTTTTTTGCCAAATATATCGATGGCATTTCTCCAATCTAAATACAAGCGATAGCCAATTTGACCGTTTTCCCACCCCGGGCCTTCGTAACGAATAAACCAAGTGTGATCCGTATGTTCTTTTGGAACTTGAATTGCTTTTATGTTTTTAAAAGATGTGCCTCCTTTATATTCTTTATGCCCTCTTGAGCCATCAACCCACGCTCCACCTTGTGCAATGGAAAGTTCTGCATATGTTTTTAAGGAGGGTTTCTCATAACTAACTTCTTGCTTTGATTTACATGAAAATAAATGAAAAAATACAAGAGACATGATAAATGTAACTTGTATACATGAATTTCTATTTGGTTTCATATTGCTTTCCGTTTATAGTGGTATTTTTAAATATGACTGGCTCAGAGTTTTCTACAGACATGGGTGTTTCTGTATTTTTTATATGAACATTTGTAAACGTTACATTTTTTACAAAACTTTCAGGCCTGCCTTTAATAAGTATTCCATATTTACCACCGTTTTCTACTTGAATATCTTGTAAATGTATGTTTTTAACTGAGGGCATAAAATTGCCTTCTTGTGGTCCGTAAATTGCATAGTACATATTAATTCTTAATACGGCTTCTTTTACCTGACCAACCTGAATGTTTTTTACATAAACGTTCTCTACAAAACCGCCTCTTAAAGTATTGGTTTTTATCCGTATAGCTCGGTCTAATTCTGGGCTATTCATTTTGCAATTTCTAACATATACATTTCTAACTCCAGCAGAAATTTCACTACCCATTACCACACCCCCATGGCCGTCTTTCATATCGCAATTTTCGACAACTATATTCTCACTCGGGATGTTAACCACACGACCATCGTTATTTCTACCAGACTTGATAGCAATACAATCATCACCAGTATCAAAAACACATTTGTTTATATGTACATTTTTTGAGTACTCCGGGTCACAACCATCATTATTTGGTCCATGACTTCTAACGGTCACTCCTTCTACCCTAACATAATTACATTTTATAGGATGTATTACCCAAAACGGCGCGTTAGTAAACGTCACCCCTTGAATCAATACATTGTCACACTCAAAAGGCTGTATAAATAAAGGTCTTAATTGATACCCTTCCCCAAAAACACGTTCAGAAACCGGCGTGTTATTTTCAGACATGGCCCATAACCTTGGTAAATTATGCTCGTCTTTCTGTTGAGGTGTGCCTTTTACATATCCATATTCTTCCTTACTGCACCAAGGCCACCAATTGGCATTACTAGCTTGACCATTAAAAACTCCATTACCAGTAACTGCAATATTTTTTTGCTTATAGGCATAGATTAACGGCGAATAATTCATTAATTCCTGACCTTCATAAGACGTATGTACTACGGGCAAATAATCTTTCGCATTTGTAGAAAATAACACTTCTGCACCTTCTTCTAAATGAAGATTAATATTACTTTTTAAATGAATTGGGCCCGTTAAAAATTTACCAGAAGGGATAATTACTTTACCACCTCCAGCTTCGCTACAAGCCTCAATAGCCTTTTTAATGGCGTCACTATTATTAGTTTCTCCATCTGAAATAGCTCCGAAGTCGACAATATTAAATGTGTTATTTGGAAATTCTAGCGTTTTTATTGAAGCAATGATTTTGTCAGCTTCATCAAAAGCAGAAGTTTCTTTAGTTACCTTTTCATTTGATTTGCAAGCACTAAAAGTAACTGTAAATAAAGACATACATATTAAACTAAATACTAAATAAGGACCGTTCATATTCATAAAATTCTTTTTGTTTTAATTATTTCAACTTTAAGTTATATTAAAAGAGGCATGCAAAATTACATACCTCTTAAATATTAATAACCTAGGTATTTAGGTTGTTAAAGTCTCCATCGTGGATCTCCAACCTGATCATCTTTTAAGGTTTGGTTTGTAATTGTAAAATTACCTGCAGCTGCATTAACAAAACCAGGATTTAATGTAGTTCCAGAATCATCCACTTTATTATTAGAAATTGTAGTATCAAGAAAACTTGGCGCATTATAATAATTATTTTTTGAAAACGTAGGAGCTGAAGTTGTACTTTGATTTGAATGTATTCCTAATGTTTCTGCAAAGATATTATTACGAACGGTAATTACATTTGCATTAAATCGGATATATAAAATTCTTCGACTAGTACTGTTAGACACGCCATATAAAGTACATTTTTCTAGTAACACATTAACCGTTGCGTTGCCATTTGAAGTGCCCGCCGCATCGATTCTAAAAAAATCACGACCTGGAGCACAATTGTTAAACGTACTCGTATTTACAGTTACATTGAGCACATCTGAATTTCTAAAATCAATAAAATCGCCACCATTGGTTAAAATGTTAGTTGCTATACAATTTTCAACTTTAATAGTTTGCACAATGGCATCGGTAACATTACCAGCTATAAAAGAACGATCAAAATCATGTACAACGCAACCACTTATTAATAGCGAATTATAATTACCAGCTCCCGTATATCTAACAACATCTGTTAAATCTAGAGGTGTATTACCTGTAAGATCTAAATCAATTAAACTTACATCTGTGGCTCCAGAAATAATAGAAAAACTTACTCTTAATCGAGGTTTAAAATCTCGTCTTAATCCTTGTATAGTAATCGATTTATCTAAAGTTATGGTACCTGTTTGTGCCGTGTAATCACCTTGCTCTAATAACAAAATGTCTCCTGGTGCCGCATCGGCAATCATTTGAAATAAATCATCAGTAGGTAATACCAATGTATTGTCTCCAACATCAATACCCGTTGTAAAAGATGCTGTACCTCTTATTTTAGCGCCATTTAACAATTTTGCTGTATAAGCAGTCTCACCTGTTAAACCAGTAACAGTAGCAACTCCTTCTGTTTTCTCTTGTGACGTAATAACATGAGTAATATCTCCTGGTTGAAGCACTAACTGTGTAACATTACTGTTTGCCACCCATCTAAATGTTGTTTTAGTTGCGGCCACATCACCCGGTTCAAAAGGTAACATAAGTTGTTCTGTTAAGGTTGTCGCAGTTGCCACAGCCCAAGTAGAATCTTCTAAACCTATTGCACTGATTGCTTTAACTCTTATAGAATAAACAGTTTCTCCTTCTAAAGCAATTTGAATTGGTAATTGATTAGGAGTAACATCTACTGCTTTATATATAGTACCGAAATTTGGATCGTCGGCACTAAATTCAACCACATACTTGGATACATTGGATCGTACAGTCCAATTTAGTTCTACTGTGGTTTGATTTCTAATTTTAGCCGTTAAAGCAACGGGAGCAAATGCTCTATTCACATCTAAATCATTAATCACCTCTTCATCATAACCACAACTAGTAATGGCGAATGTTAGGCAGAGAATGAATAATACTTTTAATATATTTTTTGTTTTCATATGTTGATATTTTTTGTTTTTTATGGTATTATGCTATTCGCTAATCTTCATTGGTGTTTACACCCAATTTTCGGTTCAGCTCATTTCATAATCATAATAACTTATTTTAAATATTATAAATTCTTAATAGTTATAATCGTTAACCAATTTACCATTACTTCCATCTAGGAACACTTGCCAAATAGGCCAAAATTGTCTGTTATCAGGATTAACTCCAGTTTTGAAAAGCGAATTTACTTTAATATCGGTTAATGAATTCCAAGTTTTGGCTGAGTAATCTGCTCCAGGGTTTAAGCTTTCTCCTCTATTTAAACCATAAATTTCAAGAGATTCATTGTCCGCTTTATATTTAAAATATAGTGTCGTTGGCACATCTGCATATTCACCGGTACGGTTTTTAAAATTAGCCATTTTAACTTTTGCCTGTTCTAAATTTGTTTTTAGCAAATTCCATCGAATTAGAGCTTGTTTACGCTCCATTTCTCCAGTAAATTCGAATTTATGTTCATCCACAATGGCATTGAACATAGCTTGCTTAGAGCTAAGAGCATCCACATAAGCTTCTACTTTTACGGCGTGATTAGCTGGCGCAAAAGCTCTTCTACGAAGTTCTTTTAAATATGGTGCGGCGGCGGCAGGTCCTTCTATTTCATTAGCAGCTTCAGCAGCAATTAAAAGTACCTCGGCATAACGCATATATATTTTATTCACACCATCATCGTTAGTTGAAGTTACAAAGCGATTCATCCATTCGTAACGATACTTACCAAAATTCCATGTATCAGAACTTATTAATTCTTGTTTTGAAACCCCACTTGTAGCAGTACCCCATTGGTAAGGGACACAGGTTACGTCTCTGCGTAAATCTGATTGATCATAGTCATAAAATACAGTAGGTAGCGGTCCTGCAATACCACCTCTAGCTTGACCAGTATACTGATCTACACTTCGGTGACGAACGGCAAATGAAAACAATACTCTTCCGCGACCATCTGCAAAAGGAATTTCCCAGAGCGATTCACTTCCAGCAGTAACATTTTCTTGATTGTATTTTTTCCAAAAAGATTCGAAGGAAGGATCTAAACTAGCTCTTCCACTATTAATAACATCTTTACATTCATTAAGTGCTAATTGGTACATAGCTGATACAGAAAGTTCCGGATCGGTACTTCTACGAACTGCATCTGGGTATTGCTGATAGCCGCTAGCTACCATTGCTAAACGCGCTCTAAACCCTTTTACAAACGCTTTATTAATACGCTCTACAGTAGTAGTAGCAGCAGTTTCATTAGGCCATGCAACCAAAGTAGAAGCTTCTCCTAAATCTGCAATAAGTTGTTTATAAATTATATCACGGCTTGATTTTTCCAGATATAAGGTTTCTGAATTGATAGGCTCAAAACGCGCTGGTACATCGCCCCAGGCTTTCATTAAATCTGCATAATAGATAGCTCTAAGTGTTAGAGCTTCACCTAACAATTGACCTAGTTCCGTTCCTGGTTCTGGGTTTCCAAAAGTACGTAATCCTCTTATGCATATATTTGCACGCTCAATACCTGTATACATTTGCGACCAAGCATTATTCTCGGTATTCATCTGCGAATTACTAGGTTTAGCATCGTAAATCATAAGATCTGCTTGAGCATCGTTCTCTTTATCAGAGTTAAGGTTCCATTCTGTATCGGTATTAAATCCGTAAAACGGTATAAAACGTCCTCTATAAGAGTTAGTTTGGCCAAATGGTTCTTTAATGCCATCTACAGCGCCTTTAGCTAATCCAGCATTAGAAAAAATTATAGATTCGTCTAATGTTGATTTTGCTGGTGCTTCTAAGAAATCTTCCTGACACGAGGTGAAAAGACCAGCTATTATTCCAAAAATTATTATAAATATTTTTTTCATCTTCTATTCTAAATAATGGTTAATTAAAAATTAAGGTTTAAACCAAAAACCAATGATCTACTTCTTGGGAATGGTGAATAATCTACACCAGGTGTTAGAGGTGTTTTTCTTCTTGTAGAAACCTCTGGATCGAGTCCTGAATAGTTTGTAATAATGAATACATTATTAGCTGTTACATATAGTCTTAATTTAGAAAGTCCCATTTTAGAAGTGATAGACTCCGGAGTTGAATATCCTAAAGTAAGGGTATTTAATCTTAAAAAAGAACCATCTTCCACTGCCCAATCGCTAAAAACAAAATTGGTAGAATATGGTGACCACATCGTGGTGTTCTCATTAAGTGCTGCTAGCTGAGTAGGATCTGTTACTAAGGTTCCTGTAGTAACATCTAAATTTGTCCATCTATTGCCATCGGCCATTATTGTGCTTAAATTTCTATATTGCCCATTATTATTAGAGGTTGTAAACTCAATTTTATTTGCGTTATAAACATCATTTCCGACACTCCAGTTAAAAGCAGCTGATAAGTCAAAACCGTAAGCGTTCGCATTGATAGTCATACCACCAGAATGTTTTGGGTTTACATTACCTATTACAGTATTGTCATTAACATCCACTATTCCATCACCTGTTATATCTTTTAATTTCATATTTCCAGGTCTAGGTACTCCAACAATACCACTGTTGTTTGCAACTCCAGATTTTAGCGTATAAGCTCCGGTCAGTGCGTTAAAATCAAAGTCTGACACTTCGTAACGACCATCGCTTTTGTAACCATACATAATACCTAATGGCTGTCCAACATTTACAATGTAATCATTTCCTATTTGTGAAGATGCCCAGTTTGTATTAGCTCCAAAATCTTCTAATAAACCAAGTGAATTTACTTTGTTTTTATTAAACCCTACGTTGAACGAGAAGTTTAATCCGTAATCAGCTTTTTGTATTGCGGCAATACTTAATGATGCTTCTATACCCGTATTTTGAGTTTCTCCCATGTTCCTGTATTGTGTATCATAACCTGTTCCAGGTACGGGGAAGTTGATTAATAAATCGCTGGTAAGATTTTTATAAGCTTCAACCGATCCACTTATAACTCCTTTAAACAAATCAAAATCCAAACCAATATTTTGTGTCACCGTAGTTTCCCATTTTAAATCTGGGTTTGCTAAAGTTTTTGATGCGGCCCAATAATTACTTACACCATTTATGTACGTCGTATTACTTGACTGGAAATTTTGAACGGTTTGTCCAGAAGGGATATTATTATTTCCTGCTTCACCATAACTTAATCTTAATTTAAGAGTATTAATCCACGAAGCATCTTTTAAGAAATTTTCTTCCGACATTTTCCAAGCCACAGCGGCAGATGGAAAATAGCCCCATTGATTATCGCCTAAGAATTTGCTAGAACCATCGGCACGATATGTTGCAGTTACTAAATAACGGTTTTTATAATCGTAGTTTACACGACCAAAGAAGGACAATAATTTATCGTCTGGACTATAAAAATTATCAACGGACTGTGGTACGCCTTGACTTGTTAAATTTCTCGATGTATCAAAATCAAAAAACTTAGGTAGCCCTTGAATTTCAGAAGTTATTTCGTTTGATTTAGAAATAATCATTTCTTCACCAACAAGAAGTTTTAAACTATGTACATCTTTTGTTTCAAATAAATTCTTGAAGTCGTAATTTAATGTATTGGCATTTCTAAAACGTTCTCTTTTTTCATCGCTAATAAGAATAGATGGCAACCCTTGATTCTCTGCCGACGGTCTATTATTGGCATAATAGGTAGAGCGCCCGTAAAAACGGTAATCTAAATCATTACGATTGTCTAAACCTAAATCCATCTTAAATTGCAAATTATCAATTATTTCCCAACCAAAACTACCAAGTACGTTGTAGTTTTTTCTTAGTTGCTTGCGCTGATTATCATCTACAGCAACAAATGGATTAACTAAATAAGAAGACAATGCTTCGTCTGTATTGTCTGTAGTTAAACCAGGTAGCGGTATAGGTGAATACCCCACACTATGTCTCAAACGTGCATCGGCTGATGATATTTCATTTTGTTCGTTGGCACCACCTCCATTTATTTCAGTATCTGAATAACGGAAGGTAAATGTTAAATCTACTTTGTCATTAGCTTTACCCTTTAATGAAAGTGATAAGTTATCTCTTTTGAAATCTGATCCAATCATTATTGTTTTTTCATCATAATGAGCATAGTTAAAATTAAAATTAATTTTATCTGAACCACCACGAACTGCTAAATCACGACTTTGAACTTCGCCCATTTGGCCGTAAATCTGTTTTTGCCAATTGTTTCCTTTTAGCCCATTGTATTGATCTACATCTTGCCAAAGACCAAAAATATTTTCGTAAGTATCTAATCTGTCTCTAAGTAATGCATACTCATATTGCCATTTCACAAAATCTTCTGGTTCAAGCACATCTATGGTATTAGCTATTTTCTTTGCGCCATAAAACATATTAAAACTGGCAGATATTTTACCATCTTTACCACTTCTCGTAGTTATAATAACTACACCGTTAGCTCCTCTGGAACCATAAATAGCAGTAGAAGACGCATCTTTTAAAACTGTAATATTCTCAATATCAGAAGGAGTTACATCACTCATACTGTTCACAGGGAAACCATCAACAATTATTAAGGGCGAACTGTCTTGTGTTAAAGACCCTCCTCCACGTATTCTAATATTGACCTCAGCGTCGGGAGACCCCTCTGAAGATGTAACTTGCACTCCGGCTAAACGTCCTGTTAATGCTTCAGCAACGCTCGAAATAGATTGTTTTTTTAAATCATCGCCACCTATTGCAACAACCGAACCCGTTAAGTCCGATTTTTTAGAGGTACCATATCCAATAACTATAACTTCTTCTAATGCTTGCATATCTGGTTTTAAAAGTATGTTGACATTCGTTCTACCGGCTAAGTTAATTTCTTGAGAAATGTATCCAATATATGAAACCACTAGGGTTGCGTTAGGATTAACAGAATTTAGGGTATACCTACCATCAAAATCTGTAGATGCACCGTTTGTTGTGCCTTTTACAAGTACTGTAGCACCAGGTAAAGGACCACCCAAATCACCATCTGTTACAGTACCAGTTATCGTTTTACTTTGCCCATATACATTATGTGTACATATAAAAAGTATACCTATAATAAAAGGCAAAAAAGCCTTATTTATATGAGGCATAGTTCTTTCTCCTAATTTCAGATAGGATAAGAAATGTTCAAATAGAGAATGGTTTGTCATAAATAATTTGTTTAGTTGTTTAATATATAGTTTAGTATTTTGTTTAGTATTTTGTTTAGTATTTTGTTTAGTATTTTGTTTAGTATTTCTAAGTAATTTTTAGTTTTAAATTATTTCTATCTTAAATTACAATTTATAAATGAACAAAAATTCAATCTTCATATTATTGTAATAAATCACCTTACATTTATCCCTTCTAACACTTCATTAATCACTAAAATTACAGTTTTAAGCAACAACAAAATGTAATCGATTGCCCAAATATATAAAAAAAACCATTCACAGCAAATTATTTAAAATAAATATCAACATAAACGTCATTTTTAAGCGTAAATTTTAACAATAAATGTATTTTAATCTTCCAAACATAATAAATATTCAAAATAAAAATTATATTTGTAATGGATTACACAAGTATTCTTTGTGTCAAAAAGAACTATTTTTTTATGAGACAGTTATGTAAAATCAATATGAAAAATATATTATTTGTGTGTTTCATTTTAATGACTACCTATCCTATTGTTAGTCAAAATTATTATATGACCCAGCCAGAAGGATATGGTGTTGCAACCACTGGTGGCGGTAGTGTAACCCCCGTAACGGTAACTACCTATGCGGATTTAAAAGCAAAAATAAAGTTAACGACTCCTCAAGTAATTTTGGTTTCTGGCACTATTACATTTTCAGCTTCTGAATTACAAATTAGTGAAGTAGTTACTAATAAAACTATCATTGGGTTACCCGGTGCTAAACTTGTAAACCTAAATCAAACTGCCGCAGGCTCTGGTATTCTTAATCTAAAAGCTGGATCGAGCAATGTCATCATAAGAAATCTCATTTTTGAAGGACCTGGTGCCTGGGATATTGATGGTCGTGATAACCTTGGTGTTGAAGGTTGTGTAAATTTATGGGTAGATCACTGCGAATTTCAAGATGGGTTAGATGGTAATTTTGATATTAAAAATAATAGTGATAACATAACGGTATCTTGGTGTAAATTCACTTATCTTAAACCTCCAACAACAACGGGCTACGTTAGTGGTGGGACTCCAGACCATCGATTTTCTAACCTAATTGGATCCAGTTCTACTAATTTCCCTAATACCGATGGGCGTTTTAGTGTAACTTACCAGAATTGCTATTGGGCTGATGGCGTTAAAGCTAGGATGCCCCGAGCAAGAAATTCTGAGCTTCATATTTTAAATTGTTATTACAAAGCGATTATTCCTGGATCTGATCCTGAAACAACTATAACTAGCTCTGCTGCTTTAGGTTTAGGTGCTGGTCCAAACGGCACCACTTGCTTTGTTGATAATTCACATTTTGATAAGGTAGCAAATATTTATTCACCTGTAAATGAAGGCACAGGCTCCATAAGTTTAGCCTTTGATAATTGTCTAGGTGCCATCCCATCAAATGTTGGCACAATTATTCCACCCACGTATAACTATACTAAACTTGATGTTAACGATGTAGCAACTTATATACCAGATAATAATTGCGGCGCAGGCGCTACTTTACAAGTAACATCTAGCGGCGAAATGTCTAGTTGCGGTGGTAATTTAAGTTTAGCGGAAAAAGCCATTAAAATTGGTGTAACCTATTATCCAACGATAGTAGATGATATTTTACATATTGATTTTTCAAACCAATTAAATGGCATTGTAACTATTAAAATATACGCGATAGGCGGTCAAAACGTTTTTAATTATTCAAATGACATAACCTCTAGTAAGAAATTAGAACTGGATTTAACTAGTTTAGCTAAAGGATTATATTTGTGTAATTTACAAATTAAAGACCATGCTATCAATTGGAAAATAATAAAGAAGTAAAGACATCAATATTAAAGAGTATAGCGAGACTAATTTTGGTTTTAATAAAATTTTAATATCTAAAAAAATCGTAACTAATTATTAATAAATAGTTAGTTTTTTTATCATAATTTAGGTAATCGATTACATTTTGTGTTTTAACAAAATTATCTGCTATTTAAACATGTTCCTAAATCATAGTTTACCTACATATTAATTTTTAATAGACACTAACTAAACATTAAAACAATGAAAAAACTTACAGTCATTATTTTGATTCCTTTGATGCTATTCGTTTTTACGGCATTAGGACAAACAACCATTTCTTACAATTTAAAAGACCAATCTACATTTACAAATACTGGAGTACAATGGGATCCGGTTACCTCCACTACGAGTCCCGATGGAAAAATGCGTACTCAAGCTTCAACAACCCAATGGCATAGTTCAGGTTATGGCATTGTGTTCAAATCTGGTAATTCTCTAGAAATTGATGTTCCCGAAGGCCAGAATACAATTAGGTTCTACGGTTCAGTTTATAGTGCTGGCACCATGACCGGTGGAACGACTATCGGAGGAAGTGAATTAGGCGAAAAAGATGTAGATTTAGATAACCATTCAGGTATGGCAGATAAAACTGGATATTATGAATTTTCATATACGGGTGGCGCCATTACTTTATACTTCACATTTAGCGGTTCCAATGCTTACACCCCGGCCATAGATGTTACTAACCTAGTGGTTGCTATAGCAAAAACAGATGTTTGGGATTTTGGCGCTCAACAACTTGACAATGTACTTTATAACAACATGCTCACAGAAACTAAAATAAACGCTTGGTATGGCACCACAACTCCTGGCACAACAGGGGTTGTTTTACCATCATTTACAGAAGGTATCTTAGGATTTGTTTCCGGTTCAAATGATCGTCTTAGAACAACAAACACAAATCTCACTAGATATGATACCAACATTGCTAGCTCTGCAACCTATACAGGAAGAGTATATGTAAATTCTAACGGAGCAACTAGTAGATTTTTAACTTTAAATTTAAATGAAGATGATGAAGTAACTATTGCCACTAGAACCGATGCAGGAGGTTCATTAAATTTTCAGTATTTTCCTAACCCCGCTGCTCAAACAGAAGTGGTCTCAGTTCCAGCTGCCGAAACCATATTAAAATTTGTCGCCAAATCAGCTGGAGAATATCGTGTATTTGATACAGCAGGAAAACCAAGTTACTTTAGAGTCTATAGAAAAGCAGCCAACTATAAAACAATTTCTGGTACTATCGATGAATCTTTAGCCCCAAGTATTCCTAATGGCTATACCCTTAACTTTACAAATCAAGCGGGTAAAACGTTTTCTACAGTAGTATCAAGTGGCACTTATAGCATCAATTTACCTGCAGAATACAGCTACGACCTCAGTTTAGGTGGCGCAAATGGCTATGTAATATCTAATGGGCTTAGTTTAAATGTGACAGATTCATCAACTACTCACGATGTTACAGTAATACAAGTTGATTTATATACTGTAAGTGGTAATATTACTGGATTATCAGACTTAACAAATCTTGTACTGCATTTTACCCCAGATCCGGCAGAAAATAAAGTATACATTCCAATAATTTCAATTGATAAATCAGCGTTCACTTATAGTGTTAATTTAGAAGCTGGGGTTGAATATACCATTACCGCAGATAACGTAAATGATTTTGAAATTTTAACCAATACTTTAACTATTGGTACAGCAAATCAAACAGCAAATATTGATTTTACTCTAAAACCAATATATAATGTTACAATAAATACATTTGGACTAGACGCAACTCAAAAAAGTGCCTTAAATTTAACCTTTGCGAACAAAAACGAACCTAATTATTCATATAATTTTACAGATGTAACAGCAGTGGCTTTACGTAATGGGGTTTACACTTTAGCTTATTCTGGTCTTGACACCTATCCAATAGAACTAGCATTAACTTCGAATTTAACGATTTCAGGAGCCAATACCACAAAAGACTTATCTTTTATTCCTATTAGAGAATGGGTATTTAAAGATAGAAACATTTCGAATGCAACAGCTTATAAAGGTCTCGCTTTTACAGGAAGTGTTAATGTGCGCGGTTCTAGTGGCGATTTATTAGCATCTTCTGGAGCTACAATAAGCATTCCTGTTAAAGTAGGTGATAAAGTTCAAATAACAGATTACTATCAATCTAATTATTCTATTGAAGGAGGTGCGCCGATACAAAATACTTCTAACAGCACTAGCACAAAAATTACAACTGAATATATATATACAGGCACAACCGATGGGACTGTTACAATAACAACTGCAGGCACTTCATATTTTGTATCTATTAAGGTATTAGAAGTTGTCACATTTACACCCGTAATAACGGTTGGTACTGATAAAGATTATCAAACTATTAATAGTGCCTTAAATGCTATTGCGCTCATGAATCGTCCAAATAATGAACGAGTAACGGTCTTAATAGATCCAGGTAATTACGAAGAAATGCTAGTAATAAGCAGTCCTAATGTAACTTTAAAAAATGCGGCTTCTTCACCAAGTATTGCTATTTTAAATGCTGGTGTTAACATAGATGCAAATGCAGTAAGAATAACCTCATATTACGGTCAAAAGTATAATTTCTTCAGTCAGGGAACTGATAATAAATGGCATGCCGACGTTTTAGCCGTAAACAAAGATAATGGCTATACTACTTATGTTAACCAAGAAGGATCGGGTAACGGGTCTTCGTATTGGAACGCTACTGTGGTTGTTGCAGCAAATGGATTTACAGCCGAAGATATTATTCTTGAAAATTCATTTAACCAATATATATCACTTAAAGAGTCTCAAGATGTAGTTCAACCAAAAGCTTCAGACCCTGTTAGACCAACTAACTACGGAAATACAAGTGTTCAAAACAGAGCCGCTGGCTACGTAACTCAAGCAGCCGCTATAGGCATCGCGAACAATACAGATAAAGTAATTTTAAATAACTGTCGTGTTATTGGTCGTCAAGATTCTTTTTATGGCGGAGCAGGTTCTAGAGTTGTTGTTTACAAAGGTGCCATGATGGGAGCTGTTGACTATATTTTTGGTGGTATGACTGCTGTTTTTTACAAAACCGACTTTGTACTTAACACGAGTGATAGCAGTAGCGATGCTGCATACATTACCGCGGCACAGCAAACCAGTGGCAGAGGGTTTTTAATGTACGAGTGCCATATAAAATCGCCTATCCCAGGAATAGAAACTGCCTCTGTGAATGGTTCTAAACCAGGTTATTTTGGACGTCCATGGGCACCAACTTCTAGTGAAGTTGTATTTTATAATACAACAGTTGATGAATCTACCTATCCCGGTTCAGAAGGATTATCTCTAATTTCTCCCGTTGGCTGGACAAGTTCATTAGGTGGAGAATCAAATAAAATGTACGAGTTTGGCACAATTGAAAATGCTTCAGGTGTTAATAATTCTGGTAATCGTGCTTCGTGGTCTACTGTTTTAAATTCGCCTACTTTAACACATGACGGAACAAGCATTACCACTTTTAACTTTACAAAAGGAAATGATAATTGGGACCCCATATCACAATTAAATAGTTTAGCAGTTAATGATGTGCATAAATCCACTTCTAAAGTTAACATTGCTGCATACAACGGGAAAATATATATTTCAAATGTAAAAACAACGGCTCAAATAGACATTTACAACATCACGGGAGCGTTAATAAAATCATTTAAAACAAAAACAGATACCAATTTTAATTTTGAAAAAGGTCTTTATATCGTGACTGTTAATGATGCAGACGGGCAAAAAGCATTCAAATTATTGACACATTAATAGCTGCATTAAAAGTGAATCCTTTAGGGTGATAACCATATGGTTATCACCATTTTGTATTATTTAAGAAGAAACAGATTACTTTATAATGAAGACTTACTACGCATCAGCGATTAAACATGTATTTCAACGAATTAATTAAAGTGCTAAATAAGTTTAACAACACATGTCTATGTTAATTAAAAATAATTCTCTATTTTAGACAATCGATTACATTTAAATTACATAAAGTTATGTAATCGATAACACCAACTTTAATTACTAACACTAAAACTTTTTAAAACATGAAACAAAAATTACTTTTTCTTATTTTACCCGTAATTCTGTTTACGGCGACTTTACAAGCTCAAGATAAGGTTTGGGACTTTGGAAATGATGTTACTAATTTCCCGGTAGCAGCTGGATTTACTGATACTCAAATTAGAGATGGTTTAACCTTAGTTGGAGGAGGATCCCTTTATGCCACGGTAGAAGCCAATGCCTCAACATGGCCTGCTAGCCCAGGAGGAGGTTATACGTCTATAAATCGTTTAAAATCTGAAGGAAGTAGCTCTGTAAGCTCGGGATTACCTACCCGCAGATATATGCAATTTTCAGTGACTGGTCCTGTTTCAATAAAATTATGGTTTAGGTTTAGTGGAACTGGTACACCGCGTTCAGTAGAAGTTACCGACGCTTCTGGCACTGTAATTATGCGTCTTGATTCTCCAGGTAATACCGACACCCAATATTTAGAAGCAAATTATACGGGGGGTGCTGGAACAATATTAGTATTTACTGACAATAACGCAGTTAATTTTTATAAACTGGAAACAAGTAGCGCGTTACTCGGCTTAAACAAAAATATATCACCAGTATCTACAAATGTACAAGCGATTGGAAACAGAATTGTTGTTTCAAATGTAAAAACGAATTCTGAAGTAAAAATTTACAGTATTACAGGTGCATTAGTTAAATCGTTTAAAACTAACAATGAGACAGATTTCACTTTTAAATCTGGCTTATATATTGCAACGATTAAAACGAACGAAGGTCAAAAATCTGTTAAATTATTATTACATTAATAAATTAATTGCAAAACATAAAAAAAAAGGATATCCCAACGGGTATCCTTTTCAATATAAATAAACCAATTTTAAAAATGAAAAACTTAAAAAGGTCTTTAATATTTTCATTAATTTTAGTGTCATCAACCCATGCTCAAAAAATAAACGAAATTTCAAATGATTCTATTAAGACATATACTATCGAAAATTGTGTTAATCATTTTAATTTAGATAAATCAATCTCTACCCAAGTGGGTTATCAATATTGGTTTGCAGATAAAAATTTTTTAGATGGAAGAACCCTTAAATTGAGTGTCGTGGCTCCACATAAATCTACTCATGCCCCACACCAACACATTGAAGACGAGTTCTTTTTTGTTTTAGAAGGTACTGCAGAATTTTACCTTGATGGGAAAACCCAAACTGCAGGTGCATACACCAGTTTTTACTGTCCGTCCAATTCCATGCATGGTATCAGTAATGTTGGCGATACCGACTTAAAATATTTGGTCATTAAAAAATACGAACAGAATTAAATAAAAAGTAAGTACACATGAATTTTTTAAAAAGAAATATATTAACGCTATTTGTAACTTGTTTGGTTTCAACAATAATCCAAGCACAAATTCTTGACAAATCTTGGGAAAAAATAACCCAAATAGAAGAAGGTTCTTGGTTTGCATCGCAAGAAGCAAAGGACATAGCGGAAAATGTATTGCTTTACCAAAAAAACATAGGTGGTTGGGAGAAAAATATTCAAATGCATAAACCACTTTCTGATACAGAAAAAAAGAACTTATTAGCCTTAAAAGATACTCCTAAAGGATGCACCACCGATAATGGCGCCACATATAATGAAATACTATTCCTGTCTAAAATTTATAGACAAGTACCCGATGAACGATACAAGAAAGCATTTTTAGCAGGCTTAAACTATATTTTGGAAGCACAATATGAAAATGGCGGTTGGCCTCAATTTTATCCTCTAAAAAAAGGGTATTACACCCATATTACATACAACGACGATTCGATGGTACATATTCTCAATGTCCTAAAAGAAATTAAAAACAAAACCGATTACTTTTCAATTAAACCCTCTGAAGAAAACATCGAACGTGTAAAAACGGCATTCAATAAAGGTATTGATTGCATCATAAAAACACAATATAAACAAAATGGTGTCTTAACAAGTTGGTGCGCACAACACGATGAGAATACATTATTACCGGCGAAAGCGCGTGCCTACGAATTACCTTCTTTAAGTGGTAAAGAATCGGCTAAAATTGTGTTACTTTTAATGGACATTGAAAACCCTTCAAAAGAAATTATCACTGCTATAAATAGTGCTTATAACTGGTTTGAAAAAGTAAAAATTACAGGGCTAAAAGAAGAACGCGTTTACAATGAAGCAGGAAAAGTAATAGATAAAAAAATGGTGCCAGATGCCGATGCTCCTCCTCTTTGGGCACGTTTCATGAACTTAGACGATAATACGCCTTTTTTCTGTGATAGAGATGGTATAAAAAAAGCAACTTTGGCTGAAATAGGCGAAGAACGTAGAAATGGCTATGCGTGGTATACAAACCAACCAAAAGAAGTATTAAAAAAATACCCTAAATGGAAAGAGAAATATGATAATGCTCTTTCTGAAAAAAAAAAGTAAAAGCGCCAAAGGATGATTATAACATGGTGGTGGCCAAAGATGGAAGTGGCGATTTTACAACTATTCAGGATGCCATATATGCTTCAAAAGCGTTTCCATATCAACGCGTAATAATCAATATTAAAAACGGTATATATAATGAAAAAGTACATGTATATTCTTGGAATACGAAAATATCATTAATTGGAGAAAGCAAAGAAAACACCATTATTTCATTCGATGATTATTTTAATAAAATAGACTTAGGAAGAAATAGCACTTTTCATACCTCAACTCTATTGGTTGAAGGCAACGATTTTATAGCTAAAAATTTAACGATACAAAATACTTCTGGTCTCGTTGGTCAAGCGATTGCATTATCCGTAAATGCCAATAGATGCTATTTTGAAAACGTAGCTCTTTTAGGATATCAGGATACACTTTACACCGCCGGTGAAGATTTTAAACAGTATTTCAGGAACTGTTATATAGAAGGCACTACTGATTTTATATTCGGTGAAGCCACTGTTTTGTTCGAATCGTGCGAAATTCGAAGTAAAGCAAATTCCTATATTACAGCTGCATCAACACCTAAAAACCTAGCCTTTGGGTACGTATTCAAAAACTGTAAGTTAACTGCCGACGACAACGTGACCGAAGTTTATTTAGGAAGACCATGGCGGACGTATGCCAAAACGGTATTTATAGAATGTGACATGGGAGACCATATAAAACCAGAAGGTTGGCACAATTGGTCTAACAAAGAAGCTGAAACAAGTGCGTTTTATGCAGAATACAACTGTAAAGGAGAGGGCTTTAAACCAAAAAACAGAGTGCCTTGGTCTCATCAATTAAAAAAGTCTGAAGCTAAAAAATACACTATAGAGCGAATACTTGAAAATCAATCAGGAAACTCAAAAATAAAATGGCATTAATATTTCAACAACATTTTTTATCGATAAAATTTAAATAAAAATATTTCTCATGAATTCAAAAAATAAAAATAACCTAACGCGTAGAGAATTTGTAAAAAATTCTAGTCTCGCCTTAACGGGTTCCATGATTGCTTCCCCCGCTTTTAGTTCGGTTTTAAACAATCTTACAAAAAAGAAAAAAGTAGCTTTGGTGGGAACTGGAAGTCGCGGAAATTCATTCTTTGGAAAATTTTTAAAAGAAACCTATGGCGATGTTATCGAGTTTGTTGGTTTGTGCGATATTAATTCTGGTCGCGTCGCATTTTCAAAAAAATATATTGGTGTAGATTGTCCTACATTTACAGATTTTGATAAGATGTTGGACGCCTTAGAAATCGACTTACTAATGGTAACAACTGTTGATGCAACACACCATGAATTTATAATTAAAGGTTTAAATAGGAATATTGATGTTGTTACAGAAAAACCAATGACAACAGATGAAGAAAAATGCCAATTGATAATTGATGCGCAACGAAAATCGAAAGGAAAATTAATTATGGCCTTTAATTACCGCTATGGTAAAATTTTCACAAAACTTAAAGAAATTATTGATTCTAAAGAAATTGGCGATTTAATTTCGGTAGATTTAAACTGGTATTTAAATACATTTCATGGTGCCGATTATTTTAGGCGCTGGCACGGTTTAAGATCTCAATCTGGAACCTTGCTTTTACATAAATCTGCTCACCATTTCGATTTATTAAATTGGATGATTGGATCGGATCCGATTGAAGTTTATGCTAATGGCGCTCTGGAAAAATATGGCAAAAACAATGCTTTTAGAGGAGATAATTGCAGATCCTGCTCACATACTAAGGAATGTGATTTTTATTACGATATGACTAAAAATGAGCATTATATGAACCTATATGCAGCAAATGAAAAATATGATGGCTACATAAGAGATAATTGCTTATGGCGTGAAGAAATTGATATTTTTGATAAAATGTCGGTTTTAGTTAAATATGCCAATAATGTCGAGGTTACATATTCATTAACAACCTACTCTCCATTTGAAGGATTCCGTTTTGCCTTTAATGGGAAAGAGGGTCGATTAGAAACACATGAAGGTATTCCATGGCTTGAAGAAAATCCAGAAAATCAAGCGGAGCTCCACGAAAAAGAAATGGATAACACATCACATACTAAAAAAGAAGTGAAATTTCATGAAATTGTTACCCAACGTAATTTTGAAAATTATAAAAAAATAATGTTTCCTTACCTTAGATCTGGACATTGGGGCGGCGATAAATTAATGTTCGATGCCATTTTTAGGGACAAAAATTTAAAACCTACATTAAACCATGCAGCTAACGTTAGAGACGGATCTTTAGCTGTTTTAATTGGAATTGCGGCACGTAAAAGTATTGATTCTGGCAAATCAGTTAAAATTTCCGAACTAACAGATTTGATCCCTAAAGTAAATAAATGGTCATAAATTTTGTTTAATGCAAATACATACTCTAATGAAATCGAAAATATTGCTTTTACTACCCATATTAGTTTTGAGCCTAAATTGTATAGCTCAACGACCAACTATTTATATGATCGGTGATTCTACCATGGCAAATAAAAAAAATCCTGAGACTAATCCAGAACATGGTTGGGGACAAGTTTTACCAGAATTTTTTAAAAACACTTTAAAAATAGACAACAGAGCTGTAAACGGTAGAAGCACTAAAAGTTTTATCGCTGAAGCACTATGGGACTCTATATTAAAAACTTTAAAAAAAGGTGATTATGTATTTATACAATTTGGTCATAATGATCAAAAAATAAATGACCCAAAACGCTATACCAATCCACATACCAGTTACAGGATTAATTTAATAAAATTTGTTTTAGAAACACGCGAAAAAGGAGCAACGCCTATCCTAATATCGTCTATTGCAAGACGTAATTTTAATGAAACAGGTGTTCTAATTGATAGCCATGGTGCATACCCAATGGAAATGCGATTGGTTGCATATGAATACAAAGTTCCTTTTATTGATTTGCAATACCAAACAGAACAACTCGAGGAATTATATGGTGTCGAGGGTTCAAAAAAATTACATCTACATTTTGAACCAGGCGAAAACCCATATTACAAAGATGGAAAACATGATGATACACATTTATCAAAATTAGGCGCCACAGAGGTCGCTAAACTTGCTGTTCTTGAATTAAAAAAACAAGCACCTAGTTTGGTTAAATATATTAAATGACGTTTTTAACGTGAATTCATTTTATAAAAAAGGGTTCGATTTAATTAAAAACCGAACCCTTTTTAATTTTGACTAATTTAATTTTAAAGAGTCTTATTATTTTTTAATGATAATTTGTTTATGCACTCCTTGATTGGTTTGTACACTCACTAAATAACTTCCGCTACATAAATTACTAATATCTACCGTTTTTGTATTCCGAATACTTTTCACCAAAACCCCCATCATGTTGTAAATTTGAATTTGTTCAATATTAGCAAGTGATGCTATTTCAAAACTACTAGCAACCGGATTGGGATACAGTTTTAATTTAACAGCTTTGTTATCCTTTAAACCCAATGTATTATACACCGTTTTTATATAGAATAGGTTTGCTGTATTATTTTTTGTTATTGAATGTGAACCTGCAGGAATATCCGATATAGTAACAATGCCTCCCGTGGCAGTATAATCTACGTTATCGAATTTAATTTTACCAGTAAATGAAGAATCAAATACTAAAGTTAAGTTAGAAACTACCGTGGTTGTATATGTTATTGATGTAGCCGTTTCTATTTTCAACCGTCTTGTTAAAGTCAAACCGTCATAAGTTACAGAACCATTCGTAGAATTCATATTTCCTGAAATGCTGTAAAATGAGCTGACTTTTTCTGACACTGTGAAATTATGAACCTCCTCCCCTGTAGTACTACCAGGTGGAATTACCGTAATGGTTCCAGATTCTGAAATAGATGTGCCAATAGATCCAACTGTAGTTACGGAATAAGAAAAAGTTTCTGTTGGAGTACCTGTAATGGTGATTGTTTTTCCGGCTGTATCTTTCACATAACTTAGGCCAGATGCTGGCAATCCACTTACACTTACATCCGTAGCGTCGCCACCCCAGGTAAAAACTATTGATTCCATTGCATTACCTTCAATCACTTCTTGACTCGCATTGCTAGTTGTTACGATAAGTGAATGGGTACTTGGCACAGCTTCACCTTGTATATAAGCTAATTGTGTTTCGTAATTAACAAGAGCTGCTTTTAAAGGCGTATTGACTGCATACGATGCATCATCTGCTGGTACAAAGGTCCAATTAAAATCACCCCCGTTCATTCTCCCCGCATATTGAATAACTTTTGCTTTAGCATCTGTTGGTGAATCAGGAACTAAACTTCTAATGTAATCTGTGGCCGTTTTAGAAGCATCGGTGTCAAAATTATTATATATGTTGACTCCTTTAAACGATTTTACAGAACTGGGTACTACATCGGTTCTATTCATTACAACATAGGCATCAAAATCTACCAAAGAGCCATTATTTCCTGGTTTATCAAAAGTTGAATCACCGTACGCAACAAAGCGCATGGAGTTTGTACCATTATCGGCATCAAACGTATTATTAAATGCTTTTATAATACCTCCATCTTCACCAGAAAAAGTGCCTTGGTTATTTGGGTCGTTTAATTGTTTTGATTCGCTCCAAACATCAGTTCCCTGCATAGAAATCATCATAGGATTTTTGCTGTTCCGAAAATAGTTCCCTTCCACAAAAAGTGATGAGCCATTTGTGGATCCTGAACCATATTTTGCCACACCGTCGAAATAATTATTGTAAATATGTGCAGAATAATAACGCACTCGAGGGTGGCGAGAATCGGAGTGATCATACCAGTTATGATGGTATGTAATATATAAATCTGTATCACCACTTTCGCTTAACCCTAATAGATTACTTTTTCCTGAATCCCAAAAATGATTATATGAGAAGGTTACAAACTTAGATTTTTTACAATCAAGTGCTCCATCACCTTTTATTTGGTCGGCATCAGAACCAGCATCGCCATAAAAGAAATCAACATTATGCACCCATATGTAATCGTTGTTTTGTTGCAACCCAATATTATCACCTTCACTACTATTACAGTTCATTGTACCTAAATTACGAATTTCAATATTCGTCGCATTTTTAACACGAATACCCCATCCATCAGCTACAGCATCTTCACCAACACCTTCAAAAGTGATGTAACTAGACGCATTATTCTTATTTTCTATTACAACATCACCACTCAACAAATAACTTGGATCTGTAATTTGCCCAATTAATCGAACAATTAATGGACGCGTATCATTTCCTTTCTTATAACCATCCAATATAGTTTGTAGGCCTACACACGGATTCGCATTGGCTCCGGTAACCACCAGAGATATGGTATTTTTTGTTTCTTCTGTAATATAAAGAATGACAGCTCCTGCTTTAGGTGTGCCATCTAATTTATAGGCTCCAGGAACACGACCATTTGCAAAAGCAAATCCATTTCGATCGTGTGCTAATACCGTAATAGAAGCGGTAGTTGTTCCTATTGTTTCTTCGACTGCGCCAATAACAGCTTTTACAGTGATAGTGTAGTTGCCAGGTTTTAAACCTAATAAGTCAGCTCTAAAATAAGAACCATAACTTCGAATAAGTGGATTATCAATGTTTTGATTTGTAATCCCTTCCCCTGTATAATAAACATTATAACTTTCTACTCCAGAAACAGGCTCCCATTTTACATAAGCTGTTTCAAACCAACCCCCAAATTCTGTAATATTGACAGATTGTGACCAATTAAAAAAAGTGATCATCAAGAAGAATAAAGTAAGTAGTGATTTTTTCATGTTTTTATTTAAGTGTTATTTTATTTTGTTAGAAACTATACAGTTACAAAATCAAATCACAGATACATTATATTGTAATCGATTACACAAATTTAAACTAATTTTAAAACGAAACCACTAAATTTTAGTAAAATCGATAAAGTGCCGAGGCAACAACGTTTATATACTAATACTGTAATATTTTATTTATAATTTTAGAAGTCGCAATTTATTTATTATTAAATAAACTATATAAAATGGCATGAATTTGCGGAACATATAGTATAACACTACTAATTAACAACTATTTAATTTCAATACTCTAAAACAATTTATATCTCATTTCAAAATTAAAGCTATAATAAATCACTATTTATCACTACTCATATTATAACTTAATTTTACAAAAATACCACATTCCCAGTTTCAATATCATAACATGGAGAGCGACCATATTCATCCTTACCAGCTTTATTTACCGGCAAGTAGCGCCCTGTAATAAGTGTTTTTAGTTCTTGTAAATCTTTTTTGGTGGCTGGTTTGTTGTCTTGTGTGGTGAAGACTGTTTTTACAACTTCTACAACAGCAGCTCCAGCAGCTGCATTGCCAACACCTGCTAAACTCATTTTATCAACCTTTGCCTTAGGCAATCCTAAAAATTAATAACCTTATCAAGGGCTTCATCTGTATCACTTTGAAGGAAATTTGATTGATAAAGTATCGTGGTTGTAACCGACGAGTGTCTGTATAATTTTTGTAACATCTGGATGGGTATTTTGTCTCCAGAAATATTTCCAAAGCTATGTCGAGCGATATGCATGCTCATTTTTTTGTCTATTCCAGCCTTTTCGGCAACTAGCTCTAACCTTCTATTAAAATTCCTGGTGGCTGTTTTTATTCTGGTTCTAATCAATCTATTGTCGTTAGCATCTACGCCTTCCAGTTCCTTAAACAAAAACACAGAATCTTCATGTCTTTCTAGTTTATCTAAAATCTTTAAAACCTTATCTGGCACTTTTAATGAAACCAATTTATTGTTTTTGTTCATGCGATAATATAAGCGATTATCCATGAAATCTTTCCATTTCAATTGTAGTACATCACTAACTCTAATACCCGCAAAATAAAAGCTTAACAACCAAGCAGATAAGGCATAATCTTGAGCTTTCGTTAAATCTTTGATATTTTCTAATTTGGTTATCTCATCACTGTTTAAACCTATCTTTTTGGTTTCTGGAAATTTTATCTGGTATTTGCCTTTTCCAAAGGGATATAGCTTAACATCCGCAGTGGAGTTTGTTATTGCTAAATTAAAAATGGTTCTAATGCCAATCATATAATTTACTACAGTGCGCGTTGAGAGATTGCGTTTGCTAAGAAGAAAGTTTTCAAACATTTTAAGCAATTCTATATTAATTTCACTGAAAAGAAGTTTATCTTTTTTAAGAAATTCTTTAAAGACTTTTATACGCTTAGTTTCAATATCTAATTGGTGAAATTTTTTTCGCTCTTCGATGTTTTTTAAATAGACTTTTGCTACTGTAAAAAAATCACCTTCATTATTTGAAACCATTCGTTTCTTTATCTTTTTTGATGATAGATATTCGTCTTTTATTTCAGCATTTAAAAGACTTTTATTTGCTTTGGATAATTTGGTGATAATAAGCTGATTGATTTCTAAATGATCTGGATGAGAATTCTTGACACGACCATTTTTAGAATCCCATTGATTCATTTTTATTGCTTGCCCCAAATAAATATACGAAGGTTTTCTATCCTTAATAATCCTAATGGCTATAGGATACAGATTTTTAGAATTCGCTCTTTTTATCAAAAAAGGGGATACTGAAGACATAAGTGTTCGGTTTTAAATAAATTTACAATTCTTGAAATTAAAGCTCTGCTAAAACATAGCTAAAACATTATATGATATCAAACGCCATCATTTAACATCATACAATATTTATAAAGCCTTAATTAATTGATTTTAAAGGTGTTTACGCTTAAATGATGTACGTCCCTCTAAATTCATAACCCGGAGGTCGGGGGATCGTGCCCCCCTCTCGCTACTTGTAAACAAAGGGAA